>NZ_CP109583.1:1276250-2552500 GCF_036250755.1 Streptomyces uncialis | reverse complement strand
CGCTCGGCAGCCCCTGGGGCGGGGTCGTCGTGGTCGTGCGCAGCGCGCCGAAGATCCGGTCGACCTGCTCCTGTGCGGCCATCCCGCTGCCGCCCACCCGGTCGACCGTGCGGCGCAGGGCGGCGTACGCCTCCAGGCGGCTGCGCAGCGCGTCGAACGTGAAGGGCTTCACCAGGTAGTGCAGGGCGCCGAGCCGCATGGCGTCCTGGATGGTGGTCACATCGCTCGCCGCCGTGATCATGATGACGTCGGTGCGATGGCCGAGCTGACGCATGTGCTGCACCAGCGACAGCCCGGTCCGGTCCGGGAGGTAGTGGTCGAGCAGGACGAGGTCTATCTGCTCGCGTTCCACGGTGGCGAGCGCCTGGGCGGCGTCGTGGGCGCGACCGACCACACGAAAGCCCGGGACTTTGGCCACGTAGCGGGCGTTGATCTCTGCGACTCGGAAATCGTCGTCCACGACCAGGACGTCAATCATCGACCGGGCCTTTCTGGTTAAGCCCATGGTGAGGCTTCGTGTTCTAGCGCGCGCAAAATGAGCACAACAGGGGTTTGCAATCAGAAGATGGGCCAGCGCGCACAAGGATCGCACTGCGACGCACATCGCACTTACCGTGCCGGGCCATGAGCACAGAAACCAACCGGGCCACCGGGTCACGGACCGCGGGCGGGGAGTCCTCGCGCGGCACGCTGCCCGGAGCCGGGAAGCGGAGGTGCCCCGAGGGGCCGGACGCCACGGTGGTCGAGGACCGCTGAGCCCGGCACCGAACCCTGAGCGCGACCCGACGACGGGGCACCGCCCCCGACGCCGGGGTGACGGACCGCTCTTCCGTCACGGGAGCGTGAACCCGTGAGCGGCTCGCATCGTGGCGGGCGCTCGTGGGCGGCCGACGGCCGGTCGACCGTACTCCGGTCCGCCGCCCGTCCCGTTCCGGTTCCCGGCCCCCGCCCGGCTTTGTGTCCACAGTCGCGCTGTACGCCCCGCTGCGGGCCTCCGAGACCGCATCCGTCCTCCGGGGCGGACCGAAGAACCCCAGGCCCCTGGCGGGGCTCTGAGGCCGTTTCATCTCACAAGGACGTGATGCGCATGCGGGACACCACCAGATGGGCGTCGGCCGCCGGTGCGGGGATGATGGCGCTGGGCGCACTCGTGGGGCTCTCATCGGTCAGCGGCGGAGGTGTCGGCGACGACGGCTCCCGCACCCCGCGTCATGTGGGGACGACCGTCGACGAGGCGGAACGCCGTGAAGCGCCCGTGAACCGGCGCTCGGGCCGTACCCTGCCCGCCGACTTCGGCACCACGACCGGGGCCCGGTCCGCCACCACCGACGGCTGAACCCCGGCCACCGACGCGGCGCCGCACCGTACGAGGTGCGCCGCCCGCAAGGCCCGTACGAGACCGCCGCGCACCGCGCGCCGCGACCGCTCGGGCCCGCCACGTGAGCCCCCGCGCCACTTCCCCCGCCGCGCGGGGGCTCACCCCCGGGTGGCCCACCGGTACCGGTGCTCGGGGCGGCCCGTGTCCCCGTACCGCAGACTGAGCCGGACCCGCCCGGCGCGCTCCAGCAGTTTGAGGTAGCGCTGGGCCGTCTGCCGGCTCAACTGGGTGCTGTCGGCGAGTTCCTGTGCGGACACCGGTCCTTCGGCGGACATCAGCACCCTGCGCACCAGTTCCGCGGTGGTGGGGGAGTGGCCTTTCGGGAGTTCGGGTTCGGCGGACACCGTGAGCGCGCCGAAGATCCGGTCCACCTCCGCCTGTTCGGCCTCGCCGCCGCCCCTGAGGGTGCGCTGGAGGGCCGCGTACGCCTCCAGCTTGGTCCGCAGCCCGGAGAACGCGAACGGCTTCACCAGGTACTGGAGAGCGCCCAGCCGCATCGCCGCCTGCACGGTGCCCACGTCCCGGGCGGCCGTCACCATGATCACGTCGGTCTCATGGCCGCGCTCCCGCAGTCTGCGGACCACGTCCAGCCCGGTCTCGTCGGGCAGATGGTGGTCGAGCAGCACCAGATCGACCTCGTCGGTCTCCACGCAGTGCAGCGCCTCGGCGGCGTTGTGCGCCTTCGCCGCCACCCGGAAACCGGCGATCTTCTCGACGTACGCCGCGTTGACGTCCGCCACCCGGATGTCGTCGTCCACCACCAGGACCGCGATCACCGCACCTCCTCCGCGCTCGCCAGTGGTGCCTCCGACAGGGCCTCCGGCAGCCGCACGATGAACTCCGCGCCGCCGTCCGGGCCCTCGCCGACCTCGGCGCCGCCGCCCTGCCGCTCGGCCAGCCGGCGCACCAGCGCCAGACCGATGCCGCGCTTGCCGCGCGCGGGGATCTTCTTGGTGGTCCAGCCCTCCATGAAGATCGTCTCCCGCTGCTCGGGCGGGACACCGGGACCGGTGTCCCGCACCCGCAGCACCGCGGCCCGGCCCTCCGCCCGCAGCACGACCTCCACGCGCGCGTGGGGCGATCCGGACGAGGCGTCCAGCGCGTTGTCGACGAGGTTCCCCACGATGGTGACCAGCCCACGCGGGTCGATCAGCCGGTCCGGCAGCGAGGTGTCCGGGGACACCGCGAGCGTCACACCGCGTTCGGCCGCGACCGTGGCCTTGCCGACCAGCAGGGCCGCCAGCAGCGGGTCGTGGATCTTCTCCGTGATCTGCTCGGCGGTCACCCGGTGGGCCCCGGCGACCTCCCCGACGAACTCGACGGCCTCGTCGAACATCTCCAGCTCCAGCAGCCCGAGCAGGGTGTGCATACGGTTCGCGTGCTCATGGTCCTGCGCGCGCAGCGCGTCGATGAGACCACGGGTGGAGTCCAGCTCGCGGCCGAGCTGCTCCAGCTCGGTACGGTCACGCAGCGTGGCCACGGCGCCGCCGTCGTCGGTGGGCATCCGGTTGGCGATCAGCACCCGCTGCCCCCGCACGGTCACCAGGTCCGTCCCCGTCACCCGGCCCGCGAGGACATCGGTGGTGCGGCCCGGGCCCAGCGCCGAGTCCAGCGACTTGCCGACGACCTCCGTGCCGAGGCCCAGCAGCCGCTGCGCCTCGTCGTTGAGCAGCCGGATGCGGCCGCCGCGGTCCAGGGCCACCACACCCTCGCGGATGCTGTGCAGCATCGCCTCGCGCTCCGCGAGCAGCGCGGAGATGTCCGAGAAGGCGAGGTCCCTGGTCTGCTTCTGCACCCGCCGGGAGATCAGGTACGCCGCCAGCGCCCCGACCGCCAGCGCCCCGCCCGCGTAGGCGAGCAGGCTGGGGATCGTGTGGAAGAGCCGCGCCCGGACGCTGTCGTACTCGATGCCGACTGACACCGCGCCGATGATGTCGCCGCTCGCGTCACGCAGCGGCACCTTCCCGCGCGCGGAGCGGCCCAGGGTGCCGTTGTCGATCTGCATGATCTCCCGGCCCGCGAGCGGGACGCTGGGGTCCGTGGAGACGACCTTGCCGATCTGGAGGGTGTCGGTGTGCGACCAGCGGACCCCGTCCATGTTCATGATCACGATGTACTCGGCGCCGCTCGCGTGCCGTATGCGCTCCGCGACCGCCTGCACCGGACCGTCGACCGTGGGCAGCGAGGTCTTCATGTCCGCGGCTATCTGGGGCTGGGCCGCGGTGGTCTGCGCTATCGCCAGGGCGCGCTGCATGGCCTGGTCGTCCAGCTCGTTGCTGAGGGGCGCGAGGAACAGGCCGGTGGCGAGCACCACGACTCCGCCGGCGATCGCCAGTTGCATCAGGAGCACCTGCGAGAAGACCCGGCGGGGCAGACCGAGACGCAGGCGTCGGACGGGGGGGGACGGGCTCATGCGTACGAACGGTACGGGGCGCGGGCGTCCCAGTCGAAGCCCCTGTGGTGCGGATCTCGTGGCTTTGCTGTGCTGGGTCCTTCGGCGGCGCGCCGTTCAGCCCTCCACGGCGGTGACCAGCTCACGTACCGCGACGACGTCCATACGCGCCGGGGTCGCCAGGGCGGCCCCGCAGCTCTCCGGCCGGGCGGGCAGGGACGCCCCCCGCGCGACCGTGACACGCCACGTACGGCCGTCCACGTGCCGAACGGAGACCTCCCAGCGGGGAGCGGCCCCCTCGGTCCGTTCGACGCTCAGAACGCCCGCTGCGGCCTCCTGGGCCGCCTTGCGGACGGCCAGCTCCGCCGCCTGGCCCGGACGCTCCCACGCGGAGCCGCCCCGGCAGCCCTCCGTCACGATCCGGCCGTCGGTGACGGCCTCCAGGATCTCCTTGACGAGCGGGGCCTCGACCCTGCCGTACGCGTAGCCGTACGGCAGCACCAGCAGCGTCGGCGAGAAACGGTGCCCACCGAGGTGGGTGACCTCCCAGACGCCGCGCTCACCGGAGTCGGTGAGCTCCTGGGCGAGCGGGCGCCCCAGCAGGGCGCAGCAGCGGTCCCGCTTGCCGTTGGTGCAGACGAGGACCAGGGGGGCGCCCGTGTGCGCCCGCCCGCCCAGCGCCCGGTCGAAGCCGTCGGCGTCGCCCGCGCCGAGCGCCCCGAGGTCCAGGCCGAGCAGCCGCGCCGGGTCGTCGATGTCGGCCTCCCGCAGCCAGGTCCCGCCCGGCACGGTGTGCGCGGCGTACACCCGGCGGGTGCCGTCCGTGTGACGGTCCGCGTGCCTGCCCGGCCTGCGGATCAGCGCGATCCGCACCCCGGTGCCCTCCGCCGCCGACTCCAGGGCACGCCCCACCGCCGGGTCCAGATGGCTCGCCGTCAGCGCCTTGGCGCCCCAGGGACCGGGCTGTTCGAGCAGCAGCCAGGTCCGGGCCGTGGCCGCGGTGCCGGCCAGCGGTTCGTCGGAGCTCCGCGAAGCGGTTGCGCACGTACTCACAGAGGTGAGCCTAACCTGACGTGCTCGACGGGGACTTCCGGGCGCGGTCGCTCCCCGTCGGTGACGTCCCGCGCGCGGGACGTGGCCCTGGCCCGCTCGGAGGCCGACGGGCGACCGGGAGTGTCCGGGCGCCCTCGTATCCTGGGACCGGGCCGGGTCCCGCCCTGGGGCCGGGCCGGTCCCAGGTGCCCCGGCCGTGCCGGAAGGGCTCCAGCGCGTGCGTGCGAGCGTGCGTGGCCCGAGCAGCAGTGGCCCGAGCAGCAGGAGAGAGCGCGCGTTGAGTCAGCAGCAGATCCCGGTCGTCGTCCTCGCGGGCTTCCTCGGGTCGGGCAAGACCACCCTCCTGAACCATCTGCTCCACACCAGCGGGGGAAGCCGCATCGGAGCGATCGTCAACGACTTCGGCAGCATCGAGATCGACGCGATGGCGGTGGCCGGCCGGCTCGGCGACTCCACGGTGTCCCTCGGGAACGGCTGTCTGTGCTGCGCGGTCGACGTCAGCGAACTCGACGCCTATCTGGAACGGCTCACCCGCCCCGCCGCCCGGATCGACATCATCGTCATCGAGGCCAGCGGCCTCGCCGAACCGCAGGAACTCGTCCGGATGGTCCTCGCCAGCGACAACCGGCGGATCGTGTACGGAGGGCTCGTCGAGGTCGTGGACGCAGTCGAGTTCGACGCCACCCGCGAACGCCATCCGGAGCTCGACCGGCATCTGCGGATCGCCGACCTCGTGGTCGTGAACAAGGCCGACCGGGTGGACGACGGGGCGCTGGGCAGGGTGCTGGGCACGGTCCGGGGGCTCGTCGACGGCGCGGCCGTGGTGACCTCCGTCCACGGGCGGGTCGACCCCGAGCTGCTGTTCGACCCCAAGGCGGTCCGTGAACGCGTCGGACAGCTGACCTTCGACGACCTCGCCGCGCTCGCCGGTGACGGCTGCGAGGAGGCCGCACCGGGTCACGGACACCCGGCGGCGCATCCCCACACCGGCTACGAGACGGTGTCCTTCACCGCCGACCGGCCCCTGCACCCGCGACGGCTGCTGGACTTCCTCGACAGCAGGCCGGACGGGCTGTACCGGATCAAGGGATATGTCGACTTCGGGGCCGCCGATCCGCGCAACCGGTACGCCGTCCACGCGGTGGGCCGCTTCCTGCGCTTCACCCCCGAGCCCTGGCCGTCCGACGCGCGGCGGCTCACCCAGCTCGTCCTCATCGGCTCCGGCATCGACACCGGGGAACTGCGCGCCCGGCTGGACCTGTGTCCCCTCGGCGACGCGGAAGGCGCCGTCGAGGAGCACGTCATGTGGGGAGTGCTGCGCTACGTCCCCGAGCCGGAACCCGACGGGGACGGGTCCGGCCAGGACGACCCCGCCGACCCCGCCGAACTGGGCGACCCGTACGGCGACGGGTGACTCACCGCGGGGTGGACACCGCGGACACCGCCCGCCCCTGAACCGTCCGCACGCGCGGCACCCGCGCATCGCGGTCACCGTCGGGACCATCGCCCCGAAACCGTCCGCACGCGCGCGGGGCACCCGAAGGCGCCACGCGCGCGTGGCGCCGTCACACCGGGCCCGCGACCACCGAGACCGTCCTGCCGAGGGGCAGTCCGGAACCGTCCCGTCTCGGGTCCGGCTCCGGCATGTCCACCGGAGTGCCGTTCTTCTGCGCCGCGCGGGGGGGCGCCGCGCCCGCCCAGGCCAGACTCAGACAGTCCTCGCCCTTCAGGAACCGCTGGCAGCGCACACCGCCCGTGGCACGGCCCTTGCGCGGGTACTGGTCGAACGGCGTCAGCTTCGCCGTCGTCTGCACCGAGTCGTCCAGCGTGCCGCGTGAACCGGCGACCGTGAAGACCACCGCGTCGACCGCGGGGTCGACCGCGGTGAACGAGATCACCTTGGCGCCGTCCGTGAGCTTGATGCCCGCCATGCCTCCGGCGGGACGGCCCTGGGGACGCACCTGGGACGCCTGGAAGCGCAGCAACTGCGCGTCGTCCGTGATGAAGACGAGATCCTCCTCGCCGGTACGCAGCTCCACCGCCCCGACGATCCGGTCACCGTCACGCAGGGCGATGACCTCCAACTCGTCCTTGTTCGTCGGATAGTCCGGCACCACACGCTTCACGACACCCTGGGCGGTGCCGATCGCCAGACCCGGTGACGCCTCGTCGAGCGTCGTCAGACAGACGACCGTCTCGTCGCCCTCCAGGGTGAGGAACTCGGCGATCGGCGCGCCGCCCGACAGCACGGGCGCCGAAGCGGTGCCCGGAAGCTGTGGCAGATCGACCACCGCGATCCGCAGCAGCCGCCCCGTGGAGGTGACCGCGCCGACCTCCCCGCGCGCGGTGGCAGGCACCGCGGACACGATCACGTCGTGCTTCACCCGGCGACCGCCGTCCTCCGAGGACGTCTCGCCGTCGGCCGTACGCGCCAGCAGGCCCGTGGACGACATCAGGACACGGCACGGGTCGTCCGCGACCTGGAGCGGCACCGTGGCCGCGGGGGTGCCCGAGGACTCCAGCAGGACCGTGCGCCGGTCGGTGCCGAACTTCTTCGCCACCGCCGCCAGCTCACCGGAGACCAGCTTGCGCAGCTCCGCGTCCGAGTCCAGGATGCGCGTCAGCTCGGCGATCTCCGCGTCCAGCCGGTCGCGCTCGGACTCCAGCTCGATCCGGTCGAATTTGGTCAGACGGCGCAGCGGGGTGTCCAGGATGTACTGCGTCTGGATCTCGCTCAGCGAGAACCGCTCGATCAGCCGCTCCTTGGCCTGCGCCGAGTTGTCGCTGGACCGGATCACCCGGATGACCTCGTCGATGTCGACGAGGGCCACCAGCAGACCCTCCACCAGATGCAGCCGGTCGCGGCGCTTGGCGCGGCGGAACTCGCTGCGGCGGCGCACCACGGTGAAGCGGTGGTCCAGATAGACCTCCAGCAGCTCCTTCAGACCCAGGGTCAGGGGCTGGCCGTCCACCAGGGCGACGTTGTTGATACCGAAGGACTCCTCCATCGGCGTCAGCTTGTAGAGCTGCTCCAGGACGGCCTCCGGGACGAAGCCGTTCTTGATCTCGATCACCAGCCGCAGACCGTGCGCACGGTCCGTGAGGTCCTTGACGTCCGCGATGCCCTGGAGCTTCTTCGACCCGACCAGGTCCTTGATCTTGGCGATCACCTTCTCGGGACCGACCGAGAACGGCAGCTCCGTCACCACAAGTCCCTTGCGGCGCGCCGTCACCGCCTCCACGGAGACGGTCGCACGGATCTTGAACGTGCCCCGCCCCGTCTCGTAGGCGTCCCGTACCCCCGAGAGGCCGACGATCCGGCCACCCGTCGGCAGATCGGGGCCCGGGACGTGCTTCATCAACGTCTCCAGGTCGGCGCCCGGATAGCGGATGAGGTGCCGTGCCGCGGCGATGACCTCGCCCAGGTTGTGCGGCGGCATGTTCGTCGCCATGCCGACGGCGATCCCTGACGAGCCGTTCACCAGGAGGTTGGGATAGGCGGCCGGGAGAGCCACCGGCTCCTGCTCCTGGCCGTCGTAGTTCGGCGAGAAATCGACGGTGTCCTCGTCGATGGACTCCGTCATCAACGTGGCGGCGTCGGCCATCCGGCACTCCGTGTACCGCATCGCGGCCGGAGGGTCGTCATTGCCCAGGGAACCGAAGTTGCCATGGCCGTCGATCAGGGGCACCCGCATCGAGAACGGCTGCGCCATCCTCACCAGCGCGTCGTAGATCGACGCGTCACCGTGCGGGTGCAGCTTGCCCATGACCTCGCCGACGACCCGGGCGCACTTCACATAGCCGCGGTCGGGGCGCAGGCCCATCTCGTTCATCTGATAGACGATCCGGCGCTGTACCGGCTTCATACCGTCACGTGCGTCCGGCAGGGCACGTGAGTAGATCACGGAGTACGCGTACTCAAGGAAGGAGCCCTGCATCTCGTCGACGACGTCGATGTCGAGGATCTTCTCCTCGAAATCGTCGGGCGGCGGGGTTTTCGTGCTGCGGCGGGCCATCGCTGCTGCGGCTCCTTCACAGTGTGTGCCAGGGCATCGAACGGGAACGGACGCGGACCATTGTGGCCCGACGCACCGACAACGCGGACCGCGACCCGTCCGTACGGTGTGTGCGACGGCCGTCGGACGGACCCGCGGACGGGCCCCGGCGACGTGTTCCGCCGCCTCGCGCGGCCGGCGCGCGGCGGGGACGGCACGATCCGCGCCGCTCGCTCACGGCGTAGCCGGGCCGGGAACTTCGCCAGGTGTCAGCACGCTTGCATACAGTGGCAGAACCGGCAGGAACTTCTTCTGTTTCCGCGATCGAAGGGACGTACATGCCCATGGGTCACACGGCCACGCAGGCCGGCTCCGGCGGCCTGACAGCGACCGAGCACCGCCTGGACAACGGCTTGCGGGTGGTGCTCTCCGAGGACCACCTGACCCCGGTCGCCGCTGTCTGCCTCTGGTACGACGTCGGCTCACGCCACGAGGTCAAGGGCCGTACCGGCCTGGCTCACCTTTTCGAGCACCTCATGTTCCAGGGGTCGAAGCAGGTGGGCGGCAACGGCCACTTCGAACTGGTCCAGGGCGCCGGCGGCTCCCTCAACGGCACCACCAGCTTCGAGCGGACCAACTACTTCGAGACCATGCCCGCGCACCAGCTGGAGCTGGCGCTGTGGCTGGAGGCCGACCGGATGGGCTCACTGCTCGCCGCGCTCGACCTGGAGTCCCTCGACAACCAGCGTGACGTCGTCAAGAACGAACGGCGTCAGCGCTACGACAACGTGCCCTACGGCACCGCGTTCGAGAAGCTCACCGCCCTCTCCTACCCGGAGGGCCACCCGTACCACCACACGCCCATCGGCTCGATGGCCGACCTGGACGCGGCGACCCTGGAGGACGCCCGCGCCTTCTTCCGCACCTACTACGCGCCGAACAACGCGGTGCTGTCGGTCGTCGGGGACATCAATCCGGAGGAGACCCTGGCCTGGGTCGAGAAGTACTTCGGCTCCATCCCGGGTCACGACGGCAAGCCCGCCCCCCGGGACGGCGCGCTGCCCGACACCATCGGTGAGCAGCTGCGCGAGGTCGTCGAGGAGGAGGTGCCCTCACGCGCGCTGATGGCCGCCTACCGGCTCCCGGAGGACGGCACGCGCGCGTGCGACGCCGCCGACCTGGCGCTCACCGTCCTCGGCGGCGGCGAGTCCTCACGCCTGTACAACCGCCTCGTGCGCCGCGACCGCAGCGCGGTGGCCGCCGGATTCGGGCTGCTGCGTCTCGCGGGTGCCCCCTCGCTCGGCTGGCTGGACGTCAAGACGTCCGCGGGTGTCGAGGTCCCGGACATCGAGTCCGCCGTCGACGAGGAGCTGGCCCGCTTCGCACAGGACGGGCCCACCCCGGAGGAGATGGAGCGCGCCCAGGCACAGCTGGAGCGCGAGTGGCTGGACCGGCTCGGGACGGTCGCGGGACGCGCCGACGAACTGTGCCGGTACGCGGTGCTGTTCGGCGACCCGCAGCTCGCCCTGACGGCCGTCCAGCGCGTGCTGGACGTCACCGCCGAGGAGGTCCGCGAGATCGCCGGGGCACGGCTGCGCCCCGACAACCGCGCGGTGCTCGTGTACGAACCCACCGACCAGGGCGACCAGGACGAGGCCGCCGACACCCCCGAACCCGCCGCCGCGGCCGGCGGACACGCAGACGAGGAGGCCGCCAAGTGACCACCCAGCCCACCGTGACCATGGACTTCCATCCTCAGCCGCAGGCCGGCGAGGCCAAGCCGTGGGCCTTCCCGGCGCCCACCCGCGCGACCCTCGGCAACGGCCTGACCGTGCTGCGCTGCGACCGTCCCGGTCAGCAGGTCGTCGCGGTGGAGATCCTGCTCGACAGCCCGCTGGACGCCGAACCGGCCGGACTCGACGGTGTCGCCACCATCATGGCGCGTGCCTTCTCCGAGGGCACCGACAAGCACTCGGCGGAGGAGTTCGCCGCGGAGCTGGAGCGCTGCGGCGCCACCCTCGACGCCCACGCCGACCATCCCTGTGTGCGGGTCTCCCTCGAAGTGCCCGTCTCCCGGCTGCCGAAGGCCCTCGGGCTGCTCGCGGACGCCCTGCGCGCGCCCGCCTTCGCGGACAGCGAGGTCGAGCGCCTGGTCCGCAACCGCCTGGACGAGATCCCGCACGAGTCGGCCAACCCGGCCCGCCGCGCGGCGAAGGAGCTGTACAAGCGGCTCTTCCCGGCCGAGGTACGGATGTCCCGGCCGCGGCAGGGCACCGAGGAGACCGTCTCGGCGATCGACTCGGCGGCCGTCCGCGCGTTCTACGAGCGGCATGTGCGGCCCGCCACCGCGACGGCCGTCATCGTCGGGGACTTCACCGGTGTCGACGTGGACGAGGTCCTCACGGACACCCTCGGCGCCTGGACGGGCGGTCAGGCCGAGCCCCGGCCCGTGCCCCCGGTGTCCGCCGACGACACCGGGCGGGTCTTCATCGTGGACCGTCCCGGAGCGGTCCAGACCCAGGTCCTCATCGGCCGGGTCGGCGCCGACCGGCACGACCGTGTGTGGCCCGCGCAGGTCCTCGGCACGTACTGCCTGGGCGGCACCCTCACCTCGCGGCTGGACCGGGTCCTGCGTGAGGAGAAGGGCTACACCTACGGGGTGCGGGCCTTCGCGCAGGTGCTGCGGTCGACGGCGGACGGATCGGGCGCGGCGATGCTCGGCATCTCCGGTTCCGTCGACACGGGCTCCACCGGCCCGGCGCTCGACGACCTCTGGAAGGTCCTGCGCACCCTCGCGCGGGAGGGCCTGACGGACCCCGAGCGGGATGTCGCCGTGCAGAACCTCGTCGGGGTCGCCCCGCTCAAGTACGAGACGGCCGCGGCCGTCGCGGCCACCCTCGCCGACCAGGTCGAGCAGGAGCTCCCGGACGACTTCCAGGCGCAGCTCTACCAGCGGCTCGCCGCGACCGGCACCGTGGAGGCCACCGCGGCCGTCGTGAACGCCTTCCCGGTGGACCGTCTGGTGACCGTCCTCGTCGGGGACGCGGCGCAGATCGAGGAGCCCGTGAAGGCCCTCGGCCTCGGTGAAGTGACCGTGGTCGGCGGCCAGTAGTCCGCCCGCTTTCCGTGTCACCCCGGCCCCCGGCCGGTCGGACCGTCCGACCGGCCGGGGGCCGTCGTACCCCGCCGTGAGCCGCCCCACGGACACGCGTGGGGGCCGTCGCCGGGATCCAGGTCCGCCACCTCCGACCGCCGCCCCCACGGGCGTGTGTGGGGGCGGTGCCGCGTTCCCGCGCGCCCTGGCGCCGCCTCATCCGCCGTCAGGAACCGGCCACCGCGCCCCGGTCCGGCGCGTCCGGCAACGACTCCTTTGTCCTGAAACCGGTGCGCTGCCCCGTCCCGGGTGTGGCGTGCGCTACAAAATCGATGATTCGTTTGTCGATCGAAAGATCCTCCCCTTAGCGTCGGTCCGGCTGTTCGTCGTGCAGTACGCCGCACCCGCGGCAGCGGGCAGTCATCGCCGAGTCCCCGTACGGCGCGAGCCAGGGGAGCCGGGGACCCAACCGTCCCTGGGGTGAATCGGACGCCCGTCGCCTCGCGCGGAGGGGGCCCGTAGGAGACCTTCCTGCTCCGAACCCGTCAGCTAACCCGGTAGGCGAGAAGGAAGGAAAGGACCACCCACTCCATGGCGTTCACCCGCGCCACCGGGAAGCACCGCCGTCCGAGCAGAATGTCGCGGACCACCGCGAACGTCGCCGGCGTCGCCACCCTCACCACCACCGGTGTCATCGGTACCCTCGCCTCCCCCGCGCTCGCCGCGGAGGACACCTCGCTTGAGGACACGGGCCTCACCAAGACCATCTCCATCGGCGACGCGGTCGCGGGCGAGATCGACGCCCAGGCCACCGCCCAGCAGATCGCGGCCCAGGAGAGCGCCGCCAAGGAGCACGCCGAGGCGGAGGCCAAGCAGCGCGCCGCCGAGCAGAAGCGCCAGGCGGAGGCCGACGCCAAGAAGGAGCGCGAGGCACGGGAGCGCGCCGCGCGCGAGGCCGAGCGCAAGCGACTGAACACCTTCGTCAGTCCGATCGCCGGCAGCCATGTGTCCACGTCCTACGGCGCGGGCGGCGCCGTCTGGTCCTCGGGCACCCACACCGGTATCGACTTCCACGCCGAGACCGGCACCGTCGTGCAGTCCGTCGGCTACGGCACCGTCGTGGAGGCGGGCTGGGGTGGCGCGTACGGCAACAACGTCGTCATCAAGATGCACGACGGCACGTACACCCAGTACGCGCATCTGCTCTCCGTCGCCGTACAGGCCGGCCAGGCCGTCACCACGGGTCAGCAGATAGGCATCTCCGGCGCCACCGGCAACGTCACCGGGTCGCACCTCCACTTCGAGGCCCGCGCCACCGCCGACTACGGCTCCGACCTCGACCCGCTCGCCTATCTGCGCGGACACGGCGTCAACCTCTGAGCGCGCCGCCCGGCCCCCGGGGCGCGTCCGGCGGACCCGCCCCGAGGACCGGCGCACACCCCCCACGCGCGCGCACGTGACGGACGAGGGCACAGGGACGACCTCCCGTCGCGCACCCCCCGAAAGCCCCGGCTCCACGCCGGGGCTTTTCGCTGTCCCGTACCGCTTCGGTTGTCCAAAAACATCATCGGAATACCGTGCGCCGTCGGAAATCGCCGCGCGCTGCAATAGAGTCTCCGGATCAGCGGCGATCGACCGCGACTCGCGGTGATTCAGGCGGAGGTCCGGTCATGCGTATTCCCGCGCACTCGGTATGCACGGCCATCCGGGACGACATCATCAGCGGCGCGCTGGAACGCGGCAGCAGACTCACCGAGGAGGTCCTCGCCCGCCGCTACGGTGTCTCCCGCGTCCCGGTGCGCGAGGCGCTGCGCACCCTGGAGGCGGAGGGGTTCGTGGTGGCGCGGCGCCACGCGGGTGCCTGCGTCGCCGAACCGACCGTCCAGGAGGCCGCGGACCTGCTGGACGCCCGCGCGCTCCTGGAGCCGCTGGGGGCCGCCCGCGCGGCCCAGCGCCGGACCGACGCGCATCTGAAGGTGCTGCGCGGACTCGTGAAGCTCGGCCAGGACCGGGCCAGAAGCGGGACCAGCGACGATCTGCGGGCCCTGGACGGCTGGTTCCACGAGACCCTCGCCCAGGCCTCCGCCAGCCATCCCCTGACCTCGCTGCTCACCCAGCTGCGGCACAAGATCGCCTGGATGTACGTGGTCGAGCCCGCCGCGTACCCCGCCGAGACCTGGACGGAGCACGGCGCGATCGTCGACGCGGTGGCCCGTGGTGACGCCGAGCGGGCCCGCGCGCTGATGGCCGCGCACACCGAACGCGCCGCCTCCGCGTACCACCGGCGGGTCCCGGGCCGCCCGGAGCCCCGCAACCGCTCCCGGCTGTCGCCGCATCCGCAACATCCCGTACACACAACAGGCGGCCTTCGGTAACAAAGCGGCCTTATACAGGGAAGCGCAATTCCGGAAGCGGTATTCACATGGACCGTGAGAATGCGAATCCGGTCCGACGGTGCGGAATCGCCGTGCCCATTTCCGGTGAATTCCTGATGGTGCGATCGGTGTCGGTATTTTTTGTGGCGCGGTTATGGACGCGTGCCGGCGGGGCTGGGGCGGCAGCAGGGCGACGAAAAGGGCGATGCCCGCTGTCGCGGACATCGCCCTGTGCTCACCGTGACCGGGGTCGCACGCTCCCGGTTCAGACGGTCTCGGGGAGCTCGTCCAGACCCTCGGCGACCAGCTTCGCGAGCCGGTCCAGCGCCGCGTCCGCGCCGTCCGCGCCGGATGTCAGGACGACCTCCTCGCCGCCCTGGGCGCCGAGGCCGAGCACCGCGAGCATGGAGGCGGCGTTCACCGGGTCGCCGTCGCCCTTGGCGATCGTCACCGGGACGCCGGCAGCGGAGGCCGCACGGACGAAGATGGAGGCGGGACGGGCGTGGAGACCCTCGGCCCAGCCGACGTTGACGCGGCGCTCAGCCATGTGATGCCCTTCGGGTGCTCAAGGTTGCGATTCGCTGTGCATGGTTGTCTAGACCAGTGTCCCACAGCGGGGTACGCCGACCCCGGGCCGACCGGGCCGCGTGTCCGTGTCCGCTTCACCTGAGGGGCCACCCCCGGGCCGCGCCCGCCTCACCTGCGGGGCCCCTCCCGGGCCGCGTCGCCCCCCGGCCGGGAGATCCACGCCGGACCCCCTCCGCTCCGCCCCCCAAGCCTTCCCCGCACCCCCTCGCGCCCCGCGCTGAGGCCCGCCCGGCCCGCTCCGCCGACCGCCGGAAACCCTCGGCCTCCGCCCCGCGCCCGACCGGGGCGCGACCCGTACGCTGGCCCCATGCAGACCCCGTCGGACCGGCATGAGTACCCCGCGCACTGGGAGGCCGACGTGGTGCTGCGCGACGGCGGCACCGCCCGGATCAGACCGATCACCGTGGATGACGCCGACCGGCTGGTCAGCTTCTACGAACATGTCTCCGACGAATCGAAGTACTACCGCTTCTTCGCGCCCTACCCGAGGCTGTCCGACAAGGACGTGCACCGCTTCACCCACCACGACTTCGTGGACCGGGTGGGCCTCGCCGCGACCATCGGCGGCGAGTTCATCGCCACCGTGCGCTACGACCGCATCGACGCCGTCGGACGGCCCGCGACCGCCCCCGCCGACGAGGCCGAGGTCGCGTTCCTGGTGCAGGACGCCCACCAGGGGCGCGGGGTGGCCTCCGCGCTGCTCGAACACATCGCCGCCGTCGCACGGGAACGCGACATCAGGCGCTTCGCCGCCGAGGTGCTCCCCGCCAACACCAAGATGATCAAGGTCTTCACGGACGCGGGCTACCAGCAGAAGCGCAGCTTCGAGGACGGCGTGGTCCGGCTGGAGTTCGACCTGGAGCCGACGGAGGCGTCCGTCGCCGTGCAGCGGGCCCGGGAACAGCGCGCCGAGGCCCACTCCGTGCAGCGGCTGCTGCGCCCCGGTTCCGTCGCCGTCGTGGGCGCCGGACGGGCTCCCGGAGGCGTCGGCCGCACCCTCCTCGGCAATCTGGTCGCCGCCGGATTCACCGGCCCCCTGCACGCGGTCAACCGGGCCTTCCCCGAGGACCTCGCGGAACTCGACGGCGTACCCGCCCACCGGTCCGTCGCGGACATCCCGGGCGGAGTCGACCTGGCCGTCGTGGCCGTGCCCGCCGAACACGTCCCCGCCGTGGTCGACGAGTGCGGGGCGCACGGCGTGCGAGGACTCGTCGTGGTCTCCGCCGGTTACGCCGACCAGGGCGAGGAAGGCAGGGCGCGGCAGCGCGCCCTGGTGCGCCAGGCACGCTCGTACGGCATGCGGATCATCGGCCCCAACGCCTTCGGCGTCATCAACACCTCCCCGGCCACCAGCCTCAACGCCTCCCTCGCGCCGGAGCTGCCGAGGCCCGGCCGGATCGGTATGTTCGCCCAGTCCGGCGCGATCGGTATCGCCCTGCTGTCCCGGCTGCACCGCCGGGGCGGCGCCGTGACCGGCGCGCACGGCGTGTCCACGTTCGTCTCGGCGGGCAACCGCGCGGACGTGTCCGGCAACGACGTGCTCCAGTACTGGTACGACGACCCCGACACCGACGTCGCCCTGATGTACCTCGAATCCATCGGCAACCCGCGCAAGTTCACCCGGCTCGCCCGGCGCACCGCCGCCACCAAGCCCCTGGTCGTCGTCCAGGGCGCCCGCCATAGCGGGGTGGCACCCCTCGGGCACGCGGTGCCCGTGACCCGGCTGCCGCACGCCACGGTGTCGGACCTGCTGCGGCAGGCCGGTGTCATCCGGGTCGACACCATCACCGAACTCGTCGACGTGGGCCTCATGCTCGCCGGTCAGCCGCTGCCCGAAGGGCCACGGGTCGCCATCCTCGGGAACTCCGAGTCGCTGGGCCTGCTCACGTACGACGCCTGCCTGTCCGAGGGCCTGCGCCCGCTCGGGCCGCTGGACCTCGGCACCGCGCCGCCACCCCCGACGACTTCCGGGACGCGCTGGGCCGGGCCCTCGCCGACCGCACCTGCGACGCCGTGATCGTCACGGCGATCCCCCGGGTCGGTGAGGGTCAGGGCACCGACGAGGACCTCGCCGACGCCCTGCGCGCCGCCGCCTCGGCCCATCCGGCGAAGCCGGTCGCCGTGGCCCATGTGGAACTCGGCGGACTCGCGGAAGCCCTCTCGGAGGCCGTCGGGACGGGGCCGCGTGCCGACAACGCCCAGGCCCGGCCCCGCACCCCCGCCCCGCACGCGGCACCCGCGGCATCCGCGCCCCGCCCCGCCTCCGCCGACGCCCCCACACCGGCCGCAGCACCCGCCCCCGCCGAAACCCTCGCCGCGGCGGTCCGTATCCCCGCCTACCCGGCCACCGAGCGGGCCGTCCGCGCGCTCGGGGAAGCCGTGAAGTACGCCCAGTGGCGCCGGGAGGCCGCCGATCCCGGCCGGGTGCCCGAGTTCGACGGTGTCGACAGCGGCGGGGCGGCCGAACTGATCGGGACACTGCTCGGTGCCGCGGACGACGACCCGAGCGGGTTCACCCTCCCCGACGAAGCCGCCCGGGAACTGCTCGCCCGCTACGGCATCGGCGTCCACACCACGCTCCCCGCGCCCACCCCGGACGAGGCCGTGGCGGCGGCCCAGCTCCTCGGCTACCCCGTCGCGCTCAAGGCCACCGCCCCGCATCTGCGCCACCGGGCCGACCTCGGCGGGGTCCGGCTCGACCTCGCCGACGAGGACCAGCTGCGCCGCTCCTACACCGAACTCTCCGACAGCTTCGGCAGGCCGACGGAGCTGCGGCCCGTCGTCCAGGCCATGGCGCCGCGCGGCGTCGACACCGTCGTCCGGGCGGTGATCGACCCGGTCGCCGGCGCGGTGCTCTCCTTCGGTCTCGCCGGGGCCGCCTCGGAACTGCTCGGGGACACCGCGCACCGGCTGATACCGGTCACCGACCGCGACGCCCGGTCGGTGGTGCGCGCCATCCGTACCGCGCCCGTCCTCTTCGGCTGGCGCGGTTCGGCGCCCGCCGACACGGACGCCCTGGAGGAACTCCTCCTACGGGTGTCCCTGCTGGTCGACGAGCACCCGGAGGTGGTCGGCATCACCCTGGAACCCGTCGTCGTCGCCCAGCACGGGCTCTCCGTCCTCAGCGCCTCCGTCCGGCTCGCGCATCCGCCCGCCCGTGACGACCTGGGACCGCGCACGCTCCCCGCGTACTGACCGCGCACGCCTCCCGCCGGGCCTGATCCGGGTCCGGCCGTCCCCACCCGGGCGCCGGCGGACCGCCTCGCGGCGAGTGGCGTGAACCTTTCCCTGTGTGGCGCCGCCCACTCCCGCCCACCAGGTCACCTCTTCGGTCACCTCAGGCACGTGCGGGGGCCGTAGGATGGGCGTCATGGCCAAGACCAGTACGACGACCCAGGGGCTGCGCACGGCGATCGAGCGCAGCGGCTACTACCCGGCTCTTGTGGCCGAGGCGGTGGAGGCCGCGGTCGGCAGCGAGCCGATCGGCTCGTACCTGGTCCACCAGGAGACCACCTTCGACGCCAACGAGGTCCGCAGGCACGTCACCGTGCTCGTCCTCACCGGTACCCGCTTCATCGTCAGCCACACCGACGAGCAGGCCGCCGACGGCACTTCCCCGACGCCGTACGCCACCACCTCCACGGAGTCCGTGAAGGTCGAGCGCATCTCCTCCGTCGTGGTCAGCCGGGTGGTCGCCAACCCCGAGGCGTACAGCCCCGGCACCCTGCCGCGCGAGGTCGTGCTGACCATCGGATGGGGCGCCGTCTCCCGGATCGAGCTGGAGCCCGCCGCGTGCGGTGACCCCAACTGCGAGGCGGACCACGGCTACACCGGGAACTCCACCGCCGACGACCTCAGCCTGCGGGTCAGCGAGGCCGGTGACGGTCTGGACGCCGTCCGCCATACGCTGGCCTTCGCCCAGGCCCTGTCCGAGGCGACCGTGGAGACCAGCCGCTGATGGCCCAGCCCGACTGGGACCCGGTGGAGCCGCTGCCCATCGGCTCCGCGCCCGTGCCCGCCTACGGCTCGGGCTCGCTGGCCGATCTGCTGCCCACCCTCGCCGCGGGAATGGGCGTCCCCGGGACGACCGCCGCGATACCGGAGCTGACCCCAGCCGACCGGAACTGCGTCTTTTTGATCGACGGGCTCGGCTGGGAACAGCTCAAGGCCCATCCCGAGGAAGCACCCTTCATGAGTGCCCTCCTCGGCAGCTCCTTCGGTGGCACCGGCCGCCCCCTCACCACCGGCTTCCCGGCCACCACCGCGACCTCGCTGGCCTCGGTGGGCACCGGACTGCCGCCCGGGGCCCACGGACTGCCCGGCTACACCGCGCGCAACCCCGAGACCGGCCAACTGATGAACCAGCTCCGCTGGTATCCCTGGACCCCGCCGGAGGTCTGGCAGCCCTATCCGACGGTCTTCCAGCTCGCCGACCGGGCGGGCGTCCACACCGCGCAGGTCTCCGCACCGCACTTCCAGAACACCCCGCTCACCAAGATCGCCCTCAGCGGCGGCACCTTCCACGGACGGCTGACCGGCGAGGGCCGGATGGATCTGGCGGCCGAGCAGCTCGCCGCGGGGGACCGCTCGCTCGTCTATACGTACTACTCCGAGGTCGACGGCAACGGACACCGCTACGGCGTGGACTCCGACGCCTGGCGCGGCCAGCTGATGTACGTCGACCGGCTGGTGCAGCGGCTGGCCGAGCAACTGCCGCCGCGCACCGCGCTCTATGTGACCGCCGACCACGGGATGCTCGACATCCCCTTCGGCCCCGAGCACCGCATCGACTTCGACGAGGACTGGGAACTGCGCGCGGGCGTCGCCCTGCTGGGCGGCGAGGGCCGCGCCCGCCATGTGTACGCCGTCCCCGGTGCCGCCTCCGATGTCCTCGCCGTATGGCGCGAGGTGCTGGGGGAGCAGTTCTGGGTGGCCGGCCGGGACGAGGCGGTCGCCGCCGGGTGGTTCGGCCCGAAGGTCGACGAGCGGGTGCTGGGACGGGTCGGTGACGTGGTGGCCGCCGCCCGCGACGACATGCTGATCATCGCGAGCGAACGCGAGCCCAAGGAATCCGTCCTGGTGGGCAACCACGGCTCCATGACCCCCGTCGAACAACTCGTCCCCCTGCTGCAAGTACGCTCCTGAGGGCCCGCGCTCCGCGCGCCGCCCGTCCCCCTGGGAACGACCGCGACCCGCGGCGGGTTCCCACGCCCCCGCCCCCGAAAGGTGCTCACCTCCCCATGTCCGAGCTGGTCTTCTTCTGCGGAACCATGGACTGCGGGAAGAGCACGCTCGCGCTCCAGATCGAGCACAACCGGTCGGCGCGCGGCCTCCAGGGAATGATCTTCACCCGCAACGACCGCGCGGGGGAGGGCAAGCTCTCCTCACGCCTGGGTCTGGTCACCGACGCGGTGGAGGTCGCCGCGGACTTCGATGTCTACGCGCATCTGATCAGCGTGCTGTCCCAGGGCAGCCGCGCCGACTACGTCATCGCCGACGAGGCGCAGTTCCTGTCCCCGGAGCAGATCGACCAGCTCGCGCGCGTGGTCGACGATCTGCGGATCGACGTCTACGCCTTCGGCATCACCACCGACTTCCGCTCCAAGCTGTTCCCCGGTTCGCAGCGTCTGGTCGAACTGGCCGACCGGGTCGAGGTCCTCCAGGTCGAGGCGCTGTGCTGGTGCGGGGCACGGGCCACGCACAACGCGCGCACCATAGGCGGACGCATGGTCGTCGAGGGCGCCCAGGTCGTCGTCGGGGACGTCAACCAGGCGGCGGACGAGGTCGGGTACGAGGTGCTGTGCCGCCGCCATCACCGGCGCCGGGCGACAGCGGCCACCGCGCGCGCGGGCGCCCTCTCCCCGGACGTACTGCCGGTGGACAGCCCAGCCGTGAACTGACCCCCGGCCGTTGAACCGGCCCCCCGGCTGGCGACCGTCCGGCCGGGAACCGCAAGGCCTTCGACCGTCAGTCCGTGAAACGACCGAACCCCGGAACGCCCATGAGCGTCCCGGGGTTCGGTCGTTTCACGGACTGACCACCTCAGCCCAGCTCGACGAGGGCGAACACCGCCCCCTCGGGGTCGGCGACGGTCGCCGCCCGTCCCTGGTCGGACGCCGCGGGAGGGTGCACGACCCGGCCGCCGAGCCGGGTGACCAGCCCCACGGACGCGTCGATGTCGGTGACCCCGAACGAGGTCAGCCAGTGGGCGCCCCGGTCCCGCGGCAGGGTGCCGACACCGGTGACCGTGGCCACGGGCTTCCCGCCCAGCAGCAGGTCCAGCCGGTCGACCCCGCCCGCGGTCGGCGCGCGTTCCTCCGCGTAGCCGAACACATACCGGTAGAACGTCGCGACACTCCTGGTGTCGCGGGTGATCAGCTCGTTCCAGACGGGTGCCCCGGGCACTCCTGACACGGCCGCGCCCAGATGGGCCGCTCCCTGCCAGATCCCGAACACCGCGCCCGCCGGGTCCGACGCGATGGCCAGCCGTCCCGCGTCCGCCGCGTCCAGCGGTCCGACGGCCACCGTGCCGCCGCACACCCGCACGGTGTCGGCGGTCCGGTCCACCCGGTCCGACGCCAGATACGGTGTCCACGCCACCTGAAGACGGGCACCGCCCGGCAGTTGCCCTATTCCGGCGACCTCCTGTCCGTCCAGCAGGGCCCTCACATAGGGGCCCAGCTGCTCTGGGCCGGGACGGAACTCCCAGCCGAACAACGCTTGGTAGAACTCCTGGGTCGCGGTCATGCCGTGCGCCATCAGACTCACCCAGCAGGGTGTGCCGGGAGCGCGCCGGACCTGTTCCGCGCCGTCCCGTCGGCCGGCTTCCTGCCGTGCCTCGGTCATCGTCGGTCTCTCCTTGGTCTGCCGGTCGCCGTCGCCATGGAGTGGTCGTCGAGCGACCTCACTCGGTCATTTCTGCGCCGTGGGGCAGTCAATGCCGATCATTTGTACACCGGGTACGCAGCCCCGTACAGCGAGTGCTCAGCCACGCCCGGCCCACTATGCCAGCCGCGGACGGCCGCGTCGGCCGCCCGTGCGCCAGGATGGGGCCATGAATGCCATCATCTCCGCATCCGAACTCGCGAGCGACCTGACGGGCCCGCGTCCGCCGGTGGTGCTCGACGTCCGCTGGCAGCTCGGCGGCCCCTCGCTGCGGTCCGCCTACGAGCAGGCGCATGTACCGGGTGCCGTGTTCGTCGACCTGGACGCCGATCTGGCGGGTCCCGCCGGCGCGGGCGGCCGCCATCCGCTGCCGGACGTGGCGGAGTTCGGCGCGGCGATGCGCGCGGCGGGGGTCGACGCCGACCGGGACGTGGTCACGTACGACGGCGGTCAGGGCTGGGCCGCGGCGCGCGCCTGGTGGCTGCTGCGCTGGACCGGACACCCCTCGGTCCGGGTCCTGGACGGTGGTCTGGCGGCCTGGGAGGGCCCGCTGGAGGCAGGAGAGCCGGAACCGGAGCCGGGGAGCTTCCGGCCCGCGCCGGGCGCCCTCCCGCTGCTTGACGCCGACGGCGCCGCGGCGCTGGCCCGCACCGGGCTGCTGCTCGACGCGCGGGCGGGGGAGCGCTACCGGGGCGAGGTCGAACCGATCGACCGCGTCGGCGGTCATATCCCGGGCGCGGTGTCCGCCCCCACGAGCGACAACGTCACCGCGGACGGCCGCTTCCGCTCCGCCGGTGAACTGACCGGGCGGTTCGGGTCGCTGGGCGTGTCGGAGGGACGCCGGGTCGGGGTGTACTGCGGGTCGGGGGTCTCCGGGGCGCACCAGGTGCTGGCCCTCGCGGTCGCGGGTGTCCCGGCGGCCCTGTACGTGGGCTCCTGGTCGGAGTGGTCGTCGGACGGTTCCCGTCCGGTGGCGACGGGTCCGGAACCCCAGTAGCCGATGGCGGGATGAGGGGCGGTCACCGGGGGTGGCCGCCCCGCGCGCGTGGAGCGTGTCCGCCGCGCCACCCGGCCGGGCGGCGCGGCGGACACGGATCGTGCAGGTCGGGACGCGGGGTCAGTCGGGCTTCTTACGGCGGGTGCCGAAGACGATCTCGTCCCAGCTGGGCACCGCCGCGCGGCGGCCCGGCCGGACGCCGTCCGCCTCCGCCTGCCGGTCGGTGGCCCCGACCAGCCGGTCCCGGTGGCTCGTGACGGCACGCGGCATCAGGACATCGGCGTAGGCGGACCCGG
The DNA here is from genome assembly GCF_036250755.1 of Streptomyces uncialis. Lineage (NCBI taxonomy): Bacteria > Bacillati > Actinomycetota > Actinomycetes > Kitasatosporales > Streptomycetaceae > Streptomyces > Streptomyces uncialis. The sequence goes on along the minus strand of NZ_CP109583.1, from coordinate 2,529,447 downwards.
CCCCGGCGGAGGCCGCCGGGGCGGGCGGCTCCTCGGCCTCGGGGTCGGCCTCGGGCTCGTCGGCCTGGTGCTCGGCGGTGGCCGCCGGGGGGCGTTCCGGTACGACCATGTCGCCGCGGAAGCTCGGGACGGCCTCCAGCAGGCTGGTGAGCGAGTCACGGTTCTGCTCGGCGGTGATCTCGTCGGACTCCCCGGGCGGCAGTCCCGCGCGGTCCGTCTGCCGGTCCAGGGCGCGGTCCATCGACCGGTCGCGGGGCAGCCGGGCGATGCGGGGGACGAACGGGAAGCTCGGCTCGGGCGCCGCCATGTCGTCGGTCTCGCCGATCAGCGAGCGCGCCTCTTCGTCGACGGCCTGCACCAGACGGCGCGGCGGGTCGTACGTCCAGCTCGCGGCGTGCGGTTCACCGGCCACGCGGTAGACGAGCAGCACCTCCCAGGTGCCGTCGTCGCGGCGCCAGGAGTCCCACTGGACGGTGTCCTTCTCGGCACCGCGCAGCACCAGGCGCTCCTGGACGGCCTCACCGAGCTGGGGTCCGGCGTTCTCCCCGGGGCGGCGTACCGGTGTCTTGCGCGCCCGCTCGGCCATGAAGGCACGCTCGGCCAGGACGGGGCCTTCGAAGCGGCGGACCCGGTCGACGGGGATACCGGCGAGCGAGGCGACCTCTTCGGCGCTGGCGCCAGCGCGTATACGGGCCTGGATGTCACGGGGCCTGAGGTGGCTCTCCACCTCGATCTCGATCTGGCCGAGGCGGGGTCGGTCGCCACGTACGGCGGCACGGAGACGTTCGTCGATCGGAAGCGTGTACTCCGTGCTGTCCGCAGCCTTCAGCACCAGCCGTGTGCCGTCATTGGAGACGGCCACGACACGCAGTTCGGGCATGGGGACCTCCCGGGTGGTGCCTGCCGACGTCACGTGCGTCGCTGCTTCCGCTAGTCGAGTGTGGCCTGCCCGGGTGCGGCCTGCCACAACCTTGCCGAGATGATTCGGCGTGTCGGGCGAGGGCCCGGGGCCGCCGTTATGACACGGTGACCTGATCGCAACGCTAAGTGACCGTGATGGTCGCCCTGTGCAACGAGTCCCCTCCCGGGTGGGTCTGGAAGGCTCCGGGCACCCCTGTGGGGGACCGGACCCAGGGCTCGCAACAGTACTCCATTCGGGCCACCCGGGGAGACCGGCACGCCGCCGAAGTTCTCGTGGAGGGCGGGAGTTGATGCGCGCGCGAGCCGCCTTCCCGGGCCGGAACACGCCGCTGAGCTCGACGGATCGACGTGGCAAGCTTCACGTAATCCCCCTAAACGGAACTAATCACTTCGTGTGTACGTCCCTTTCTCGTGCAAGACGTCGAGAAAGGCAGGCTGGGTACGGAGATGCGTGAGAAGCCGGATACCGGCAGGCGGTCACAGGGAGACGAAGGGAGCCGAGCGCGCCGGCCGACGCGCACAGCGGAAGATCACCCGGTGCCGACAGGCTCCGGGGTGACGGAAGCCGCGAACGCGGAGAGTGACGGCAGGAAGCGGCTGGACCTGAGTGTTCCTCAGGTCGCGGGCAGCGCGGTCGCCGCGGTGGTGGCCGCCAAACTCGCCTCCAACGTCGGTGTCTACGGCACGATCATCGGCGCGGGACTGGTGAGCATCGTCGCCACCTGCGGAGGTTCGGTCTTCCAGCACTTCTTCGCGCGCACCGGTGAACGGGTGCGTGGCGCGGCCGTCCAGTCGATGCCGAGGGCACGTCAGGTCCCGTTCCCCGGCGGTCCGGAGGGTGTGCCCGGCGATCCCGAACCGACCCGTGTCATCGACACCCGCGACCCGGCGCGTGCCCAGGTCCCCGATCCGGCCCGCACCCAACTGCTCGCCGCCGTGGACCCGGAGGCCACCGCACGGTTCGGCACGGCCGGCCCCGGTCACCCACCCGCGGGGGACACACCCACGCGTCTGCTCGGCACGGTGCGCCCGTCCCACCCGCACGGCGACCGGGCGGACCGCGGTGGCGGTCCGTATGGCCCGCACGACGGGGACGGTGTCGGCGGTGACGAGTACGAGGAGTACGGCGAAAGCACGGTGCACCGCGCGCGTACCCGCCGCTGGAAGCGGCCCCTGATCGCCGCCGCGGTGGTCTTCGGCGTGACCATGGGCGGTATCACCACCTATGAACTCGTCTCGGGGGAGACCTTCAGCGGCGGGGGCAAGGGCACCACCATCGGAGAGGCGGTCACAGGCGACAGCGGTCGCGGCGCACGCCCCGACGACCCGGCGCCCGCGCCCGAGGCGCCCGCCGAGGAGCCGTCAGGCAGCCCCGGCCAGGACAGCACGGACGGCGGGGAGGACACCGACCGGGACGGCGACGGCGGTACCGACCCGACCGCACCGACACCCGAGGACGACCCGGGGACCGGCGGGCAGCAGAGCGAGCGGCCGTCGGACGAGCCCAGCACCGAACCGGAGCCCAGCACCGGCCAGGACGGCGGCCCGGGCACCGCGACCCCGCCCGGCACCGGCACCGGGAGCACCCCGCCCCCCGCGCCGACCCCGTCGCCCTCGACGGGCGGCCCCACACAGTCCGTCCCCGAGCAGCGCCAGGGCACCACACCTTCGCCCTGACGGACCGGGAACCGACGGACCCTGGAACCCAAGGACCCAAGAAGCCGACGGATCCGGGAGGTCGGCGTACCCAGGAGGTCGGCGGCCACGGGAGCCGATGGACCCAGGAGGTCGGCGGACCCGGGAACCGGCGGACCCGGGAACGACGACGCCCTCCCCGCGCGCGGGGAGGGCGTTCGCCGCTCCGGTCGCGCCGGGTGCTCAGTCGCCCAGGACCCGCCGCAGATAGTCGTTGCCGAACCGCCGCTCGGGGTCGAGCCGGTCGCGTACCGCGGTGAACTCACCGAAGCGCGGGTAGACCTCGGAGAGGTACTCCGCGCCCTGGGTGTGGATCTTGCCCCAGTGGGGGCGGCCCCCATGGGCCGTGAAGACACGTTCCGCGGCGGTGAAGTACGCCTGGTAGGGGGTGCCCCGGTACATATGGACGGCGATGTACGCGGTGTCCCGCGCGGACGCCGTGGACAGCGGGATGTCGTCGGCGGGCGCGGTACGCACCTCCACCGGGAAGCTCACCCGCAGCCCGGACCGCTCGACCATGGTCCGCAGTTCGAGCAGCGCGCTCACCAGCGCCTCGCGGGGGACGGCGTACTCCATCTCCATGAAGCGCACCCGGCGCGGGCTGGTGAAGACCTTGTACGGGATGTCCGTGTAGGTGCGGGCCGACAGGGCGCGGCTGGAGACCTTCGCGATGGCCGGTATCGCGGCGGGTATCACGCGTCCCACGCTGTTGACGGCCTGGAAGAGGCCGTTGGAGAGCAGCTCGTCCTCGATCCAGCCGCTCACCGGCGGGACCGGCCGGGCGGGACCCGCGCTGCGGTTGTTGCGCTTGGTGCTGCAATTCGCGGTGTGCGGGAACCAGTAGAACTCGAAGTGCTCGTTCTCCGCGACCAGCGCGTCGAAGTCGGAGGTGACCCGGTCGAAGGACATCGGCTCCTCCCGCGCGGTGAGCAGGAAGACCGGCTCCACCGCGAACGTGATCGCCGTGATCACCCCGAGCGCGCCCAGTCCGATGCGGGCGGCGGCGAAGACCTCCGGGTTCTCCTGCTCGGAACAGGTGAGCACCGACCCGTCGGCGGTGACCAGTTCGATGCCGCGGATCAGGGCGGACGTCGACGCGGAGTCCCGGCCGGTGCCGTGGGTGCCGGTGCTGGTGGCGCCCGCGACGGTCTGCACCATGATGTCGCCCATGTTCGTGAGCGAGAGCCCCTCGCGCGCGAGGGCGAGGTTCAGGCGCGCCAGTGGGGTGCCCGCCTCCACGGTGACCGTCATGGCGGCGCGGTCGATCCGGCGGATCCCCGTGAGCAGACGGGGACGGATCAGCAGTCCGTCCGTGACGGCGGCCGCCGTGAACGAGTGCCCCGTACCGACGGCCTTGATCCGCAGACCGTCCTCGGCGGCCTCGCGTACGGCGTCGGCGAGTTCGTCCACCGAGGCGGGAGTGACCTCCCGCGCCGGCCGGGCCGTGACGTTCCCGGCCCAGTTACGCCACGCGCCGCTCTTCCCGTTCGCCATCTCCGAGGGCCCCTCCCCGCTGTGGAGCCGGCTGCTTCAGCCGGCGGTATCCCAGGAACCCGACGATCACCACGACGGCACCGGAGATCCCCGGCACCACGTACCCGGCCTCGGCGCCCCGCGCGTCGATCACCCAGCCCGACGCCGACGAGCCGAGCGCGATACCGACCGCGAGCCCCGTGCTGACCCAGGTCATGCCCTCGGTCAGCTTGGCGCGCGGCACGTGCTGTTCGACCAGGGCCATCGTCGTGATCATCGTCGGAGCTATCGCCAGCCCCGCGACGAACAGCGCCACGGCCAGGACCGGCAGGTTCCCTACCAGTTGAAGCGGGATCATACTCACGCCCATGGCACACACACCCAGCAGCCATCTGCGCGAAGGGTCGCCGGTGAAGCGCACCAGACCGAACAGGACCCCGGCGAGACAGGAACCGGCGGCGTACAGCGCGAGCACGACACTCGCCAGCGCCTTGTGGCCCTCCTCGTCCGCGTAGGCCACGGTCACCACGTCCACGGCCCCGAAGATGGCCCCGGTGCCCACGAACGTCGCCACCAGTACCTGGAGCCCGGGGGAGCGCATCGCGGAGCCCTTGGTGTGGTGCTCGCGGGACTGGGGGACCGGCTCGGTGGCCCGCAGCGAGGTCAGCCAGAAGACGCCCACCGCGAGGAACACGGCCGCGAGCAGCGGGCCCGCCTCCGGGAACCACACCGTGGAGAGCCCGATGGAGATGATCGGGCCGAAGATGAAGCACGCCTCGTCGATCACCGACTCCAGGGAGTACGCGGTGTGCAGCTGCGGGGTGTCGCGGTACAGCACCGCCCACCGCGCGCGGGTCATCGAGCCGATGCTCGGGGTGAAGCCGATCAGTGCCGAGAACGCGAAGAGCGTCCAGTCCGGCAGCGACATCGACGCCGACAGCAGCAGCCCCGTGGCGGCCACCAGGGTCACCAGCGTCGCCGGACGCAGCACCCGCCGCTGACCGTGCCGGTCGACGAGCCGGGAGACCTGCGGACCGATCACGGCCGCCGACAGCGCGATGGTGGCCGACAGGGCGCCCGCGAGACCGTAGCGGCCGGTGAGCTGGGAGACCATCGTCACCACGCCGATGCCCATCATCGACAGCGGCAGCCGCCCGATGAAGCCCGCGGCCGAGAAGGCCTTGGTGCCGGGGCTGGCGAAGATCACGCGATACGGGCTGGGCACGGCACGCTCCGTTGCGGGCCCGCGACGGAGCCGGTCAGGCATATGGATGGCATATACAGCTTACGTGGCGGCCCGACCGCCCACGGCACCGCGTGGACGGGCGCACCACAGGGTGGACGGGCGGCCGCGAACCGGCCGCACCCCGGGGACGGACACCTCACGCGTATGGCCGTTTCGGTGCTCCCGGTACGGAGTGGCAGGATCGAAGACATGCCCGACGCGCTCGATCCCACACCGTACGACGCCCTGCTGCTGCTGTCCTTCGGCGGTCCCGAGGGCCCCGACGACGTGCTCCCGTTCCTGGAGAACGTGACCCGGGGCCGCGGTATCCCTAAGGAGCGGCTGAAGGAGGTGGGGCAGCACTACTTCCTGTTCGGCGGCGTCAGCCCGATCAACGACCAGAACCGCGAACTGCTCGGCGCCCTCCGAGAGGACTTCGCCGACCACGGCCTGGACCTCCCCGTGTACTGGGGCAACCGCAACTGGGCGCCGTATCTGACGGACACCCTCCGCGAGCTGGTCCAGGACGGCCGCCGGCGCGTGCTGGTCCTGGCGACCAGCGCCTACGCCTCGTACTCCGGCTGCCGCCAGTACCGCGAGGACCTGGCGGGCGCCCTGGCGACCCTGGCCGACGAGGGCCTTCCGCTGCCGGGCGTCGACAAGCTGCGGCACTACTTCAACCACCCCGGCTTCGTACAGCCCATGATCGACGGAGTCCTCGCGGCCCTCGACGACCTGCCCGCGGACGTGCGCGCGGGCGCCCGGCTCGCCTTCACCACCCACTCCATCCCGGACGCCTCGGCCGACACCTCGGGGCCGGTGGGGGAGCACGGCGACGGCGGGGCCTATGTGGCCCAGCACCTCGACGTGGCCCGGCTGATCGCCGACGCCGTGCGCGAGCGCACCGGGGTGGACCACCCCTGGAGCCTCGTGTACCAGTCACGCTCCGGCGCCCCGCACATCCCCTGGCTGGAACCGGACATCTGCGACCACCTGGAGGAGCTGCACGCCGCCGGGGCGCCCGCGGCGGTGATGGTCCCCATCGGGTTCGTCTCGGACCATATGGAGGTCCTCTACGACCTCGACACCGAGGCCACCGCCAAGGCCGCCGAACTGGGCCTGCCGGTCCGCCGCTCGGCCACCGTCGGCGCCGACCCCCGGTTCGTCGCCGGGGTCCGGGAGCTGGTGCTGGAGCGGGCCGCGACGGAGCGCGGCCGGCCGGTGGAGCGCTGCGCCCTCGGCGCCCTGGGACCCAGCCACGACCTGTGCCCCGTCGGCTGCTGTCCGGCGCGGGCCCCCAAGGCGGCGGCGGCCGGCGCCGACAGCCCCTACGACCAGCGGCGGGGCGAGGGCCGGGGCCGCGAGAAGGAGACGACACCGTGAACGAGCGCGTACGAGCCACCGACGAGCTGACGGCCGAGCTGCTGGACGTGGCCCTGGAGGCCGCCCGCCTCGCGGGTGACCTGCTGCGGGACACCCGGCCCGCCGATCTGGGGGTGGCCGCGACCAAGACCAGCGCCGTCGACGTCGTCACCGAGATGGATCTCGCCTCCGAGAAGCTGATCACCGGGCTGCTGGCCGAGCGCAGGCCGGACGACGGCGTGCTCGGGGAGGAGGGCGCCGACCGTACGGGCACCTCCGGCGTGCAGTGGGTGATCGACCCGCTCGACGGCACCGTGAACTATCTGTACGGGCTGCCCAGCTGGTCGGTGTCCATCGCCGCCCGCAAGGACGGCGAGACCCTGGTGGGGGTGGTCCGGGCCCCGATGCGCGGCGAGACCTGCCGGGCGGTCCTCGGCGGCGGGGCCTTCGTCAACGACGAGCCCGCGCGTACCCGCCCCGCACCCCCGTTCGAGAGGGCCCTGGTGGGCACGGGTTTCGGCTATCTCGCCGAGCGGCGCGAACAGCAGGCCGAGGTGGTGCGCCGGCTCATTCCGAAGGTGCGGGACATCCGCCGCGGCGGATCGGCCGCGATCGACCTCTGCGACGTGGCGACGGGACGACTCGACGCCTACTACGAGCGCGGCCTGAACCCGTGGGACCTGGCGGCGGGCGATCTGATCGCACGGGAGGCGGGCGCCCTGACCGGCGGCCGTCCCGGTGAGCCTCCGTCCGGTGACCTGGTGGTCGCGGCCCCGGCCGGTCTCTTCGCACTCCTCCAGACCCGACTGGACGAGCTGGGCGCCTGGCACGACTGACCGGGACCCCCTCCCGGACCCCCCATGGGCCTGTACGGCGCGTACAGGCTGTACGGGCCCGAAGGGCACCCGCATGGCCCCGGCAGGGCCGCACGAACGGAGCAGGGCCCGGCGAAGCCGCCGGGCCCTGCGCCTCACGTGTGCTGTGTCCGCCGTCCCCGGAGACCGTCCAGGGTTCTCCCGTGGCGCGGACGCGGGTACGGCCGCCGGCCGTGTGCCTGCTCCCATGGGCACCGCCGCGCGGACGGCTCCCACGGTGGTGGCTCAGACTCGCGCGCCGCCGAGTTCGACCTGGACGCCGTGCTCGGCGGCCAGACGGCGGAGATCGTCCAGCTCGGACTGCTCCACCTCGACAAGGAATTCGTCGCCGGTCTCGCGGGCCCGGGTCAGGTCGGACTCGGTCGCCCTTATGCGCTGCACGAGTCCTGCGGTGAATGCGTCCATGGTTGCGCCCCCTCGTCCTGGGTCGTGGGTCGATGGCACGGGGGTGTGCCCTGGGAAGGGGCGATCACGACTGTCGCAGCTCTGCGGAAAGCTGTTCATGGCGTGCCATATGCACAGTGTGATCGCGGGTGTGTGGTCGTCCTCCCCCCACGCTCTTCCACGGAAACCTGAACCCCGCGAGAAAATCCCCCATTCCCGGGCCCTTCCACAGGCCGTTCCCGCCTTACAGCCGGTTTATGACCGAAAGAGGCAGGATGGAGCCCCACCCCACGATTTTCATGTCGCCCGTCCGCGCCCGCGAGCGCGCGGGCGCCTAAGGAAGGACTACGACGTGCGCGTACTCGTCGTCGAGGACGAGCAGCTTCTCGCCGATGCGGTGGCCACCGGGCTGCGCCGGGAGGCCATGGCCGTCGACGTCGTCTACGACGGCGCCGCGGCCCTGGAGCGGATCGGTGTGAACGACTACGACGTCGTCGTCCTCGACCGCGACCTCCCGCTCGTCCACGGTGACGACGTCTGCCGCAGGATCGTCGAGCTCGGCATGCCGACCCGGGTCCTGATGCTCACCGCCTCCGGCGATGTGAGCGACCGGGTCGAGGGGCTGGAGATCGGCGCCGACGACTATCTGCCCAAGCCGTTCGCCTTCAGCGAGCTGATCGCGCGGGTACGCGCGCTCGGACGGCGCACCAGTGTGCCGCTGCCGCCCGTCCTGGAGCGCGCGGGCATCAAGCTGGACCCCAACCGCCGCGAGGTCTTCCGCGACGGCAAGGAGGTGCAGCTCGCCCCCAAGGAGTTCGCCGTCCTGGAGGTCCTGCTGCGCAGCGAGGGCGCGGTCGTCTCGGCGGAGCAACTGCTGGAGAAGGCGTGGGACGAGAACACCGACCCGTTCACCAATGTCGTCCGGGTCACCGTGATGACGCTGCGCCGCAAGCTCGGTGAGCCCGCCGTGATCATCACCGTCCCCGGCTCCGGCTACCGGATCTGAGCACATGGCCGCTACACCGCCGCCGCCCACGGCGCCCCCGAAACCCACCTGGGACCCGGCACGTCCCGAGCCGCCCTTCCCCTGGCTGCGCCCGACCATCCGGATACGGCTCACGCTGCTGTACGGCGGCATGTTCCTGATCGCGGGCATCCTGCTGCTGTCGATCATCTACCTGCTGGCGGCCCAGGCCATCGGGGTCGGCAACAAGATGCCGTTCACGATCGTCTCCGGCGAGCTCCAGGTCTCCAGCCAGAGCTGTCCCGACCTCGCCGACACCCCGCGCACCCAGGACGCGATCAACGACGCCCTGGCGCAGTGCCTGAACCACCGCCGTCAGCAGGCCCTGGACGAACTCCTCAGCCGTTCCCTGATGGCACTTCTCGGCCTCAGCGTCATCGCCTTCGCCTTCGGGTACGCGATGGCCGGCCGGGTCCTGTCGCCGCTCGGCCGCATCACGCGCACCGCGCGCCAGGTGGCCGGTTCCGATCTGACCCGGCGGATCGAGCTCGACGGCCCGGACGACGAGCTCAAGGAGCTCGCGGACACCTTCGACGACATGCTGGAGCGCCTTCAGCGGGCCTTCACGGCCCAGCAGCGCTTCGTCGGCAATGCCTCGCACGAACTGCGCACGCCCCTCGCGATCAACCGCACCCTGCTGGAGGTCCATCTCTCCGACCCCGAGGCGCCGCCCGAGCTGCACCAGCTCGGCAAGACGCTGCTGGCCACCAATGAGCGCAGTGAGCAGCTGGTGGAGGGGTTGCTGCTGCTCGCCCGCAGTGACAACCAGATCGTGGAGCGCAAGCCGGTGGACCTCGCCGAGGTCGCCTCCCGCGCCATCGACCAGGCGCACGGCGAGGCCCAGCAGAAGGGCGTGGAGATCCGCGGGGAGCGCGCGCCCGCGGTGGTCCAGGGCAACGGCGTGCTGCTGGAGCGCATCGCGCTGAACCTCGTGCAGAACGCCGTCCGCTACAACGTCCCCGAGGACGGCTGGGTCGAGGTGACCACGGAGGTCCAGCACGGACAGGCGGTCCTCGTGGTGTCGAACACCGGCCCGGTGGTCCCCGCGTACGAGATCGACAACCTTTTCGAGCCATTCCGCAGACTGCGTACCGAGCGGACCAACAGCGACAAGGGTGTGGGTCTCGGTCTTTCCATCGCCAGGTCGGTGGCCCGGGCGCATCGCGGCCGTATCATCGCGGAGCCGCGGGAAGGGGGAGGGCTCGTGATGCGTGTCACGCTCCCGATCTGACACACTGCCCTCCGACACGCAGGGGATGTTCGCTTTACGCGGAATTTTCGGGACCTGTTCCCGGGAAATCCGTGTGTGATCGATCACAAGAGCGAGAATCCCGTTTTCTACTCTCTGTGATCGGTGAAGCCGCTGACGGGCCTGGAAAGTCCGGGTTTTCAGGGGTCCTGATCACGGGAAGTACACGGGGTGGCGCCCGTGAGGTGCGCCATCAGGACCGGATAGGGTCCCGATCGCCATCCACGCGGATCACCCCAGGGGGGTCCGTTCGGGTGTCGATTGAGTAACAGACCTTGATGTGAGGCAAAATCTCCGCCTCAGGTCGGGCACAAGTCCGGCCTCTCACGCGTTACGTGCGCTGAGACACCCGCAGACACCCAGAGGGGGAGAGCGATATGGCAACGGATTACGACACCCCACGCAAGACCGATGACGATCTCAACGAGGACAGCCTCGAAGAGCTGAAGTCCCGGCGCAACGACAAGTCGGCGTCGACCGTCGATGTCGACGAGTTCGAGGCCGCGGAAGGATTGGAGCTCCCGGGAGCAGACCTCTCGAACGAGGAGCTGGCCGTCAGGGTCATGCCCAAGCAGGCGGACGAGTTCACCTGCATGAGCTGCTTCCTGGTCCACCACCGCAGTCAGCTGGCCAGGGAGAAGAACGGCCAGCCCATCTGCCGCGACTGCGACTGAGGAGGGGTCGGCCGTGACTGGCTCGACCCCACCCCGGAAGCGCCGCTTCCTGAAGCGGGGAGCGGACACAGGACCGTCCGACGGCGCGCGTGACCACGAGCGGGGCCACCCGGCCTCGCTCGAAGCGCGCGACGATCGGGACGGTTCCCCGGGGCAGGCAGGGGTCATACGAGGGGCGGACGCAGAACAGTCCGGAACGGCGGCATGGGCGGACGCCCTGCTGGCCGCCGGGGCGGTTGTGCCGTCCGACCCGCACAGCGGGCCGCCAGGGCCCGCCAAAGGCCGCGTGGCGGCCGTCCGGGACGGCGTACGCGACGGCGTCCGCAAGAGCGGCAGCCGGGCCAAGGCGGGCCTGGCGTTCCTCGCCGACCGGATCATCGAGAACGCGCCACGGGTACCCGTCCGCGATCTTGAGACCTTGCGCGCCCAGTTCCCCGGCCTCACGCCGGAGCAGCTGGCCGACAAGCTCGTCTCCGGCGCGGCGAACGCCACCTCGACGGTCGGTGCCGGGGTCGGCGCCGCCGCGATGATGCCCGTCCCGCCCGCCATGCCCGCGGAGATGGCCGCCGAGATCACCGGCGTCGCCGCGATCGAACTGAAACTCATCGCCGAGCTGTACGAGGTGTACGGCCGGCGCCCGCCCGGTGGCGTCAAGGAACGCACCACCGTGTACCTCGCCACCTGGTCGCAGGAGCGGGGCATCGACGTGACCAAGCCGTCGACGGTCAACGCCGCTCTCGGCGTGCACATGAAACGCGAGCTGCGTCAGCAGATCATGAAGCGGATGGTGCGCAATCTGCCGAACCTGATGCCGTTCATGGTCGGCGCGGCCGTCGGTGCCGTGATGAACCGGCGGGACACCAGGAAGCTCGCCACCCGTATCCGGGCCGATCTGCGCAAACAGCAGATCCCGTGGAGAGAGCTGACCGACCTGCCGCGGCTGCCCGCGCGCGGGCGGCGGGGCGAGCTGGAGGACGACCCGGGCCGCCGCGAGATCGAGGGCTGAGCCCCGCGGGAGCGGGCGCCCGGGGTCCGGACAGGACCCCGGACCGGCTGACGGGGTACGGGATCAGACCGTACGGGCGGCCGTCAGCGCCTTCGCCAGAGCCTCCGGATCACGTGTGGAGACATACACGTACGGTGTCGGGTCCTCCGGGTCCGTGACCGGCACCCGCAGCGCCGTCGGGATGTAGCTCCGCAGCAGCATGTGCGCGCGCGGGTCCGCCCGATGGGAACGCCAGGCGCGGGCCTCCTCCGCGTCCAGCGGCTGCGGTTCCCCGAGCGCCGACAGCGGGATACGCGCGTCACCGATCACCAGCGACCCCGCCACGACCCTGATCCGGACCGAGCCGTACGAACCGGCCAGCAGCCCCACGGCCGCCGTACCGCCGACCAGACCGCCCAGCATCGGCAGGGTGCCGAGCGGCAGCAGGATCAGCGCCATCGAGACCCCCGCCAGCACCGCGACCACCCACCACGAACGGGGCGTGGTGAGACGTTCTTCGTAAGGGGGTGCGGAAAGCTCCATGCACGCAAGCTTGGCACGCTGCGCGGGGCCCGCCAGGAGCGGGGCCCGCCCGTCCGGGGACGGCCGCGCGGACGGGTAAGGTCTGCGCCTGTGAGTGGTACTTCTACGGTCCTGACGCCCCCGGCGGACGCCACGGCGCCGGTGCGGCATCCCGACGCCCCCGCGCCCGGCGAACTCCTCGGCTCCCACTACGACCAGTGCTTCGGCTGCGGCGGGGAGCAACCCCACGGACTGCACCTCGCGACCCGTGCCCGCGACGGTGTCCGGGTCACGGCCGAGTTCACCGTACGGCCCGCCCACCAGGGCGCCCCCGGGCTCGCGCACGGCGGGGTCCTCGCCACCGCGCTCGACGAGACCCTCGGCTCGCTGAGCTGGCTGCTGCGGGTCATCGCCGTCACCGGCCGGCTGGAGACCGACTACGTCCTGCCCGTGCCGGTCGACACCGTCCTGCACCTCGACGCCGAGGCCACCGCCGTGGCCGGCCGGAAGATCTACTGCCGCGCCACCGGCCGGATCGGCGGTCCCGACGGCCCCGTCGCCGTACGCGCCGAGGCCCTCTTCATCGAGGTCAAGGTCGACCACTTCATCGACAACGGCCGCCCGGAGGAGATCCGGGCCGCCATGAACGATCCCGACAGCGTCCGGCGCGTGCGCGCCTTCGAGGTGAACCCATGATCGGCACCGAGGGTGTGACGCGCCCCGAACTCCCTGTGATGCTGCGGCGCATCGACCCCGACGTACCCCTCCCGTCGTACGCGCGGCCCGGTGACGCCGGGGCCGATCTGCGGACCACCGAGGCATGCGAACTCGCCCCCGGTGAACGGGCCGTGCTGCCGACCGGGGTGGCCATCGCCCTGCCCGAGGGGTACGCCGCCTTCGTGCACCCGCGCTCCGGACTGGCCGCCCGCTGCGGTGTCGCCCTGGTGAATGCCCCAGGGACGGTTGATGCCGGGTACCGTGGGGAGATCAAGGTGATCGTGGTGAATCTCGACCCGCGCGAGAATGTGCGGTTCGAACGATTCGACCGGATCGCTCAACTGGTTGTCCAGCAGATCGAGAGGGTCCGCTTCCAAGAGGTCGCGGAGCTTCCCGCTTCGGCACGGGCCGAGGGGGGCTTCGGCTCCACCGGGGGCCACGCCTCGGTGGGCGGCGCAGGCGGGCCCGTGGGTGGGAATCAATACGCATCGGTCGGAACCGACCGGGAAGGACATTGACGTGTTCGGACGTCGCAAGAAGATGAGCTCCGCCGAGGACGCGGCGGACGCGGCGGACGCGGCGGGCGAGGCCGAGCAGGTCGTCGACGCCGACGCGGCGGACGAGGCGGAGCGCGTACGGCTGGAGCCGGAGCCGCGCCCCGACGGACCTTGGGACAGCACCGAGGTCGGCGAGCCCGGCGAGGGCCGGGTCGACCTGGGCGGGCTCTTCGTGCCCGGGGTCGAGGGCATGGAGCTGCGGGTCGAGGTCGCCGGTGACGCGATCGTCGCCGCCACCGTCGTGCTCAAGGACAGCGCCATCCAGCTCCAGGGCTTCGCCGCCCCCAAGCGTGAGGGCATCTGGGGCGAGGTACGCGAGGAGATCGCCTCCGGGATCACCCAGCAGGGTGGCGTGATCGACGAGGTCGAGGGGCCGCTCGGCTGGGAGCTGCGGGCCCAGGTGCCCGTACAGCTGCCCGACGGCACCGGCGGCTTCCAGGTCGTCCGCTTCGTCGGTATCGACGGGCCGCGCTGGTTCCTGCGGGGAGTCATCTCCGGTCAGGGCGCCGTGCAGCCGCAGGCCGCGGGACTGCTGGAGCAGATCTTCCGGGACACCGTGGTGGTGCGCGGTGACGGCCCGATGGCGCCCCGTGACCCGATCGTCCTCCAGCTGCCCAACAACGCGCAGATGGTGCCCGAAGGGGTGCAGCAGGAGGACCAGGCCAACAGCCGGTTCTCCGGCGGAATGGGACAGCTGGCCCGGGGCCCGGAGATCACCGAGATCCGCTAGACCCCTGACATCGGGCCTGTGCCCCGCCGGAAGCCGCTGCGCTCCTTTGGCGGGGCACAGCTCTGTCCGGGGGCGGGCCCGGTGCGGGGCGCCCCCGCTCGTGCGCCTGGTCCGCGGGCCCGGCCGTGCACGTTCCCGCACGGGTTCCGTGGGCGCCGCACGACGGTGCGACCGCCGGTCCGCCGACCGCCGGGGCTCGCGTCACGGGGTGGGCGGGGGATACTGTCGGCTGATCGAACGCGGGGTCCGGGGAGGGGCTGTGGTGCAGGGAGTCGGTGGGCTCAGCGGTACGGCGGTGGCCCCGGGCGGGCCGGACACCGGCGGCCCCATGCTGCGGGTGGACAACCTGCACCGTTCGTACGGCACCGGAGCGGCCGCCGTCCACGCGCTGCGCGGGGTGTCCTTCAGCGTGCCGCGCGGTGAGCTGGTCGCGCTCAAGGGCCGTTCCGGATCGGGGAAGACCACCCTGCTCAACCTGGTCGGCGGTCTCGACACCCCCGACCAGGGCTCCGTCCGGGTCGACGGCCACGACCTCGCGGAGCTCGGTGAGAACGAGCTCCTGGAGCTGCGCCGCGACCGGGTCGGATTCATCTTCCAGTCCTTCGGGCTGATCCCGATCCTCAGCGCCGCCGAGAACGTCGGGGTACCGCTGCGGTTGCGCAAGGCCGACCCCAAGGAGCGCGACGAACGCGTCTCCCTGCTGCTCTCGCTCGTCGGGCTCGCGGACCACGCTCTCCAGCGGCCCGGGGAGCTCTCCGGCGGACAGCGCCAGCGCGTCGCCATCGCCCGCGCGCTCGCCAACCAGCCGTCCCTGATCATCGCGGACGAGCCCACCGGCCAGCTCGACGCCGAGACCGGGCACGCCGTCATGGAACTGCTGCGCGCGGTCGTCCGCAGCGAGGGCGTCACCGCCCTGGTGGCCACCCATGACACGGCCCTCCTCGACCTCGCGGACCGGGTCCTGGAGCTCAGCGACGGGGAGATCACCGAGGCCGTCTGACCGGCCCGGTACGTCCCCCTGCCCCTGCGTGACCAGCACCTCCTCTCTCCGTGCACACCCGTATCAGGGTTGCGTCAAGGACCCCACCCGATCGATCACACGTCCGATTTGTCGGACTTCATGGCTGTACCGTCGGAGCGCGGCCGACGCCGTGTGCGGTCATGAGTGGAAGACAATGGGGCCATGGGACGCGGCAAGCTTCGGATCTATCTCGGTGCGGCGCCGGGTGTGGGCAAGACGTACGCGATGTTGTCGGAGGCGCATCGTCGGGTGGAGCGGGGTACGGACTGTGTGGTGGGTTTTGTGGAGCATCACGGCCGCCCGCGTACGGAGGTGATGCTGCACGGCCTGGAGGAGGTGGGGCGTCGGGAGCTGGTGTACCGGGGTGCGGTGTTCACGGAGATGGATGTGGACGCGGTGCTGGCGCGGGGTCCTGCGGTGGTGCTGGTGGACGAGTTGGCGCATTCGAATGTGCCGGGTTCGCGGAACGGCAAGCGGTGGCAGGACGTGGCGGAGTTGCTGGCCGCGGGTATTGATGTGGTGTCGACGGTGAACATCCAGCATCTGGAGTCGTTGGGTGATGTGGTGGAGTCGATCACGGGGGTGCGGCAGCGGGAGACGGTGCCTGATGAGGTGGTGCGGCGGGCGGATCAGATCGAGTTGGTGGACATGTCGCCGCAGGCGTTGCGGCGTCGGATGGCGCACGGGAACATCTACAAGTCGGACAAGGTCGACGCGGCGTTGTCGAACTACTTCCGGCCGGGGAACCTGACGGCGTTGCGTGAGCTGGCGCTGCTGTGGGTCGCGGACCGGGTCGACGAATACCTCCAGGCATACCGGGGCGAGCACAACATCCGCACCACCTGGCAGGCGCGCGAGCGGATCGTGGTCGGTATCACGGGCGGTCCGGAGGGCCGGACGTTGATACGGCGTGCCGCGCGGCTCGCCGAGAAGGGCGCGGGCGGAGAGGTGCTCGCCGTCTACATCTCCCGCAGCGACGGCCTCACCGCCGCCTCCCCGAAGGAACTCGCCGTCCAGCGCACCCTCGTGGAGGACATGGGCGGCACCTTCCACCACGTCATAGGGGACGACATCCCCTCCGCGCTGCTGGAGTTCGCGCGCGGGGTCAACGCCACCCAGATCGTGCTCGGGTCCTCCCGCCGCAAGGCATGGCAGTACGTGTTCGGCCCCGGGGTCGGGGCGACCGTCGCCCGGGAGTCCGGACCCGACCTCGACGTGCACATCGTCACCCACGAGGAAGCCGCGAAGGGCCGCGGACTGCCCGTCGCCCGGGGCGCCCGGCTCGGCCGCCCGCGGATCATCTGGGGCTGGCTCGTCGGGGTCGCCGGGCCGGTCGTCCTCGCGCTGACGCTGTCCAATGTCGACGCCGACCTCGGTCTCGCCAACGACATGCTGCTGTTCCTGTCGCTGACGGTCGCCGCTGCCCTGCTCGGCGGACTCCTCCCGGCACTGGCGTCCGCCGCCTTCGGGTCCTTCCTGCTCAACTGGTTCTTCACCCCGCCGCTGCACCGCGTCACCATCGCGGACCCCAAGAACATCGTCGCCATCGTGATCTTCGTCGGGGTCGCGGTGGCGGTGGCGTCGGTGGTGGATCTCGCGGCGCGGCGCACCCATCAGGCGGCGCGGCTGCGCGCCGAGTCGGAGATCCTGTCCTTCCTCGCGGGCAGTGTGCTGCGCGGCGAGACCACCCTCGACGCACTGCTGGAGCGGGTGCGGGAGACGTTCGCGATGGAGTCGGTGGCCCTGCTGGAACGCGCCGGGGACGGCGAGCCGTGGACCTGCGCGGGCAGCGTCGGCCCGGCGCCGGTGGAACGGCCCGAGGACGCCGACGTCGACATGCCGGTCGGCGACCATATGGCGCTCGCGCTCTCCGGACGGGTGCTGCCCGCCGAGGACCGCCGGGTCCTCGCCGCGTTCGCCGCCCAGGCGGCCGTGGTCCTCGACCGCCAGCGCCTCCAGCAGGAGGCCGAACGCGCCCGCACCCTCGCGGAGGGCAACCGCATCCGCACCGCGCTGCTCGCCGCCGTCAGCCACGATCTGCGCACCCCGCTCGCCGCGATCAAGGCCGCCGTGTCCTCCCTCCGGTCCGACGACGTGGCCTGGTCCGACGACGACGAGGCCGAGCTGCTGGCCGCGATCGAGGAGGGCGCCGACCGGCTCGACAACCTTGTCGGCAACCTCCTCGACATGTCCCGCCTCCAGACCGGCACCGTCCAGCCGCTGATCCGCGAGATCGACCTGGACGAAGTGGTGCCGATGGCCCTCGGCGGAGTCCCCGAGGACAGCGTCGGCCTGGACATCCCCGAGAGTCTGCCGATGGTCCGCGTCGATCCGGGGCTGCTGGAACGCGCCGTCGCCAACATCGTCGAGAATGCCGTCAAGTACAGCCCCGAGGGCCAGCGGGTCCTCGTGGCCGCGAGCACGCTCGGCGACCGGGTCGAACTGCGCGTGGTCGACCGGGGCCCCGGCGTCCCCGACGACGCCAAGGACCGTATCTTCGAGCCCTTCCAGCGCTATGGTGACGCCCCGCGCGGTGCCGGCGTCGGACTCGGGCTCGCCGTCGCCCGTGGCTTCGCCGAGGCCATGAGCGGCACCCTCGCCGCCGAGGACACCCCCGGCGGCGGCCTCACCATGGTCCTCACGCTCACCGCGGCCGCCGGCCGCGCCCGCCCGCGCGCCGAACTGTCCGCCCAGGTCACCTCATGACCGCGTACTCCTGCCGGACCGGGGACGTCCCGGGCCCCGGACAACCAGAAAGGCAGGCGCCCATGACCCGGGTGCTCGTGGTCGACGACGAACCCCAGATCGTCCGCGCGCTCGTGATCAACCTCAAGGCACGGAAGTACGAGGTGGACGCCGCCCCCGACGGGGCCACCGCGCTCCAGCTCGCCGCCGCCCGCCATCCCGATGTCGTGGTGCTCGATCTCGGGCTGCCGGACATGGACGGCGTCGAGGTGATCAAGGGCCTGCGGGGCTGGACCCGCGTCCCCATCCTGGTGCTGTCCGCGCGCCACAGCTCCGACGAGAAGGTCGAGGCGCTCGACGCGGGCGCCGACGACTACGTCACCAAACCGTTCGGCATGGACGAGCTGCTGGCACGGCTGCGGGCCGCCGTGCGACGGGCCGAGCCGACGGGCGGCGGTGAGGACGACGTGATCGTCGACACCGCCGACTTCACCGTCGACCTCGCCGCCAAGAAGGTCAACCGCGGCGGCCGTGACGTACGGCTCACGCCCACCGAATGGCATCTGCTGGAGGTGCTGGTCCGCAACACGGGGCGGCTCGTCAGCCAGAAGCAGCTGCTCCAGGAGGTGTGGGGGCCGTCCTACGGCACCGAGACCAACTATCTGCGGGTCTACATGGCCCAGCTGCGGCGGAAGCTGGAGTCCGACCCCTCGCACCCCCGGCACTTCATCACCGAGCCGGGCATGGGGTACCGCTTCGAACGGTGACGCCGCCCCGGTGACCCCGCCGAGGTGACCCCGCGGTGACGGCGCGTGTCACGGTGACCTAGGAATATCCGCGTGCGCGGTGCGCTGGTGGCGGGCGGGACGGGCGCCGTGGCCGTCCGCGAGCACGGCGGTCCCTGGCCGGGCCGGGTACCGGCGCGCCCCGGTACCCTTCGGGTATGAGCGCTGTCCCACGTTCCGAGAAGCCGACGGGCCGGTTCCGGCGCATGCTCGACCGGCTGGCCGACATATCGGCGTCCCAGGAGGACATCGAGTCGGAGGAGCTGCGCGAGGACACCGAGACGGCCGGGTGCGTCCGGATCGGCGACTGCCGCGACCGCGAGGTCGTCACCGTTACTGGTACCTTGCGCACGGTCACTCTGCGCCCCCGGGCGGGAGTACCCGCCCTGGAGGCCGAGCTGTTCGACGGTTCGGCCGCGCTCGACGTGGTGTGGCTCGGCCGGCGCTCCATCGTCGGGATCGAACCGGGCCGCAAACTGATCGCGTCCGGCCGGATCGCGATGAGCCACGGCCGCCGGGTGCTGTTCAACCCCAAGTACGAACTCCGACCCCTTGGACGGGAGTAGCCGGTGACGTCCCTCGACAAGCCGACCGACCACCGGAACGCAGACCCGGACGGCACCGGTCCCACGGCCGGGGACGGCGCCACGGGCGGTGACTCCAGAGCCGTGACCGAGGCGGCGCTCTTCGAAGCGTTCGGCGGGGTGCGCGGGATGGTCGAGACGGTCCTCCCCGGACTGCTCTTCGTCACCATCTACACGATCAACAAGGATCTGCACATCTCCGCGATCGCGGCGCTCGCCGTGTCGCTGCTGCTGGTCGTGGTGCGCATCGCCATGAAGGACACCGTCAAGCACGCCTTCAGCGGTGTCTTCGGGGTCGCCTTCGGTGTGGTCTTCGCGATGATGACCGGCAACGCCAAGGACTTCTACCTCCCGGGCATGCTCTACACGCTGGGCCTCGGCCTCGCCTACATCATCACCACGCTCGCGGGCGTCCCCCTGATCGGACTGGTCCTCGGCCCGGTCTTCAAGGAGAACCTCTCCTGGCGCACCCGCAACCCCGGCCGCAAGAAGGCGTACGCCAAGGCCAGCTACGCGTGGGGCGCGATCCTGCTCGCCAAGTGCGCGATCCTCTTCCCGCTGTACCTGTGGGCCGACACCACCCAGCTCGGCTGGGTCCTCGTCGCGCTGAAGATCCCGCCGTTCCTGCTCGCGGTCTGGCTCACCTGGGTGTTCCTGGCCAAGGCCCCGCCGCCCATCGACGTCTTCGCGGAGCTGGAGGCGCAGGAGGAGCGCGAGAAGGCCGAGAAGGCCGAAAAGGCCGAGAAGGCGGCGCGTGCCGCCGCCCCGGCCGGGGACGACCCCGGCCACCGGACGTGACCCCGGTGGTGCGCACGGCCCGTGCGTGACGTAAGCGCGACAGTCCGCGCGTGACGTAGGTGCCTGAGAGCGTGAGAGAGGGGGCGCCCGGAGTGATCCGGGCGCCCCCTCTCGTCGTTCCTCCGGGGCGCGGTACCTCAGTCGTCCTCGGGTCCGCGGCGGACCGACAACAGGTCCTCCAACTGCTCCTCGCGGGCCTGCGCCGCGACGAACAGCAGCTCGTCGCCCGCCTCCAGCGAGTCCTCCCGGGTCGGAGCCAGTACCCGGGTGCCCCGGATGATCGTGACGAGGGAGGTGTCCTGCGGCCACGCCACGTCACCGACCCGGGTGCCCGCGAGCGCGGACTCCGGCGGCAGCGTCAGCTCGACGAGGTTGGCGTCGCCATGGCTGAAGCGCAGCAGCCTGACCAGATCACCGACGCTCACCGCCTCCTCGACCAGGGCCGACATCAGCCGCGGTGTCGACACGGCGACATCGACACCCCAGGACTCGTTGAACAGCCACTCGTTCTTGGGGTTGTTCACCCGGGCGACCACCCGGGGAACGCCGTACTCCGTCTTCGCGAGCAGCGAGACGACCAGGTTGACCTTGTCGTCACCGGTCGCCGCGATGACCACGTTGCAGCGCTGGAGCGCCGCCTCGTCCAGCGAGGTGATCTCGCAGGCGTCGGCGAGCAGCCACTCGGCCTGCGGGACGCGCTCGACGGAGATCGCCGTGGGCGCCTTGTCGATCAGCAGGATCTCGTGACCGTTCTCCAGCAGCTCACCGGCGATGGAACGGCCCACCGCGCCGGCTCCCGCAATGGCGACCCTCATCACTGACCGCCTTCCTCGGGGCCCTCCGCGAACGCGGCCTCGACCTTCTCGACATCGTCCGAACGCATCATCACGTGCACCAGATCGCCTTCCTGGAGCACGGTCTGCGAGGTCGGCAGGATCGCCTCGCCCAAACGGGTGAGGAACGCGACCCGTACCCCTGTCTCGTCCTGGAGGCGGCTGATCTTGTGGCCCACCCACGCGGTGGTGGTGTGCACCTCGGCGAGCTGGACACCGCCCGTCGGGTCCCGCCACAGCGGCTCGGAGCCGGACGGCAGCAGCCGGCGCAGCATCTGGTCGGCGGTCCAGCGGACGGTGGCGACCGTCGGGATGCCCAGCCGCTGGTAGACCTCGGCGCGCCGGGGGTCGTAGATACGGGCCGCCACATGCTCGATCCCGAACATCTCGCGGGCCACCCGGGCCGCGATGATGTTGGAGTTGTCGCCGCTGGAGACGGCGGCGAACGCGCCCGCCTCCTCGATCCCGGCCTCCCGCAGGGTGTCCTGGTCGAAGCCGATACCCGTGACGCGCCGGCCGCCGAACCCGGAGCCCAGACGCCGGAAGGCGGTGGGGTCCTGGTCGATCACGGCGACCGTGTGGCCCTGCTGCTCCAGGGTCTGGGCGAGAGCGGAGCCCACTCTGCCGCAGCCCATGATGACGATGTGCACGACCGTCCTTCCGGCTGTCGATATGTCGTTGACGTGGATCTCGTCGGCGCCACCGCCCGGCCGCTCCGCCGTGGAGGAACCGTTCGGTGTCGTTGGTTTGGTTGACGTCGTGGTGGACGCCGGCGTTGTCCGGCGTCGGTGGCGGACACGGTGTCGCGGCGGACCGCGATGCCGTCGGGGTCGGTCGGGGTCAGGAGAGGGCCGGGCCTGCGGACTTGACCCGGGCTTTACCAAGTCCCCCCTGATCGTGACGACTCAGGCTTAACAGGGTCTCAGACCGGGGCCCAAGCTACACACGCGCGGTCGGGGGACGGCACCCGCCCGCACCGCCGGGAACGGCATCCGATCGTCACCATGACTTCTGGGGTGGTGGGTGGGCGGCCCCCCGTTCGAACGCTTACGATCCCTTGCGTGTCCAAACTGACCGACGTGCCCAAACGGATCCTCATCGGGCGCGCCCTGCGCAGTGACCGGCTCGGTGAGACGCTCCTGCCGAAGCGCATCGCTCTCCCTGTCTTCGCGTCCGACCCGCTCTCCTCGGTGGCGTACGCGCCCGGTGAGGTGCTGCTGGTGCTCTCCATCGCGGGCGTGTCGGCCTACCACTTCAGCCCCTGGATCGCCCTCGCCGTCGTCGTCCTGATGTTCACGGTGGTGGCCTCGTACCGTCAGAACGTGCACGCCTACCCCAGCGGCGGCGGCGACTACGAGGTGGCGACCACCAACCTCGGTCCCAAGGCGGGCCTCACCGTCGCCAGCGCCCTGCTGGTCGACTACGTGCTCACCGTCGCCGTGTCCATCTCCTCGGGGGTCGAGAACCTCGGCTCCGCGATCCCGTTCGTGGTCGAGAACAAGGTCCTCGTCGCGGTCACCATCATCGTGCTGCTCACCGTGATGAACCTGCGCGGGGTGCGGGAGTCCGGGAAGCTCTTCGCGATCCCCACCTATGTCTTCGTCACCGGGGTCTTCCTGATGATCGCCTGGGGCGCGTTCCGCGGGCTGGTCCTCGACGACACGCTGAAGGCGCCCACCGCCGACTTCGAGATCCAGGCCGAGCACCAGGGGCTCGCGGGATTCGCCCTGGTCTTCCTGCTGCTGCGGGCCTTCTCCTCGGGTTGTGCGGCGCTCACCGGTGTCGAGGCCATCAGCAACGGCGTCCCCGCCTTCCGCAAGCCGAAGTCCCGCAACGCCGCGAACACCCTGGCGCTGATGGGACTGCTCGCCGTCACCATGTTCTGCGGGATCATCGGCCTCGCCATGGCCTCCGACGTCCGGATGGCCGAGAACCCGGCCAAGGACCTCGTCCACGACGGCGCCCCGGTCGGGGACGGCTATGTCCAGGACCCGGTGATCTCCCAGGTGGCGGCGGCGGTCTTCGGGGACGGCACCTTCCTGTTCGTGGTCCTCGCCGCGGCCACCGCGCTGGTGCTGTTCCTCGCGGCCAACACGGCGTACAACGGCTTCCCGCTGCTCGGCTCGATCCTCGCCCAGGACCGCTATCTGCCGCGCCAGCTCCACACCCGCGGCGACCGGCTCGCCTTCTCCAACGGCATCGTCGTCCTCGCGGGCGCCGCGACCCTGCTCGTGGTGATCTACGGAGCCGACTCGACCCGGCTGATCCAGCTCTACATCGTCGGGGTCTTCGTCTCCTTCACCCTGAGCCAGACCGGCATGGTCCGGCACTGGAACCGCCATCTGCGCACCGAGAACGACCTGGCCAAGCGCCGCCATATGAAGCGCTCCCGGGCGATCAACGCCTTCGGCGCGTTCTTCACCGGCCTGGTGCTCGTGGTCGTCCTGGTCACCAAGTTCACGCACGGCGCGTGGGTCGCGCTGCTCGGCATGGTCATCTTCTACGCGACGATGACCGCGATCCGCCGCCACTATGACCGGGTCGCGGAGGAGATCAGCGCCCCCGAGGAACCGACCGACGACGTGGTCCGCCCGTCCCGGGTGCACTCCATCGTCCTGGTCTCCAAGCTCCACCGCCCCACCCTGCGGGCCCTCTCCTACGCCAAGCTCATGCGCTCCGACACCCTGGAGGCACTGAGCGTCAACGTCGACCCGGAGGAGACCCGCGCCCTCAAGGAGGAGTGGGACCGGCGCGCCATAGACGTCCCGCTCAAGGTCCTCGACTCGCCGTACCGCGAGATCACCCGCCCGATCATCGAGTACGTGAAGAACCTGCGCCACGAGTCCCCGCGCGAGGCCGTCAGCGTGATCATCCCCGAGTACGTGGTGGGCCACTGGTACGAGCACCTGCTGCACAACCAGAGCGCGCTGCGGCTCAAGGGCCGGCTGCTGTTCACCCCCGGGGTGATGGTGACCTCGGTGCCGTACCAGCTGGAGTCCTCCGAGGCGGCCAAGAAGCGGGCCCGCCGCCGCCAGGAGTGGAGCGCGCCGGGAGCGGTGCGCCGGGGCCCGGTGGAGAAGCGGTCACCGAAGGAGCCCACGGCGAAGAAGTGAGGTTCCCCGCCGCCGCGGCCCGCCCCGGGTCCGAGGTGGTGAGCGGTCGGACGGCGCCCACGTAGACTGGTGGGCTGTTGTCCGGCCGCATTTCCTCACCCAGTAGTGGAGTCACCCCGCCATGCAGGAAGAACCGAAGAAAACGCTGGTGGGTCAGGAGTACGAGGTCGAGGTCGGGCCCGTCGCCCACGGCGGGCACTGTGTCGCCCGTACCGACGACGGTCAGGTGCTGTTCGTCCGGCACGCGCTGCCCGGGGAGCGCGTGCTCGCCAGGGTCACCGAGGGTGACGAGGACTCCCGATTCCTGCGCGCGGACGCCGTGAAGGTGCACGACCCGTCCAAGGACCGCGTGATGGCCCCCTGCCCGTACGCCGGGCCGGGCCGCTGCGGAGGCTGCGACTGGCAGCACGCCAAGCCGGGCGCGCAGCGCAGGCTCAAGGGCGAGGTCGTCACCGAGCAGCTCCAGCGGCTCGCGGGGCTCACCCCCGAGCAGGTGGGCTGGGACGGCACGGTGATGCCCGTCGAGGGCGACAAGCTGCCCGTCGGCCAGGTGCCCGCGTGGCGCACCCGGGTGCAGTACGCGGTCGACACGGAGGGCCGTGCCGGGCTGCGTCGCCACCGCTCGCACGAGGTGGAGCCCGTCGACCACTGCATGATCGCCGCACAGGGCGTGACGGAGCTGGGCGTCGAGGCGCGGCAGTGGCTGGGCATGGCGTCGGTCGAGGCGATCGCCGCGACGGGGTCCCAGGACCGTCAGGTGATCCTCACCCCGCGCCCCGGGGCGCGGCTGCCGCTGGTGGAGCTGGACCGTCCGGTGTCGGTGCTGCGGGTCGACGAGCACGACGGCGGGGTGCACCGGGTGCACGGCCGCCCCTTCGTCCGCGAGCGGGCCGACGACCGTACGTACCGGGTGGGCAACGGCGGCTTCTGGCAGGTCCACCCCAAGGCGGCGGACACCCTGGTGAAGGCGGTCATGCAGGGCCTGCTGCCCCGCAAGGGCGACACCGCGCTGGACCTCTACTGCGGTGTCGGCCTCTTCGCCGGAGCGTTGGCCGACCGGGTCGGCGAGCAGGGCGCGGTGCTGGGCATCGAGTCGGGCAAGCGGTCGGTGGAGGACGCCCGGCACAATCTGCGGGACTTCCCCCGGGTACGGGTGGAGCAGGGCAAGGTCGAGCAGGTGCTGCCCCGCACCGGCATCACCGAGGCCGACCTGGTCGTCCTCGACCCCCCGAGGGCGGGCGCGGGCCGCCGCACGGTCCAGCACCTGGCGGGCCTCGGCGCCCGCAAGATCGCCTACGTGGCCTGCGACCCGGCCGCCCTGGCCCGGGACATCGCGTACTTCGCCGAGGGCGGGTACAAGGTGCGGACGCTGCGGGCGTTCGACCTGTTTCCGATGACGCACCATGTGGAGTGCGTGGCTATTTTGGAGCCGGTGAAGAAGGACGCGTGAGCTGGGGTTTGCCGGTGTGCGTGAGGTGCGGTGGGGGGGCGTTACGGGCGGTGTCCTGACGCGCGTTCGGCCCTCGTCCCGGCGCGTGTTCTGACGGATCGCCAGCACCGTGTTCGAGCAGGTCACATAGGCGCCGGGCCCGCGTCCCGAGACGTGGCATCGTGAAGTCCTGACTGTTCGCTGCCATGGTTTGCCAACGCCCATGGCAGCGGAAACCGTCCGCGAGCGCCCCTGGATACCCCGGGGACGGGCGTGGACGACTGCTTCCGGTAGTGCTGGCCCGCGTCGGTGCGTCCGGCGCTCCACTGTCCCCGTCGCCCGGCCCCAGCAGCCCGCGCCCCTGCGGAGCCCGACAGCTGGTCCTGTAGGGCTGTTTTCCCGGAGACGATTCGGGCACCCCTGCCCGATCGACCGCAACACCGCTGGCCGACCTTCGTCGAGCTGCTGCTTCACATGGTCTCCGCCTCGGTCGATCGGGAGATCCGCATGCTGCCTTCCACGGCCTGGCATCCTCCGGAGCCCGGTGGGACAGAGGTCCGCAAGATGACATACCGGTGTGAATCGGCCAACTGTTTCCGACCCTGTCTGCGATCCTGTTCGCTGCGGGACAATGGCCGGCAATGACCGCCACCACCATCTCCCGGGAACCGCTGCCGTACGGGTTCAGCCCCTTTGCCCACCTCACCGTGCAGAACACAGACCTCTACCGTCAGGTGATGGGGGCCTTCGTCGTCGCCAAGGAGCGCTTCGCCGTACACCTGCGCCCCGAGGATGTGTACACGGCCCTGCCGGCCGAGGTGCGTCCCCCCGACCTGGACGCCTTGGTGAAGGCGCTGGAGAGCCTCGTGGGCTGGGGCAATCTCCGCGCCGATCCCGACACCGCGCGTGTCACCGCCGTGGAGGACTTCTACCGGAAGCGGTTCATCTACCAGCTCACCCGGGCCGGGGAAGCGGCCGAGGAAGCCCTGGGCGTATACGACGACGCGCTCGGGCGGCGTGGCGCGCTGCAGGCCGTCGCCCTGCACGACATCATCACCCAGTTGCGGGCCCTCCTCGTGCTGGCAGCCGAGGAACAGCCGGATCGGGCCAAGATCCACCTGGCTCTTGACGTACTGGCCAGCCGGTTCGCAGCCCTGGCCGACAACGCCCGCGCCTTCATGGGGTCCTTGCAGCAGACCATCGACCTTCATGACGTCGGCGAGGAAGTGTTCCTCGCCTACAAGGACCGGCTGATCCAGTACCTGGAGCGGTTCATCCAGGATCTGATCACCCTCGGCGGGCGCATCGCCCGCCTGATCCTGGAACTGGAAGACGCCGGACGTATCGAACCGCTGCTTCGGGCAGCCGCTGCCCGTGAGGCTGCCGACGCCTCACCGGAGGAGGCGGACCACGCCGAGGGGGAGGCGTACCAGCGCTGGTACGGGCGCTGGACCGGGCTCGCAGCGTGGTTCATCAGCAGGGAGGGGCGTGAATCGCAGGCCAGGCTGCTGCGCGGTCGGGCCCTCGGCGCGATTCCCCAGCTCCTCGCGGTCGTACGGTCGCTGAACGAGCGCAGGGCCGGGCGCTCGGACCGGTCCGCCGACTTCCGAACCCTTGCCCGGTGGTTCGCCGAGGCCCCGGATGACGACGCCCGGCACCGGCTGTGGCGCACCGCCTTCGGGCTGTACCCCGCACGGCATCTCACCGTCGATGCCGGGACCCTCGCCGCCCGCGCAGCCCTGCCGGTCCCCACGGCCACTCCCTGGGCCGACGCCGAGCCCTTGCGGATCAGCCCGCAGCTGCGCCGTACGGGCAGCTATGAGCGCCGCGGCAGGCCACGCAGGGTCGAGAGCCGGGAGGAGTCGCGCCGCAGACTCGCCGAGGTGGCCGCCAAGCAGGCCGCCGAGACCGCGGCGGCACGCGCCCGGCTCGTCACCGACGGAATCACCCGGCTGTCCGGACTCGGTGAACTGGACCCGGCTTCCTTCGGGCTCTTCCTCCAGTTGCTCGGCGACGCGCTGGCCACCTGGCGGCCCGGTATGCGCCACACCGTGGCCACCAGCAACGACGGCTCCATGGGGATCCGGCTCAGCGCGCTCGCCGACGGCGGTACGGCAGAGATCCGGACGGCTGGGGGCGCTTTCCGCGGTCCCGACCACCTCATCGAGATCATCGACCTCACGGACGGAGGCGAGGACCGATGAACAGCAACCCGCTCGCCGAGGTGCTCGACGGCCAGCACGCGGCTGACCTTCGCAAGGCGGCTCGTGCCCTGCTGAAGCAGCCACTCCTGCTCGCCCGCGGCCGATACGCCGACGAGTTCCGTCTCGTCCGTCGGCACGCCTCGGAATTGCGCGAATGGTTCGACCGCAACACCGGTTGGTCCCTCCAGACGGATGCCGAGGCGGCTCGGCTGCGCAAGATACCCGGCGTCCTCAGCGACCCCACACACCCCGCGCGTGATGCGACCCGTGCGGCGGCCCCCTTCACACGCCGCCGATACGTCCTGCTCTGCCTCGCCCTCGCCGCCCTCGAACGAGGTGAGGCCCAGATCGCCCTCGGCCGCCTCGCCGACCAGGTAGTCCTCGACGCTGCGGACCCTCACCTCGCCCGCGCGGGCATCCAGTTCACCTTGGACCGCCGCGACGAGCGCCTCGACCTCGCCGCTGTGGTGAGGCTCCTGCTCAGCCTGGGTGTGCTGCGGAGGGTGGCCGGCGACGAGGAAGCGTACGTCAGCGGAGCGGGCGACGCGCTGTACGACGTGGAACGGCGCGTGCTGGCCGGGCTGCTCGCCGCGCGGCGCGGCCCCTCCACCGTGCACGCCGAGGCTTTCGCGGACCGCCTCGCCGAACTCGTCGCCGAGACCGCTCTGGACAGCGACGAACTGCGCTTCCGCGCGATGCGGCGCTCGCTGACCCGCAGGCTCCTGGACGATCCGGTCCTTTACTACGACGAGCTGACCGACGCGGAGCTCGGCTACCTCACCCGGCAGCGCGGGTTCCTCACCGCCCGGATCACCGAGCTGACCGGTCTGGTTCCGGAGGTGCGCGCGGAGGGCATCGCGATGGTCGACCCGGACGACGACCTCACCGACGTCCGGATGCCCGAGCAGGGAACCCACGGTCACGTCACGCTGCTGCTCGCCGAGTACCTGGCAGCCTCGGACGCTCCCCTCACCACCCATCAACTGGGGCTCCGGGTCCGGGACCTCGCCGCCGAGCACGGCGGATTCTGGGCCAAGTCCGCGCGGGAACCCGGCATGGAAGCCGAACTCGTGGAGCAGGCCGTCGCCCGGCTCGCCGCCCTCGGGCTGGTCTCCCGTACCGCCCACGGCGTGGCACCGCGCCCAGCCCTCGCCCGGTACGCGGTCGGCGAGGCCGTCGTACTCGAACCCGGCACCTCACGTATGCCCGCGCAGCGAAAGGCCAGCAAGCCGTGACCCGCCTCCCTGATCCCCTGCGCTCCCGTTGGCAACCCTTGCGCATCGGACTCGTCGACCTCTTCCACTACGACGTGGAGGAGTTCCACTTCAAGGATGGTCGCCTGCTCCTCCGGGGGAACAACGGCACCGGCAAGTCCAAGGTGCTTGCCCTGACACTGCCCTTCCTGCTCGACGGCGACCTCACCTCACGCCGTGTCGAACCCGACGGCGACCCGGGCAAGCGGATGGAGTGGAATCTGCTGCTCGGCGGCGAGCACCCGCACTCCGAGCGGCTCGGCTACACCTGGATCGAGTTCGGCAGGGTGGACGAATCCACCGGCGAGCGGCACTTCCGTACGCTGCTCTGCGGACTGAAGGCAGTCAGCGGGCGGGGTATCGCACGCCATTGGTACGCACTCACCAGTCAGCGCGTCGACCACGGTCCGGCACCCGCCGCCGAGGCGTCTCTCAGCCTGCTCGACGCCACCGGCACGGCCCTGTCCAGGGACCGTCTCGCTGAGGCCCTCACCGGGCACGGCATGGTGTACGACCAGGCCAGGACCTACCGCAGGGCCGTTGACGAGGCCCTCTTCGGACTCGGCGAGCAGCGGTACGGCGCTCTGGTCGACCTGCTCATCCAGCTGCGCCAGCCCCAGCTGTCCAAGCGCCCGAACGAGGCAGCCCTGTCCCGAGCCCTCACCGAGGCCCTGCCGCCCATGGACCAGGCGGTCATCGCCGACGTGGCCGAAGCCTTCCGCTCCCTGGACGAGGAGAAGGAGGAACTGGCGGCCGCCACCGCCGCGGAGCGGGCCGCCACAGCCTTCCTGGACCACTACCGGCGCTATGCCCGGATCGCCACCCGCCGACGCGCCCGCACCCCACGCGGGGAACACTCCCGCTACGAACACATCCAGCGGGACCTCGTCGAAGCACAGGCCCAGCAGACCCGTGCCCAGGAGGCACGGGCGGCGGCGGAAGAACGGATCACCGCCCTGGAAGAGACCCGGGCACGCTTGCGGGCCCAGGACGCGGCCCTGCGCGAGGGCCCCGAGATGCGCAGTGCCCGGGAGCTGGAGCAAGCGGCCAAGGAGGCGGAGCGGACCGATCGCGCCCGCATCCAGGCCCGGGACGACCGGCACCAGGCCGCGGGCCTGCACTCCCGGGCGCTCGGGCGGCTCACCACGGCCGAGAACCGGCTGGGGGCGGCCGAACGGCTTGCCGAGGACACCTTCCGCACCGCACGGGAGGCGGCCGCCGCCGCACGTATCGACCTACCGGGGGACGACGGGCAGCGGTGGCCTGAACTGCGGCTCGCGGCCGACCAGTCGATGGATCGCGGGCATCGTGCGCTCGCCCATGCGGAGGACCTCGCGGAGACGGCTGAGCGGGCGGCCCAGGGGCAGCGGCAGGCTTCCGTCCGCCTCGACGAGGCGGATACCGACCTCGACCAGACCGTCGCGGCGCAAGGCCAGGCGGAGGAAGCAGCCGCACGGGCAGCGCGGGCACTGCTGGACGACGTACGAGAGAACGCGCGCGCCTGGACCGAGCTGGTCTGCCCCGACCCGGTCGGCCTGCTCGACGAACTCCAGGACTGGACGCGACACCTCGACGGGCCCTACCCGGCCCGCGTGCACGCGGCACGAGCGCACAGCACGGCCTCGGCGCGACTGGCGGACGAGGCGGCCGACGCGGCGCGCCGGACGGCGGAGCTGGAGGTACGTTTCGGCCGGTTCCGCGAGGAACTCACCATGCTGGAGGCCGGCGGCCGACGAGGTCCCCGACCGCCGCTCAGCCGCACACCCGGCCTGCGCGAGCGGCTCTCAGGCGCACCCCTGTGGCGACTGGTGGACTTCCACGACCACCTCCCGGAAGCGCAACGCGCCGGACTGGAGGCGGCGTTGGAAGCCTCTGGACTGCTTGACGCCTGGGTGCTCCCCGACGGCACCGCCCTCGCCGCGGACGGGTACGACGTACTCCTCGCTCCGCTGACCGGGCCGGTGGCCGGGCCCTCGCTCGGCGGGCTGTTGCGCCCAGCCGTGGACAGCGGCGACGCGCAGGCCGCGGCGGTGGGCGAGGACACAGTCGCACGACTGCTCGCCGCCATCGGCGCGGGAGGCGACGGCGGAACGGACACATGGGCGGGGCCGGACGGGCGCTTCCGGGTCGGCCCGCTGACCGGCCGCTGGGCCAAACCGGCCGCCGAGTACGTCGGGGAGGGGGCGCGGGAGGCGGCGCGGCGGGCCCGCATCGCCACCTTGCGTGCAGAACTCGGCGCTCTCAGACTTGAGTCGGACACCCTCGTGGCGCGGTCCGAAGGGGTCGCCGCACGCCGCCGCACCCTCGATGCCGAGCTGGCCGGCGTACCCGAGGAGAGCCCGCTCACCCGGGCGCACGCCCAGGTGACCGCTGCCGTCGAGGCGGTGCGTCGCACTCGCTCACGGCGCGAGGAGCGAGCCGCCGACCTCCTGGAAGCGGCCGGGCGGGCCGAAGCGGCCACCACCGAACTCGCGGGAACCACGGCCGAACTCGGTCTGCCGGCCGACCGCGCGGGCCTTGCCGAGGTGCGCCGGGCCCTTGGGTCCCTCGCCTTGTCCCTGGCCGCCTTGTGGCCGACCCTGCGTGAACGCGATGAGGCGGCCCTCCAGGCCGAGGAGGAACGCACCGAGGTCGCGCAGGCCGGGGAGCGGACCGCCGAACTCACCTGGCGCGCCGACGAGGCCGGGCGCGAGGCGGTGGCGGCCGACGAGCGGCACGCCACCCTGCGCTCCACCATCGGCGCCGCCGTCGTCGAACTCGAACGCCGCCTCACCGAGACCGCCGAAGCCCTGCGGGCCTGCGAGGCGGATCAGAGGACCACCCGGCAGCGCCATGGCGACGCCGACCGGGAAGCGAGCAAGGCCGAAGGCCATATCGAGCGTCTGGAGAAGAACCTCGCGGAAGCCGCCGGGACACGGGCGGAAGCCATCGCGGGACTCCAGCGGTTCACCGCCACCGGCTTGATCAAGGTCGCCCTGCCCGATCTGACGGTGCCGACGGCGGGGGACGCACCCTGGGCGGCCACCCCGGCGATCGCGCTCGCCCGAGCCGTCGAGTCCGGGCTGGCGTCGACCGACGACTCGGACAGCGCCTGGGAACGCGTACAGCGTCGACTGAGTGAGGAACTCAAGACCCTTCAGGACACCCTGTCCCGGCACGGGCACACCGCCTCCGCCCGGATGGTGGAGGACGGCATGGTCGTCGACATCGTCTACCAGGGCCGTGGACGCGCCGTACCGGAGCTCGCGGCGGCACTCACCGCCGAAGTCGGCGAACTCACCCGTATCCTCTCCGCCCATGAACGGGAGATCCTCGAAACCCATCTGATCACCGAGGTCGCGGGTACCCTCCAGGAGCTCATCGGGGCCGCCGAACGCCAGGTGCGGGACATGAACGCCGAGCTGGATAACCGCCCCACCTCCACAGGGATGAAGCTGCGGCTGGTCTGGCGGGCCTCCCGCAAAGCCCCCTCCGGTCTCGCCACCGCCCGTGAGCGGCTGCGCCAGTCCGCTGACGCCTGGACCCCGGAGGACCGGGCGGCGGTGGGTGAGTTCCTCCAGACACAGATCGCCCGGCAGCAGTCGGACGACACCTCCGGCAGCTGGCTCGAACACCTCACCGCCGCGCTCGACTACCGGGCCTGGCACGAATTCGGGGTCGAGCGGCACCAGCACGGCCGCTGGGTCCCGGCCACCGGCCCGGCCTCGGGTGGCGAGCGCGTCCTTGCCGTGTCCGTACCGTTGTTCGCCGCGGCTTCCTCGCACTATGCGAGCGCCGGCAGTCCGTACGCGCCACGCCTGGTCACCCTCGACGAGGCTTTCGCGGGAGTGGACGACGACTCGCGCGCCAAGTGCCTCGGCCTGCTGCACGCGTTCGACCTGGACGTGGTGATGACGAGTGAGCGCGAGTGGGCATGCTACCCGCAGGTGCCCGGCGTCGCCATCGCCCAACTCTCGCGGATCGACGAGGTGGCGGCGGTACTCGTCACCCGCTGGGAATGGGACGGCAACCGAAGGATCCGCCGAGAGGACCCGGTGCGGTCGCAGACTCCGAAAGCGGGCCCGCTCGCGGAGGCGACAGCCGGGCCGGAGCCCCTGTGGACCTGACGTCCGCCACCGGCCCGGTCGACGGTGCCCGGCTGCGCCGTCTGCTGGGAGATCCCGCCCTCGACTGGCTGGTCGACCGGGTGCGTCGGCGCTTGGAGCGTGAGCAGCCTCTCACCGGACCCGTCTCCCTCAGGGCGCCCATGCCGGACCAGCGGGCCGCGGCCGAGCTGCTGTTGGGCCGCTCCCCCGGAAGGGGGCGCTCCCTGACCATCCGGCTCGACGAGGTGGACGCCGTCCTGCGCCGCTCCGGGATCAGTCCCGGGGGCCTGGCCGCAGCGGTCGTCGCGCTCACCGGGCCGACCGTCCTGCTCGGCCCGTCCCGCCAGGCCGAGGAACGGGCCTGGCAAGAGGCGTTCGCCGTGACCGACGCTCTCGCGGACCGGACCCCGGGCCTTGCCGGATGGGCGGGCCGGCTCCGGGGCGACGGCCTGGTACGCCGCCTCGCCGGCACGTCGGCCGCAGCTCAAGACCTCCTGGATCAGGTCGCCACTGTTCTGAGTGCTCTGCCGGTAGACCCGCCCGTCTCGCTTCCCGCCTTCGCGGCACGGCTGCTCGGTGGCGCCCACGCCCTGGACGACGGCACCCCTTTGGCCACCCTCACCCTCTCGGGCATCCGAG
Organism: Streptomyces uncialis; assembly: GCF_036250755.1. NCBI lineage: Bacteria > Bacillati > Actinomycetota > Actinomycetes > Kitasatosporales > Streptomycetaceae > Streptomyces > Streptomyces uncialis. Next base: position 2,495,625 of record NZ_CP109583.1, on the reverse strand, counting down.
CGCTGACAGGCTTTCCCGACGGGACGGGCGCCGCATGGCGCCGGGAGGCGTGGGCATCAGCGGGTCTGCTCCGCGACGAGCTGTCCTCGACGGTCCTGACACTGAACCTGCGGGGCACGCCCGCCATGGACTGGATGGCCGACGCGGGCGAGCCGTCCGTCCTCACTCTCCGTCAGCTCATCCGCTGCCCCGTCGCCCTTTCCGTCCCGTCGGTGTGGATCTGCGAGAACCCGGCGGTCCTCGCAGCGGCAGCCGACGTCCACGGGCCGGATTCCGCTCCGCTGGTGTGCGTCCAGGGATAGCCGTCCGCCGCGGCGCTCACCCTCTTGAGCCGGCTGAACGAGGGCGGGGCAGCACTGCGATACCACGGGGACTTCGACTGGGGCGGGCTCCGTATCGCTTCCGCACTGCTGCGTCGCGTGCCCTGGCGGCCCTGGCGCTATACGGCTGCCGACTACCGTGCCGCAGCGCTCGCAAGGCCCGATGGCCTGCCACTCGCGGGGCCGCCGGCTGAAGCTCCCTGGGACCCGGATCTGCGGCAGGCCCTCTTGCAACTCGCTGTACGAGTCGAGGAGGAGACGGTCCTCGACGTGCTGCTGTCCGACCTTGCGTGAAGTCGGTGGTGAGTGTCGTCGGACATGCCTGTCGGCAGTTGCGATCGGGGTGTACGGGAAGAGGGAGGGAAGGCGCCCACCAGGCACGAGAACGGCTCCACGTGCTGGCTGGAGCACTTGTTCATGGACGCGGACGGCTGCCGACCCTGGTGGAGGTCAGGCGGGCACCCGAACCTGCATACGGCGGAAGTCGTGGCTGGACAATCGGCTACGCGGCCGACGGGGCACGTGACTGGGACGGGTTTGCCGCCCGGGGCTCAGCCAGGTGCCATCAGGAGAGATCTCCTTTCTCGGGCGATTCGGGACGCGGTATCCATCGGATGGTGGGTCCGTACCCGCAGGAGGGAAGAACCGCTCGTCGATGTGACCGGGCTAGTCGAGGTCCCGTTTGCGCTCCGCGAGACATCGGAGCCAGAGTGCGTACGCGCGGCGGGCCTCATGAACCGACTCGTCGGCGAACACTGGCTCGGCGAAGCCGACGTCGGCCGCCTGTCGCACCACGCGCACCAGATGGGCAGCCACATCGCCGAGCCGCTCGGCGTGGGCGTGCCGCAGCCGTGGTGCCAGCTCCGCTCCCCGTGCGGCCATGGCTATCAAGTCCGTGAACCTCTCCTCGTCCTGGTAAGCAGAGGGGAGGCCGGGAAGGTCGACGGACGTGAGGGGCCGGACCGTGGACGGTGTCTGTCCGGCTTCCTCCTCGCGTCCGAGGAGGCGGTTCAACAGGGTGCGTGGGCCGTCCGTGTCGCGTACGCGTGCGGACGTGGCTGCCAACGCGTCGAGCTGGGGAGGGATCTCGTCTGCCGCCTCGGCCGCGAGCAGTTCGCCCAATCGGTCGGCGATGGCACGGCCTGTCTCCGATGCCTCGTCGATGACTTTGTCGCAGTCGTCGAGTTCAGTGAAAGCCCGCTCGGCCGTGCGCACGGCCGCGAGCACCATGGCAGCCTTGTCGCCGTCGAAGCGGCCCACCGCCTGGGCCAGCTGAGAGCCCGTCATGGAGACAGCGGCGGCCAACTCGTCGGTGTGCGGATGCCTGGCCGTGCCCTCAGGTGTTCTGATTCCCACCGTTTCCCCCTTGCTGTGACGGTGTCCTCGCTGTAGATCATGGGCAGCGGTTGCCGCCTGAGGCAATCCATGGCCGGAACCCGTGGCTACCCGGTGCCGTCGTTGGCCGGAAATGGGTTACATCCCGTCACAGTCGATCATCCGGGCCACAATGCCTCCATGCCCATCCATGAACCGAGGCGGTCGGCTTCAGCGACGGAGGTCGCGGGGGCGAGGACGATCCTGTCCCGGGCCTTGCCCGGACCCGGGCACCCTGGTCGGTCCACGCCCGATCGGGCAGACACGTGTTCCCAGCCGACCCCCGGTCACCGGCTACCCCGGTTGCGCGCCGACCGTGCAGGTCGCGGGCGCTCGGCCGCCTGACCGCCACGCCACGCCACCGTACCCTTCGCAAGATCGACCGAACGAGTCACCGCATCAACACGGACGAGGAGCCCGATGGGCGAGGAATACCCGGAGTTCCAGTTGCGCCTGCCGCACGGCGGGCCGACGGCACACGGGCGGCTGCTCTCCGAGATGGGGACCAACGGCAGCCAGAAGATGGTCGTGCTCGCCGGGTCCCCGGCCCGCCCGGATGTCGTGCCCTCCTTCCTCCTGCGGACGCCTTCCTCACACAGGCTGCGGGAGAAGCTGATCGCAGAAGGCGCGATACGCGAGACCACCACTTTTCCAGGATGGCTGGAGGTCGTCCGGGACGTCGAGTGCAATTCACCGTCCGCCGCGGGCGACATCCTGATGGGGCGCAGCAGCAACGGATGGCTCGAGTGGAAGACCGCTGACGGCCGGCCGCTCGCCGATTTTCTTGAGCAGGTCTGGTCGGGTCCCAGTCGCGCGTGGCTCGTGAGGGGCGTCCACCCCGCGGGCCCGGACCTCGTGCAGCGGGTGTGGCTCCCTGAGGGCAGGGTGACGCTCGCCGCGCCCTGGCTTCGGCCGGAGGTCGTCCAGGGCGTCAGCAAGGAGCAACTGCGCACCTTCGTCGACGAGGACTACGAGTCGACCGCTGCCTACAACGAGAAGGTGCAGCTCGTCGACGAACTGCATGCCTTCTTCTCCCGGATGCGGCCGGGGGACACGGTGTGCGCGGTCTCCGAGGGCCGCCTCTACATCGGAGAGGTCACCGGAAGCGTCGAGCAGCGCGTCGCCGAGGACGGCGGCAGTAATCTGCGGCGGCCCGTGGAATGGGGCAGGGAGGGCTTCGCGCTGGAGACCCTGCCCGAGGAACTCCGCCTGCGGCTGTTGCTGAAGCACGAAGTGGTCGACCTGACGACGTCCAAGGCCATCATCGATGGTCTGGGCGTCAGTGATGAAGAGCTCGTGGAGGAGGCCCGGGACACCACAGCCGAGTCCGGAGCCGAGCCCGCGGCCCTCACCGCTCGTCGCGAGGTGGAGCTGCCCCGGCCCACGGAAGAGCTGCGGGAGAGGCTCAACGTCCATCACGTGGACTGGTTGCAGGAGATCAGGGATCTCGTGGAGGACGAGAAGCAGCTGATCTTCTACGGCCCGCCCGGGACGGGCAAGACCTTCCTCGCGCAGGAGATCGCCGAGTACCTCGGTGCCGGGCGCGAGCAGGTGAAGCTGGTCCAGTTCCACCCCTCCTACGCGTACGAGGACTTCTTCGAGGGATTCCGTCCCATCGAGGACCCCCAGACACACGAGGTCGCCTTCCGCCTCACCGCCGGCCCGCTGCGTGAGTTCGCCAAGGTGGCCGGCCGTGAGGGAAACCGGCACGTCCCGCACTTCCTGATCATCGACGAGATCAACCGGGCCAACCTCGCCAAGGTCTTCGGTGAGCTGTACTTCCTCCTGGAGTACCGCGACCGCTCGGTTCGGCTGACCTATTCGGGGGAGGACTTCTTCCTCCCCCGGAACCTGTTCATCATCGGCACCATGAACACGGCCGACCGCTCGATCGCCCTCGTGGACGCGGCGATGCGACGGCGCTTCGCCTTCGTCGAGCTGTCTCCGCGTATCGAGCCGACCGCCGGGCTGCTGCGCCGCTGGCTGGCGGCCGAGGGCAGGGGTCCCGAACCGGCCGAACTGCTCGACGCGCTCAACGCCCGGATCGATGACGCCGACTTCCGGATCGGACCCTCCTACCTGATGAAGCCGGGAGTCTTCCGGGACGGCGGGCTGGATCGGACGTGGCGGACCAAGATCCTTCCGCTGCTGGAGGAGCACCACTACGGCGACGACGTGGACATCGAAGGCCGCTACGGGCTGCCGGCGCTGCGCCGTGCGGTGGCCATGGGCCAAGAGAAGACGAGTGAGGGGTTCGACCCGGAGTGACAGTCGTCGTCTCCCTCGTCGAGCACGCGCCTGCCAGGGGGTTCCCACTGCCGGACGCGGTCGGCCGCGCGCTGGCCGGCCTGAAGATCCTCGGAGAGGCCGCGCCCGACGCCCATGAGCCGGGAGTGTGGCGTCTGCGTGCGGGGAGCCGTGTCGGGGCGATGGCCGTCGCGGTTCCCGGTGTGGAGACGGTCACCGTGCGGATCACCCCCAAGGTGCCCGTCCCACGCCTCTTCTTCCTGCTCGGCTACAGCAAGGACCCACACGGCTGGCGGGACGGCACGGTCGATGCTGCCGAGCACACCGAACTGCTCCCCGCTCTTGCCCATGCCGTCGAACGGCAGACGGACCGGGCTCTGGGACGGGGCCTGCTGCAGGGCTACCGGAGCGTCGAGGAGTCGTCCTTCGTCGTACGGGGCCGCATTCGGGAGACCGAGCAGATCCGGCGCCGGTTCGGCATGTCTCTGCCGGTGGAGGTGACATACGACGAGTTCACCACCGATATCGCCGAGAACCGGATTCTGCGTACCGCCGTCGATCGTCTGCTGCTCCTTCCAGGTGTGCCCAAGGCCGTACGGACGCGCCTGGTGCACCAGAGGGCACGGCTGGCGGACATCACACCGGTCGTACGGGGACAGGCGCTCCCGCTCTGGCGACCGACCCGTCTCAACACCCGCTACCACCAGGCCCTCCACCTCGCCGAGGCTGTTCTGGCCGGATCATCCGCCGAACATCGGCCCGGCGGGCTGCGCATCGACAGCTTCGTCTTCGATATGAACCGCGTGTACGAGGACTTCGTGTGCGTGGCGCTGCGGGAGGCGATGCGGCCCTACGGCGGACGGAGTGTCCTTCAGGCCAGGGGCACGCACCTGGACGAAAGCGATTCCGTGCGCCTGAAGCCGGATTTCCTCTGGTACACGGGCGCAGGGGTGCCAGGCATAGTCGCTGACGCCAAGTACAAGGTCGACAAGCGGCGGAGCTATCCGAACGAGGATCTCTATCAGATGCTGGCCTACTGCACCGCGTTGGGGCTGACCGAGGGCCACCTGGTCTATGCGAAGGGCAATGCGCCGCACGCCAGTCACCGGGTACGCCGTGCCAGGACGGTCCTGCACCAGCACGCCCTCGACCTGGACCAACAGCCGGCACTTCTGTTGGCGGAAGTCCGGGCACTGACCCGGCGTATGGTCACGGGTGCCGGTGAAGGCGGCTTGTGACAGTCGATGTACGGCATGAGCTGGTGGTGGGGTCCCACAGGCCGTGTTGGTCGAACATCGCCATCAGCCTTGGTCGGCGTCTCTGAATCCGTTCGCAAGGTGGCCGTGCAAGTGGTGAACGCGTTCTCCACCGTCGCCGAGCAGGGCGTCCAGCAGCCCCGGAATGCCCTTGCGCACGGGGCCGAGGTCGTCAGCGGTGGTGGCCACCCGCGGTTCCGGTCGGCGGCGCAGAACGTGTACGGGTGGGCTTGTCCGTGGCGGGCGAGGTGTGCGAAGCCGTCGTCCTCCCGCCCTGACCATGCCGCTCCTGCCGCACGTCTCCACCGCGGACTACGGTCCGCCCGTTCGGACCGTCTGCCGTCCCCCGGCCGTGACCACCGCACCCCCCTCCAGTGTCACGACCCGGTCCGCCCCCGTGAGGCCCGCGCGGGCGTGGGTGATCAGGAGGGTGGTGCGGCCGTGGGTGGCGGTGAGGATGTCGGTGAGGACCGCGGTGGCCGTGGCCGGGTCCAGGCCCTCCGTGGGTTCGTCGAGGACGAGGACGGGTGGGTCGGCCAGCAGGGCCCGGGCCAGCAGGAGGCGTTGGCGCTGGCCGCCCGACATCGCCGCGCCGTTCTCGCCGAGGACCGTGTCCCAGCGGTCGGGCAGCGACTCGATCCAGTCCAGGAGCCGGGCCCGGTCCGCCGCCGCGCGCAGATCGCTGTCCGTGGCGTCGGGTCGGGCCAGGAGCAGGTTGGCGCGGATCGTGGTGTGGAAGACATGTGCGTCCTGGGTCACGCCGGTGATCGCGCGGCGGACATCGGTGCTCGCGCAGTCGCGCAGTTCGCGTCCGCCGACGCGGATGCTCCCCGACTCGTACGGGACGAACCGCATGAGCGCCGCGATCAGCGTCGACTTCCCGGAGCCGCTCGCGCCGCGCAGCACCACCCGGCGGCCGGGCGGCAGCCGCAGGTCCAGCCCGTCCAGTACCGGGGGACCGCCCGGGTGGTGGCGCACCCGCAGGCCGGTGATCTCCACGCCGAGCGGCCCGTCGGTGGGGAGCGGGACCGGGTCGGCGGGCTCGGTGACCGGGGGCGGGGTGTGGAGCAGGCCGGCCAGCCGGTGCGCCGACGCGCGTACCTCGGCGAGACGGCGGGCGGCGGCCGGCAGTGGCGCGAGCGCGTCGAAGGAGAGCAGCGCGAGGACCGCGAGCACGGTGAGATGCGGCGCGGGCACCGCGCCTGCCGCGTGGGCGCGCAGCGCGAGCCAGGTGACGCCGACCGTCGCGGCGCCCTGGAACAGCAGGACCACGGCCGAGGCGAGCGAAGCGGTCAGCGCTCCCTGGCGTTCCAGCGCGGCGATCCGGGCCGAGGCCCGACGGGCCCGCTCCTCGGCCCGGCCCCCCGCCCCGTACGCGGCGAGATCGGCCGCCCCCCGGGTCAGGTCGAGGGTGAGCGAGGCGAGTTCGGCGCGGGCCGCCTTCTCCGTCCGGCCCGTGCGACGGGACAGGGCGAGCACCAGCGCGGGCACGACGAGTCCCGCCACGGCCAGGGAGAGGCCGAGCAGGACACCCGCCTGCGGCAGCAGCACCGCGGCCGTCGCGGTGGCGGTGACCGCGACCGTGACGGCGGCCGACGCCGGGATCAGCACCCGCAACAGCAGATCCTGCGCGGCGTCGACGTCGTCCACGAGCCGGGTCAGCAGATCGCCGCTGCGAAAGGCCGGGGTGCCCGCCGGGGCCAGCGGCACCAGCGACTCGTACACCCGCGTACGGAATCCCGCCACGGCCCGCAGCGCGGCGTCGTGGCCCAGCAGCCGGTCGGTGTAGCGCAGCGCTCCGCGCCCCAGGGCCAGGGCCCGTACCGCGACGATCGCGACACTTACCGAGGCCAGCGGCGGCTGTTCGGCGGCGCGGGTGATCAGCCAGGCCGCGGTCGCCATCAGCGCGGCACCGGCGAGTTCGCTGCCCGCCGAGGCGAGCGCGGCGGGCAGCAGTCTGCGCCAGTACGGGAGCAGGTGGCGCAGCAGCCGGGAGGTGGGGCGGGGTCCGCGCGTACGGACGGGGTCCGCGATCCTGGGGTGGGGGGTCATGCGGTCGCTCTTCCGGGTCCTGAGGGCATCATCCCTACGGGCCACGAGGGCACCCTTTCGGGTCATGAGGCCACCTTTCCCTTCCCGGGTGCGGGTGCGGGTGCGGGTGCGGGTGCGAGTCCGAGTTCGGGTACGGGTTCGGGTACGAGCGCGGGTACGAGTTCCGGTTCAGGTCGGGGGAGGACGAGGCCGCCTGCCCGTACCGTGATGATCCGGTCGGCGTGGGGCAGCAGGCTCGTGCGGTGGGCGACCACGATCGAGGTCCGGCCGCGCATCAGGTCGACCGTGGCGCGGGTGACGGCGGCCTCGCTCTCCGGGTCGAGATGGGCGGTCGGTTCGTCGAGGAGCAGTACGGGGGCGTCCATGAGGAACGCGCGTGCCAGCGCGATCCGTTGACGCTGACCCGCCGAGAGCCCGGTGCCGTGTTCGCCGAGCGGGGTGTCGTACGCCTGCGGCAGGGCCTCGACGAAGAGGTCCGCCGACGCGGCACGGGCCGCCCGCCGCACCTCGGCGTCGCTCGCGTCGGGTCGGCCCAGCCGGATGTTGTCCGCGACGGACGCCGCGAACAGGTGCGGGCGCTGGGGCACCCACGCCACTTGGGCGCGCCACGCGTCGAGGTCGGGCCACGCGTCGAGGTCGGGCCTGACCTGGTCGCGCGGGCAACGGTTGGGCGGGCAGCGGTGGGGCGGGCAGGCGTCGGGCCTGGCGAGGTCGGGCGGGCAGGGGTCGGGCTGGCAGGCGCCGGGCGAGCAGTGGTCGGACGGGCAGGGGTCGGGCGGGACGGCGTCGGGCGTGACCAGGTCCGTGCCGCCGAGCGTGACCCGGCCCGACGCGGGTGCCACGAAGCCGAGCAGCAGCGCCAGGAGCGTGGACTTGCCCGCGCCGCTCGGTCCCACCAGGGCGATGTGTTCGCCGGGGCGCACGGAGAGGGAGACGTTCCGCAGGGCGGGCGCGGCCCGGTCCGGGTAGCGGACCGTGACTCCGTCCAGGCACAGAGGCGCCGTCCGGGCGTCGGGCATACCGCTGACCGGGTCACGGCGGGTGTCGCTGACCGGACCATGGCGGGTGCTGGCGACCCGGTCTTGGCGGGCACCGTTGACCGAGCCATGGCGGGCACCGCTGACCAGGTCCCGGCGGACGCTGCCGACCGGGCCACGGCGGGTGGTGTCGCGTACCGGACTGCGACGGGTGCCGCTTGCCTGGCCACGACGGGCGCCGTCTGCCCGGACACCGCCGGTGCCACGTCCCGGCTTCGGGGCCTCGTCGTCGAGGATCGCGAAGACCCGTTCGGCCACCGCGATGCCCTCCGCGCTGTTGTGGAAGGCCGCGCCCATCGCGCGCAGCGGAAGATACGCCTCGGGGGCGAGGAACAGCACGACCAGTGCCGTACGCAGGTCGGTCCCGCCGCCGAGCAGCCGCAGTCCGACCGGGACGGCCACCAGCGCCACGGAGAAGGTGGCGACCGTCTCCAGGACGAATGAGGACAGGAACGCCACCCGCAGTGTCCGCATGGTGGCCCGCCGGTGGGCGTCGGCCATCTCGCCCACCACCCGGGTCTGGTGCCGCTCACGGCCGAACGCGCGCAGCGTGGGCAGTCCGGCCACCACGTCCAGGAAATGGCCGCCCAGCCGTGCCAGCAGGCGCCATTGATGCGCGGTGCGGCGAGCCGTGTGCATGCCGACCAGCGCACCGAACACGGGGATCAGCGGCAGCGTCACGACGACGATCAGCGCCGAGGTCCAGTCGGTCCACCACAGCCAGCCGACGACCGTGAGGGGCACGACCGCGGTGGCCGCCATGGTCGGCAGGTACCCCACGACGTACGGGTCCAGGGCGTCGAGACCGCGGGTGAGCAGGGTCGCGGTCTCGCCGTGGCGGCGGGCCGCCATGTGTACGGGGCCGGTCTGCCGCAGCCGGGCGGTGATCCGGTCGCGCAGGCCGTGCTTGAGATCGGCCGCCGCGCGCTCCGCGAGCACCCCACGGGTCCAGCTCAGCAGGGCGCGCGACGTCATGACGGCACCCAGCGCGGCCAGGGTCGCCGTCCGGAACCCGTGCCCCGCGAAGCCGTCCGCGAGGACCGTCGCCAGCAGGCTCACCTGGACGACGACGAGCCCCGCGCCCAGCAGCGCCAGCACCGCCGAACACGTCATATGGCGGCGCAGCGCAGGCAGTTCCCGCAGCATGCGGCGTTCGACCGGCTTCATCCTGGGACCTCTCGTGACATCCGCGGATCGGGGGCAGTGGTGGTGAAAGTGGCCGGTGGCGGTGGCGGTGGCGGTGGTGGTTCAGAAGTAGCGGGGGTGACGGCGGCCCGTCCGGCCCCGGAAGAGCCACCAGCTCCACAGCTGGTACGCGAGGATCACCGGGATCACCACGACCCCGAACGCGGTCAGGATCGTCAGCGTGGCGCCGTCCGAAGCGGCCTGCTGGACCGTCAGTCCGCCGCCGGCCGTGTCGACCAGGACGTACGGGTACTGACCGGCCCCCAGGAGCGGTACGGGCAGCAGGGTCGCGGAGCACGTGGCCGCGAACGCCCGGATCCGGTGTCCGCGAACGAGGCACCACCAGGCGACGACGAGGGCCGTCGCGAACAGGGCGGCGAGGACCGCCGAAGCCGCCCGGTTCGTCATCGACGCGCCCGCGCCGAAGAGGGTCAGCAGCAACGCGAGGGAACCTGCGGCGCCCACCGCACGCAGCAAGGCGGTTCCCATCTTCCGTGCCCTGGCAGCGAGTTCCGGTTCCGAGCGCAACGCGACGAAGGCCGCCCCGTGTGCCGCGAACAGCAGCGCGGTGGTCACCCCGCAGGCCAGCACGAACGGCGTGAGCACGTCGTCGGTTCCGATCCGGACGTATCCGTCCGCCCGCCGTGGCACGCCATGGAGCAGCAGACCGAGGACGAGTCCCCAGCACAGGGCGGGCAGCGCGCCGCCGAACACGATCAGCGCGTCCCAGCGGCGGCGGCCCCGGGCGGTACGGGCACGACCACGCAGTTGGACGGCGGCGTTGCCCAGGACCAGACCGACGAGGATCGCCACGATCAGCGGGTACAGCCCGGACAGCAGGGTGCCCTCCAGGTACGGGAAGGCGCCGAACAGGACACCGGTGAAGGCGACCAGCCAGACCTCGTTGCCCAGGAAGAACGGTGCGATTGCGTCGAGGGCGGCGTTCCGGTCACCGAGGCCGTTCCTCCCTTGGGCTCCGGCGTCCTGGCCGTCCCGTGTGTCCCGGGAGCCGAGGAAGGGGTGCAGCATCTGCACGCCCTGGTCGTAGCCGCCGAGCACGAAGTACCCGGCGAGCAGCAGCCCGAGGAGGAGCAGCCAGAGGGTCTCCAAGCTCATCTCGCTCAACTTTCCATGAGAGGGGGGATCGTCCCGGCAGGTGGGTGGAGGGCAGTCAGGTGGTCGACCCGGTTCGGGCCGGATTCGGGCCGGGGTGGGCGCGGGCGTGCCGGACGGGTGGCTCAGAAGGCCGGGACCGGCTGTTCATGACCCGCGCCGTCCGCGGGTCCTCCGGGACCCGCGCCTCCACCACGTCCCCCGGTCCCGGGTCCCGCGCGTCCCCCGGGTACGTCGTCGGGGAGCGGCTCGGTGGTGCCCAGCTGGGTGGCGTCCGGTCCGCGGCGGGCGTAGCGGGTGATCAGGGTCCAGTTCGTCACCGCCAGTGCGACGAAGACGGCGATGAACAGGACGCAGGACGCGATCAGGGAAGCCCTGCTCACGGGGGAGAGCGCGTCCTCGACGGTCAGTTCGCCGTAGATGATCCAGGGCTGGCGGCCCATCTCCCGCAGGGCCCAGCCGCCCAGCGAGGCGAGGAACGGGAACGGGATCATCGCGATCATCAGCAGGGCGAAGCGGCGCCCGCGCCACAGGCGGCCCTTCCACAGCAGGCCGACGGCGACGAGGGTGACCGTGGAGATGCTGTAGCCGATGAGTGTCATGCTCTCCATCGAGAACCGCAGCCAGTCGTGCGCGAACACGTAGTCGCCGGGACCGTGCTCCTTGACGAGCGCGGCTTCCACCCGGGCGACATCGCCGTTCTCCAGGGCGGCCATCTTCATCGGCTGGTTCCGGCGGATCAGCGGGACCTGCATCTCGCCGACCGTGGCGACGAACCAGGCGGCGGGCGTGCCCACCAGGAGCCCCAGCCGCATGGAGCCCCGGAACAGTTCGGTGTCCTTGGTGCCACGGCGCAGATGGAAGGCGCTGATCCCCATGACCAGGACGGTGCCCGTCGTCAGCGCGGCGAGGGTGATGTGGGCGAGGGCGATCAGCGCGTTGGGGTTGGTGAGCAGCGCCCAGAAGTCGGTCAGATAGGCGACGCCGCCGCGGACCTCGTGGCCCACGGGGTTCTGCATGAAGCCGTTGGCGACCATGATCCAGTACCCCGACGCGTACGCGGTCAGGGTGACCAGCCAGATCAGCGTGATGTGCGTACCGCGCCCCAACCGGCCCCAGCCGAAGATCCACATCCCGAGGAACGTGGACTCGGCGAAGAAGGCGATGAGGGTTTCGAGTGCCAGCGGGGCGCCGAAGACATTGCCCGCGTACTTGCTCAGTCCGCTCCAGCTGAGCCCGAACTGGAACTCCATGACCAGGCCGGTGACGATGCCGACCGCGTAGTTGATGACGTAGAGCTGGCCCCAGAAGCGCGTCATGCGCTCCCGGACGGCTCTTCTGGCGGGGTCCCGGGTGAAGACGGCCCGGGTGTGCATGACCGCCACGAGAGGGACGAGCCCCATGGTGAGGATCACGAACAGCCAGTGGATGCCGGTCGTGGCCGCGAACTGGAGCCGGGCCAGCTCCGCAGCGCTCATGATGCGACCTTTCGGGAGTGTCGGAAGTGGTGGAAGTGGTGGAAGTGGTGAAAGTGGTGGAAGGGGCGGGGGAGGAGGATTGGTGCGGGCGGGGTCCCCGCTTCGCGTGGGCAGATGCCGGGCGCCGTTGCCCGTCACCTGTGCGGTGACCCCACTGGAGACCGTAGGGAGAATCGCTTATGCGTTCCAAGACCGGTTTCGCCATGTGAGGATGACTCCAGAGGCATCAGTGGAGGTGGACCGTGGATCTGTTGCAGTTGCGCTACTTCCAGGCCGTCGCGCGTTACGAGCACATGAGCCGTGCCGCGGAGGAACTGCGCGTCGCCCAGCCCTCGCTCAGCCGCACGATCGCCCGGCTGGAGGCCGACCTCGGCACTACGCTCTTCGACCGGCGGGGCCGCCGTATCCGGCTGAACGAGTACGGCGCGATGTTCCTGCGCCATGTCGACCGCGCCCTGAGCGAGCTCGACGACGGCCGCAGGGCCCTGCTCGACGCCCGCGACACGGGGCTCGGCCGGGTCGGCGTGGCCTCGGAGACCCTGCTGACGATCACCCATCTCCTCGGCAGTTTCCGGGCCGCGTACCCCCGGGCCGATGTACGTCTCCACCAGTCGACGGCGGAGGAGATGGACCGCCAACTGCGCGCCGGAGAAGTCGACTTCTGTGTCGCCTCACAGCCGCTGACCGGCGCGAACCTCGATTCGGTGGAGCTCGCCCGTGAGGAGGTGCTGCTCGCGGTGCCGCGCGGGCACTGGCTCGACGGGCGGGAGAGCGTGACGATCCCCGAGATCGCCCACGAGCCCTTCGTCACCACCCGTCCGGGCCACTGGCAGCGCGCGCTCCTCGACCGGATGTTCGCGTCCGAGGGGCTGACCCCGCTGCTGTCCTGCGAGGGCGACGAGCCGGGTGCCAGCCAGGACATGATCAGCGCCGGCCTCGGCATCGGTCTGATCCCGGCCATCTCCCGCCGGGTCGGCACGGAGTCGCATGTCCCGGTCGCCTGGGTCCACATGGTCGCGCCGGACTGCCACCGGGTGCTCACCCTGGTGTGGAACCGCGACACCTACCTCTCCGACGCGGCCCTCAAGTTCCGTGAGTTCACCACCAGCAGGCCCTTCATGACGCACCGCCTCCCGGACCCGCGGCGCGGCCGCGCCCCCCGCCGCCCCTCCTGACGACCCCTGGCGCGCCCAGCACTCCTCTGCTAACTTCCATCGCGCTGCCGTATCCCTGGCCGAGGACGTCGCGTGTCCGAACGGTCCGGTGTCCGATACGGGTCGGCAGGGGTGTCGCGTCCCCCACCGGCCATCAGCGACTTTCCGCGTACCTTCCGATTCCCCTGACCGGCATCCGTGCCCCCGCGCACCCTCGTGCGCCGCCGGACGCCATCGAGGAGCTTCGCCATGCCCGAAATCACCTATGTAGCCGTCGACGGGACCGCGTGTTCGGTCGAAGTCCCCCTCGGGACCAGCGTCATGCGCGGCGCCGTCTTCAACGACATCGACGGCATCGTGGCCCAGTGCGGCGGCAACGCGCAGTGCGCCACCTGCCATGTCTACGTGGACGAGACCTCCCTGGACGCGCTGGAGCAGGCGCAGCCGGAGGAGGAGCACATGCTCGGCTTCACCGCCGCCGACCGGCTGCCCAACAGCCGGCTGAGCTGCCAGCTCAAGGTGACCGGCGCCCTGGACGGCCTGATCGTCCACCTGCCCGAACGGCAGTACTGATGACGGCCGCCGCACGGCCCACGCGGCCGGAATCCGTCGTCGTGGTGGGAGCGGGGCAGGGCGGGTTCCAGACAGCGGCGTCCCTGCGCGAGCACGGATACCCGGGACCCATCACGCTCATCAGCGCCGAGGACGCGCTTCCTTACGAACGCCCGCCGCTCTCCAAGACGTATCTCATGGGCGAGGCGGACGAGTCGCAGCTGTGGCTGCGGCCCGCCACGTACTACGTACGCCGGTCGATCGACCTGGTCAGGGGCACGGTGACGGGAATCGACCCGGTCGCCCGCACGGTCCGTCTCGCCGACGGCTCCGGGTACGGGTACGGCCATCTCGTCCTCGCCACCGGAGCCCGGCCGCGCACACTCGGTGTGCCGGGGGCCGGACTGCGCGGAGTGCATGTCCTGCGTACCGCGGAAGACGCCGTCGCACTGCGGGCGTCACTCGCCTCCGCCCGGCACGCGGTCGTGGTGGGGGCCGGGTTCATCGGGCTGGAATTCGCTGCGGCGGCGCGGGAGTCGGGCTGTGAGGTGACGGTCGTCGAGGCGCTGGACCGCCCGCTCGCCCGGACCGTCTCGGCGCGAACCGCCGGGCACTTCGCACGGTTGCACCGGAGCAAGGGCACCCGGTTGCTGTGCGGTCAGGGGGTCGCGGCCCTGCACGGGGACCGTCGCGGGGCGGTGACGGCGGTGGAACTGGCCGACGGCCGAAGGCTCCCCGCCGACCTCGTCCTGATCGGTGTCGGAGTCACCCCGCGCACGGAACTGGCCGCCGCGGCCGGTCTCGCCGTGGGCGACGGCATCACCGTCGATTCCCGGTTGCTGACCGGCGACTCCCACATCTCGGCCATCGGCGACTGCGCGGCGTTCCCGCAGGTCCGCTCCGGAGACCTGCGGCGGCTCGAATCGGTCCAGAACGCCGTCGGTCACGCCCGGCTGGTCGCGGCCCGGCTGACCGGCGCACCGGGCTCCTACGAGGAAGCGCCCTGGTTCTGGAGCGACCAGTTCTCGACGACGCTCCAGATCGCGGGACATGCCGACGGCCACGACGAGGAGGTGTTGCTCGGCGACGGCCCCAGGGCGTTCTCCGTCCTCCTGTTCAGAGGCGGAACCCTGCTGGCGGTCGAATCCGTCAACCGCCCCGTGGACCATCTGGCGGCCCGCCGACTCATGCAACCGGGGGCCGGGCTGACCCTCGACGAGGCGAGGGGGGAGGGCTTCTCGCTCCAGGACCACGTGGCGAACCGCAGCGGAGGCTACGCGGGCTCCGTCGGCTGACCGGCCTCCGCCCGGGCGGTGATCGGACCCCGCCCGGGCGGTGGCCGGGCGGTGGCGGGCCCGGTCGGATCCGGTCCGGACCTGCCAGGACGGCTCCCGTCCTGTGCCATGCCGTGCTGGCGGCCTCGGGACAGGACGGGAGCGGCGGCTCCGGCGCAACGCCGCGAGGGGGCACATCGCTCGCGGGCCGGTGCCCCTGCGGGGTCATCCATCCGCGACCCCGTGATCCAGCCACCCACCACACCGATCCGGTCCGCGACGGGACGGCGTTGTCGGCTTCCGCGACGGTTTGCCTAAGATCATCGGTACCGGTCGCGGCCCGACGGGCTTCCTCACACGGACACGCCCCCACCCGCACGAATCACTCGTGCCCTGGGGGGAACCACCTCGTGTCCATGCTCCTGCTGAAATTGGCGGCGCAGGATCTGCTCACCCTGAACTCGAGGCATCGTATGGTGCCGCATCTCGCCGCCAGATGGCGGCACTTCAGAGGCGCGGATGCCTCGGAGACCGAGCGCGCGGCGTGGGCGGAGAGCCTGGTGAGCCTCGCTTCGGACCTGGTCGCCGCCGACCGTGGGAACGTCGAGATGATCGTGGAGTGCGCCGCCACGCTCGACGAGACCGACCGCCCGGGGGATCCTCGTCTCATCGATGTCGTCCTCGTGGGACAGCATCCGCTGGAACATCGGCTGTCCGTACAACTTGTCGAGTTGAAACGCTGGTCGATGGTGACCAGGGTGGAGCATGCCACCGCGGAGCTGCTGTATGTGGAGGGAATGGGAGCCAAGAAGCATCCCGCACTGCAGTTGCGCGAGTACTTCGAAGCCTTCACGAGCGACAAAGGGCCCTTGTACGGGAGCGACTTCGAGTGCGGGGGATTCGCCTATCTGCACAATGCCACGGACTCCTCCGCGCGGCCCCTGACCGATGTGGACGCTCCGACCGGCGTCTATGCACCCGTGTACACGGGTGACCGGCGCGAAGAGCTCTTGGCCGACCTGCGGACGCACTTCGCCCCGGAGGGCAGCGCCGCCGCCGCTGAGAGCCTCATGAGAAGGATGGGACTGCGCAACACCCCCCTGCTGGACGCCATGATCTGGTCGGAGGGACTCGACACCGTGTTCACTCTGCGCGGGCGGCAGAAGACAGTCGCCGACCACATCCTGAACGCCGCCGAACGAGTCCTGCCGTCCTCTACCCACCCCGCCTTGATCCCGGACGAGCAGCGCGTGATCTTCCTGGTGACCGGGGGCGCCGGTACCGGCAAGAGCGCCATCGGGCTCCAGGTGAAGGCGGAGCTGGAGGGCCAGGGGCGGACGGTCAAGTACGCGAGCGGCAGCAGGGCCTTCAACGGTGCGCTCCAGGAACACGTCGGCTACGGCGACCGGGAGTTCAGGGAGACGTTCACCTACTTCAGCAGCTTCGTCACCCCGCCGGACCCGCTCTTGGACGTCTTGATCTGCGACGAGGCGCACCGCCTGCGTGACCGGTCCACCAGCCGCTTCTGGAAGCCCGAGGACCAGGGCACACAGCCTCAGGTGGACGAGTTGCTCGACGCGTCGCGCCTGACCGTGTTCTTCCTCGACGAGGGGCAGTGCGTCCGTCCGAACGAGGTCGGCACCGTCGGCCTGATCAAGGACGCCGGCCAGCGGCGCGGTGCCCGGGTCGTGGAGTACGGCCTCCGGGAGCAGTACCGATGCGGCGGCAGCGACGCCTACATCCGCTGGGTACGCGGGCTGCTCGGTGTGACGGACGAGGTGCTGGACCCTTGGACTCCTGACGGGCTGATGCACATCGAGGTGGCGGAGACTCCGGCGGAGCTCGAGGACATCATCCGTACCGAAGCCCTCGCCGGGGCCTCCGCCCGTATGGTCGCCGGATACTGCTGGCCCTGGACGAAGCCGCTGGGCGAGGAGAGGCGACTGGAGGACGATGTCCGCATCGGTGACTGGCACCGGCCGTGGAACGCGGACAGCGAGAGCTTCTGCGAGAACGACGCGCCCCCGTCGAAGATCTGGTCCGTGCACGAGAACGGTCTCGGTCAGATCGGCTGTGTGTACACGGCGCAGGGCCTCGAGTGGGACTGGTGCGGCGTCATCATGGGTGAGGACATGGTGCGCCGCGACGGCCGATGGGTGTTCAACCGGGGCAAGGACCGAAAGGACCCTGAGTCGGACGCCAAGCGAGTGGCCCGGCCCGGCTCGTTCGACCCCAAGGTGAAGGCCGGAAGCGTAGACGACCAGGAGTTCGCCCGGCTCGTCCGTCACGCCTATCACGTGCTGATGACCCGGGCGAGCCGCGCCACGGTGCTCTACTCCACGGACGAGGAGACCCGGGATCATCTGCGGACGCTCGTCGGTCCGGTCGAGATCCACGGACTTCGCCCCACCTGGCAGAACCTGCCTCAGGAAGCACGCGTCCCGCATCTGCCCAGGCCCAGGCGAGGAAGGCGCTCGCGCCGCAACCGTGGGCAGTCCGGTCCCCAGGAACCCGAACTGCGGCTGTTCTGACGGAGCGGCGGGAAGAGAGGGAGTGGCGGGCTCGCCGGGCCCGCCACCTGCCCGGTCAGAAGACCAGGCGCGCTGCCACGGTCAGAGCCGCCACCACAAGATTGGCGACGACACCGACAGCGACGTCGACCAGGATCTCGCGAAACCGGTGACGACGTGCGGGCTTGTACTCAACGGGGTTCATACGTGACCACTCCTTGGCGTGAGCTGGGAATGGCAGGGACAGCCCTACCGGGCATCCGCAGTCACACCACGTGAAGCACGCGATGGAAACCACTCGTCAGTCACGGCCGAGGACCAGCACCGGAACTCCGCCGACGTACCCTCCGGGAAGGTGCGCAGCGTGAACTCACGATACCGCAAGGGAAAGTTGCGGTTGAGGGGACAACTCCGGTCCGCAGCTCATCCGCCGGCCCCGGACGGCACTCCCGTCGGCCCCCATCGGAGGGCCGGTGGCCTGCGCGGCCGGGTGCTTACCCGGCCGGAGGGATCAGCGAGCGGAGCTTCTCGCGGGTCTCCGGGTCGGTCGAGTAGACGATCGTTCCGATCATGCCCCGGGTCAGCAGTACCTTGTAGGTGTTGCGGACCAGCCGGTCGATGTCCTCGTCCGGGGTCGCCTTGGTGAAGGAGGGGTCCTTGGACGCGGTGCGGTCCACGACCCAGCGGTCGGTCCGCCAGACCAGATCCGGGCCCATGATCACGCCGGACCAGTCGTACTCGAAGCCCTGCGCGGTGTACACGCACCCCACCTGTCCGAAACCTGCGGGATCGGTGGCCCACAGGGGAGCGGGTGGCGCACCGAGCAAGGCGCGGTCCCCGTACAGGTTCCATGGCCTGGCCCAGTCGCCGATGACCACGTCGGCGGGCAGTGCCGTCATGTCCGGAGTGATCTTCGTCGTCCATTTCCAGCAGTAACCCGCCGACATCCTGGCCCCGTAGCCCTCGGCCCGTCGTGCGACGAGGAACTCCTCGAGTTCCCGCGGGCCGTCCACGGTCAGCAGCCCCACCTTGCCGTCCGGCTCCCAGAGGACGGGCCCGTCGCCCTCCAGGCCCAGCAGGCCCGTGACCCACGCCAGATACGCGTCGCTGCCACCGCACCGGAACTGGCTGTCCAGACGCACGACCGTGCACTTCAGCTCTTTCGCCGCGGCGGCCTCCTCGATCTGCTCCACCGTTCCCATCTCGCCAGGACGCACCACCTGGTGCTGGTCCAGCAGGAACACCGGCACCCGGGCAGCGTCCATCAGCTCCGCCACCTGCGGACGGCCGGTGCGCAGCTCGGCCTTGGTGTAGCGGTTGACGGAGGTCTTGCGCAGCCGGTGGGCCTCGTCGCAGACGAGCACGTCGAGGTCGTTGGGCTCCGCCTCCATGAAGCTGTTGAAGTAACGGAAGAGCCGCTGGACCTCGGGCTTCCGGGCCCCGGCGACCTTGCGCATCGTCTTGGTGAACGACTGCGATCCCGTCGCGTGCAGGGCGGGCACCCCCCGCCGGTACAGCTCTCCGAGCAGGGACAGCGCGATCACGCTCTTGCCGGAACCCGGTCCGCCGGCCACCACCACCACTTCCTTGTGGTCGGACCGCCGCGCCTTCTGGACGGCCGACATCACCGTCGCGTAGGCGAGCCGCTGGTCGGCCAGCAGGACGAACTGTTCCCGGTCGCGCACCTCCTCGGCGGCGACCGCCATCAGCTGCCGGGACGGGCGGACCTTGCCCTGGAGCAACGCGTCGGCCGCGTCGGCCCCCGCCTTCGGCGCCAGCAGCGAGCGCAGATAGTCCAGGAAGGCCCCACGCTGCTCGCCGGTATACATCCGCCCCCGGTGGTCCTCCGTGACAAGGCGCAGCCCCGTCACTCCGAACTCGGTCGCGTTGTGCAGGTACGCCACCCCGGCCACCGACTCGGGAACGTGCTCCAGCGCGCCGTTGAACGACAGGAGGTAGTCGCAGTAGCCCCGCACCTGCTCGATGGGGTTGAGGACGGGCTCGGGGTACGCGTCGATCCGGCACCGCAGCGGATCATCCTCCTCCGGATGCGCCTCGCTCCACTGCTTGAGCTCCACCACCACGTACGACGGACCGCCCGTGACCGGATGCACCCCGGCGAGTATCACGTCCGCCCGCTTGCTGGTCAGGGGCAGGGCGTACTCCAGCAGCATCTCGACCTCACCGAGCCCGGCCTCGACCAGCGCGTTGGTGAGCGCCGGGATGCTGCGCTCCCAGGAACGTACCTCCGAAGGGTGCGGCCGGTGGCGGTGCTTGTGCAGGAAGTTCTCGGTGAGGAGCTCCGCGAGTCGTCCTTCGAGGCGGGTACGTCCCGCGATGGACGTCGCGGACTCACGGAACAGCAAGAGATCGCCCCCAGGCAGCACGAAGTGACTCGTGCGGGTGGGGGCGTGTCCTCGAAGTCCACCGGGGTGGAGCGGAAGCCTGTCGGGCCGCTGAGTAGGTTCCCGTCATTCTAGAACCAGTCCTCGACGCCGGGCCGTCGGCCGGGGGCTGCCCGCGGCGGGTCCCGGAGCGGTCAGCGGCTCTCGAACCGCACCGGCTCGGCGAGCGCCGCCCGTACTCCTTCGAAGTCGGCGAGCCTGGCGGCGAGCGTGGACACCGCGAGCCGCTGGGAGAGGGCCGCCGAGAACTTCAGCCCCCGCACCGCGCGCGGGTCGACGTCCGGGAGCACCAGAGCGTTGCCTCCCTCGGCCCCTTCACGGGCCGCGCGCCACAGCTCGGGGGTCGCGTCCTCGCGCAGACGCACCCAGCAGTCGGTCGGCCGCTGGACCGGGTCCGAGACGGACGGGAGTGTCGCCGCGAGGGTCGCGTTCGCACGATGGCCCGCCCAGGTCCACCAGCGCACATCGGTTCCGTGGCGGGTGACCAGGCTCCCGCCGGGATGGACCGTCTCAGGAGCGTCCTCGTCGCGCCACTGCTCCAGGCCCGCCCGGGCCCAGCCGGTGAGCGACACCGGCGGGTCCGCCCCGAGGAGCACCTCGCGCATGGCCCGGGCCAGGGTGTGAGACAGTCCGGCCACCGATCCGCTCGTCCACTTGGCGACCCCGCCGCCGTCGGCCGGCTCGACGAAGACGCGCTTGCGGCCCCAGTCGACGAACGTCACCTGCCAGCTCCGCCCGCCGAGCAGCAGCCCCCGGGGACCCGGCCGTTCCTCGGTCAGGACGGAAGGGGCGGTCTGCCCGATCTCCTTGCGGCCCGCCAGCACCGTGAACTGCGCGGGCCACAGCTGGTCGCCCACCCGGTGCTCCTGCAAGGTCGCCGCCAGGAGCTGCTGCGCCACGAGGTGGCGGGGCTCGGGCGGCGGTGTCACCGCCTCGACCCAGCCCCGGCCCCGGAGCAGCAGCGCGGCGGCTTGGAGCAGGGTGTCCTTCGTGGTGGCGAGCAGCAGACAGTTGCGCGTACTGCCCGGCCGCCTTCCGGTCCACCGATGCGCTGGAGGAACGAGGCGACGGTGCGGTTCCACCTTGCCCGGGGGCGGCGCGGCGGTCCCTCCGGCGTCGCCCGGACCGGCGAGGCCGGGGGCGATGGCCCGGCCCGGACGCTTCCCCGCGCCCGCCCCCTGCAGCCAGGTCATCTGCCGCTCGGGGTTGCCGACGGTGGCGGAGAGTCCGATCCGCTGGATGGGGCGTCCCGTGACCCGTTCCAGCCGCTCCAGTACGGCCAGCAGATGCCAGCCGCGGTCGTCCCCGGCGAAGGCGTGCACCTCGTCCACCACGACCGCCCATACACCGCCGAGCAGTTGGGCGTGGTCGGTCTTCACCCCGATGAGCATGGCCTCCAGCGACTCCGGGGTGGTGAGCAGGATGTCCGGCGGGTCGGTCCGGATTCGGCGCCGGCGCGATTCCTTCGTGTCCCCGTGCAACAGTTCCGCACTGCGGCCGAGCCACGTCATGAACCGCAGAAGCGCGCTGGGTGCGGCGGCCGGGGCGGGAGTCGCGCTCGGGTCGGCCGCCGGGTCCGCGTCCGCCGTGCCGTTCGCTGCCGCCACGGGGAAGGGAGGGCGACGGGGTCCGCTGTGGTCGCCTTCGCTTGCGCTTCCGAGGTTTCCTGTGCTGGGCGTACTTCGTTTCTGTGCAGGTCGTTCGGTGGTTTCGCGCAGTTCCCCGCGCCCCTTTGGGGCGCATCCGGTTTGTTCTTCGGGTCGGTGCCGGTCGGGATTCTCCGTCCTCGCTCAACGCGCTCGGTACGACGTCCAGTGGCCGTACTGGTGGCGTCGGAGTCTGCGGGCAGAGATTCCCGCCCACCCCCTTACGCGAGTCCTGCGACTGCACGGGGAGGAGTGTGAAGAACAACATCAGGGGGCGCCCCCAAAGGGGCGCGGGGAACTGCGCACCCCACGAGCGACCCGCACAGGGACAAGTGCGCCCAGCCGGACAGACCTGGGAAGCGCAAGCGAAGGCGACCTGCGGGGAACTGCGCACCCCACGAGCGACGGCACCGGGACAAGTACGCCCCGCACAGGAGACCCAGGGGCGCGAGCGAAGGCGACCTGTACTGGACGGGCGACCTGAACGAGTACCGCGAGGGGCCCCCAGGGCTACTTCGCCAGGTTGCCGGTCTTTCGTATCGCGAACCATGTTCCGCCCACGCCCTGGCCATTCGTGTCACCCGGATTCAGGTCGCCGGTGAACCAATAGAGCGGCCAGCCGTCGATGGTGAGTTGTACCCCGCCGTCGTCCGGGCGCCGGTACGGAATGATGAGCTTCGGATCGATATCCTTCGCGTTCTTCAACGCCGCCCTTGCCAGCATTTTCGCGGGCTTCCACTTCTTGAGGCAGGAGTCCGCGCAAGCGGGCTTCTTCGGCGAGGCCCTGTCCTTGGTGAAGCGGTACAGCGTGCGGCCCTCGGCGTCCCTGACGATCTCGCCCAGCTTCGCGTCGTCACGTGTCGACAGCGCGGGCAGGGGCTCGACGGGCGCCGGGGCCGGGGCGCCGGCCTTCGTGCCGTCCGGGGCCGCCGCGAACCAGGTGCCGCCCACCCCCTGCCCCTTGGCCCGGCCGGGCGCCGTGTCCTCGGCGAAGCGGTACAGCGGCCAGCCGTCCAGCGTGAGCTGCTGGGAACCGTCGGCGCGGGTCACCTCGCCGAGCAGGGCCGGGTCCATGCCCCGCGCCGCCCGGGCGCCCGTGGCGAGGACCGGGGGCCACATCTGCGCGCAGCCGCCGTCGCACGTGGAGTTGGACGGCCTCGCGGCGTCGTTGTCGAAGCGGTACAGCGTGCGGCCCTCGCTGTCCGTCACCACCTTCCCGAGTGCCCCGCCCGTCCGCACACCCAGCTTCCCCGCCGCCGACGGTCCGCTCCCCGCGTCCGGGGACGCCGTATCCCTCTCCGCCGTCCCGGGCGACGCGGCGACCGTCGACCGCACCGAACCCGGCTCGCCCTGGCCGCTCCCGCAAGCGCTCAGCAGGGCGAGAGCGGTCGCCGTCCCGGCCGCCGTGACCGTCGCGCTCCGCGTTTTCCGTGGGTTCCGCATGACTGCTCCTGTTTCCCGTTCATGGAATTGCCTGGGTTCTTCGACCGCTTGCCGGTGCGGGAATGAGTAGCGGTCCGGTGAGTGGGGTTCAGATTCCGGTGGGGAGTGTTCTCGAATTCCTGGGACGGGAATCCCGTACGGGCGTGGCCGTCCTCGCGTCGGCGGGGCAGTGGGCCGGGACCGTCACCCGCAGGCCCAGCAGCCCCAGATCCACGGTGCCCCCGGGCTCCGCGTACCAGCGCCAGTGGGCGCCTGGGACGTCGCCGACCGTGAGGACCGTCCAGCCGCCGTGCGGCGCGGCCAGTTCGGTGAGCGCCCTTGCCTCCTCGGGCCCCGGGGGCTGGAGCATCAGGAGGAAGCCGGTCACCCCGCCGGAACGGGCCGAGCCGAGGACGGGTCCGATGCCGAGATCCTCCGCCGTCGCGAAGACCTCCGCGGGGGCGCGGTCGCGGACATCGCTCACCGAGGGGATACGTACCAGCCCGTGCTGTCCGGGCAGCACACCCGCCGGTGGGCCGACGATCACCACCACGGTGTTCTGCCAGGGCGGTTCCAGCAGCCCGAGGGCCAGGGCCGCGACGGTGTCCCGTGCCACCCGCAGATCCCCCCGCACGCTCAGCGCGCCGTCGAGCTGGCCGAGGCCGACCATCACCTGGGCACCCCGGCCGTCCACCCCGAGCCGCGCCAGATGCGGCAGCGGCAGGACCGGGTCGGGCGGCGCGGGGCCGAGGGCCGGCGGCAGTCCGTCCCGCTGCCAGTGCGTGGTGTCGACGACGGTCCAGGGCTCCGGCGCGGTACCGGTCGGCGGACCCGACACACAGGCACGCAGCCGGTCACCTTCCGCGAGCACCGTGTGGACGCGGACCGGCGCGTCGGGAGTACCCGCCGTCATCAGCTCCTCCAGCGCGTGCCGGACCACCACCGGGGTGCGGATGTCCGCCGCGAGCTGTCTGGCCAGCGCGCCCCGGCGACGGCGCACCACGGCCAGCGCCATGCTCCGCGGCAACCGGGGACGTGACACCCGCGCCATTCCGGCCACGTTCGCCGCCGGACCCCGCGTTGCGCCCGCCGCTCCCTTCCCCGGCCCCCGCGCCACCCGCGACATGCCCGTCCCGGAAGCCCGAACCGCTCGGCCCGTACCCGCTCCCGGACCCCACGCCCCACCCGTCCCCGACGCCCCACCCGTCCCCGACGCCCGCCCCCGGCCGACACCCACTGCCCCCGCCGACCCCACGGCCCACGCCGCGCCCGATCCGACCAGGACCGCCCCCGACGCCCCCGCCCCGCGCGGCACCGACACCGGCACCGGGGCCGGGTTCCGGCGGACGAGGACCGCCAGGGCCAGCGCCGCGACGCCCGCCGTCCCGCCGACGAGCACGGGGAACGGGACCGGGTCGCCGCCGGACGTCGACGGACCGGCGGACCTGCCCTCCACCGCGACCTGCACGTGCGGCGCGACATCCGCCCGACCGGCGTCCGGTCCGGTGGCCCCTGGCCCGTCGGGCAGCACCCCGAAGCGGACGCCGGGTCCCTCCGCGTCCACGGGCAGCCGCAAGGCGAAGCCGGGCGCGACCTGTTCCGCTCCGGCGAACACCTCACCGTCCGGCAGCACCCGCCCCGTGTTCAGCACCAGGATCTCCTGGACGCGGTCGCCGTCGCCCAGGGTCCGGGCCGCGATGCCGACCAGGGTTTCGGCCCTGCCGCCGTTGTCCTCGGGCGCCTTGACGACATAGAACTTGCTCAGTTCGTCGACTGCGGGTAGGGCCCCGGGTGCCCGCGCGGAGATCCGGCCGACCCCCGCGGCCCGCACCCCCGGCTCCACCCCTGCCTGTGCCTTCGGGGCCACGGCCGTCCGCACCCTCGGTTCTGCGGCCGTCCAAGTCCCCGGCTCCAGGCCCGTCCGGACCCCCGGTCCCAGGCCCGTCCGTGTCCCCGGGCCTGTCGCAGCCGGTAGCTCCAGTTCCCTGGCCGCCGGAGCGCCCGGCCGCGCGTGGGCCTCCGTGGGCAGCGCCAGCAGTCCGGCGAGGGCGGCGCCGAGCGCCACCCCGTACAGTGCCACCGGCCGCGCGGCGGGACCCCGTACCGATCCCAGCCGATGGGCGAGTGACCGGGTGTTCCCGTTCCGGTTCCCCTGCCGTCGAACGGTGGCAGGCGCGGTCGTCCTCCTGGGCGCGTCTCGCATCTTCCCCGTCTCCTTCTCCGCCGGATTCCCGGGCCGCCGGGCAGGCCGTGCCGGGTCCGCCCGCCGCGCCGTACGCGCGCCGTACGGCTCACGTCGGGGAGCACACGGACGGTGGGCCCGGTTCGGTTCAACGGTTCGCCGAAGGGATTTCACGGGCGTTCGGCCCGAGACGATACTGAACCGTGCTTCAGTTGTGCACGTGTCGGAGGCGAGGGGCCGACCCCTTGCCCAGGAGGCCCGTTGATCCCCGCCCCGGCTCCAGCCCCGCCCCCGACGAGGGTTCCGCCCCGCCCCCGGCATCCCGGCGATCACACGCACCCCGGCCAACCTCCGCACCCCGGCCAGCATCCCCACCCCCGCCAACCTCCGCACCCCGGCCGGCATCCCCGTCTCAGCCGGTCGCCGTCGGCGGCCCGTACCCGAAGGAGAACGTCGCGGTCACCGTGTCGAACAGCTCGTGCACGCGCACGACCAGCGGCAGGTCCGGGCTGAAGCACAGCACGACGAGCACCCGCCGGGAGCCCGGCACCGGCACCACGGTGTGCATGACCAGCAACCGGTACGGGGCCCCGTCGGCCAGCTCGCCCTCCTCCACTCCCATCAGCCGTCGGACGGGCCCGACCCGGGGCAGTGTCTCCGTGCTGAAGGTCCGGGCGCCGCCCCTCGCCCACTGCCGCCCCGCCGCCGGAAACCGCCTGGCCAGCGCGTGCGCGGAAGCCGCCTTCCCGGGCGGCGGGGTGACGCTGAAGATCATCACCCCGGCCGTCAGGGGCTCGCTCCCGTCCGACGGCGTGGTGCCCGCCGCGTACAGCGCCCCGCGCCGCCGCGCGCCCTCCAGGATGCGCAGGGCGCCGCTGACCCCTTCGTCGGACCGGCCCCCGCCAGGCCCGCCTGGCACCCCACCCGGCCTACCTCTTCCGTCCAACCCGCCCGGCCCGCTCACCGCCGTCCCGCGCCGGATCTCCGCGCAAGCCGGGGGAGTCCCGTCCTCCGGCAGGTCGTACCGCGTCCATGTCCCGGGAACCGCGATACCGAAGGAATCCGGCTCACCACCCGCCCCGGGCACTCCGGTCGCACCACCCGCCCCGAGCGCCTTGGTCACACCGTTCGCCCTACCCACTCCGGCCACATCACCGGCCCCGCGCACCCCGGTCCCCTCGCCCGACTCGCGCACATCACCCACCCCGGTCCCCCCGCACATCCGGCCCGCTCCCCGCACCGCGACCACCCCACGTGCCCTGGTCACCCCATGCCTCCGCCGCTTCGGGCCGCCCTCATACCGGTCGGTTCGCCCGTTCGTCCGGGCGGCGCGGCCGTGGGCCGCTCGTCGTCACCGGAAGCGTCGATCTCGGCCATCGGCCCTCCTGACCGCGCGGAAGGGCGGGCGGAACCCGCCTCACCCCGGGCACGGACGGCGGTACGAAAAGGTTCAACCACCGTTGTTGAACACCTGGGTGAAAGCTGGAACGCTGACATTGTGGTGAGGCAACTCCCTTCTATCAGGGGCATGTTGACGATGAGGTCAGCGCTGTTGGCGCTGTGCCTCGGACTTGTCGTCACGGGTGTCGTGGCCAACCGGCCGGCCGGGCCGCCCGCCTCGCCGCCGGAGGGCTCCTACACGGCCCTCGCGGACATCCCGGACCCGGCGCCCCTGCCGCGCCCCGGGCCGGACGCGGCCACCGGCTCGCTGTCGGTGGACTGCGGACGCAACGAACGCGGCCACCGCAACACTGACAACGTTGTGGTCTCGCCCGGTCTGGTCGGCGGCGCGCACCACACGCACGACTATGTGGGCAATGTGTCCACCGACGCGCTGTCCACCGACCGGAGCCTGGCCGCCGCCGCGACGACCTGCGCGGGCGGCGACCGCTCCGCCTACTACTGGCCCGTGCTGCGCCGCCTGGACCGGCACGGGCCGGACGCCGACGCCCATGGCGGCGGCAGACACGGCAACACCGGGGAGATCCTTGTCCCGTCGGCGGTCCGGGTGGAGTTCCACGGCAGTCCGGTGAGCCAGGTGCTCGTCCCGCCGAAGGGGCTGCGGATGATCACGGGTGATCCGGTGGCGGCGACCACCGACCGCGGCCTGGCCCGCGCCCAGTGGGGCTGCTCCGGCCATCCGGAACGCTTCACCACGGACTACCCCACCTGTCCGGCGGGCAGCGGCGTCACCCGTACGTTCGACTTCCCGAGCTGCTGGAACGGGTTGCATACGGACAGCCCCGACCACCGCTCGCACATCGTGTTCCCCCTCGCGGACGGCGGTTGCCCCCGGGCGACCTTCCCGGTGCCGAGGCTGCGGCTCACCCTCACCTACGACATCCCGGCCGGGGTGCGGTTCGCGGTCGACTCGTTCCCCGAGCAGCGGCGTGCGCCCGTCACCGACCACGCGATGTTCATCGGCGTCCTCAGCGACGCGCGCCGCGCCGCGCTCACGGACTGCGTCAACGAGGGCCGGCGCTGCCGCGCGGTCCGTCCGGGGGCACCGGGCGCCTCCGGGTGAACCGGCCGCACCCGCCGTCCGTGTTGAACGCGTCGGACAGGCCAGGACGGAGTGAGTGGATGGCGACACTGTGGTCGCGCACTCGGCAGCGGACGAGTGACGAGGTACTGATCAGGGCTCTCTACGAGGAACACGGCAGAGCCCTGCTCGCGTACGCCGGGCGGCTCACCGGGGACCGCGGCGCCGCGGAGGACGTGGTGCAGGAGACGCTGATCCGGGCCTGGCGCCACCCCGAGATCATGGTGAACGGCAAGGGCTCCGTGCGCGGCTGGCTGCTGACCGTCGCCCGCAACATCGTGACGGACCGGTACCGGGCGAAGGCGGCGCGGCCCACCGAGGTCGCGGAGTCGCCCGGCACCGGTCCGGTGGAACGGGACCACGCCGAGGCGGTCGTGGACTCGATGGTCGTGATGGAGGCACTCGACCAGCTCTCCGCGGAGCACCGCGACGTCCTGGTGGAGATCTACTTCCGGGGGCGGACCGTAGCGGAGACCGCGAAGTCCCTGGGGATACCGGCGGGTACCGTCAAATCCCGTTCACACTATGCCTTGAAGGCGTTGAGACAGCTCTGCACGGAGAGACCCGGGACAGCGAAGCTGGCCGTGGTGAAGGAGGCGGCGGCATGAGCATCCAGCAGCATGACAACACACTGCTCGGCGCCTATGTGCTCGGCGCCCTGGACGAGCGGGAGGTGCGCACGGTCGACGAACATGTGGAGGCGTGCGGGGATTGCCGCCTTGAGCTGGCGGCGCTGGAGGAGATGGAGTCCACCCTCGGCGAGGTCCCGCCCGAGGCGTTCCTGGAGGGGCCCCCGGAAGGGGGCGAACTGCTGCTGGGCCGCACGCTGCGGCAGGCGGACGCCGAGCGGACCCGGGCGGGTGCGCGGCGCCGGGCGGTCGTCGGCGCGGTCGCGGCGGTGGCCGCGGCGGCGGTCCTCGGCGGCGGGTTCCTGTTCGGCCGGGGCACCGCGGACCATGAGGTGGCGGAGCCGGACCGGGGGGCGGTGCCGACGGCGACGCTGCCCGTCGAGGGCACCCGGTTCGCCTCGGCCACCGACCCCGGGACCGGTGCCCGGATCGCCGTCCGGATGACCCCGGCCGTCGGCTGGGTCCGGGTGAACGCGGCGGTCAGCGGGATTCCCGCCGGGGAGCGCTGCCGGCTGGTCGTCGTCGCCGGGGACGGCACCCGGGAGATCGCCGGGAGCTGGCTCGTGGCGGGCGCGGAGAAGGGCGCCAATCTCGACGGCTCGGCGGCGGTGCCCCCGGAGGACGTCAAGGAGATCCTGGTGGAGAACGACAAGGGCAAACAGTACGTTTCGGCGCACATCGTCTGACGTGATCCACCCCGGGGCCGGAGGGGCCCCGGGTTCCGGGTCAGGGGCCGGGGCCGCGGCGGGTTCGCGGTCCCGGCCCGGTGCGTGTCCGGTCGGCGCGCGGCCCCGGCCCGGTGAGCGTCCGGTCGGCGCGCCGCCGCCCGCCACGGTGACCGCGCCACCCTGATCGTGGCGGTGCGGGGGTGGCCCCGGCCCGATGCGTTTGCCCGGGGGAGCGGGAGGGCGTGCTGGGGTGAAGGTGACGCTGCGTCACCTTCGGGTAGTGCGGACCTGGTTCGCGGGGCGGGGCCGGAGTGGTCCGTGATCGGCTGGAATCCGCCGGTGATCGTGGCACTCGCACGATCTCTTCGCAAAGTGTTCATCTTGTGGTGGATGTGGCGCCGGGTGCGGCCGGGAAGTTTCGCTCTCCTTGATCGGAATGACAGATTCCGGTTCTCTGCTGCTCTGTCATGTCCTCGCAGAAAAAGGCGAGGTGGCGGGCGCCCCGGGCGGTACGCCGTGCGGTGCGGGCGGTGCGGTGGTTCCTCCGCCGGGGTCCCGGGGTGGTCCCCGCGGCCCCGGCCGCCGAGGTGATTGGCATATACATGAGTAGGTGCCGGAAGGTCCTGGATGCGGTAACTGTCCGGGTGCGCAGCGTGCTCCCGGGGCCCGTGGACACTTGCGTGCGGGATGTGCCCCGCTGGTACAGTGTGTGATCTTCCATGTGGGCTGACGGCGCGTTAGACGCGCCCGGGGGAATCAGCCGCTCGGGCCCCGTCCCGGAGGAACGTTCTCCGCACCGGACGGCACGGTCCGCGTCTCTACGAGTCGCGGGGGGTGCCCCCGGCCGGGGAAGAAGCGACCGCTCCTGCCGGGATGTCACTCGAAGAGAGTCTCATGACGTCATTTGTGCAGGACCCTTTCTTCTGGGTCCTGGTCACCGTAGTGCTGGCCGCCATAGGCGGGGTCCTGCGGGCACGGCAAACGAACATCGGGCTGCGCAGACGCAATGCCAACCTCAAGAACGAGAACGAGACGCTGCTACGCCAGCGCAACGAACTCGGAGCGGCGCACAGCGGTCTGCGCAACAGCCACGCCAGCGAGCTGGCAGAGGTCCGCAAGGACGCGGAGGAGGAGACCAAGGCGGTACTCAAGTCGGCCATGCGCACCCTTCAGGGGCTCGCCGACGAGCAGCAGCTCGTCATCGAGAAGGTGCAGACGAAGTACGGGGACGACCCGGAGATGCTCGTCGACCTGATGTCCATCGACCACACCAACAGCCAGTTCGGGCGCCGGGCCCAGGGCATCGCGGTGCTGTGCGGCGGCTGGCTGGGGCGCCGTGAGACGGTCGCCTCCGTCTACGACGTGGCCCGCAGCGCCCAGGGCCGAATACGGCAGTTCGACCGGGTCCAGATCCATGCCCAGGTCAACTTCTCGGTCGTCAGCAAGGTCGTCGAACCCGTGGCGGTCGTCCTCGCGGAGCTGCTCGCCAACGCGACCAACTACTCCGCCCCCGGCGCCCCCGTCGAGATCAACATCCAGGCCGTCCCCAAGGGCGTCTGTCTGATCGTCGACGACGCGGGCCTCGGAATGGGCCAGGAGGAGAAGGACCGGGCGTCCGCCCTCCTCTCCCCGCAGTCCCCGATCCATATATCCGGGCTCGGCAATCCGCCGCAGTTCGGGTTCGCCGTCTCCGGCATGCTCGCCGCCCGTTACGGCTTCAAGGTGTCCGTCGACTCCGTGTCCCCGTACGGAGGTGTACGCGCGGTGATCCTGCTGCCCGACGAACTCCTCACCAGCGACGCGCCGCCCGCGCCGGCCGTCGTCGGCTACGAGGCGCAGGACGGTGTCCCGCAGATCTCGCAGCGCAGGGCCCCGGCCGAGCCTCCGCAGGCCCAGCCCACCCCTCTCTTCTCCTCGGTCCCCGGATCAGAGGCGTACCCGGGACGCGGTACCACCGCCGGTGGTCTGCCCAAGCGCCGCAGGCAGCGGTCGGTCGCGGTGGTACCGCAGCCGGCGGCCACCGCCGAGCCGCCCCGCAGCCAGGAGGAGACCGCCTCACTGCTGGGCGCCTTCCAGCGCGGCACGCTGACCGGGCGCGATACGAAGTCGACCACGGAAGGACCTGACCACCAGTGAACCCCGATCTGTCGTGGGTGCTCAACGACGTGCTCCAGGTGCGCGGGGCGCGGCACGCGATCCTCGTATCGGCCGACGGTCTCCTGCTGGAGCACTCCAGCGCGATCGGCCGCGACGACGCGGAGACCGTCGCCGCCGCCATGAGCTCGATGCAGTCGCTGAGCCGGGCCGTCGCGCCGTTCATCGGGGGCGGGACCACGGGCCGCTGGCGGCAGACCCTCCTGGAGTACGAGGACGGCTGGATCTTCCTCATCGCGGCGGGCAGCGGTGCCTACCTCGCGGCGGCCGCCTCCGCCGACGTGGACATGGAGTCCATGTCGTTCCGGATGCAGCAGCAG
Source organism: Streptomyces uncialis (assembly GCF_036250755.1). Lineage (NCBI taxonomy): Bacteria > Bacillati > Actinomycetota > Actinomycetes > Kitasatosporales > Streptomycetaceae > Streptomyces > Streptomyces uncialis. The sequence goes on along the minus strand of NZ_CP109583.1, from coordinate 2,464,105 downwards.
GTGGGCGCCCTCGGCAAGGCGATGACCTCGCCGCCGCGCCAGAACGCGGGCAGCGACATATGACCGCGCCGGGCGAGGAGCAGCCGGTCAGCGGCGGCTTCATCCGTTCCTACGTCATCACCGGCGGGCGGACCCTGCCCGACGCCGAGGAGCTGTCCCTGGTCACCCTGGTGACCATCGGCGCCGACCGGACGCCTCCGGCCCGTCCCAGCCCGGAGGTCCAGGCCATCTGGACCCTGTGCGTGGGCGGCTATCTGTCGGTCGCCGAGGTGGCGGGCCGGCTCGGGCTGCCGGTCGGGGTGGTCAGGCTGCTGCTGACCGACCTCGCCGACCAGGGCCATCTGCTCCGCCGCGCGGCGCCCCCCGCCGCCAAGCTCGTCGACCGGAAGATCCTCGAAGAGGTGCTGCATGGACTCCAACGCCGGTTCGGCTGAGAGCGTCTACGTACCGGAGGCGGTACGCACGGCCGCGAAGATCCTCGTCGTCGGCCACTTCGCCGTGGGCAAGACGACGTTCATCGGCACGCTGTCGGAGATCACACCGCTGCGCACCGAGGAGAAGATGACGCAGGCGTCGGCGCACGTCGACGATCTGCGGGGGGTCACCGGCAAGGAGACCACCACGGTCGCCCTGGACTTCGGGCGGCTGACGCTGAGCGAGGAGCTGGTGCTGTACCTGTTCGGTACACCCGGCCAGCAGCGGTTCATGCAGTTGTGGGAGGACATGGCGCGGGGAGCGCTGGGAGCGCTGCTCCTGGTCGACCCGTCACGGCTCACCGAGTCGTTCCCTGTCATCGACCTGATCGAGAAGTACGGCCTTGAGTACGCGATCGCGGTCAACAGCTTCGAAGCGGACAACGGGCATGCCGAGGAGGAACTGCGCGAAGCGCTGGATCTGCTGCCGCACACCCCCGTCGTGTTCTGTGACGCACGTGACCAGAACTCGTCGGCCCAGGCACTGATCACGCTCGTCCAGCACCTGCTCGCCCGGACGTCCTGACCCCCCACGGCACTTCGTCATCCACCGCCCGGGGCCCCCGCGTGGGCCCCGGGATCACCCTGAGGAAACACGCATGGACGCACATTCGGGGTCCACCCCGCAGACCCCTCCTCCCGGGTGCCCGATGCACCAGGGGCGGACACCCCTGTACGGGGAGGAGTTCGCCGCGGACCCGTACGGGACGTACGACCGGATGCGGGCCCAGGGCCCCGCGGTGCCGGTCGAACTGGCGCCGGGTGTGGACGCCACGCTGGTCATCCAGCACGAGGCCGCCCTGCGGGTCCTCCAGAACCCCGCGCTGTTCGTCCGGGACTCCCGGCGGTGGCGGGCCCTGAACGAAGGGCGGGTGCCGCTCGACAGCCCGGTGCTGCCGATGATGTACTACCGGCCCAACTGCCTGTTCTCCGACGGCGCCGAGCATCTGAGGCTGCGCAAGGCGGCCACCGACAGCCTCAACCAGCTCAACATGAACCGGCTCACCCGGGACGTCGAGCGCGTCGCCGACTATCTGATCGACCAGTTCAGCGAGCGGGGCGGCGCCGATCTGCTCCGGGACTACGCCAAGATCCTCCCGATGCTGCTGTTCAACCAGCTCTTCGGCTGCCCCGCCGACATCGGTGACCGGATGACCCGGGGGATCGCCGGGATCTTCGACGGCGGCCAGGACGCGATCCGCGCCAACGAGGAACTGACCTCGGCCCTGCTGGAACTCGTCGCACTGAAGCGGCGCAGCCCCGGCGAGGACGTGACGACCTGGATGATCCAGCACCACGCCGGACTCACCGACGAGGAGCTCAAGGACCAGCTCGTCACCATGATGGCGGCCGGCATCGAGCCACAGAGCAGCCTGATATGCAGCGCCGTGCTCCTGCTGCTGAACGGAAGCGGCACCGGGCACGGCAGAGGCACCGGACTGCTGGTCGAGGACGCCCTCGACAACGTCCTGTGGAACAACTCGCCGCTCGCCAACTACGCGACGCACTTCCCGGTCCAGGACATCATGCTCGGGGACATCACCCTGCGGGCCAACGACCCGGTCGTCATCAGCTTCGCCGCGGCCAACACGGACCCCAGCCTCACCGACGCCCGGCTCACCCTCAGCAAGGGCGCCCATCTGGCGTTCGGCGCGGGGCCGCACACCTGCCCGGCGAAGTCCCCGGCCCGGGTGATCGCCATCGCGGCCATCGAGCGCATCCTCAACGCCCTGCCGGACCTCGCCCTCGCGGTGCCCGAGGAGAAGCTGGAATGGCGCCCCGGCCCCTTCCACCGGGCCCTCGTCTCGATGCCGGTGCACTTCAGCCCGGTGCCGGCCCGCCGGGTCCCGCCCCGGCCCGCGGCCCCGGCCCGCGCCGCCGACGGCATGATGCCCGGCCCCCAGGGCGCCAGGACCGAACCGCGGAAGCAGAAGGGCTGGTGGAGTTCCTTCCTTGATGTCTTCCGTATGTAGGAAGCGCACAAGAAGGGCACATCCACGGAGGCCCTGCGACTATTCTCCGGGAAGGTGACACAGGCAACACTCAGAGGCTCATGACTTGGGTAGGAGGGTGGGTAGGTTTCGCCCGCCCCCCTCCCCTCCCAGTTCAAGGAGCCCCTGAGTGACTTCCGTGGGTGAAAGAGTCGACATATCATCTGATCGCCGTGCCGTCGTGTCCCTGATGCGACGACTGCGGTCACCCGAAGGGCAGGCAAACCCCGCGGGGATCTACGACGCTTTGCACGCGATGGGCGACGTCGTCCCCGCCCCGTGGAACGCCTATCTCGTCACCGGCTACGAGGCGTGCAGCCAGGTGCTGCGCGGCAGGAACTGGCTCGCGCTCGACGCCGCGTGGCAGGAGCGCCAGCCCGAGAACTACCGCTGGCACAACCGGGCATCGTCGGACATGAACAAGACGCTCACCCGGCTCAACGCCCCCGACCACCCGCTCCAGCGACGCTGCCTGGGCAATCTCTTCGGCCGGGACACCATGAACACGCTGACCGACCAGGTCGAGAAGGACGTCGGGCGGCTGCTCGACGGGCTGTCGGACGCCCTGGCCCACGGTGAGGCCGACTACGCGGACCTGGTCGGGGAACGGCTCCCGATCAGCACCGTCGGCGGCTGGCTGGGCATCCCGGCCGAGTCCCACCCGAAGCTGGTCCGGCTCGCCCATGTCCAGGCCTACTCGCAGGAACTCCTGCCCTCCCCGGTCCAGCTCGCCGACGCCTGCGACGCCAGCGCGGAACTCTGGGACTTCTTCGCCGCACTCGTCGACGAGCGCCGGGCCGCCCCCGCCGACGACACCGTGTCCCACTGGATACGGGATCTCGACGCCGCGGAACCCGACCGGGAGGTGGTCGACGAGATGCTCCGCGCGCTGACCTTCTTCATCGCCCTGGCCTCGCTGGAGACGACGGCGACGTACCTCTCCAGCATGGTCTGGCAACTGCTGCGCGAACCCGGCCGGTGGTCCTGGCTCGCCGACCACCCCGAACACATCGACCACGCCCTGGAGGAGGTCCTGCGCTACGACCCGCCCATACGTTTCAACACCCGCTACGCCCAGGAGGACATCGTCCTGGCGGGCGTACCGATACCGAAGGACAGCATGGTGCATGTGATGTACGGCGCGGCCAGCCACGACCCCCGGCGCAACGAGGACCCGCACTCCTTCGACATGCTCCGCCAGGGCAGCCATCTGAGCTTCGGCGCGGGATCCCACTACTGCATGGGCCCCGCCCTCGCCCGGCTGGAGGCCAGGGCGCTCCTCGTCGGACTGTTGAAACGCTTCCCCGGACTGCGGGTCACCTCGCCCCCCGTCTACGAGCCGCGGATGGCGATCCGCCGGGTGGCCTCCATGGGCGTGTCGGTATGAGCGAGGCGATCGCTGCGCCCCTCCCGCCCGCCGCACGGACCGGGTGTGTCGCCGTCACCCGTGACGACGCCGTTCTCACGGTACGGCTCGACAGCCCTGGCAACGGCAACGCGGTGTCCGAGGCGATGCTGGACGAACTCCTGGCCGCCCTCGTGGACCCGGACCCCGAGGTCCGGGTCATCGTGCTGTCCGCGGCCGGCGACGACTTCTGCCTCGGCGGGGACCGCGCTGAGTTCGGACTCCTGGCGGAGGGCGACCCCACGGGGCGTCAGGTGCAGCGGATGGGGACCAAGGCCCGCCGGGTGGTCGAGGCCCTCACGGACAGCCCCGCCGTCACCATCGCCCGGGTGCAGGGACGGGCCATCGGCGCGGGACTCGCCCTCGCCCTCGCCTGCGACCTGCGCGTCGGCGCCGAGACGGCCACCTTCCGGCTGCCGGAACTCGCCCTCGGGATGCCCACCGCGTGGGGCGGCGCGCTGCCGCGGCTGCTGCACGAGATCGGCGCGGCACGGGTACGGGAACTCGTCCTCACGGCTCGCGTGTTCCGCGCCGAGGAGGCCCACCGGCTGTCCGTGCTCCAGAAGGTGGTGCCGGAGGAGTCGCTGGACGCCGCGGTACGGGCCTGGGCCGGGCCGATCGTGCGCCGCCCCGCGATGGCCCTGCGGATCACCAAGGCGATGCTCACCTCGTACACGGCGCCGACCCGGCTCGCGGACCCCACGGGCCTGGACGCGGAGCTGCTGGCCGCGGTGGTCGGTGCCCGGTACCACGCGCGGCCCGGCGAGACCGTCTGACACCCGCTCCCGAGGGCGCCGGGCCGGCCGACCGGCCGGGCGTCCTCTTCTGGCCCGCCGGGGGTCACCTCACAGCGGAGGGCTCGCGGGCGGGGGCCCGAGAGTGGTGGTGCCGGGGGCCGCGCGATGCCCGAGCCCGGTACGGTACGCGTCCAGCGCGGCCTCGGTACGGCCCGCGCGGCGCAGCAGATCCCCGAGCAGCCGGCAGATGTCCGCCAGATCGCCCGCCGCACCCGCGTGTTCGAGCAGGGCGAGCGCCCGTACGTAGTGCTCCTCGGCGCTCTCCGTGTCCCCGCGCCGCTGCGCGATGAGCCCGAGCAGCCGGTGCGCGCCGCCCGCGTGGACCGAACCCCGCTCCGGGCTCAGCCCCCCGAGCAGTTCCCCGAGCAGCGCCTGCGCCTCGGTGTCCTTGCCGCGCCGGTGTAGCACCCCGGCCAGCTCCACCCCGACCTGATGGGTGTAGAGGGTGGCCCGGCGGGCCGTCAGCATGTCCCGCGCGGTGCGCAGTTCGGCCTCCGCACGCTCCAGATCGCCGTCCTGGGCCCGGACATAGCCGCGCATCCAGTGGCACAGGGCGAGCTCCGCGCCGATCTGGAGCTGCTGGTAGTAGGCGGCGGCCTTGGCCAGTGAGGCGTCAGCCTCGGCGGCCCGGCCCTCCGCGATCAGCGTACGGGCGACCCCCCGGTGCATCCGGGCGACCAGGGCCGGGTCCGACACCCGGGGGGCGAGCGCGAGCGCGAGTTCCGCCGCCTGGGCGGCCCGCGCGTGGGCGCCGAGGTCCATGTACGGGCCGATGGCCGCCGTGTACAGCAGCACCAGCGCGTCGGGGTCGTGCAGCCCGGACGCGTTCAGCTCGTCGAGCGCGTTCTCGACCAGGTAGCAGGCGTAGCGGAGTTCTCCGGCCAGCAGATGCGCCAGAGCGCGGCCCCGGATCGCGGGCACCCGCCGCGGCAGCGGCACCCCGAGCCCGGTCAGGACGGCTTCCGCCGCCTCGAAGTGCTCACGGGCCGCGTCGAGCTCGCCGGTCTCCAGCGCGCACTGGCCGAGACCGACCAGGGCGGTCGCGCGTTCCTGGTCCAGCCCGTGCCGTCCGGCCTCCCTGGCCAGCTCCGCGTACCGTTCGGCGGCCCGCGCCGGGTCCTGGGTGGCGAGGACGCGCTGCGCCTCGGTGAGCCGCAGCCGCAGCCCGGTCGCGAGATGGGCGGGACGTCCGGTGGCCAGCTCCTCGTAGCTGCTGCCCAGCCGTTCGGCGAGATGACGCAACGCCCTCTCGGAGGGCTGGACCCGCCCGGCCTCCAGGGTGGAGATGTACGCGGCGGTGTACGCGGGCTCGGCGAGCTGGCGCTGGGTCAGCCCGAGCGCGGCGCGCAGCCGGTGCACCCGGCGGCCGATGGCCCCGGGGGAGCCGTCCGGGGCGGCGGGGGCGGCTGGGGTGTCGGCGGCGGCTGGGGCTTCCGGGTTGCTCGGGTCGTTCGGGGTGTACGGGGTGTCCGCAGTGGTCACGGTCGTGGTGTCCGGGGTGTCCGCGGCGGGCGCGGGCGCGGTGTCGGGGGTGTCCGGGGCTTCCCCGGCCGCCCCGGTGAGGTCCCCGGCGGTGTCCGGGGCCGTGCCGGGCGGGTGGTGCGGTGCGGGGCCGCCGCCGGATGGTCCGTCCGCCGTTCGTCTGCCTGTCGCCCTCTGCGCCACTGCCGACCTCTCCCCGCTCCGTCGTCCCACGATCAGGCCCATGACGTGCCGTCACGCCCCACCAGCCTAGGGCCGCACGGATGCCCGGCCCGCGCGCCCGACGGGACGGCCACTCTCGCGACCGACCCTCCGGACCGGGCGGAACCTCCCCTGGGCCAACCGTTCCTGACGGTGCTTCCCCGTGCCGTACCCGCTCCGGGCCTTGCGCCCGGCGTCCGGCGATTCTAAGTTAAGCCGTGATTCAACTGCGTTTAAGAACGCAGTTAAGCACTGTACGGCCCGTACCGTCCCCGGCCGTACCCCCTGCCCGATCCGGCTCCTCAACCGGCCTCACCACGGCCGGGCGCGGTCCGGTCCGCCCGCCACCCGGACGGACCCGGACCGCGCCACCCCGGTGGCCGCCCCCCGCAACGCCCCGCCCCGATCCACGCACCCAGGAGACTCCCGTGCGCATACGTCCCCGCGTCGCCGCCGTCGGCGCGACCGCGCTGCTCTGTGTCGCCGCCACCGCGGCCGGCCCGGCGGCCGCCGCCCCCGAACCGTCCGGCGCGGGCGCCGGGAAGGTGTCCGTCGAGTACTTCCCCTCGCCGGACGCCGAGGGCAGGTACACCGAGGTCCCGGCCTCCGCGCCCGGCAGGCTCACCGCCCAGAAGCGGTCCGCGCCGGACCGGGCCCCCGCCCGGGCGGCCGTGGGCGCGATCCAGGACACCGGCCCCACCGACGCCCGGCTGGACCTCGTCGTGATGGGCGACGGCTACACCGCCGACCAGCAGGGGGACTTCCAGGCCGACGCCAGGGCCAAGGTCGAGGCCGTCTTCCAGATCGAGCCGTACAAGAGCTACCGCGACCTGTTCAACATCTGGGTCGTGGACGCCGTCTCCCAGGAGTCCGGGGTGTCCGGCGACCCCACCAAGGGCGTCGTACGGAACACGGCGCTGTCCTCGTACTTCTGGTGCGGTGACATCGAGCGGCTGCTGTGCGTCGACATCGACAAGGTCAGCGCGCACGCCGCGCGGGCCCCGGCCGCCGACATCGTCTTCGTCCTCGCGAACACCACGATGTACGGCGGCGCGGGCTACAGCGGCGTCCAGAACGACGTGGGCTACGACGGCATCGCCACCATGTCCTCCGACAACGACCGCGCCACCCTGATCGGGGCCCACGAACTCGGCCACTCCATCGGCCATCTCGCCGACGAGTACACGTACGACAGCTACGGCCGCTACCAGGGCGCCGAGCCCGCCGACCGCAACTCCTCCGTCCACCAGGCGCCCCACCAGCTCGCCAACCGCGTCAAATGGTGGCGCTGGATGGGCGAGCAGGACCCGGCCGGCGGCACGGTCGGCACCTACGAGGGCAGCGGCTACCACCCCCAGGGCCTGTACCGGCCCACCGAGAACTCCCTGATGCGCAAGCTCGACACCGACGCCTTCAACCACGTCGGCCGCGAAGGCATGATCAACGGCTTCTACCGCTACGCCAAGGCACTCACCACCACCACACCCACGGACCGCCCGGTCCGGTCGGACCAGCGGCTGCGCGCCCGGCTCGCCGACTTCGACCGCAAGGGCATCGCCCGGGTGGAACTGCGCTGGTACGTGGACGGGGCCGAGGTCCGCAAGGCACGCGGGGAACGCGTGGTGACACCCCGTGAGCTGGGCGTCCGCAAGCACCGGGGCCACTGGCACGGCAGGACGATCACGGCGAGGGCGGTCGACACGACCTCCGCGATCCGCGACCCGCAGGTACGGGAAGCCGCGAGCAGCACGGTGACCTGGACCATGGCCCGGTAGCCGGTAGCCGGTAGCCGGTAGCCGGTAGCCGGTAGCCGGTAGCCGTCCGCCGGAGGCGGGTGGGCGCGGACCGCCGGTGCCCCGAGGTCAAGGTCTCGGGGCACCGGCGGTCCGGGAACAGGAACAGGAACAGGACCAGGATCGGGATCAGGACTGCGGCGAGTACGCCACCACCCAGTCGGAGTCCCGGTAGTGGGTGGACACCCCGGTCCCCTCCTGGGACTTGTCCGGCGGTCCGGAGCTGGGGAACAGCGAGGGCGCGACAGGACGTCCCAGCCGCTCCTTCCACCCGGTCGCCCACTTCGCGAGATCCGGGAACGCCTCCCGGACCGCGGTCCGGTTGACGAAGCTGTACTTCGGGTGGATGAACCCCGTCCGGAGCTCGTCAGCGGTCAGCTTTCCGTCGTTCTTCAGCTCGTCCCACTTCTTACGGGCCTCGGTCACCAGCACATCGGACGACACATGGAGGTCACCGTCGCTGGGGCCGACCGGCTTCCCCTTCTCGTCGAGCGCCCCCAGCTTGTACAGCGTCTCGAAGGGACGGCGGGCCGGCCGCTCGGCGGGCGGGGTGGAACCCATCCACTCCCGGAACCGCTCCAGCGCCACCGGCTGCCCCGCCAGCTCCTGCTCGGTCGGGAAGTTCTTGTGGCGGCCCGAGAAGAAGAACGCCCAGGATCCCTGGAGCCGTACGTCGTAGTCCTGGGGACGTTCGCAGGCCCCGCACAGCGCCGTGTACAGGGACGACGACATGTCCTTGAACTGCTGCGGAGTGGTGCCCAAGGGCGCCTGGTAGCGGCGCCACCAGTCGACCTGCCGCCACTTCAGCCCGAGGAACGCCAGGTCCCGGGTCCGGACGCGGTACCCCGTGTCGTCGCGCGGCCACGCGCGGAGTCCCGCGCGCTGACTTCCCGGGACCCTGCCGTCGGCGTCGATGAGCCCCGCGCTCTGCGCCGCCCGGCGCCGCTCGGCGAAGCCGGGGTCCGCCTCGACGGCCGTACCCGCACCGACGGCCTGCCCGTGCGCGCCGCCGAGGGGCCGAGGGGCCGCGACGGCGGTCGGCGTGACCGAGGGACCCAACAGAACGAGAGCCGCGGTGGCCAGTACTCCCAGCCTCCGACACCGATGTGACACCGTCTACCTCCAGCAGATTCGGACATGTGGTCCGCGCTCCTCGCGATCCACATGCCGGTCAACGTCCGCCCCGACCTGCGGACACGGCCCTGGAGTCCGATTTCGTCCTCCCGGGCGGCCCGCACCGGGGCCCGCCGCGCGCCTGTGCCGCTCGCGGTGCGGGACCGTGCGCGTACGGAACGTCCCCCGCCCCGGGCTCCCGTCGGACCCGCCCCGCCCCGCCCCGCCCGGCACGGCCTGAGCACGCGCCCCTGGACGCACGCCGCCGGACCCGCGCTCCGGACCCCGCCCGCAGTACCCCGCAGTACCCCGCCGTGCCGCCACGGGTACGGCGGGCCCGCGCGGTGTACAACGGAAGGTGTCCCCCGGTCCGGGGCGTGCCGACGGATCTCCCCGGGCCCGGCCCAGCAGTCCGTCACCGTACGGGAGGCGGCGCCCGCCATGCCCAGCGTCCAGCACTACGGCCAGGAGTACATCGACGGCAGCCGCGCCCGGATCGCCGCCCGCGTCGCGTCGTACCGGCGGCTCGCGGCGACCGCCGCCGAGCTGGGCGGGGAGGCGAAGATCGCCTTCCAGACCTCGCTGCTCGCGTTCGAGCCGGTCTTCTTCAACGATCTGCTGCTCGCCCTGGAACTCCACTTCGCCCACCGCGCGCCCGGACCCCGCGACGCCTACGGCGACCCCCTCGAAGAGGTACGGCTGCTGAGCGAGGCCCTGCTGACGGGGGACGGCACACTGCGCGCCGACCCCGGTGCGGACCGGCAGTCCTCGGTGCTGGGGCTCGCCGCGGGGGACCGGGTCCGGCTGCGCGAGGCGGACTTCGTCCGGCTGGCGGCCGCGTTCTTCACGGAGATCGAACGACGGCTCCGCTAGCGCTCGGTACCGCCGTCCACCCCTCCCGCCCCTCGGCCCCCATGGGGCGTCGGGGTGCTTCCCCGGCCCGGCGACGGCCGTGGTCGCGTCCCGGTAGATTCCCGTTCCGTGCGTACATCATCTGCTGACCCCACCGGCCCCATCGGTTCCACCGGCCCCACCGGCCCCACCGGCCCCGCCGCGTCCTCCGCCCCGTCGCCCGCGCGGTTCGTCCGGGAGTTCCACCGGGCGTTCGGGCTCGAAACCGGCAGCGTTCCCACCGAGGTCCCGCCGACGCTCGCCGCCCACCGGCACGACCTGCTGGCCGAGGAGGTCGCCGAGGTGGCGGAGGTCGCCGTGGACGGACCGCTCGACAAGATCGCCCATGAACTGGCGGACGTGGTCTACATCGCCTACGGCACCGCCCTGGTCCACGGTATCGACCTCGACCAGGTGATCGCCGAGATCCATCGCGCCAACATGACCAAGCTCGGCCCCGACGGCACACCCCAGGTACGCGCCGACGGCAAGGTCCTCAAGGGCGACCACTACGTGGCCCCCGATGTGTCGGCGGTCCTGCGCGGCCAGGGCTGGGACCCGGCCGGGGACCGCCCCACCGAAGGCTGAGCACCTACCGCGTACCGTCCAACGTCGCGCCGTACCAGGTGAGTTCCCGCGCGGCGCGACGCGGTTCGGCCATGTCGCGGGGAGTTGACCGCCCCTCAGCCGACGGGACCCGGCCGGCCCCGTCGGCAGGCCAGTCGTTCAGCCGCCCGCGGTGCGGCCGAGCACGGACACCCGTCCGTCCAGGTCCGCGCGAGACACCCCGCCAAGGAGGATTTCCGTGCCCCGGTCGCGGGGTACGTCCTTCGTACGACCGTCGGATTTCCGTCGGCGGTCGACTCCCACCCGTGTCGCTGTTGGGCCGATCGGGTGAGGTGACGTAAGAATGGTGTGGTGCGTAAGACGAGTGCGAGCCAGGACGGGGTGGGCCGTTGAACAGCCACGACGTCACAGATGAACAGTGGGAGGGGCTCGCCCAGGTCGTTCCGCTCCGGGGGCGGGACGAGTGGCCCTCATGGCCGGGCCACCGGGCCGAACGCGAACCCGAGACCGAACCCAGACGCCGTTTCGTGGTACTGCGGGTCAATGTCTTCTCGGACGCCCGAGAGGTCGCCGAGACCCTGATGTCCGGCATCCCGGTGCTGCTGGACCTCACCGGCGCGGAGACGGATGTCGCCAAGCGGGTGCTGGACTTCAGCAGCGGGGTGGTGTTCGGCCTGGGCAGCGGGATGCACCGGGTCGACCGGAACGTCTTCCTGCTGGCCCCGCCCGGCACGGAGATCAAGGGCCTGGTCGCGGGCGCGTCGTTCCCCTGACCAGGCCACCGCGCCGACGGCCGCCGGGCCGGGTGCTGCCGGAACTGATCCGGCAGCCCCCGGCCCGGCGTTCCCCCGTTCGTAGGAAAGCCGTACGGAGGTAACGGTTCGCCGCCACCGACGGTCCCTACCGTCCAGGGATGACCCCGCTCACCCTTGCCGGGGCCGCCCCGGTCCTGCGACCGCCGGTGCGGCCCGGCCTCACCGAACTGCGTCTCACCGCGTGCGCCGCGCATCTGGGCACCACCTTCGGATGCGGCCCGCTGACGTTCCTCAGCGGCCCGAGCGGCAGCGGCCGTACGAGCGCCCTGCGCGGGTACGAGGCACTCGCGCGGCTCGGCGGCGGTGCCCCGCTCGACGAGACGTTCCCCGACCCCGGCGCCTGGGTACCGGAACGCGCCCGCCCCGACCCGCAGCGGCGCCGGGGGTTCCGGCTCGGCTGCACCACCGCAGGCCCGGCCGGTCCGGTGCGGCTCGACCTCACGATCCAGGCGGAACCCGAACTGCGGCTCGTGGCCGAACGGCTGACCACCGCCGACGGCACCGTCCTGCTCAGCAGCGCGCTGCGCGATCCGCGCCGCCGCACCGTGCAGGCCGCCTGGCACACCGGCGGCGGCGCCCGGGTGACCCATGCCCCGCTCCCCGACGACCGGCTGGGCACGGCCCTGCTGCCGCTGCGGGTCGCGGGCAGCACCGAAGGACAACGGCTGGTGCTCGCCGCGGCCGAACAACTCGTCGTCGCCCTGCGCTCGGTGTTCGTCTGCGATCCGCGCCCCGACCGGATGCGCGCCCTTGCCACCGCGACCCCCGCCACCGCGCCCGGCCGTGCCGGAACGCGTCCGGGTCCGGAGCACGGACGGCTGCGGACCGACTGCGGGAACCTCGCCGCGGTGCTGCGCCGCACCCGCGCGGAATGCCCCCAGCGGCACGCCAGGTTCGTCGCCGCCGCCCGCGCGGGATGCGCCGGTCCGGTGGCCGATGTCCGGACCGAGGACCGGCCCGACGGCACGGTCCGCGCGGTGCTGGACCGGGGGGACGGCCATCTCACGCCGCTGCACCGGCTCGGGGACGGCGAGTTGCGCTATCTCGCCCTGGCCCTGGTACTGCTCACCGGGCCCGGGGTGCTCGACGTGGACCCGGTGGCCGAGGTCCCGGCCGCGTTCCAGTGCCTCACGGTCCTCGCCGACGACTTCGACCGCTGTCTGGACAACCGGCAGACCCGGGCGCTGGCCCGGCTCGCCGCGTCGATGTGCGCACGCGGCCATGTGCGGCTGGTGGGCTCGGTACGGGACGCCACGGCGGTCCGGGAGGGCGTCGCCGCCGCCGGAACGGCCGCGGACGGACACCACCCGGCCGGTGACGGATACGGGGCCGGTGACGGATACCGGTCCGAGGGCGGACACGGGTCGGAGGCCGGGATGCTCACCGTGGTAGACCTGGGACGGTGATGCCGACGACCCCTCAGCCCCCCGGTTCCCCGCACCCCCGCCACCCCGGCGCGGGGCCGTCCGCCGTACCGCCCGCGCCCGGATGGCCGGGACCCGACGGTGACGGCGACGGGCCCTCGGCGGCGGAACTGGGCCGCCGGCTGGTCGCGTTCGCCGAGGCCCGCCACTGGCAGCCGTTCCACACCCCGAAGAACCTGGTCGCCGCGCTGAGCGTCGAGGCGTCGGAACTGGTGGAGATCTTCCAGTGGTCGACCCCCGAGGAGTCCGCGCGGGTGATGGACGATCCGGGGCAGGCACACCGGGTCAGGGACGAGGTCGCGGACGTGCTCGCCTATCTGCTCCAGTTCTGCGCGGCCGTGGGCGTGGACCCGCTGACGGCGCTGGCCGCGAAGATCGAACGCAACGAGCAGCGGTTCCCGGCCCCCACGCCCGGCCGTTCCGACGGCACGGGCCGCCCCGCACCTGTGGACGAACCGGAGCACACTCCTCCCTATTAGTCACTCTCCGGAGTGGTGGGCGGTGCGTGAATCGACTGGTTGTCCACAGATTTCGGCCTTCCTCTGGTTCTTCGTCTCAGATGCGCTCACTCTGGGTAATGAACTGAGGAGAGGTGCCAGGAGGTGTTCTGCCTCCCGGTATCCAGGAAGGCGGGGGCAGCGCTATGGACGCGGTGCGACTCATCAAGGCGACCGGCGGGGCACTGGCGGCGAGCGAGGACGCCGCAGAGGTCATGGTCGAGTCCTGGCAGGCCCAGGCGCTGGCCCAGGCGGTGGGCAGCAGACTCGCCGTCACGGGGCTGTCCGAGCTGCGGGGCGAGGCGCTGGGGCTGAGCGAGATCGGCGGCCGGGGCTGCTCCGCGCTGCACATCCCGTCCCTGGGCCCCGACGGCATACGCGCCGCGCGGCTCACCGGGATCGCGGACGTCCATGTCACCCTCCACGCCCTCGGCGATCTGCTGGGCGAGGTCGGCATCGCCCTGGTCGGCATCGCCAGCGCGGCGGAGGACCAGGGGGCGTACTGGCAGTGCATGGAGGCGATCGACGCGGCCGACGAATGCCGTGACCGCGTCCTGGAGATGATCCGCCGCCTCCCGCCCCCGGACCGCACCCTGCCGGGCCGGGACCTGGGCGCGCAGAGGTGGTAGCGGCGGCCGAGGGCACATGGCGTGGGGTACGCGGCCTTGTCGGGCGGGCGGTCCGTCGGGCACGCGGGCTGTGGGACGCGGGAAGCCGGTGGCGGGCGGGACGGGGTGCGCGGAGCCGCTGGTGTGTGGGGTGGGATGTGCGGGGCCCGGGTGCGCGGAGCCGCTGGTGTGTGGGGCGGGGTGCGCGGGGCCCGGGTGTGCGAGGCCGGGTACGGGCGGCCCTTGGGCGCGCCCGTACCCGGTGCGGCTCACGCCACGTGCGGCATGACCTCGGCGGCGATCAGCTCCAGATGGTCCAGGTCGTCCAGGTCCAGCATCTGGAGGTACACCCGCTGCGAGCCGACCGCGGCGTACCGGCCCAGCTTCTCCACGACCTCGGCCGGGGAGCCCGCGAGCCCGTTGGCCTTCAGCTCGTCCACCTCACGGCCGATCACCGCCGCCCGCCGGGCGACCTCCTTGTCGGTGCGGCCCACACAAGCCACCAGCGCGTTGGAGTACACCAGCTCGGAGGGGGCCCGCCCGGCCTCCTCGGTGGCGGCCCGCACCCGGCCGAACTGCCGCTCGCTGTCCTCGATCGAGGCGAAGGGGATGTTGAACTCATGGGCGAAGCGCGCGGCGAGCGCGGGGGTGCGCTTCGCCCCGTGCCCGCCGATGAGGATCGGCAGCGGGGACTGCCGGGGCTTCGCCAGCGCGGGGGAGTCCTTGAGCTGGTAGTAGGTGCCGTCGAAGTCGAAGCGCTCACCGACGGGCGTGTTCCACAGCCCCGTCAGGATCTCCAGCTGCTCCTCCAGCCGTCCGAACTTCTCCTTCGGGAAGGGGATGCCGTACGCCGTGTGCTCCTCCTCGTACCAGCCGGAGCCCAGGCCCAGCTCGACCCGGCCGCCGGACATCTGATCGACCTGCGCCACCTGGATCGCCAGCACACCGGGCAGCCGGAACGTGCCCGCGGTCATCAGGGTCCCGAGCCTGATCCGCTCGGTCTCCCGGGCCAGACCGGCCAGGGTGGTCCACGCGTCCGTGGGACCGGGCAGCCCGTCCACCGCCCCCATGTGGAGATAGTGGTCCGACCGGAAGAACGCGCTGTAGTTCAGTTCCTCCGCGGTCCGCGCCACCCGGAGCAGCGTGTCGTACGTGGCGCCCTGCTGGGGCTCGGTGAAAACTCGAAGATCCATGCCCCCATCATGCCCGCCGCCCCCCGGTCCGGCCCGGACCGGGGACGTCACCGCTGGTCAGCGGGGTGCCCCGGCACGGCGGGCGCTCCGCGCCCCGGGGCCGGGGCGCGGAGCGCGTACCGCTCACAGCCGGGGGTCGACCGGCTCCGACTCCAGGGCCAGGACCGCGAACACCGCCTCGTGGACCCGCCACAGCGGCTCCCCCTCGGCCAGCCGTTCCAGCGCCTCCAGCCCCAGCGCGTACTCACGCAGTGCCAGCGAGCGCTTGTGCCCGAGGTGCCGCGAGCGCAGCCGTTCCAGGTGTTCGGGACGGGTGTACTCGGGTCCGTAGACGATCCGCAGGTACTCACGGCCCCGGCATTTGACGCCGGGCTGCACGAGCCGGTCCCGCGCGCCCCGCACCAGCGCCTGGAGCGGCTTGACCACCATGCCCTCGCCCCCGGCGCCGGTCAGCTCCAGCCACCAATCGACACCCGCGCGCACCGACTCCTCGTCCCCGGTGTCCACCATGAGGCGCCGGGTGCCCTGGAGCAGCCCGGTCGGGTCGTGCTCCACCAGCCGGTCGAGGAGGGCGAGCTGTTCGTCGTGCGGCAGCCCGGCCAGCGACCGGCCACGTACCGCGAGGATCTGGAACGGCGCGAGCCGTACCCCGTCGAGACCGTCGGTCGGCCGGCAGTACCGTCGGTACGCCTCGGTGAACGCGGCGGTGTCCACGGCCCGTCCGCGCTGCGCGTCCGCCAGCCCGCCGACGTCGACACCCCGCGCGGCGGCGGCCTCCAGGGCCGCGACCGCCCTCGGCAGGGCCGCGCCCGCGGCGGCGCCGACCGCCGCGTACTGCGCGCGCAGCAGCCCGGACGCCTTCAGCGACCAGGGCATCAGCTCCGCGTCGAGCAGCAGCCAGTCGGTGTCCAGCGCCTCCCAGAGCCCGGCCTTGCCCGCGGCCGTCCGCAGCCGTCCCAGAAGTTCCTCGGTGAGCGCCGCGTCGTCCAGGAAAGGGCGACCCGTCCGGGTGTAGAGGGAGCCGGTGGGACCGTCGACCCCGAACCGCTCACGGGCCGCCGCCGCGTCCCGGCAGACCAGGACCACCGCCCGGGAGCCCATGTGCTTCTCCTCGCACACCACCCGCGCCACCCCGTCGGCCGCGTACTGGGCGAACGCCTCCGCCGGGTGCTCCAGGAAGCCGTCCTCCCGGGAGGTGGCGGTCGGGGCCATCGTCGGCGGCAGATACGGCATCAGCCGGGGGTCGACCGCGAACCGGCTCATGACCTCCAGCGCCGCCGCCGCGTTCTCCTCGCGCACCGCGACCCGGCCCCCGTACCGGGTCTCCACGGTCCGGCGGCCGTGCACGTCGGACAGGGCCAGGGGCCGTCCGTCGTGCCCGCCGGGCACCTCGGCGACCAGCGGCCGGACCGGCTCGTACCAGACCCGCTCGGCCGGGACGTCCACCAGCTCGCGCTCCGGATAGCGCAGCGCCGTCAGCTTCCCGCCGAACACACAGCCGGTGTCCAGGCACAGGGTGTTGTTCAGCCAGCGGGCCTGCGGCACCGGGGTGTGGCCGTACACGACGGCCGCGGCGCCCCGGTACTCCTCTGCCCACGGGTAGCGCACCGGCAGCCCGAACTCGTCGGTCTCCCCGGTGGTGTCCCCGTACAGCGCGTGCGAACGCACCCGGCCCGAGGTACGGCCGTGGTACTTCTCCGGCAGACCCGCGTGCGAGACGACGAGCCTGCCGCCGTCCAGCACATAGTGGCCGACCAGCCCGTCCACGAACGCGGCGACCTCCGCCCGGAACTCCTCGCTCTCGCGCTCCAGCTGCGCCACCGTCTCCGGCAGCCCATGGGTGAGCCGCACCTTGCGGCCCTTCAGCCAGCGGCCCAGCTTGTTCTCGTGGTTGCCGGGCACGCACAGCGCGCTCCCTGCGGAGACCATGCCCATGACCCGGCGCAGCACCCCGGGACTGTCCGGTCCCCGGTCGACCAGGTCGCCCACGAAGACGGCCGTACGGCCCTCGGGGTGGACCCCGTCGGCGTAGCCGAGCGCGGTGAGCAGTGTCTCCAGCTCGGAGCGGCAGCCATGGACGTCCCCGATCAGGTCGAACGGTCCGGTGAGGTGGGACAGGTCGTTGTACCGCTTCTCGGTGACGATCCGGGCCGCGTCGATCTCCTCGGTCCCCCGCAGCACATGGACCTTGCGGAAGCCCTCGCGCTCCAGTCCCCGCAGCGAACACCGCAGTTCGCGCTGGTGACGGCGGATCACATGCGCGGGCATGTCCGCGCGGTCGGCCCGCTCGGCGTTGCGCCGCGCGCACACCGCCTCGGGCACGTCGAGCACGATCGCGATGGGCAGGACATCGTGCTCCCGGGCCAGCCGGATCAGCCCGGCCCGCGCCGAGGACTGCACATTGGTGGCGTCCACGACGGTCCGGCGGCCCGCCGCGAGACGCTTGCCCGCGATGTAGTGGAGCACGTCGAAGGCGTCGCCGGACGCCGACTGGTCGTTCTCGTCGTCCGCGACCAGCCCCCGGCAGAAGTCGCTGGAGAGCACCTCGGTCGGCCGGAAGTGTCTGCGGGCGAAGGTCGACTTGCCGGAGCCGGACGCTCCGACGAGCACCACGAGGGACAGATCGGTGACCGGCAGCGTGCGGGCGGGAGCCCCCGGCGCGGTGACGAGCGCGGTGTCCGGTGCGGTGTCCGGTGTGGTGTTCGGTGTGGCTACCTGCGCGGCGTGCCGAGCGATGTCCGGTCCGGTGTCCGGTGCGGTGGCCGGTGGGGCGTCCCGCGTCGTGTCACGTGAGGCGTCCTGGGGCGTGGCCCGGTCGGTGTCCCGTGCTGCCCGCGATCCGGTGTCCGACGTGGACCCCGCGCCGGTGTTCACTGCGTCGTTCATGCCGCTCCGTCCTCCCTCACCGCGTCGGTGGGCGCGTTGCCCGTGTGCGAGACATTGCCCGCGTTCGCGAGAGTGCCTGTGCCTGTGCCTGTGCCCGCGACAGTGCCCGTACCCGCCCGCTCGGCCGTACGCGCTGTCGCGCTCGCTTCGTCGTCCCGCTGGAACAGGGCGAGCTGGGTGGGCGGGCCCACCTCCGGGTCGTCCGGTCCGACCTGTCGCAGCTCCACGGTGTAGCCGTGGCGCCGGGCCACCGAGCCTGCCCACTCCCGGAACTCGTCGCGGCGCCACTCGAACCGGTGGTCGCGGTGGCGTACCTGGCCCGCGGGCAGCGACTCCCAGCGCACGTTGTACTCGGAGTTCGGGGTCGTCACCACGACCGTCCCGGGGCGCGCGGCTCCGAACACGGCGTACTCCAGCGCGGGCAGCCGCGCCGGGTCGACATGCTCGATCACCTCGCACAGCACGGCCGCGTCGTACCCCTCCAGCCTGGGGTCCGTGTACGTGAGCGAGCCCTGGAACAGCGTCGCCCGCGCCGCCTGCCGCTCGCCCATCCGGTCCAGCCGCAACCGCCGCGCGGCGACCGCGAGCGCCCGGGTCGACACATCGACCCCCGCGATCCGCGTGAAGCGCGGGTCCTTCAGCAGGGCCTGCACCAGCTGTCCCTGACCGCAGCCCAGATCCACGACCCGCGCCGCGCCGCTCTCACGCAGCGCGGCCGTGATCGCCTCCCGGCGGGCCACCGCCAGCGGCACGGGCTTCTCCTCGGTGTCCGTGGCCTCGTCGACGGCGTTGTCGATCTCCTCGATCCCGGTGCCGTCGCTCTCGGCGAGCCGCTCCAGCGCCAGCCGTTCCAGCGCGGTACGCGCCAGGGCCCCCCGGTGCGACAGATAGCGGCCCACGATGACCTGCTGCTCCGGGTGGCCGGCCAGCCAGCCCTCCCCGGCGCGCAGCAGTTTGTCGACCTCGTCCGGCGACACCCAGTAGTGCTTGGCGTCGTCCAGCACCGGCATCAGTACGTACAGATGCCGCAGGGCCTGGCCGAGAGTGTGTTCCGTGCCCTCCAGGACCAGGTCCACACAGCGGGAGTCGCCCCACTCGGGGAACCGCTCGTCCAGCGGCACCGGGGTCGCGGTGACCGTCCAGCCGAGCGGCGCGAACAGCGCGCGCACCAGCTCGGGGCCGCCCCGCGCGGACAGCGAGGGCACCTCGATCCGCAGCGGCAGCGGCTGCGCGGCCCGCTCGGGCATCGCCTTGCACCGACCGCTCAGCGCGCTGGAGAACACCCGGGCGAGGGCCACCGCGAGCAGCGAGGTCGCCGCGTACGGACGGTCGTTCACATAGCTCGCGTGCGTCGGATCGGGGGAGCCCCCCGGGCCCTTGCTCCTGCGGACCAGCGCCACGGGGTCGACCTCCAGCAGCAGCGCCGCCGTGCAGCGCCCGGGCGCCGCCTCCGGGTAGAAGACGTGCGCGGTGCCATGGGACGTGGAGAACGCCTGGCAGCCGTCCGGGTGCTTGTGCAGCAGGAATCCCAGGTCGGTCGCGGGACGCTCGGGGGTACCGGTGGTGGTGACGGTGAGAAGCACCTGTACGAGTATTCCCCCGCCGCCCGTCCGGAGCGAGGGACTTTTCCCGCGTACACCCTGCTCCCGCCCGGCCGGACCCGCGAGGGGGAGTGCGCCGTACGGGGCCGGGCCACCCGCGCGGACGTACCGCCGGAAGATCACCTGAGTGGCCCGGCGCGGGCGGCGGTGACCTGCGGTGATCCCCTGCGGACGGGGCGGTGGGGCGGGCCGCCCCGCTGGTGCGGGGAGCCGGTGGAGATGCGCTCGCACCCGACGGACCGTCACATGAGGGTGCGACGGCACCGGCTCTCGTCAGCGTGCGGGCAAGGCCCCGCACGCGGCTGGCGCCTGACGGAGGATCAAATGAACGCTCGACGCATGCTGGCCTCGGCCGGGGTGGCCGCGGCCACGGTCGCCCTCACCGCGCCGCTCGCCTTCGCCACCGGCACCCCGGCGGGCGGGGAGCCGGGACCGCGGCCCGGCGCGGAAACGCTGTCGTTCTCGCCGAACCCGGTCCGGGCCGGGAACCACACGACGGTCCGCACCTTCTCCTGCGGCAACAGCCGGTCCGCGACGGTCAACACGGAGTCGCTCGGCGGACGCCATGTCCGGCTCACCCGGGACGGCCGCGGCGGCGACGGCCGTGACCAGGACGCCGGGCGCGGCCAGCAGCTCGGGGGACGCGACGAGCTGAGCGGACGCCTCGACGTGCCCTGGAACACCCGCCCCGGCCGCTACAACGTCCACGGGACGTGCGACAGCGGCGCGCGTCTCACCGGAGTGCTGGAGGTCGTGCCCTCGGGCGGCTCCCACGCGGGGTTCGGCGGTGACCGGGACGGCTCCGCGGTGGCGACCGGTGCCGGAGCCGTACTGATCACCGGGGCCGCGCTCGGCGGCGGATACCTGTACCGGCTGCGGCGGGTGCGGCAGGCCGTCTGAGGTCCGCCGCCCGGGGGCGGTCGGGGGGCTGTGCGCGGCGGGTGACGAGGAGGGTTCGGTATGGATCGGTATACGGGCGGTTCGGGCCGTGCGGGTGTTCCGGCCGTTGCGGGTGGTACGGAACAGGGCCGTGACGAGGGCGAGGTGCTGCGGGCGGCCCTCGCGGCCCATGAGCGGGCGAGCCGCGCCGAGACCGGCAGACGGCTGCGCGTGGGCTGGTCCTCGATGGCGCTCGCGGTCCTCGTCGGAATCCGGCTGGTGCAGGGCGAGCCGCCCGCCGAGCCGCCACGGCCCACGCCCGCCGCGGCCGTCCGGGCGGCACCCTCCGGCCCGGCCGCCCGGAGCGCCCACGCCCCCCTCGCCGTCAGCCGCCCCGCCCGGGTCCTCGTCCCGGCCGTCGGGGTGGACGCGCCGCTCCAGGACATCGGGTACGACCCGCGCGGGCAGATCGCGGCGCCGCCGCCCGACCGGCCGGACCTCGCGGGCTGGTTCGCCCAGGGCCCCACCCCGGGCGAACGGGGCACCGCCGTGATCACCGGCCATGTGGACACCCGCACCGGCCCGGCGGTCTTCTACCCGCTCGGCGCCCTGGACAAGGGCGCGACCGTCGAGGTGCCCCGCGCGGACGGCCGGACCGCCCTGTTCACCGTGTACGGGATCGAGGTCCTCAAGCGCGACGGGTTCCCCTCCGAGCGGGTCTACGGCGATCTGGGGCGCGCCGAACTCCGCCTCATCACCTGCGGTGGGACGTTCACCGGTGAGGCGGGCTACGACGCCAACGTGGTCGTCTTCGCGACCCTCAGCGGAGTCCGCTGAAGCCTTCCGGCGGGTCAGGGGTTCTTGGGTCCCTGGGGCCCCGGGGTCCCAGGGTCCCGTGGGCCTGTGCCGGGTGTGCGCGGTTCCCCGCGGGGCGCCTTCGCTTGCGCCTCCGGGTCCTCTCGTGCGGGCGCACTTGTTCCTGTGCGGGTCGTTCATGGGTGCGCGGTTCCCCTCCCGACCGGATCGGTCAGGTCGAGCAGTTCCTGGACGCCCTGCGGACCGTCGCGGGCGGGGGCACGGTCGTCGACCCCGAGGTCGTCCGCCAGTTGCTGCGCCGCCGCCGTGACCCGCTGGAACGGCTGACGCCGCGTGAGCGCGAGGTGCTGGCGCTCGTCGCCGAGGGCCGGTCCAACGGTTCGGTCGCCCGGGAACTCGTGGTCTCCGAGGCGGCCGTGGTCAAGCACATCGGCAACATCCTCGCCAAGCTCGACCTGCCGCCCGCCGGAGACACCCACCGCCGGGTACTCGCCGTCCTCACATACCTGCGCGCCTGAGCGCCGCCCGAGCAGGGCCTGAGCCGAGCTGAGCCCCAGCCGAACCCGAGCCGAACCCGAGCCGAACCCGAGCGGCGCCCGACCGGCGCCCGAGCGACGGCGGCGACCCGCGCGGCGCCGCCGCCGACGAGCGCCCCTCCTCCACGGGCCGGGCGGGCTACCGTCGGCGGATGAGCGAACGCCGCGCCCGATGCGCCGCGTCGGGGAAGGATGGCTCCATGGGATTCCACGTCGACTCCGAGACCGGACGGCTGCGCCACGTCATACTGCACCGGCCCGACCTGGAGCTGAAACGGCTCACGCCCAGCAACCGCGACGCCCTCCTCTTCGACGACGTCCTGTGGGTGCGCCGGGCCCGCCAGGAGCACGACGGGTTCGCGGACGTCCTGCGCGACCGGGGTGTGAGCGTCCATCTGTTCGGTGACCTGCTCACCGAGTCGCTGGAGGTGCCGGAGGCCCGGGAGCTGGTCCTGGACCGGGTCTTCGACGAGAAGGAGTACGGTCCGCTCGCCACCGATCATCTGCGGGCCGCGTTCGCGCGGCTGCCGTCGGCGGAGCTGTGCGAGGCGCTGGTGGGCGGGATGACGAAGCGTGAGTTCCTGGAGCGGCACGCCGAGCCCGTCTCCGTCCGCTTCCATGTGATGGAGCTGGACGACTTCCTGCTGGACCCGCTGCCCAACCACCTCTTCACCCGGGACACCTCCGCGTGGATCTACGACGGGGTCTCCATCAACGCGATGCGCTGGCCCGCGCGGCGCCGCGAGACCGTCCACTTCGAGGCGATCTACCGGCACCATCCGCTGTTCCGGCCCGCCTCGGCGGGCCCGTTCCACATCTGGTCCGAGGGGCAGACCGACTACCCGTCCACGATCGAGGGCGGGGACGTCCTGGTCATCGGCAACGGCGCGGTCCTCATCGGGATGAGCGAGCGCACCACCCCGCAGGCCGTCGAGATGCTGGCGCAGCGGCTCTTCGCGGCCGGTTCCGCGCGCACCATCGTGGCGCTGGACATGCCCAAGCGGCGTGCCTTCATGCACCTCGACACGGTGATGACGATGGTCGACGCCGACACCTTCACCCAGTACGCCGGTCTCGGGATGCTCCGCTCGTACACCATCGAACCGGGCGACGCGGCGCACGAACTGAAGGTCACCGACCATCCGCCGGAGCAGATGCACCGGGCGATTGCCGCCGCCCTCGGCCTCAGCGAGATCCGGGTGCTCACCGCCACCCAGGACGTGCACGCGGCGGAGCGGGAGCAGTGGGACGACGGCTGCAACGTCCTCGCCGTCGAACCGGGGGTCGTCGTCGCGTACGAGCGCAACGCCACGACCAACACGCATCTGCGCAAGCAGGGCATCGAGGTCATCGAGATCCTCGGCAGCGAGCTGGGCCGGGGCCGGGGCGGCCCGCGCTGCATGAGCTGCCCCCTGCAACGGGACCCCGCGTGACCGGGGTGACCGAGGTGACCGGGGTGACCGGGGTGACCGGGGTGGACTGAGTGACCGCGTGACCGCGTGACCGCGTGACCGCGTGACCGCGTGACCGGGCCGGGCGGGGTGCGGGCCCGCTGCCCGGGCACGCGAGGACCGGGAGACCGAGGGACCGAGGGACCGGGACACCCGGGGACCGGGAGACCAAGAGCATCAGCGCATCAGGAGACCAGAGGACCGAGGAGGCCGGCGGACACCAGGGGACCAGGGGCGGCAGGGGACCGGGGTGCTTGCATAGAAATGTGACCTGTCGTATAGACTTCCAAGTCCTCCCACCTCTTCGTCAGCCGTCCACGCCCCTGGAGCTCAGCATGGTGACTGTCCCGACCGGTTTCACCGGCCGTCACTTCCTCAAGGAGGTGGACTTCACCGCCGACGAGTTCCGGGCCCTGGTCACCCTGGCCGCAGAGCTGAAGGCGGCGAAGCGGGCGCGCACCGAGACCCCCCTGCTGCGCGGCCGGAACATCGCCCTCATCTTCGAGAAGACCTCGACCCGCACCCGCTGCGCCTTCGAGGTCGCCGCCGCCGACCAGGGGGCCGCCACCACCTACCTCGACCCGTCCGGCTCCCAGATGGGGCACAAGGAGTCGGTCAAGGACACCGCCCGGGTGCTCGGCCGGATGTACGACGCGATCGAGTACCGCGGCGACAGCCAGCCCGCGGTCGAGGAACTCGCCGCGTACGCGGGTGTCCCCGTCTACAACGGGCTGACGGACGACTGGCACCCCACCCAGATGCTCGCCGATGTGCTCACCATGACCGAGCACACCGCCAAGCCGCTCGACCGGGTCGCCTTCGCCTACCTCGGTGACGCCCGCTTCAACATGGGCAACTCGTACCTCGTCACGGGCGCGCTGCTCGGTATGGACGTCCGGATCGTGGCGCCCGAGGCGTACTGGCCAGCGCCCGCAGTCGTCGCCCGTGCCCGCGAGCTGGCCGCGGCCAGCGGTGCCACCGTCACCCTGACCGAGGACATCGGGCAGGGCGTGCGCGGCGCCGACTTTGTCGCGACCGATGTGTGGGTGTCGATGGGTGAGCCCAAGGAGGTGTGGGACGAGCGGATCGCCGCGCTCGGCCCGTACGCCGTGACCATGGACGTGCTGCGCGCCACCGGCAACGCGGACGTCCGCTTTCTGCACTGCCTTCCGGCCTTCCACGACCTCGGCACCCAGGTGGGCCGTGATCTGTACGAGCGGCACGGACTGGAGTCGCTGGAGGTCACCGACGAGGTCTTCGAGTCGTCCCACTCCGTCGTCTTCGACGAGGCGGAGAACCGCCTGCACACCATCAAGGCCGTCCTGGTGGCGACCCTGTCCGACCCGGCGGAGGCCCGGTCCGGCAGCTGACGGGCGGCGGCTTCTCCCGGCTGCCCGCATCCCGGTCCCGGTACCCGTACCCGTACCCGTACCCGTCCTGACTCTGACCCTGGCCCTGGCTCTGGCCCGTCCCACCGCTCGCCGGTGGAGCGGCATTCAGCGGTGGCGGCGTGTGTGCAAGGCACGCGTCAGGCGGCTTCCCGACAACTCCCACCGGTCGGTCGACGCTGTCGAGCGGTACCTGATGTTCTTCACACCGAGGGACCAGGGGAGCGCGGAGCCGTCACCGCGCCGGAGAGGACACAGCATGGAGAACACGACGAACGGGACCCCCGCGCTGAGCGAGGACGCCGGGTACGGGGTGGCCGGGCACGGGGTCGAGGACGGCTGGGGAAAGGTCGCCGACGTGTTCCGCGCGAACTTCGCGGGGGAGCCCGGCGAGGTCGGTGCGGCCTGTGGTGTCTACGTGGGCGGGCGGCCCGTCGTCGATCTGTGGGGCGGCCTCGCCGACCGCGAGGCGAACCGGCCGTGGCGCGGGGACACCATCGTCCAGGTGGCGTCCACGACGAAGGGTGCCACCGCGATCTGCGCCCATATGCTGGCGCAGCGCGGTGAGCTGGATCTGGACGCCCCGGTGGTCCGGTACTGGCCGGAGTTCGGTGCCGCGGGCAAGGAACGGATATCGGTGCGCTGGCTGCTGTCGCACCAGGCCGGACTGCCGCTCGTCGACGGACCGCTGACGTTCGAGCAGGCATGCGACTGGGACCCGGTGATCCGCGCGCTCGAAACGCAGGAGCCGCTGTGGCGGCCGGGTACGGAGCACGTCTACCACAGCGTCACGTACGGGTTCCTGGTCGGCGAGGTCGTGCGCCGGATCTCCGGCAGGTCGCTCGGTACGTTCTTCGCCGAGGAGGTGGCCGCCCCGCTCGGACTGAGCGCCTGGATCGGGCTGCCCGAGGAGCAGGAGGACCGGGTGGCCCGGATCGCGGCCGCCGCGCCGTTCGGTCTGGAGGAGCTGATCGCCGGGATGGCCGCGGCGACCGGGCTGGACCCGGACACGGTCGTCGCGTGGGTCGAGGCCGTGTGGGGCGCCGACTCGGTCCAGGCCCGCAGCGGCGAGCTCGGTGGCGCGCTGGACAACACCTCCGACTACTACACCACCCGGGCCTGGCGCGAGGCGGAGTTCCCGGCGGCCAACATGCTCTCGGACGCGCGCTCGGTGGCCCGGATGTACGCCGCCACGGTGAGTGACGTGGACGGTGTCCGGCTGCTCGATCCGCCGGCGGTCGAGCGGGCGACGGCCGTCCAGACGGGCGGCACCCGGATGCATGGGCTGCCGCCGGGACTCGACATCCCGGCGGAACGCTCCTTCAACATGTCGCTCGGGTTCTGGCGGGCCTGCCCGCCGATGCCGATGCTCGGGCCGGGGTCGTTCGGTCACCCGGGCTCCGGCGGATCGATCGGCTTCGCGGACCCCGACGCCGGTGTCGGTTTCGGCTATGTCACCAACCTCTGGAACTTCCGGCCGGACGACCCCCGGGCGGCGAACCTGGTCAAGGCCGTCCGGGACTGCCTCGGGTGACGCACCGGCGACCTCGGGTGACGCACCGGCGACGGCGCGTCGCGGTTCCGGGCCGGTCGTCCCGCGGCGGGGGCCGTCGCGTCAGGCGGGCCGCGGGCGGGGGAGCGCGGGCAGTGTGAACCACACCGCCTTGCCGGACTCGGTGGGGCGGTGCCCGCAGGACGAGCTCAGCGCGCGGATCAGCAGCAGTCCCCGTCCGTGCTCCTGCCAGGGGTCCGGCGGTCCCGCCGGATCGGGCCGGGTGAGACTGCCCGGCGGACACGGGTCGGGATCGTGCACCTCGACCTGACAGCCGCCCGACCGCAGCTCGACCACCAGCTCTATCGGGTCGTCGCCCGAGGTGTGCTCCACGGCGTTCGCCACCAGCTCCGCCGTGAGGAGTTCCGCAGTGTCGCAGTCGGCGGCGTGCTCGATGTCCGCGAGCGCGGTCCGTACGAGCGCACGTGCCACCGGCACCGCGGCCGCGGAATGCGGCAACGCGATACGCCAGGAGGCGGGAGCGGAATGCTCGTACAAGGCGAATCCGATCGGGCGAGAATGGTTCTGCCGTCAACCAAGGAAATGGTACGGGGTGCCCCCGCCCCACCGACGGCAGGGCGCCCCCACGCCCTCCACCCCAGGTGGGACCCCTCGCCCGGTACCGCCGCCGCACCGTTCCGGGACCGGGTGCCGCCCCGCCCCGGCCCCGCCGACCGCGCGTCGGCACCGGCCCAGCCCTGCCCCGCCCCGGCACCGCCCAGCACCGGCATTGCCGCCGCGCCCCTGGTACCCCGCGCCGCCCCGGCCCCGCCGCCGCGCCCCACCATTGCGCCCGGACCGCTACCGCACCGCCCCGGCCCGGTCGGTACCAGTACCGGCCCGGTTGGCCCCGGCCCCGTCGGGCCAGGCGGTCATGGCGATGTCGGCGACCCGTTCCAGGGCTTCGCGGCCGACACCGTCGCACGCCTGGGTGGACATGCCCTGAAGCGTGGCCGCGTAGAACATGGCGAGCGCGGGGACGTCGACCGAGGGGGCCAGGCGCCCGGCCCGCGCGTCGGCGGCGATCCTCTCCTGGAGCGCGTCCCTGCCCGCTTCGCGCAGGGCGCGCAGTTCGGCCTTGACCTCGTCGGCCGCCGGGGTGCAGTTGGTCGCGGCGGTGATGATCATGCAGCCGGGCGGATGGCCCGGGTCGGTGTACTCGTGGGCGGCCTCGCGCAGCACCCGCCGGATCGCCAGGAACGCCGTCGTCTCCTCCGCCAGCGCCCGTCCACCGAACGCGCCGTAGGTCACCCGGTACCGGCCGATCGCCTCACGGAAGAGCCTCCGCTTGTCCCCGAAGGCTCCGTACAGGCTGGGTGCGTTGATCCCCATCGCCGCGGTGAGCGCGGCGATCGAGGTGGCCTCGTAGCCGTGCAGCCAGAACTCGGTGAGCGCGCGCTCCAGGGCGACCTCACGGTCGAAGCTCCTGGGGCGGCCTCCGGTCTTCGTCATGGAGGCATTTTATAGCGCTCGCTAAGAAACCTGCTACCGTCGGATTGCTAGTGATCGCTACAGAACATCTGAGGAGATCCCCGTGCCCGAAATCGCGCTGCCCGTACCGGTTTTCGCCCGCAGCGTCCAAGGTGCCGGGCCGGGGCTGCTCCTCGCCCACGGCGCGGGCGGAAGCGTCGCGGGCAACTACGGACCGATCCTCGACGGGCTCGCCGCGAACCGCACCGTCGTCGGTGCCGACTACCCCGGTACCGGGGCGACCCCCCGTTCGGCCGCACCCCTCACCCTGGACGGGCTGGCCGACCAGCTGGTGGCCGCCGCGGTCGCCGAGGGGCTGGAGACCTTCGCGGTCGTCGGCTACTCCCTGGGTACCGCCGTCGCGATACGGGCCGCCGTCCGGCACCCGGAGCGGGTCACCGCCCTGGTGCTGACCGCTCCGGTGGCCCGGCCCGACGCCGCGCTGCGCCGTCTCGCCGAACGCTGGCGGCACCTCCACACCTCCGGCGCCCATGTGCCGCTGGCCCGCTACCTCACACCTCTGGCGCTCGGCACGTCGGCGCTGGCGGCCATGAGCTCGGACGAGCTCGACGCCCTGGTGAGGGAGACCGCGCGATCCCTCCCGCCGGGCGGCGGCGATCACGCCGACCTGGTCGTCCGGACCGACGTCCGCGAGGATCTGGCCCGGATCGCGGTGCCGGTCCTCGTGATCTCCACGACCGAGGACTTCATGGTCGGTCCCGAGCTGCACCACGAGGTGGCCGAGGGGATCCCCGGGGCCCGGCTCGTCGGGATACCGACCGGCCATCTGCCCTTCGCCGAGCGTCCCGAAGCATGGCTGGGGCTCATCACGGACTTCCTGGACCACCTGGAACGCTGACGCGGACCGGAGTGATCGCCGCCTGCCGGTGTCAGGTCACGCCCCCGGCCTGGCGCGACAGCCCGGCTAGACCTCGCGGAGCCTGAAGCTCTGGTTGGAGTCGCCGCTGCACGTGAACTGGATGATGCCCGCGCCGGCCGCCTCGTCGGCGTTCGCGACGTCGAAGCACCTGAGGTCGATGGTGTGGATCGTGGACAAGGTCGCGTCCCCGGCGGCCGGGAAGGTGAGGAAGGTCTGGGAGAACCTGGGAAGCGTTCCGCAGGGGTACTGGATGATCCGTGTCCCGTTGCCGCGCTTCGCGGCCTCCAGATCGAGACACAGGTTGTCGGCGGTGCGGATCTCCACACCCCCGGCGACGGTGTTCACCCAGAACCGCTGGGTACGGGAGGTGTTGTCGCAGTCGGCCTGGACGAGCGGCGCGCCGCTGTCCGGGGTCTGCACGTCGAGGCATTTGGCGGCGAAGGTCTCGATGGAGACCTGGGTGCCCGGCGGCTCGGCGGGCGCCGCGGCTTCGGGTGCGGCCAGGGCAGCCGGACCGGTGACGGCGCCCAGGGCGGCGGCCAGTACGGCCAGAGCGGTCAGCGCCTTGTGACGTGTGCGCATGACGACACCTCGGTTCCTCTGCGTCTCGGACGGGGCGCCGTGACATGCCCGCCCCGCTGGCAAGCTGATGGCTTGCCAGCGGAGACCGAGGGAAACAGCCGAGGCCGTCAGTTCAGCCGTTCGGGTGACGGCCCCGCTGCCGGGGCGGGTGCCTTGCCGGTTCAGGGAGCCGTGGGTTCTCCGGCCGCTTCGTGGATCCGGGCGCGGGTCTCGTCGGCCTGCTGCTGGATGCGCTGCTCGACGTGGGCCGGGACGCCCTGGTCGTGGAAGTGGGTGACGAGGGTGTCGAGGGTGGCGTCGGCGCGTTCGAGGTCACCGGCCTTGGCGTGGACGGTGGCGAGACGGCGCAGGGCGGCGTTGAGGGTGAGGTTGTCGAGTCCGGTGTCCTGGTCGGTGCGCGACGTGGCGATGGCCTCGGTGAGCTGGGTGACCGATGTGGTGATGTCGGGTTGGCGGACATGGAGTTGTCCGTCACCGATGGTCTGGAAGTGGCGTCCGGCGTTGGCGCCGTGTGCGAGGCGGGCGTAGGCGGCGAGCGGGTGGTCGCCGTGGCGTTCGATCAGTTCCTGGAGGGCGTCGTTGCCGCTGGTGAGATGGGGGGCGTCGGAGCCGAGGAAGGCGAGCAGGGTGCCCTGTTGGTCGCCGGTGAGGAGTTCACCGACCTCCTGGTCCGCGCGGTCCAGCGGGGTCCGGACCCGGAGGGTGCGGGTGGCGGAGACGGTGCGGGCGCCGTCGAGTCCGGTGTGGACGGCGGTGACCCGGTAGGTGCCGGGTTCGGCGAAGTACAGTCCGTCGCTGCCGTATCCGAGGTAGGCGGTCTCGTACACCGACGGCCGGTCCTCGGTGAGGGTGACCGTCCGTTCGGCGTCGCCGTGGCCGGTGCAGGCGCGGGCGACGGGGCGGAAGGCGCGGGTACGGCCGTAGGGGTCGCTGATCACGATGGTGGTGCGTTCGCCCTTCGGGCCGATGCTCGCGGCCACTGTCGCGTCCCCGGTCACACCGGTACGGGAGAGCCGGAGTTCGGCCATGACCGGTTCGCCGTAGCCGAAGACCTGCTTCCCCCCGAGGGAGAGGGAGAGCCCCGGGTCCTCACCGGCCGACGGGAGGATGAACGCCTGTGCGGTGGCGCTGAGGTCAAGGGCGGCGTTGGTGAGGGCGTTGTCACCGCCGGGGACGATATGACGGTAGTAGCCGTGGCGCAGATGGCGCAGTTCGTTGTCGCTGAACTGGTAGGGGAAGTCCTGCCAGAAGTGCTGTCCTCCGGCCCGGTCACCGTTGTTGTACGCCTGCGGGTAGTTCATCCACGACAGTTCGCCGAAGCCGCTGTTCGGCCCCAGCGGGGCGGGCGGTTTGGCAATGTTCTTCTCCCAGGCGTGGAGCATGTTGAAGACATGCCCGAGTTCGTGGACGTAGCAGAACAGCTCCATGGAGTCGCCGATGAGACCGTAGTCCCGCAGGGTGTCGTGGAAGACGACCATGCCCTGACGTTCCCTGCCCATCTGGTCGAACATGAGCCCGGCGGCGCCGTCGAGGGTGTAGCGGGTGGCGACGAAGGTCCAGATCTTCCACTGCTCCACCTCGCGGTGCAGACTGAAGTTGGCCGTCATCGCGGCATGCAGCTCCGCCTCCGACCACCGCAGGTCGTCGCCCGAGGTATTGGCGACCACATTGACCTGCCCCGCGTTCTTGAGCTCGACGCCCGCCTCGGCGTAGGCGGAGGCGACGGTCAGGCTCCGGTGGCGGTAGCCCCGCGGGGCATTGCCCCGGGAGGTGTCGTACTGCTGGAAGACCTGGGTGCCCGCCAGGGCGTCGGTCTCCATCTCCACCGACCGCAGCGCCGGACCGGCGTAGTAGCAGCCGAGGTTCAGTTCCTGGCCGGCGCCGGCGCCGTGGAGGATCAGGCTGGCGTTGCTGCCTTCGGGGCTGGTCACGGCGGTCCGGGGGAGCGTGAGGAAGAGGTCGGTCAGCGGTGAGTTGTTCGCCCAGGACAGACCCGACTGGATGAGGGTGAACCTGTTGACACTCGGTGTGACGATCAGAGTGCCGCTGGTGCGGAAGGAGTCGGTCCAGGTGTCGCCGGTGAACAGATCACCGCTGACGACGCCCAGCGGACGCTCGCCCTCCAGATCGACCCGGAGCTCGATCCGCTGGTTGCCGACGGCACCGGTCCAGCGACCGGTGACCGGACGGTAGGGAACGCGGAACCGCTCCGGGAGCGCCGCCAGGCCGGGTATCCCGAGGCGGTCGAGAGCGCCGGAGGCCAGTAACCCGGTCCTCCAGTTCAGCAGAACACCCTGGGTGCCCTTGATCAGCAGACTCTGCCGGGTCCCGTCGGACGCCGCCTTGTACGCCGCGACATGATCCAGGTCCTGGCGGAACTCCTCCGGTAACCGCGCCCAGCCCGCACAGTCCGAGGCGTCCGGACCGTCGGTGATCAGCGCCTCGCGCACCACCCCGGTGGACGAGTTCAGGGTGAGGACCCGGTTCCCCTTGAAGAAGTACGTCTGCCGCGCCCCGTCCGCCGCGTCGGGCGCCGGGAACAGGGCGTCGATCTGCGAACGCCAGCCGGCCGGGAGCGCGGCGCCCCAGTTCTCCAGCCCGGCCCACGGCCCCTCGCTCAGGACCCTCCCCTGCTCCCAGTCGAACCACTCGTAGGTGTCGCCCCGGAGGAACAGGCTCCGCAGGGACTCCCCGGGACGGGACAGCAGCAGCGCGCAGTCACTCGCGTACAGCCCTTGGGCGTGGACCAGCTTCGGCACGATCGTGCTGAGCCACTCCTGGCTCAGCAGGCGCTGCTCACTGACCAGGGCACCCTCCTTGCCCCGCCCGAACAGCAGCCGCCACTCACCGCCCGCCGGATACGCCTGCACCCAGTTGTAGCCCGTCGTCTTGAACCGCATGAACCCCATGACACGCTCTCCTCTCGAAGGCCCTGAAGCCCGGGTAAGCCCCAGCCGGAGCGGGATTCTGGCAGCGCCGCACCACCCCGAATACCCCACAACAAGAAGACATGTCCGATTTCTGTGGCGTTCCCGTGTCACCGCGCCCGGACCTCCCACCTGCGACGAGGAACCGGGGTACCACCCCGCCGCCGCCCGCGCACGCCCCCGCCGGGCTTTGGCGTGAACCCCGGCGCCGCC
Source organism: Streptomyces uncialis (assembly GCF_036250755.1). Classification (NCBI taxonomy): domain Bacteria; kingdom Bacillati; phylum Actinomycetota; class Actinomycetes; order Kitasatosporales; family Streptomycetaceae; genus Streptomyces; species Streptomyces uncialis. The sequence goes on along the minus strand of NZ_CP109583.1, from coordinate 2,431,674 downwards.
CGGTCCGGACGCGAGGCGCGCGGGCTCCCCGTGGGCGGCGTCGGTGCTGCGGCGGAGCTGTCGGCGGTTCCGATCCGGGGCCACGCTCCGCCGCCGTCCGGCACCGGGGGAAGTACTCAGAACCGGTGAACCCGCCAAGGCCCATGGTTCGTCGCGCGGGCCGGTCCACGGTGCGTACCGGCGGGCGGTCGCGCCGCGAGGAACTCGGTGACCTGGGGCGATACGGCGTCCGGAGGTCCGCCCGCCCCGGACCGCCGCCCGGGAGTACGACCGCTCGACCCGGTCACGCTGCCTTGCGTGGGAGGAGGGAGGCTTCCTATGGTCCGCGCATGAGCATCCCCACAGAACCTGTCGGCAGCATCCCCCGGCCCCGCGCCCTCCAGGAGGCGCTCGGTGAGCACGCCCAAGGACGCCTAAGCGAAGGGAAGTTGACGGAGCTTCAGCAGCGGGCGACGGTGGACACGCTCGCCCGTCTGGAGGCGCTCGGCTGCCCGGTCCTGGTCGACGGCGAGCAGTCCAAGCCGAGCTTCGCCACTTACCCGGTCGCGGGTCTGGCCACCCTCGACCCGCACGGCGTCACCCTCCCCTTCGCCGACGGCCATGTCCGGCAGCTGCCGCATCTGACCGAGGGCCCCTTCCGCTACCAGGTCCGCGCGGACTCGTATCTGCGTGACGCCCGGCGGCACACCGGTCGTCCCCTCAAGCAGGCGGTCATCGCGCCTTCGGCGCTCAGCCTGCTGTACCCGGCCGACGCCATCGACGGATACTCCCGCGAGGCGTTCCTGAGCGATCTGGCCGACGAGGCCGAGGCCGACATCCGCGGCTGTCTGGAAGCGGGCGCGCATGTGGTGCAGCTCGACTTCACCGAAGGCCGTCTGGCACTCAAGCTGGACCCGGGCGGCGCCCTGCTCGACGGCTTCATCGCCCTGAACAATGAGGTCCTCGGCCGGTTCGACGAGGCCGACCGGGCCCGGATCGGGGTGCACACCTGCCCCGGCGGCGACCTCGACTCCACCCACAGCCTCGATGTCGACTACGCGGGCCTGCTGCCGAAGCTCTTCCAGCTGAAGGCGGGCAACTTCTACGTCCAGCTCGCCAGCGAGCCCGACCCCGAACGCGTCCTCGGCATCATCGCCGAGCATCTGCCGCCCGGTGTGCGGGTGTTCGTGGGCGTGACCGATCCGATCGACCCTAGGGTGGAGACCCCGGAGGAAGTACGTGACCGGGTGCTGCTCGCGGCCCGTCACCTCCCGGTGGAGCAGTTGGGCACCTGCGACGACTGCGGCTTCTCGCCGTTCGCCGACGACACTTCCACCTCGCGCGACGTGGCCTTCGCGAAGATCGACGCGCGGGTACGGGGGACCGCCCTGGCCGCCGAGGCCCTCGGACTCTGAAGCGGTAGCGCACCCGCGACGGGTGCCGGACCCCGGGCCGGGGTCCGGCACCCTGGTGCCGCCCGCGGTATGGGCGCCGGGCGGAGGGAAGCCCGGGCGCCCCGACGGGCAGAGGCCGGGAGCCGGCCCCTGCCCGCCCCTTGACGCGGGCGGCCGTCACCGTGCGGCCATGGCCTCCACCGTGGTGTACCCGCCCATGGTGAAGCGCAGGCTGGTCACATAGGCCACCGGGGAGTCGTCGAGCCGCTGGACGTCGTGCAGCGGCAGCATCCGGTAGATCTGGCCCTTGCCGGGGGAACCGGCGGGCGGGATCTGCCGCACATCGTCGATGGTGAGGATGATGGGTTCCTTGTTCGCCAGCCGCAGACCGAGCTTCGGCATGTCGAAGATGGCTCCCACCGCCATCCGGCACGCCTTGGCGGCCGGACCCTCACCCGCGTAGGGGTCGAACGGGGTACGGATCTGGCCCGTCGACAGGCAGTCCGGGTTGAGGGTGACGGTGATGCGCCCGAGTTCGGCGCACTCACCGACCATCTTCATCTCGATCAGGTTGGTGTAGACCTCGGCGCTGGACCATTCCTCGGAGGTCGGTTCGGACCGCACCACCCGGACATAGCCGCTGAAGTCGACGGTGTACTCACCGACACCCGGGACGGCGAAGGTGTCGACCGAGGTGATGCCCAGATTGTCGATACCGGGCGCCGGAGGTGTCCACGGGGCCACCGCGGTGCCCTCGTACAGGTTGGGAACACCGTCCGTGGTGACCGGACGGCCGTACACGGTGGTGGGCCGGGATGACGAGTCGGTCATCTCAATTGCCTTTCGTCGTTGGGAGGTGGCAACCGGCGGCCGCTCACGGAAGTTGCTGGGTGGTCCAGTCGCAGCAGGTGAGTCCGGCCTGGTCGGGGATCCCGTCCTGGTCGGTGTCGATGTCCCCATCGGCCGTCGAGTACACGTCCCGGGAGTTGAGGTCGATGACCCCGTCGCCGTCCCAGTCGTTGAGCTTGCCCTTGAACGTGCCGAGGATGAAGGCGTTGGTCATCGGACCGACCTCCTCGTCGTGCAGGGTCGACAGGACGCCGTTGCCCGGGACCAGGATCTCTTCCAGCGAGCGCCCGGCGATCCGGGAGAGATTGACGTGCCCCCAGCCCTGGAAGCGACCGCGTACGTACCGGATGGCGGCCTCGCCGCGCACCTGGAACTTGGGGTCGAGATGCCAGGTCCCGTACCGGGCGAAGCCGATGTTCGCCTCCCGGACACCTTCCGACGGGTCGTCGGCGCGGCCGGACTTGAAGAACGGCCGGGGCACCAGCGACTCGAAGAAGAAGTTGCCGCGGTCCCGCCGGCTGCGCTCGGTGAACCCGCGGAACAGATAGTTGTCCACGTGCGGGGTGCCGTCGGCGTGCAGCCCCTCGATCGTCTTCGCGATGACCAGTTGCTTCTCACGCGTGGCGACGTTCGGGCACGCGTGCGCCTGCCCGTAGATGCGCGCCAGACCCTGCGGGGCCAGGGAGATCTTGCCCCAGTGCTGGTTCGACGGGTCGAGCCGCACATACAGATCGCAGTGGATCAGCAGGAAGATCGTCTCGTCGAACGTCCGGCCGGGGGTGAAGCTGCCTTCACGGTCGTCGAAGGCCGGGTCGCCGGTCTGCAACTCGCTGATGAACAGCTTCGACCACTCCGCGATCTCCGGGTCGGGGTCGTCGAGGAACTGCCGCAGCGCCGCGATGGCTTCGGGGCCGCCCAGCTTCTCGACCGCCCACAGCGCGTCCCAGCGGACCTGACGGTCGGTGTCCTGCCTGATCGCCTGGGCCAGCAGCTCGATCGCGTCCGCGTGGTCACGGTCCGCGTACTCGAACAGCGCCTGCTCCCGCATCGCGGGGTCGGCGTGCTGGAGGGCCGCACGGCGCAGCTCCTCGTTGCTGCGGTTGTCCAGTCGGATCGCCACCCGGTCCAGGGCGTACCCGAAGTCGCTCGCCCACGCGGCGGGGTCACCGGCGACGAACCGGGGGTCCACATTGCTGAGCGTGGTCCGGTAGGCGAAGTTCAGCGCTTCGCGTTGTTCGGTGCCGAGGTCCTCCAGCAGTACCGGGTCCTCGACCGTATCGGCCCAGCCGTTCGCCCGGCCCTCCGCCAGATCTGCCGGTGACTTTCGGCGCAAGTCGATGGCCATACCAGTCCTTCCCTACCATGTAGTCGGCTGGTCGTTATAGACAAATTAAGTGAGGGAAGGTGGGGAGCGCTTCTCAGAGATTGGCACGCCTGCCGGAGTGCCCCGCCGTGTCGCCCTCGTCGACCACCGCCGTGGGCAGAGCGCCGTAAGCGACGGGAGTGAGCAGCAGGGCGGCGGCGTGCTCCGGACCCCGGGGCCACGCCAACAGCCGGGTCACCGCGTCCAGCCCCGTCCGCAGCGGTATGGGGGCCATGCCCTGACGGGCCGCCCCGGCGACCACGCCCATCCGATGGGCCTGCCCCGCACCGCTCCACAGCGACCACTCGGCCACCACCACGGCGCAGCCGGGCAGCCGGGGGGCGACGGCCAGCGCCCTTCTGCGCAGGATCTCGTTGGCGAGCCCGTATCCCCCCATCATCCGGTGCGCGCGGTGGGACGTCACCGAGCCGAAACACAGCAGGGCGCGCAACGACGAGTGCCGTACCGCGGCGAGGACATGGGACAGCCCGGTGGACTTCGGCCCGCGCAGCGCCGCGAGATCGCCGGGCGCGCAGTCGCTCACCGGGGCCCCGGCGACCCGGCCCGCGCAGTGCACCACGGTCACCGGCCGTGCCCCGGCCAGCGTCCGGGCCACCGCCGCGCGATCGGTCACGTCGGCGGTCAGCACACGCAGCCCTGGGACCCGGGCCCGCAGCCTTCCCAGCACCGCGGCGTCCGCGCGGGGCAGCGCGCCCGGGGGCGTCACGTCGAGCAGGGTGATGTCGTCGGCACCGGCCGCCGCCAGCACCGCCGCGATCCGCAGTCCGAGGCCCCCGAGTCCGCCCGTGATCAGCACGGGCCCGTCGGCGGGCGCGCCGCGGGGAGCGCCGACGGCCGCCAGCGGGCGAAGGCTGTGCGCCCGTCCGCGCCGGCCAGTACGTCCCGGCGGCTTCCCGGCGGGTCCGGCCAGCGGGTGTCGCCGAGCGCCGCGCGGGCGACCTCGGCCACTGTCGCCTCGGCCCCGGCGCACGTAAGTTCCACCGTGGCCAGCGGCGGGCCGGGTTCCTCCAGCGCCACGGCCCGCAGCAGGCTCCCGCCACCCGCGCCCCGGTGCACCAGGACCAGGGGCCAGCCGTGCGTCCGGCGCAGGGCGAGTCCCTGGAGCAGCGCGCGGTCCGCGTGCCGCCCGTAGTGCTCGCCGAGCACGACGGCGACGGCCGGCGCGGCGCCGCTCACCCGGGCCCGGTGCATCCGCTCGGCGGCGGTGGAGGGTTCCCCGAGCACGGACCAGGAGCGGGGCGGACCGCTGCCCAGCCGGGCCCGGGGTCCCGGCGCGTACCGGTGTACGGCGAGTTCGTCCATCGCGGTGCCTCTTCCGGGATCGGCGGGCGGTCGTCAGCGGTTCAGGGCGGCGAGCAGGGTGGGGATGGCCTCGCCCTGGAAGTCGACGTCCACGTCGAAGTCGTTGATCATGCCTTCGAGCACCAGCAGCGACATCAGCGGGAAGACGAACTCGGGGGCCGCCGCCACCCCGCTGCGGCGCTGGATGTCGAACAGCCTGGTCGCGAACGGCGCGAGCCTGAACTGGCCGGCCGTCCGCCCGGCGCTCTCCTCCACCAGGGCGCCGATCTCGGCCCGGAACGCGTCGAGGTCGCAGCCGGCCGGTACGTGCTCGGCGCTCCGCAGCACCGACTCGGCCGCCTCCGCCGCCCGGCCGAGCGAGAGGTTCATGAAGAACCGGGCGAACAGCAGCCGCACCCGGGGCTCCAGCCGGACCACGAACCCGGCGTCGAGAAGCACCATGGAGCCGTCCGGGCCGAGATACAGATTGCCCGGATGCATGTCGCAGTGGACGAGACCGTCGATGAACAGCATCCGGTACACGCACCGGAGCACGTTCCTGACGATCTGTCTGCGGTCCTCCTTGCCGAAGTCGCCCGGGGCGAAGCGTTCGAGACGCTCGACGTACTCCATCACCAGCGCGCCCGGACCCGCGGCGGCGGGGAACGGCGCGGGCACCCGCACGAACGGCAGATCGGCGAGGTTGGCCCGCAGCAGGGCCAGGGAGTCCGCCTCCCGTGCGAGGTCGACCTGGCGCAGCAGCGCGTCGCCGAGCTGCCGGACCACCCTGCGGGCCGGGACCCCGCGCAGCGGCGGCAGCCGTTCGGCCAGGCGCGCGCCGGACGCCAGCAGCGCGAAGTCGGTCTCCATCGCCCGGCGCACCCCCGGCCGCAGCAGCTTCACGGCCACGTCGGTGCCGTCCAGCAGGGCCGCCCGGTACACACAGGCGATGCTGCCCCCGGCGACGGCCGTCCGGTCGAACGTCCGGAACGGCCATGCGGAGCCGTCCGGGTACGCCTCGGACAGGGCGCGGTCCAGTTGCGCCGCGCTCATCCCGGGGACCCGGTCGTGCAGCCGTCCCAGCGCGTCGCAGACCGCCGGGGACAGCAGATCCGCGCGGGTGCTGAGGAGTTGGGCGCCCTTGACATAGGTGGGGCCCAGGTCGCCGAGGAGCCGGGGCAGCCGCTCCGGCGGCCGGCCCCGTCGCCCGGGGCGGGCCAGCCGGTCGGCGGCCCCGGCGGCGAGATGCCGCGCGGCCACCGCGGTGAGGGACAGCAGGCGGCCGGACCGACGGGGCCAGCCGACAGGGGAGGGCCCTGGCGGCGCCGCGTCGGCTCGCGCTCCGGACGGGGTGTGCACGGCCATCGTGTCTCCTCGGCTGGTTCCGGCGTCGGACAGGTGCTCCAGCGCGGACCGGGCCGGAACTCGTCCGACCGGTCCGCGCGGGGGCGTTGGCACGAGGGTGAAGCTTAAGAATCGTATAGTCGTTGTTTGTTCGTGGGCCGATCCCGGCCTGGCCCCTCCGGCGCACCCGGCAGAGCGGGTCCCCCGGTCGGCCCAGCGGAACGGCCAGGGCGTCCGCGCGTTCGGGAGCGGCCGGCCAGGGACCCGTACGACACCGTCCGGCCGTCCGTCCGCTCCCGGGAGCGGCGGGACTACGGCACTTCGACCGGGCGGGGTCGTACGTCGAGGGGTTCGTCGATCGCGCGGTGCCGGGTCTCCACCCCCGCCACCGCCAGCAGCAGCACGGCGGCGGCCAGGGGGATCGCGCCCGCCGCCGCCGTGACCCCCAACTCCGGTGCGGTGAGGGACAGCAGGGTGAGCACCAGCATCGCCACCCCGCCGAACTTGGTGAGACCGGCGACCCGTCCGGTGGCGCCCCCGCGGCGGGCGGTGGGGAAGATCTCCGCGGCGTAGGCGATCGTGATCGCCCCCAGGGCGTAGATGCTGGCGATGGGTACCGCCAGCAGGGCCATCAGCAGTCCGCGCCGGTCGGCGACCCCGTCACCGAGCACGGTGAAGCAGACCAGCGGCACCACCGTCAGGGCGCTCAGTCCCACGGCTGTCCACTTCGAACTCCAGAACCCGTAGGCCAGCGCGGCCACGACGTTCAGCGGCAGTCCGAACAGCGCCGCGTTGCGCAGGATGCGGTCGGCGTCCATGTCCTTGATGCCCATGCGCTGGAGGTCGGTCGGTACCCACAACTGGAAGCCGTAGGTGACGATGCCGACGCTGAGCGCCAGCAGCAGCAGTCCGGCCAGCAGCAGCGGCCCGCCCTGGTGGCCGGCCCCCGCTCGCGATCCGGTTCCCGCTCCGCTCCCCGGCGCCGCCCTCGTACCGGACTCCGTACGCGGTCCGGGCTCCGCCGTGCGCGGCCCGGCCGGTGGCCCGGTCCGCGCCGGGGTGACGGCCGCCGATCCGAACCGCTCCATCACCGCGCGGGCCTCGTCGGCGCGGCCCGCCAGCAGCAGATAGCGGGGGGACTCCGGTATCCACCGGTTGAGCAGGAGCAGGAGTACCCCGGTGGGCATGCCGACCAGCCACAGGATGCGCCAGCCGTACTGCGGCATCAGGGACTCCGCGAGCTGACTGGTGATCGCGTAGGCGAGGGCGGCGTTCCCGCCGATGAGGACGAGCAGCCAGCCGCGGTGACGGGTGGGCACCGTCTCCGCCAGCAGGGTGAAGGTCACCGGGAGCATGCCGCCCGCGCTGACACCCATGAAGAAGCACATCACCAGGTTCCCGGTGAACGAGGGCATCGCCCCGCAGACCGACGTGGTGATGAACAGCACGCCCGCGAAGAGGATGGCCGGACGCCGCCCGATGCGGTCCGCGAGGGTGCCCCACAGCAGCGAGCCCACCACCGTGCCCAGAAGTCCGAAGAACGGCAGCAGCGCCACCGGGAGACCTCCGTCGGGGTGCAGCGGCGAGGTGAGGTGGTACTCGGCCGCCATCCCCGGTGCGACGAAGGAGAGGGTGGTCGGTTTCATCACGTCGATGGTGACGGCGAGCGTCAGCACGATGATCAGACCCATGTGCGCGGGGCGCAGCCGTGAGTCGTCCAGCGGACGGACGCGCAGGTCGGCGGGGGCCGGCTTCTCCCGGCGCGGCGGCAGCAGACCCCACAGGACCAGCCCGACCCCGAGGACGATGACGGCCATACCGATGTTCATCGTGGCGTCGGGGCGCATCCCGGCCATGTGGTAGTCCATGGACCGCGCCTCGATGTACATGGGCAGATGCAGTGCGGCACCCAGGGTGCCCAGGGCCGTCCCGGTCCAGAAGACCACCGGTCGGCGGAAGGTGATGCTCCCTGACCTGCGGGGGCCCCTCACGCCGGTATCCGGCGGAACGGCTCCAGGGCGGCGCGCAGCGCGGCGGGCACCGGTACGGGTACCGTCTCCCGGCCGTCGCTGCGCAGACAGGCCACCCGCTGGGTACCACGTGCCACCAGGTGTTCGCCCTCCGCGTCGAGAAGGACGTAGTCGAAGCTGAAGCCGACCTGGGTGCTGAGGAGTTCATCCAGCCGCAACCGGACGGCGACGGTGTCGAAGGCGGTCAGCTCCCGGAAGTACTCGCAACGGCAGCTCACGGTGAACAGCCTCAGTCCCGCACGCAGTTCGTCGAGCACCGTGGGCGCGTGTTCCTTCAGGAAGCTCTCCCGGCAGCGCCCCTGCCAGGACACGTAGTGGGCGAAGTAGACATTGCCGACGAGGTTGGTGTCCTCGAAGCCCACGATGTGCCGGTACTCGAAGAAATCAGGCATGACCCTCCCTTTCCTCATGAGCGACGGCGACCACACAGGGCACCGTCCCGTCCGGCCCGGTCCTGGTGACGACCGGATAGGCGAGAGCCGTGAACCGGCCCGCCGTGAACTCGGCGCCGCCGTCGTCGCGGACCCGCCGCAGATGGGGGCGGTCGCCGCGACCGCCACCGGCCTTCTGCAGGGCCTCGGCCACCGCCCAGACGGCCGTCCGCGCGTGGTCGGCGGGCAGCGCGGCGGCGGGCCAGCCGGCCGTGACCAGGGCGGCGGCCAGCGCCGTGCCGCCCGGGCCCAGCAGCCCGGCCCAGTCCGGCTCGTCCCGGTGGGCGACCTCCTCGATGTCGCAGCCCACCGGTCGGTCCGCCGCGAGCGCGAGGGTGAGTCCGGCGCCGTGGGACGCGCTGACGTGCGGGCCGCCGTCCTCGGGGTCCGGCCTGCCGTCCGGGCGGCGGGTACCGGGGAGGCCGCCCCCGGTGAGCCGGGCGAGGACATCCCGTGAACTACCCCGGCCCGGGCCCCCCGTGCGCTCCACCAGGACCCGTGGACCGGGCCCGGCGGGCCCCCACGCCCTGGTGAGCAGCGGGGGCAGCAGCGCGGCGGGCCAGGGCCGCGGGCCTCCGGCGCGACGCGGTGCGCGGACGGCGTGCAGCACCAGGTCGTCCCAGCGCTCGACCACCCGGCCCGAGCTGTCGGTGACGGTGAGCCGGTAGACGAACTCGTCGCCGTCGTGCGCCGTCTCCCTCGCCGTCAGCAGCAGTTCTCCCGCCGCCCGGGCGGTCCGCCCGAAGGTGATCCGGCCCACCGAGACGGGCAGCAGCGTCCGATGGGGCACACAGACCTGCACGGCGTGCAGGAAGGCGTCCCGCGCGCCCGGGTCACCGAGCACGAGCGTCCGCGGGTGGAACATCCCGAACCAGTCGCCGTCGTCCGCCGTGGAGATCACCGCGGCACAACCGCGGGCGGCGATCTCCCGGTACCGCAGCACCCGCCGGAAGCGGCCGCTCTGGAACAGCGGGCCGCCGTACAGATCGCGCCCCGGGTCCAGCGCCGGTCCGCGGCCGTCGGAGACCGGGCCGGCCGGCATCTCCCGTACGGGCGCCGGTTCCGGTTCCGCGACGGCGGCCGGATCGCCGGTCCAGCTCAACTGGACCGTGCCGCTCATATGGTCGACCGCGAACCCCGTCCCGTCGCCGCGGATCACCACGTCGACCGTGCCGTCGTGCCGGGCGAGCGCCGCGATGCGCAGGACCGTGGTGCCGCGCTCGGCGACCGTGACCGCCCGGTGGAACACGACATCGGTCAGCGCCGTGACCCGGGACGGCCCGCGGACCGCGGTCGCCGTCTGGGCCATCGCCTCCAGGGCCATCACCCCCGGCAGCAGCGCCTGGCCCTCCAGCACATGGTCCTGGAGGTACGGGTCGGTGCCCAGGGACAGTTCCGCCTCGGTGATCAGTTCGGCGCCGGGGCAGTCCACCAGCACACGCTCCGCGAACCGTCCGTCCCGCTCGGTCCGGTCCCGGTACGCGAGGGTCGCCGGGGTGCCGGTCCGGGAAGCGAGGATCACCGGACCTGCCAGCGCCGGATCGGCCAGCACCCGGCCCAGGGCATCGAGTCCGTCGTCCACGGTGAGCGGGCTGACGCCCTGCCGCGCGAGCGAGTCGAGGACCCCCAGCCGGTCGCCCATCCCGGTGCCGGACCACACCGACCACTCCAGGGTCAGGCCCCGGCAGCCGGGCCGGTCACGGCGGTAGTCGTCGACGAAGGCGCGCAGCCACTCGTTCGCGGCGGCGTAGTGCGCCTCACCGCGCAGCCCGGAACGGCCGATGACACTGCCGAAGGCGAGCAGCAGCCGCGGGGCCCGGTCGCCGAGGGCGTCCAGGACCAGCCGCAGTCCGTCCACCTTCGGGCGGACGGTGGCGTCGAACTCCTCCTCGTCCAGATACCGCAGCGCGGTCGGCACATTGCGTCCCGCGCCGTGCACCACCACGGTGACCGGACCGAGGGCGGCCCGGATGCCGCGGACGGCGGACCTGACGGCCTCGGGGTCGGTGACATCGGCGCGCGTGTACCGCACGTCCGGGCCGAGCCGGGCGAGGTTCTCCCGCAGCGATTCGTCGTCCTCGGGCCGGGTACGTCCCAGGACGGCGATCCGGGCTCCGCCGCTCCCCGCGGCCAGCATCCGGGCGCACTCGGCGGTGATCCCCCGGCCGCCCCCGGTGACGAGGACGACATCGTCGGCGCTGAGCGCGGGCCCCGGCGCGGCCGGGAGCGGGACCGGGGCCAGCGCGGGGGTCAGCCGGGTGCCGTCGGCGCGATAGCGCGCCTCGGTGAAGCCCCGCGCCGCCGCGGTCTCGGCCGCGAGCCGCGACACCCACCGCTCCCCGCGCAGCTCGCCGTCCGGGATCCCGGGGACGGTGATCAGACAGACGGTGGTGGCCGGACGTTCGAGGTGCAGCGACTTGACGAAGCCGCCGCCCACCGGGCCGCGCTGGACCACGACCAGCAGACCGTCGTCCTTGACCGCGCCGGCCGCGGCCAGGAGCAGCCCGGCCGTCCCGGCGCCGGCGCGTGCGGGCAGGCACAGCAGGGTGCCGCCGGACCGGGACACCCGGGCCAGCGCGGCCGGCAGCACACCGGCCAACGCGTCGCGCGGGTCCGCGACGACCTGCCAGCCTTCGGTACCGGTGGGCGCGGTGTCCGGTTCCGTGTCCGGGCCGGTGGCGGGCAGCGGGTCCGCCGCCCAGTCCATCCGGTACCCGCGTACCCAGGAACCCACCCCGGGGACCGGCGCGGAGGCGGCCTCGTCGGCGCGCTCCGGCCCGGCGGAGAGCAGCGCGGCGATCTCGCCGACCGTCGCCGTGGCCATCGGGGTCATCTCCACCGGCGGATCCACACCGATGTCCGCCGCCGTGCGCGCCACGATCTGACCGACCGTGATGGAGCTCAGATGGAGGTCGTCGAGGAGCGCCAGCTCCGGGCCGATCGCCGCCACCGGCAGCTCCGCCCGCTCCGCGACACGCGCCCGCAGCGCGGTGAGCGCGTCGGCGGGGGCGTCCGCGATCCCGGCCGCCGGGCCCTCGGCCTTCCCGGGCGTGCCGTCCGCGGCGCTCGGCGGGGGCTCATGGCCGACGGGGGCGGGCGGTACCTCCTCGCAGGGGTTGGTCAGGAACCGGAACGTCCGGTCGAGGGGGAACGGCCGGGTCAGCCGGTCGTCGAACAGGACCCGCGGCCGTACCGGGGCACCGAGCGCGTGGGCCGCGGCCACCACGTCCAGCAGCCCCCGTACGGAGGCGGCGTCCGTGGCGACGCTGACCACCGGCACCCCGGGGGCGCATGCCGCGGCGAACGCCGCGAGGGAGTGGCCGGGACCCGCCTCGACGAACAGTTCGGTGGTGTCGGCCACCGCGCCCACCGCCCGCGCGAACAGCACGGGGGAGACCAACTGCCGGGCGAGCAGGGCGGAGAGATCGTCGCCGGGTCCCAGCAGCCGCCCCGTGACGGTGGAGACGACCGGCCGCCGCGCAGGACCGACCGGCTCGCCGGCCAGGGCGTCCGGGAGGGCCCGCGCGGCCCCGGCCATCTGCGGTGAGTGGAACGCGTGCGACACCTGGAGCGCGGTGGCGTCCACCCCCTCCCGCCGCGCCGCGGCCGTGACGGCCGCGACCTCCGGCGGCGGCCCGGACACCACGGTCTGCCGGGGCCCGTTCAGCGCCGCCACCACCGCCCCGGTGCCCTTGGCCCACTCCTCCACCCGGTCGGCCGCCGCGTTCAGCGCGGTCATCGCGCCCGCGCCCCCGGGCGCCGCGGCCATGAGCTCCGCGCGGTGCCCGACGAGCCGCAGCAGGGTCGCGGCGTCGAAGCTCCCCGCCCAGTGCAGCGCGGTCAGTTCCCCGAGGCTGTGCCCGATCGCGGTGTCCGCCTCGACCCCCACCCCGGTCAGCACCCGCAGCGCGGCCAGGGACGCGGACACGATGCGCGGCTGTGCCACCCGGGTGTCCGCGCCGTCCTGGACACCGGCCCCGCCGAGGGCCGCGACCTCGGCCCACACCCGGTCGAAACGCGCCCGGAACGCCTGTCCCGCGCCGCGGGCGCCCTGGCCGGGCAGCAGCAGGGTGATCCGTGGCCGTCCGGAGCCCTGGCCGAGGAACACCCCGCCCGACGGGTCCACGACCTGACCGGCCCCGGAGACGGCGAGGTCCGCGAGCCGGGTCAGCCGGGCGCCCGCCTCCCGGGGGGTGGCCGCGACGACGGCGCCCCGCGCCCCGTGCGCCGGGCCGCTGTGCCCGGCGGCCAGGGTGGCGGCGAGATCGGTGAGTTCCGCGTACGACATCCGCGCGGTCAGGGCGGCGAGCCGCAGACACCGCTCCCGCAGCGCCGGGCCGTCCGCCGCGGCGAGGACCAGCAGTTCGGACGTCTGGGGGGTACGGGCCGCGAGCGGCACCACCGTACGGGCCGCCGGACGCGGCCCGGCCGCCTCGACGGCGACATGGGTGTTGATCCCCCCGAAACCCATGGCGGAGACCCCGGCCCGGACCGGGCCCGCGGGGAACTCCTCCGGCCGCTCCGCGAGCCGCAGCGACCGGCCCCGCGCGGTCAGCAGCGAATGGGGCAGCCGCACCCCGGTCGCGGGCGGCAGCACGCGGTGCCGTACCGCCTGGACCGCCTTGATGAGTCCCGCGACCCCCGCGGCGGCCTTGGTGTGACCGATGTTGGCCTTGACCGAGCCGATGACCGCGGGCGGCCCGTCCGTGCCGTGCGCGGTGGACAGGGCGCCCAGTTCCGTGGTGTCACCGACCTTGGTGCCCGTCCCGTGCCCCTCGAAGCAGCCGACGGACCCGGGCGCGTACCCGGCCAGTGTGTAGGCCCGGTGGACGGCCAGCAGATGCCCCTCGGCCGTGGGGCGGGTGATGCTGCCCGCGCCGTCGCTGGAGACCCCCCACCCCGTCAGCACGGCGCGGCCCTCAAGACCGGCGGCGTCGGCGTCCCGCTCGCGCATCAGCACCAGGACGCCGCAGCCCTCGCCGGGCAGAAAGCCCCGCGACGCCCGGTCGTACACCAGCATCTCGTCGGTGGCGAGCGCCCCGGTACGGGCGAAACCGATCAGCTCGAACGGATCGATGCTGAGGTCGACCCCGCCGACGATCGCCGCGTCGGCCTCACCGGAGGCCAGCATCCGGCAGCCGTCCGCGACCGCGAGGAGCGACGACGCGCACGCGCCGTCCACGGTGAACCCGCCGCCCCGCAGATCGAAGTGGTTGCAGATCCGTCCGGCCACGGTATTGGCCAGCCCACCCGCGAGGGTGTCCTCGTCGGGTTCGGGGAACGGCGCCTTGAACCGGTGCTCCAGTTCCCTGAGCAGTTCGGCCGACTCCCGCAGGCCCATGCCCCGCTCGTCGAGCAGTCGTGCGACGATCCGCCGGACGTACGGATAGCGCAGCCTCAGCGAGTTGGCCCGGCTGCTGTCCCCGGTGAGGGAGTTGCCGAGGACCACCGCGGTCGACGCCCGCGGCAGCCCCCGGCCCCGCGGCAGACCGGCGTCGAGCAGCGCGCGGCGCGCGGTGTCCAGCGCGAGCCAGTGCACGGTGTCGGTGGTGCGGAACGTGGTGCCCGCGATCCCGAAGTCCGCCCGGTCGAAGGTGAATCCCTCCAGGAGCGCGGCATGCGTCAGCGCGAACGAGTCGGCGCCCGCTGCCCCGGGGAGGTAGTCCGCGGTGTCGAGCCGCTCCGGCGGGATGGGCCGGAAGGCCCGGCGGCCCGCCAGGACGTTCTCCCAGAGCTGGTCCGGATCGTCCGCGTCCGGATAGCGGCAGGCCATCCCGACCACGCTGATCCGCGGCGCCGCGTTCACGCGCCGGCCCCGGCGGCGGGCGCGCCCGAGGGGACCGCCGGACGGCGGAGCACGGTCAGCGCGTGCGCGGCCCACCAGCCCGCGCCGCGTACCGCGCACACCAGGCTCACCGCGAAGAACAGCGTGTACGGGATGTGCGCGAGGATGAGCAGTCCGTACACGACGCCCACGCTCGCCCCGAAGACCACCTGGTCCCGGGGCCGGAACGGGGTGGTGCCCGGGTCGGTGATCATGTAGTTGGTGAACAGGATGAACGCCACCCCGCTCATCACCGAGAGCGCCGACACCAGACTGCTGTCCAGGAACAGCCAGCGGGCCACGGCCTGGAGGACGAAGGCCCCCACCCACCCCGCGATCAGGGGCAGTTTGCGGGTCAGCTTGGCGTTCAGCAGGGTCCCGGCGATCAGGATCACGGCGGGCAGCCCCCAGCTCCCGTACGCGTTGAGGTGCTCGGTGAAGTGGTAGGGCGGCGCGATGGCGATCCAGCTGTAGGCGAGCAGCACGACGGTGATCCCGAAGTTCGACGGGTTCATGAAGTGCCGCATCCGGCCCTTCACCGGGGCCCGCAGCACGGTCTTCTGGGCGACCCCGATCACCACGGCGCACAGCATCGGCAGGATGTGGTCGTTGGCGTAGAGCAGCATGTTGCACGCGAGCGCGGTGATGTGGGCGGGCAGCAGGAACTCGTAGAGCGCCCGGAACCCCCCGCCGAAGCGCGTGGGCCGCCGCTCGCTCCAGGCGGTGAGCCACTCCAGCAGGATCTCCGTCGCGTAGGCGGCGGCGACCGCCGCCAGCGGCCAGAGCCACGGCTGTTCGAAGCCCAGCACGGTGTAGCCGAGGATGTTGAGTACCGAGATCGACAGGGCGAAGTTGCGCAGGGCCACATAGCGGGGATCGGGGAGGGGACGTTTCTTCTCCGTCCCGGGCGGTGCCTCCGGGTCGGCACCGGGGCGCGTCCGGTCGGGTATGTCCTGCTGGGGCCGGGCGAGATGGGTCATCGCTTGGTCACCTCCGTGGCGCGGGCGTCGAGCAGGAGCGTGTGCCGTCCGGCGTTCAGCGTGAGCGACTGCCGTCGCGGGGTGCCCGTCGCGTCGAGCCACCGGATCTCCACGTGGGCGGACGCGCTGTCGCCGAGTCCGCCGGACAGGAGGAAGTCGCGTTTGCCTGAGTGGCCGCTGCCGCCGTCGACCTGGTGCAGGGTGGTCCGTCCGTCGACGGTGATCCGGGCCTGGGCGCCGACGGCCGGTGTGCCGCCGGACGGCGCTCGGTCCCCGCGGACCGGCTTGCGCAGGTCCAGGGTGATCCGCCGGTCGGCGGCCGGAGCGTCGTTGCGGTAGTAGACGGGCGCGCCCCACTGCCGGGCGACGGCGAGTCCTGGAGCGCCGCCGGGCCGGGAGTGCCCGAGGGCGACGCCCCGGCTGGGGATCGACTCGTCGATGCCGAGACGCTCCGCGATGTCTATGTACCCGCCCTTGCCGTCGGGTGCCCAGAAGGACAGCGGCTGACGGCCCGACAAATCGTCGCCGGGTTCGAAATCCGGCCAGACCTGGGGGAACCTGAGCAGTTCGTCGTTGGCCATGGCCAGTTCCTGGAGCTCGGGCCAGCGGTTGGTGTCGCCCCGCACGAAGCCGTTGGTCTGTACGATCGCGGGCAGCCCGCCACCGGCGAAGTCGGCGGCCTTGGCATCCCAGCTCCAGCCGCTCCACGCCACCCCGAGGTCCGCGCTGCGGTCCGTGAACGGGGCACGGCCGTCCTTCAACGCGCGCCGGGCCGCCTCGGGTCCGGAGGCGTCGTTGAGGAACGCGAAGTTGCTCTCCTGGAGCCCGAAGGACGTCGTGATGTTCGAGACGAAGATGTCGAAGCGTCCCCTGCCGCGCAGATCGGCGAAGTCGACGCCCATCCCCTTGAAGGAGTCGTTGCCGAGCGCCTTCGACTTGGGGGTCGTCGGGCCCCGGCGCCCGTGCACCGCCGTGAAGGCGATCCGGCCCGGCGACGAGTCGTTGCGCAGCAGATGGTCGGGGCCGAAGTCGTTGCCGATGTACAGCTCGGGCAGCAGGTCCCCGTCGATGTCCGCGGCGGCGGCGGCCAGCGTCCAGCCCTTCGCCTGGCCGCGCGGCAGGGCGCCCGGCACCTCCGTGTAGCGGGCCCCGGCCGCGGTGCGGCGCAGCAGATGCCCGCCTCCCGCGTTCCGGGCGTGGGACATGGAGTGCTGCATGACGACGTCGTCGGTGCCCTCGGGGTCCAGGATCCTGGAGTCGGGGAAGTAGTTGCCGACGAAGATGTCCGGGTGGCTGTCGCCGTCGAAGTCCGCGACGGACACGGCGTTGGAGTTCCAGCGCGGGCCCCGGTAGGTGCCGCCCGCCGGCCCCTCGGCCGGTACGAGTTCACGCGGGGTGTACGAGCGGTGGGACAGCGGGGTCCGTGAGCCGTCGCGCAGGAACAGGACCGGGGTACGGCCCCAGTAGTAGACGAGCAGATCCATCCGCCCGTCCTCGTCGTAGTCGCCCGGGACGCAGCCCATGGGCGCCATCACGGAGTCCATGGGCAGCGGCGCGGGGTCCAGCACGAAGGGGGTGTAGCGCGTGCCCGTCCCCGGGACCGGTGTAACCACCACCTTGTCGGTACGGGAGTCCACGACGCACAGGTCCGCGGACGAGCCGGTGCCGTCCAGGTCGTTCATGGCGATCCCCGCGCCCACCGACGAGATCCACGACTGGATCCTGCTGTAGGCGGGGTGCACCGGCCGGACGGTCCGCTCGCCCGGCTGGTAGCCCGGGGGGTAGGCGATCGGCAGGCGGGTGAAGGCGTAGTCGGCGGCGGTTCTGGCCACGGCTCCGGGCGACGGTTCGGGTTTGCGTGCGGCGACCATCGTGGTCGTCATCAGGACAAGGGCGACCAGGACGGGGATGCTCTTGCGTAGGCGGGAGGAGCGGTCTCCGGGCATGGGTGTCCAATCCGTCAGTCGGTGAAGTGCCGCTGGATCCTGCGACGCCATTCCTGGTAGGCGGGCTCCCTCCCGTCCGGGGGCAGTGCCTGCCGGGTCTCACGGGTGACCGCCGCCGCGGTACGGGCGTCCACACCGCACAGCACCCGCACGGCGTGCTCGGTGCGGTCGGTGGTCAGTCCGGCGTGCGTCCGGGCCTCCGCGGCGAAGGCCGCGCCCTGCCGCAGCGGGGGGAGGTGCTCGCCCGCCTTCTCGACCAGCAGCCGCAACGCCTGGTCGGTGCCCGCCTGCGCGTAGACGGCCGCCAGTCCCACCCCGGCCCACAGATCGGGGTGGCGCCGCGGGGCGAACCCGCGCAGCCGTGCCGCGATGCGTTCGGGGTCCGCGCACTCCACGAACCACAGGGCTCTGCCGATCCCCTGGTCGACAACGTTGGCAACGGCGTCCGGCGGGCCCGGCCAGCCGGGCAGCCGGGCCGACCACCGTCCGTCGGCGCGGGCCGGGGTCCGGAAGTACGCTTCGTGGAAGCCGTAGCCGTCCAGGGCCAGCCAGCGCAGCAGCGGGTCGGTGGGGACGGCGTGCCGCCACAGGGGGCGCGGCAGCCGTGCGAGCGCCCAGCCCGCGCCGACATGGACCATATAGGTGTGGGCGGCCCCCGAGGTCTTCAGCAGGCCGGCCACCCGGTCGTGGCGCGGGCCGACGGCGTCGAGCAGGGCGAGTCCCATCGCGGCCCCCTCGAAGGCGAATCCCTGCCGTTCGCGGGGTACGGAGCCGGTGAGGGTGTCCCCGAGCCGGTCGACCCCGGTCCCGGAGGTCGCGCTGCGCAGCCCGGACAGGAAGGTCGTGCCCGCCGCCTCCAGGGCCCGCCGGTCGGGCTCGGCGCCCGGATGGAAGCCTCTGCGTTCGAACGTGGCGACGGTGGCCGCGGGGGTGATCAGACCGCCCCTCAGACGTTGGAGGGGCCGGGCGAGGAAGCGCTGTGACACGGACACGGACACGTTTCACCCCAGTCGGCTGGATGCCCACGGAATCAAGGCCGTACGGGTCCAGCCGGCACACGGCATAGACGCCGTGTCATATTCTTATAAGTTCGCTCTTCATATAGAAGAGAGGATCACAAACCGATGGATTCTGGCTCAAAGCAGCTTGTGTGTTTCTATAAGATATAGCGTTCCTGGGATAGGTGCCCGTTGCTTCTCCCTCGCACGCGTGCCCTCTGCCTGCGGATATGAGGGTCGTCGCACCCTTCCGCCATGCCTGGATCGCATCGTCCCGCCGGTCGGTCACTTTGTAAAGATATAGGATCAGTTGAGGTTCTGGGCGGCATGCTGAGGTGTATGTACCGCCATATATGCCGGATTACCGCGTGATGCGACCGGAGTGGACGCCTCCGGTGGTCCGGCGCCGACCTGTACACCCCCCTCCCCGAGGGGCGTCCTCGGGGGAAGTGGCGGTGCGGCAACCGGATTCCGCCGTTCGGTGGAATCCATGACGTCCACGGACGAAGTGGGTGATCGTGGCGGCGGCCCCTCCTATCGTCGGTGGATGGGAATCACGCATGTGCAGCTCTTCTCGGTGCCGGTGTCGGACCAGGAGAAGGCCAAGGACTTCTACGTCGGGACCGTCGGCTTCGAACTGCTCAGGGATCAGCCGGGCGTGCACGGAAGGTGGTTGCAGGTCGCACCGAAAGGGGCGGACACCAGCCTGGTGCTCGTCGACTGGTTCGAGACGATGGCGCCGGGCAGCGGCCGGGGACTGCTCCTGCGGACGACGGACGTGGACGCGGACTGCGCGCGGCTGCGGGAGCGCGGGGTGACGGTCGAGGGCCCGAGGGCCACTCCATGGGGACGGCAGGCCACCTTCACCGATCCGGACGGCAATGTCCTGGGGCTCAACCAGAGTGCGGACGAACGCGGTTGAGGCCCTAGGTCACGGCCGGACCTGACGACCTGAAGGCCACTTGTCCGCACCCTGCCCCGCTGCTAGAAAGGTCACTGCGCAATCGAGTAGCCGGACACCGTCGGCGGGCTGCCCGCCGGGGAGGACACGGCGACGGGCACCGGCGTGGGCCCCCGTGGTGACGGCGGGCTCGCCCCGCCGTCCTGGCGGGCCGGACCGCGGGCAGGGAGAGCGAGGGCCACGTCCGCACCGCCGACGCGTGTCCACCCGTCCCGTTCGGGCGGTGGCCGTGGGCGGCCGGCACCCTGCCGCGCAGCGCTCCACGCCGGTGGCCGCGGGATGTCCGAATCCGTTCGCACGGTGAGGAAGTGCACCCATTAATGAGGTCATGCCAGGCCACGAACTCCCCTCCTCCGGACTGCTCCCGTTTCTGCGCCGGGCGAAGGACCTGATGGACCGCTCGTACGCCGATCCGCTGGATCTCACCACCCTGGCCGCCGAGGCCGGGTGCTCGCGCTTCCACTTCCTGCGCTCGTTCCAGGCGGCGTACGGCGAGACACCCGGCCGCTATCTGACCCAGCGGCGTATCGAACGGGCCCGCGATCTGCTGCGCGCCACGAACCTCACGGTGGCGGAGATCTGCCATCTCGTCGGGTATTCGAGCGTCGGCTCGTTCAGCTCCCGGTTCTCCGAGGTCGTGGGTGTCTCCCCGACCGCCTACCGGGGGGAGATCGCGCGGCAGGGCGGCCCTCCGCCCATCCCCGGGTGCTACCTGTTCATGTGTGCCCGCCGTGAGGGCGTCACCGCCGGACCGCGGACCGCGAGCGCGCCCCAGGACCCTCCGGACGATCCGCGCAACCCCCCGGACACAAGCGGAACCAAGGTCCGCAATCCAGGAGATGTCACTGACCGGACGCCTCGATAACGTCTGCTCACAGCTCAACTGCTCCACGTCGGAAGGAAGTCCATGCGCGCTCGTCTCTCCCATGTCACCATCCCGGTGCTCGACCAGGATTCCGCGAAGGCCTTCTACACCGAGAAGCTCGGGTTCGAGGTCCGCAACGACATGACCATAGGCGAACTGCGCTGGCTCACCGTCGGCCCCAAGGACGAGCCCGAGGTCGAGATGGTCCTGCGCAAGGTCGGGCCCCCCGAGTACGACGAGGAGACCACCGCGCACTTCCGGGACCTCATCGCCAAGGGAGTCATCGGCGTCGGCGTGCTGCACGTGGAGAACACCCGTGCCACGTACGAACGGCTGCGCCAGGCGGGAGTCACGTTCGTCCAGGAACCGGTCAAGCGGCCCTTCGGTACGGAGGCGGTGTTCCGCGACGACTCCGGCAACTGGTTCAGCCTCAACGACAGCCGGGGCTGAACCCGCTGAGAAGGGAAGGACCACATCGTGGTTCAAGATCCGAAGCAGGCCGGGCGGAGCGCGGGCCCGGCCGGCTCCGCGGCCCCCACGGCCGGCGACCGCAGCAGCAACGGCCTCCGCAGCCCCTGGATCGTCCTGACCGCGGTCGCCCTGGGCACGATGATGGAGGCCCTGGACGGCACCGTCGTCGCCGTGGCCAACCCGGTCATCGCCGTCGATCTCGACACCGACCTCTCCACGCTCCAGTGGGTGACCAACGGCTACATGCTGGCCGTCGCCTGTGTGCTGGTCACCGCGGGAAAACTCGGTGACCGCTACGGGCACAAGAAGTTCTTCCTCATCGGGATGGCCGCCTTCTCCGCCACCTCGGTGATGGCGGGCCTCGCCGACAACATCGGCATGCTGATCTTCTGGCGCGTCCTCCAGGGCATCAGCGGCGCGGTGCTCGCACCCAGCGGACTCGCAGTGCTCAAGGCCACCTTCCCCAAGGACAGGCTGAAGGTGGCCATCGGGGTCTGGAGCGCCGTCGGCGCCCTGGCCATGGCGGCCGGACCCTTCATCGGCGGGGTGATGGTGGACCTGCTGAACTGGCGCTGGGTCTTCTTCGTCAACCTGGTCGTCGGGGTCGCCGCGTTCGCCCTCGGGGCATGGGCGATCCCCGCGATCCGCCCGGAGGGCGCCGGCCGGTCCTTCGATCTGCCCGGTGTCGTCCTGCTCACCGCCACGCTGTTCGCCCTGGTCTGGGGAATCATCCAGGTCCCCGAACACGGCTGGGGGGCGGGCCGGACACTCGGCTCGTTCGCCGCGGCGCTCGTCCTCGGCACGCTGTTCGTCCTGCGCGAACGCACGACCGCCGAAGCGCTCCTCCCACCCTCGCTGTTCCGGCTGCGCGCCATCTCGATCGGTACGACGGCCCTGCTCGTCGGCGGGTTCGCCGCCTTCGGCGCCACGTTCTACCTGGCGCTGTACCTCCAGCAGGTGCACGGTTTCGAGCCGATGCAGGCGGGACTCGGACTGCTGCCGTTCACCGTGCTGTTCGGTGTCGGCGCGCCGACGGGAGCCGTGCTCAACCAGCGGTTCGGGCCCAGGGTCCCGCTCTCGCTCGGTCTGTCCCTGATCGCGGTGGCCCTCCTGGGGCTCTCCTGGATGACGGGGGACTCCTCGTACCACGCGATGTGGCCGTTCCTCGCCCCGCTCGGGGTGGGCATGGGCATGGTCGCCCCCACCGCCATCGAGATGATTGTCAACAGCGCGCCCAGCCAGCTCACGGGCGTGGCGTCCGGGCTCCAGCAGACGGCCCTGATGCTCGGCGGTGTCCTCGGTACGGCCGCCCTCGGCTCGATGATCTCGGCCCGGGTCAGCACCGTGCTGCCGCAGGAACTGGCGGACGCGGACGTGCCCGAACCTCTCGCCACGTCACTCGAACAGATGAGCAAGGTCGTCTCCCAGGGCGTCGTGCCCGTGCCGGAGGGCACACCGGCCTCGGTGGCGCGGGCCGCGGCCGACGCGGGACACGCCGCGTTCATGGAGGGATTCCAGCTCGCCATGCTCGGCGGTGCGGCGTTCGTCGTCTTGGGCGCGCTGCTCGTGCTGCTGCTCGCGCCCCGGGCGGAGATCGTGGCGGACGCGGACGCGGACGCCACGCCGACGTCCGACGGTGAGCGGGACACCGCCGCCGGGGCGGAAACCGCGTCGTAGCGGCGCTCCCACCGCACACCACTCGTCCAGCACATCAACGACGGCGCCCTCGGTGCCCGGATATATCAGGAGGAACCGTGATCTCGCACATCGGTACGATCGACGTCTTCGTCAACGACCAGGACAAGGCCGTCGACTTCTATGTGAACACCCTCGGCTTCGAGCTCCGGGAGGACCAGAGCTTCGGGCCCGTCCGCTGGGTCGAGGTCGCGCCCCCCGGCTCCCAGACCCGGATCGTGCTCTGCACTAAGGACTTCCCCGTCTACGAGGAGGGCAAGATCGGCAGGTTCACGGACATCCAGCTGGTCACCGAGGACATCAAGGCGACCCATGAGGAACTCGTGGGCCGTGGCGTGACCTTCACCCGTCCGCCGGAGCAGATGCCTTTCGGCGGCTCCAACGCCAGCTTCAAGGACCCGGACGGGAACGAGTTCTTCCTGCTCCAGCCCGCCGGCTGACCCGGCACGGACGCCCGCCGCCCGCCGCCCTCCGGGGGTCCGGCGGGCGGTGGTCCGCCCGGGGTCACGGACGGCGCCGCTGTCTCACTGCGGCGCCGCGGCACCCACCTGCTGGAAGTCCGCCTCCGGCCACAGGCCCCGCACGGTGCTCTCCAGAATCATCAACGACATGATCGGGAAGGCGAAGTCCGAGGCGGCGTAAAGCCGGTGGGCGCTCTGCACCTCGAAGACCCCGTTGCCGAACGGCGCCATGGCGAAGGCGTTGCCCGGCCCCGCCGACCGCGCGACGAGCTCCGCGATGTCGTCCACGAAGGCGTCCGTGTCGCAGTCAGGACCGACGTCGGCCATGCTCGCCAGCATGATCTCCCCGCACCGGCGGCCGTCCCCGGAGGCCAGCGCGGAGAAGAACCCGCCGATCAGGTTCCGCACCCGGTCCGGGAGTTGGACGCTGTACCCGGCGTCGAGGATCACCGCCCGCCCCCGCGGCAGGAGATAGATGTTCCCCGGATGCGGGTCGCAGTGCACGAACCCGTCCACGAACATCATCTTGTGCGCCGCGGACAGCACGGCGGAGGCGAGTCTGGCCCGCACCGGGTCGGGCAGGGTCCCCGGAGTACCTGTGTCCAACTCCGGGATGAATTCGAAGACCAGACACGTCGGCCGGGACAGCCGCGGATGGAGCTCGGGGACATCCACATCGGGCACGGCCGCCAGGTTCTCCCGCAGCCGGACGATGTTCGCCTCCTCGCGGCGCAGGTCGAGCTGGCCCAGGATGGCGTTGCTGACATACCCCACGAGATCGGCCATCGGCATCCCCCGCAGCTGGGGAAGACGTTCGCACGCCCGTACCAGCGCGCGGATCAGTGCCAGGTCCGCCCGCATCACCCCGTCGATACCGGGACGTTTCAGCTTCAGCGCGACCACGCGGCCGTCATGCAGCACCCCGCGGTACACACACGCGATGCTGCCACCCGCCACCGGAACGGCGTCGAGTCCGGCCAGGAACGGCGGGGGCGCGCCGCCGTACGCCTTGCGCCAGGCCCGCCGGGACTGCCGGGCGGTGATGGGCCGCACCGAGTCATGGAGCCGGGACAGCTCGTCGCACAGGGGCCCCGGAAGCACATCCCGGCGGGCGCCCGCGATCTGCGCGAACTTCACGAAGGTGGGCCCGAGGGCCTGGATCCGCCGTACGAGCCGGCGGCGCAGGAAGCGTCCGGCGGCGTCCCGGCCCCGCACCGCCCGTACGACGGCCAGGACCGGGAGGGTCACCAAAGCCTCGGCGGCCACCGCGAGGGTGAGGGAGCACAGCCGCAGCAGGACCCGGTGCACGGGGACCCGTACCTTCGGTGGCTGGTCCCCGGCGGCCGGGGAGCCGGTCGCGGCGGACTCCTTCGCAGGATCCAGCTGATCCATGGGGTCTCCTTGGAGCTCGTCGATCCGGTCGGTGAAGGCCCGTCAGGCGGCGTCGAACGCGAACATGCCGCGCAAGCCCCGCAGTTGGGCCGACTGGGGCATCACTGCGATCAGTCCGTCCCGCACCCCGCACAGCAGCGGATGGCGCCACTGGCCCATCCGGCCCATCCAGTGGGACTGGACGGTGACGGAATGCGCCCGCCGCCGGCGCCGCGCCGCGTACGCGCGCAGCGCCCCCGGGACATCGTCGGTACCGGCGAGATGACGAGCGAGCACCACCGCGTCCTCGAACGCCTGACAGGTGCCCTGCCCCATCGCCGGGGCGCTCGGATGGGCGGCGTCACCCACCAGGGTCACCGCACCTGTGCCCCAGTGCCGCAGCGGACGCCGGTCGTGGATGCCCGTCACACTCACGTCCGCCGGATCGGTGGCCCGCAGCACCCGCGGTACGGGATCGTGCCAGTCACCGAAACGCTCCAGGAGGAACGGCAGATGCCCGGTACTGCCCACCGTCCTCCTCTCGGGGGCGGCGAAGGCCGCGAACCAGTACATCCTGCCGTTCGGGAGCGGGAACAGCCCGAACTGCCGTCCGGCGCCCAGGGAGAGCAGGGCCGGATGACCGGGCTCCGCGACGGACGCCACGCCACGGCTCACCGCGTACCCGCTGTACCGCAGATCGCCGCCCCCGAAGAGCGACGCGCGCACCCGGGAGCGGATGCCGTCCGCCCCGATCAGCAGATCGCCCTCCTCCTCCCGGCCGTCGTCGAACCGGGCGACGACGACCCCGTGCTCCTCCCCGACGGCGACACAGCGGTCCCCGAACCGCACCTCCTCCGCCCCGTACGCGCCGTACAGGGCGTCGAGAAGATCAGCGCGCAGCAGCGCCCGTCCGGTGCCCCCGCACCGCTCCAGAAGATCCGGGGACGTGTACTGCAAGGTGTCACCACCCGCGGTACGCATCGCGAGCCCGGCGCTCGGCGCGCTGCGGGCCAGCACCGCCGCGGCGACACCGACGCTCTCCAGCGCCGTGAGCGCGTTCGGCCACAGCGTCAGCGCGCTGCCGCCCGTCCGCGGGCCTGGCGCGCCTTCGTGCACCCGGGTCTCCAGACCCGCGCGGCGCAGCAGGACGGCGGTTGCGAGTCCGGCGGGGCCCGCCCCGATGATCAGCGCGCGCCGGGCTCTCACCCCGGCCCCGGGGCACCGTTCGCGGGCCGCCCGCCATGGGGGGCACCCGGTTCCCACATGGAACTCCAGCCCCCTTCGGGGCCCGGGGCGGCGGCGAGCAGGTCCGGGATCTTCGCGACATCGAACACCCCCCAGTGCTCGGCGATCCTTCCCTCCCGGAACCGGAAGGTGTTGGAGCCGCCGATGGTGAAGGCGCGTCCGGTGGGCGGCAGACCCATGAACTCACCGGTGTGTTCGAAGTGCAGTTCGATCGCCTGCGCGAGGATGTCGCCCTCGCACACCGAGACCACCACCTCCACCCGGCGGGTGGTCAGGGCGTCAGCGGCCTGACCGAACCGGTGCGCCACACCCTCCCGCCCGGGCGGATCCCAGGGCGGCGCGAAATGATCCACGAAATCCGGTGTGAGAACATCCTGGATCACCGAGTATTCATGGGTGAAAAGCACGGCTCCACGGAATCGGCGGACGGTTTCCTCGTAAGTGGATTTCCGCTGCGCCGCGGTGGCGTACTGCGTCATAAGAGCGACTCCCCTCAGCGACGTGAACCGACGGAGAACTGAGCACGGGATGTCAGGCGGTGGCCTGGAGGAGATCGGCGGGCAGGAGTCCGAGCTGTTCCAGCAGATACAGTCCGTCGGCCACACCCCAGTGCTCGACCACGGTGCCGGAATCGATGCGCAGCTGGCCGAGCAGCGCGCAGCTCACCTTGCGGCCGGTGGGCGGCAGACCCAGGTACTCGCCCTGGTGAGTGCCCTCCACGGTGAGCCGGGTGGACACCAGATCGTCCTCCGCGACCAGGCTGTGCACCGTGAGACGCAGATCGGGGAAGGCCCGCATGAACCGCGCCATCTCGGCGGCGACGTCCGCGCCGGGCATCGGGCTTCCGTCCCGGCCGTGATGGACCATGTCCGGGGACCAGAACCGCATCATCCCCGCGAGGTCGCCGTTGTTCCAGGTGTCGATCATCTGCCGCACCACCGCCTTGTTCGCGGCCGTCGACGCGCCGGGGGAGTCGTTCCCCGGGGGGTTTTCCCGCTGAGCCGGCATGCCAATTCCTTCCGGAAGTCGCAGTCTGCTGTGGGTGTGCGCAGTTCTGGAAACAATAGCCGCGAGCCGCCGTATGCCACTTCTCGCAGATTGCTGTGCCCTGCCTGATCGGGCGAGGGGTTGACGTGCCGATCAGGCCGTGGAAACAATTTCGCAGGGAAAAAGAAAGAGCATCAATGACTACGGGCCGCCTTATCGCGGCAGGGGAGTTGTCATGACCGGGCTCGATCGTTCCGGCATTCCGTCCGCCGAGGAATCACCCCACCGGGAACTCGGTCCTCCCGTACCCGGGGAGGGGGAGGACGGTCTGTACAGCCAGAGTTGGTTCCCGGTCTGTCTGTCGGACGAACTGACCGCGGGTTCGGTGGTCGGCGCGGACTTCCTGGGTGGCCGGGTGGTCGCGTTCCGGGCCGCCGGCGGCGGCGAGGCCCGGGTGCTCAGCGCGTACTGCGTCCATCTCGGCGCTGATCTGTCGGTGGGGGAGGTGGTGGGAGATCGGCTGCGGTGCCGCTTCCACCGCTGGGAGTACGACGGCGCCGGGATGTGCGCGGTGACGGGCATCGGCGACCCGGTGCCGCCGGGGGCACGGCTGTTCCGCTTCCCGGCACGGGAGCGGCACGGGATCGTCTGGGCGTTCAACGGCGAGCGGCCCACGTTCGACGTCCCGGATCTCCCCTATCCGCAGGACGAGCTGGTGTTCCGCCACTCCGTCCTCGACGAGGCGCCCTTCGACCCCTGGCTGGTGACCGCGCAGACCCTTGACCTCCAGCACTTCGGCCTCCAGCACGAGTTCACGATGGAAGAGGACCCCAAGGACGCGGTCAGCGCCACCGATCACTCGATGGGCTACCCCCTGCGCGTCAGCGAACCCGACGGCAGCCGGCTCGACCTGCGGGTCGACATTCACGGAACCAACATCTTCTGGCAGACCGGAACTCTCGACGGCCGCTGGTTCTTCTGGATCACCGCCCTGTGCCCGGTCCGGCCCGGGGCGTCCAGGCCCGTCTTCGTCCTCGGCGCGCGCCGCGAGGACGGCGAGGAACCGCCGGCGACGGAGGCGTTCCTCGACCGGGCCATGGAACTGATGATGGGGATGTTCGCCGACGACGCCCCGGTCCTGACGACCATCCGGTTCCGCCCCGGCATGCTGACCCGCAGCGACGACACCCTGGCCCGGTTCCTGGAGTACGTCAGGCGCTACCCCCGGGCCAACCCGGCACGAGACTTCCTGACCTGACCCGCGACCGGCCGCGCGGGGTGCGGCAGCTTGCACCGCACCCCGCGACCACGCCCGCACACCCGTCAGACCTGCGGCTCCCGGTGGGTGAGCGTCACATCGGACCCGGGCAGCACCCCGTCGATCAGATACGACGTGACGACCTCGTCGACACCCGGATCACCGTAGAACGGGAAGACCCGATGGTGCGCCGAGCCCTCCAGGGTGAGCAGCCGGGAGTTGTGCCGCAGCACCTCACCCATCCGTACCGCGGCCGCGTGCGGGGTCGACATGTCCTCGGCCGACTGCACGAGCAGGACACTCTCCGCGGCGTTGCCCTCGCCCAGCGCCGTCACCGGCTCGCTCGGCGGCACCGGCCAGAAGGCCGTCGCCTTGATCCCCGCCATCGCCGCCCCGGTGAACGGATGACTGCGCGCCGCGCGTTCCATGTCCCGCCGGTACACGTCCACGTTCCGCGGCCACGCCCAGTCACCGGCGAGAATGGCCATCTGCGCGACCGTACCGCTCTCCTCCTTCGGCTGCCCGAACATCGAGGCCAGAAAGCCCGTCGTCGCCGGCTCCAGCGGACCGCCGTGCACGGCCGAACGGATGATGTCCCCGAGGAAGCCGTAGTTGCGGTCACTGTTCAGCATCCCCACCACGAGCAGTCGCGCCAGGGTGCGGTCCAGTGGGAACCCCGCCACCGCCACCGGTTCACCGGCGTCCACCCTGGCCAGCAGCCGGTCGTAGGAAGCCCGCACCAGGGCCGCGGAAGCACCCAGCCCCAGCCCCGTGTCGCGCGGCGCCGCCCAGCGCGCCCAGCGCGTCAGCGCCCGCTCACCGTTGGGCGGGAAGTCGGTGAACAGCCCGCGCCACACCCAGTCGGGGCTGCAGACGCTGTCGAGGACCACCCGGTCGGCGTGCTCGCCGAACATCTGGGTCCACACCGCGCCCAGATAGGTGCCGTAGGAGTAGCCGAGATAGGAGATCCGCTGCTCACCGAGCGCCCCGCGGATCACCTCCATGTCCCGTGCGATGTTCCGCGAATTGGCGTACGGCAGGATGTCCAGGGCGTGCTCGGCGACCTTCGCCGCCACGTTCGCCTGGAACCGCACCTCGTGGTCGAAGTCCCGAGGCTGGTGGAAGACCCAGAACCGCTCCTCCGGGTCCAGGCCGCACACCACCGGACTGCTGCGCCCCATGAACCGGTGGTCGAACGCCACCACGTCGTACTGCGCCAGTACCTCCTTCGGCAGCGTTCCCACCAGTTGGGCGCCCAGGAGGGTGCCCCGGTTGCCCAGATCGTCCCCGGGGCCGATCAGCAGCACACCCCGCCGCCGCTCCGGCGCGGTCGCCCGGTGCCGGACCAGACCGAGGGTGAGGGTGCCTCCGTCCGGCCTGGCGTAGTCCAGCGGGACGCTCAACCGGGCGCATTCGAGACTGCCCAGGGCCTGTTCGTCGGCCTCCGTCCAGGTCAGCTCCTGCGTCTGGAAACTCCGGACGGCGTCCGTCCGCACCTCGCTCATGACCGGCTCCCCCGCTGTCCGCCGCTGTCCGTCCGTCGCTCCTCCGGCGTCGACGGCCGGCCGGTGAGGGTCACGTCCGTGTCCGGGAGCTTCCCGGTGAGCAGGTACTCGGTCGCCACCTCGTTCACACCGGGATCGCCCTGGAACGGGAAGACCCGGTGATGCGCCGATCCGGCCACCGTGACCAGCCGGGCGGTGCGCGGCAACTGCCCGCGCAGCCGAACAGCACCATGGGCGGGCGTGAACATGTCCTCGGCCGACTGCACCAGCAAATGGCTCTCCGCACGGTTGTCCGCACCGAACACGGTCACCGGCTCCCGGGGCGGCAGCGGCCAGAACGCACCGGCCTTCGGGCCGGCCATCGCGGGTCCGATGAACCGGAACCGCTCACCGTGCCCGGCCAGGCCCCGGCGGTACACATCGAGGTCCCGCGGCCAGGCCGCGTCACCGCACAGGACCGCCAACTGCGCCACGGCGGCGCTCTCCTCCTTGCCCCGCCCGAACATCTCGCCCAGGGTCCGCAGCGACGACGGCGACGCCTCGCCGCCGTGCGCGGCGGCCCGCAGGATGTCGGCGAGGACACCCCAGGCCCGGTCCATGCTCAGCAGCACCATGGTGAACAGCCGCAGCATGGTGCCGTCCACGGGCATCCCGGCGACCGGCACCGGGGAGCGGTCCGCCCGCTCGACCAGCCGGTCGACCGCCGTACGCACCCGCTGCCCGGTAGCGCCCAGGCCGAGTTCGCCGTGGCGCTCGGCGGCCCAGCGCGCCCAGTTGCCCAGTGCCGTCTCGCAACTGGCCGCGTAGCCGAGGAACATCGGACGCCACACCGAGTCGGGGTCGATGACGCTGTCGAGGACCACCCGGTCGGCGTGCTCGCCGGACATCTGGGTCCACACCGCGCCCAGATAGCTGCCGTAGGAGTAGCCGAGATAGGAGATCCGCTCCTCGCCCAGCGCGGCGCGGATGACCTCCATGTCCCGTGCGATGTTCCGCGACGTCACATGGGGCAGGACGTCCGCCGCCTCCTGGAAGCACCGCTCGACCACACCGCGCTGGAACTCCACCTCCGCGTCGAAGCCCTGCTGGCTGTGGAAGATCCACAGCCACTGCTCGGGGCTCAGCCCGCAGGTCAGAGGCTCGCTGAGCCCGCTGAACCGGTGATCGAACCCCACGAGGTCGTAGCTGTCGAGCACCTCGCCCGGCAGCGACCGCACCAGATCCGGCACCAGGAGGGTGCCCCGGTTGCCCGGGTCGTCGGGGCCGACCAGCAGTACCCCGCGCCGCCGCCCGGGGGAGCGGGCCCGGTGCCGGGCCAGCGCCAGATCGAGGGTCGGGCCCTGGGGGCGGGCATGGTCCACCGGAACCGTGACGGTCGCGAAGTCCAGCCCGGCGAGCGCGTCGTCGTCGGGCGCGCGCCACACGGGGCGCTGCGCGGAGAACTCCGCGCTGCCCGGTCCGGTCCTGTCGTGTCCGTCGCGCGGCGGCGGCACCTGTGCTGTCACCATCTTCCCTTCCGAGAGAGGGAGTACCGGATCGTGCGGGGAACCGTGTTCAGGGACGAATCTCGTACAGCGCGTTGAAGGGCGTCGGGCTGGGCATCGGCCGTACCGAGGTCAGGCCCGCCTCCTCGCACAGCGTGCGCAGGGTGCCGGGTGGCAGCCCCAGCATCCCGAGCGAAGGACCCTCGCCGGCCCGGGTGATGGGCACGCTGTACAGCACGCTCGCCCCGTACAGCAGGGCGGCACCGGACCCGGTGTTCTCGACGGCACGGTCGACGCCGTTGCTCTCCAGCAGCAGGAACACCCCGCCGGGGGCGAGCGCCGAGCGCACCGCGCGCAGGGTCCCGCCCGGATCGGGGGCATCGTGCAGGACGTCGAAGGACATGATCAGGCCGTGCTCCCCGGACAGCGCCTCCCGGGCGTCGGCCTCGACGAACTCCACCCGGTCCGCCACCCCGGCCTCCTGGGCCGCCCGACGGGCGCGCTCCACGTTCAGCCGCAGCCGGTCGTACCCGACGAACCGGGAACGGGGGAAGCGCCCGGCGAGCAGGACGAGGGCCCGGCCGCCACCGCTGCCGACATGGGCGACGCGCGTACCGTCCTCCAGAGCCCGCGCCAGACCGTCGACGGCGGGCACCCACTGCGGCAGCAGCAGGGAGTCCAGCCAGCTCGCACTCATCTGCCACATCGTCCGGTACAGCGACTCGGGGTACTGCTCAGGTGTCAGCCCGCCGCCCGAGCGGAAACCCTCGGTCACACCGTCGAGCATCATCGACAGGGCAGGCACCAGACGCGCCGCGCCCGCGATGAAGAACGGTGACTCCTCGAACGCCAGCACCGCCGCGTGCTCGGGCGGCAGGACGAACCGCTCCCGCCCCTCCTCGTCCGCCTTCCCGACGGTCAGATAGCCCGCGCTGGACAGACACAGCAGCCATTCGCGTACATACCGCTCGTCGAGCCCGGTCCGCGTGGCGAGTCCCGCGCTGTCGGCGGGGCCCTGCTCGGCCAGTGCCCGGAAGAGACCCAACTGGTCTCCCAGGGCACACATGATGCTGACCATGCCACCGCTCATGTCGTCCATGACACGGGTGACGAACGCCTCCGTTACCGTCGCATCGTTCACGCGCGCCTCCCGAGCGGGTTCGTGAGCGGACCGCACCGCACGTCGGCGGCACGTGCGGCTCGACTCTAGGTGCCGCGGCCGAAGACGGCCTTCTCTCAGGTTGCTCACGCCGGGGGCGGCGACCGCGCACCCCGGCCGCCGGGAGAGCCGCTCCGACCTGGAGCACGCTGGCCGATATTGCTACTATGAGTGGTAGTGACTCCGCATGAATACTGAGGACGCGTCATGACAGGTAAGCGGAACTACGCTCAGTTCTGCGGACTCGCTGCCGGGCTGAACATCATCGGTGAACGCTGGGCCCTGCTGATCGTGCGGGAACTGCTCATCGGCCCGGCCCGGTTCAACGAGATCCTCAACAATCTGCCCGGACTCGGCCCCAATCTGCTCTCCGACCGGCTGCGTGCGCTCACCGAGCACGGGGTGGTCGAAGCGGGCGGGGTACGCGGCGACGGCCGGGGCAAGCAGTACCGGCTCACCGCCCGGGGCGAGCAGCTCAGGGAGCCGGTGCTGGCACTCGCCCGCTGGGGCATGCCTTTCCTGACCGAGGAGGACGCGGTCAGCGGCACCACCCGGGCGGCCTGGGGCTTCCTCGCCGTCCAGGCGATGATCAACGGCCGGCCGGTGCCCTCGGTGGACGAGAGCTACGAGTTCCGCGTGGCCGAGGAGGTCTTCCATATCGAGGTACGCGGCGGCAGCGCCGTCACCCACCGCGGACCTGCGGCCGATCCGGCGCTGGTCGTGACCACCGACGCCCAGACGTTCGTACGGATCGGGGCGGAGATGCGCACCCCGTTCGAGGCGCTGCTCTCCGGCCGTCTCAGGATCGACGGCCACGCGGACGCCGTCCAGAGATGCGTGGAGTTCCTCGGCCTGCTCGACGCGCCACGGCGCGCGACCGCGCCGGCGGTACCGGCCGGAGCCGCGCCTGAATGACGGTCCGCCGCCCCAGGACCTGGGGGAGCGGACCGGGCCATGACCGACGCCCGACCAGCCGCACCCAGACGAAGGGGCTCCTCCATGACGTCGCAGACACCGGACTCACCCTCCACCACCGGACTGGCCGGCACCACCGCCCTGGTGACGGGCGCCTCCAGCGGGATCGGGGAAGCCGTGGCCGGGGCGCTGGCCGCCCGGGGTGCCCTGGTGGCACTCGCCGCCCGCCGCCGGGACCGCCTCACCCAGGTCGCCGAGAACATCAGGGCCAAAGGCGGCGCCGCCCTGGTGGTCGAGGCGGACGTGAGCGACGAGCCCGGCGCGGAAGCCGCCGTGGCGGCCGCGGTCGCCGAGTCGGGGCGACTGGACATCGTGGTGAACAACGCCGGTGTCCTGCTGCTCGGCCCCGTCGAGGACGCGCCCACCGAGGAATGGCGCCGCATGCTCGAACTCAACCTGCTGGGCGTAGCCTTGGTGTCCCGTGCGGCACTGCCCCATCTGCTGCGCGCCGCCGGCACCGGCCCCCGGTACGTCGCCGACCTCGTCAACATCAGCTCCGTCGGCGGACGGATCGCCACCCCCAACACCGCCGTCTACAACGCCGCCAAGTTCGGGGTCAACGCCTTCAGCGAGTCGCTGCGCCAGGAGGTGGCGCGCCGTCATGTACGGGTCGCCGTGATCGAACCCGGCTTCGTCGCCACCGAACTGCCCCTGCACTCACGCCCTGAGGTGCTCCAGCGGCTGGCCGGTGGCTTCGACCCCGGGGTCCCGCTGGATCCGGCCGATGTCGCGGAGACGATCGTCCATGTGGTGACCCGCCCCCGGCACATGGCCGTCAACGAGGTACTGCTGCGCCCGACGGAACAACTGGACTGACCCGGCCCGCCCCAAGGACGGACGTCCGCTCCACGGGGTCGCCGGATCGAAGCGGCCTGCGATCTTGCTACGGGATCATGTAGCGGACGGGCCGAGCCCGGTACGGAGGAACGCGTGACCCGGTTCCGCACACCGCGGGACCGGGCCACGAACGGACGACGGGGGGTTGCCGCCCCCGAGGGACTGCCCGGTCGCGGAGCCCGTCGCGACCGCGCCCCGTCCGGCTCTCTAGGGCCGCAGCGCGTAGAGGGCCGTGAACGGGTTCGCCGTCGGCACCTGCTCGACGCGGCCGAATCCCGCCGCCGTCGCCATCCGGCGCAGCGTGGCCGGGGGCAGACCGAGCGTACCGAGGCCCGGAGCGCCGTCGGCTAGGGAGGTCGGCAGGCAGTACAGGGTGCTGGTGGCGTACAGCACAGTGGAACGGGGCCCGGTGTTGTCCGCCGGGTCGTCGGCCGACAGCGACTCCAGCACCAGCAGCGCCCCGTCCGGGGACAGCGACTCACGGACCGTGCGCAGCAGTTCCTCCGGGGCCGCGACATCGTGCAGCACGTCGAACATCGTCACCAGCAGGAGCGGGAGGGAATCGCCCGACGCCCGGGTGCCGGCGGCCAGGGCGCCGACCGCGTCCGTCTCCTCCACGGACACCCGGTCGTCCACCTTCGCGGCACGGACGGCCTCGCGAGCGCGCAGGACGTTCGGCCGGTGCAGGTCGTATCCGGTGAACCTGCAGTTGCCGAAGGCGCGCGCCATACGTACCAGGGCCCGGCCGCCGCCGCACCCGATGTCGGCCACCTCGCCGCCCCGCTCCAGCGCGGGAAGGAGTCCCTCGACAGCGGGTATCCACTGGGACACCAGCTGGGTGTCCAGCCACGTCGCGCTCATCCGTTCCATCGCGGTGAACAACGGCTCCGCGTAGGCCGAGCGGGCCACGCCCCCGCCGGAGCGGAAACCGGCGGCGACCGCGTCGACGGCGGCGGCCAGCGGAGGCAGCAGCTCGTACCCGGGGCCGAGATGGAAGGGGGAGTCCTCGAAGGCGAGGACCGCCGCGTGGGCCGAGGGCAGGGCGAACCGTCCGTCGGTACGGTCGTGGGTGAGGTATCCGGTGCCGGTCAGACCGCGCAGCCACTCCAGCAGCTGACGTTCCGGCAGTCCCGTCCGCTCGGCGAGCTCGGTCGCGGTGGCCGGACCGCCCTGGCCCAACGCGGTGAACAGCCCCAGCCTGACCCCCAGGGAACAGAGCACCCCGCCCATGGCGGTGCCGAGGTCCGAGACGACCCGGTCGAGGAACTCCCCCACGGCCGACGGGTCCGCGTCGGGCGGCATCGCGGGCATGGCCGCGGGCATGGCGCCGCCGGACCCGTGACCGGGTGCCCGCTCCGTGGCCTCCCGCGGTCGCGGAGCTCCCGAGACCGACCAGCCGTGCGGTCCGGCCGGCGGGCCCTGGGGGAGGAACAGCATGCTCGCGCGGCCCGCCGCCGCCGTCCAGAAGCCGGTGAGCAGTTTGCGCTCGGTCACCGGCTCGGGGATGTCCAGGTTCTCCCAGCCGAAGTGACACACCTGGAGCAGGGACGAATCCAGGCCGGCGGGCTCGATCCACAGCCGTCCCCCGAGCGCCGCCGACCAGGTCGGACGGCGCAGCTCGAACTCCAGATACGGCAGGTACGAGGGAAACTCCTGGGCGGCGTCCACCACCTTGGTGACACGCATCCGGACGGTACCGCTGGCGTCCCCCATGACCAGGGTGAGTTCCTCACCCGGGGCGAGGGTGCCGCTGGAGCGCTGGAGCCAGTGCTGTATCCCTGCCGCACTGGTGAGTTCCTGCCACGCCTGGTACGGGGGGACGGGCAGCGGGATCTGGAGGTACGGGCCGAACCGGCGCCACGGCCACCGCCACTGCGTGCCGGTGCGCAGATGTGCCGCGAGCTGGTCGAGGATCCCCGGCCACCCCATCCCGTTCCACGAACGCCAGTCCGACGGGGGGTTCTCGGCCTCCTCGACGACGGTGACCGTGGTGCCGCCCGCTTCCGCGGCGGCGACCCTCCAGGTGACCGAGGTGGCCGGACCCACCCCGACCCAGCGCCACAGCAGTCGCAGCACACCACGGCGCTGTGTCTGCGGGGCGACGGCGTCCAGGGTCCGGCACCAGAAGAACTCGCCGTCCTCGAAGTCCAGCATCGATTCCTGTCCCGCGACGGCCCAGGGGCCACGGCAGACGGCCAGCCAACTGGCCACCCGTTCCGGGTCGGTGAGCGCGGTCCACACCTCGTCCGGGGGCTCGGGGACGGTGACGGTGCTGACCAGCCGTTCCCAGCGCTCCTGGGCGACCGGGACCGCGCTGCCCTGCAACGGCGGGAACGCCGCCGATTCCCGCGCCAGGTCGGCGGCGCCGGACGGGCGGTGGATACGTGGGCCTTGGGGGTTCGTGTCTTCGAACGTCATGGGCACCTTCTTCTCACCGATCGGCTGAACGGGCGGGCGGGGAGGGCGGGCCGCCGGCGTGCACGGGCGGTCGGGCGCACCGCGGTGCAAGGCGGCCTCGCGTCATGTCGCGGTGGGTGCCGCGCGGTCGGCCGTCCCCGGTTCCCCGCCGTGGTCCCCGTAAGAGATGACTCATTGAAGAACTACTGACATGGATGTGATGAGGCGTGAACTTCAGCGATCTCAAGGGGATACTGCGGGGGAGCAGCACCGTTGACACTGCTTGGCGACTACATAATATGGTAGTGATGTGGTGGGCGGTAGCCCACCGGCGCGGCGCAGGCAACCGTCGAACATCGGAGGAACGATGTCGGACAGCCATGGCCCCTCACCCAGGGAGTCGCCCGTCGGGGAAGTGCTCCCGGGGAAGGTCCGGGTCATCCTCCGGCTGGCCCATGAGCCCGCAACGGTGTGGCCGATGCTCACCGAACCGCCGTGTCTGGCGCGGTGGTTCGGCGATCTGGCCGGACCTCTGCGCATCGGCGCGGACAACCGCCTGGAGTTCGGGGACGGGGACTTCTTCACCCTCCGCCCCACATCGATCGTCCCGGGACGGAGTCTCGCGTTCGACTGGAGATTCCTCGGCGTCGGCAACCGGCAGTCCGTCGTGTGGACCCTCGGGCCCGCGGAGGGCCCCGGGGGCACCGGGTCCGTGCTCACCGTCGAGGACCACGACGGCACGCGCGGCCAGGCCGAGGCGAGCCAACTGCGCGAGGGCTGGACCGACTTCCTCACCCGGCTGGGCGCCTGTCTGGACTCCGGGCGTGATACCCGCTACCAGTGGCGCGACGACATCGACGGCTCGGTCGACCTGTCCGCCGGGCCCTACCGGCCGCTGCGGCACCCGGCCGTCTTCGACTGGCTCCCCATCGCCTTCGACGGGTTCCGGCCCGCCTGGTTCTTCACCGTCGACGACGAGGGCCCCCGCAGGTTCGCCGTCAACGACTGGCGGCTGCGGTCCGACGAGCAACTGGCCTTCACCGTCGAGATCCCCGGCGCCCGGATCCGGCCCGCCTGCCATGTCGCGCTCGTCCCGGTGGGGAGGGACACCGTCCGGCTGTCCTTCGTGCACCGGGGCTGGGCCCGGCTCGGGCTGACGCCGCGGCGGTCCCAGGAACTGCGCGGGCGCTTCGCCGCGGTATGGGTCGCCTCCCTTGAGGCGGTCGCCGCCCGTGCCGGTTCCCCCGGGCCGGGATGACAGTACCCGGCCCTGCCGTGCTGCTCGTTCGGACTTCGTACGAAGGGGACGACGGACATGACTGTCCACGACGGCCTGCCGACGGAACTGCCGCCCGGAGCGACGGCCACCGTGCCTCCCCTGTCGGCCGATCACCGGCTGGCCTCCGTCGAACGTGCCGTCCACCGGATGCGTGAACGTCTCGGCGAGGTCCAGTGCCTCTCCGATCACGCCGAGGCCGCTCTGTTCAGCCCCTTCCACTTCCACCGGGTCTTCCGCAGCGTCACCGC
Organism: Streptomyces uncialis; assembly: GCF_036250755.1. NCBI lineage: Bacteria > Bacillati > Actinomycetota > Actinomycetes > Kitasatosporales > Streptomycetaceae > Streptomyces > Streptomyces uncialis. The sequence goes on along the minus strand of NZ_CP109583.1, from coordinate 2,394,036 downwards.
CGTGACCCCCGCGCGATTCCTCGCGGCGCTGCGGATGGCCGAGGCCCAGCGGATGATGATCCGAGGCGCACCGCGTGTCACCGATGTGTGCACGGCCGTCGGCTATTCGAGCCTGGGTACCTTCACCACCCAGTTCACCCGGCTCGTTGGCATGTCGCCGAGCCGCTTCAAACTCCTCGTCGACGAGCACGGCGACCGCCGGATCGGGGAACTCGTCGACACCCGCGGTCCCGTCACGTCCGTTGCCCAAGACGGCGACCGGCCGGCGCCGGACGAGATCGCCGGCGAGATCGTCGGCGGCCCCGCCACCGACGGGGTGCTGTTCACGGGCCTGTTCCCGCACGGGGTGCCGCAGGACGGTCCGGTCGGCTGCGCCGTCACCACCGCGCCCGGCCCCGTCCGTCTGCGACCGCCCGACGACGGGACCTACCGGGTCCTCGCCGTCCGGTTCGACCGGGACACCCGGGTCGCCGACGCGCTGGACGACCCCGCGGGCGAGCGCCGCCTCATCGGCGCGGCCCGTGCGCCCCGGCGCGGTTCCCGGGTCAGGTTCAGCGTCCGTCTGCGGGCCCCGGAGATCAGTGACCCGCCGATCGTCGTCGCCCTGCCGCTGCTGAACCGGGCCGTCAGGTGACCGCAGCGGGGCCGGGGGAACGCCCCCGCCTCAGCCCCCGCCCGCGGCGGCAGGTGGACCGGCACGAGGTCCGTCACAGGAATGGGCGGCCGGAGCGGCGCCGCGCCGGGCATCGCATGCGCGCACACGACATTCACATGGACGCGACCGCGTCCCCGCCTGACAATGAGGATGTTCGTGAGCGTTCCCCGGCGGGGTCTGACCCACCGCCTGACTGACTCAGGGTCCTCAACGGGATCTGTCGGCCCCGTTCGGGGGGCGCTCGTGTGCATCCGTCGGGCCGGGGGACGTGACTTCATAAGAGCCTGGCCAGAGGCCCCATCACTGTCTTGTCCGCCCTCCCGGCCGACGGGTGCCATCCCACCCGGTCGAATGGACAGGACGGCACAACCCACGATGGCACAGCACCAGGTCGAGGTCACCGGCGGCGTCGACACCCACAAGGACACCCACACCGCGGCGGCGATCGATTCGGCGGGCCGGGTCCTGGGCTCGGCCCAGTTCCCCGCTTCCGCGCTCGGCTACCGCAAGCTTCTGACCTGGCTCTCTTCCTTCGGCACCCTGCTGATGGTCGGGGTCGAGGGCACCGGCGCCTACGGCGCCGGCCTTGCCCGCTACCTGCGTGAACACGACGTGAGGGTGGTCGAGATCGACCGCCCGGACCGCAAGACACGCCGCTGGCAGGGCAAGTCCGACCCGGTCGACGCCGAGGCGGCGGCGCGGGCCGCGCTCGCCGAACGCCGCACCGGCACCCCGAAGTTCCGGGACGGCCGGGTCGAGGCCCTGCGGGCGCTGCGGGTCGCCCGCCGCAGCGCGGTCCAGCAGCGGGCCGACGTCACCCGGCAGATCAAGAACCTGATCGTCACCGCGCCGGAAGGCGTCCGCACGATGCTGCGGTACCTGAAGGACAAGGACCTCCTGGCCGTCTGCACGGGCTTCCGCCCGGGCCTGGACCAGGCGGGCGATCCGGTCACCGCGACGAAGATCGCCCTGCGGTCCCTCGCCCGCCGCCACCGAGGCCTGGGCCAGGAGATCGACGAACTGGACGAGCTGATAGCCCCGCTCACCCAGAAGATCAACCCTGCCCTGACCGAACTGAACGGCGTCGGCCCGGACGTCGCGGGCCAGCTGCTGGTCACGGCCGGGGACAACCCCGACCGGCTCCGCTCGGAAGCGGCGTTCGCCATGCTCTGCGGCGTCGCCCCGCTGCCCGCGTCATCCGGCCGAACCCACCGCCACCGCCTCAACCGGGGCGGCGACCGGGCCGCGAACGCGGCCCTCTACCGGATCGTTCTCTGCCGCCTGCGCTGGGACCAGCGCACCCGCACCTACATGGAACGTCGCACCAGGCAGGGCCTGTCGAAGAAAGAGATCATTCGCTGCCTCAAGCGGTTCGTCGCCCGCGAGATCTACCACGCCCTGACCACCACGAACGCCACAGCAGCGGCCCCAAGCCACCTCACAACCGCTGCTTGACATCCATAAGAGCATCCCACATCTCGGAAGGCCAGGCGGAGTGCGGCAACCGTCCTCCGAGGGAGTCGTCAGATGTCCGGGAAGAGACCAGCCAGGTCTGTGACCTGCTGCGTTTGCTGCGGTCGGGCTGCTGACCTGCGTAAATGAACTTTCGGCTCTTTCACGATCGTGCCCGTTGATGTAGCCGGAAGTCCCAGGGAATCCCACTGCCCGCAGCCACGCTTTCGGATCTGTGCAGAGTGTGGGGTGCGCGCTGGTCGTATGCGAGGGTGCCTGTCCTGTGTCATCGAACTTTGAGCGATTGCCACCGAAGTTTGAGTGGTCGGGGGCCGACCCGGCTCTGGCTTCCGAGCGGTGTCAGTGGAGGGCGGCAGACTACGTGCTTCCTGCCGGAGAAGCGGGTGTTCGTGCGGTGGCTGGCTGCGGACTCCGAGGCCGAGGTGTTCACGGCAGCCGAGGCGGTTCTGGCCGATCCGGACACCGCTTGGGAGGACAACGGACTGTGGGTCACTGTTGCCATCCACGCAGCACCGAGCGCGACCCGCGCGGAGCAACCTCACCGCTGCTTCATCAATGACGACAGAGGGTGTCGGGTTTACGGCCGACGATGGACGTATGCGCGAAACCCCGGAAGAACTCGACAAGCTCCAGTCCCTCCTCGACTCCTCCCTCTCCGGCTCGACCGCACACCTCCGCTCGATCGTCGAGGGCCGCACCATCACGGCGGCGCAGCTCACCGGGGTCCTCACCGGCATGTGCACGCTCGCCCTCTCCACGGTGACCGCGAAGGGCGAACCGCGGATCAGCGGCGCCGACGGGCACTTCCTGCACGGCCGGTGGCACTTCGGCACGGCGCGCAACGCCGCCAAGGCGCGTCATCTCGCGGCCCGTCCGGCCGCCAGCGTCGCGCACATGCGCGGCGAGGACCTCGGCGTGTTCACCCACGGCACGGTGGAGGAGATGAACCCCGAGGACGCCGGGACCACGGCCGACTGGCAGGAACTCCGCGCCTACTTGAAGGACTTCTACAACGACGACGCCTTCGACTGGAACCGCGAGGTCGTCTACTACCGGCTGAACCCGCACTGGACGACCGTCTACGCCCCCGACCTCGACAAGCTCACCGGCCCGTGACGCCGGGACCGTCGACGAGGACCTGCACCTGCGCGTACGTGGGTGCGGGGCCGGTCGACGGCGCGCCGTCACGTACCGCCGGCACCGTGGCGACAGCCTCGCCCAGCGCCCGCCGGTACAGCAGCGCCCCAAGGCTGCCCCGCCCGATCGAAAACTGTCGCTCCTGACGCTCGGCCCCCTACCACTCAAACTTCGGTGGCAATCGCTCAAAGTTCGATGACACAGGACAGTGCCAACGGGTTCACCCTTGCTCGCGAGGGAAGCGCAGCGCCTCTTCCGGGGGTGCCTCCGGCGTGGTCGAGGTGGGTCGGTCGGGTGACGGGCTATCAGTGTCTTGGGGGCCGCCTGCCCGGATGCGTGTACCGGAGGGAGTGGCTCCGCGCAGACTCGCGGCGAGGTTGCCGGGGAGTCTGCCGTCGATGATGAATGTGGGGATGCCGGTGCGGGCGACTCTCCCGCACTCGCGTACTTTCGCGCGCATGCCGCCGGAGACGTCCTGCCGGTCCGGGGGGATCGAGCCGCTCAGTACGGGGTCGTCCGCGTCCAGTTCGCGGTGTATCCGGTCGGATGCTCCGTGGTGGAGGTGGACGCCTCCCGCGTTGGTGGCCATGATCAGTGCGGTGGCGTGCAAGGCGATGGCGAGGTCGGCGGCGAGTGTGTCGCTGGAGTGGACGGCGAAGCCGTCTCGTCCCCAGGCCAGGTTGCCGCCGAGGACCGGCACGATGCCGTGGTTCAGCAGAAGCCGTACCCCATCCACGCTCCGGAGCCGGATCTTGCCGTCGGTGTAGGCGCACAGTCCGGAGAGCGGCACCCGCACCGCGCACAGGCCACCCCGTTGCAGCGCTTCCAGGACCGCGAGCTCCAGCCGGGCCAGCAGGGCGGAGACCTCGGCGAAGACTTTCTGGCGGCCGGCTGTGATGACGCCGTCCAGGTAGTTGTGGCGGCGGGCGGCGGGCTTGCCGAAGGCGCCTGTTCCGTGGACGAGGATGGTGGGCAGGCCGGTTGCGGCGATCTCCTGCGCCAAGGCGGCCACACGCTGCTCGTTGACGTGGGGACTGCCGTCGGGGTCGGTGGTGGTGATGAGGCTGCCGCCCAGTTTGACGATGCGGCAGCCGGCCGCTTCGGCGGGCCCACTCGCTCGGGGTCGGTCGGAGGTCAAGAGAGCCGGGTCCCGTCTGCTCCCGGGTCGTTCGGACCGCTGAGCTGTCTCGCCCGGGTCATGAACGCCTCCACCTTCGGACCGCTGTGTGCCGAGATCACCGCTTCAGCGGCGTTGACGGGGCTGATCAGAACCTTCACCGCGGTCCTTTCCGTACGCCGGCCGCTGCCGGATCGCCGGGTGCGGTCCGGTGCGGCTGCTGGGCGGCCATGCCCGCCGCACCTGCGGCGGCGGCATCGCGGCGGCCGAGCCGGGACAGGATGTAGTCGTGGGCCGCGTGGCGCGCGGCGGGGTCGGTGAGGGCGGCGGGGAGAGCGTGGGCGGCCTCGGCGGTGTATCCGTCGATCAGTCCCGTGAGGTGCTGCCGCGCCCCGGAGCTGTCGAGGAGGGCGATGAGCTGCTGTGCGCCGCTGTCGTCCCGGGAGTAGGCGTCCAGCAGGCCGAGGAGCCGCAGGCCCTCACGCTGGCCGAGCCGTTCGAGTGCGGCGGTGATCAGCGGGGTCTTCTTCCGCTGCCGCAGGTCGGACAGGGTGAGTTTGCCGTGGTGGTCCGGGCTGCCCCAGATCTCGTCCAGGAAGCCGTTGAGGGAGAACGCCATGCCCGCGCTTCTGCCCACTTCCGCGGCGGCGGTGAGCCGGTCGGGGTCGTCGCTCACCGCGAGGGTGCCCAGCAGCAGGAAGAGTTCCGTGCAGGTCGCGTCCTTGCGGCGGCAGGTCTCCAGCGCGAGCTCCAGGGTGATGTCGTCCCGGTCCTCGTGTGCGATGTCCATCGTCTGCCCGGCCGCCATGCGCCGCGCGCACCGGGCAGCCGCAGCGACACCCTTCGCCGCCCAGTCGGTCTCCGCGATCAGCTCGAACGCGAGCGCCTCCATCGCGGCGCCGAGTTCGATCGCCGCGGACTTGCCGTACACCGTCCAGCACGTCGGCCTGAACCGCCGTACCCGGTCGTTGTCGATGATGTCGTCATGGATGAGGAACCCGTGGAGCAGGACGGTCGCCGCGACCGCTGCCGTCGTGGCCCGGACCCACTCCCGCTCCGGGTCGCTGCCGGCACACAAGTAGGCGAGGATCGCGCCCTTGTGGCGGGAGGGAGGGACTCCTGAGGAATCGTCCCATCCGAAATGATGCCGGGCCATCTCCCGCAGCGGATCCTCCAGGCGGTCGACGGCCGCCCGCAGGGGGAGGTCCAGCGCATCGGTAACGGCTCGGGTCAGTTCCGGCGCGTTCATTGACCGACTCCCCTTCCTGCTTTCTGCACGATGCACGTCCAGCCGGTCGAGTACCGGCATTCTTTCGTTCCCCGGGCGGATGGATTTTCCCGGTACCGGGCTGCATGGAACCGGATACGAGAATTCCGTATGTGGTGATCGTTCACGGGAGCCTAAGTGCGTGTCTTTTGCGCAGCAAGAGTCGTGTTTCAGCCGTGCCGGAAACCAATACCCCGGATGGTGCCCGGACCGGGCTGCGGTTTTGTCGGGTACGCAGGCCGGTACGAGGGGTTGCTCCTGCTGGCGGGACCACTTGTCTGCCCGGTGGATGGGTCGGTGTAAGCGTCGGGTGGACCAGGTGTGATGGCGAGAGTGGTTCCGGACAATCCAAGGGGATGCGGCGGGACGGGGCGGGCTGGTTTCCGGCCCGGTGTGATGCGAAGAGCGGTTCTACTTGTTTGCGCCTGCCCGTTTGCGTGCACCCCCGGCGTGCGCGACACCGCACGGGGAACACATGACCCTCCTGCACCAGAGACTCGCATTGGTGCTAGCGGGGTAATGCGGTGCAGGCACTTGTAGGGCAATGCGAGAGAAGGGTCTCGACTCGATTTCAGTCAGGTTGGGCACGGGCGTTGGTGTGGTACCAGCCATCCGAGCGCGGGAGGGGGCCCATTGGCTTGGGTGTTCGATATCCGAGCGGTATGGGGGCGTGGTCCACTGCTGCCCAAGGTTTCTTGGTCATTTGCGCCGCTCTTGGGCGGCGGGATATCGCGGTGCTTTCGCTGCCTGCTGCCCTTTGCTGTTTCGGGGGGTGGCCTTCGAGGACGGATGGTTCATGACGGTCGATCAGGGCTTGCTGAAGGTGTACAGCGATCGGACGTACACGTATACGACGATGGTGCGGCATCAGGGGACGGTGCTGGCGTTCGCGCTGGATGACCGGCGGCGGATCGTGTACACGGTGCTGGATCTGTCCTTGCATGACGAGAAGCGGGGTGAGCTGGATGCCGCGTACTGGTCGGAGAACCCGGTCGAGCTGCCGTTCCCGGGGGAGATCGTCACCGTCGGGTACGCGGTGGTGGGGTCGACGGCGATGCCGGTGGTCAAGCGGGGTGGTCGGGTCGAGGCGGAGGACGGTGAGGAGCTGTCGGCGGAGGAGACCGATGGTTTCCTGTCGTCGACGGCGCGGTTGACCGCGTCCGGTGTGCCGTTCCAGGTGATATCGGACGGGACCCATGTGGTGGTGCTGCGGCAGGCGGTCGGCGCGGCCCATGCGGATGCGGTGTTCGCGCTGTCGGGCGGTGGCTGCTCGGGTGACCGGTCGCGGGCGGACGTGGTGACGGACACCGCGGGGGCGAAGGTGCCGGTGGTGGCCGACACCCTGTTGTGTGACCGGTTTCTGCTGGTCGGCGGTGCGCTGAAGCCGGTGGGCGAGGTGCGGTTCAAGCGCAGCCGGCACAAGAGCGAGCCGGAGTCGGCGAAGGACAGTCTGGGCGCGGCGGACATGGACGGGCAGCCGTTCTTCGAGCCGACGCAGGAGCTGGCGTTCATCCGGAATCTGACCGGGGGACGGTTCGCGGCGGTGCTGACGCCGACGGCGGTACAGGGGCAGCAGCGGTGGCAGTTCTTCGCCTTCAACCAGGTCACCGGGCGGATCGACTCGTTCAATGTGGAGCAGGGCGCGGACGGTCTGTTCAACACGCAGGGCAGCCGGTACTGGACGAGTCCGGATGAGCGTTACCGGGCTTCGGTGTTCGAGCGGGAGCCGGGGACGTGCCCGTTCACGGGTCTGGCGCTGGTGCCGGTCAGCTCGGAGACCCGGCACGCCGAGACCGCGCTCAGGTTCAACGGCACGAGTGCGTATGTCGATCTCGGGGCGGCGCCGGCGCTGAGGTTCGAGGGCCGGGCGTATGCGGTGGAAGCGTGGATCCGTCCGGATGCGGCCGGTGGTCCGGTGGTGGCGCGCTGGTCGGGTACGGGGCAGGGCGGGTTCCGCCTGCGGGTGACCGGTACGGGGCAGGTGGTGCTGGACCACGGCGCGGGTTCGCTGACCGCGGCGCAGACGATCACCGCCGGCGTGTACGCGCATGTGGCGGTCTCCTTCGACGGGTCGGTCGCCACCGTGTACGTGAACGGTGCGTTCAGCGGGAGCGCCGTGCTCGCTTACGGGCAGGACGGCACGGCGGGGCTGCGGATCGGTGCGGCGCAGGGCGGCGGGTTCTTCGCCGGGGTGATCGACGAGGTGCGGATCTGGCGGCGGGGCCGGGCCCAGCACGAGGTGGCCGAGGAGCGGGTCCACCGGCTGATCGGCAACGAGCCGGGTCTCGCCGCGTACTACCGGCTGGACGAGGCCGCCGGGACGCGGGCCTTTGACCAGACGGACAGCGCCGCGCACGGGACACTGACCGGGACGCCCGCGTGGGTGACCTCGCTGGCCCCGGTCGGTGACCATCCGGGGGTGCGCCGGGACAGTTTCACGGTGTCCGGGCGGGATGTGGTGTCCGGTCTGTCGGCCTCGCTGTACTACCAGCAGGAGGAGGCGGTGTCCGGCTACGGTGACGAGGCCAAGCCGGCGAAACGTCAGGCCCGCGTCCTGCTCGCGTGTGCCACCCGGCCCAGCGGGACCCCGGCGGCGGAGGCGCACATCGCCGCTGTCGACTTCGGGGTGGGGGTGGACGGGCGTCTCGCCGACGTGCCGGACGTGGTGACCCTGTCGGAGGTCGGCCGCCCGGTGGAGGAGTCCGCCGACCGGGTCACCGCTCAGGAAGGGCGGGTCGGGCAGCTGGAGCAGGAAGTGCGGACCATTCAGAACGAGGTCACTGCCCTGACGGTGGAGAAGGCGGGGCTTGAGGCGGAGATCGCCCGGATCATCGGGTCGGGTTCCACCGACCCGATGAAATGGGCCGTCTCTATCAGGATGGCCGGCCAGGAAATTTACCTGGGCCGCTGGTCCGGCGATATGGTGGGGGATACTTCCACGCCCGGGATGCGTTGGCAGTTGAGGCCGGTGCCCGGTGTGGAGGGCCGTTACGGCAACCCCAGGGTGATGGTGGTCGCTCTGGATGTGGGCGACAGGGTCATGGGCACGTCGTCGGCACTCCCCAGCCCCCACCCACCGGGCGCTGTGGGCAGCGTGCTGCAGCCCGCTGTCACCGGCACGCCGTCCACGAACGTCCAGTGGTATGTGAAGGGCGACATACGTACCGGCTTCACCCTCCAGCAGGTGGACTCCAATCTCTGGTATCGCGGCTTTCAAGTGGGGCCGGAGGACCTTGCCATCGCGTTACGGGCCGAGAAGGTGGGGATGGCCCCGGACCCGCAGCTGCTGCTGAAGCAGAGCCGGCTCGCTGTCGTCGGTCCCCTTATCCAGCGTCGGGAGCAGGATCTGGCGGTGAAGCAGGCGGACCTCGGGCTGGCGCGCGAGGAGCTGTCGCGGCTGACCGGGGCGCTGCTGGGTTCGGCTGATCTGGTGCTGTCGGTGCCGATCATCGCGGTCGACGCGAACGGTCTGAGCAGTGCGGGGGCGGTGCTGCGGTTCGCGCGGAGTTCGGCCACACCGTTCCTGATGGACAGTGCGGCCGGGCGGGTGGCCATGTATTTCCGGGGGGCGAACGGGCAATTGTTCGCCGCGTATCTGGACACCAGTGCGGTGCGCGGGGTTCAGCAGATCGCCGCGGCCGGGGTGACGGCGCTGTTCACCGCCCGTGATCCGGGGCTCGATCTGGGGGCGGGAACGCAGATCCGTGTCACCGATGCGACGGTGAACGGCGCGGCGGCCGCAGGATTGTGTGATCTGACGGTCACCCGGGGTACGGAGACGGAGGTGTTCGCGCGGCTGCCGCGGCGGGCCCGGGATCTGGCGGCGATCGTCAACGGTGTGCCGGACGAGCCGGTCCAGGTCGGCACGGTGGCCAGTGTCTCCGGCGACCAGGTGCGCCTGACCCAGGCCACTCCCGTGGCGGTTCCCGCGTATGGGTATCTGTGGATCGGGAGTGCCTCCCATCTGGTGACGACGGCCGCCGTGGTCGGTGCGACCACGCTGCGGGTGACGCCCCCGCCGTCGGCCGGGATCACCCCCGGGACGGTGATCTCCCTCGTGCGTTACGACACCACCAAGGCCACCGCCTCGCAGCCCGGTGTGTCACTGACCCGGGGCTCGCGGTGGATCACGGTGAGCGCGGACAAGGCCGAGTCGCCGGTGCCGAACGGGACCGCGACCGTGCGGGTGTCCGGGCACGGCAGCCGGTGGCGCGGGGACTCCCCGGGCCGGGCCTTCTCGTTCAACGGGGCCTCGCACCGGCTGTCCCTGCCCGCCGCCCGGCTCGAACAGGTCACCGCCCCGGCTGGGGACCTGACCGCGGAGGCATGGATCAAGCCCCACCTCATCCCCGCCGCCCGCTCACGGATCCTGCACGCCAGGAGCGCGGACACCAAGGCGGCTCTCGCCCTCACCTCCGCAGAGGCGCTCCCCGGGGGCATGCTCCTGGACGGCAGCAACGACGCCCTGGGGATTAACCAGGCCGACCCCACGGGGACGGATTTCACCATCGAGTGCTGGCTCAAGCGCACTGCGAACCGCACCTCCGTGGACACCATCGTCTGCTGTGGTGTCAACGGGCTGACCATGGGTTTCACCGCGGACGGGAAATTCAGCTTCGGGTTCAACGCCTCAGGCTCCGCGCAGACTCTCACCACCGCCGCGGCCTACAACGACAGTGAGTGGCATCACTGGGCGGTCACCTTCGACCGGACCAGCAAGGTCCAGGTCATCTACCGGGACGGGCTGGAGGTCGCCCGCCGCACAGCCACCGGGGTGCCCACCGCCAGTACCTTCATCGTCGTCGGCCGCACCGACACCGGCACCACCTACTTCTTCTCCGGGCGGCTGGCGGAGCTGCGGACGTGGAACGTGGCCCGGTCGGCGGCCGACATCAACGCCGACCGCTACCGCCGTATCACCTCCACCGAGCCGGGGCTGACCGGCGCCTGGATCTACGAGAAGTCCCGTCTGGACACCGCGTACGCGGACGGCCAGCTCCTGTTCACGGACACGGGTCCGCTCGGACGTCACGGCGGCGTCTGGGGCGACCCCGCCACGTCCGATTCCGCCCTGACGAAGTACCGCATCGTGGCGGCCGTCGGGGACAAGGTCCGGCAGAGCCGGGACAGCTACCCCTGCGGTGACTGGTCCCATCTGGCGGCCGTCCACGAGCAGTCCTGGGCGCTGCGGTTCGACGGCACGGCGTGGGCCGAGACCCCGGACGCGGACGCCCTCGACATCACCGGGGACCTGACCGTCGAGGTCTTCGCCACCATCGACGCGATCGGCACCCGCCAGGGCCTGATCTCCAAGGGCCGGCTCGGGGACGGCACCGGCGGCAGCGTCCCCTACCAGCTCACTGTCCTCGCGAACGGGAAGCTGGAGTTTGCCTTCGAGGAACCGGGACCGGTCGTCAAACGTTTCACCTCCGCCACCGCGATCACCGCGGGCTTCCACCGGATCGCCGTCGTCCGCAAGGCCGGCAGCACCACCCAGGAAGTCAAGGGCAAACGCAACTTCCCCGTCACCGGCGCCGACGGCACCACCACAAGCCAGGAATTCGACGTCGTGGAACGCGTCGACGTCGCGGAATGGCAGGACATCCGGTTCGTCGTCGACGGCACCGAGCTCGCCATCATCAACCCCGCATTCCTTTTGCAGCCCCAGCCCCAGAACCAGCCCGCAACACTCATCCCCGTCGACTACGGCCGGTACACCGGCCCCGGCCCCCGCGGCAACGACGGCGCCCTGGAGATCGGCCGCGTCCAGGACGGCACCACCGCCCATGCGCTCAAGGGCACCATCGGCGAGGTCCGCATCTGGGGCAAGGCCCGGGACAACCAGCAGCTCGGCACCGTACTCCAGCCGAGGGACGACGGCCTGATCGCCCGCTGGACGTTCGAGGAGAACGAGGGCAACTCCACCACCGACACCGCCGGCGGATACGACCTGAAGCTGCGCCGGGCCCGTTGGACCACCGACCCCGACCCCCGCGCCAGCGCCTTCACCCTCTACCGCGACGGCCGCCCCATCCCCTGCGACACCCCCGCCACCTCTCCTCTCGGCGAGTGGGGCGACGAACAGCTCACCCTCGGCGCTCTCAACCGTGCCGGCACCGTCAGCGACTTCTTCCACGGCACCCTCGAAGAGGTGCGCCTGTGGCGCACCGCCCGCACCCCCGAACAGCTCCTGGACAACCTCTTCACCCGCCTCAAGGGTGACAAACAGGACTTGCTCGCCTACTGGCCCTTCGACTCCGACTCCACCACGGTCACCGCCGAAACCGTGGCGGACCACTCCCTGCGCGGCAACCACCTCGATGTCGGCACCGACGCCACCCGCCCCCGCATCGTTCTGTCCACCGCCCCTGTCTCCACCGACACCGCCACCGTCCGCTCAGCCCTCGCCGGCGTCCGCACCCTCTTCCACCAGAGCGCCACCGCCGGACCCGCCGCAGCCGAATACGCCGACCTCCAGTACACCCAGAGCGGCGAGGCATACGGCGTCCTCAAACGCTCCTACAGCCACCTCAGCGACGGCTTCTGGCACCTGACCACCGGCTACAAGGTCGGCGACCTGGTCAGCGAATGGGTCAGCCAGATCCAGTTCGACCCCCAGCTCATCGGCTACATCGAAGGCGCCCCACCCGTCCCCTCCGAAAACCTCACCGGCGGCACCGACCCCGCCGGCTGCTCCACCGTCACCTTCCAGCAGGCCGACGAGGTCACCTCCACCCTCTCCTCCGCCCACGAACGCAGCGTCGACACCAGCTTCAGCCTCACCGCCGCAACCGAAGTCGACCAGGAAACCCTGATGATCATCGCGCCCGTCGGGTTCGGCATCGCCAGGCCACTCTTCGACGCCAAGGTCAAAGGCGGCCTCGGCGGCAGCCTCGAATTCTCCAACGCCTGGACCAACGAGACCTCCGTCTCCCAGGGCACCAGCACCGAACGCAACACCACCGCCACCCTCACCGGCGCCTGGGAAGACCCCGCCACCCTCCTCAATGACGCCATCGGCCGCCGCTACGCCCCCGCCAACCAGGGCTACGCCCTCGTCCAGTCCGAGACCGCCGACGTCTACGCCCTGCGCCTGGCCCACACCGGTGACCTGGTCGCCTACCGGATGATGCCCAACCCCGACATCCCCAGGGACTGGAACATCATCAGCTTCCCCATCAACCCCCAATACACCAAACAGGGCACCCTCGACGGAGCCGTCGGTTTCAACGAACGCGGCAAGGTTCTCGACCCCGCCTACCCCAACGCCACTCAGCGCGGCGACTACAGCTACTTCAAACCCCGCGAGGCGTACGCCATCAAACGCCGCATCATGCGCGAACGCCAGCAACTGGAGAACTACTACAACACCGTCTCCACCGAAACGAGCAAGAGCGACCCCACCGCCGAGCGCGCCGGCAAGGTCCTGGAATCCTTCATCGGAGCAACACCCCCCAGCCCCGACGCCAAACAGCCCACCGCCACCGCCGACGCCTTCGCCAACCGCAACATCGCCAACACCTACGTCTGGACCGCCGACGGCGGCTTCTTCGCCGAAACCACCGGCACCACCGACGTCGTCACCCAGACCACCGGCGGCTCCTACACCTTCTCCGGCAAAGTCACCGGCACCCTGGAAACCAGCTTCGAAATCTCCGGCGTCGGCGTCGGCCTCCAGTTCGAGGCCAGCCTCGGCGGCGGCACCACCGTCACCCGCACCCGAAGCCGCGAAGCCACCCGCTCCCACAGCATCGAAGTCGAGTGCAATCCCACCCGCGACCTCCAGAAATACGACGACAAGGGCGTACCGGTATACGCCGCGGGCAAACCCGTCCTCGTCCCCGGCAAAGTCGACGCCTACCGCTTCATGACCTTCTACCTCGGCCAGGACACCACCCACTTCGACGACTTCTACAACAAAGTCGCCGACCCCACCTGGCTCGCCAACAGCAACAACCCCAACGCAGCCGCCCTGCGCCAGGCCCGCCACAGCGACCGCAAACCCCCCTGCTGGCGCATCCTCCACCGCGTCACCTACATCTCCCGCATCCTCCCCGCCATCCCCCCACCCGGAGCACCCCCGCTGGAGAAGGCCCTCCACGACGTCGACGTCACCAGCAACTACGAACTCATCCGACGCCTCGACCCCTACGTCTCCACCGCCACCTCCTCCCGCGCCGAACTCGCCGACGCCACCCGCACCGCCCTCACCACCCACCTCCCCCTGCTCCTGCCCCACGCAGCGGAGATCGCCCAGTTCCTCGGCGACTACTACGGCATCACCGACTAGCAGAGCACCGGGCCCGCACTCCGTCGAAGTGACCCATCGCGTTTACGAAGGGTGCGTCTACGGCCACCAAGCAGCAAATGAAGATTGAGAAGGAGTTTGCCTGGGCCGATTAGTTCTGTGGGCCCCTGGGCAGTTGGCCGCGCCTGAGTAGGGCGCGGCCAGCAGCCAGCGTGGAGTGAATTGCAGGCGCGGTAATAGGGATCGACCCTTCGCCTCTGCGGCGGACGATGCTGATGAAGGCGCCCTCGATGCATCCGTCGACTACTGACCCATGGACAAGGAAAGGCTTAAGTTCCTCGGGCTGTGGTGATGTTGGCCAGTTGGGATTCCCCCACTGGCGGCCAATTAGCGGGGGAGCTATCTGGCCGCCGTTGGTGACATTCGGTGATCGTGGAGCGAGGAGTCGGTTGGGTGGTCACAAGGTGCGTAGGAAGTCTTCGAGCGCCCTATTGAAGACGTTCGGGCGTTCCATGTTGGGGTAGTGGGCGGTTCCGTCGATCGATGTCGCGTGGCCGTTGGTGACGGTGTTGGTGAGGCGTTCGGCCATGCCGAGGTGGTCGGGTGAGTCGATGGTGCCGTTGATGGCCAGCACGGGTACGTCGATCTTGGCGGCACGGTTCCAGGTGTCGCGGACGGGGATGCGCGGGTCGGGTTCGTCGGGGGTGTGCTTGGACAGGGTGCTGCGTGTCATCTCGCGCAGTCGGCTGACGACTTCCGGGTCGAGATCGTCGAGGGTGCGGTGCGGGCCTGCGGCGAAGAGTGTGAACTCCTCGACGGCGGCGTCCAGGTCGCCGGCGGACATCGCCGACTGCCACGCGGTCCAGGTTTGAGTGGTCCAGGGGTCGGTGAAGTACGGTTCGCTGGTCCCGGAGCCGCTGACGACCACCGCACTGACCAGTTCCGGATGCTCCAGCGCGGTGTCGACCGCGATGCTTCCCCCCATGGAGACGCCCACCAGGATGGCGGGGCCGGTGCCCAAATGTCGTAGCAGCGCGGCGAGGACGTCGGTGTGCCGGAACGGTTCGGTGGCGTTGGCGGACCGGCCGTGGCCTCGGGCATCGGGCGCGATAATGCGGTACCGCGCGGCGAGGGCGGGGATCTGGTCATTCCACATGCGGTGGTCCAGGAAGCCACCGTGCAGCAGGACGAGGGGGCGGCCAGTGCCGGTATCGAGCCAGAACAGATCATTCATGACAATCAAGGTGTCATTCCTGTAGGAAAATGGCAACCAGGGTGTCATCCTTGTGGGATGAATGAGACAGATCGTGGCCTGGCATCCGAAGAACTCACTGAACGACTCACCGAGGTGTTCGACTTGGTGGGCCCGCTGTACCGGCGTACCCAGCGCAAGGTGGAGCAGGACGTGTCCGTCGAAGGACTGTCGGTAGGGGTGCGGGCCGTACTCAATCTGCTCCATGAACATGGCCCCATGACCGTCCCTCAGATGGCACGGGCGCAGACACTCAGCCGCCAGTTCGTCCAGCGTATGGTCAACGACGCGACCACACGAGGTCTGGTCGAACCTGCCCCCAACCCGGCCCACAAAAGGTCCCCCCTCATCCGGCTGGCCGAACAGGGTCGGACCGCTATCACCGCCGTGCTCGACCGCGAACGCGCAGTGCTGCGCCAAGTCGGCGGTGACCTCACCGACACCGAGGTCGACGCCTGCCTTCGGGTCCTCTCCCGCCTCCTCGAACTCATGGGCAACGGCGACGTCGACTGAGCCAGGCCGCAGGAGATCGCCCGATTGCTCGCAGGGAGTGACAAAGTAACTGGCCGTACGTGGGGAATCCCAACTGGCCGCCGTCACTGTGGCGGGATATGGAGAAAGACAATCCATTGCCCTGATCCATGGGAGAACTCCTCAATGTCAAGGAGATTCGGAGGAGGGTATAGGTGGTGCTCCAGGGCGCTCTGATAGCGACGCAGCGTGCGTCCGTCGAGGGGTACGGGGCAAATGCTGTGAATCAGTTCTCCCGAAGGAATTTTCTTTCCTCGCATGCCCACCACGACGATGCCGCCGTGCTCGGCGTTTGCAAACCTTGCTACTGCCTGGGCAATTGAGATCTTTCCGTGCTGTGTATCGAGGTCATAATGTGCACGCTTTACGTCGAGCCATGAGCCTTCTGGTTGGCCGATCAGAACATCGGCCCGCCCCGCACGGAGCGGCTCGATGGTCGTCTCGCGGGTAAGTTCCCCGCTCTCGGCGGCTTCAACATCGCGATACGGGCGACAGGTGTTCTCGAACTGAAGTTCCTCTTGGGTCTTGTCGAAGCGGATGGTTCGCGGCAACGGAGGGCCTCCCAGGGGTGTCGACGGGGGCGATCGTTTGGCGCGGGGTCGCGCATCCCGTCGCTGCGCGGCCCCTGTTCGCCGCTGCGGTCTTCAGATGATGCCTGGAGGTCAGCCCCTGTCGCAGGTCTATCGCGATCAGCGCGAACCAACGACAAAGAGCGGGAACCAGTGAGACTGGTTCCCGCTCTTCATCCTTGGCATCTGCGCTGGTCAACCGCAACATCGTGCCGGTTGAGGCGAGGCTCCGGCAGGATTCGAACCTGCGCACACGGCTCCGGAGGCCGTTTCGCTTTTTTAGTGACGAGTAGTCGATCGAGCGGAAAGGTGTCAGCGGCTTGGCGGGAGGCGCTCTGGTCGGTATTTGTTCAGGGTGGCTGTACGTCTGGCAGAACTCACCTCCGGGTTTCCCCTTGTGTCGGCGAGGCGTTGGGTGCGCGATGCGTTCGAGTGCAGTTCGCCGACGGCAGACCAATTCGTGCTTGATTTGACTGGATATTTTCGCCAGAGATATGTCAACCTTGATCATGTCGGTGCGAGGGCCTGCTGAGGGGCCTCGGGAAACAGTCGAAACCTGTGGCCCAGTGATCTGCCAAGGTGCTCGGCGCACCCGAACTCTTCTCTCTCGTGAGACGCCGGCCATGTGACTCAACCACGAACGGCAAGTCGGGCTTCGTCGCTCCTTGTACCACGCAATCCCCGGTTCGCGAAACCGGGAATCTTCCGGAGCCTTGTAGGTGTCCTTCGGTGCTGAAGCCGGATGGGCGTCTTGTTCCGTTGGAAACGCACCCCTATTTCGAGGAGTCTCCCCTGTGGCTGCTGTTGTTGATGAAAGGTTCCTGCTGTCGGATCGGCAGCGAGACGACTTGCTGAATCGGATCGGTCAATGCCCGCGGAACGGCCGCCCACTGCGCGCCTTCCTGTCGTCCGTAGCCCTGGCGGCACTGAGGCCGCATGAGGCATTGGCTCTGCGGGTGCGTGACGCGAATCTGCCCAACCAAGGCCCGGGCGAGCTGATGGTTCTTCCTGGCCGTCTCAGGAGCGGGGACGAAGCCGTGGAGGGCGTTGGTGTTGTGCGGGTGGTTCCGGCAAGCCCGGAATTGGTGGAGATTCTGAAGGCGGAAGTCGCCCGGCGTGGCCTAGGTCCGGCGGACCTGATGTTCACCCGCGATGACGGTCGACCGTTGCCCGGGGCCGTCTACCGCAAGGCATGGCGCAGCGCGCGGGAAGCCGTCCTGGAGCCCCACGAGTTCAGCTCGCCTCTGGGCAGAAGGGTCTCCGACCTCCGAGACACCTGTATTGCAACCTGGCTGAGCGGGCACCGCACCGCTTGGGATATCTCCAACCTGGCTGATCGGACCGGCATCAGCGTTTCTGCACTCGCCCGCCGCTTCCCGCACCGCTTTCAGCCGCCCGCGTCGGCCGAAGCTTCCAACGCCCTTATTGAAGCCGCCTTCGGCACAGCCGGCCCGGAGCGCGCACCGACGCACGCTGCCCGATAGCCGCAACGCGCATTCGATCAGCGGCCGGATCACAGATCTCGTCGCTTTCTCAGCAACTGCCGCGGGTGGGAGAACCTCGCCGTTCCCCGCCCGCGGTCGGCCACTCGCTTCACTCACACAGGACTCCCCATGCCCACACACCCACTTCCCGCCCCCTTCGTCGCTGTCGGCGCGGCGTTCCTGAATGTGAAAGACGCGGCCGAATACCTCGGCCTCTCGCCACATACGCTCTACGTCTGGCGGCACCGGCGCCAAGGGCCGCCGAGTTTCCGTATGGGGCCACGGGGCCGCGTCATGTACCGCCGGGAAACCCTGGACGCCTGGATCCATGAACAAGAACAGGCCGACTCCCGCTGCAATACGGAACTGAGCCCCCTCAACGCCCCGCGTCACTACCGATCCGGCAGCTCAGCGGTCGCCTGACCTGATCGGGCGCCCCCCGTTTCCGTTCGAAGGAGAGATTTGCCCGGCTACATCGAAGATCGCTGGTTGAAGAAGCGCCCCAGCCGGGAGACCGGCAGGCGTGAGCGCACCGCCATGTACGGAAAGTGCACCCGCTACCGGGTGAAGGGGATCCCGGGTGTCAAGGACCGTTCGTTCGACGCGCTGAACGATGCCAAGACCTGGCTCGCGACAGCCCAGACCGACGTGCGGCGCCAGGAATTCGTCGACCCGCGGGACGGCGACCTGCCTGTCAAGGACTACATCAGCGTGCACTGGTGGCCTACCCAGAGCGGGGACCCGTCCACGATCGAGCGCATCGAACAGCGGGTGCGGCGCCACATCCTTCCGCACCTCGGAGCGCTCCCCCTGAACGCCGTGGGCACCGACGTCCTCCGAAGCTGGAAGAAGCGGCTGGAACAGGACCTCGGGCCCACCTCCATCCGCCTCGTCTGGGCCACGCTGTCCAGCGTGCTCCAGGCAGCCGTCGAGGACCGCAGGCTCGCACGCAACCCGTGCCGCGCTAAAACCGTCCGGCCGCCCGCCGCTGCTCCGGGCAGGCTGGAGGCATGGCCGCAGGAACACGTACGGACAGTCCGCGCCGCCCTCCCGGACCGCTACCGGATCCTCGTGGAGATCGGCGCCGGTCTCGGCCTGCGCCAGGGCGAGGCGTTCGGACTCAGCCTGGACGACTTCGACTTCGACGAGGGCGTCGTCCACATCCGCCGCCAGATCAAGATGGTCCGGGCGAGCCTGTGCTTCGCGCTCCCCAAAGGCCGCAAGGTCCGCGACGTGGCACTGCCCTCCAGCGTTGGCGAAGCAGCACGACGGTACGCGACCGCGTTCCCGTCCGTGCCGGTCACCATGGCCTGGGACGACCCCCGCCCACCGGAGACACCGGTGGAGGCCAAGCACCGCCGCCCCGGACGTACAACCTGCTCGTGACCGGCCGCGAGCGCAAGGCGATCAACCGGAACTACTTCAACTCCTACATCTGGAAACCCGCACTCACCAAGGCCGGCGTAATCGGCGGCCTGGAGCAGCGCGCCGACGGACAGCGCGTCTGGGAACCCTCCCGCGAACACGGCTTCCACGCGCTGCGCCACTTCTACGCCTCGGAGCAGCTGGAGGCCGGTGAGTCGGTCGTCTCACTCGCCCAGTGGCTGGGACACTCCGACCCGGGGTTCACTCTGAGGAAGTACGCGCACTTCCTGCCCCGGGCGGGCGCCCGCGGCACCGCCGCCATCGACGCCCTGTTCGGCTAACCGAGATTGCGGCCCGGGAGTGCTCCCGGGCCCAAAGTCCCAGAGAAGTCCCACAGACGCCGCCGCACCCCCATCAGACCTTTGTTTTGGCAGGTCAGACGAGGTGCGGCGGCGCTCGTATGTCAAATGTCCCGGAACGTCTCGATCTGGGCGCCCACGGAGTTGAGGCGCTCCGCCAGTTCCTCGTAGCCGCGGTTGATGACGTACACGTTCCGCAGGACGGACGTGCCCTCCGCGGCCATCATCGCCAGCAGGACGACCACCGCCGGGCGCAGCGCGGGCGGGCACATCATCTCGGCGGCGCGCCAGCGGGTCGGGCCCTCCACCAGGACGCGGTGCGGGTCCAGGAGCTGGAGGCGGCCGCCGAGCCGGTTGAGGTCGGTGAGGTAGATCGCGCGGTTGTCGTAGACCCAGTCGTGGATGAGGGTCTTGCCCTGCGCGGTCGCGGCGATGGCCGCGAAGAAGGGCACGTTGTCGATGTTCAGGCCGGGGAAGGGCATCGGGTGGATCTTGTCGATCGGCGCCTCCAGTTTGGAGGGGCGGACCGTGAGGTCGATCAGCCGGGTGCGCGCGTTGTCGGCGACGTACTCGGCGGAGCGGTCGTGGTCGAGTCCCATCTCCTCCAGGACCGCCAGCTCGATCTCCAGGAACTCGATGGGCACCCGGCGGATCGTCAGCTCCGACTCGGTGACGACGGCCGCGGCCAGCAGGCTCATCGCCTCGACCGGGTCCTCGGAGGGGGAGTAGTCCACATCCACGTCGATGGTGGGGACGCCGTGCACGGTCAGGGTGGTGGTGCCGACGCCGTCGACCCGTACGCCGAGCGCCTCCAGGAAGAAGCACAGGTCCTGGACCATGTAGTTGGAGGACGCGTTGCGGATGACCGTGGTGCCGGCGTGCCGGGCGGCGGCCAGCAGCGCGTTCTCGGTCACGGTGTCGCCGCGCTCGGTCAGGACGATCGGCCGGTCGAGCTCGGTGCGGCTCTCGACCTCCGCGTGGTAGAGCCCTTCGGTCGCGGTGATGTCCAGGCCGAACCGGCGCAGGGCGATCATGTGCGGCTCGATGGTGCGGGTGCCGAGGTCGCAGCCGCCCGCGTAGGGCAGCTTGAAGTGGTCCATCCGGTGCAGCAGCGGACCGAGGAACATGATGATGGAGCGGGTGCGGCGGGCGGCGTCCGCGTCGATGGCCCCCATGTCGAGCTCGGCGGGCGGCACGATCTCCAGGTCGACACCGTCGTTGATCCAGCGGGTGCGCACACCGATGGAGTTGAGGACCTCCAGCAGCCGGAAGACCTCCTCGATACGGGCGACCCGGCGCAGGACCGTACGGCCCTTGTTGAGGAGGGTCGCGCACAGCAGCGCGACGCAGGCGTTCTTGCTCGTCTTGACGTCGATGGAACCGGACAGTCGGCGTCCACCGACCACACGCAGATGCATGGGGCCCGCGTAGCCGAGGGACACGATCTCGCTGTCGAGAGCCTCACCGATGCGGGCGATCATCTCAAGGCTGATGTTCTGGTTTCCGCGCTCGATGCGGTTGACGGCGCTCTGACTTGTGCCGAGCGCCTCGGCGAGCTGGGACTGGGTCCAGCCACGATGCTGCCGGGCGTCACGGATGAGCTTGCCGATGCGTACGAGGTAGTCGTCTGCCATGTGCCGCAGGCTATCTCAGATATGAGATGACGTTATCGCCAGGGTGCGCCATTGGAGTTGCCGAATCCCTCGGATGGACCCACCGTTGTCGCCCGGTCGGCGGTCTGCTTCCGATCCTGCGGGACCCGGCCCGGCGGGGCAACCGCGCCTGCTCCGTCCGGGCGCGAACCGCCTGTTGGGCCCAGTGGGGGAGTCGGGGCCGTCGCCTCCCCGGGCACCGGCCCCGCACCTCGCCCGTCCGGTCGAGTGGTCAGCCCAGGACCGGAGTGGTCTGCGCATGGGTGATCCGCCATCCGGTACCGGGCGTTCCGCTCTTCTCCAGGACATAGGTGAGCGAACCGGTCGTCGTATGCACCTGTACGTCGTCGCCTGTCACGGTCGCCGGGTCCCGCTCGTCGCTCACATGCTTGACGCAGGCGACCACCGCCACATCCGCGCGGACGAACCGGATGTGCAGCACGTCGACCGTGGTGAGGATCTTGGCCAGCGGCGAGGCGACGGCCACGCGCATGACCTTCTCCATGGAGTCCCGGCCCAGCAGCCGGCGTCCGACGAAGTTCACGATCGACACGTCCGGGGTGTGCAGCGCGATGAGCCGCTCGACATCGTTCTGGTGCTCGCCGGCGTCCGCGATCAGCCGCTGGATGGCATCGATGTCGGCCACCCGCTCCCCGCTCGCCACGCCGACCCCGGTCACCTCGGGTGCCGTGGAACCGGTGCCCGGTCCGTCGCCCGTGGTCGTCCCCTGCGGTGTGCTGGTCATGGTGCCGCTCCCCGTCATGTCGGTGGGCCGTCCGGCCGGTTGCCCGCGAACGCCCTGCGGAGCGAATTGCTCCGGTTAGAGGGGGACTCTAATCGCGGAGCGTTTCGCTCCGCAAGAGGTCCGGGGAATCCCGCCCGCTTTGCCCGCCCGCACGGCGATTACGATGCGTCGCTATGACGCCACCCGAACGACGGGGCCCCCGCCAGGCGGAGGCCGAGCGCAACGACCGCGCGCTGCTGCGGGCCGCTCGTGAGGTGCTGGCCACCGAGGGCGCGCACGCCTCGGTGGCCGCGATCGCCGCGCGCGCCGGGGTCGGCATCGGCAGCCTCTACCGCCGCTACCGCACCAAGGAGGAGCTGTTCCAGCGGCTGAGCGTGCTCTCCGTCGAGCACTGGATCGCCGCCGCCGAACAGGGCCTGACCGACCCCGACGCCTGGTCCGGACTGGCCGGGTTCCTCACCGCATGCGTCGAGTTCGGCCAGGGTTCGCTCGGCCCGATCGCCGGGACCATCGAGGTCACCGACCGGATGCGGAAGGCGAGCGACCGCTCGGACCGGCTCCTGGACGAGCTCGTGGACCGCGCCCACCGGGCCGGAGTGCTGCGCGCCGACGTCACCCCGGTCGACATCGCGCTGCTCATCGAGCAGCTCGGGACCTCCCCGGTGCTGGACCAGCTCCGCAAGCAGGGCCGTGACGATCTGGTGCCCGAGGCCGAGGCGGCCCGGCGGCGACTCGTCGCCCTCGCGCTGGACGGTCTGCGCGCACCGGGCGCGGGTCGGCTGCCCGGCACGCCCCCCTCGCTCCGGCTGTTCACGGAGCGCTGGTCCCGCGACTGACCCGGCCCTGATGCCGACCTGGGCCGGTGCCTGCGATCCGCTCCCGTTGTTCGCGACCGGCCCCGTGACTGTGACCCGCTGCCGTGTTCGTGCCCCGCTCCCATGTCCGCGACCCGGCCCCGCGACGGTGGCCGGGGTCCGCGACCGACCGGGGTCCACCCCGCCGACCGCCTCCGGTGACCGGTCCTGCCCACCCGGCGACCGGCCCCGCCCACCCGGCGACCGATCCGGCACCGCCCCGGACCGATCCGGCCCCACCGGCGACCGATCTCGTCCCGTCGGTGACCGATTCTCTTCCGGTGGCCGGTCCGGGACCTCCCCGTGCCGCCGCGGACCGGCGATCGCCCCCCCGCCCGTGGTCAACGCGTATGGGGCGGCCGGGTCGTGGGGGGCGGGAGCGCGGGAAGGGGCGGCGGGTCCGGGGCATGGGGGACGGCGCGGTGAGCCAGGACACCGGGTCCGGGCATGACCGCGCCGCCGCGATGTACTAGAGTTATCTCGACATCGAGATATCTGCCGAGGCGTACCGCAGCCGCCCACCCCGGTTAGGTCTACCTAACTTAGCCTTACCTTAGCGGATCGGCGAGGGGGCGTGGCGGCAGGATTGCGATGGCGGTAGTACGCGCACTGATGAAGGAGACTGTCGTGTCGGCGAACAGCTTCGACGCCCGCGCCACACTGAGTGTGGGCGACGAGTCGTACGAGATCTTCAAGCTGGACAAGGTCGAGGGCTCCGCGCGCCTTCCCTACAGCCTGAAGGTGCTGCTGGAGAACCTGCTCCGTACCGAGGACGGCGCGAACATCACCGCCGACCACATCCGGGCCCTCGGTGGCTGGGACTCGCAGGCGCAGCCCAGCCAGGAGATCCAGTTCACCCCGGCCCGTGTGATCATGCAGGACTTCACCGGTGTGCCCTGTGTCGTGGACCTCGCCACCATGCGTGAGGCCGTGAAGGAGCTGGGCGGCGATCCGGCGAAGATCAACCCGCTGGCCCCGGCCGAGCTGGTCATCGATCACTCCGTCATCGCCGACAAGTTCGGCACCAACACCGCCTTCGCGCAGAACGTCGAGCTGGAGTACGGCCGCAACCGCGAGCGGTACCAGTTCCTGCGCTGGGGCCAGACCGCGTTCGACGAGTTCAAGGTCGTCCCGCCGGGCACCGGCATCGTCCACCAGGTGAACATCGAGCACCTGGCCCGCACGATCATGGTCCGAGGCGGCCAGGCGTACCCCGACACCCTCGTCGGCACCGACTCGCACACCACCATGGTCAACGGCCTCGGTGTGCTGGGCTGGGGCGTCGGCGGTATCGAGGCCGAGGCCGCGATGCTGGGCCAGCCGGTCTCGATGCTCATCCCGCGCGTCGTCGGCTTCAAGCTGACCGGTGAGCTCACCCCCGGCACCACCGCCACCGACCTGGTGCTGACCATCACCGAGATGCTCCGCAAGCACGGTGTCGTCGGCAAGTTCGTGGAGTTCTACGGCGAGGGCGTCGCCGCGACCTCGCTCGCCAACCGCGCCACCATCGGCAACATGTCGCCGGAGTTCGGCTCCACCGCCGCGATCTTCCCGATCGACGGCGAGACGCTGAAGTACCTGCGCCTGACCGGCCGCAGCGAGCAGCAGGTCGCGCTCGTCGAGGCGTACGCCAAGGCGCAGGGCCTGTGGCTGGACCCGGCCGCCGAGCCCGACTTCTCCGAGAAGCTGGAGCTGGACCTCTCGACGGTCGTCCCGTCGATCGCCGGTCCCAAGCGCCCGCAGGACCGGATCGTCCTCGCCAACGCCGCCCAGCAGTTCGCGCTGGACGTCCGCAACTACGTGTCCGACGACGAGGAGGCGGGCAAGGAGTCCTTCCCCGCGTCCGACGCCCCGGCCTCCTCCAACGGCGTGCCGTCGAACCCGACCACGGTCACCGCGCCCGACGGGTCCACCTACGAGATCGACCACGGCGCCGTCACCGTCGCCGCGATCACCTCGTGCACCAACACCTCGAACCCGTACGTCATGGTCGCCGCCGCGCTGGTGGCCAAGAAGGCGGTCGAGAAGGGCCTCACCCGCAAGCCGTGGGTCAAGACGACCCTCGCGCCGGGTTCCAAGGTCGTCACCGACTACTTCGACAAGGCGGGGCTCACCCCCTACCTCGACAAGGTCGGCTTCAACCTCGTCGGCTACGGCTGCACCACCTGCATCGGCAACTCCGGCCCGCTGCCGGAAGAGGTCTCCAAGGCCGTCAACGACCACGACCTCGCGGTCACCTCGGTGCTCTCCGGCAACCGAAACTTCGAGGGCCGGATCAACCCCGACGTCAAGATGAACTACCTGGCGTCCCCGCCGCTGGTCGTCGCCTACGCCCTCGCGGGCTCCATGAAGGTCGACATCACCCGTGACGCCCTGGGCATCGACCAGGACGGCAAGCCGGTCTACCTCCAGGACATCTGGCCCACCGAGGCCGAGGTGAACGACGTCGTCGCCAACTCCATCGGCGAGGACATGTTCAACAAGTCCTACAGCGACGTCTTCGCGGGCGACGCCCAGTGGCAGTCCCTGCCGATCCCGACCGGCAACACCTTCGAGTGGGACACCGAGTCCACCTACGTCCGCAAGCCCCCGTACTTCGAGGGCATGACGATGGAGACCACCCCGGTCTCCGACATCACCGGCGCCCGGGTGCTGGCCAAGCTGGGCGACTCGGTCACCACCGACCACATCTCCCCGGCCGGTGCCATCAAGGCCGACACCCCCGCCGGCAAGTACCTCACGGAGCACGGCGTCGAGCGCCGCGACTTCAACAGCTACGGCTCCCGCCGCGGCAACCACGAGGTCATGATCCGGGGCACGTTCGCCAACATCCGGCTGCGCAACCAGATCGCGCCGGGCACCGAGGGCGGCTACACCCGCGACTTCACCCAGGCCGCCGAGTCCGCCGACGCGCCCGTGTCGTTCATCTACGACGCGTCCCGCAACTACATCGAGCAGGGCACCCCGCTCGTCGTCCTCGCGGGCAAGGAGTACGGCTCCGGCTCGTCCCGTGACTGGGCCGCCAAGGGCACCGCGCTGCTCGGCGTCAAGGCCGTCATCGCCGAGTCCTACGAGCGCATCCACCGCTCGAACCTCATCGGCATGGGCGTCCTCCCGCTCCAGTTCCCCGAGGGCGCCACGGCCGAGTCGCTCGGCCTGACCGGCGAGGAGACCTTCTCCTTCACCGGCGTCACCGTGCTGAACGACGGCTCCACCCCCCGCACCGTGAAGGTCACCACCGACACGGGCGTGGACTTCGACGCGGTCGTCCGCATCGACACCCCGGGTGAGGCCGACTACTACCGCAACGGCGGCATCATGCAGTACGTGCTGCGCTCGCTGATCCGCAAGTAGCCGGCGGCGGGCCCCGGCCCGCGTCAGGACACCGAGGAGGGCCGCTCCCCCTGAACGGGGTGCGGCCCTCCTTTCCATGCGGCCCCGGCCGCCAGGGAGCCGTACGGACGGCTGTACGGGGCACCCACGCGCCGCTCAGCCCAGCAGCTCCACCTCCGCGAGGGTCCCCGGACCGTCGAACACCAGCCGGTAGTGGGGATAGGCCACCGGTGCCCCCTGCTCCGCGCCGACCGGGAACACCCGCAACTGCCGGTCCCACGCGAACGATTCACCCGCCCGGCGGTCCAGGATTCGCCAGCGCCGCCCGTCCGCCGAACCCTCCAGCGTCCAGCCGGTGGGCGCCCGCCCCCGGTCCGCCGAGGTCAGCGTGTACTGCGCGGCCCGCCTCGCCCCGGCCACCGGCAGCGCCAGCACTCCCACCTCGGCCGAGGTCGCCGAGGTGTCGTCGAACAGCGGACCCGTGCCCCGCTGGATGTCCGAACGGGGCGCGGGCGGCCGGTCGTCCCCGGTGATCGAGGCGGGCGCGGCGTCCGGCCCGGTACCCCATGACGAGGGCTCCGGCCCCATCTCGAACTCCAGCACCCCGCCCCGCGCCAGCACCCCGTGCGGCAGCGCCGTCGAGTGCCACGGCCTCCCGTTGACCTTGAGCCCCCGCACATACACATTGCGCGCGCTGTTGCGCGGCGCCTTCACCACCAGCGTGCGGCCGTTGTCCATCCGCACCCGCGCCTCGGTGAACAGCGGCGACCCCACCGCGTACTCGTTCCCGCCGAGCACCAGCGGATAGAACCCCAGCGCGGAGAACAGGTACCAGGCCGACTGCTCGCCGTTGTCCTCGTCCCCGTGGTAGCCCTGGCCGATCCCCGACCCCGTGTACAGCCGGGCCAGCACCTCGCGGACCTTCTTCTGCGTCTTCCACGGCTGCCCCGCCGCGTCGTACATGTACAGCGTGTGGTGCGCCACCTGGTTGGAATGCCCGTACTGCCCCATCCGGACGTCCCGCGCCTCCGTCATCTCATGGATGACCGAACCGTACGAACCGGGGAACCGCGCCGTCTCCGGGGTGGCGAAGTACGTGTCCAGCTTGGCCGCGAGCGCGGCCCGGCCGCCGTACAGGTTCGCCAGCCCCCGGGAGTCCTGCGGCACCGTGAAGGCGTAGCCCCAGCCGTTGGTCTCGGTGTAGTCATGGCCCCACACCCTCGGGTCGTAGCTCCGCGACGGCACCCGCCAGCGGCCCAGCCGGTCCCGCCCCTGGAAGAACCCGGCCTTCGCGTCGAAGAGGGTGACATAGTCCCGGGCCCGGTCCAGGAAGTACTCCGCCTCCTCCCGGTAGCGCCGCTCACCGGTCCGCGCGTACAGCGCCCCGGCCATCCGCGCGATGCCGTGGTCGTTGACGTACCCCTCCATCGCCCAGGACAGCCCCTCCCGGGTGTCCGTCGCCGTGTACCCGAGATACGGCGAGGTCTCCATGCCCTTGCGGCCCACCCCCGGCATCGGCGGCACCACCGTCGCGTTCTTCAGCGCCGCCTCGTACGCGGCCCCCGCGTCGAAGCGGACCCCCTTCAGATGGGCGTCCGCGAACGCCACGTCCGAGGACGTGCCCGTCATCAGGTCCGCGTACCCCGGCGAGGACCACCGCGAGGTCCAGCCGCCGTCCTTGTACTGCTGCACGAACCCGTCCACCAGGGTGCCCGCGTGCCGCGGCGTCAGCAGCGCGTACGCCGGCCAGGTCGTGCGGTACGTGTCCCAGAAACCGTTGTTGACATACGGTCTGCCCTCGACGATCCGCGCCCCGGTACGGGTGGGCGTGTCCGGACCGGGCTGCGGCGAGAACGGCGACGCGTAGAGGAACCGCCGGCCGACCCGCTCGAAGCCCGAGTTCGGATACAGATACAGCCGGTACAGACCGGAGTACAGGGTCGTGAGCTGCTCCGGGGTCGCGCCCTTGACCTCCACCCGGCCCAGCAGCCGGTCCCAGCTCCGCCCCGCCGCCGCCCGCACCGCGCCGAACGGCATGCCCTCCGGGATCTCGCGCCGCAGATTGGTCTTCGCCTGCTCCACCCCGATCAGCGAGGTCGCCAGCCGCAGCGTGACCGTCCGGTCCCGGCCCGCGTCGAACCGCAGGAACCCGGCGACCTCTCCGCCCGCGTCGCTCCGCAGCCTGCCGCCGTCACGCACCGGCGCGTCGAACTCCCCGTACACGAACAGCCGTGTCGCCCCCGTCGACAGATCCGACCTCACATCGGAGAAGCCGGTCACCACCCCCCGCTCCTGGTCCAGGGTGAGCCCCGCCCGGTCGGAGATGTTGTCGAGGACGACGCTCGCGTCCGCACCGGGGAAGGTGAAGCGCAGCATCGCCGCGTGGTCCGTCGGCGTCATCTCCGCCCGCAGCCCGTTCTCGAACGTCACCGCGTAGTGATGCGGGCGCGCCGTCTCGTTCTCGTGCCGGAACGCCAGCGCGCGGGCCCGCCGCCCCGCGTCCGGGATGCCGGGCGCGGCCGACGGCATGATCTGGAACGTCTGCCGGTCACCCATCCACGGACTGGGCTCATGGCTGGCGCTGAACGCCTGGAGTCTCGGCAGATTGTCCGCGCCGTTCTTCCGCGCGTAGTCGTACAGCCAGCTCAGCGAGCCCGCGTCGGTCACCGGCGTCCAGAAGTTGAAACCGTGCGGCACGGCCGTCGCCGGAAAGGTGTTGCCACGCGAGTACGCCCGGCTGGAGTGGGTGCCCCGGACCGTGGAGACCCGCTCCGACGGCCGCACCCCGGCCGCCGCCACCGGTTCCGGCTCCGCGGTGCGCAGCGCGATGTCGTCGACCCAGCCCTGGAACCGCGCCGGACCGCCGGGCGCGTCGTACGCCACCAGCACCCGGTCCACCGTCCGGCCCCGCGCCACCGCGCCGATCCGCGCGACCACGTCGTTCCACTGGTTGACGTACAGCGACTTCGCCGCGCCCTGGCCCCGCGGGCTCAGCGGGAAACCGTGCTGGTCGACCGCGCCGAGATCGCTCAAGTAGCCGCCGTCGGTGAACGCCAGGTCCACGGCCACATGGGTCGCCGCCCAGTCGGGGTCCCCGTCGGCCATCGCGGGGAAGACCCGGTAGGCCAGCTCCGTGTCCCGGCCGACGGCCACATCCACGTCGAAGACCTTGTGGTACGCGTACGCCCGTCCCTCGCCGCGGTGCCGCCCCGCGTAGGTGAGCGCCCTGGCCCCGGTGAAGCCGGCCCGGGCCTTGGCGGTGGGGGAGGCGGTCGGGCCCCGGTCGACCCGGGTCCGCATGTGCGGGAGATCCGGGGAGCCGCCGTCGACACCGGAGGTCCGGCGTTCACCGGTGGCCGTGGTCTCGGCGGAGTCCAGCCAGTCCGGCGCGGGTTCACCGTTCTCGAAGGAGGACGCGAACCCCGCCGCGGGCCCGGGCGGTGGCGCCCCGGGGAGGGCTACGGCGGGGTCCGCCCGCCCCGGGGCCAGCAGCGCGAGGGCCGCCACGCCCACGATGAGGCCGTTACCTGATCCATGCCGCGTTCCACGCCGCATCCGAGTTCCCTCCGGGAAGTGGACAACGTTGTCAATTCCGTTGCGCAAGGAACAGTACTGCGGTAAGTGGCGTGAGGTGTCCAGGGTGTTGTCCGTGATGCCGTGGGGCGTACGGGGGGTTCGGCGCGCCGGGCCCGGGAGGTTCATCGGGTCATCGGATGTGCGGAAGCGAACGCGTCCCGCGGTGGTCGCGGGGAGGGCCCGGGGGAGGTCGGGCTATATATCCGTGAGGTCTCAACTAGGGAAAGACTGCCGCCCAAACCTGCATTCGATCTTGCCCGCGCGTCCTCAAGTGGACTATACCTGTGCGCGTCCGCAGCAGTTTCTGGCCGCGGGCCGACCGGGGGGGAAGAGGGGAACGCGGAACAGTGGTGTCAGGGGGCACCGGTACCGCACATTCCAGCCGATCCCGTGGTTTTCTGTTCGACCCCAGCTTCATCACACCGCGGTGCCGGGGAGGGTCCGGTTCACCGCCTGAGTCCTGGAGAAGGCGAGGACTTGAGCATGGGATCTTCCGCCCAGAACAAGCAGAACGGCGTCGGCCGCCGTGATCTGATCAAGCGGTCCGCTGCACTCGGCCTGGTGGCCGTGCCCACGATGAGCTTCCTGTCGGCCTGCGCGAGCGGCGACAGCGATTCGGGCAACAAGGTGGAAAAGGGCAAGAAGACGGAGAAGAACCCGCTTGGCGTGAACGAGAGCGCCCAGGTGGAATTCGTCCTCTTCGACGGTGGATTCGGCAAGGAGTACGCCGAGGACGCCAACAAGATCTACGAGAAGAACTTCCCCAAGGCCGGGAAGGTCAAGTTCACCACCACCCAGACGATCCAGCCCGTCCTCCAGCCCCGCTTCAACGGGGGCACCCCGCCGGACCTCATCGACAACTCCGGCAAGGACCAGATGGACATGGGGGTCCTGGTCGGCAAGAAGCAGCTGTCCGACCTCACCACCCTGCTCGACTCGGCGTCGTACGACGACCCGAACAAGAAGGTCCGCGACACCCTGCGGCCCGGCATCGTCGAGATGGGCCAGTTCGAGGGCGAGCAGGTCTGGATCCTCTACTACGCCTACACCCTGTACGGCGTCTGGTACTCGCAGAAGGCCCTCGACGGCCTGGACGAGACCTACCCCGAGACCTGGGACGACATGCTCAAGGTCTGCGAGAAGGCCAAGAGGAAGGGCATCGCGGGCTGGACCTACGCGGGCAAGCACCCGTACTACCTGCCGTTCTCGCTGTACCCGATGATCGCCAAGCGCGGTGGCCGCGAGGTCCTCGACGCGATCGACAACCTTGAGCCCAACGCGTGGAAGCACCCCGCGGTCAAGGAGTGTTTCGAGGCGTACTACGAGCTCTTCAAGAAGGGCTACATCCTCAAGGGCACCCCCGGTCTCGACCACATCCAGTCGCAGACCGAGTGGACCAAGGGGAAGGCGCTGTTCATCCCCAACGGCTCCTGGGTCGAGAACGAGGCCGCGTCCACCATGCCGAAGGACTTCGGTCTCACGGTTTCCGCCCCGACCGGTATCGACTCCTCCGACAAGATGCCCTTCGGGACCATCTGGGCGTCCGGCGGCGAGCCCTTCATCGTCCCCGCGAAGGCGAAGAACCCCGAGGGAGGCATGGAGCTCCTGCGCACCATGCTGAGCGAGGAGTCCTCCAAGAACTTCACCTCCAAGGTCAAGTCCCTGACCGCCTTCAACGGTGGCACCACGGGCATCGACCTCAGCCCGGGTCTCAAGGCGGGCGTGGCCGCGCTGGAGAAGGCCGGGGAGAACGTGGTGAACCCGCGTCTCCAGGACTGGTACGGGCAGCTCCAGCGTGAGCAGATCGGTGTCGCGGTGCTCAGCGGTCTGCTGGCCGGCAGCGTGACACCGGCCGAGGCCGTCAAGCGGATCCAGGACTTCGCCGACGCCACGGCCAAGGACGATTCGATCAAGCACTACAAGCACCAGTAAGCCATGGGTCACCAGCGGCGGCACCCGCGGAAAGATCGGGGTCGGTAGCAATGCAGCACGGTAAGTACCGGTTCATCGTGGGATTCCTAGTGATCCCGATGACGTTGTACACACTCTTCGTCATCTGGCCGTTCATCCAGTCCATCTTCTATTCCTTCACGAACTGGACCGGCCTGAGCCCGGACTTCGAGATGGTGGGCTTCGACAACTACAGCAGGATGTTCGAAGACGACATCTTCTGGAGATCGTTGCAGCACAGCATGTTGTTCGCGTTGCTGCTGCCGCTGGTGACACTCAGCCTGGCGCTTTTCTTCGCGTTTATGATCAACGTCGGAGGAAGGCGCCGCAAGGGCGGCCCCGTGGTCAGCGGGGTACGTGGCTCGGGCTTCTACAAGATCGTCTATTTCTTCCCGCAGGTCCTGTCGATCGCGATCGTCGCCCTGCTCTTCCAGTTCGCCTACAACCCGCAGAGCGGGGCCCTGAACTCCACTTTCAAGGCGATCGGACTCGACGACCTCCAGCCGGTGTGGCTGGGGGACCCGGATCTCGCGCTCTGGTGCGTGATGGCGGTACTCGTCTGGTCCACGGTCGGATTCTTCGTGGTCCTCTTCTCCGCCGGAATGGCGTCGATCCCGACCGAGCTGTACGAGGCCGCGCTGCTCGACGGCGCCAGCAGGATCACGACCTTCTTCAGGGTCACCCTGCCGCTGCTGTGGGACACGGTCCAGTCCGGCTGGGTCTACATCGGTGTCCTGGCGCTCGGCGCCGAGTCGTTCGCGGTCGTACAGATCATGACGATCGGCCCCGGCGGCCCGGACTACTCCACCACCGTCATGGTGCTGTACGTGTACCAGAAGGCGTTCCGTGACGGCCAGGCCGCCTACGCAACCACGATCGGTGTCGCTCTGCTCGTCGTGACCCTGGCCTTCGCGGCCATCGTGATGAAGCTGGGCCGGCGCGAGCGGCTGGAGTTCTGATGAAGACCACTGAGACCCCCACCGCCCCGGATGCCGTTCCCGCGCCCCGGGTCAGCAAGCAGGACGGACGCCCGCCGCGTCCGAAGGAGAAGTCCGAGGGCCAGGTCCTCAACGTCTTCTCGCACGGCATCCTGATCGTCTGGGCGATCCTGGTGGTGATGCCGCTGCTCTGGGCGGTGATGACCTCCTTCAAGGACGACGCGGCGATCTTCAACTCGCCCTGGTCGCTCCCGACCTCGCTGAACTTCGACAACTGGTCGAGGGCCTGGAGCCAGGCCCGTATGGCCGACTACTTCCTGAACACCATCATGGTGGTGGGCGGGTCGCTGATCGGCACCCTGGTCCTCGGTTCGATGGCGGCCTATGTGCTGGCCCGGTTCGAGTTCCCGGGGAACCGGTTCCTCTACTACCTGTTCGTCGGTGGTATGAGCTTCCCGGTGATGCTGGCCCTGGTGCCCCTGTTCTACGTCGTGAACAACATGGGGCTCCTGAACACCATCCACGGTCTGATCCTGGTGTACATCGCCTACTCACTGCCGTTCACGGTGTTCTTCCTGACCTCCTTCTTCCGCAGCCTGCCCAGTTCGGTGGCGGAGGCGGCGTTCGTGGACGGGGCCACCCACACCAGGACGTTCTTCCAGATCATGCTGCCGATGGCGCGGCCCGGTCTGATCAGCGTCGGCATCTTCAACTTCCTGGGCCAGTGGAACCAGTACATGCTGCCCACCGTGCTCAACAGCGACCCGGAGAACCGGGTGCTGACCCAGGGCCTGGTGCAGCTCTCCGTCTCGCAGGGCTACAAGGGTGACTGGTCCGGCCTCTTCGCCGGTCTCGTCATGGCGATGCTGCCGGTGCTCGCCGCGTACATCGTCTTCCAGCGCCAGGTGGTCTCCGGCCTCACGGCCGGCGCCCTGAAGTAACAAGCACCACTCCGGAAGGGGTCCGAGGCGCGAAGCCCCGGGCCCCTTCCGTCGTATCCGGCTTCCGCCGTACCCGGCACGTACGACGCGTGGAACCGCGCACCCGTGGAACCCGCGGGTGAAGCGGGGGCGGACCAGGTCCGCCCCCGTGCGTCACACCCCGGAAGGGGTCGCGGGCCCGCATGTCGCGAGCTGCGCCTCCCAGGCGAGCCGCGCCGCCAGTGTCCGGTTGGGCGTGCCCAGCCGGTCCAGGATCGTCTGGACATGATCCTTGACGGTCGCGGTGCCGACGGAGAGGACCTCGGCGATCTCGGGGTTGGTCATTCCCTCGCTCATCAGCGTCAGCACCTCCTGCTGCCGGGGCGTCAGTCTCTCCCGGACCTCCTGGAGCGCGCGGTTGCCGTGCTCCCGCGCACCACCGCGCAGATAGCCCGTCACCACCGTCCGGGCGAGCTGCGCGGGCAGCGACCACCCTCCGGAGGCGACGGTTCTGACGGCATGGGCGAGTGCTGCCGCCCCGCCGTCACGGTCGGTGATGCCGAGTGCCCCGGCCTCCAGCAGTCCGTGCAGCGAGATCCGCTCCTGCGCGGGGATCAGCAGCAGCACGGGCGGGGTGCCCATCCGCCGCAGCCGTCCCAGCGCGGTGAGCACCTGATCATGCCCGCGCACACTGCCCAGCAGCACTACCTGCGGGCGAACATGGCGCAATTGCGCCGTCGCCTCATGCACCTTTCCGGAGACAGTGACCTTGATGTCCGCTTCAGTAGCTAAAACGGCTTCGATCCCTGCTCGATACACTTCGCTGTCGTCAAACAGCCCTATGTCGATCACGGCCCCCCCGGGTCTCATGAACGCATGTGTCCATACGTAGAACGTGGTCAGGTATACGTCTACACCACTGGAGTGACATTGCGCCCCACCGATCGGGGGGTGACCGGGGGATCGCCCCCGCCGATCGGTGGTGCCGGACCCTCTGGGCGACCCCAGCGAACCCCTGCCCGCCCCCCGTCCTCCGAAGGGCGGAGGGGGTGCCATGTACGGGGCCGTCCGGTTCCCGTGGATCGCACCGAATTCCCCCGGACGGTCGTACAGGGGTGGGTATCAGCCGCGGACGGCTACCGGGCGGGTCCGCGCTGGACAAACCGGGGCGCCCGTGCTGTCCGGACCGCGCGACGGGTGCCGCGGGCCCGGGGCGGGTCCGGGAAGACCTCGCGGCAGCGGTCCGGGGGCCTTGGGGTACTTGATGCGATTCGTCACCGATTTCCCTCAAGGACTTGACTGCGGTAACCCGTTCGGCGGAGCTTGGTGTTCATGACTTGTACACAGCCCGGTTCCGCTTCACCGACCCGGGCACTGGGGCGGCGCACCGTGGCCGCCCCCGGGAAACAGGAGTGGATGGGCCGATGGAGACTCCGGGTTCGCAGTCGTCGTTGCACCGGGCCAATCTGGAACGCGTGGTCCGGGCCGTACGGCTGGCGGGCTCCCTCACCCAGGCGGAGATCGCCCGGGGCACAGGACTGTCGGCGGCGACCGTCTCGAACATCGTCCGCGAGCTGAAGGACCAGGGAAAGGTCCAGGTCACCCCCACCTCGGCGGGTGGCAGGCGGGCCCGCAGCGTCTCCCTCAGCGGGGACGCGGGCATCGTCGTCGGGGTCGACTTCGGACACACCCACCTCCGGGTGGCGATCGGCAACCTCGCCCACCAGGTGCTCGCCGAGGAGTCCGAACCGGTGGACGTCGACGCCTCCGCGCAGGACGGCTTCGACCGCGCGGAACGGCTGGTCGACCGGCTGATCGAGGCCGCCGGACTGGACCGCGCCAAGATCACCGGCCTGGGCCTCGGGGTCCCCGGCCCCATCGATCTGGTCACCGGCACCCTCGGGTCCACCTCGATACTGCCCGGCTGGGTCGGCACCAGGCCCGCCGAGGAACTGGGCGGCCGGCTCGGCATCCCCGTCCACGTCGACAACGACGCCAACCTCGGCGCCCTCGGCGAACTCGTCTGGGGCAGCGGGCGGGGCGTCAAGGACCTCGCGTACATCAAGGTCTCCAGCGGGGTCGGCGCCGGACTGGTGATCAACGGGGAGATCTACCGGGGCCCCGGCGGCACCGCCGGGGAGATCGGGCACATCACCCTCGACGAGTCCGGCCCGGTCTGCCGCTGCGGCAACCGCGGCTGCCTGGAGACGTTCACCGCCGCCCGCTACGTCCTGCCCCTGCTGCGCTCCAGCCACGGCCCCGATCTGACCATGGAGCGCGTCGTCAGGCTGGCCCGCGACGGCGACCCCGGATGCCGCCGGGTCGTCGCGGACGTCGGCCGCCACATCGGCACCGGAGTGGCGAGCCTGTGCAATCTGCTGAACCCGAGCCGGATCGTCATCGGCGGTGACCTGGCGGAAGCCGGTGAACTGCTGCTCGGCCCGGTACGCGAATCCGTCGGCCGGTACGCGATACCGAGCGCGGCACGGCAGCTCTCCGTACTGCCCGGCGCGCTCGGCGGCCGGGCCGAGGTGCTGGGCGCGCTCGTGCTGGCGCTCACCGAGATGGACGCGTCCACTCTTCTGGACGCGTCCGTTCCCGTGAACGGGCGGACCACTCCCGCCTTCACTTAGTTCACACATGGCACCGTTGTCGTCTCGTTAAGGCTTAACTCCTTGACGCTTGTGGTGGGGCCGAGTTGACTGCCAGCCACCTCGGCCGCAATGACGCGGCCCCGTCAGGGAGGTATCTGTGGTGAACACGCGTACGCGTCGGGCGGCCATGGCCGCTGTCGTCACGGCCGCGGCTGTCACACTGGCCGCCTGCGGCAGTGCCAAGGAATCCGGCCGTCAGTCCGACGGCAGCCGGAGCCCGAAGAAGAGCGACTCACTGAAGATAGGTCTGCTCCTGCCGGAGAACCAGACCGCCCGGTACGAGAAGTTCGACAAACCCCTCATCGAGAAGCGCGTCAAGGAACTCACCGACGGCAAGGCGGACGTCAGGTACGCCAACGCCAAGCAGGACGCCACCGTGCAGAACCAGCAGGTCGACACGATGATCACGAACAAGGTCGACGTGCTCGTCCTGGACGCCGTCGACTCCAAGGCCATCGCCGGGGCCGTCCGCAAGGCCAAGGAGGCGGACATCCCCGTCGTCGCCTACGACCGGCTGGCCGAGGGCCCGATCGACGCGTACACCTCCTTCGACAACGAGGAGGTGGGCCGTGTCCAGGGAAAGGCCCTGGTGGCGGCCCTCGGTGACAAGCCCAAGGACGGCCGGGTCGTCATGATGAACGGCTCCGTCACCGACCCCAACGCGGCCCTGTTCAAGGCGGGCGCCCACGAGGAACTCGACGGCAAGGTGACCATAGGCCGGGAGTTCGACACCAAGGAGTGGAAGCCGGAGAACGCCAACTCCAACATGGAGAGCGCCATCACCGCCCTCGGCAAGGGCGAGATCATC
This sequence comes from Streptomyces uncialis, assembly GCF_036250755.1. Classification (NCBI taxonomy): domain Bacteria; kingdom Bacillati; phylum Actinomycetota; class Actinomycetes; order Kitasatosporales; family Streptomycetaceae; genus Streptomyces; species Streptomyces uncialis. Next base: position 2,357,149 of record NZ_CP109583.1, on the reverse strand, counting down.
GGCGTCTACTCCGCCAACGACGGCATGGCCGGCGGCATCATCCAGGCCCTCAAGGCCGCCGGTGTCTCCCCACTGCCGCCGGTCACCGGCCAGGACGCCGAACTCGCCGGGGTCCAGCGCATCGTCGCCGGTGAGCAGTACATGAGCGTCTACAAGCCGTACGCGCCCGAGGCGGACGCCGCCGCCGAGATGGCCGTCGCCCTGGCCAGGGGCGAGAAGCTCGACACCCTCACCCAGGACACCGTCGACAGCCCCACCACCAAGGGCGTCCCGTCCGTCCTCGTCCCCGTCGTCGCGCTGACCAAGGACAACATCAAGGACACCGTCCTCAAGGACGGCGTCTACTCCGTCGCGGAGATCTGCACCGCCAAGTACCGGGCCGACTGCGACAAGCTCGGTCTGACGGACTGACCCGCCCCATGGCAGGCGGCCCACGGGCCGCGCGGGTCCCCGGCGGGACCCGCCCCCGTCCGGTGTCCCGTCACCGACGCCCCGCGAGCACGGACAGGGCACCGGACCACCCAGGGCCGCACGGCCACCGCACGAACCCGTCCTTCCCCTCAGCTCCGCGCCCGGCCCCCAAGGCGCGGTACCCCCGCCGGTCAGGCGGTGAAGGAGATGGTGCCACGTGTCCGCAACCCCCGTGCTGGCGCTGCGCGGGATCTCGAAACGCTTCGGAGCCGTCCAGGCGCTCACCGAGGTCGAACTAGAGGTCCACGCCGGTGAGGTGGTCGCCCTTGTCGGCGACAACGGCGCCGGGAAGTCCACCCTCGTCAAGGCGATCGCCGGGGTCCACCCCGTCGACGGCGGCGCCATCGAATGGCGTGGCGCCCCCGTCCGGATCGACAAGCCCCATGACGCGCAGGAACTGGGCATCGCCACCGTCTACCAGGACCTCGCGCTCTGCGACAACCTCGATGTCGTCGGCAACCTCTTCCTCGGCCGGGAGCTGCGCCGGTACGCGGTCCTCGACGAGGTCGAGATGGAACGCCGCTCCCGTGAACTGCTGACCACCCTCTCCATCCGCATCCCGAGCGTCCGCATCCCGATCGCCTCGCTGTCCGGCGGCCAGCGCCAGACCGTCGCCATCGCCCGCTCACTGCTCGGGGACCCGGGCCTCGTGATCCTCGACGAGCCGACCGCCGCCCTCGGCGTCGAACAGACCGCGCAGGTGCTCGACCTGGTGGAACGGCTCCGCGAACGCGGCCTCGCGGTCATCCTGATCAGCCACAACATGGCCGACGTCAAAGCCGTCGCGGACCGGGTCGCCGTACTGCGGCTCGGCCGCAACAACGGCTTCTTCCCGATGGCCACCACCTCCCAGGAGGAGATCGTCTCCGCGATCACGGGCGCCACCGACAACGCGGTGACCCGGCGCGCGGCACGCGGCGAGGAGGCGGTCCGATGAGCACCGACAACCTGAACGGTCCGGCCCCCGACCCCGCCGCCGACCTGCGGAAGACCCCCGCCCCGGCGGACACCGCCACCCCGTCCGACGCCCCGGCCGCGGTGCTCACCCCGGTCGACGCGCCCGCGCCCGCCCGGGGCGCGGTGACCGTGACCGACCCCCGGCTGCTGGTCCGCGAACAGGGCTTCGGCGGCTACGCGGCGGAGTTCCGCCGACGGCTCGGCTCCGGCGAGCTGGGCTCCGTCCCCGTGGTCGTCGGGCTCGTCGTCATCTGGGCCGTCTTCCAGTCCCTCAACCCCGCCTTCCTCTCGGCGGAGAACCTCTCCAACATCTCCGTCGACATCGCCGGTACGGGGCTCATCGCCGTCGGCGTCGTCTTCGTCCTGCTGATCGGCGAGATCGACCTCGCGGTCGGCTCGGTCAGCGGACTGGCCGGCGCCGCCTTCGCGGTACTGAGCGTCAGCCACGGAATGCCCGAGTGGCCCGCGCTGATCCTCGCGATCCTCACCGGTACCGCCGCCGGGGCCGTCCACGGCTTCTTCTTCGCCCGGATCGGCGTACCCGCCTTCGTCGTCACCATGGCCGGGCTGCTCGCCTGGAACGGGCTCATGCTCCAGATCCTCGGCGCGAACGGCACCATCAACCTCGACGACGCCGGGCTCGTCGCCCAGCTCACCCGCTACTACTTCACCGACATCGCCGCCGCCTACGGGCTCGCGACCGTCGCCGTCGCCGGGTACTTCCTCTCCGCCCTGCACGCCGCCCGCAAACGCGACGCCGCGGGCATCCCCTCCCGGCCGCTGAGCGAGCTGGCGCTGCGCGCGGGCGTGCTGGCAGTGCTGTGCTACTCCGCCGCGTATCTGCTCAACCAGTACAAGGGCCTGCCGCTGGCCCTGGTGATCTTCGTGGGTGTGGTCGTCGTCACGGACCTCGTCCTGCGCCGCACGGCCTTCGGACGCCAGGTGTTCGCGCTCGGCGGGAGCATCGAGGCGTCCCGGCGGGCGGGGATCGATGTCACCGCGGTCCGGATCACGGTTTTCGCGATCTCGGGGACGCTGGCCGCGATGGGCGGCCTCATGATCGCGTCGAAGATCGCCGCGGCGAACCAGGGCGCGGGGGCGGGTGACCTTCTGATGAGCTCGATCGCCGCCGCGGTGATCGGCGGGACGAGCCTGTTCGGGGGGCGGGGCCGGACCTGGTCCGCGCTGCTCGGCGTACTGGTGATCGTCTCCATCCAGAAGGGCCTCCAGCTGGAGTCCATCGCGGAACCGGTCAAGTACATGATCACGGGCGGCGTCCTCCTGGCGGCGGTCGTGATCGACTCGGTCTCCCGCCGCACCCAGAAGGCAGCGGGTCGCGTGTAGCTGACCTTCGAGGTACTCCCACCTGGACGTACCTGTCCCTGTGCGGGCCGTCCGGGGGTGCGCAGTTCCCCGCGCCCCTGGATGCTGCCCCCTTGCGGTCGCTCTTCGGGTGCGGGGCCGTCCTCGTCTTTGCGCAGTTCCCCGCGCCCCTGAGGTGCTGCCCCGTTGCGGTCGCTCTTCGGGTGCGGGGCCGTCCTCGTCTTTGCGCAGTTCCCCGCGCCCCTGGGGTGGTGCCCCATTGCGGTTGTCCCTCGGGTGCGGGCCGTCCTCGCTTTTGCGCAGTTCCCCGCGCCCCTTTGGGGGCGCCACCTGGGGCTGTTCTCTGTCTGCGGGGACGGGGTTGGACCATCCTCCTCGTGCAGGCGCTCGGCTGCGGGAGGGGGTGGGCGGGAATCTCTGCCCGCAGACTCCGATGCTCTTCAGTCGGGCAAGGGAACGTCTTACCGAGCGTGTCGGATCGAGGACGGAGAATCCCGACCGGCACCGACCCAAAAGACCGGCAGAACGCGCCCCAAAGGGGCGCGGGGAACTGCGCGAAAACGAGGGCGCACCCGCACCCGAAGGGCGACGGACCGGGGCAGCATCCAGGGGCGCGGGGAACTGCGCACCCCACGAGCGACGGCGCAGGAACGGAGTGCGTCCCGCCGGACGGACCTGGGAGGCGCGCAAGCGAAGGCGGCCCGCGGGGAACTGCGCGAAAACGAGGGCGCACCCGCACCCGAAGGGCGACGGACCGGAGCAGCATCCAGGGGCGCGGGGAACTGCGCACCCCACGAGCGACGGCGCAGGAACGGAGTGCGTCCCGCCGGACGGACCTGGGGAGCGCAAGCGAAGGCGGCCCGCGGGGAACTGCGCGAAACCACCGAACCACGGCACAGGAACGGAGTACGTCCAGCCGGACGGACCCCGGAAGCGCAACCGAAGGGGCAACCCTTCGAACAAAGTACGACCGGAGGCGAAACCTCGGGGCGCAAGCGAAGGCGACCCGCGGGGAACATTAGACTCGACAGACCCGGCAAAGGTCGATGCTCTATTGCAAGGAGGCACGGGTGCCGTTGCTGACCCGCATCACGGGACCGCGCGATCTGGACCGGCTCACCCCGGATGAGCTGACCGAGCTCGCCGGAGAGATCCGGACCTTCCTGGTCGAGGCGGTGTCCAAGACCGGCGGCCACCTCGGCCCCAACCTCGGTGTGGTCGAGCTGACCATCGCCCTGCACAGAGTCTTCGAGTCGCCCAAGGACCGTGTCCTGTTCGACACCGGCCACCAGAGCTACGTCCACAAGCTTCTCACCGGCCGCCAGGACTTCAGCGGCCTGCGCGCCAAGGGCGGCCTGTCGGGCTACCCCTCCCGCGCGGAGTCCGAGCACGACGTCATCGAGAACAGCCACGCCTCGACCGTCCTCGGCTGGGCCGACGGCCTCGCCAAGGCGAACCAGGTCCTCGCCAAGGACGACCATGTCGTCGCCGTGATCGGTGACGGCGCGCTCACCGGCGGTATGGCCTGGGAGGCGCTGAACAACATCGCCGCCGCCAAGGACCGCCCCCTGGTCATCGTCGTCAACGACAACGAGCGCTCCTACGCGCCGACGATCGGCGGCCTCGCGGACCATCTGGCGACCCTGCGCACCACGGACGGCTACGAGCGCTTCCTGGCCCGCGGCAAGGACCTCCTGGAGCGCACCCCGGTCGTCGGCCGCCCCCTGTACGAGACGCTGCACGGCGCGAAGAAGGGCCTCAAGGACTTCATCGCCCCGCAGGGCATGTTCGAGGACCTGGGTCTCAAGTACGTCGGCCCCATCGACGGCCATGACATCGAGGCCCTGGAGTCCGCGCTGTCCCGCGCGAAACGGTTCGGCGGCCCCGTCATCGTGCACTGCCTCACCGAGAAGGGCCGGGGCTACCAGCCCGCCGAGGAGGACGAGGCGGATCGTTTCCACGGCATCGGCCCCATCCACCCCGACACGGGCCTGCCCATCGCCGCGGGCGGTATGGACTGGACGTCCGTCTTCGGCGAGGAGATGGTCAAGCTCGGTCACGAGCGGCCGGACATCGTCGCGATCACGGCGGCGATGCTCCAGCCGGTCGGCCTGAAGCGGTTCGCGCAGACGTTCCCCGACCGGGTGTACGACGTGGGGATCGCCGAACAGCACGCCGCGGTGTCCGCCGCCGGGCTGGCGACGGGCGGACTGCACCCCGTCTTCGCGGTGTACGCGACCTTCCTCAACCGGGCCTTCGACCAGCTCCTCATGGACGTCGCCCTGCACAAGTGCGGGGTCACCTTCGTCCTGGACCGGGCCGGGGTCACCGGTACCGACGGCGCCTCCCACAACGGCATGTGGGACATGTCGATCCTCCAGTGCGTCCCGAACGTACGGATCGCCGCGCCCCGGGACGCCGACCAGGTCCGGCTCCAGCTGCGCGAGGCCGTCGAGGTGGACGACGCCCCGACCGTGGTCCGCTACTCCAAGGGCGCCGTCGGCCCCGCCGTCCGCGCGCTGCGCAAGGTCGGCGGGATGGACGTGCTGCGCGAGCCGGGCGCCGACCGGCCCGATGTCCTGCTGGTCTCCGTCGGCGCGCTCGCGCCGATGTGCCTGGAGATCGCGGACCTGCTGGACAAGCAGGGCATCTCCACGACCGTGGTGGACCCCCGCTGGGTCAAGCCGGTGGACGAGGCGATGGCCCCGCTCGCGGAAGGCCACCGGGTCGTCGTCACCGTCGAGGACAACTCCCGCGCCGGAGGTGTCGGCTCCGCCGTCGCCCAGCATCTGCGGGACGCCGGTGTCGACGTACCGCTGCGTGACTTCGGTATCCCGCCGCGCTTCCTCGACCATGCCTCCCGCAAGGAGGTCATGGCGGAGATCGGGCTGACGGCCCCCGACATCGCCCGCCAGGTCACCGGTCTGGTGGCCCGGCTCGACGGCCGTTACGAAGGCGCCGCCGCCGGAGCCGTGGAGAGCGCCCGCGACTGACCCGAGCCGTGGACACGGGCCGGTGCCTTCCCCGCCAGGGGCGGGGCACCGGCCCGTATCCGTACCCGCCCACCCCGTACGGGTGAACCCCCGCGCGCCGGAGCTTGACCACTGGCAGCCCTCTCGATCATGTCGGGGACGACAAGCGTGGGAGGTACGTCTGTGAGCAGCACTCTCTTCCGGACGAAGACCGTCGAACAGTCCATCCAGGACACCGAGGAACCGGAACACGCGCTCAAGAAATCGCTGTCCGCCCTCGACCTGACCGTGTTCGGTGTCGGCGTCATCATCGGGACGGGCATCTTCGTCCTGACCGGGAAGATCGCCAAGGAGAACGCGGGCCCCTCGGTCGCCCTCAGCTTCGTCGTCGCGGGCGTCGTGTGCGCCCTCGCGGCCCTGTGCTACGCCGAGTTCGCGTCGACGGTCCCGGTCGCCGGGTCGGCGTACACCTTCTCGTACGCGTCGCTGGGGGAGTTCCCCGCCTGGCTCATCGGCTGGGACCTGATCCTGGAGCTGGCGCTGGGCTGTGCGGTGGTCGCGGTCGGCTGGTCCGGGTACATCCAGTCGCTGCTGGACAGCGCGGGTCTGCGTATGCCGCAGCCGCTGTCCGGGACGCACGGCGGGGAGTTCGGCTTCGATCTGCTGGCGTGTCTGCTGGTGCTCGTCCTGACCTGCGTCCTGGTGGTGGGTATGAAGCTGTCGTCACGGGTCACCGGGGTGGTCGTGGCGATCAAGGTCACGGTCGTCCTGATCGTCATCGTCGTCGGCGCCTTCTTCATCACCGGCTCCAACTACGACCCGTTCATCCCGCCGGCCGAGCACACCAGCGGCAGTTCCGACATCACCGCGCCGCTGATCCAGCTGATGTTCGGCTACACCCCGACCAACTTCGGGGTGATGGGCATCTTCACCGCCGCGGCCGTGGTGTTCTTCGCGTTCATCGGCTTCGACATCGTCGCCACCGCCGCCGAGGAGACCCGCAACCCGCAGCGGGACGTGCCCCGCGGCATCCTCGGCTCGCTGCTGATCTGCACGGTCCTCTACGTCGCCGTGTCCATCGTCGTCACCGGGATGCAGAAGTACACGGACCTGACGGTCGACGCCCCCCTGGCGGACGCCTTCAAGGCCGTGGGGCACCCCTTCTGGGCGGGTCTGATCAGCTTCGGGGCCGCGGTCGGCCTCACCTCGGTCTGCATGATCCTGCTGCTCGGGCAGACCCGGGTCTTCTTCGCGATGAGCCGGGACGGGCTGATCCCGCAGACCTTCTCCAAGGTGCACCCCCGCTTCGGCACCCCGTACCGTTCGACGATCCTCCTCGGGGGCGTCGTGGCGATCGTCGCGGGCTTCACCTCGATCAGCGAACTCGCCGAACTGGTCAACATCGGCACCCTGTCCGCGTTCGTCGTGGTCGCCGCGGGCATCATCCTGCTCCGGCGCAGCCGGCCCGATCTGCACCGCGCGTTCCGCACCCCGCTGGTCCCCTGGATTCCCGCGCTGTCCATCCTGGCCTCGCTGTGGCTGATGCTGAACCTGCCCGCCGAGACCTGGCTCCGCTTCGGCGCCTGGATGGTCATCGGCGTGGTCGTCTACTTCTTCTACGGCCGTCATCACAGCCGCCTCGGCAAGGGCATGCCGCGCCGTCCCACCCCACCGGCCAAGGGCGACGACAGCCAGATCCCGTACCCGTGACCGCAGGAACAGCCCTGTGGACAACCTCCCGGGACGCCCCGCCGGACGCGATGATGGGTGTTCCGGTCCGGCGCGCGGCACCGGGCGGCCGGGGAAGGGAGCGTGTCCGGCGGATGACGACACTGCTGATCGTGGACGGGGCGAACGTCGTGGGGTCGGTGCCCGACGGCTGGTGGAAGGACCGCAGGGGCGCCGCCGAGCGGCTGCGCGACCGGCTGGCCCGGCAGGCGGCGAAGGGCGTCGAGGGGCTGCCGGGGCCGGTCGAGATCGTGCTGGTCGTCGAGGGCGCCGCCAAGGGGGTCGCGCCGGTCCCCGGGGTCCGGGTGGACGAGGCGCCGGGCAGCGGGGACGACCGGATCGTGGAGCTCGCCGCCGGGGCGCGGAGCGCGCCGGGGGAGTGCGTGGTGGTCACCGCCGACCGTGAGCTGAGGGAGCGGGTGAGCGCGGTGGGAGCCCGTACGGTCGGCCCCCGCACGGTGTACGGATAGGCCCCGGCCGGTGCGGGGACAGCCGCGGGCGGTGTACGAGTGGTGGGCCGGGCGGTGCACGGACGGGTCCCGGGCGGTGTACGGACGGGTCCCGGGCCGGGCAGCCGCCGCCCCGCCCCCGGGCATGCGCCAGGGGCGGCACGGAGACCCCGTACCGCCCCTGCCACGACGTGTCCGCCGGTGTCCGCCGGTGTCCGCCGGTCGTCCGTCCGGTCCGCTACTCGGGGACGCTCGCCAGGCCCGGCGCCAGGAACGGCTTGCCGTTGACCCGCTCGCTGACGCCCGCGCGGTCCAGGTACGGGGTGATGCCGCCCAGATGGAAGGGCCAGCCCGCGCCGGTGATCAGGCACAGGTCGATGTCCTGCGCCTCGGCGACGACACCCTCGTCCAGCATGAGCCCGATCTCCTGGGCCACCGCGTCCAGGACCCGCGCCCGCACCTGCTCCTCGGTCAGCACGGTGTCGCCCTGCACCAGCAGCGCGGCGACCTCGGGGTCCAGCTCCGGGGTGCCGGAGTCATGGACGTAGAAGCCGCGCTTGCCCGCCTTGACCACGGCGGCCAGGTTCGGGGAGACGGTGAAGCGGTCGGGGAACGCGCGGTTCAGCGTCTCGGAGACATGCAGACCGATCGCGGGTCCGACCAGCTCCAGCAGGACCAGCGGCGACATCGGCAGCCCCAGCGGCTCGACGGCCTTCTCCGCCGCGACGACGGGCGTGCCCTCGTCGATGACGTTCTGGATCTCGCCCATGAAGCGCGTCAGGATGCGGTTCACCACGAACGCCGGGGCGTCCTTGACCAGTACCGCGGTCTTCCGCAGCTTCTTCGCCACGGCGAACGCGGTGGCCAGCGAGGCGTCGTCCGTCTGCTCGCCGCGCACGATCTCCAGCAGCGGAAGGATCGCCACCGGGTTGAAGAAGTGGAAGCCCACGACCCGCTCGGGGTGTTTCAGCCCGGCCGCCATCTCGCTCACGGAGAGGGACGAGGTGTTCGTCGCGAGGATCGCGTGCGCCGGGACGACGGCCTCGACCTCGGCGAACACCCGCTGCTTGACGCCGATCTCCTCGAACACGGCCTCGATGACGAAGTCCGCGTCGGAGAAGCCCTCCGCCTTGTCCAGCACCCCGCTGACCAGGCCCTTGAGCCGGTTGGCCTTGTCCTGGTTCACCCGGCCCTTGAGCAGCAGCTTGTCGATCTCGGCGTGGACGTAACCGACGCCCTTGTCGACCCGCTCCTGGTCGATGTCGGTCAGCACGACCGGCACCTCAAGGCGGCGCAGAAACAGCATCGCGAGCTGCGAGGCCATCAGGCCCGCGCCCACCACACCGACCTTGGTGACGGGCCGCGCGAGGCTCCTGTCGGGGGCGCCGGCGGGCCGCTTGGCGCGCTTCTGCACCAGGTTGAACGCGTAGAGCCCGGCGCGCAGTTCCCCGCCCATGATCAGATCCGCGAGGGCCTGGTCCTCGGCGTCGAACCCGGCCTGGAGGTCACCGTCCTTGGCGGCGGCGATGATGTCGAGCGCGCGGTACGCGGCGGGCGCCGCCCCGTGCACCTTGGAGTCCGCGACGGACCGGCCCCGGGCCACGGCCCGGTCCCATCCCTCGCCGCGGTCCACCTCGGGCCGCTCCACGGTGACCGAGCCGTTCAGCACCCCGGCGGTCCAGACCAGCGACCGCTCCAGGAAGTCGGCGCCGTCGAAGAGGGCGTCGGCGATCCCCAGCTCGAAGACCTGGGCGCCCTTGAGCTGGCGGTTCTGGTTGAGCGAGTTCTCGATGATCACCGAGACGGCCTTGTCCGCGCCGATCAGGTTCGGCAGCAGCGCGCAGCCGCCCCAGCCGGGTACCAGCCCGAGGAAGACCTCCGGCAGCGAGAACGCGGGCACCGCCCGGGAGACGGTGCGGTACGAGCAGTGCAGCCCGGCCTCGACCCCGCCGCCCATCGCCGCGCCGTTGTAGTACGCGAACGTGGGGACGGCGAGGGAGGCGAAGCGCTTGAAGACATCGTGGCCGCCCTTGCCGATGGCGAGCGCGTCCTCGTGCCGCTTCAGCAGCTCGACACCCTTGAGGTCGGCGCCGACGGCGAAGATGAACGGCTTGCCGGTGAGCCCGGCACCCACGATCGTCCCGGCGGTGGCCTCCTGCTCGACCTGGTCGAGCGCGGCGTCCAGATTGGCCAGCGACTGCGGGCCGAAGGTGGTCGGCTTGGTGTGGTCGAAGCCGTTGTCCAGGGTGATCAGCGCGAACCGGCCGGCGCCGTCGGGCAGCTCCAGATGACGGACGTGCGCCTGGGTGACGACCTCGTCCGGGAACAGTTCGGCCGCGCCCTTGAGCAGTTCGGTGGTGGACGTGCTCACTTGGTGCCTCCGTCGAAGTGCGGGTTCTCCCAGACGACCGTCGCGCCCATGCCGAAGCCGACGCACATGGTGGTGAGGCCGTAACGGACCTCGGGCTGCTCCTCGAACTGCCGGGCGAGCTGGGTCATCAGCCGGACCCCGGAGGACGCCAGCGGGTGCCCGTAGGCGATGGCGCCGCCGTACTGGTTGACCCGGCTGTCGTCGTCGGCGATGCCGTAGTGGTCGAGGAAGGCGAGCACCTGCACGGCGAACGCCTCGTTGATCTCGAACAGTCCGATGTCGGAGATCGACAGGCCCGCCTGGGCGAGCGCCTTCTCGGTCGCCGGGATCGGTCCGTACCCCATCACCTCGGGCTCGACACCGGCGAAGGCGTACGACACCAGCCGCATCCGGACCGGCAGGTCATGGGCGCGCGCGAAGTCCTCGGCGGCGATCAGCGAGGCGGTGGCGCCGTCGTTCAGCCCGGCCGCGTTGCCCGCGGTGACCCGCCCATGGGTACGGAAGGGAGTCTTCAGACCGGCCAGCGTCTCCAGCGTCGTGCCGGGCCGCATCGGCTCGTCCTGGGTGGCGAGCCCCCAGCCGGTCTCCCCGGCCTCCGGGCTGGTCCGCCGTACCGAGACCGGCACCAGGTCCTGCTGGATCTTGCCGTCGGCGTACGCCTTGGCGGCCTTCTCCTGCGAGCGCACCGCGTACTCGTCGGCCCGCCGCTTGGTGAGATGCGGGAACCGGTCGTGCAGGTTCTCCGCGGTCATCCCCATGAACAGCGCCGACTCGTCGACCAGCTTCTCGCTGACGAACCGGGGGTTCGGGTCGACGCCCTCACCCATCGGGTGCCGCCCCATGTGCTCGACACCACCGGCCACGACGATGTCGTACGCGCCGAAGGCGATCGATCCGGCGGTGCTCGTGACGGCCGTCAGCGCGCCCGCGCACATCCGGTCGATCGAGTACCCGGGTACGGACTGCGGCAGGCCCGCGAGGATGCCGGCGGTGCGGCCGAGGGTCAGCCCCTGGTCACCGATCTGGGTGGTGGCCGCGATCGCCACCTCGTCGATCTTCGCCGGGTCGAGGCCCGGGTTGCGGCGCAGCAGCTCCCGGATCGCCTTCACGACGAGGTCGTCGGCCCGGGTCTCGTGGTAGATGCCCTTCGGGCCCGCCTTGCCGAACGGGGTACGGACACCGTCGACAAAGACGACATCCCTGACGGTACGAGGCACGATGGCTCTCCTCCAGACGCGAACTGGCACGACACGGCCCACCTCGCCGAAGGCACCGGCGCACCGCGGTACCCACATGCTACTTGCGGGTAACCAGACTGCCCAGTCCCCCCGCCGCGAGCGGCGTACATCACACCGGCCCCCGCGCGGGGCGGACGCGCCGGAGCCGGTGCGCCGGAGCGGCGAAGTGGCCGCTCCGGGACAGGCCCGCTCCGGCAGATGTGCCGCGTCCGGCAGTGCGTCCGGTCAGGGATGCGTCAGTTCCGGCGGGTGCGTCCGGTCAGGGATGCGCCGCCAGCGACTCCGTCAGCACCGGGGTGACCTGCTCGACCTGCCACTCGCGGGCGCCCAGCGCCCGCAGCGCGTCGCCCACCGACTCCACCGACACGACCACGGGCGGCTCCCAGCACACCCGGCGCACCGTGTCCGGGGCGATCAGGTTCTCCTGGGGCATCCCGAGCCGCTCGGCCACCTCCGACACCCCGGCCCGCGCCGCGGACAGCCGCGCCGCCGCGGCGGGGTCCTTGTCCGCCCAGGCCCGCGGCGGCGGCGGTCCGGCCACCGTCAGACCAGGCTGTGGCAGCTGTGTCTCGGGCAGCGCCCGGGCCCGCTCCACCGCCGCCTGCCACTGTTCGAGCTGCCTGCGCCCGGTCCGGCTGCCGAACCCGGGCAGCGCCCCGAGCGCCCGTACGGTCAGCGGCAGCGCGAGCGCGGCCTCCACGATCGCGGTGTCGCCCAGCACCTTCCCGGGCGACACGTCCCGCCGCTGGGCGATCCGGTCCCGCGCCTCCCACAGCTCCCGGACGACCGCCATCTGACGGCGCCGCCGCACCTTGTGCATGCCGGAGGTCCGCCGCCAGGGGTCCTTGCGCGGGGGCGCGGGCGGGGCGGTGGCGATCGCGGCGAACTCCTGGCGCGCCCAGTCGAGTTTGCCCTGGCGCTCCAGCTCCTCCTCCAGGGCGTCCCGCAGATCGACCAGCAGCTCCACGTCCAGCGCGGCGTAACGGAGCCAGGGCTCGGGCAGCGGGCGGGTGGACCAGTCGACGGCGGAGTGGCCCTTCTCCAGGACGTAGCCGAGGACGCCCTCGACCATCGCGCCGAGTCCGACCCGGGGGAATCCGGCGAGCCGGCCCGCCAGCTCCGTGTCGAACAGCTCGGTCGGCCGCATGCCTATTTCCCGCAGGCACGGCAGATCCTGGGTCGCGGCGTGCAGCACCCACTCGGTGCCGTCGAGCGCGTCCCCGAGCGCGGTGAGATCGGGGCAGGCCACCGGGTCGATGAGCGCGGTCCCGGCGCCCGCGCGGCGCAGCTGCACGAGATAGGCGCGCTGCCCGTAGCGATAGCCGGACGCGCGTTCCGCGTCGACCGCGACGGGTCCGCTGCCCGCCGCGAAGGCGGCGATCACGTCCGCCAGGGCGCCCTCGTCGGCGACGACCGGCGGAACACCCTCGCGCGGCTCCAGCAGCGCGATCGGTGCTCCGTCCTCGGTGACGCCGGTGACGCCGTCGTCCGGAGGGGCGCCCCCGGTGGTTCGCAGTGATGTGTCTGCTGCGGTCTCTTGGGCGTCTGTCACCTGTCAAGGGTACTTGCGAAAACACCGCGCCCGCCGACGGAACGTTCCGTCGGCGGGCGCGGTGCGGGTGAGAAGGGTCAGTGGATGATCCCCGTACGCAGGGCCACGGCCACCATCCCGGCACGGTCGCCCGTGCCGAGCTTGCGGGCGATCCTGGCGAGGTGGCTCTTCACGGTCAGGGCGGACAGGCCCATCGAGACGCCGATGGCCTTGTTGGACTGGCCTTCGGCGACCAGCCGCAGCACCTCGACCTCGCGTCCGGACAGTTCTCGGTAGCCGCCCGGGTGGCTCGGGGCACCCGGGGGGCGGCGGTGCATACGGGCCGCGGCGGACCCGATCGGAGCGGCACCCGGCCGGGTGGGGAGCCCGACATTGGTACGGGTGCCGGTGACGACATAGCCCTTGACGCCGCCCGCGAGGGCGTTGCGGACGGCGCCGATGTCATCGGCGGCCGAAAGGGCGAGGCCGTTGGGCCAGCCCGCGGCACGGGTCTCGGAGAGAAGGGTGAGGCCGCTGCCGTCGGGAAGATGGACGTCGGCGACGCAGATGTCTCGGGGATTGCCGATACGGGGCCGGGCCTCGGCGATGGACGACGCCTCGATGACATCGCGCACCCCGAGCGCCCACAGGTGGCGGGTGACGGTGGAGCGGACGCGCGGGTCGGCCACGACGACCATGGCGGTCGGCTTGTTCGGACGGTAGGCGACCAGGCTTGCGGGCTGCTCAAGGAGAACGGACACAAGGCCCTCCTGGGGTGGCGGGACGGGGCCGGCTCTGGGGATGAAGCCGGGACGAACCGTGCTTTCAAGGTCACAGACCTCTTCGGCATCAAACCCGGTCGCCTTTAGAGAAAGATCACGAATTCGTGAGAACATTTCGTGCAATTCGGACACGCGATCGATCATCGTGAGAGTCGTGTTCGCTTGCGCTTCCGAGGTTCGTCCGGCTGGGCGTACTTGTCCCTGTGCCGTCGTTCGTCGCTTTCGCGCAGTTCCCCGCGCCCCTGAAGAGGCACTCCTCTCCTCTCGCAGGCGCCCGGCTGCGGGAGGGGGTGGGCGGGAATCTCTGCCCGCAGACTCCGACGCCACCAGTACAGCCACTGGACGTCGTACCGAGCGCGTTGGAGCGAGGACGGAGAATCCCGACCGGCCCCGCCCCGAAAGACAGCAGAACGCGCCCCAAAGGGGCGCGGGGAACTGCGCAAAAGACGAGAACCGCCCCGCACCCGAAGAGCGACCGCAAAGGGGCAGCACCCAGGGGCGCGGGGAACCGCGCACCCACCGAGCGACGGCACAGGGACAAGTGCGCCCGGCACAGGAAACCTCGGCGGCGCGAGCGAAGGCGACCCGCGGGGAACCGCGCACCCCACGAGCGACGGCACAGGGAGAAGTGCGCCCGGCACAGGAAACCTCGAAGGCGCAAGCGAAGGCGACCCGCGCAGCCGCACCGGGACGGGGATCAGGCCGGGCGGGGCCCCCTGCGCTGGGGGAGGGTGACCACCGAGGCGTCGGGCGCCGGCGCCGGGGTCGGGGGAAGCCCCGCCACCTGGCACAGCAGATCGCACCAGGCGGCCAGGTGCGCCGCGGTGTCGGGCACCCCGCCGACGCCCTCCCGGGGCGTCCAGGACGCCCGGATCTCGATCTGGGAGGCGGGCGCCCGCTCCGCCAGCCCCCCGAAGTAGTGCGACCCCGCCCGGGTCACCGTGCCGCTCGGCTCCCCGTACGACAGCCCCCGGTCCTCCAGCGCCCCGGTCAGCCACGACCAGCACACCTCCGGCAGCAGCGGATCCGCGGCCATCTCGGCCTCCAGCTCCGCCCGGACCAGGGTGACCAGCCGGAACGTGCCCTGCCAGCCGTCGTGACCGTCGGGGTCGTGCAGCAGCACCAGCCGGCCGTCCGCGAGATCCTCGTCGCCCTCGACGACCGCGGCCTCCAGCGCGTACGCGTGCGGCGCGAGCCGCTTGGGCGCCGGGGTCGGATCGACCTCGATCCCCGGCCGCAGCCGCGCCGCGCGCAGCGCGTCGACCGCCGAGCGGAACGCCGGGGGGCCCGGGTCCGTCTCCCGTGTCGCCCCCTCGCCGTTGTCCGTCCCGCCCGTGCCGTCCGACAGTCGTTCCTGAGCCGCAGCCATGCCCGGAAGAGTAAGGGGAACCCGCGCCCGGCGCAGGGAGAGACACCCGCACGCGTGAGGGCTGTCCGGATCGCGACCCTGTCCGCGTGGGAGACTTTGCGGCGTGAGTGCCAACGACATCCCCACGAACCAGCCGACAGCGACGCGAGACGGCGTCAAGGATTCCGCGTTCCTGAGGGCGTGCCGCCGTGAACCGGTGCCGCACACCCCGGTCTGGTTCATGCGCCAGGCGGGCCGCTCCCTGCCGGAGTACCGCAAGGTGCGCGAGGGCACCGCCATGCTCGACTCCTGCATGCGTCCCGACCTGGTCACCGAGATCACCCTTCAGCCCGTGCGCAGGCACGACGTCGACGCCGCGATCTACTTCAGCGACATCGTCGTCCCCCTGAAGGCCATCGGGATCGACCTCGACATCAAGCCCGGTGTCGGCCCGGTCGTCGAGCGCCCGATCCGTACCCGCGCCGACCTCGACCGGCTGCGTGACCTCACGCCCGAGGACGTCTGGTACGTCACGGAGGCCATCGGGCTGCTCACCGCGGAACTCGGCCCGACCCCGCTGATCGGCTTCGCGGGCGCGCCCTTCACCCTGGCCAGCTATCTCGTGGAGGGCGGCCCGTCCCGCAACCACGAGCACACCAAGGCCCTCATGTACGGCGACCCGCAGCTGTGGGCCGACCTGCTGGACCGGCTCGCCCGGATCACCTCGGCGTTCCTGAAGGTCCAGATCGAGGCGGGCGCGAGCGCCGTCCAGCTCTTCGACTCCTGGGTCGGGGCCCTCGCGCCCGCCGACTACCGCCGTTCGGTGATGCCCGCCTCCCGCAAGGTGTTCGAGGCGGTAGAGGGCTACGGCGTCCCGCGTATCCACTTCGGCGTCGGCACCGGGGAACTGCTCGGGCTGCTCGGTGAGGCCGGGGCCGATGTCGTGGGCGTCGACTGGCGTGTCCCGCTGGACGAGGCCGCCCGCCGGGTCGGCCCGGGCAAGGCGCTCCAGGGCAACCTCGACCCCGCGGTGCTGTTCGCCACCCCGGAGGCCGTCGTCGCCAAGACCACCGAGGTGCTCGACGCGGCCCGTGGGCTGGAGGGCCATATCTTCAACCTCGGCCACGGTGTCCTGCCCGACACCGACCCCGACGCCCTCACCCGGCTGGTGGCGGACGTGCACGCGCGCACCGCCCGCTGACCCGACCGGGCCGGTACGACAAGCGCTGACATGACTGCCCCGGCACGGCCGTGCCGGGGCAGTCGTATCGGTCGGCGGCGACCCTTGATGTCCGTCCGGGGCCGCCGCCAATCGTTCAGTTCCGGCCGTTCTCGCGCCCGTGCGGCGCGAGAACGGGACGGCGGCTCACCAGCCCGCCTCCCGTACCGCCCGGACCGCCTTGCGCGCGGCGACCAGTACCGGGTCCCACACCGGGGAGAAAGGCGGCGCGTACCCCAGGTCCAGGGCCGTCATCTGCTCCACGGTCATCCCGGCGGTCAGCGCCACCGCCGCGATGTCGACCCGCTTCGCCGCGCTCTCCCGGCCCACGATCTGCACCCCGAGCAGCCGTCCCGTACGGTGCTCGGCCAGCATCTTCACCGTCATCAGCTGCGCCCCCGGGTAGTACCCGGCCCGGCTCGTCGACTCGATCGTCGCCGTCACGAAGCGCAGGCCCACGGCCCGCGCGTCCTTCTCCCGCAGACCGGTCCGCGCGATCTCCAGATCGCACACCTTGCTGACCGCCGTCCCCACCACCCCGGGGAACGTCGCGTAGCCGCCGCCGACATTGGTGCCGATGATCTGACCGTGCTTGTTGGCGTGCGTGCCGAGCGCGACATGGCGCTCCTGGCCGGACACCAGGTCCAGGACCTCCACGCAGTCGCCGCCCGCCCAGATGTCGTCATGGCCCCGCACCCGCATCCCGAGGTCGGTGAGCAGCCCGCCGTACGCGCCGAGCGGCAGTCCCGCCGCCCGCGCCAGCCCGGTCTCCGGGCGGACGCCGAGCCCGAGGATCACCACGTCCGCCGGGTACTCACCGTCCGCCGTGACCACCGCCCGGACCTGTCCGTCGTCCCCGGTGCGGATCTCGGTGACCTCGGTGTCGTTGACCATCGTGATGCCGAGCCAGCTCATCGCGTCGTGCACCAGCCGGCCCATGTCGGGGTCCAGCGTCGACATGGGTTCCTTGCCGCGGTTGACGACGGTGACCTCGTAGCCCCGGTTGATCATCGCCTCGGCCATCTCCACGCCGATGTACCCGCCGCCGACGACCACCGCGCGGCGTCCCGGGGTGCCCTCCAGGGTGTCGAGGAGGGCCTGGCCGTCGTCCAGGGTCTGCACCCCGTGCACCCCGGGCGCGTCGATGCCCGGCAGCGGCGGGCGCACCGGACGCGCGCCGGTCGCGATGACGAGCTTGTCGTAGCCGGTCCACTCCTCGGTGCCGCGCCCCGGGCCGTCCAGGACCCGGCTGCGGACCCGGCGCCGCTCCGGGTCGATCGCCACGACCTCGGTCCGGGTGCGCAGATCGATCGCGCGCTCCCGGTGCTCCTGTGGTGTCCGCGCGATCAGCTCGTCCCGCTCGGACACCTGCCCGCCGACCCAGTACGGGATGCCGCACGCCGAGTACGAGGTGAAATGGCCCCGCTCGAACGCCACGATCTCCAGCTCGTCCGGGCCCTTGAGTCTGCGCGCCTGCGACGCGGCGGACATGCCCGCCGCGTCGCCGCCGACGACTACCAGCCGCTCCCTCGAATCGCTCATACGAACACGCTACGTGGAACGGGTGTTTCAGTGGTCGCCGCCCTGCTCCGGGGCCTGCGCGGTCTCCGGGGCCCGGGTGGGCGCGGCCGGGGCGCCCACCGGGGCCGGGACCCGGACCGGTGCGGGGGCCGCGGCCGTCGCCCGCCGGGCCCGCAGCGGGCGCGCCAGCCACCGCCACAGCACGAGCAGCGCCAGCGCCAGGGCCAGGAACGGCAGCGCGGTGCCGAGGGCGACCGAAAGCCAGCGCAGCATGGACAGGAACGCGTCCCAGCCGTCGGCCACCGCGCCGGGGAACCCGTCGTCGCCGCCGTCCTCGGCCGGGGCCTCGGTGAGGGACAGGGTGACCGTCGCCATCGCCGTGCGGTTCTTCAGCGATTCCCGCTGGGCCAGCAGCGACTCCAGATCGGCCTGGCGGCTGCTCAGCTCGCCCTCCAGGGTCACCACGTCGCTGATCCTCGTCGCCCGGTCCATCAGCTCCCGGATACGGGCGACGCTGGCCCGCTGGTTCTTGAGCCTGCTCTCGACATCGACGACCTTCTCGGTGACGTCCTCCGCCTTCGTGTCGCGGCTGAGCAGCGTACCGGCGTCGCCCAGCTTCTTGAGGAGGTCGTCGTACCGGTCCTGCGGGACCCGCATCACGATCGTCGAGTGCTCATGGCCCAGGTCGTCGCGGTCCGTCGACTCGTCGCCGATCAGACCGTCCGCCGCCCGCACCGCCGAGCGCGCCATGACCAGCGCCTTCGGCACATCCTCGACCCGGACGCTCAGCTCCGCGGTCCGGATGATCTCCCGGTCGGTGAGCTGGTCCGCCCTGAGCCCACCGGCGGACTTCCCGTCCCCGTCCGCCGGGGCGCTCCGGTCCGCCTTCTCGGCGGCCCCGCCGCCCGCGCCCTCGGCGGACGGCGCGTACGCCTTGGCGCTGCCCGACTCGCCGCTGTCGCCCCCGGTGGAGCACCCCGCGAGGCCCAGCGACGCGGCGAGCAGGACGGCGGCGACGAGCCGGGTACGGGCGCGACGCGCTCCGCCCGGGTGTGCCGTGACGCGGACCCGGGCGGGTCCTGGGATCGTGTTCATGTCGTTCTCCCCCGAGCGGTGGCCGGTTGCTGACATCCCTTCGACGCGGCGGACCCCCCGGACGATGTCGCCGTCCGGTCCCGAACGGATCACGGTCCGGACTCGGCGTGCCTCCCGCGATCGGCACGCGCCGCGAGCGGCCTCCGGCCTCGTCCGGCCGGGGCGTTTGAGAGAGTGGGGGCATGCGCGCAGAGCACCTTCCGTCCGGCCCGTCCCCGCGTCACTTCGCCGTCGTCGGAGGCGGGATCAGCGGGCTCGCCGCCGCCCACCGGCTGCTGCGCGGCGGCGCCCGGGTGACCCTGCTGGAGGCGTCCGGGCGGGTCGGGGGAAAGCTGCTCCCGGGTGAGATCGCGGGCGCCCGCGTCGACCTCGGCGCCGAGTCGATCCTGGCCCGCCGCCCCGAGGCGGTGGACCTCGCCCGCGAGGTGGGCCTCGCGGACCGGCTCCGGCCCCCGGCCACGGCCACCGCGTCCCTGTGGACCCGGAACACCCTGCGGCCCATGCCGAAGGGCCATGTGATGGGGGTCCCCGGCACCGCCGACGCCCTCGCGGACATCCTCTCCCCGGCGGGCCTGCGCCGCGCCGCCGCCGAGCACGAACTGCCGCCGCTGGACCCCGACAGTCTCGGCGAGGACATCGCCGTGGGCGCCCTCGTCGCCGCGCGCCTCGGCCGCGAGGTCGTCGACCGCCTCGTGGAACCCCTCCTCGGCGGGGTCTACGCCGGGGACGCGTACCGCATCTCCCTGCGGATGGCCGTCCCCCAGCTCTTCGAGGCCGCCCGCACCCACCCCTCGCTCACCGACGCCGTCCGCGCGATCCAGCGCCGCGCCGCCGCCCACCCCGACCCGGGCCCCGTCTTCCTCGGTATCGAGGGCGGTGTCGGCACCCTCCCGCTCGCCGTCGCGGACGCCGTACGCGCCCTGGGCGGCGACATCCGCCTCGGCGCACCCGTGACGGAGCTGCGCCGCACCCCCGACGCCCGCTGGCGGATCACGGCCGGGGACCAGGTCCTCGACACCGACGGGGTCGTCGTCGCCCTGCCCGCCCCCGCCGCCGCCCGGCTGCTCACCGACCGGGCCCCGGCGGCCGCCGCCGAACTGAACGCCGTCGAGTACGCCTCCATGGCCCTGGTCACCCTCGCGTACCGGCGGGACGCCGTACGGCTGCCCGCGGGCAGCGGCTTCCTCGTACCGCCGGTCGACGGGCACACCGTCAAGGCGTCGACGTTCGCCTCCCAGAAGTGGGAGTGGATCGCCGCCGGGGCCCCGGAACTCCTGGTCGTACGGACCTCCGTCGGACGGTACGGCGACCAGGCCGACCTGGCGCGCGACGACAGCGAGCTGGTCGCCCTGTCCCGCGGTGATCTGCGGGACGCCGTCGGCCTCACCGCCGAACCGGTCGCCACCCGGGTCACCCGCTGGGACGACGGGCTGCCCCAGTACCCGGTCGGCCATCACGCCCGGGTGGCCAGGGTCCGCGCGCGACTGGCCGCTCTGCCGGGCCTCGCCGTCTGCGGCGCCGCCTACGACGGCGTCGGCATCCCCGCGTGCGTGGCGAGCGGACACGCCGCCGCCGACCTGGTCGCGGCGGACACGGCGAGCACCGGACACCTCAGGAGGCACCCGGTGCCGAGCCGTCACGGCGGCGCGGGAGAATGAGGACATGAGCGACGACGCCCCCGCAAGGACACCCAACCGCGGCAAGCTGGCCAAGGACCTCAACGAGGTCATCCGCTACACGCTGTGGTCCGTCTTCAAACTCCGTGATGTGCTCCCCGACGACCGCACCGGCTACGCCGAAGAGGTCCAGGAGCTGTTCGACCAGCTCGCCGCCAAGGACGTCAAGATCCGGGGCACGTACGACGTGTCCGGGCTGCGCGCCGACGCCGATCTCATGATCTGGTGGCACGCCGAGACCGCCGACGAGCTCCAGGAGGCGTACAACCTCTTCCGCCGTACGCGCCTCGGCCGCGCGCTCGTGCCGGTCTGGTCGAACATGGCACTGCACCGTCCCGCCGAGTTCAACCGCTCGCACATCCCGGCGTTCCTCGCCGACGAGACCCCGCGCGACTACGTGAGCGTGTACCCGTTCGTCCGCTCCTACGAGTGGTACCTGCTGCCGGACGACGAGCGCCGCAAGATGCTCGCCGACCACGGCAAGATGGCGCGCGGCTACCCGGACGTCCGGGCCAACACCGTCGCGTCGTTCTCCCTCGGCGACTACGAGTGGATTCTCGCCTTCGAGGCCGACGAGCTGTACCGGATCGTGGACCTGATGCGTCTGCTGCGCGCGTCCGAGGCGCGGATGCACGTCCGCGAGGAGGTCCCCTTCTACACGGGCCGCCGCCGCAGCGTCGCCGAACTCGTCGCCGGGCTCGCCTGACCCTGCCCTTGCCGCCACCATGCCGTCCGCCGGTCTCCGCGACGGCGGCACCGGGACGCCGTGGTGGCGTCGGCCCCGGGGCGTCATGGTGGCGTGAGGTCCGGCGGTCCCTGCCCCGGCTTTCCGGCGGGGCGTCTCAGCGGTGTTTCGCGGCGCGCGGGGCCAGCGGGCGGGGTTCCGGGTGGGCGGCGCAGTCCGTGTCCTCGGCGGGTACCTCGCCGGTCAGCAGATAGGCGTCGAGGTGGGCGTTGACACAGGTGTTGGGGCCGCCCCCGACCCCGTGCTGACCGGCGCCGCGCTCGGTCACCAGACGTGAACCGCCCAGTCGGCGCCGCAGCTCCACCGCCCCCTGGTACGGGGTCGCCGCGTCGCGTTCCGCCGCCAGGATCAGGGTCGGGGCCAGCGACCCGGCGTCGGCCCTGATGTCCAGCGGCTGCCGCTGGGGCGCTGTCCAGAACGCGCACGGCAGATTGGCCCACGCGTTGTCCCAGGTCTCGAAGGGCGCGGTGCGCGCGAGCGCGGTGTGGTCGTCGTCCCAGACCCTGAAGTCCGTCGGCCAGGGCGCGTCGTTGCACTCGACGGCCGTGTACACGGCGTGCGAGTTCTCCGCCTCCACCGCGGCCTCCGCGACCGGCGTTGCCTGCGCGATCAGCAGTTCCGGTTCGCCCTCGCGGTACGCGGCGAGCGCGGCGGCCCGCATCGGCCAGTAGTCGTCGTAGTACGCGGTCCGCAGGAACGCCGAGTGCAGCTGGCCGGGGCCGACCTTGCCGCCCGCCGGCTGTGCCGCGACAGCCGCCCGCACCTCCTCGTACGAGAGGCGCACGGCGTCGGCGGTCCGGCCCAGTCCGTAGACGTCGTCGTGCTTCGCGACCCAGGTCCGGAAGTCCTCCCACCGCCGCTCGAAGGCCGTGGCCTGGTCGAGGTTGTTGCGGTACCAGATCCGCTCGGGCCTCGGGTCGACCGCCGAGTCGAACACCATCCGGCGCACCCGCTCGGGGAACAGCGTCGCGTACAGCGAGCCGATGTACGTCCCGTACGACGCGCCCATGAACGTCAGCCGCGGCTCACCGAGCGCGGCCCGCAGGACGTCCAGGTCACGGGCGTTGTTGAGGGACGTGTAGTGCGCCAGCGCGTCCCCGGCCCGCCGCGCGCAGCCCCGCGCGTACGACGTGGCCTCCGCGACGCGTTCCTTCTTGTACGAGGGCGAGGGGTCCGCGGGCGCGTGGGTCGGCGCCTTCAGGAAGTGCCTGGGCTCCTGGCAGGACAGCGGCGCGGAGCGGCCCACCCCGCGCGCGGCGTAGCCGACCAGGTCGTACGCGGCGGCGATGTTCCGCCAGGCGGGGACCGCCCCGACCAGCGGGAAGTACATTCCGCTGGCGCCCGGTCCGCCCGGGTTGAAGACGAGCGCGCCCTGGCGGGCGGCCGGTTCGCCGTCCGGGGTCCGGCCGGTGGCCCGTACCCGGCTCACGGTGAGGGTGATGCGGCGGCCGTCCGGGTCGGCGTAGTCGAGCGGGACCTGGACGGTGCCGCATTCCACGGGCGCCTCCAGGTACTCCTCGGCGGCACACGCCCCGAACCGGATGCCCTCGTCGGCGGCACGGGCGGCGGCGGCCCTGGTCCCCGCGTTCTCCCGAGCGGTGAGGGCCCGAGTGTCGGCCCGGGCGTCGGCCTGGGCGTCGGCCTGGGCGTCGGCCTGGGCGTGGGCCCGGGTGTCGGTCCGGGGCGCGGCGAGGGGGCTCGCCGCCGGGGCGGGGGCGGGCGGCCCGGGGCCGCCGGGCAGGGCCGACACGCCGGTGGGCGCGACGGCCAGCGCCGACAGGACCAGGGACCCGGCGGCGCCCCGGAGGGCGGCTGCTCTCATCGCGCGCTCCTGCGGGAGAGGTTTGCCGTAAAAGCTGACAAGAAAGATGTTTCGTTCGGTGATGCGCGTTGTAAAGCACCCGGCCCCGGATGTCGGCGCAATGACTCCGATGCGCGGGGTCGCGGGGGCCGAGGGGACGCGGCGGCCGAGGGGGTCGGGGGTGTCCCGTCGGGTGCGGGACACCCCGGGTGACCGTGGGCTCAGGCGCCCACCGGGTGCGCCGGCAGCTGGACGGGCTGACACTCCCGCGTGACCGTGGGCTCAGGTCAGGCGGGCGTGCGGGCGTGAGTGCCCGCGTCCCGCCCGACCTCACCCGACCTCGCCCGACCTCGCCCGACCTCACGCGAGACGGGCGTCAGCGCTCGCGCTTCGCCGTGCCCCGGTCCGGCCCGTCGCGTCCGTCCCGGCGCGCACCCGGGACGTCCTCCCGGTCGCCGCGCCGGTCGGGACGGGCGAACGCCGCCTCAAGGTCCGGATCGTCCACGGCGGTGACCCCGCCGAGGGCCACCGCCGTCAGATACGTCCGGTCGTCACCGGCGGACCGCGACGACAGCCCGCCCAGCAGCCGGTGGCCCGAGGCGGACGCCCAGCGCGTGTACGGGTACGCCTCGACCCGGGCGATCAGCAGACAGCTGACGATCAGCAGCAGCGGCAGCGCGAACCAGGCCGGTTCGTCGCCGCCGGAACCCCGTGGGGCCGTGGACAGGGCCAGCGCTCCGAGCACGAGAACGGCGAACAGCGCGGCCCGCACCTGGCGGACCGCCTCCGCGACCGTGCCCCGCGCGCTCTCCGGCACCGCGAGTCCCGCCGCCACCAGCCGGTCGGCGAGCACCCGCACCGGGTCGCCGACCGCCGCGGCCTCCCGGACCGTGCCGATACGTGACTGTCCGTCAGGGCCGATCGCCCCCAGGACGGAACGCTCCAGGGCGTCCCGGCCGCGTGGGTCGATCACGGTC
Organism: Streptomyces uncialis; assembly: GCF_036250755.1. NCBI lineage: Bacteria > Bacillati > Actinomycetota > Actinomycetes > Kitasatosporales > Streptomycetaceae > Streptomyces > Streptomyces uncialis. Next base: position 2,332,945 of record NZ_CP109583.1, on the reverse strand, counting down.
GCCCAACCGGTGTGGGCGAGCAGCAGGCGTCTTTGACGCGCCATCGAGACCATGGCGACATCGGCGACGCGATAGGGACCGCCTGACAGGAACGCGGCCTCATAGACCGTCAGCCGGTGCCCACGAGGGATGGGCGCGCCCTCGGCCGCCGCCGCGCGGACGGCCGCGCGGCAGAGCCTGGTGCACGAGATGCCGGCCACCGCACAGGCCGACAGGAAGAAGAGCCAGAACATGGCGGTTTTCTATGTGACCGAGGTGGGTAACCGCCATGACTTATCCGCGATGTGGACCGGGTGTTGCCACGCTGTGACGTGTCGGTCGCCATCAGCTGTCGTCTGGAGGGCATCGCCGCTCTGTCGTCCTGCCCTGGGGACCGGATCAGGTACGCGCACCCCGACCGGCACTCTGCCGCGATCGGCGTATTCGCCACCGGCCGTTCGCAGGTGACGCGGGTCGACGCGGCGGGGGAGGGGCACCAGGACGAACGGCTGACCTGGCGGTGGCCACGGCCCGCCGCGGAGCCGTCGCACGACGGGTCCGGCCCTGCCCCCCGTCCCCTTCGTGGGCACCCCTCATACGAGGATGCGAGGCGGCCCTGGCCGGTTCCCCGGTCAGGGCGGCGCTCGCCCGTCCCTCGGGTCTCGCGTACGTACCTCTGTGCCGGGTCGTCCTCGTGCGGTGCCGGGCGGTCTCGTGCGGTGCGCTCCGTCCCGGTGTGTCCGCCCGCTCCGCGCGTCGCCCGGCCCACGCCGCCTTGGCCGTTACGAGGAGCCGCCTCCGCAGCTCGATCCGCCGCCACCGCAGCTGGAACCGCCGCCACCGCCCCCGCAACTCGATCCGCCGGAGCTGGAACCGCCGCAGGAACTCCCGCTCCCGCAGCTCGATCCGCCGCCGTAGCCGCTGCCCCCGTGACCGGCGCCGGACCCGCCCGACCAGGGACCCGGTGCGGGCACATCACCCCAGCCCCAGTCCGCGCCGTCCACCCGGCCGGCTGAGGCACCGCGTCCCGGACCCGCCCCGCACCACACGGTGGGCACCGTCGCCCAGTACGCGATGTCCGCCCCGGTGGAACCGGCACCCGCACCGCCCCCGGTCCGCAGCGCCGCCGTTCGGGGCACCGTCCGGGGGAAGGTCGCCCGGGCGCACAGCACGGTGCGCAGTGTCTCGTCCTCCAGGAGGTACGCGCTGCGCGCCGCCACCGTGTATCCCGGGTCGGCCGATCCCCAGCCCGCCGTGCGGTAGCGCTCCAGCGACCGGCGACCCGCCGGGGTCAGCAGGTTCTTGGCCCGCTTGCCGTATCGCCACATGGCGACGACGGCCAGGACGAGTGCCGGAGTCGTGGTCAGGAGCAGCGGCGGTGAGTGCCAGCCCGTGGTCCACAGCGCGAGCTGGAGGACGGTCAGCGGAATGCTCGCCATGAACGCCAGGAACGCGACGAAGAGGTGCGCGGCGAGCCATCCCCGTACGGGACGCAGCCGGGCCGGTCGGGCGATCAGCGCCCGCTCCGCGAGGTCGTCGCCCATCGACTGGACGGCCGGGCTGCGTGTCACCACGCCCCGCACCCAGGACAGGTCGCCGCTGGGCGCTGCCGCGCAGGCGTCGAGCACGGCCTGTTCGACGGGGTGCCGGGCCTCGGCGCGGCGGACGGCGACGATCCCCGGCAGTCCGACGGCGAGGCGTCCGTCCTCGGCCATCGTGGCGATCGCCGCGTCGGTGGTCCGGCCGGGACCTCCGGCGAGGAACGCGGCCTCCAGCGTTCCGACCGGCACGTCGTTTCCCGTGAAACGGCCGGCGCGGGCACCGCGCGTCTTCCCGACCGCCACCAGCAGCAGGGCGAGCAGCACGCTGTAGAGCCCGGCGGTGATCAGCCAGGGCAGGGTGGTGGGCATCGTCCCGTCACCCCCTGCCCGGCACGGAGCGGGTGACCGGGCGGGGCCGGGACGGTCCGGCGAACCGTGCCGGAGCCCTGAGCCGCGCCGCCCGTACGAGCCGGGCCAGCCGCCGTCCGGACGGCGGCTTCGCCCCCGAGCGTTCGAGCCACCATTGCGTCAGCAGCCTTCGGGTCCGTGGGTCCCCGGGCGCGTGGTCCAGCAGCAGGTGTTCGGCGAAGCCGAGCGCGTCCCGCCGGTATCCGCCGGTCATCGGCCGCGCGTGGGCGTACGCGACGAACGCGGGCCGGTACGCGGCGCCCAGGATCTCCGGCAGCTCCGGGGCGACCTTCGCGATGATGTCCGCCCGCTTGGCCAGCAGCGCACGGCTCTGTACGGCGAGCCGTGCCCGGTCGAAGCCTTCCGGGACCGGGGTCCCGGCGACCAGGGCGGACAGCAGCGCCGCCTGCGCGAGCCCGACGCGCTGCCGGGCGGCGTCGGAGACACCGGAGGCACCGGAGGCACCGGAGGTACCAGGGGTCTCGGAGGCGGCGGCGTCGGAGACGTCGGTGGCGGTGGCGGTGGCGGTGATGGGGTTCGGGGGCGGGGGGAGGACGGTGGCGGTCGCGCGGGCCTTGACCACGGCGGTGCGGATCGACGTCAGTTCGCGTTCCAGTTCGTGGGCCGCGGGGAAGTCTTCGTCGCGTTCCAACAGGACCCCGGGCGGGTCCACTCGCGAGGCCAGGTCGCCCAGGATGTCCAGGACCGCGTCCGGGACGGGGTGGGCGTGGCTGTCGTGCCACACGCCGTCCCGCTCGAAGCCGCCCGCCACATGCACGTACGCGATCGCCTCCACGGGCAGCTCGTCCAGGGCCCGCGCCGGGTCCTCGCCCCGGTTGACGTGGTTGGTGTGCAGATTGGCCACGTCGATCAGCAGCCGGACGCCGGTGCGCTCGACCAGCTCGTACAGGAACTGGCCCTCCGTCATCTCCTCGTGCGGCCAGGAGATCAGCGCCGCGATGTTCTCCACCGCGAGCGGTACCGGCAGCGCGTCCTGGGCGATGCGGATGTTCTCGCACAGGACGTCCAGCGCGTCCCGGCTCCTGGGCACGGGCAGCAGATGCCCCGCCTCCAGCGGCGGCGACGCGGTGAGCCCGCCCCCGGCCCGGACGAACGCGATGTGCTCGGTGACGAGCGGCGAGCCGAGCGCCTCGGCCCGTGCGGCCAGCTCCGCGAGGCGGTTCTCGTCGGGCCGGTCCGCGCCGCCGAGACCCAGGGACACACCGTGCGGGACGACCGTGACCCCGCGCGCCCGCAGCCTCAGCAGGGACTCCGGCAGATGACCCGGGCAGAGGTTCTCGGACACGGCCTCCACCCAGTCGATCCCGGGCATCCGCTCGACCGCGTCGGCTATCTCGGGACGCCAGCCGATCCCGGTCCCCAGCCGGGTGGCGCTCCGGGCGAGTCCGCTGCCGGTCCGCGTCCGCCGGGCGGCGGCGTCCCGTGCCGCGGGCTGTGCGAGCGCTGCGGGCGGTGGGAGCGCCTCGGGCCGTGAGGCCGCTGTGGGCCGTGAGGTCGGTGCTGGTCCTGCCGTCGGTGTGATGGTCATGTCCCCCTCCTTCGATGAGCCGCGCACGCCCCGCCCGTACCGTGGATGGGTCGTGCTCCGGCCCGCCCCCCTCCGGGCGGGTGTGCCGCCCGCGGGTGCGGGACCGTATCCGCGACCCCGGCACTCGGGAGCGCGCGGCGGTACAAGCGGACGCGGCGGCGCGTGCAGGGGTCATGGCCCTGTCGCGCGCCGCCGAATCCACGGAGGAGGATGTTCAGAGCTAGTTTTGAGGTTCCGCCCGGTCCGTGTTCACGGTACCCGGGGCGGTCGCGGAGGGCCGCGAGGTGGTGGAGATGTCCCCGCCGGCCGTCACTCCGGGCGCGGGCGGGGCGATCCCGCTGGGCGGGGGAGGCCCGGTGGGACTCGCGGTGGCGGTGGCCGCGCCGTCGGCGATCGCGTCGAAGTCGACCAGCCCTGTGTTCTCCAGCACCGTGATGTGGTCGAGCACGGTCTGGTTGGCGTCCGTCGCGAGCTGGCGCACCAGGGTGTTGCGGGTGCTGTCGCGGACCTGGGCGACCAGCGCGAAGACCTTGCCGTGCGCGATGCGCAGCAGGTTCACGAAGTCCCTCTGGTACTGCTCCCCCGTCGCGTCGGTGAGCCGGCGGAGCCATGCCTGCTGCTGGTCGTTGGGCTGGTTCGGCAGGGCGACGTTCAGCTGCGCGGCGACCTCGCGGACCCGGTTGTCGAGGTCGGTGTGCCCGACGACCAGATGGTCCCCGGCGGTCCTGATCGACTCGGTGGGCGCCCGCTCCAGCGCCTGCTGCCCGGCGGGCAGTTCCCAGAGCCCGGCGAGCCGCACCCGCACGATGAAGTCCCGGTCGGTGGCCGTCAGCGGCCCCCACTGCGTGGCCACGGTGCCCGCCGCGAGGTTCGCCCGCGGGGTCCCCGAGCGGTCGGCGTACGACCACACCGGGTAGGCCAGCGCGGCCAGGGTGGCGACGAGCGCGCCGATGATGAGTGCTGTGCCGTTGATACGCCGCAGCAAATGGACCTCCTGGAGCGACGGTGCTTCACGCGTGGGGACGCGCGGGATACCCGGATGAACCGCCGGCCGAACGGGCGGGGCCGACCTGCTTCGTGACATGGGGACGTACGCAGCCGGGAGCCCGTCCGTTCAACGTCGGCCCTGCGGAGCGGAGCAGATCGGTCCGCTGTGGCCGAACTGCCGGTGCGTGACCGGATGTGCCCTTGGGCCGGGCGTTCGCCCGCTCCGGCCCCTCAGTCGGCCAGGCAGATTCCCAGGCCGAGCAGGGGGAGCAGCCTGGAGTCCAGGCATCTCTCGCCGACCGGAACGGGACCCGGCGGGGTGGACGGCGCGGGGGCGGACGGCGCCGGGGAGCCGGACGGCCGGGGGGAATGCGGCGGAGTCGTGCCCGGCCGCGTGGTGGGTGCCGGGCTGCCGCCGCCGGACCCGCCGCCCGCCGCTCCGCCCGGCGCGCCGCCACCGCTCCCGCCACCGCTCCCGCCACCGGGACCACGGCCCGCGGCCCCGCCGTCCACCGCACCCGGCCGGTCCCCGCTCCCGCTTCCGCCCTCTCGCCCCGGACCGCCTCCCGAGGTGTCTCCCGGCCCTCCGGCCTCCGCGGCATCCGGGGTGTCCGGGGTGTCCTGGGCGTGCGGCCCTTCCGCCCCGTTTCCCGGGGTGCTGCCCCCGGCGGACCCGGACCCCAGGGCGCCGTCCTCCGTACCGGTCGGCCGGTGCGCCCGCGTCCCGTCACCGGGTGACACCGAGCCGCGCCGGTCCCCGACGCTGTCGGTGTCCGGTCGGGACGGAGCGGCCACGTCCTGCCTCGGAGGGGGCGTCTCCGCCGGTGCGGCGAGGGCCGTGGGCCCCCGGCCCCACCGTTCGGCGGTGGCACCGGCGTGCGGCCGGTCCATCCACGACAGTGTCGTGGCCGCGACCGTCACGGCCACGGCCACCCCCGTGAGCGCCAGCGCCCTGACCCCGCGTGAGAGCCGCCGGGGCATCGCGTGCGCGGGCCCACCGCCGCGCCGCAGGTCCCGCAACTGCCGCAGCAGCAACACCAGAACCAGCACCAACGCTCCGAGCACCCCGACGAGCAGGATCTCCAGCACGACACTCCCCACGCTTCCCCACCCGTGGCACCCGGCGGTCCGTGGACACACCGGTCACCACCCCGACCCGCCCGACGATGCCGCGCGCCGCGCACGATCCGAGTGCGATCCTACGGATGGTGACGTAAGCGTTACGTTACGTGTCGAACGTGCGTCCAGGAGGTCCCGCGTACGGGGGGAGCGGCGCCCTACTGGTGAGCTCCGAACCCCCGGTGCCCCTCGGCCACCACCGTGTCGCTCGGCGCGATCTCGGTGAACCCGGCGTCCCGCACCACCGGCAGTCCGCTCGTCACCAAGGTCCGCCACCGCTCCGGCCCGGCGATCCGCACGGACAGCGGGAAGCCCGCGGCCCGCCACGCCTCCCGTTCCGCGTCCGACTGGTCCCACCACGCGAGCTGGGCGCCGTGTCCGGCCTGCGCCATGGCCTTGCCCGCCGTCAGGGTGACCTCGGGGCTCATCCACAGCACCGGCGCGCCGGGCGCCGGTTCCCCCGGCGGCTGCGGGTCCTCCAGTTCGGTCCCCGAGACCTGGAGCCGTGCCAGATCCTTGGGCCAGCCGTCCAGCGGCACCGGCGGGAAGACCCGTACCTGCGCCGACTTCCCGGTCACCGTGATCCCCGGCAGCGCCTCGGCCCGCCGCCACTCCGCGCCCCGTGCCCTGCGCACCACCTTGCGGATACGCGCGTCCTGCCACAGCCGGACCGCCTCGGCCCACTCGCCGTCACCCGTCGAGCGCGGATCGCTCAGCATCAGGAGCACCGATCGGGCGGCCGTCTCCAGCGCGTCGGTCCGGCCCGGCGGATCGGCCCGCTCCAGCTGCACGACCATGGGCAACACGAACTGCGGCGCTTCGTCCCGCCCGGTCGGCTCGATACGGAACGGACTCTCCTGGCCCTCGGGCCGGCTCTCCTGGCTGCTCACCCGTCCAGTCTGCCAGCCCCGGGACATCCGCCACCGGCCCCCGGCGCGGGCGGTCACCAGGCCGCGCGACGCCCCGCCCGGCCACCCCGTGGACCCTTCCGGGCGCCGACCCGTGACGGTCGCCGCCCCCGCCCGCACGGCACCCCGGTCGCCTCGCCCGCCCGACCGGCCGCAACCCGGTCACCACCAGCCGTAACCCGGTTCCGGCCAGCCGGTACTCAGCCCGAGCAGGCCGAACGCTGCGCCTCGTGCCACTCGCACACCGGGCAGAGCGTGATCCCCTTGTGCGTCTCGGGGTACTCGGTCCGCTCCCGGCACAGCACACACTCGGCGTACTCCACCTCGTCCCCGTCCGGTACGGGAGCGGAGGGGACCGGCCCGGAACGTGCGGGTCGCGCGCGGTACTCGTCCATACGGTCAGGGTAGGCGGACCCCCTCACGGCCGGGCGGGCGCGTCCGGGCCGGCCGTGTCCGGGCCGTTCCCCGTACCCGTCGGCCCGATCAGCTCCGACACCTTCACGAACCGGTACCCGCGCTCGCGCAGCTTCGGAACCACCTCCCGGATCACCCGCTCGGTGGTCGGGGCCGCGCTCCTCGTGCAGTGCAGGACGACCACCGAACCCGGCCGCACCCCGCCCAGCACCTCCTGTGCCACCGCGCCGGCGTCCGTGGCGAAGGCGTCGCCGCCCACCACGTCCCACTGCACCGCCGTCACACCCGCCGGGACGAGTGCCTTGAGCGCGCGATCGTCGTAGCAACCGCCGGGGAACCGGAAGTACGGCATCGGGTCGGGGACACCGACCTTCCGGAAGGAGGCGTAGGCCCGCTCCACATCCGACCGCATCCGCTCGGGCGGCACCGTCGGCAGGCCGTAGCAGTCACCGGTGAAGGCGTGATGGCTGTACGAGTGGTTGGCGACCTCGAACAGCGGATCACGGCCGATCGACCGTGCCTGGTCCGGATACTGCTCGGCCCACCGGCCGGTCATGAACACCGTCGACGGCACCTTCAGGCCCCGCAGTGCCGCGATCAGCCCCGGGTTGTCGAACTGCTCCCCGGCGGCGGCCCTCGGTCCCTGATCGGCGGTCATATCGGCGTCGAACGTGAGCGCGACGGTCTTGCCCAGGTCCCTGGAACCGTTCATGAACACCGGGGTGAGACCACCCGGACCCGGTGCCAGCGTGGGGACCCGGGAGGGCTCGGCGGCGGGCGCCGGTGACACGGTGGACGACGACACCCCGTTCCGGCCCGCCCGCTGAGCACCCTCGGCTCCGCACCCCGCGAGTACGGCACAGACCAGCCCGAGGGCGGCGACCTCGCGCACGCCGACGGCTCTACGTACGGAAATGATCATTATCCGAACGTATAGTCAGATAAGCATCACGCTGTGATCATCCGGACCGGCGGAGTGATGTCCCGTCGAACATCACCCGCTTACCGTCACTGCGGGTCCTTGCCGCCCTCGGAACCCGCGCCGTTCCCGCGTTCCTTCCGGCCGGTCAGCGCCCCCTGTGCCCGCGGATCCTCAGATCCAGCCGTCCAACGACGCCATGAACCCGTCGAAGTCGTCCCGGTGGATGCTGTGCCCCGCGCCCGGCACCGTGCGTATCTCGAACCCTCGTGCCGTGAGGTCGTCCCTCAGCTCGGCCGGCACCAGTTGGCTCGGGTCCGCGAGCTGGATCAACGACCTGGTGACCGCGCGTTCCGGTATCCGGTCCACCGCTCCGTCCCCTGTCAGGACGAGCGTGGTGTCCGGGTCCCACGCCCGCAAGGTCGCCAGCTCGATGTCGATGTCCTCCGCATCCCACCGGGGGGCGAGCATCTCGATCCGGGCCCGGTCCGCGTGCTGGAACTCGCGCATCGCGACGGGGTCCACCCGCGTGGTGCCGAGCGCCCAGGCGGGGTCGGAGTACACGGCCCGTGCGGGCGCGAGCCGTTCCACGGCCAGCGACAGCACCAGCCCGCCCAGTGAGTGACCCAGCGCCAGCTCCACTCCCGCTGGCACGCTCTCGACCAGGTCGTCGGCGAACGACGAGGCGTCGTACGCGCCCCGCCCGCTCGCTCCATGACCACGCAGATCGACACCGATGACCCGGTAGCCCCGTGCCGCGAGGGCCGGACCCACCTTCCGCCATGTCCGGTGGTCCGACATGATCCCGTGCACGAGTACGGCCACCCGATCGCCCGTGCCCCACTCCTGGCTGTGCAACTTCACGGCGACGCCCCTTCCCTGATGAACCCTTGGTGCCGCCTGCGGGAACGGCACGCGCTCCCCATACGTAACACGGCGCCCTCCCTCCCGAGGAGTGCGTCCGAGCAGCTGATCGTCCGCACGGGGGAGGTGTTCGTCACGGTGTCCGGGCGCGGAGCGGGAGCGGCACCCGCCGTCCGACGGGTGCCGCTCCCGGGCGGGACGGTCAGATACGGCCGCCCGTCGATGTCACCGTCACACGCTCCGGACCGCAGGCGCTGTGCCGTGCCGACCAGTTCTCCAGCGCGGTGCGGCACGCGTGGTCCAGATGGTGCAGACCCGACAGGTCCAACTCGACGGGCCGGTCGCTCGGCAGGGACTCCAGGGTGTCGAGGATGCGGGGCAGCCGCAGGAACGTCGCGTTGCCCGACAGCCGGGCCCGTACGGGACCGCGCCCGGTGTCCTGGACCTCCAGGCGTACATGCGACGCCTCCCAGGCGGTCTTCGCCACCGCGAGGGCCAGCCCGATGAGTACCCCTTCGAACATGCTGATGGCGACGATCGACACCGCGGTCACCCCGAGGATCACCACCTCGCCCCGGTGATCACGCCACAGCGGCGGAAGCGACCGCAGCGGGACCAGCTTGCCTCCGGCGTGCACCAGCACCGCCGCCAGCGCGGGCAGGGGGATGAGCGCCAGCGCGCCGGGCAGCAGCGCCGCGAAGAGCAGCAGCCATACGCCGTGCAGCACCCGGGACGCCTTGGTGCGCGCCCCCGCCTGCACATTGGCGGCGCTGCGCACGATCACCGCCGTCATCGGCAGTGCGCCGAGGATCCCGCACACCGTGTTGCCGACGCCCTGGGCCATCAGCTCCTTGTCGTAGTCGGTACGCCGTCCCTCGTGCATCCGGTCCACCGCCGCGGCGCTGAACAGGGACTCCGCCGAGGCGATCAGGGTGAACGCGAGGACCGTGCCGAGGACACCGACGCTGACCAGCGACGCGAAGTCGTCGGCGCCCGGCAGCCGTACGGAGTCCAGGAGTCCCTTGACCTCCACCATGGCCACGGGCAGGGAGAGCGCCGCCGTGGCGATCGTGGCGAGGGCGACGGCCGCGAGGGGGGCGGGAACGACGCGCACCTTCGCGGGCAGCCGCTTCCACAGCACCAGTACGGCGATCGTCCCGGCACCGAGCAGCAGGGACGCCCGGGGGCCGGGGGAGCCCAGGGCCTCGATGAGCATGCCGGGCAGTCCCGCGATCTTGTCGAGACCGGCGGCGGGGGCCTCGGCGCCCGTCAGGGAGTAGAGCTGGCCCGCGATCAGCACCAGCCCGATCCCGGCGAGCATGCCCTCGACCACGGACACCGAGATGGCGCGGAACCAACGGCCCCAGCGCAGTGCGCCCATGAGCAGTTGGAGCAGTCCGGTGGCGAGGACGATGACTCCCAGCGCGGCGAGCCCGTAGGCCCGCACGGCCTCCAGGACGAGCACGGTGAGGCCGGCCGCCGGACCCGACACCTGGAGACTGCTGCCGGGCAGGGCGCCCACGACGATGCCGCCCACGATGCCGGTGACCAGGCCGAGTTCGGCCGGTACGCCGGAGGCGACCGCGACGCCGACGCACAGCGGCAGCGCGACCAGGAAGACGACGAGCGAGGCGGGGAGATCCTGCCTGAGGGCGGAGAGCCCACGGCCGGTGACGGGGGTGGGGGCGGGACCCGGGGGTCCGGCGGAACCAGGACGGCTGACGCGTCCTTTGAGGGTGTTCATGGGTATGCCTCCTGCGCGCCGGGTGGGCGCGTGGGTCTTGCGTGTGGGGGAAGTCGTGCGAGGGATCGGACGGGGACCGTTCGTACCGTGCGGGCCGCGTAGGGAGACCCGGGCACGTTTCGCCGGAGCCCCGACGGCACCCGACGCACGGGCAGGCGCTGTCGTGGTTCGGGAGGTGATCGCAACCGTGTGCTTCCGCCCCGCCTGCCCAACGACGGGGCGGGCGATTCCTGGGCGGAGTTGCTCCGTTCGAGTGATCAGCCGTGGCCGGACCCGTCCGCGGGAACGCTCAGCAGCGGAAGACCTGGAGCTCCGACGGACATGTGGTGGGTCTGAGCCGGACGGCGGTCCGGTCCGTGGCGCCGACCGCCTGCGGCGGCCGGACGGCGGGCACCGACCCGAGCCGGTCCATGTCCGGCGGCAGCTGCGGCGCGGCTTCCTCGCACCGGTACCGGTCACGGGCCCGCAGCACCGGCGCCGGTTCCTCCACCGGGTGGCGGTGCCGCAGCCGGTCATGGACGGGGGTCGACCAGACCAGACGGGTGGCGCGCGGGCGCACCAGGGCCCGGCTCCCGCTGTCGGCCGCCTCGGTGGGTGTCTCCGCCTCGGCGACCGTGGCGGAGACGCCGTGCACGACGGCCGCGGAGGCCGCGGGCGCCGACGCCGTGGGCCGTTCGGAAGAATGTGCGATCGCCAACGGGGAGACGGGCGTGAAGAGGTGCAGGGCGAGCAGCAGGGCGGCGAGAGCGGTCGGCAGTATCCACGCGAACGGGCTGCGCGTCATCTGTCCACCTCCCCCTTGGTCCCTGTGGCACCGGTCTAGGAGCGTCGGCGGAACGGAGCGCCGGCGTCCGTCGACCTCAACGGTCGGGAGCGGGCGCCGCGTTCCCTTCGGCAACGACCACGTTAGCGGGCTGACCGCCTGATGTGGTTACCGAGACGTTGCGGGGAGGTGATCGACCGGAAATGATCAGATGGAGGAAGGTGATGACCGAAACAAGGGGGCGCGACCCTCGGTAACGCGCCCCTGCGCACCTTGATACGCCTCAGGGGACGAGTGCGCCCCCCGCCACGTGCCCGCCCTCGCGCATCGATTCAGCCGCCCGGACAGCCGCCCGGTGCGGACGTCGCGCAGCCGACGGGTGCGGACGACACGCTGCGGACCATCGGGCGGTGCCCGCCGCCCGGAACCGCCGCCACCCGGAACCCACCGCCCCGGAACCCCGGAACCCGCCGCCGTCCGGTCGCCGTTCACCGCCCGGAACCGGCCACCGTCCGCCCCGGGCAGGATCAGCACGGGGCCGACCGGCCGTCAGTCCTCGACCAGCGCCTTCGCGTCACGGGCCAGCGCGGTGAGCCGCGAGATGGCCCGGAAGTACTTCTTGCGGTATCCGCCGTTCAGCATCTCCTCGCTGAACAGCTGGTCGAACGGCAGCCCGGACGCCAGGACCGGGACCTCGCGGTCGTACAGGCGGTCGGCCAGCACCACGAGCCGCAGGGCCGTGGACTGGTCGGGCACCGGCTCCACCCCGGTCAGGCATACCGCCCGTACCCCGTCCGTCAGCGCCCCGTACCTGCTCGGGTGCACCCGGGCGAGGTGCTTCAGCAGATGCGGGAAGTCGTCCAGCGACGCACCTTCGGTGGCGTACGCCGCCTTGGTCACCTGTTCGTCCGAGTACGGTGCCGGAGCCTGCGGCAGCCCCCGGTGGCGGTAGTCCTCGCCGTCGATGCGCAGGGGCCGGAACTGGGCGGACAGCCCCTGGATCTCCCGGAGGAAGTCCGCCGCGGCGAAGCGGCCCTCGCCGAGCTTGCCCGGCAGCGTGTTCGAGGTCGCCGCCAGCGCCACCCCTTGTTCGACCAGTTTGCCGAGCAGGGTGGACACGAGGACCGTGTCACCGGGGTCGTCCAGTTCGAACTCGTCGATGCACAGCAGCCGGTGCCCGCCGAGCGTCCGCACCGTCTGCTGGAAGCCGAGGGCCCCCACGAGGTTCGTGAGCTCCACGAAGGTGCCGAACGCCTTCTGTTCGGGTGCCGCCGGGGTGGCGTGCCACAGGGAGGCCAGCAGATGCGTCTTGCCGACGCCGTAGCCGCCGTCGAGGTAGACACCGCGCGGTCCCGCCGGGGCCGCGGGCTTCGTCCGGGTGAACCATCGCCGTCGGCCGGACCCCGTCGCGTGGGCGCCCCCCAGGCCCGCGGCGAAACCGCTGAGCACCCGCACCGCCTCGGTCTGGCTCGGCTGGTCCGGGTCCGGTACGTAGGTCTCGAAACGGACCGAGTCGAAGCGTGGCGGCGGGACCATCTCGGCGACCAGACGGTCCGCCGCGACATGGGGCTCGCGGGCGCACAGGGACTGCGGAGCCAGGTCGGCTATGGGGCTGCGGCCTGCGGAGGCGGGGGATGACGACACGATTCCCCACTCTATGCGCCATGCGAGACTGCACGAATGCGACGCCTGCTCCCTGTGACCGACCAGACATCCGGCCGTGGGCCCCTGGGCGGGACCGGGAGCGCTCGCGTCCCCACGGGTGCGTCCGCCCCGGACGACCTATCGGCGCAGACGCAGACGCAGGCCGCTGCTCCCGCCCCGGACCGTGAGTGGAGTCTGGACGAACTCGCGGACGCCTACGCCTATCCGGCGGACCGCGACGTATGGCTGCGCGCCAACATGGTGTCGACCCTCGACGGTGCCGCCCAGCACGACGGCCGCTCACAGCCCATCTCCAGCGCCGCCGACATGCGTGTCTTCGGCACCCTGCGTGGTCTGGCCGATGTCGTGGTCGTCGGTGCAGAAACGGTACGCCAGGAGGGCTACCGGCCCGCCCGCGCGCGGGAGGCGTTCGCCGCCCGCCGCGCCGCCGACGGACAGGCGCCCGCTCCGGCCGTCGCGGTCGTCAGCGCCGGTCTCGACCTCGACTTCTCGTCTCCCCTGTTCACCGAGCCCTTGGTGCCCACCCTGCTGGTGACCGGGGCCGGTGCCCCCGCCGACCGGGTCGCCGCCGCCCGCGCGGCGGGCGCGGAGATCGTGATCGCCGGGGACGGTGCGGCGGTGGATCCCGCGCGCGCGGTGCGCGCCCTGGCGGAGCGGGGACTGCGGCGGCTGCTCACCGAAGGGGGACCCCGGCTGCTCGGCCAGTTCGTGGCGGCGCGGGTCCTGGACGAGCTGTGTCTGACCGTCTCGCCGATGCTCACCGCCGGGGACGCCCAGCGGATCGCGGGCGGCCCCGCGCTCACCGTGCCGGAACGGTTCGCCCTCCGCTCGCTCCTGGAGGAGGACGGCTTCTTGTTCGCTCGGTACCACCAAGGTCGACATTCAGCGGAATGATCTGTTCCGCTTCGCTTCCGGTGGGCACACTAAAACACGCAGACCCCGTGCGATCACGGGGCAGGATGGTTTCCGCAGCGGGCTCCGGAAGGGGCCCACGGGATGGAGAAGGGCACCTGTCGTGTTCACGAGCGTACTGATGATCGAAAAAGCCCTGACGTCCGTCGACGTGGAGTTCGTCACGACCTTGCACGGCGACGAGGGCGCCACCTTCCATGTGCTCCTCCAGCCCCGCGGCGACCAGGCGGACCGCCTTCTGCGGGCCATCGACGACGTGGCGCTCGGCGAGCTGGAGGACGCCGCACGCGAGGGCGACACCCCCGAAGGACATGAGGCCACCGGCCCGGCGGAACAGGCGCTCAGCGTCTCCCTGACGGCCCTGCGGGCGGCCGGCTGCCAGGCCGAGGGCAAACTCATCGAGAACCATCCGCTGGACGCCCTGAAGGCCCTCGTGGACGAGGTCGGGGCCGACGAGGTGATCGTCCTCACCGACCCGCACTACGTGGAGGAGTTCTTCCACCGGGACTGGGCCTCCCGGGCCCGTCACAAGGTGGGCGTACCCGTGCTGAAACTGTTCTCGCACAGCAAGGCTTAGGCTGGGGCCGCGCCCGGCCGCCCGGCGCGCGTGACCGGCAGCCCAGGGCACCGGACCCGCCACGGCCAGGCGATCCCACGGCACCCGTGGGGACCACGACACAGCGCCACACCACCGCAGGGAGAGACACGCATGGCACCCGGCCTTCCCACCGCCATGGACCGACCGCACTTCATCGGCATCGGCGGCGCCGGGATGTCGGGCATCGCGAAGATCCTCGCCCAGCGCGGCGCCAAGGTCGCTGGGAGCGACGCCAAGGACTCCGACACCGCCGCCGCGCTGCGCGCGCTGGGCGCCACCGTCCACATCGGCCACGCCGCCGGCCACCTCGCCGACGACGCCACCTGTGTCGTGGTCTCCTCCGCCATCCGCCAGGACAACCCCGAGCTGGCCCGCGCCGCCGAACTGGGCGTGCCGGTCGTCCACCGCTCCGACGCCCTCGCGTCCCTGATGGACGGAGTGCGGCCCATCGCGGTCGCGGGCACGCACGGCAAGACCACCACCACCTCGATGCTGGCGGTCTCCCTGACCTCGCTCGGTCTGGACCCCTCCTACGCCATCGGCGGCGACCTGGACGCGCCCGGCTCCAACGCGACCCACGGCGACGGCGAGATCTTCGTCGCGGAGGCCGACGAGAGCGACCGCAGCTTCCACAAGTACGCGCCCGAGGTCGCCATCGTCCTCAACGTCGAACTCGACCATCACGCCAACTACGCGTCGATGGACGAGATCTACGAGTCATTCGAGACCTTCGTGGGCCGCGTCGTCCCCGGCGGGACGCTGGTCGTCAACGCCGACAACGAAGGCGCCCGGGAACTGACCCGGCGCGTGCGCCACGCGCGCGTGGTCACCTACGGCGAGTCCGCCGACGCCGACGTCCGCGTCCTGTCCGTCGTCCCCCAGGGCCTCATGAGCGAGGTCACCGTCCTGCTCGACGGCCACGAGACGACCTTCACGGTGTCCGTCCCCGGCCGTCACTACGCGCACAACGCCGTCGCCGCCCTGGTCGCGGGCGTCGCCCTCGGCGTGCCCGCCGACGATCTGGCCCCCGCCCTCGCCACCTACACGGGTGTCAAGCGGCGCCTCCAGCTCAAGGGCGAGGAGGCCGGGGTCCAGGTCATCGACTCCTACGCGCACCACCCCACCGAGATGACCGCCGACCTCGACGCCATGCGGGCCGCCGCCGGCGACGGCCGCATCCTCGTGCTCTTCCAGCCGCATCTGTTCTCCCGCACCCAGGAGCTCGGCAAGGAGATGGGCGAGGCCCTGGCCCTCGCGGACGCCTCCGTGGTGCTGGACATCTACCCCGCGCGCGAGGACCCCCTGCCCGGTGTCACCAGCGCCATGATCATCGACGCCGCGCGGGCCGCCGGCGCCGATGTGCGGGCCGCACACGACAAGGACACCGCTCCTGAGATCGTCGCGGGAATGGCGGCGCCCGGTGATCTCGTTCTCACCATGGGCGCGGGTGACGTCACGGAGCTCGGCCCACGGATTCTGGACCGGCTCGCGAAGTAGCGGGACGGACCCGTACGCGGCCGTCCCCGGACGGCCCGTACCGCAGTGATCCGCCGACGGAAGTGAGGAACCGATCCCATGGCGTACGACATCGAGAAGCCGGACGAGCAGTGGCGCGCCGAGCTGGACCCGGCGGAGTACGCGGTGCTGCGCCAGGCCGGTACCGAGCCCGCGTTCGTCGGTGAGTACACCGACACCAAGACGAAGGGCGTCTATTCCTGCCGCGCGTGCGGGGCCGAGCTGTTCACCTCGGAGACCAAGTTCGACTCCCGCTGCGGCTGGCCGTCCTTCTTCGACCCCAAGGACACCGACGCCGTGGAACTCCTGGAGGACAGCTCCCACGGCATGCGCCGCACCGAGGTCCGCTGCGCCCGCTGCGGCTCCCACCTCGGTCATGTGTTCGAGGGTGAGGGCTACGCGACGCCGACCGACCAGCGGTACTGCATCAACAGCATCTCGCTGACCCTGGCGCCCGAGGCGGAGTGACGCCCCGGCCGCGGCGGACTCCGTCGCTGCCGCAGGGAACGCTCACGCGGCGCTCCGACGCCGCGCGGAACACCCGCGCGGCGGCCGGTCCCGTACGGAACGCTTGAGCGGCCCTGGACGCGTCCGGAAGGGCGCTCCCGGTGCCTGGCAGCCCGCCAGGCGCCCGGGGGCGCCCTTCCGGTTTTCCGTAGGGGTGGACACCCGCGTGTGCGGCCGTACGTGCTCCCGTTTCGTACATCTGTGCGCTGGTCAGGTGTACGGGCATCGCGTGTACAGGGTTTCGCCATTCGATGCGTCCCGGGCGGTCGTTTCACGCTATGGAGCGATCGTGAGACCGGTCGGGGATGGCTTTCCGCGACCAGGGGTAGGGCCGGGCCATGACCCAGCCGTTTGAACTCCCATCGTTCTACATGCCGTACGAGGCGAGCCTGAATCCCCATCTCGAACAGGCGCGTGTCCACTCCAGGGAGTGGGCCCGCGACATGGGGATGCTGGAAGGCTCCGGCATCTGGGAGCTGAGCGACCTCGACGCCCATGACTACGCCTTGCTCTGTTCCTACACCCACCCCGACTGCGACGGCCCCGCGCTGTCGCTGATCACCGACTGGTACGTATGGGTGTTCTTCTTCGACGACCACTTCCTGGAGACCTTCAAGCGCAGCCAGGACCGGGTCGGCGGCAAGGCGTACCTGGACCGTCTGCCCATGTTCATGCCGCTGGACCTGTCCACCCCCGTGCCCGAACCGACGAACCCCGTCGAGGCGGGCCTCGCGGATCTGTGGGCCCGTACGGTCCCGGCGATGTCACGTGAGTGGCGCGCACGGTTCGCGGTCAGTACGGAACATCTGCTCAACGAGTCGATCTGGGAACTCTCCAACATCAACGAAGGACGGGTCGCCAACCCCGTCGAGTACATCGAGATGCGCCGCAAGGTGGGCGGGGCGCCCTGGTCGGCGGGGCTCATCGAGTACGCGACCGCGGAGGTGCCCGCCGAAGTGGCCAGGTCGCGGCCACTGCGTGTCCTCATGGAGACGTTCTCCGACGGGGTCCATCTGCGCAACGACCTGTTCTCGTACCAGCGGGAGGTGGAGGACGAGGGCGAGCTCAGCAACGGCGTCCTCGTCCTGGAGACCTTCTTCGGCTGCACCACACAGCAGGCCGCCGACATGGTCAACGACATCCTCACCTCACGGCTGCACCAGTTCGAGCACACGGCCCTCACCGAGACACCCGCGCTGTGCGTCCAGGAAGGTCTCGACCCGGCCCGGTGCGCCGCGGTCGCCGCCTATGTGAAGGGCCTCCAGGACTGGCAGTCCGGCGGCCATGAGTGGCATCTGCGCTCCAGCCGGTACATGAACCAGGGCGCGCTCGACGAGAAGGACTCCCCGCTCGGCGGCCCCACCGGCCTCGGCACCTCGGCGGCCCGTGTCGCGGACCTGCTGACGGCCGCGGGCACGGAACGCTTCCGCGCGCACACCCACGTACCCCATCAGCGGGTGGGGCCGTCCATCCTGCCGGACTTCCAACTCCCCTACCCCACCACCCTCAACCAGCATCTGCCCGCCGCCCGCGAGAACCTCGTGGACTGGTGCCACGCGATGGGCATCGTCCATGAGGGGGTGTGGGACGAGGCGGCGCTGCGCCGCTACGACCTGCCCCTGTGCTCCGCCGGACTCGACCCCTCCGGGACCCAGGCCGAGATCGACCTCAGCGCCGCCTGGCTGGCCTGGGGGACCTACGGCGACGACTGGTACCCGGTGGTCTACGGCCGCACCCGCGACCTGGTAGGGGCCCAGGCGCTCACCGACCGGCTGAAGGCGCTGATGCCGGTCGACGGGCCCCTGCTCCCCGAGCCGGGTACGGAGCGGGACGTCCCGGCGGACGCCGGCGCCGCCGCACGGGAGACGCTCCGGGCCGCTTCCGGGGGCGGCGCCCCCGAGGCGCTCGCGGCCAGCGCCGGAGCCGGGGCGGGCGTGGCTGCGCAGAACGGACTGGAACGCGCCCTGGTGGACCTCTGGGCGCGGACCGCGGGTCCCATGGACCATGACTCGCGGGTGATGTTCCGCGACTCCGTCGAGGTCATGCTCGACTCCTGGATGTGGGAACTCATGAACCAGGCGCAGCACCGCATCCCCGACCCCGTGGACTACATCGAGATGCGGCGCGCGACGTTCGGCTCCGATCTGACGCTGAGCCTGTCGCGGATCGCCCATGGGAAAAAGGTTCCGCCGGAGATCTACGAGAGCGGCCCCATGCGTTCCCTGGAGAACGCGGCCATCGACTACGGCATGCTCATCAACGATGTCTTCTCGTACCAGAAGGAGATCGAGTACGAGGGTGAGGTGCACAACCTGATCCTGGTCGTCCAGAACTTCTTCGGCTGCGACTATCCGACCGCGCTCACGATCGTCCACGACCTGATGAACGGGCGGCTGCGCCAGTTCCAGCATGTCGCGGAGCACGAACTGCCGATCCTGTACGACGACTTCGACCTCGACGACGAGGTCCGGGAGATCCTCGCCGGGCATGTCAAGGAGCTGGAGAACTGGCTCGCGGGCATTCTGACCTGGCACTACGGCTGCCAGCGCTACTCGTCGCAGTACCTCTCGCACGGGGTGGGGACGCTGCGTCCGCCGGGCGCGGGCGCGTCCTCCGGTGAGCCGCGCGGAATCGTTCCCGCGAACCCGGGGCTGCCGTTCGCGTGGAAGGCGGCTACCCAGGCCATGGCCTTGTGACGGCCCGTCGGCCCGGCTGACCGCCGTGGCTGTCCGTGGCCCCGTGGTGTGCCGCGCACCCGTGCGGCACACCACGGAGGTGGCTTCACGGGACGCGTGCGGGTGATCCCGGCGGGCGCGCTCCTGTGGGTACGAAGGGCCGGGGCGGGCGCCCTCCGGCGGTTCGTCCGACGGGTCGTGCGCGCCGCGCCGTCCACGTCGGGCGCGCGCCCCGCCGGGGGTGAGGCGGCCCGCCGACGGTCAGGCGGCCCTGAAGTGGGTCGTCAGCCGTCTCTCGTCGTCGAGCACATGGAAGGCGAAGCCGACGGGCGCGTCCAGATCGGCCGGGTCCTCGCCCTCCCAGGGCAACCGCAGCGTCCAGGTGACACCGGGGCCGACGATCAGCGGGCGGCCCGCGAACACCGAGGCGGCGGGGGAGTGCGCGTGGCCCGTGACGACCCCGGCGACCTCCGGCCGGTCCCGTATCAGCGCGGCCAACCGGGCCGGCCGACGCAGGCCGAAGCCGTCCGGCAGCGGATGGTGCACCGCCACGGGCGGGTGGTGCAGCGCCAGCAGCACGGGTGTCTCACCGTCCAACTCGTCCAGGGTGTCCTCAAGCCAGGCGTAGGTGCCGCGATCCAGCTCCCCCTCGTCGGAGCCGGGAATGCTGGAGTCCAGCATCACGACCACGGCTTCGCCGACCCAGTAGGACCGGTTCACCGGATCGCTCGCGGGCGGCTCGCCCAGCAGCGCCTTGCGATAGGGCTCACGTCTGTCGTGGTTGCCCGGACACATCAGGACCGGGAAGGGCGGGTCCGGGTCATGGAGTCCCAGGATCCGTGCGGCTTCCTCGTACTCGGCCTCCGTACCGTGGTCGGTGATGTCCCCGGTGACCAGCAGCGCGTCCAGGGGCCCGGGCAGGGCGAGCAGTCGGCGCATGACCCGCTCCGCGCGCTCCGTCGCCCGCGCGGTCCCGTCCAGGTGCAGATCGCTGATCTGAGCCAGCACCACCATCGTCGTGGGCCCTCCCCCTCATGGGCTGCCCGTCCCCGATGCCGGGAGCAGCTCCGATCTAATGGTTGAAGCGCATACAAGCATTACCTGGAGCAGGGTTGCAAGCCATGGGAGCGGGACGGAGCGGAGGACGCGCGCGGGGTGGGGCGCGGTTCCGAACCCGCCTGTCCGAACCCACTGTTCCCCTGTCGCCGCGCGGCGAATCCCGCTCGCGTGGGCCCCGCCGTACGGGCAGGATGCTGCCCAGGGGCCGCCGAGGCTCCACAGCGGTGACCCGGGCCCGCCGCCGCGGCGGCCTTCCGGGCCGCGCGCCCGACGGGACGGAGACCTTGATGACCACCACCCCCGATCCGTTCACGGTGGACGACTACCGGGCCCGGATGGACCGGGCCGCGCGGGCCGCGGCCGACGCGGGTCTCGCCGGGATCGTCGTGGCCCCGGGACCGGACCTGGTGTGGCTCACCGGATACCGGCCCACGGCCGTCACCGAACGCCTCACCGCGCTCGTCCTCGCGCCCGGCCGCGACCCCGTCCTCGTCGTCCCGACCCTGGAGGCCCCCGACGCGGCCAGGTCCGTCGGAGCCCCCGCGCTCACCCTGCGCGACTGGACCGACGGCAAGGACCCCTACGACGTGACAGCGCCCCTGCTCGACCCCCGGGGCCGCTTCGGTATCAGCGACAACGCCTGGTCCATGCATCTGCTCGGTCTCCAAAGCACCCTGCCCGACACCTCCTACGTCTCGCTCACGCGCTCCCTGCCGATGCTGCGCGCGGTCAAGGACACGGCCGAACTGGAACGTCTCACAGCGGCCGGAGCCGCCGCTGACGCAACGTACGAGGCGATCAGGGAAGTTCCCTTCGCCGGGCGGAAGGAGACGGACGTCGCCGGTGATCTGGCGGATCTGCTGCGGCACTTCGGCCACGAACAGGTGGACTTCACCGTCGTCGGCTCCGGACCCAACGGCGCGGATCCGCATCATGAGGCGGACGACCGGGTCATCCGGCAGGGGGACATGGTCGTCCTCGACTTCGGCGGTCTGAAACACGGCTACGGGTCCGACACCTCCCGCACCGTCCACGTCGGCGAGCCGGGCGCCGTCGAACAGACCGTCCACGACATCGTCCGCGCCGCTCAGGAGGCGGGATTCCAGGCCGTGCGCCCCGGAGTGGCGTGCCAGGAGATCGACCGCGCGGCACGCGCGTACATCACCGACGCGGGATACGGCGACTTCTTCATCCACCGCACGGGCCACGGCATCGGGGTCACCACGCATGAACCGCCCTACATGATCGAGGGCGAGGAGCAGCCCCTGGTTCCCGGGATGTGCTTCTCCGTGGAGCCGGGCATCTACCTCCCGGGGCGATTCGGCGTCAGGATCGAGGACATCGTGACCGTCACCGAGGACGGCGGTCGACGACTCAACGACACCGCGCGCGAGATGGCCATCGTGCACTGACCGCGTGACGGACCGGCCCTGGGAACGAGAGATGAAGCAGCCTCCCATCGACAAACGGACCCGCGCCACCGCGGACCCGCGCACCGGTGAAGAGCCGCCGGGTGACCACACCTCACCCCTCACCGGAACACGACCAGGTCACCCCCGACGTCCGACCGACGACACGGTGCGGCGCATCGCCCGCGCCGCCCTGCGCACCGGCGCGGACACCGCCACCCCCGGTGCCGCCCACTGGCACGAATCCCCGACCGCTACGTCCGCGACCGCCCCGACCACCCCGTCCGCGACCGCCACCCCGGCCCGCGTCCCGCGCGCGGACGACGGCCCGCGGGTCCGTCCCGTGGCCGAGGGCGGGGAGCACTGGAGCTGGTGGGTCGGCGCCCGTCATGTGCTGCGCATGGCCCCCGACCGGGAGGTCTCCGCGCGGCTGCGCCGGGAGATCCGGCTGCGGGACCTGGTCCGCCGGCATGTCGCCGTACCCGTGCCCGTCAGCGCCGCCACCGGGATCTGGGCCGAGGCCCATGTGTACACACTCGATCAGCGGCTGTTCGGTGAATCCGGTGAGGACGTGAGCGTCTCGGCGGTGGGGGAGCCGGATCTCGCGGCGCTGCTCACCGGGCTGCGCGAGGTGCCCGTCGCGGACGCCGCCGCGCTCGGGGTGCCGCGTACCCCGCCGCGCTCCCTGGACGACCTGCGCACGGCCGCGCGCCACGCCGCCCGGCAACTCGTCCCGGACCGTGAGTTCGACGCGGGGAAGCTCGCCCGGCTCACGCCCCGCGCGGTCGTGGAGCTCGCCCCGCGCGCCGCCGCCGTGGTGGTGCACGGTGACCTCAAGGGCGAGCATCTGCGGATCAGCGCGGACGGCCGGGTACGCGGGGTCCTGGACTGGGCGGACGCCCTCATCGGCGACCCGGCCGAGGACATCCGCGGCCTCGCCCTGTCGGTGGGCGCCCCGGCCGCGGTCCGTGCGGCGACCCTCGCCGGATACAGCCCCCGTGAGTGCCTGCGCGGACTGTGGCTCGCCCGGTGCGACACCCTGATCCTGCTGGCCGAACGCCTGCACGGGACGGACGACAGCCCGCTGCCGCTGCTGCGGTCGCAACTCGCGCGCGCCTGGGAGGCGATCCTGCTGGAGCGGCTCAGCGAGGACGACGGGTAGCGGTCGACGGTCGCCGACGGCCGACGGCCGACGGGGGGTGACGGGGGGTGACGGTCGGCGCGCGACGAGCGACGGGCAGCGGGCGGATGGCGGCCCGTCGGCCGTTCGGGGACCCGGCGAACCACCCGCGCCGCCGACCCCTACCCGGCCCGCCCCTACCCGGCCCGCCCCTACCCGGCCCGGTGCCGCTCCGCCGAGCGGGCGGGCCGACACCGGGGCGAGGGTGAGCCGTTGGGCCCGTACGGGCCCTCGGTGGCCCCTGGGGCGGCCGAGGAGTCAGTCCCGGGCGTCCTTGTCCCGGAACTGCTCCAGGACGTCGTACGGGTACGGCAGGGGCCGCTTACCGGCCTCGGTGAGCCGGGACTCCTGCTCGGCGGACAGCTCCCAGCCCACCGCGCCGAGGTTGTCGGTGAGCTGTTCGACCGTGCGGGCGCCGATGATCGGCGCCGTGACCCCCGGGCGCTGGAGCAGCCAGCGCAGCGCCACCTGAGCCGGGGTGCGTCCCGTCTCCTCGGCCACCGCGAGGACCGCGTCGACGACCCGCCAGGTGTCCTCGGTGTCCCTGTCCCGCCAGGTCTCCCGCCCATGGTCCCGCTCGGCACCGGCCTCCCGTGACCCGGTGGGCGCCGAGGACATCCCCCGGGTGTACTTGCCCGTCAGCCAGCCGCCCTGGAGCGGGCTCCACGGGATGACCCCGACCCCCTCGGCGCGGCTCAGCGGAAGGAGTTCCCACTCCGTCTCACGTGCCAGCAGGTTGTACAGCGGCTGAAGGCACACATAGCGCTCCCAGCCACCCGCGCGGGACACGTCCAGCGACTTCTGGAGCTGCGCAGCGGACAGATTGCTGGCGCCGATGTAGCGGACCTTGCCGGCGGTCACGAGTGTGTCCAGGGTGGACAGGGTCTCCTCGATCGGCGTGGACGCGTCCCACACATGCGTCTGATAAAGGTCGATGTGGTCCGTGCCGAGCCGCCGCAGGCTCGCGTCGACCGCCGACAGGATGTGCTTGCGTCCGAGACCGCCCGCGTTCGGTGCCTCGCCCATGGTGCCGAACACCTTGGTCGCGATGACCAGCTCGTCACGGCGCCGGTCCTTGAGCCACCGTCCCAGGATCTCCTCGGACACGCCCTTGCCGTACACGTCGGCCGTGTCGACGAACGTGCCGCCCGCCTCCACGAACGTGTCGAGCATGCGGTGCGAGGCCGGTTCGTCGGCCCCGCCGCCGAAGGTCATCGCGCCGAGGCACAGCTCGCTGACGCGCAGTCCCGTACCGCCCAGAAATCGCTGTCGCATGGTGTGTCTCCTCCAGATCGGTTCGTGGCGAAGGCTAGGAGGTGGAGTGCGCTCCAACGCAAGTGGACGGGCGAGGGGACGGCGAGGGAGACGGGCGGGATCGGGCGGGGAGGGGCGGTACGGGCTCCGGGGCCGTCAGGGCTGGACGAGCACCGCGCAGGACTCGGCGGGCACGGTGAGCAGTCCGTCGGTACCGGGCCCGGACACGGGCTCCCAGGCCGCCACCGCGCGCGCGGGGCGGGGCCCCAGCCCGATGACGGCCGGTCGCTCGGAGACGTTGACGACGATCCGCAGATCACCGCGCCGCACCATCAGCCACCGGGCCGTCCGGTCGTACGTGACCCGTACCGCCGTCAGGTCCGTGCTCGCGAGATCGGGGTGGGTGCGGCGCAGCGCGATCAGCTCGCGGTACCAGGCCAGCACGCGCGCGTGGGGCTCGCGCCCCGGCTCCGACCAGTCCAGACAGGACCGCTCACGCGTCGCCGGGTCCTGCGGGTCGGGCACGTCCCGCGCGGCCCAGCCGTGGTCGGTGAACTCCCGCCTCCTGCCCTGCCGTACCGCCTCGGCCAGCTCCGGGTCCGTGTGGTCGGTGAAGAACTGCCAAGGGGTGCCCGCCGCCCATTCCTCGCCCATGAACAGCATCGGGGTGAACGGCGCGGTCAGCACCAGCGCGGCCACGCAGGCCAGGAGCCCGGGGGACAGGGACGCCGACAGCCGGTCGCCCTGGGCACGGTTGCCGATCTGGTCATGGGTCTGCGCGTAGCCCAGCAGCCGATGACCGGACACCCGCCCCCGGTCCAGGGGACGGCCGTGCCGGCGGCCCCGGAACGACGAGTACGTGCCGTCATGGAAGAAGCCGCCCGTGAGGGTCTTCGCGAGAGCGGCGAACGGGTCCTCGGCGAAGTCGGCGTAGTAACCGCCTGACTCACCCGTGAAGGCGGTGTGCAGCGCGTGATGGAAGTCGTCGTTCCACTGCGCGTGCAGCCCGAGACCGTTCTCCTTGCGGGGGGTGATGAGCCGGGGGTCACCGAGGTCCGACTCGGCGATCAGGAACAGGGGCCTGCCCAGCTCGCCCGAGAGCGTGTCGACGGCCTCCGACAGCTCCTCCAGGAACGTGTGGGCGCGGGTGTCCCGCAGCGCGTGCACGGCGTCCAGCCGCAGCCCGTCCAGACCGAACTCGCGCAGCCAGGCCAGCGCGCTGTCCCGCAGATACGCGCGTACCTCGTCCGAGCCGGGGGCGTCCAGATTGACCGCGGCGCCCCAGGGGGTGTGATGGGTGTCCGTGAAGTACGGTCCGAACGCGGGCAGATGATTGCCCGACGGCCCCAGATGGTTGTGCACCACGTCGAGCACCACACCGAGCCCCAGCGCGTGCGCCCGGTCCACGAAGCGCCTCAGCCCCGCCGGGCCGCCGTACGGTTCGTGCACCGCCCACGGGGACACACCCTCGTAGCCCCACCCATGCCGCCCCGGGAAGGGGCACACCGGCAGCAGCTCCACATGGGTGACGCCGAGTTCCGCGAGATGGCCGAGCCGGTCGGCCGCCGCGTCGAAGGTGCCCTCAGGGGTGTACGTGCCCACATGCAGCTCGTACAGGACGGCGCCGGGCAGCCCCCGCCCCGGCCATGGGGCACCCCGGACCTGTCCGTCCGGGACGACGACCGCGCTGAGCCCGTCCGGGCCGTCCGGCTGCCGCCGGGAACGCGGATCGGGCAGCACGGGGCCGCCGTCCAGCCGGAAGCCGTACCGGGTGCCGTCCACGGCCTCGGCGTCCCCCGTCCACCACCCCGCGCGGTCCGGGTCGCGTGACAACGCGCGCGTGCCGCCCTCCACCTCAAGGGCCACCTCTCCGGCTTCCGGTGCCCACACCTCGAACTGCACGGACGGTTCCCCTCGTCGTCGGACGGCGGACTACGAAACCATCGTGCGGCACCAGGGCCGCGACCGGTCGATCCGCCACGGCCGGCGTGCTCCCCACCGCGTGGGAGCCGGGCGGACGACGGCCCGCGCGCGGGTGCCCCCGCCGGTACGTCCGCCCGGACGCCACCGGGGACCGGCGGCGGTGCCGTGTGTCCGTGCCTGGTCACAGGACCGTCGCCGTGGTGGACACCTCGGGTCGCGTTGTCCGACAATCGGATCTGTGACGTCGTCCTCCGAGTTCTCCACGTATCCCGCGCGGATCTCCGACGCGGACCGCGACAGAGCGCTCACCGCCCTGCGGGACGGTGTCGCGGAGGGCAGGCTGTCGCAGGACACCTACATCCGGCGCATGGAACTCGCCCTCGTGGCGCGGCGGCCCGACGAACTCGCGGTACTGACCGCCGATCTGCGGTCCGAGGGCCGCTGGTCGCGCGTGGTGCTCGGCGGGGTCGCGGCGGCCTCCGGCTTCCCCGGGCGGCTGCGCCGGGCCTGGCAGGGCGAGCGGCTGCCGAAGCTGCTCCTGCCGGGGCACACCGCCACGTCCCCGCTGCGTATCGGCAGGGACCCCGGCAACGGGCTCCGGCTCAACCACGAGACGGTGTCCCGGGTGCACGCCGAACTGTCCCGGCAGAGCGGTCTGTGGGTGCTGCGCGACCTGGGGTCGACCAACGGCACCTCCGTGAACGGACGGCGGGTCGTGGGCGCCGCGGTGGTACGCGACGGTGACCACATCGGCTTCGGAAACGTGACGTACCGCCTCACCGCTTCCTGAACCCTGGTCGTACCTGGCCGCTACCGGACCGGGGCCCGGCCCCGACCTCGTACGGACACCCGGCCCCGCCCAGGACCCCCGTCGCGGACCGCGTCTCACCCGCCGCCCTCGGCGGAGTCCCGCAGCAGCAACGCGACCGGCAGGTCCGCGAACAGATCCCGCGTCAGCACCTGGCCGGTGAACTCCCGCCCAGGAGTGAGCAGATCGCGCCACACCCCGTCCGGCAGGGGCAGCCCGGTGCCGCCCCAGCCGCCCGCGTCGAGCAGCCGTGCGGAAAGCCGCGTGACGGCCACCAGGACCGCCTCGGGGCCCCCGCCGCGCCGCACATGGGCGACGACATGCTCCGCGGCGCTCCCCGAGGCATACAGCGGCGTGTACGAGGCCGCCTCGCCGAACACCCCGGGCAGGCGGCGGCGCAGACGCAGCGCCGTGGCGGTGAGCGCTGCCTTCTCGGCGGACGGGTCCGGCCCCGCGACAGCGGCCCCCGGTGCGGGAAGGTCCTCGGGCCGGAAGCGGACGGGCCGCCGGTTGTCGGGGTCCACCAGCGCCAGGTACTCCGCCTCGGTGCCCTGGTACACATCGGGAACCCCGGGCATCGTCAACTGGAGCAGGACCGCACCCAGGACGTTCGCCCGCACATGGGGCCGCAGTCCGGCCAGGAACTCCGTCACCCTCTCCACGGGAGCCCCGCCGGGACCCGCGGCGACGAAGTCCGTCACGGACCGCTCGTAGTCCGCGTCCGGCTCCGTCCACGAGGTACGCAGTCCCGCCTCGCGCACATGCTTGAGCAGGGCCCCCTCCAGCCGTCCCGCGCCGGGGAAGCCGATCCCCACCACCAACTGCCAGGCCGCCCAGGCGACGAGCGGATCGGGCGCCGGGACGCCCCCGGGACGCGCGGTACGTTCCGTCAGGTCGGCGAGGAGGGCGGCCCACCGTTCGGGGACCTCGGTGAGGACGGCGATCCTCGCCCGTACGTCCGCGCTGCGCTTGGTGTCGTGGGTGGACAGCACCGTCCCGCTCAGCGGCCAGTCGCGCTGCACGCGCGCGCAGTGCCGGTGGAAGTCGTCGGCCGACGACGCGGGCACGCCGGGATCACCGCCCACCTCGGTGGCGGACAGCAGGGACGCGTAGCGGTAGAAGGCGGTGTCCTCGACGGACTTGGCGTGCGCCGCGGACGCCGTCTGCGCGAACCTCGCGCGGAACGCGTCCACCTCCGCCCCCCGGCCCCGCTCCCCGGTCAGCAGGCCCCGTACGGCGTCGACGGCGGTGGCCTCCTCGGGCACGGTGTACACGCTCCTGGCGTCCCGCGCGGCCTCCTCGGTCAGCACCTGTGCCGCGTCCCCGGGGCCGTACGGGCGGTACACCCGCAGCCGGACCAGCAGCTCGCGGATCGCCGTGCGCAGCGCCCAGGGCGCGTGATCGCGCAGTGCCGGGTCCGCAGCGCACAGCCGGTGGCACGCGCGCGTGAGGCGCTCCACCTCGGCGGCCAGCTCATGGGTGACGACCCGGTAGGCGGCCCGCCGCACGGTGTCCGGCCAGCGGCCGCCCCGGTCGGCGGGCAGGCCGGTGAAGTCCCGGTACCGGCGGCGGAGTTCGGCCGCGCCCGCCGGGTCGGTGAACAGCCCGTCCACCCGCCGCAGCGCGTCGTACCCGGTGGTCCCCGCCACCGGCCAGGAGGCGGGCAGCACCTCCCCGTCGGTGAGGATCTTCTCCACGACCGTCCAGCGGCCACCGGTGGCCGCGTGGAGCCGCCGCAGATAGCCGCCCGGGTCGGCCAGCCCGTCCGGGTGGTCGACCCGCAGTCCCTCCAGGACCCCCGCCCGCAGCAGGTCCAGCACCTTGGCGTGGGTCGCGTGGAACACCTCCGGGTCCTCGACCCGTAGCCCGATCAGTTCCGGGACGGTGAAGAAACGCCGGTAGTTCAGCTCCGTACGGGCCAGCCGCCACCAGGCGAGGCGGTACCACTGGGCGTCCAGCAGCCGCTCGACGGGCAGCCCCTCGGTGCCGGCCCGCAGCGGGAACGTGTGCTCGTGATAGCGCAGGACGTCCCCGTCGACCCGGAGCGCGCCGGGTTCCGTGCCGATCCGGTGGGCCAGCACAGGCAGCAGCACCCGCCCTCCGTGGGCGTCCCAGTCGATGTCGAACCAGCGCGCGTAGGGCGATCCCGGGCCGTCGCGCAGCACCTCCCACCAGGAGCGGTTCCACCGGGGCGCGGCGGCCATGTGGTTGGGCACGATGTCCGCGATCAGCCCCAGCCCGTGCCGCCGCGCGGTACCCGCCAGCGCCCGCAGCCCTTCCTCGCCGCCCAACTCGTCACGCACGCGCGCGTGGTCCACCACGTCGTAGCCGTGGGTGGAACCCGGTACGGCCTCCAGGACGGGCGACAGATGCAGATGGGACACGCCGAGCCCGGCGAGATGGGGCACGGCCGCCTCCGCCGCGGCGAACGGGAAGTCCGGCTGGAGCTGAAGACGGTACGTGGCGGTCGGCGGCGCGGGAATCCATGGCTCGGCGGGCTCAGGTGTCATGCGACGGTACGTACCCGGACGGACGCCCTTCCTGTCACCGTCGGCAGCAGGTGGCGCAGTCCGGGCCGCGAACCGTACGTCCGGGCCCGGGAGGCCTCGGGGGCACCGCCCGTACGGGGCGGAGCCGTGCCGGGGCCTCCAGGGGCGGTCACCGGCTCCGCCGCCGCCCTCACGTCGGCCGTTGGAGCACCGCCATGCTGTGGTCCACCAGGGTGATCCGGTCCCCGGCGGTCACCTTGGTCGCGCCGCCCGGCGGCACGCCCTCCGGGCAGGCCGTGTCCACCACGATCCGCCACTGATGGCCGTGGTCGAGCGGGACGACGAAGTCCAGCGTCTCGGGGGAGGCGTTGAACATCAGCAGGAACGAATCGTCCTTGACGCGCTCCCCGCGCGGTCCGGGCTCCGAGATCGCGTTGCCGTTCAGGAACACGGTCAGCGCCCTGGCCTGGGCCGCGCTCCAGTCCCGTTGCCGCATCTGACCACCCTCCGGGGTGAACCAGGCGATGTCGGACAGTTCGTCGGGGGTGCCCCGGAGCGTGCGGCCCTGGAAGAACCGCCGTCTGCGGAAGACGGGGTGGTCCCGGCGCAGCCACACCATCGACCGGGTGAACGCCAGATGCCGGGCCGCCACCGAGTCCTCGACGGGTTCCTCCGCCACGTCACCGGCGGCCCGTCCGTCCGGCGCCGCGCCGGGCCAGCGCACCCAGGAGACCGTGTTGTCCTGGCAGTAGGCGTTGTTGTTGCCGCCCTGGGTACGGGCGAACTCGTCGCCGTGGCTGAGCATCGGCACACCCTGGGACAGCAGGAGGGTGGCGGTGAGGTTGCGCATCTGGCGCTGCCGCAGTTCCCGTACCGCCGGATCGTCCGTCGGGCCCTCCGCGCCGCAGTTCCAGGAGCGGTTGTGGTTCTCGCCGTCGCGGTTGTCCTCGCCGTTGTCCTCGTTGTGCTTCTCGTCGTAGGCGACCAGGTCGTGCATGGTGAAGCCGTCGTGGCAGGTGACGAAGTTGATCGAGGCCAGCGGGCGGCGGCCGTCGTCCTGATAGAGGTCCGAGGAACCGGTCAGCCGGGACGCGAACTCCGCGAGCGTTCGGGGCTCACCGCGCCACAGGTCGCGGACCGTGTCCCGGTACTTGCCGTTCCACTCCGTCCACAGCGGGGGGAAGTTCCCCACCTGGTAGCCGCCCTCGCCCACGTCCCACGGCTCGGCGATCAGCTTGGCCTGGGAGACCA
The DNA here is from genome assembly GCF_036250755.1 of Streptomyces uncialis. Classification (NCBI taxonomy): domain Bacteria; kingdom Bacillati; phylum Actinomycetota; class Actinomycetes; order Kitasatosporales; family Streptomycetaceae; genus Streptomyces; species Streptomyces uncialis. The sequence continues at coordinate 2,302,505 of NZ_CP109583.1, read as the reverse complement.
CCGGGTCCTGCTGGACCAGGTCGAAGAACGAGGACAGCCGGTCCACCTCGTGGAACTGCCGGGCGAGGGTCGCCGCCAGGTCGAAGCGGAAGCCGTCGACATGCATCTCCGTGACCCAGTACCGCAGCGAGTCCATGATCAGTTGCAGCACGTGCGGGGACCGCATCAACAGGGAGTTCCCCGTGCCGGTGGTGTCCATGTAGTGCCGTGGACTGTCCGCCAGCCGGTAATAGGACGCGTTGTCCAGCCCCCGGAAGGACAGGGTCGGGCCCAGATGGTTCCCCTCCGCGGTGTGGTTGTAGACCACGTCGAGGATCACCTCGATGCCCGCCTTGTGGAGGGCCCGGACCGCCGATTTGAACTCCAGGACCTGCTGGCCCCGGTCCCCCCACGACGCGTACGCGTTGTGGGGGGCGAAGAAGCCGATGGTGTTGTACCCCCAGTAGTTGTTCAGCCCCATGTCGACCAGCCGGTGGTCGTCGACGAACTGGTGCACCGGCATCAGCTCCAGCGCGGTCACCCCGAGCTCGGTGAGGTGTTCGAGGACCGCCGGGTGCGCCAGCGCCGCGTAGGTGCCGCGCAGCTCGGCGGGCAGCGCCGGATGGGTCATCGTCAGGCCCTTCACATGGGCCTCGTAGATCACCGTGCGGTGGTAGTCGGTGCGCGGGGGCCGGTCGTCGCCCCAGTCGAAGTAGGGGTTCACCACCACCGACGCCATGGTGTGCGGCCCCGAGTCCATGTCGTTGCGCCGTTCGGGCGAGCCGAAGTGGTAGCCGTACACCTCCTCGCCCCAGTCGACGGCGCCGCTCACCGCGCGCGCGTACGGGTCGAGGAGGAGCTTCGCCGCGTTGCAGCGCATCCCCCGTTCGGGCGCGTACGGACCGTGCACACGGAAGCCGTAGCGCTGTCCCGGCATCACACCGGGCAGATAGGCGTGCCGGACGAACGCGTCCGTCTCGCGCAGCTCCGTGCGTGTCTCCGAGCCGTCGTCGTGCAGCAGACACAGTTCGATGCGGTGGGCGGCCTCCGAGAAGACCGCGAAGTTGGTGCCGGCGCCGTCGTACGTGGCACCCAGCGGATACGCCTGTCCGGGCCAGACCTGCATGGATGAGACTCTTCCGTTCCAGGCCCTTGTCCCTGGGGCCACTGCGGGCAGAGTCTTCCCGAAACCGAGGCAACCTCCTAGGACTTCGGTCCGTCCTACCGGGTGACCGCATACCCGGTATGTCTACGGGTACAGCACGTGGGGGAGTTGGGGGAGACAGTGCGTCAATTGGTGAGACGCCATCTGGGGAAGGTCATGGCGGGCGGGGCGATCGCGGTGGCCGGTACGGCCCTCATGGTGGCCGTGACCCTGCCGGGCACGGCAGGCGCCGACGAGAACGCGGACGACCGCCCGGGGCAGAGCCAGGGCGACAGCGCGGGACAGAGCCGTCAGGGCGACCCGAGCGAGCAGGGCGAGCAGGGCCGGGCCGAGGACGGCAAGGCGGGCGCCGGGCAGGACGACGGACAGCGGCAGGGCTCGGCCGACGCGGACGTGCCGCCGCCCGCCGAGATCCAGGCCGCGCCCACCGAGGGCGAGAAGGGCATCGGCAGCGACCCGCTGACCGACGACGAGCTGAAGCAGGCCGAGCGGCTCGCGTCGGCGGGCGATCTGCGCCGCGCCGCGCGCGATGTCGAGGGGGACCGGGGGCCGGAGCTCCTCTACACGAACCTCCAGGAGCCGGACCCGAACGCGCCGGCCGGTCAGGCGAACCGTATGGCCGAGGTCGTCTTCTACGACTACGACCAGGAAGCCACCGTCACCAAGACGGTCGACCTGGGCAGCGGCAAGGTGCTGGACACCGTCACCACGCGCGGCGCGCAGCCGCCGCCCAGCCAGGGGGAGCTCGCCGAGGCGGCGCGACTGCTGATCGCGCACCCGCTCGGCCGGGACCTGAAGAAGGACTTCCGCCACGCCACCGGGAAGAACCTCACGGAACCCGGTCAGGCTGAGCTCAGCGGCATGATCTTCCGTAAGGACACCACCCTCAAGGTTCCGGCCGTCCTCAAGGACTGCGGCAAGAACCGCTGCCTGAGCGTGGTCTTCAAGGTCAAGAACGGCCCCTGGATCGACACCCGCGCGAACATCGTCGATCTGAGCGCGCGCACCGTCGGCCGCCTCGGCTGAATCTCTTTCGCCTCCACTTCTCGACGAGGAGTCATTCCGTATGCACGTCCGCAGACTTTCGCGTGCCCAGAAGGGGGCCGGACTGGCCCTCGCGGTCACCGCGCTCCTGGGCACCGCCACCGTCGGGCCCGCCCAGGCCGCTCCCCAGTCACCGCCGGAGGCGCCCGCCCCCGCCGCCGACTGCAGCGCCGCCTACCGCATCGAACAGAAGCTCGACGGCGGCACCACATGGCGTATGTGCTGGCGCTACGACACGCTGGCCGGGGTAGTCCTCGACAAGGTCACCTACCAGCCCAAGGGTGAGCCGAAGCCCATCCGGGTGCTCAACAGCGCGCGTCTCGCCCAGATCCACGTTCCCTACGACGACGGCAAGACCGAGTACGACGACGTCACGGGCACCGACTTCGGATACGCCCTCCAGAACCTGAGTGCCGCCGAGTGCCCCGGCGGCACCATCAAGACCGTCAAGGTCCCGCAGCGCGGCAACGTCAAGGGCCTGTGCACCACCACGCGCGCGCGTGGCCACGCCTACCGCCTCGCCAACGACTCCGGCACCAAGGTGTGGCAGGCCCAGGGCAAGGACCTGCTGGTCTACTCGGTGAACAAGGCCTCCTGGTACGAGTACATCACCGAGTGGCGGTTCGCCTCGGACGGCACCATCACGTCGAACGTGGGTGCCACCGGCATGCTGTCCCCGTTCGACTACGACGGCGGCGACAGCCGCGGCTGGCCGATCGGCAAGAACGCCACCGCGCACGCCGAGAGCCACAACCACAATGTCTTCTGGCGGCTGGACACCGCGCTCGACGGCAACACCAAGAACAAGGTCGAGCAGTTCGACTCCACCGTCACCGCGCCCACCGGCGGCGGCAGCCCCACCACGAAGACCAAGCGCACGGCCGTCACCAAGGAACTCGGCGGCGACGCGAAGAGCATGCGCTGGTGGCGGCTCGTGAGCACCACCGGCAAGAACAAGGACGGCCACGCGCGCAGCTACGAGATCGTGCCCGGCCGCACCGACAAGTTCCCCGGCCGGTCCTACACCAAGCGCGATGTGTACTTCACCGAGTACAAGAAGTGCGAGAAGTACGCGAGCCACAACGCGGGCTGCCCCTCCGGCACCCCGAACAGCGTCGACAAGTGGGTCAACGGACAGGCGCTGAAGAACCCCGTCACCTGGGTGAACATAGGTTTCCACCACATAGCCAGGGACGAGGACCAGGAGCCCATGCCGGTCCACTGGCAGGGATTCTCCCTCTCGCCCCGTGACGTCACCGCGATGAACCCGCTCACGCCCGCCGACCTCGCGCGGCGCAACGGCAACGTCGGTCCGCTGCCGTAGCCCGTGTCCCGTTCCGGCGGGAATCGACGACCCTGCCCATCGGGCTGCACCGCCGGCCGCTCCCGGAGTACCCTTCCTTGATCGTTGACCAGGGGAGTCACAAGGGGTGCGGAAGGCGGTGCGCGGGTGAGCTCGGGAGGGCTGGAGCTGCCACCTGGTGACAGTGGTCACGAGGGGGGCTCCACCGAGGGCCCGCCCGGAGCGGTGTCACTGGCCCGCCCCATGGAGACGGGATCACAGATCGGCCCCGAACTCGTCTGGGGCGCCGAACAGTGGAGCGAGGTCCGCACCCGTGCCCAGCGCGCGGGACGGGCCTACATCTGGCTGAACCTCGTGGAACAGCGGCTGCGCACCGTCGTGGCCGCTGTACTGCGTCCGGTCTACGAACCGGTGCACGGCGACGACTGGGTCGTCGCCGCGGCCGGACCGGCCGGGCAGGAGTGGGTGCAGCGCGCGGTCGCCGTCCGGGAGGTGAGCCGCCGCAAGGGGTATCTGCTCGACCCCGCCGACGACAACGTCCTCAGCTTCCTCACCCTGCCGCAGCTCCGTGAGCTGATGGTGCAGCACTGGCCCTGCTTCGAGCCGTACTTCGACGACCGCCGCGATGTCGAGCTGGCACTCGACGAACTGGAGGTCACCCGCAATGTCGTCTCCCGCAACCGGGCCCTGTCCGAGGCCGTCCTCGCCCAGGCCGAGCGGGCCTCGGCGCGGCTCCTGGAGATCCTCGGCGCGGGCTCCGACGCGCCGTCCGGCCGCCGGCTTCCCGTCGACGCGGTCGAGGACCTGGTCGGTGACCGGTACGCCGACGTGGTGGCGGTGCACCCGGACCGGGTGCGGCTGCTGCGGCAGTTCCCGGCCGAGGACATCTTCCGCGGCGCGCGGCGGCTCGACGCGATAGGCATCGGGCTGAACCTGCTGGTCCAGAACTTCTCCGGGCGGCGTCTGATGCGGCTCGCGGAGTCCGGCTGCCGGGTCCGGCTGCTCTTCCTGAACCCCGCCTCCAGCTCGGTCAAACGGCGCGAGCGCGAGCTGGGGCTCAAACGCGGTGAGCTGAGCCGTTCCGTGGAGATGAACATCCTGCACATGCGCCGGGTACGCGCGCGGCTGCGGGACCCGGGCGCCTTCGAGATCCAGGTCTTCGACGAGACCCCGAGGTTCACCGCCTACCTCGTGGACGGGGACGGCCCCGACGGCGTCGGTGTCGTCCAGACGTATCTGCGCCGCAGCCGCGGGATGGAGGCGCCGGTGTTCGTCCTGCGCGGCGGCGGCCGGATCGTGAAGCCGGGTGAACCCGGCGAGAGCTGTCTTTTCGAGACATACCGGGAGGAGTTCGAGACGGCGTGGGCCGACTCCCGGCCCGTGTCCTGAACCGGCCGGGGAGTCGGCCTGCCGTCCTGTTGTCAGTGGCCCGTGCGAGGGTGAGAACCACCGGGGGATAAAGCACCACGAAGGAGGGGGCGCCGCATGGGCTGGCACCAGGAGTTGCTGGTCGGATTCGACCTGGAGACGACCGGGACGGATCCGGGTGAGTCGCGGATCGTCACCGCCGCGGTGATCGAAGTGCGGGCGGGCCTGACGCTGGGGCGCCGCGAGTGGCTGGCCGACCCGGGCGTCCCGATACCGCGGGAGGCCTCCGCGGTGCACGGGATATCCGACGAGCGGGCGAAGGCGGAGGGCCGCCCGGCCCCCGAGGTCGCCGACGCGATCGCCGATGTCCTCACCGGCTACTGGAAGACCGGGGTCCCGGTGGTCGCCTACAACGCGGCCTTCGACCTCACCCTGCTGTCCGCCGAGCTCCGCCGCCACGGCCTGCCGTCCCTGCGCGAACGGCTCGGGGGCCTCGACCCGGCGCCGGTGATCGACCCCTACACCATCGACCGGACCGTCGAGCGGTACCGCCGGGGCAAGCGGAACCTGGAGGCGGTGAGCGCCGAGTACGGGGTGGTGCTCGGCACCGCGCACGACGCCTGCGCCGACGCGCTGGCCGCGGCGCGCCTCGCCTGCGCGATAGCGGAGCGGCACCCGAAGGTCGCCGAGGTGGGCCCCGCGGAGCTGCACCGCCGGCAGGTCGGCTGGTACGCGGAGTGGGCCGCCGACTTCCAGAGCTTCCTGCGGCGCAAGGGGAACGAGACCGCCGTGGTGGACTCCGAGTGGCCGATGCGGGAACTCACGGACTCCGTGACCGGCGGCGTCTAGCGAGCGGGTCGCCCCGTCCCGGGTTCACCGGGGAGGCCGCTGAGGCTGGCGCCGGTGGTGTCATATTGGCGCCACTGAGATGGCTCGCTGGCGCTGCTCCTGCTGAAGAATATGCGCTATCGCGTCGGCGTTCGGCAGAGCATTGCAGGTCAGAGCTCCGGCGGGCACTGAGGGGTCACGTTGGCTCGCTGTGGCGCCAAGGGTGTGCCATGATGGCGCCATGGCCGAGGGCGTGATCCGCGCCTTCAGGGCCGCACCTTCGCGGTATCCGCCGCTCGCCTCGGACCGCCTCACCGCTTCGCATCAGCCGCACCTGGGCCCACGATCACGGGAGAACCCATGTCGCACGACCCGAACGCCGTCGGCACCACCACCGACGATCTGCCCACCCTGCCCACCGACCGGCACACCGGCTGCCCCTTCGACCCGCCCGAAGGACTCACCGCCCTGAGCGATGAGCCGATGCGGCGTATGCGCTACGGCGACGGACATGTGGGCCGGCTGGTCACCGGCCATGCCGCGGCCCGCGCGATCCTGGCCGACCCCCGCTTCAGCTCACGCTACGAACTCTTGCATCTGCCGGAGCCGATGGAAGGCATGCCGGGGCAGATACCCCCGGCGCCGATCGGCGACATCATCGGCCTCGACGCCCCCGAGCACACCCGCTACCGGCGTCTGCTCACCGGCCGGTTCACCGTCCGCAGGATGCGTCAACTCACCGAACGCGTCGAGCGGTTCACCAAGGAATGCCTGGACGCCATGGAAGAGGCCGGACCCACGGCCGACCTGGTGGAGGCCTTCGCGCAACCCGTGCCGGCACTCGTGATCTGCGAACTGCTCGGCGTCCCGTACTCCGACCGGGAGCGCTTCCAGAGCCAGGTGGCGACCCTCTTCGACCAGACGGCGGACGCGGGAGCCAAGGGCGATGCCCATACGGCGCTGCTCCAGTACCTGGGCGAACTCGTCCTCGCCAAGCGCGCCGAGCCCACCGATGACCTGCTCAGCGATCTGACCACCTCCGACCTCACCGACGAGGAACTGGCCGGACTCGGCGGGCTGCTGCTCGCCGCCGGACTCGACACCACCGCGAACATGCTCGCCCTCGGCACCTTCGCCCTGCTCAGCAACCCCGACCAGCTGGACGCCCTGCGCGCGGACCCGGGCCTTGCCGCGCAGACCGTGGAGGAGCTGCTGCGCTACCTCAGCGTGGCCGACCCCCTGCTCCGGTCGGCGCTTGAGGACGTCGAGGTGGACGGCACGCTCATCAAGGCGGGCGAGACGGTGACCGTTTCCGTGCAGGCCGTCAACCGGGACCCGCGCAGGTTCCCCGACCCCGACCGGCTCGACATCCACCGCAAGGCCACGGGGCATCTGGCGTTCGGCCACGGCGTCCACCAGTGCCTGGGCCAGCAGCTCGCCCGCGTCGAGATGGCCGTCGCGTTCCCGGCGCTTCTCGCCCGCTTCCCCACGCTGCGGCTCGCGGTGCCGCCGCGGGAGGTGCCGCTGCGGGAGCGCTCCAACATCTACGGGGTGGTCAGCCTGCCCGTCACCTGGGATCAGGTGTAGCCGCCATGAGCGACCCGCGAGCGCCGCTGCGTCTCGGTGTCGACCGTGAGCGCTGTGTCGGCGCCGGTATGTGCGCGCTGACGGCTCCCGCCGTGTTCGACCAGGACGAGGAGGAGGGCCTGGTGGTACTCCTCAGCCCCGCGCCGGCTCCGGAGCACCGCCCCGCCGCCCGGATGGCCGCCGGCCTCTGCCCCGCAGAAGCGATCACCCTCACCGGGTGACGTGTCCGTGTCCCCCGGCTGAACCCACTTGTTCCCCTGCGGGTCGCTCGTGGGTGCGCAGTTCCCCGCGCCCCTGGGTTTCCTGTGCTGGGCGTACTTGTTCCCGTGCGGGTCGTCCGTGGGTGCGCAGTTCCCCGCGCCCCTGAGGTGCTGCCCTCTTGCGGTTGTTCGTCGGGTGCGGGTCGGTCCTCATTTTTGCGCAGTTCCCCGCGCCCCTTCGGGGGCGCCCACCTGGGGTTGCTTTTCACCCTCCTCCTCGTGCAGGCGCTCGGCTGCGGGAGGGGGTGGGCGGGAATCTCTGCTCGCAGACTCCGATGCTCTTCAGTCGGGCAAGGTCACGTCGTACCGAGCGTGTCGGATCGAGGACGGAGAATCCCGACCGGCCCCGACCCGAAGGACCGGCAGAACGCGCCCCAAAGGGGCGCGGGGAACTGCGCGAAACCACCGAGCGACGGCACAGGAACGAAGTGCGTCCTGCCGGACAGACCTGGGAAGCGCAAGCGAAGGCGACCCGCGGGGAACTGCGCAAACCCACCGAGCGACGGCACAGGAACGAAGTGCGTCCAGCACACGAAACCCACGAGCGACGGCACAGGAACAAGTGCGTCCAGTACGCGAAACCATAGGGACGGAAGCCAGGACGACCCGTTAGAACGGGTGCCAGCGCACTGATTCGTCGCCGTCCCGCAGGGACCCCACCCGGCGGCGGAACTCCGCGAGGGCCCCCGGATTGGCCGACGCATGCTGCGCGACCCACGCACAGCTCGCAGTCTCCCGCGCGCCCCGCAACACCCCGCAGCCGTCCCACTCCCGCACATCCCAGCCGTACGCGTCGGTGAACGCGTCGTACTCATGGCCGGGCAGGCCGTAGCGGTCGTGGGACAGGGCCATGACCACCAGATCGTGTTCGCGGAAGTCGTGGGCGAAGGTCTCCAGATCGACCAGGACCGGCCCGTCCGGCCCGACATGGACATTGCGGGGGAGCGCGTCACCATGGATCGGCCCGGGGACGAGCCGAGGGGTGAGCGCGGCGGCGGCCGCGGCGAAACCGTCCCGCCGCTCCCGCAGATACGCGGCGTCGGCCGGATCGATCGCGTCACCGGCCAGCCGCAGCCAGCGTTCCACCCCGCCCAGCAGCTCACGGCGGGGCAGCTCGATCTCCGGGGCGGGAAGGGAGTGCACCCTGCGCAGCAGCGTCGCGAGGTCACTTCCGCCCGCGGGCCGGACCGCGTCGGGCAGCCGCCACCACACGGTCACGGGGTGCCCGTCGACCAGCAGCGGATCGGGACGCGCCGCGCGGACCGCGGGTACGTCCGCCGAGGCCAGCCAGGCCGCGACGGCCAGTTCCCGGCGGGCCCGCGCCAGCAGTTCGGCGCCACGGCCCACCTTGACCACGAGGTCGCCCGCCGCGAAGACCGCGTTCTCACCGAGCGCCAGCAGCTCGGCGCCCGCAGCCCCCGTACCGGGCCAGGTTCCCGTACTGGCCCCCGTACCGCCCGGGCCACCGATCCCACCGGGGCCCGTGTCCGTACCTCCGCCGCCGTCGGCGGGCAGTACCCGCGCGGCCTCCAGCACCTCGCGCGCCCGTGCCTCGTCCATCCCCGACCCTCCGCCGAACCGACCTGACCGCACCGCACCGCGTCCGCGTTCCGGGACCGGCGCCGGGCGCAAGTGTCGCATTCGGCCTGTTCGCGGGGTTCACAAGGGCCAGCGGGGCGTCTTGACGAGGTCCGCCGACGACAGCACGATGGCCGGGGCCGCCGCCGTGGGCGGACCGGACGAGGCCCCCGGAAGGAGCCGGACCGGTGACACTGGCGCCCCCGACGGAACGGGCCGAGCGGGCCGGGCCCACCCCCGGCAGGTCCCGGCGCCGTCCGGATCACGGGGCGTGGTTCCTGGTACTGCCCGCGCTGATCCCCATCCTCGTGCTCAGTGTCGGTCCGCTGCTCTACGGGATCGCGCTGGCGTTCACCGACGCGCAGTCCGGCCGGACCCGCTCCACCCAGTGGATCGGGACGCTGAACTTCCGGGACCTGCTCCAGGACACCCTGTTCTGGGAATCGTTCCGGATCGGGCTGGTGTGGGCCGTCGGGGTGACGATCCCCCAGTTCGTGCTCGCGCTCGGGCTGGCGCTGCTGCTGAACGAGCGGCTGCGGCTGCGCTGGCTGGCACGGGCGCTGGCGATCATCCCCTGGGCGATGCCGGAGGTCGTCGTCGGCATCATATGGCGACTCGTCTACCACCCCGACGCGGGCGTCCTCAACGAGACCCTGCGGGATCTGGGGCTCGGCGACGGCCGGGACTGGCTGACCGGGCTGGCCACGGCACTGCCCGCGGTGATCGTCGTCGGGATCTGGGCGGGCATGCCGCAGACCACGGTCGTGCTGCTCGCCGGGCTCCAGAACACCCCACGCGAACTCCACGAGGCGGCGGCGATGGACGGCGCCGGGGCCTGGCGCCGCTTCCGGACGGTCACCTGGCCGGCGTTGCGCCCGATCGCGCTGGCCGTCTCCGCGCTCAACCTCATCTGGAACTTCAACGCCTTCGCCCTGGTCTATGTACTGACCGCGGGAGGCCCCGGCGGCCGGACCCGGCTCCCGATGCTGTTCGCGTACGAGGAGGCCTTCCGGTACGGGCAGTTCGGGTACGCGGCCGCGATGGGCTGTGTGATGGTGGCGCTGGTCGCGGTGCTGCTCGCGCTGTATCTGGTGGGGCGGCTGCGGGAGGGCGGCGACCGATGACACGGGACCCTGTGACACACGCGGTGGGGGAAGGGCCGGTCACCGGCGGGCGGGGGCGGCCCGGGAAACGCCGGCCGGTGCGGCGCCGGGGCGGGGCCCGGCTCCGGCGGGCCGGACAGTACGCGGCGCTGCTGGCGTATCTGGTGTTCCTCGCCTTCCCGTTCGTGTGGCTGATCTCGACGGCCTTCAAGCCGCCGCGTGAGCTGGGCGGACTGCACCCCGGCTGGCTGCCCGACGACCCGACGCTCGCGAACTTCCGGCAGGCCTTCGACGAGCAGCCGCTGCTGCGCGCGGGGCTCAACTCGTTCGTCGCGGCGTTCTGCGCGGCGCTGGTGGCGGTCGTGCTGGCGACCCCGATGGCGTATGTGATGGCCCGGCGGCGGACGGTACTGGCGCGGGCGGCGACGGGATGGGTGGTGGTGAGCCAGGCGTTCCCGTTCGTCCTGGTCATCATTCCGCTGTTCCTGGTGCTGCGTGAACTGCGGCTGGTCAACTCCGTACCGGGGCTGATCCTCGTGTACGTGGTGTGGGCCCTGCCCTTCGCGCTGTGGATGCTCGTCGGATACGTCCGTGCCGTGCCGCCCGAACTGGAGGAGGCCGCCGCGGTCGACGGGGCGGGACGGGCGCGGACCCTGGTGTCGGTGGTGGCGCCGCTGCTGGCGCCGGGGATCGTGGCGACCGGGCTGTTCGCCTTCATCAGCGCGTGGAACGAGTTCTTCTTCGCGCTGGTGCTGCTGAAGACACCCGAGCGGCAGACCCTGCCGGTGGTGCTGACGCACTTCATCGGGGCGGAGGGCGCGGCGGATCTCGGTCCGCTGGCCGCGGCGGCGTTCCTCGCCACGCTTCCCTCGCTGGTCATCTTCGCGCTGATCCAGAAGCGGATCACCGGCGGGATGATGGCCGGGGCGGTGAAGAGCTGATGCGGCGCGGCCGTCGGCAGGGGAGGAGCACGGGGACCGTGCGCGGCCGTTCGGGGGTGCTCGCGGTCCTCACCGTTCTCGCGCTGCTGCTGGGCGGGTGCGCGGGAGGCGGGGACGGCACCGGTCCCGACGGCCGGATCACCCTGCGGTTCCAGTCGCTCGCGTGGCAGAAGGACTCGGTCGACGTCACCCGGGAACTCGTCCGGGAGTGGAACGCGCGTAATCCGCGGGTGCGGGTCAGCTATGTCCAGGGCAGTTGGGACAGCGTCCACGACCAGTTGCTGACCTCGTTCGAGGGCGGCGAGGCGCCGGACATCATCCATGACGCCTCGGACGATCTCGCGGACTTCGCGTACGGGGGGTATCTCGCCGATCTGCGGGGGCTGCTGTCCCGGCGGCTGGAGCGGGACATCCCCCGGCGCAGCTGGGACACGGTGACCTTCGGGGACGGGGTGTACGGCGTTCCGTTCCTCCAGGAGCCGAGGGTGCTCATCGCCAACGCGGAGCTGCTGGAGCGCTCCGGGGTGCGCGTCCCCACCCCGCAGGAGCCGTGGAGCTGGCCGGAGTTCCGCGAGGTCACCCGGCGGCTGACCGGGGACGGGGTGCACGGGGTGGGCTGGCCGCTCAGGGAGCCGGTCTCCTCGACGCTCAATCTGTCGCTGTCCACCGGCGGCCGGATGTTCGTCCGGGGAGCGGACGGCAAGGCCAGGGTCACGTTCGGGCCGGGTGACGAGGTGATGCCCCGGACCGTGCGCGATCAGGTGAACGACGACCGCAGCGCGGCGCGCACCACCCTCGGGATGGGCGGTTCGGACACCCTGCCCGGCTTCTTCGGCGGGCGGTACGCGATGGTGCCGCTCGGTTTCTCCTACCGGCAGCAGATCGTGCAGCAGGCACCGGCCGGGTTCCGCTGGCGGGTCCTTCCGGCGCCTGCCGGACCGGAAGGACCGGTGCAGGGGGTCAGCCCGCAGACGCTGTCGATCGCGGAGGAGAGCCCGCACAAGGAGGAGGCGGCACGGTTCGTCGACTTCCTGCTCCAGCCGCGCAACATGGTCCGGCTGGCGCTCGGTGACTGGATGCTGCCCACGGGCGAAGAGGCCCTGCGGGACCCGGCGCTGCGTACCGCCTCCCATGGCTGGGCGACCGGTACCGCGCTGGCGGCACATCTGCGCGCGGCGCCCGCGCCGTCGGTACGGGGCTACCCCGAGTGGAAGGACAAGGTGGCGACACCGGCCTTCCAGGAGTACTACAGCGGCGCCATCGGGCTGGACGAACTGCGTCGCAGGCTGGAGCGGGACGGGAACCTGGTGCTGGCGCGCTACCAGCGTTGAGCGGTTCCGGTTCCGGTTCCGGTGGTCCCGGTCCCGGTCCCGGGCCCCGACCTCGTCCCCGGCCCGGCCCCGGCCCCCGGCGTCCGACCCCGCCCCCTGGCCGACCCGCGCCCCTCGGAGCCCGCCCCCCTGGCGCCCCGCCCCCGGCCCCCGCCCCCGGAGTGATCCCCGGCGTCCGGGAATCAGATTGGACGAGACGTATCGTCTCACGTATGGTTCCCGGTATGCCTACCCCCCGACCTGCCCATATCGCCATGTTCTCGATCGCGGCCCATGGCCATGTGAACCCGAGCCTCGAAGTGATCAGGGAACTCGTCGCCCGCGGCCATCGCGTCACCTACGCCATTCCGCCGGCCTTCGCCGAGAAGGTCGCCGCGACCGGCGCGGAACCCCGGCTCTGGAACTCGACCCTGCCCACCGACGACGAACCGGAGAAGTGGGGCACCGAGCTGATCGACAACATCGAGCCCTTCCTCGCGGACGCCCGGCAGGCGCTGCCGCAGCTGATCGCGGCCTACGAGGGCGATGAACCGGACCTCGTGCTCTCCGACATCACCGCGTATCCGGCGCGGGTGCTCGCACACCGCTGGGGCGTTCCCCAGGTGCAGCTCTCCCCGAACCTCGTCGCGTGGGAGGGGTACGAGGAGGAGGTCGGCCGGCCCATGTTCGAGCCGTTGAAGCAGACCCCGCGCGGCAAGGCGTACTACGACACCTTCGGCGAATGGCTCACGGAGAACGGGCTCGACCTGTCCGTGGACGACTTCAGCGGCAGGCCCGACCGCAGTCTCGTCCTCATCCCCAAGGTGCTCCAGCCGAACGCGGACCGGGTCGACGAATCCGTGTACTCCTTCGTCGGCGCCTGCCAGGGCGACCGTGGTGAGCAGGGCGTATGGCACCGGCCCGCCGGTGCGGAGCAGGTGCTGCTGGTGTCGCTCGGCTCCACCTTCACCAAGGAACCCGGCTTCTACCGTGAGTGCGTGAAGGCGTTCGGGGATCTGCCGGGCTGGCATGTGGTGCTCCAGATCGGCAAGTTCGTGGACCCCGCGGAGTTGGGCGAGGTGCCCGGCAATGTGGAGGTCCACTCGTGGGTGCCGCAGCTCGCGGTGCTGCGGCAGGCGGACGCCTTCATCACCCACGCGGGCGCGGGCGGCAGCCAGGAGGGCCTGGCGACGGGTACCCCGATGGTCGCCGTACCGCAGGCGGTCGACCAGTTCGGCAACGCCGACATGCTCCAGGGCCTCGGCGTCGCCCGGCATGTGCCCAAGGCGGAGGCGACCGCCGACACGCTGCGCGCCGCCGTCCTCGACCTGGTGGGCGACCCGGAGGTGGCGCGCAGGCTCGCGGAGATCCGGGCGGACATGGCGGGTGAGGGCGGGACGAAGCGGGCGGCCGATCTGATCGAGGCGGAGCTGGCCGCCACGGCGGCGCGCGAGGGCTGAACGCGAACCCCACGGGCGGTACGGGAAGTCATGGGTCAGATCCCCCTGACCGTGGGCCGCACGGGCCGGAGCGTCCCTGAGAGGGCCCCCGAGGTCCCCTATCGTGACCTCATGACGACGTACGCGGCGCTGTTACGGGGCATCAACGTGGGCGGCCACCGGAAGGTTCCCATGGCGGACCTCCGACGGCTCCTTGAGGACCTCGGGTACGAGAACGTGCGGACGTATCTCCAGAGCGGCAACGCGGTCTTCTCGACCGGTGCGGCGGAGCCGGGCACTGCCGGGGCGCCGACCGGTGGCGCCGGGCCCGCCGCCCGCTCCGGTGCCGCCGTCTGCGGGGACACCGACGCCGTAACCGCCGCCCTGGGCAGGGCCGTCGAGGACCGCTTCGGCTTCGCCGTGGAGATCCTGGTCCGCGACCACGGATATCTGCGGGCCGTCGTCGAGGACTGCCCCTTCCCGGCCGAGAGCCTGGAGGGACGCCAACTGCACGTCACCTACCTCTCGAAGGACGTGGACGAGGACCGCTTCGCGGCGCTGGACCGGGCCGCGTTCCTCCCTGAGGAGTTCCGCGTCGGCGACCACGCCCTGTACCTGTACGTCCCCGACGGGCTCGGCCGCTCCCGCCTCGCCGACGCCCTCGCGAAGCCCGCGCTGTGGAAGGGCGTCGTCGCCACGTCCCGCAACTGGAACACCGTCACCAGACTCATGGAGATGACCCGTGACTGACACCCCGTCCGCCGCGGCCGACGCGCTGTCCGCCGTGGACGCCGCCGTCCAGGGGGAGTTGCGGCTTCTCGACCCGGACGTGCGGCCCTCCCCGGAACTGGTCGGCGCGCTGCTGCACCCCGAGTTCACCGAGATCGGTGCCTCCGGCCGGCTCTGGGACCGTGACTCTGTCCTCGTCGCACTCGCGGAGCGGCCCGGCAACGGCGTCCGCCCCATCACCACCTCACGGATGCGGGGCGTGCAGCTCACCCCGGACTGCGTCCACCTCACCTTCGACACCGACAACAACGGCCGCCTCGCCCACCGCAGTTCCGTGTGGCGCCGCACCGAGGCGGGCTGGCTGCTGTACTTCCACCAGGGCACGCCGTACATCGACGACGAAGAGCTCTGATTGCCCTGGTCCCTCCGCCCGTCCGGGAGCCCTGCCCCTACGATGTGATCTTCATTCATGGGGTGCTGGGGAGCACCCGGGGACAAGGGGACATCCATGACACAGGACCGCAGACCGCCGGACCGTACCCCATCGGGAAGGAGGAGTCCCCTCGGCTGGGTGCTCGGCCCGCTCGGGGGCGCGCTCGTCGTGCTGGCCGTCATCTTCCACATCCGGGGCTGGGGCTCGATACCCGGGGGTTCGTGCGGCTCCAGGGCCCAGGCGTGCGCGGACGGGACGGGCACGCTGATCGTCCTCGCCTTCGTGTTCACCTTCACCGGCGTGCTCATGCTCATCCTGGGGCTGATGCTGATGGCCGCCGACCGGTTCGGCAAGAACCGTCTCATCGGGCTGCCCCTCGCCGGTGCCCTGCTGATCGCCTGGCCGGGCTGGCAGCTCACCGAGTGGCTGCGCGGACCCATGCTGGACATCGCCTGGACCACCCCGCTCGACCGACCCGAGACAACACATGCCCAGGGCCTTTGGGTGACCGGTGACGGAACGGTGGTCCGGGGCCGCCCCGACGCCCTGATCGCCCATGATCCGCGCGGCGGTGAACACCGCTGGAGCGTCGACGCCCCGGTGCGGATGTCCCTCTGCTCGATGAGTGACACCATGTCGCAGGGAATCGCGCTCGCCGCGTACGCCCGGCACGAGAAGCCCTGTGGGACCGTGGCGGCGATCGACACGGACAGCGGCCGCACCCTGTGGAGGAAGACGGTCGACGCGGACGACCTCCGCTTCACCCGGCCGCAGGGCGGGCGGGTCGCGAGCGACGGCGGGACGGCGGTCGTCGCGACGAAGGACGGCGCCCGGGCCTTCGGTCTGCGGGCCGGCAAGCCGCGTTGGTCGTACCGGCTGGACGACGACTGCGCGCCGGCACTCGTGTCCGCGGGCGGTGGGCGGACCCGGATCGTGGAGGTCTGCGACCCCTTGGATGCCGGCAAGGTGACGGCCCGCGTCCTGACCCTGGACAGCGGCGACGGCAAGAAGCTCCGTCGGTACGACCTGCCGACGGAGACGAGCCTGAGCGAGCTCGACGTGATCTCCGCCGACCCCTTCGTGATCCGTGTGACGGAGAGTGACGAGCGGGGGCTCGACGCGGTGCTCGCCTTCGGGGAGGACGGCGTCGAGCCCGTCGTGGTGAAGCGGATCGGGACGGATGAGGAACTCGCCCTGGGCACCGCGCAGTCCCGCTTCCCGGCCCAGGCGGGGCTGAAGGCGTTGGTGCACAAGAACACCCTGATCGCCGCCACCCGGACCACCGGCGAGGACGTGCCGCAGCACGTCTCGGCGTACTCGTTGCGGGACGGAGCGCGGCAGTGGCGGGTCAAGGCCGCGGACAGCTGGGGGGACGCAGTCGGATCGCTGACGGTGGCCGACGGGCGGATCGGGGTGTACGTCGAGGACCGGCGGGTGCTGAGTCTCGATCCGCGGACCGGTGCGAAGCAGCACGACCACGGCGCCGTGGTCGACGAAGCGGGGTTGGAGATCGGCATGGACACACAACTCCTCGGCGGGCCCGGTGACGGCTGGACCCTGGTCAACGCCGACAGCGGTGAGTACCCGCCGCTGCTGGGCCTCACCCCCAAGGACTGACCCCGACCGGTCCGGCAAGCACGGTGGTCCCGTACCCGAGCGGGTACGGGACCACCGTGTTTGCCGGACACACCGGCGTCCGGATCGTGTGTCCGGTTCGTACTCAGGCGCTCAGGCGCCCAGCGCGACCCGCTGCCGGGCCCCAGGGCCGTACGACGGGGCGCCATGAGCCGGGGGACCGTACGCCGCCGGACGGGCCGCCGCCTCGTCGTAGCGTCGCAGCAGGACCCGCGCCACCTCCGGCGCGGGGCCCAGTACCCCGGCGATCACATCGGCGCCCGCCTCGGCCGCGCCGCGCGCTATCCGGTCCGGCAGCCTGCCCGGGGCCAGGACATAGGGGGCCACCGCGATCCGGCGGACCCCCCGCGCGCGCAGCTCCCGTACCGCGTCCTCGGTACGGGGAAGGGACGCGGAGGCGAACGCGGGCCGCACGGCGCACCAACCGGTGTGCCGCCACTCCCGCGCGATTTCTGCGATCACCGCGATCGCCTCCGGGTCTGTGGAGCCCGCCGAGGCCAGGACGACCCCGGTCGCGGGCTTGTCGCCGGGCGTGAGCCCGGCCTCGTACAGCCGCCGTTCCAGCACGGCCGTGAGCAGCGGGGACGGTCCCAGGACCCCGGCCTGCCGGATACGCAGCGCCGCGGGAGCCTCCCGCAGCACCGCGGGGATGTCCGCCTTGGCGTGGAACGCCCGGGTGAGCAGCAGCGGTTGGGCCACCACGTCCCGGACGCCCTCGGCGGCCAGTGACTCCAGTACCGCCGCGACCGACGGCACGGTGAAGTCGAGGAAGCCGGTCTCCACCCGCAGCCCCGGCCGCAGCGCCCGTACCCGCTCCACCAGAGCGTGCACGGTCGCGGCATGGCGCGGGTCACGACTGCCGTGGGCGACGACCAACAGGACCGGTTCGTTCATGACGATCAGCTCTTCACCAGCAGGCCGCGGCTGCGCAGGACCCACCGCTCCAGCGGACTGAAGATCAGCAGGTCGATCGCGATACCGACGATCAGGATCATGAGGATGGCGAGGAACACCATGGACATGCTGCTGGCGGTACGGCCGTTCTCCAGCAGCTGTCCGAGGCCCACCCCGAGCTCCGGCGACGACGCGATGATCTCGGCGGCCATCAGCGAACGCCAGGAGAACGCCCAGCCCTGCTTCAGTCCCGCCAGATAACCGGGCAGCGCCGCCGGCATGACGATGTGCCAGGTGTGCCGCAGTCCCGTGGCGCCCAGGGTGCGGCCCGCCCGCAGGAACAGCGGGGGCACCTGGTCGACACCGGAGACCAGACCGTTCGCGATCGAGGGGACCGCGCCCAGCAGGATCACCGCGAACATCATGGAGTCGTTCAGCCCGAGCCAGATCACCGCGGGCGGCACCCAGGCCACCGACGGCAGCGACTGGAGGCCCGAGAGGATCGGACCGATCGCCGCCCGGACGAACTTCACCCGGGCGACCACCAGCCCCAGCGGGGTACCGATCGACAGGGCCAGCAGGAACCCGAGCAGCCCCCGGGACACACTGGTCCAGATGTATTCGAGGAGCGTGCCCCGCTGCCAGGCGGTCACCACCTCGTCCCACACCTCGGCCGGCGCGGGCAGCTTGTAGCTCTCGGTGACCTCCGCCCAGACGAGGACCTGCCACACCACCAGCACCAGCGCCACCGCGATCAGCGGCGGCAGCACCTTCTGCACCAGGGTCTGGCGCAGCGGGGTACGGCTGCTCGGCACGGCGTCCAGCGCGTCGAGCCCGGCCTCCAGTCCCGCGAGGTCGTGCGGATCGCTGTCGGCCCGGCCCTGGGCGCCGGTGCCCTTGGCGGGGTCCTCCTTGGTGACGGTGCCGCCCCCGGCCGGGACGGTGTCCCGGCCGGTTCCGTCGGTGCCGTCGTGACCGGCGGTCGGGTCAGTGCTGGCCATGGCGGCGGATCTCCCCACGCAGTTTTTCGGTGATCTCGACGGACAGCTCCGCGACGGCGCTGTCCTCGATACGGCGCGGCTGCGGGATGTCCACCGTCCACTGGTGCGCCACCCGGCCGGGCCGGGACGACAGCAGTACGACCCGCTCGGCGAGCCGTACCGCCTCCCGCACGTTGTGCGTCACGAACAGCACCGACACCTTCGTCTCCCGCCAGATGCGGGTCAGTTCGTCGTGCAGCACATCGCGGGTGATCGCGTCGAGCGCGGCGAACGGCTCGTCCATCAGCAGCAGCTGGCTGTCCTGCGCCAGCGCGCGGGCCATCGCCACCCGCTGCCGCATCCCGCCGGACAGCTCGTGCACCCGCTTGCCGTACGAGCCCTTCAGCCGTACCAGCTCCAGCAGTTCCTCCGCCTTGTCGCGGCGGTCGGACTTCGTGACACCCCGCAGCTTCAGGGCGAGTTCGATGTTCTTGCCCGCGGTGAGCCAGGGGAACAGCGCGTGCTCCTGGAACATCAGGGCGGGCCGCCCCTCGGTGCTGATGGTCCCGGTGCTCGGGCGGTCCAGCCCGGCGACCAGGTTCAGCAGGGTCGACTTCCCGCAGCCCGACGCCCCCAGGAGGGTGACGAACTCCCCGGGCGCGACATCGAGGGTGATGTCGTCCAGGACGAGCTGGGCCCCGGCGGGACCGTTGAAGGACTTCGAGACATGCTCGATCCGGGCCGCCGGAGCGGCGTGCCGGATACCGTCGGCGGCCTTGGCGAAGGTCGTGGCCATGGTCGTCACCTCCTGAGGTCGGGGAACCGCTACTTGACGCCGAGCCCGGCGTCTTCGACCGCGGGCTTGCCCTCGGCCTTCAGGACCTTGTTCAGGGTCGACAGGTCGTAGATGCCGTCCAGGTCCGGGTCCTCCAGCAGACCCGCCTTCACCGCGTAGTCCGCCCCGGTCTTCAGGGTCGACGCCAGCGGGTCGTCGATGAACTCGATCGACGGCCAGGCGCTGTCGAGGACGTCCGCGGGCAGCGGCTTGCCGGACAGGGCCTTCAGCTTGTCGTTGGCGGCCTTCTTGGCCTCGTCCGGGTTGGCGTTGATCCACGCGTTGGTCTTCACCGTGCCGCGCAGCACCGCCTCGACCACGTCCGGGTGGGACTTGAGGAACTTCTGCGACACGATCACATGCGTGATCACGAACTTCTTGTCCGGCCACAGGTCGGCCTCGTTGAGCAGGACCTTCCCGCCGAGGGCCACCAGACGGGACGCGGTCGGCTCCGGCACCCAGGCACCGTCGACGGACCCCGCCTTGTAGGCGTCCGGGGTGATCTTGTTGTCGGTGCGGACGACGTTGACATCGCCCTTGCCGCTCTGCGCGTCGATCTTCCAGCCCTTTTCGGCGGCCCAGTTGAGCAGGGCCACGTCCTGGGTGTTGCCGAGCTGCGGGGTGGCGATGTTCTTGCCCTTGACGTCGTCGACCGTCTTGATCTTCTTCGGGTCGACGACGAGCTTCACCCCGCCGGAGGCCGAACCGCCGACGATGCGCAGGTTCTCACCGTTGGACTTGGTGTAGCCGTTGATCGCGGGGGAGGGGCCGATCCAGCCGATGTCTATGGAGCCCGAGTTCAGCGCCTCGATCTCCGACGGTCCGGCGTTGAACTGCGAGTACGACACCTTGGTGCCGCCGAGTTCCTTCTGGAAGAGCCCTCTGTGGTCACCGATCAGCGCGGTGGCATGGGTGAGGTTGGGAAAGTATCCGATCTTCACCGTGTCGGCGGAGAGCTTCTTGGCGTTCGCGGCCGGGGCGGCCTTGTCGGCCGTGTCCTCGTCGGCCTCGGAGCCGTAGCCGCAGGCGGCCGCGGTGATCGCGAGGAGCGGCAGGGCCGCCGCGACGGCCAGGTGGCGGCGCAGGGCGGTGGATCGGAAGGTGGCAGGCACGGGAGGTGGTCCTCTCGTCGGCCCGGCGCTCACGTACTCAAGTCGTGGCCGGGAATTCGGCGGGTTTTCGGCACGGCGGGTGGGGGGTGAGGGCGCGCAAGCGGTGCGCGTACGTCATCGCGCACATCGCCCCACACCGCCCTGCCCACTGCCCAGTGCGCCGCTGCCGACGCGGCCCCCCTCCTTCGCGAAGGTCGCGAAGACGGAGAACAGACCCACGGTCGTGGTCGTGGTGTCGTTCATCCTGCCGGTCACCTCCCCCTGCTCCCCCTGCGTGCTCATCGCTAGAAGTCCCACCCCTCCTCGTCGTCCGTCGTGCCGGTGGCCGTGGCCGCCCCGGTCGCCGCGAACGACTCGCCCGCCATTCCGGCGGCGAGTGTCGTACCGTCCGCCGGGTCGATCAGGAGGAACGACCCGGTGCGCCGTGACTCCGCGTACGCGTCGAGCGCGAGCGGTTCGGCGGTGCGGACCCGGACCCGGCCGATGTCGTTGGCGACCAGCCGCTCCGGGTTCCTGGCCTGCGAGAGATCGTCCAGCGTGAGCCGGGACGGGATCTCCTGGACGATCGCCTTGACCGTGCGGGTCGTGTGCTTCAGCAGCACCCGCTGCCCCACGGTGAGCGGTATGTCCGCGACATGGCAGACCGTCGCCTCGATGTCCCGGGTGGTCGACGGCGCGTCCCGCGCCGGGACGACGAGGTCACCGCGGGAGATGTCGATGTCGTCCGCCAGCAGCAGCGTCACCGACTGCGGGGTCCACGCCACGTCCACCGGTACGCCCAGCAGATCGATCCCGGTGACCGTGGAGGTGCGGCCCGACGGAAGGACCATGACCTCCTCGCCGACCCGGAACGTCCCGGCGGCGATCTGCCCGGCGTACCCCCGGTAGTCGGGGTGCTCGGCGGTCTGCGGCCGGATCACGTACTGCACCGGCAGCCGCGCGTGGCACTCGGCCAGGTCATGGCTGACGGGGACCGTCTCCAGGTGCTCCAGCACCGTGGGGCCGCCGTACCAGTCCATCCGCGCCGACGGGTCCACGACGTTGTCCCCGGTGAGCGCCGAGATCGGGATCGCGGTCACCTCGGGCACGCCCAGCTCGGTGGCGTACGCGGTGAACTCCTCCGCGATGTCCGCGAAGACGGGCTCGGCGAAGTCCACCAGGTCCATCTTGTTGACCGCGAGGACGACGTGCGGCACCCGCAGCAGGGCCGCGATGGCCGCGTGCCGCCGGGTCTGCTCGACCACGCCGTTGCGGGCGTCCACCAGGATCACCGTCAGCTCGGCGGTGGACGCGCCGGTGACCATGTTCCGGGTGTACTGCACATGGCCCGGGGTGTCCGCGAGGATGAACCGTCTGCGCGGGGTCGCGAAGTAGCGGTACGCCACGTCGATGGTGATGCCCTGCTCCCGTTCGGCGCGCAGGCCGTCGGTGAGCAGCGCCAGGTCGGGGGTCTCCTGGCCACGGCTGAGGGAGGCGTGCGCGACGGCCTCCAGCTGGTCGGTGAGGACCGACTTGGAGTCGTGCAGCAGCCGCCCCACCAGCGTCGACTTGCCGTCGTCCACGGAACCGGCGGTCGCGAAGCGCAGCAGGGTCGTCGCCGCGAGACCGGCGAACGGGTCCGTGGTGGCAGTGCTGTTCGTCATGGCTAGAAGTACCCCTCGCGCTTGCGGTCTTCCATCGCGGCCTCGGACATCTTGTCGTCGGCGCGGGTGGCACCCCGCTCGGTGAGCCGGGACGCGGCGATCTCCGTGATCACGGCGTCGAGCGTGACCGCGTCCGAGTCGACGGCTCCGGTGCAGGACATGTCCCCGACGGTGCGGTAGCGCACCAGCCGGCGCTCCAGCGGTTCGCCGTCCTTCGGGCCGCCCCATTCGCCGGGGGTCAGCCACATACCGGAGCGCTGGAACACCTCGCGCTCGTGGGCGAAGTAGATCCGCGGCAGCTCGATCGACTCCCGGGCGATGTACTGCCACACGTCCAGCTCGGTCCAGTTGGACAGCGGGAACACCCGGACGTGCTCACCGGGCGCGTGCCGGCCGTTGTAGAGCTGCCACAGCTCGGGGCGCTGACGGCGCGGGTCCCACTGGGAGAACTCGTCGCGCAGCGAGAACACCCGCTCCTTGGCGCGGGCCTTCTCCTCGTCGCGCCGTCCGCCGCCGAACACGGCGTCGAAGCGGTGCTGCTGGATGGCCTCGGTCAGCGGCACGGTCTGGAGGGGGTTGCGGGTGCCGTCCGGGCGTTCGCGCAGCACCCCGCGGTCGATGTAGTCCTGCACGGACGCGATGTGCAGCCGCAGTCCGTGCCGGGCCACCGTCCGGTCGCGGTAGTCGAGGACCTCGGGGAAGTTGTGCCCGGTGTCGACGTGCAGCAGCGTGAACGGCACGGCCGCGGGGGCGAACGCCTTCAGCGCCAGATGCAGCATGACGATGGAGTCCTTGCCGCCGGAGAACAGGACCACCGGCCGTTCGAACTCGCCCGCCACCTCGCGGAAGATATGGACGGCCTCGGACTCCAGCGCGTCCAGGTGCGACAGCGCGTACGGGCTCCGTGTCTGCGCCGGCGCCGGTGCGCGGTGGCCGCCGTGCTCGCCGTGGCTGCCGTGCTCGCCGCGGGCCGTGGTCGCGGTCGGTGTCATGCCAGACCCCTCTCGGTGAGCAGCGCGTGCAGCGCCGCCGCGGACTCCTGCACGGTCTGGTCCTGCGACTCGATCCGCAGATCGGGCGCCTCGGGCTCCTCGTACGGGTCGTCCACCCCGGTCAGTCCGGAGATCTCGCCCGCCGCCTGCTTGGCGTACAGGCCCTTCACATCGCGTACGGAGCACACGTCCACGGGGGTGGCCACATGCACCTCGACATAGGTGGTACCCGCCGCCTGGTGCCGCTTGCGTACGGCGTCCCGGCTGTCGGCGTACGGCGCGATCACCGGCACCAGCGCGAGCACGCCGTGGGAGGCGAGGAGTTCGGCGACGAAGGCGATGCGCTGGACGTTGGTGTGCCGGTCCTCGCGGCTGAAGCCGAGGCCCGCGGAGAGGAACTCACGGATCTCGTCACCGTCGAGCACCTCGACCCGGCGGCCCGCGGCGCGCAGCCGGTCGGCCAGCGCGTACGCGATCGTGGTCTTGCCCGCGCTGGGCAGGCCCGTGAGCCAGACGGTGGCTCCCGTCACGTCGTTCTCCTCGGCACTGTGGTTCTCCTCCTGGGGGGTGGGGGCGCCCTGGGTGGGGGCGGTCATCCGTGCAGCCCGCACTCGGTCTTGGCGCGGCCCGCCCAGCGGCCCGTACGGGCGTCCTCGCCCGCCAGGACCCGGCGGGTGCAGGGCGCGCAGCCGACGGAGGCGTAGCCGTCCATGAGCAGGGGGTTGGTGAGCACGCCGTGCTCGGTCACGTACCGGTCCACGTCGTCCTGCGTCCAGCGGGCGATGGGGGAGACCTTCACCTTGCGGCGCTTGGCGTCCCAGCCGACGACCGGGGTGTTCGCCCGGGTCGGGGACTCGTCGCGGCGCAGTCCCGTCGCCCACGCGTCGTAGTGGGTCAGGCCCTCCTCCAGCGGCTTGACCTTGCGCAGCGCGCAGCAGAGGTCCGGGTCGCGGTCGTGCAGCCGCGGGCCGTGCTCGGCGTCCTGTTCGGCGACGGTGCGGCGGGGGGTGAGGGTGATGAGGTTGACGTCCATCACGACCTCGACCGCGTCCCGGGTGCCGATGGTCTCGGGGAAGTGGTAGCCGGTGTCGAGGAAGACGACGTCCACACCGGGCATGGCGCGGGCGGCGAGATGGGCGACGACCGCGTCCTCCATCGAGGAGGTGACGCAGAACCGGGGGCCGAAGGTGGTGGTGGCCCAGGTGAGGACGTCGAGCGCGGGGGCGTCCTCCAGTTCGCGTCCGGCCCGCTCGGCGAGGGCCTTCAGTTCGGCGTCCCGGCCGGTGGGCGGACCGGCCGGTCCTCCGCTGCGGTGGCCGTCCGGATGGTGGCCTTCCGTGTCGCGCTGATCCGAGGTCTGAGTGGCCGTCATATCTCGTCCCCTCCGCTGTCCTGCCGTCGAAGTCCCCGGGAGAGCAACCCGAGGAACTTCAACTGAAAGGCGCGGCTGCACGCCGCGCATTCCCAGGCGCCGTGGCCCTGCTCGTTGGGACGCAGATCCTCGTCGCCGCAGTAGGGGCAGTGGAAGGGTGCCGCGCGCTCGCTCATGACAGTGCCTCCTCGGAGGCACGGGTCACCCAGGTGGCGAACCGCTCGCCGTCCTCGCGCTCCGCCTCGAACCGTCGCACCACACGCTCGACATAGTCGGGAAGTTCGCTGGAGGTGACCTTGAGCCCGCGCACCTTGCGGCCGAACCCGGCCTCCAGACCGAGCGCGCCGCCGAGGTGCACCTGGTAGCCCTCGACCTGGTTGCCGTCGTCGTCCAGGACGAGCTGTCCCTTGAGACCGATGTCCGCCACCTGGATACGGGCACAGGCGTTGGGGCAGCCGTTGAGGTTGATGGTCAGCGGCTCCTCGAACTCGGGCAGTCTGCGCTCCAGCTCGTCGATGAGGGACGCGGCACGCGCCTTGGTCTCGACGATGGCGAGCTTGCAGTACTCGATGCCCGTGCACGCCATGGTGCCGCGGCGGAACGGGGACGGGGTGACCCGCAGGTCCAGCGCTTCGAGCGCGGCGACCACCGAGTCGACCCGGTCCTCCGTGATGTCGAGGACGATCATCTTCTGCTCGGCGGTGGTCCGCAGGCGTCCCGAGCCGTGGTCCTCGGCGAGTTGGGCGATCTTGGTGAGGATCGTGCCGTCCACCCGGCCGACGCGCGGCGCGAAACCGATGTAGTAGCGGCCGTCCTTCTGGCGGTGGACGCCGACATGGTCGCGCCAGCGCTCCACGGGCTGTTCGGGCGCGGGCCCGTCGTGCAGCTTGCGCAGCAGGTACTCGTCCTCCAGGACCTGGCGGAACTTCTCCGCGCCCCAGTCGGCCACGAGGAACTTCAGCCGGGCGCGGGTCCGCAGCCGGCGGAAGCCGTGGTCGCGGAAGATCGAGATGACGCCCTCGTAGACGTCCGGGACGTCGTCCAGGGACACCCAGGTGCCCAGCCGGACACCGAGCTTGGGGTTGGTGGACAGCCCGCCGCCGACCCAGACGTCGAAGCCGGGTCCCAGCTCGGGGTGTTCGACCCCGACGAAGGCGATGTCGTTGATCTCGTGCGCCACGTCGAGCAGCGGTGAGCCGGAGACCGCGGACTTGAACTTGCGGGGCAGGTTGGAGAAGTCCTTGTTGCCCACGATCCGGCGGTAGATCTCCTCGATGGCGGGGGTGCCGTCGATGATCTCCTCCTCGGCGATGCCCGCGACGGGCGAACCGAGGATCACCCGCGGGGTGTCGCCGCACGCCTCGGTGCTGGACAGACCGACCGCTTCCAGCCGCCGCCAGATCTCCGGGACGTCCTCGATCCGGATCCAGTGGTACTGGACGTTCTGCCGGTCGGTGAGGTCGGCGGTGCCGCGCGCGAACTCCTGGGAGATCTCACCGATCACCCGCAGCTGCTGGGTGCTGAGCCGTCCGCCGTCGATGCGCACGCGCATCATGAAGTACTTGTCGTCCAGCTCCTCGGGCTCCAGGATCGCGGTCTTGCCGCCGTCGATCCCGGGCTTGCGCTGGGTGTACAGACCCCACCAACGCATGCGTCCCCGGAGGTCGTTGGGGTCGATCGAGTCGAAACCGGCCTTGGAGTAGATCGTCTCGATGCGGGTCCGCACATTGAGACCGTCGTCGTCCTTCTTGAACTGCTCGTTGCCGTTCAGCGGGGTGTAGTGCCCCTTGGCCCACTGGCCCTCACCGCGGTGACGGCTCACCTTGCGGCGGGGCGCGGCTGCGGCGGGCTTCTGCGGCGGCGTCGAGGCCGTGGAGACCATGGGTATACGTCCTTCGGACAGGCAGGAATGCGGCTCTTGCCTGCGCATACGGGAAGGGCACGGATGTGTGCATCCGTGCGCTGCGCTGCGCAGTTGCGTTCGAGGAAGACGTCAGCGGTGACGTGAGGTGCTGCGGGTGGGGGGACGGCTGTGCGACGGCTTGCGGAGAGCGGTCAGCGCGCCGGACAGATGGCGCTGGACACGCGGCCGAGGTCGACATGACGTCGACTCACCAAGGGGATTCCAGCGGAAGGCATGGCGGAAGCGTGGCACGGGGTTGTCGGGCCGGTCCAGCGTTATCCGAGATGTGGACACCCTGGTCCCGCATCGTGAGACGAGGGTGGTGTGGGTCACATGGCGCGGGGCGCCAGGGCGCGCCCCGCGGGGTCGTTCGGCGTCCTCGCAGGTCAGTACGGTCCGGCGGCCGGCCAGGGCCCCGGCGTCGCCACGTCCCGCTCCTCCTCGACGCGGGTGTCGAAGAGCCGGAAGCCCCGCCGCTGGTAGTTGCCCAGGGCGTGCTCCCCGTCCTTGCTGCAGGTGTGCAGCCAGACCCGGTCGGTCGGGGGCAGACCGGGCCAGCGGTCCGCCAGATCCCAGGCGCGGGCCGTGCCGTACGTCAGCAGATGACCCCCGATCCTGCGGCCCCGGAACGCCGGGATCAAGCCGAAGTACACGATCTCCACCGAACCGTGTTCCTGGGCCTGGAGCTCCACGTACCCCGCCGGGGTGCCCCGCTCGTAGGCGACCCACGTCTCCGTGCCCGGCCGCTCCAGATGCCGCCGCCACTCGGCGTACGTCCGGGGCAGCAGGTCCGTCCAGCGGATGTCACCGCCCACGGCGGTGTACAGGAAACGGCTGAATTCCGGGGACGGGACCTCGGCGCGGACGATCCGGACGTCGCCGTCGGGCTCCTTCGCCGGGACCAGGTCCCCCGGGGCGGTCTGTTCCAGGGACCACGTGGTCACGGAGATGCTCATGGGGCAAGGGTACGGAGCCCGTCCGGGCAGGTCACGGGGCCCCTCGCGTCCATGGAGTACGCCCCCGGTGCGGCTACGGCCGCGCTGGGGGCGTTTCGTCGCGCGGGTCCGGCCGCACCGCCGCTACGAGGCGAGGTCGCCGCGACGCAGGCTCGTCACGAACGTCCGCCACCCCTCATGGGTGTGCATGATCACCGGTCCTGCCGCCTGCTTGCTGTCCCGCTGGGCCACCGACTCCCCGAGGCGTACCTCAACGCAGTTGGCCTGCCCGCTGCTGTACGACGACTTCACCCATTCCTGACTCATGACTCCCTGTATCTCCTTGCTCCGTCCGCGAGGACGCGGAGTGTCGCGTCCTCGTCGAGTGCCACTGACCAGATACCCGCGAACGCGCGCTCGTACTGTGATGACTCGGCCATCTTGTCGTGGTACCCCCCAGCGCCCCAGCAGGGTAGGTGGCGCCGGCCGCGAGAAGAGGGCCTGTGTCGACGCGTGAAGCGGCGTGCCGGGCATGGCGTGGCACCCGCTCGAAAGGGACACATGATCCAGCAATGGCAACGACCACGGGCCGGCACCGGTAACGCACCCGCCCTGCTGCTGCCGCGAGCTGGTGACCAACGCCGTGCGGTACGGGTCCCGTCCGGGGGACGCCGTACACGTCGTCATCGACGCCGACGAGTCCCGGACGCGGGTGGAGGTGATGGATCATTCGCGACGCCGTCCACGGCGCCGCCGGAACGCCGCACCGGGCACCCGTGGGCGCGGTCTCCTCCTGCTCGACGTGCTGTCGGCCCGGTGGGGTGTCGACGCGAGGCCGCTGGGCAAGGCCGTCTGGGCGGAGGTGCGGCGATGACGGTAGCCGTGTGCCGTATCCGCGCCGATGGCGGACATGGCAGCCGTCACCCCGCCTCCGGCCCGCCCCGGATCGACGGGGCCGACGAATGGGGGAGCAGGTCGCACCCCCGCTCCGGGCGGGCGACCTCCACCACCGCGTCCTCCCGGAACCGGTACGGCCGGTGCTCCAGCAGCCCGCCCAGGTACCTCCGTATCCGTGACACCTCGGCCCGGACGGTCACCGTGCGGCCCGGGTCGCCGAACAGTGCCTCGGCCAGTTCGGAGGCGCTGCGCCCGGGGCGGTGCACGGCGAGCAGGTACAGCAACTCGGCGTGCCTTGGCGTCAGTTCATGGGTCCAGTCGCCCGCCCCGCCGGACACCGTCACGAACGACCGCCGGGTCCCGGAGACATCCAGGAAGACGCGCGTAGCGGCCGCTTCACGCGGCTCCTCGATCCGCAGCAGCCATCCCCCGGGCAGCATCTCCACCCGGCAGTCACCGAGCGACGGCAGCCACGCCCGTCCCTGGGCGAGCCCCCGGGGCAGCGCCACCCGGTCCACCGGCGGCATCCCCGTCACCCCGGCCGTCCAGCCGTCCCGGTCGACCGCGAGCGCCCGCCCGCCGACCCGCGCCAGCACCGGCGCCGCCACCGACCGCAGCCGGTCCAGCCCGGTCAGATGGCGTTCCCTCAGCCACGCCTCGGCCAGCTTCGCCACGGACGCCACCAAGGCCTGCGTCGCCGGATGCTGGGTCTCGTGCGGGCCGCTCACATCGATCCCGCCGAGCAGCCGCCCGTCCCGCGGATCGGTGATCGGCGCGCCCGCGCACGTCCAGGGGTGCTGCGCGCGGACGAAGTGCTCGGCGGAGTGGACCCGCACCGGCCGCCGGATCACCAGCGGCGTCCCCACCCCGTTGGTCCCGACCGCCCGCTCGCTCCAGTCGGCGCCCGGCTCGAAGCCGAGCAGATCCGCCTTCCGCAGCACCGCCGGATGCCCCTCCCGCCACAGCACCCGGCCCTCCGCGTCACAGATCGCCATGATCGACTGCGCCTCGTCGGTGACCGGCGCGAGCGACTCCCTCACCAGGGGCAGCACCTCGGCCAGCGGTGAGCGCTGACGCCGCTCGGCCAGCTCCTCCAGGCTCAGCAGATCGCCCACACAGCACTGCTCCGGATCGAGACCGTCACGCACCGCCCGTATCCAGGACTCGTTGATCACCGCGCGCGGCGGCGGGCCGGCCCGCCGGCCCGCCAGGGTCGCCGCCCGGATCTCCTTGAGCAGTCCGGCCGCCCGCTCCGCGTCCATGGCGGCGAGCCTGGCCACGTCCATGGCTGACGGCATCACAAAAGCCTCCCCGATTCACGCACCGCCCGCGCGTACCGCCATCCGGGAGCGGGCTCCCCCGTACCCATGGTGCCCCCATACATGGTCCGGGCACACGGACCGTGCGCTTCCGTTGCAACCCTGTGCAACTCTGGCGGACCGTCGAACGTTGTTCAAAGCTGAGCACGGCGCCGCTCGTTCGGCGCGCGCTCCGTTCACGGGGCCGGGTGCGGGGGTGGCGCCGTGTCGGCGCGGCACCACCCCCGCGACCGTACGTACCGCCCGGCCGCGCACCCGCCGGGCCCGTGGCCGTCGGCCACGCGCGATCCCGCCGGAGCCGCACCCCGCCCGGCCGCGAATCCACCGGGCCCGCACGCCTTCCGGCGCTCCCCTCTTCCGGCGCTCCCGCCCGCGCGTCCCCCTACGCCACGGGACGGGCCCGCTCCACCACCGACCCCAGGTCCAGGGTGTGCGCGAGGGTGCCGAACGCGTGGCCCCAGTCGCCGCCCAGCCGTGAGGAGCAGAACGCGTCCGCGACCTCCGCCGGTGCGAACCGCACCAGCAGCGAACCGGTCAGCACCAGGGCCATCCGCTCCACCACCCGCCGCGCCCGCGCCTCCAGCCCGCTCAGGTCCGCCAGCTCCGTCAGCAGGTCCCTCACGGCCCGGTCCAGCCGGTGGTCGGCGCCCCGCGCCCGTCCCACCTCCACCAGGAACGCGTTGAGCGCCGACGGTTCGCGTTGCAGCGCCCGCAGCACGTCCAGCGCCTGCACATTGCCCGAGCCCTCCCAGACGGAGTTCAGCGGCGACTCGCGCAGCAGCCTCGGCATCCCGGACTCCTCCACGTACCCGTTGCCGCCCAGGCACTCCAGCGCCTCCACCACCAGCGGGGTGCAGCGCTTGGTCACCCAGTACTTGGCGACGGGCACCGCGAGCCGCAGGAACGCCCGCTCCGACTCCCCGGAGCCGTCCGCCGCCTCCGCCGCGTCGCAGGCCGCCGCCAGCCGCAGCGCCAGCGTCGTCGCCGCCTCCGACTCCAGCGCCAGATCGGCCAGCACATTGCGCATCAGCGGCTTGTCGATCAGCGGCCCGCCGAACGCCTCCCGGTGCGTCGCGTGGTGCACCGCCTGCGCGACCGCCTGCCGCATCAGCGCCGCCGAACCGAGGACGCAGTCCAGCCGGGTCGCCGCCACCATCTCCACGAGGGTGCGCACCCCGCGCCCCTCCGGCCCCACCCGCCGCGCCCAGGTCCCGTCGAACTCGACCTCGGCGGACGCGTTCGACCGGTTGCCCAGCTTGTCCTTGAGCCGCTGGATCGCGAACACGTTCCGTGAACCGTCCCCCAGCACCCGTGGCACCAGGAAGCACGTCAGCCCGTCCGCCGCCCGCGCCAGCACCAGGAAACCGTCCGACATCGGCGCCGAACAGAACCATTTGTGACCGGTCAGCGCGTACTCGCCGTCCGCGGCGAGCGCCCGCGCGACCGTCGAGTTCCCCCGGACGTCACTGCCGCCCTGCTTCTCGGTCATCCCCATCCCGAGCAGTGCCCCCGCCTTCGACGCCGCCGGACGCAGCCCCGCCTCGTACACCCGGGAGGTGAGCCGGGGCTCCCACTCGGCCGCCAGCTCCGGCTCGGCGCGCAGCGCGGGCACCGCCGCGTGGGTCATCGACAGCGGGCAGCCGTGCCCCGCCTCGACCTGCGACCAGACCATGAATCCGGCCGCCCGCCGCACATGCCCGCCCGGGGTCGCCCACGCGGCTGTCAGCCCCGCCCCGACCCCCTTGCCGAGCACCCGGTGCCAGGCCGGATGGAAGTCGACCTCGTCGATCCGGTGGCCGTAGCGGTCATGGGTCCGCAGCTTCGGCGGGTTCTCGTTCGCCTGGGCACCCCACTCCTGCGCCTGCGCCGACCCGGCGGCCTCCCCGAGCACCGACAACTCGGCCGCCGCCACCGGCAGGAGCACCGGGTCGAGATGCCGCGCCACCGCCTCCGACAGGGCCCGGTCGGCGGCGAAAACGTCGTACCCCGTCAGGGGCGGGGACTGGTTGGTCACTGTGTGGGTGCTCGCTGCCATGCCGATACGGTAAGGACGTGCAGCAGGCAAAAGAAACACCTGACCGGCCAGCCGGTCGTCTTCATCGGGCCCGAGCCCTCTACCGGGACGTCTCCAAACGCAGGACCACCTGGTTGCTGCTCAAGGACACCGTCAACTCGTGCATCGAGTACCGGATTCTCGGCCTCGCGGCGGAGGCCGCGTTCTTCACCCTGCTGTCGGTGCCGCCGCTGCTGCTGAGCCTCATCGGACTGCTCGGCTACGTCGACTCCTGGACCGGCGCCTCCACCATCGCCAGCGTGGAGGCCAATCTCCTGGAGGCGTCCCGAACGGTCCTCTCGGACAAGGGCGTCAGCGAGATCGCCCAACCCATCCTGGAGGACGTGATGAAGGGCGGCAGGCCCGACATCATCTCGCTGGGGTTCCTGTTCGCCCTGTGGTCCGGCTCCCGCGCGGTGAACGTCTTCATCGACACCATCACCGTCATGTACGGCCTCGACGGCGCCCGGGGCATCGTCAGGACCCGGCTCCTGTCCTTCCTGCTGTTCCTGGTGGCCCTGCTGATCGGTTCGGTGGCGCTGCCGCTGATGGTCGCCGGGCCGGACGCGGTGGTGAAGGTGGTGCCCTGGTCCGCGACGGTCGTCCAGGTGTTCTACTGGCCGGTCGTCATCGTGCTGTCCGTGGCCTTCCTGACCACGCTCTACCACGTGTCCGTACCCGTCCGCTCGCCCTGGGTCGAGGACGTGCCCGGCGCGCTCGTCGCCCTCGCCATGTGGGTGCTCGGCAGCTTCCTGCTCCGTATCTATCTGACGAACACCGTCGAGGGCCCCACCATCTACGGCTCGCTCGCCGCGCCCGTCGCGGTGCTGCTGTGGATCGGTGTCTCCGCGTTCGCGGTCCTCGTGGGCGCCGCGGTGAACGCCGCGATCGACCGGGTCTGGCCGTCCGTCGCCACCGCCGCGGCCCGCGCCGCGCAGGAGCGGGCGCGGCAGGCGCAGATCGCGGAGTACGTCGCCCGCGCCGCCGCCTGGCGACGGCACGGCGGCGAGGAGTACTCCGTCTTCCCCGACCTCGGCGAGCCCGCGCCGACGGGCTTCTCCGACGACGCGGACTACGCCGACTACTCGGACGAACCCGGGATGCCGTCCGAGTTCCCCGAGCGCTGGTCGAGGTTCCTGCCGCCGGAGGACGTGGGCTCCCGGCTCCGTCACCATCTGCGCCGCGGCGCCGACCCCGGCCGCCCCGACGAGGACCCCACCGCCGAGGGCGGCCCCGGGAAGCCACCACCCGCCGACGGCACCCGCGAGATGAACGGCGCCCAGGGTGGGAGCGGTGCCCACGGCCTGAATGGGACGAACGGCAGGGGCGTGGCCAACGGCTGGGCGGTCGGCCCCGGGCCCGCGGGGAGTACTGAGGGCGCCGCCGTCCAGGGCGGTCAGGGCGGCTGGTGGGTCACCGAGACCGAGAACGGCGAGGACGTGTGGGGCGGCGGCACGGCCCGTCCCCCCGGCAGCCCGGCGGGACGCCACCGCCGCGACGACCACCGCCCCTGACCCGTCACGCCCGCACCCGCGCGAGTACCCGCACCGGCACCCGTCCCGTACCGGTCGGCCCAGGTGCGGGAACCCGGTTCCGGGGCCCGGGGTGCCGCGGCTACGCTGACCGCCATGGACGCCCTCGCCGGTCTGCTGGAAGGCCCACGCGCGCGTGGCGCCTTCCTGATCCGCGCCTGCTTCGACCCGCCCTGGTCGGTCCGGGTCGAGGACCGCGCGCCGCTGTCCCTGATGGTCATGCTCCGCGGCGAGGCGTACATCGTCCCCGAGTCCGGCGCCACCGTCCGTATCGGCCCCGGTGACATCGCCATCGCCCGCGGCCCCGACCCGTACACCTGCGCCGACGACCCCGCGACCGCGCCCCGCGTCCACTGCCTGCCCGGAGAGGTCTGCGCGACCCCCGACGGCGTACTCCTCGGCGGCGCGCTCGACCTGGGTTCGCGCAACTGGGGCGAACGGGCCGACGGGGCGGTGTCGCTGCTCATCGGGACGTACCAGCTGCGCGGCGAGATCAGCGGACGTCTCCTCGAAGCGCTGCCCCCGCTGCTCACCCTCACCGCCGGGAGCTGGGACCACGCGCTGCTGCCGCTGCTCGCCCAGGAGATGGACCGTGAGGAACCCGGCCAGGACGTCGTCCTCGACCGGCTGCTCGACCTGATCGCCATCCAGGCGCTGCGGGCCTGGTTCTCCCGCCCGGAGGCCGAGGCGCCCGCGTGGTACCTCGCCCTGGCCGACCCCGTCGTCGGACGCGCCCTGCGGCTGCTCCAGGACGATCCCGCGCACCCCTGGACCGTCGCCTCGCTCGCCGCCAAGGCCGGAGTCTCCCGGGCGGCCCTCGCCCGCCGCTTCACGGACCTCGTCGGCGAGCCCCCGATGGCGTACCTCACCGGCTGGCGGCTCGCGCTCTGCGCCGATCTGCTGCGGGACACCGACCTGACCATCGGCGCGATAGCCCGCCAGGTGGGCTACGGCAGCGCGTTCGCCCTGTCCAGCGCCTTCAAGCGGGTGTACGGGGTGAGCCCGCAGGAGCACCGGGCGCCGTAGCCTTGGTACGCATGGGGTACGTGGAACGCGCCTCCCGGGTGCCCGGGGCGGTGGTGTGGAGCCGGGACATGCCGCCCGGCGCGGGCGGGCGCCGGACACCGGTGCTGCCCGACGGCTGCATGGATCTGCTGTGGACCGAGGGGCGTCTTTTCGTCGCCGGACCGGACACCCGCGCCCAGCACGGCGGCGGCGGTGACGTGCGCCGTGTCGTGGGCGTCCGCTTCGCGCCCGGGACCGCGCCGGCCGTCCTCGGGACGCCCGCCCGCGTGCTGCGCGACCGCCGGGTCGACCTCACCGAGCTGTGGCCCCGGCCGCTGGTGCGCGCGCTCATCGGCCGGGTGGACGCGGCCGACGACCCGATGCGTGAGCTGGAGGCTGTCGCGGGGGAGGGGTGGAGCCGCTCGGCGGGCACCGACCCGCTCGTCGGACGGATCGTCGCGGGACTGCGGGCCGGACGCAGCGTCGCGGCCGTCGCGGACGGGGCCGGGATCGGGGCGCGGGCCCTGCACCGGCTCTCCCTCGACGTGTTCGGGTACGGGCCCAAGACCCTGGCCCGGGTCCTGCGCTTCCAGCGGGCGCTGGACCTCGCGCGGACGGGTGCGCCGCTCGCCGAGGTCGCCGTGCGCTGCGGCTACGCCGACCAGCCGCACCTCGCCCGCGAGGCCCGCGCCCTCACCGGCACCCCGCTGACCGGTCTGCTCGCCTGAACCACCGGCCCCCCGGTCAGCCCAGCGGCGCGAACAGGTCCACCGAGTTGCCGTCCGGGTCCAGGACCAGCGCGTAACGCTGCCCCCAGGGCGCGTCCCACGGCGGGTGCTCGCCCTTGTACCCCGCGGCGAGCAACTCCTCGTAGACGGCGTCCACCCCGTCCTCGCAGAGGAACGCGAGGCCCACCCGGCCGTCACCGGACGGCGTGGTGAACCCGGGCAGGAAGGACCGGATGGTCTCCTCCGTGTCGAGCGCGAAGCGCAGGCCCCCGGGCAGTTCGGCCTCCGCGTGCGGAGCGGTCTCGGAACCGGCGGGGAACGCCAGGCCGAGCCGGCGGTAGAAGGCGACGGATGCCGCCATGTCGGAGACCACGACACTGACAAGATCGAATCGTACGTTCATGGGGCGAGCGTAGACACCTCCGGCCGCCCCGGTCTTGAACGAATCGGACAGCGCCGCCCGGTCGGCCCCGCGACCGCCGCGACCGGGACGGGATACGTCGCAGGTCGTAGGTCTCCTGGGCCCGGGCCCAGGTCCGTCCCCCGCGCGCGGGGGCATACGGTGGAGGACCGGAACGCAGACGGACAGCGGCGAGCACCGGCGCCGCGGACCCGGTGCACGGCACCCGTCCGCGGCCAGGGAGCGAGGAGACACGATGGGTACCACCGACAGCACCGACACCGCGGACGGCACGGTGCCACGCACCGCGCTGGTCGAGGATCTGCTGGAACGGTTCCCGCACGTACCCCGGGAGGCGGTGTTCAAGGAGGACCTGCTGCGCGGCGGGATGGCCTTCGACGAGTCCGCCCTCAGCGACACCGGCAACGAGGCCACCGGCGACGTCAAACCGAAGTCGTACTTCATCTTCTCCTTCGACCACGGCACCCTCCCCGAGCTGGGCGCCGCCGCGCTGCGCCGCCCGCCCGAGGAGATCGTGCTCACCGGCGGCCCCTACGACCTGCGCCGTACGGTGGTCTCGGTCCGGGTCAACCCGGCGTCCCCGTACCGGGTCGCCGCCGGTGACGACGGGGTCCTCGGGCTGTACCTCGACGGCCGCCGCATCGCCGATGTGGGCCTGCCGCCGATGCCCGACTACTACCGGCACAAGCTCGCGAACGGCAAGTCCGTGATGGAGGTCGCCCCGACCATCCAGTGGGGCTACCTCATCTATCTGACGGTCTTCCGGGTCTGCCAGTACTTCGGCGCCAAGGAGGAGTGCCAGTACTGCGACATCAACCACAACTGGCGCCAGCAGAAGGCCGCGGGCCGCCCCTACACCGGCGTCAAGGACGTCGACGAGGTGCTGGAGGCCCTGGAGATCATCGACAAGTACGACACCGCCAGGACGTCCACCGCGTACACCCTCACCGGCGGCGCCGTCACCTCGAAGATCGCCGGGCGCGACGAGGCCGACTTCTACGGCCACTACGCCAAGGCCATCGAGGAGCGCTTCCCCGGCCGCTGGATCGGCAAGGTCGTCGCCCAGGCGCTGCCCAAGGACGACGTCCAGCGCTTCAAGGACTACGGCGTGCAGATCTACCACCCCAACTACGAGGTGTGGGACCGCAGGCTGTTCCAGCTGTACTGCCCCGGGAAGGAACGTTACGTCGGCCGCGACGAATGGCACCGCCGTGTCCTCGACTCGGCGGACGTGTTCGGCGCCCGCAACGTCATCCCCAACTTCGTCGCCGGGGTAGAGATGGCGGAGCCCTTCGGCTTCACCACCGTGGACGAGGCGATCGCCTCCACCACCGAGGGCCTGCGCTACTTCATGTCGCACGGCATCACCCCCCGGTTCACCACCTGGTGCCCCGAACCGACCACCCCCCTCGGCAAGGCCAACCCGCAGGGCGCGCCGCTGGAGTACCACATCCGGCTGCTGGAGGCGTACCGCGCGACGATGGACGAGTTCGGGCTGACCTCCCCGCCCGGCTACGGTCCGGCGGGCCCCGGCCGCGCCGTGTTCTCCGTCAGCTCGTTCATGGACAGCCTCGCCCCGCAGGAACCGGTCGCCGTCACCCGCGACTGACCCGGCGGGGTCCCCGGCCGACCGCGCCGGCCCCCGACCCATGACGGTCCCCGGCCGCGCACCGGCCGGGGACCCGCGGGACCTGATCGGCGCTCGCCGGACCTCAGCAGCGCTCGCCGAACTTCACCACGCCGAGCGTCACCGGCTCACCCGCGTACGCGCTCCCCGGCGCCGGTTTCTGCGTGCACACCTTCCAGTTGGACTCCACGACCACCGAACGGTCCTTCCCGCCCAGATCGTTCACGGTGACGCTCGCCGAACTGTCGAGGGACTGCCGTACCGCCCGGACCGACTTGCCCCGGAAGTCGAGCAGGGTGCTCCGGGTCCGCTGGAGCTCCCCGTCCTTCGCCGGACACTTCTCCGCCAGCTTCACCGTCGCCAGATCGATCTTCGTCCGCTTCGGATGCGTCCCCGGCCCCGGACTCTGGCCGCACACCTTCCAGTTGCGGTCGAGTGCCTGGAGCCGTCCGCGCCCCAGCGCGTCGTGCGAGGTGAGACGGCTGAACCCGGCCTCCTTCGCCTGGTCCTGCGCGGAATGGAGCCCCTTGCCCGCCAGATCCGGCAGCTTCGCCTTCTCCTCCTGCGGACTCCCGCACCCGGCGAGAGCCAGCAGCCCCGTGGTCAGCAGCGCGACGATACGTCGGTGCACGATTCCCCCTGTACGTGATGGATGTCCCCACGGACATGATGCGCGGCCGGACCCCGCCGGACGGGCGAAGTGACGCTCCCGTGATCCATGGACGCCCGGCCCGGAAAACCCGTTGACGTGCCGCCGGGTGCGGACGCTACGGTGATCCCGTTCCCGTGCCGGCGGACCGCCGGCACCACAGCGCAGTGTGATCCAGGAGGTGTCGACCATGGCTGTCGCCGCTAAGGGCCTTGCCCTCGACCCGAAGTCCACGTATGCCACCTCCGTGGTTCCCGGCTGACAGCGAGAACTCTCTCCATCAGCGACCCGCGCCCCTCGCGCGGCGGGAGCCACACCCCTGAAGGGTCAACTCCGTTGTCCGCTGTGCCTTCCGTATCCTCCGTACCTTCCTCTTCCGCGCTGTCCGCGCGCTCTGCGTACTCCCCGGCCGTCCCGTCGCTGCCCGCCCCGCATCCGCTCGCGGTCTACGGCTGGGACGACGACTGGGCGGCCTCGTTCGCCCCGCACGCCGCGCGGGGGCTCGTGCCCGGCCGGGTCGTCCGGGTCGACCGGGGACAGTGCGACGTCATGACCGAGGACGGACTCGTCCGTCCCGACACCGCCTTCGTCGTCCCCCACGACCCGCTGCGGGTCATCTGCACCGGTGACTGGGCCGCCGTCGACCCCGAGGGCGGCGACCCCCGCTATGTCCGCAGCTATCTGCCGCGCCGTTCCGCGTTCGTCCGCTCCACCTCCTCGAAGCGGTCCGAGGGGCAGATCCTCGCGGCCAACGTCGACCACGCGATCATCGCCGTGTCCCTCGCCGTGGAACTCGACCTCGGCCGGATCGAACGCTTCCTCGCGCTCGGCTGGGAGTCCGGCGCCCAGCCCGTCGTCGTCCTCACCAAGGCCGACCTCGTCCCCGACGCCACGACCCTGTCCCACCTCGTGGAGGACGTGGGCACCAGCGCGCCCGGGGTGCCCGTACTGCCGGTCAGCGCCCGGTCCGCGGAGGGCCTCGACGTGCTCGCCGCGGTGGTCGCCGGAGGGACGAGCGTGCTCCTCGGGCAGTCCGGCGCCGGGAAGTCCACCCTCGCCAACGCGCTGCTCGGCGAGGACGTCCAGACCGTCCAGGACAACCGGGACGTGGACGGCAAGGGCCGCCACACCACGACCACCCGCAACCTCCTCGTGCTGCCCGGGGGCGGGGTCCTCATCGACACCCCCGGACTGCGCGGCGTCGGACTCTTCGACGCGGGCAGCGGCGTGGGACAGGTCTTCTCCGAGATCGACGCGATGGCCCGCGACTGCCGCTTCCACGACTGCGCCCACGAGGCCGAACCCGGCTGCGCGGTCACCGCGGCCGTCGCGGACGGCACCCTCCCCGAACGGCGCCTGGAGAGCTTCCGCAAGCTGATGCGGGAGAACCAGCGGATCGTCGCCAAGTCCGACGCCAGGGCCCGCGCGGAACTGCGGCGCGAATGGAAGCGGAAGGACGCCGAGGGGCGGGCGGCGGGTGCGATCAAGCGGGGCGGCCGGCTCTGAGCCGTCGTGCCGCGTGCCGTCGTGCCCCGTGCCGCCGTGCCGCCGTGCCGCCGTGCCCCGGGTGCTCGCCCGCGGACGTGCTCGCTCCCGTGCGGGTACGTCCGCGGGAGGGCGGTTCCCCGTGCCCGCCGCGGGTTCGTGCGAGTGGGCCCGCTTGTTCCCGCGCGGGTACGTCCGGGGGCGCGGGGTTCCCCGTGCCCCTTCGGGCGCTCACCCGGGGCGCTCATCCGGGGG
The DNA here is from genome assembly GCF_036250755.1 of Streptomyces uncialis. NCBI lineage: Bacteria > Bacillati > Actinomycetota > Actinomycetes > Kitasatosporales > Streptomycetaceae > Streptomyces > Streptomyces uncialis. Next base: position 2,263,166 of record NZ_CP109583.1, on the reverse strand, counting down.
ACCGGCCGTGACGCCCGGACTCCATGTCCGAAATCCGCCGGAACCATGCCCTCGGCTCGCGGACAATGGGAACCGTGATCGATGAAGAGACCAGGTACGAGGCGGTACGCAGCCGCGATGCCCGCTTCGACGGGGAGTTCTTCTTCGCCGTCGAGACCACCGGCATCTACTGCCGTCCCAGCTGCCCCGCGGTGACCCCCAAACGGCAGAACGTCCACTACTACCCCACCTCGGCGGCGGCCCAGCGCTCCGGCTTCCGGGCCTGCCGCCGCTGCCGCCCCGACGCGGTACCCGGCTCCGCCGAGTGGAACACCCGCGCCGACACCGTCGCCCGCGCCATGCGCATGATCGGTGACGGCGTCATCGACCGCGAGGGCGTCGCCGGACTCGCCACCCGGCTCGGCTACAGCGCCCGCCAGGTCCAGCGCCAGCTCACCGCCGAACTCGGCGCGGGCCCGGTCGCCCTCGCCCGCGCGCAGCGCGCGCACTCCGCTCGCGTCCTCCTCCAGACCACCGCCCTGCCCGTCACCGAGATCGCGTTCGCCGCCGGGTTCGCCAGCGTCCGCCAGTTCAACGACACCATCCGCGACGGTTACGGCACGACCCCCACCGGACTGCGCGCCGCCGCGCCCCGCGGCCCGCGCGGCCCGGTCACCCCGTCGACCGGCCTTCCCCTGCGCCTCGCCCACCGGGGCCCCTGCCCGACCGGGCCCCTCCTCGACCTGCTCGCCGAGGAGGCCGTCCCCGGCATCGAGGAGGTCACCGGGGTCCCGGGCGCCCGCGTCTACCGCCGCACCCTGCGGCTGCCGCACGGCGCGGGTGTCGTCGCCGTGGACGAACGCCCCGGCGGACCCCGCCGCACCGCCACCGGCGGCATCCGGCACGGCGGCTGGCTCGACGCCCGGCTGCACCTCACCGATCTGCGGGACCTGACCACCGCCGTCCAGCGACTGCGGCGCCTGTTCGACCTGGACGCCGACCCCTACGCCGTGGACGAACGCCTCGGCGCGGACCCCCGGCTCGCCCCGCTCGTCGCCGCCCGCCCCGGACTGCGCGCACCCGGCACCGCCGACCCCGACGAACTGGCCGTCCGCGCGCTGCTCGGCCCCGCCGACGTCCGGCGGCTCGTCGCCCGCTACGGCAAGGCACTCGACGCCCCGTCCGGCACCCTCACCCATCTCTTCCCCGAGCCCGCCGTGCTCGCCGCAGCCGAACCCGGCGGCCTCCTCGGCGCGCTCACCACCGCGCTCGCCGACGGCACGCTGCGCCTCGACGCGGGCGCCGACCGTGACACCGCCCACCGCGCCCTGCTCGCCCTGCCCGGTATGGACCCGGGCACCGCCGCGACGATCCGCGCCCGCGCCCTCGGCGACCCGGACGCGGCCCCGGAACCCGGTTCATACGGTCTGCCCGTCCCGGACGCCTGGCGGCCCTGGCGCGCCTACGCCCTGTGGCATCTGTGGGCGGCGGGCAGGCCACCGCACGCCGTGGCCACCCCCTGCCCGCGCCCCGCACCCCGACCGCACACCCCGACAGAGAGCCCGTGATCACCATGACCGGCCCGAGCACGACCGCCGCCACCGCACCCGTCGTCCTCTGCACCACCCTCGACAGCCCCCTCGGCCCGCTGTTGCTCACCGCCGACGACTCCGGGGCCCTCACCTCGCTCTCCGTCCCCGGGCAGAAGGGCGGCCGGACGTCCGAGGACGGCTGGCGCACCGCGGAGGAACCGTTCCGGGACGCCCGCGAACAGCTCGCCGCCTACTTCGCCGGGGAACGTACGGAGTTCCGGCTCCCGCTGCGCCCCGAGGGCACCGAGTTCCGGCGCCGCGTCTGGGACGCCCTCGACGCCGTGCCCTACGGCACGACCACCAGCTACGGCGAGCTGGCCGCCCGGATCGGCGCGTCCCGTGCCGCCGTCCGCGCGGTGGGCGGCGCGATCGGCGCCAACCCGCTGCTCGTGCTGCGCCCCTGCCACCGGGTCATCGGCGCCGACGGCTCCCTCACGGGGTACGCGGGCGGCCTCGACCGCAAGCGGCTGCTGCTCGCACTGGAGGGGTCCGGACCCGGGGGAGCACCGGTACCGCCGTCGGCCTGAGAATGGTGGTCGTCCGCGAGGGACCATGGAGGTCTTGAAAGTCAGGGGCGGGCGCCGGTACGGAGCGAGGAGCACGGGTGTCGCAGGAACGGTCCGGTCCGGTCGAGCGGATGGAGCGCCACCAGATCGCGGTGTATCTCGGCGCGATGGCGGCGGGCGCCCTCACCGGCTGGGCGGCCCCGGCGGCCGGACCGGGCCTGGAGCACGCCATCAACCCGGTGCTCGGCGTGCTGCTGTTCGTCACCTTCCTCCAGGTCCCGGCCGCCGAGCTGGTCCGCTCCCTGCGCGACGGACGGTTCCTGTCCGCCGCCCTGGTGGTGAACTTCGTGGTGGTGCCGCTGGTGGTCGCCGCGATGTTCGTCCTGCTGCCCGCCGACCAGGCCGTGCGGATCGGGGTCCTGCTGGTCCTGCTGTGCCCGTGCGTGGACTACGTGATCGTGTTCTCCGGACTCGCCGGTGGCTCCGCGCGCAGGCTGCTGGCCGCGACCCCGCTGCTGCTGGTCGCGCAGATGCTCCTGCTGCCCGGTTTCCTGTATCTGTTCATGGGCCCGGACCTCGCCGACATCGTCGAGACCGGGCCGTTCGTGGAGGCGTTCGCCGTCCTGATCGTCGTCCCGCTGGCGCTGGCCTGGGCCCTCCAGGCATGGGCCGCGCGCCGCCCGGCCGGGCGGCGGGTCTCCGACGCCGCGACGGCCACGATGGTGCCGCTGATGGCCGCCACGCTGCTGGTCGTGGTCGCCTCCCAGGTCCCCAAGCTGGGCGCCGGCCTCACCGATGTCGCGGCCGTCGTCCCGTTCTACGTGGCGTTCCTCGTCGTCATGGCCTTCGCGGGGAAGGCCGTCGCCCGGGTGTTCCGCCTGGACGCCCCCGCCTCCCGGGCCGTCGTCTTCTCCGGCGCGACCCGCAACTCCCTGGTCGTCCTGCCCCTCGCGCTGGCGCTGCCCGACGCCCTGTCGGTGGCCGCGGTCGTGGTGGTCACCCAGACCCTGGTCGAGGTCCTCGGCATGGTCGCCTACGTCCGCCTCGTCCCCCGTCTCGTCCCCGACCGCGAGGCCACCGTCACCGTCTGATCCCGGTCCCCACGCACCGGTCCGGTCGCACCCGACCCGTACGGCCGGACGGGTGAGCGGGCCGGGTCCTGGCCGGTTCGGGCTCATGGCGTGGTCCCCCGTGGCGGGAGCGCTAGCCCCACAGCACCGTGCCCAGCCACGCGCCCGCGACCAGCAGGCAGGCGCACCACTCGACGAGGACGCTCCAGCCTCCGGCCCGCAGCGCGGTACGGGTCGAGGCGACCGCCTCGCCGTGGCCGCCCAGCCGTACCCGCTCCGCGAGATAGATACCGCCGACGAAGCCGGGCACCGACCCCACCACCGGCACCAGACAGAAACCGACGACCGAGCCGAGCCCCGCGTACAGGGCCATCCGGCGGGTGGCGCCGCTGTGCCGCAGTCTGCGGGGCGGCAGCTGCCAGCGCACCGCCTGCGCCACCAGCATCAGCACGGTGGAACCGACGAGGACCCCCCACGCGGTCGTCCGGGTGTCCTGCACCGCCCACCACGCCACCGCCGCCCACACCAGCCACGAACCCGGCACGCCCGGCACCAGCACCCCGCACAGGCCGAGCAGCATCACCACGCCGACCAGCAGGAGTTCCCACGCTCCCATCCGCCCAGCCTGCCGGAGTACGCCCCACCGCGCGCGCCGGGCGTCGGGAGCCTTCGGCGGCTCCGGCCTCCCGGAACCGCCGCCGGGTCAGGGGGTCCGGGACACCCAGCCGCGCTCGTACGCGTGCCAGCCGAGCTGGAGCCGGGTCGTCACGTCCGCCAGTTCCATCAGCCGTTTCACCCGGCGCTGCACGGTCCGCAGCCCGAGTTCCAGCTGATGCGCGGCGCTCGCGTCGGTCAGTCCCATCAGCAGCAGCGAGAGGATCTCCAGATCGAGCGCGTCCGGTCCGTCGGGGGACGGCGCCGCGACGGTGCCGCCCCGGCCCAGCCGCAGCGGGAGCGCCTCCCGCCAGACCGCCTCGAACAGCCCGGACAGCGACTCCAGGAGGCCGCAGCTGTGCACGACGAGCGCGGACGGCTCGGCCGAGTGCGCCACCAGGGGCACCATCGCCAGCGAACGGTCCGCTATCAGCAGCTTCGTCGGGACGCGGTCCGCGACCCGGACCTCCTCGTCCCGGCCGAGCGCGGCGGACAGCTCCCGCACCCCGGTCGGCTGCGACAGCACCTCGCGCTCGACCACCACCCGGTACGCGACGCCGCGTCCCGCCGCAGCCGCCTCGGCCTCGTTGTCGGCGCCCGACACGGCGATCGGGTCGCCGGTCACCAGGGCGCAGACCTCGCGTTGCGCGCCGAGCTGGAGCTGGAGGAAGCGCTGGGCGATCGCGCCGGTGCCGGTCACCACCTCGACCAGGTCGTGCACGGCGGGTGCGGCGGCCCGCTCCTGGTACTCCTGCGCCAGCAGCGCGGCCGAGAGCTCCGCCCGCTCCAGCTCCCGGCGGCGGCGGGCCAGCAGGGCGGCGAGGGCGACTCCCGGGGGTGCGGCCACCCAGCGGCCCGGGCGGCCCGACGCCTGTGCGGCGAGGCCGTGCCGTTCCAGCTGGCGCAGGGCCCGGTCGGTGGCCGGTTCCGCGAGGGTGAGCCTGCGGGCCAGTTCGGGGATGTCGGCGGCGCCCACCGCCACGAGGGCGCGGTACGCGGATTCGTGCACCTCGTCCAGTCCCAGTGCGGACAGCATCAGACGGTGTCCCTCCCCGTTCGTTCATGTGCAGTATGCGGGTCGCCTTCGCTTGCGCTTCCCAGGTCGGTCCGGCGGGACGCACTTCGTTCCTGTGCCGTCGTTCGTCGTTTTCGCGCAGTTCCCCGCGGGTCGCCTTCGCTTGCGCTTCCTAGGTCTGTCCGGGTGGACGCGCTTGTTCCTGTGCTGTCGCTTGTGGGTTTTGCGCAGTTCCCCGCGCCCCTGGATGCTGCCTCCTGCTGTCGCTCGTCGGGTGCGGGCCGGTTCTCGTCTTCGCGCAGTTCCCCGCGCCCCTGTCGGGGCGCCATCTGCTGGTTCTTCGGGTCGGTGCCGGTCGGGATTCTCCGTCCTCGCTCCAACGCGCTCGGTACGACGTGTCCTTACCCGGCTGAAGAGCATCGGAGTCTGCGGGCAGAGATTCCCGCCCACCCCCTTCGCTGAGTCCTGCGACTGCGCGAGGAGGGTGTGCCAACCCCGCCCGGGCTGACGCCGGCCCGCAGACGGACGGCAGCCCCAGTCGGCCGCCCCTTCAGGGGCGCGGGGAACTGCGCGAGCAACCACGGGCCACCCGCAGCCGAACGGCTACCGCAGGGGGCGCCCCCAAAGGGGCGCGGGGAACTGCGCACCCCCGGACGGCCCGCACGGGGACAGGTACGTCCAGGTGGGGAACCCTATGGGGCGCGAGCGAAGGCGACCCGCGGGGAACTGCGCACCCCCGGACGGCCCGCACGGGGACAGGTACGTCCAGGTGGGGAACCCTATGGGGCGCGAGCGAAGGCGACCCGCGGGGAACTGCGCACCCCCGGAGTACCCGCACGGGAACAGGTACGTCCAGGTGGGGAACCTCAGAAGCGCAAGCGAAGGCGACCCGTGGTCTCACTTTGTCGATTCGTCTTCTTATGTATCGACGGATTTTCTGTATGACCGTTTTCGGGCGCCGCGGGCCGTGAACAATACCGCCATGAGCCAGCAGGGGGAGAAGCCGTCGGACCGCCAAGAGGACGACGGGTGGGGCGACTTGTACGCCGACTGGTCCGAGGGGCGGAGCGAGGACCCGGCCCCCGCCGGGGACACCGACACCGTCGACGACCGTTTCGTCTCCGTCGCCACCGTGACTGACACCGGCACAAGCGAGGCCGGGCCGGTGGAACCGCCCGAGGCGCCCGTACCCGCTCCGCGTCCGGCGGAGCCCGCTGTGGTGCCGCCGCCGTGGCAGCCCGCCGGCTCGTCCACCGGACCCCGTACCTTCCGGCTGGGCCGTCCCGCACGCGCGCGCCGGGAACGCGCCGAACCGGGGGAGCCGCCGGTGGTCGCCCATGTGGGGGACCGTCCGCCCACGTACGAGGCCGAGCCCACCGCGCTGCCCGCCGCCGATCCGGACGCGCTGGCGGAACTCGTGCCGGACACCGTGCTGGACGGGGCCCGGTACGGGACGTCCGTGCTGCGGGCCGTGTCCACCCGGGGGGACTCGGCCCGCTACCGGGGCGAGCACCGCGGGGACGCCCTGCTGACCGTCCGGTTCGGCGGCGGCGACGACGCGCTGGTCCTGGTGGCCCTGGCCACCGGCGCGCGTGGATCGGCGACCGCCCGGCCCGACGCCGTCGAGGCCACCCGGTGGATCGCCGGTGCCGTCGGCCGCAGTCACGCCCGGCTCGCGGGGGACATCCGGGCGGCCCGCCGGGGCGATCTGAAGTCCGGACTGCACCGGCTCACCGACCGCGGTCTCGGGATGCTCCGCGCCCGGGCCAGCGAGGCGCCGCCGGAGCACCCGGTGAGCCTGCGCTGTCTGCTGCTGCCCGCCGACCCGGCCTGCCGGACCCGGGTCTTCTTCGGGGTCGGTGACGGCGGACTGTTCCGGCTGCGCGACGGTGAGTGGCAGGACATCGAACCCCGGGCCACCGACGCCGCCGGTGAGCCGGTGATGGGCTTCGGCTCACCGCCGGACGCGAGCGTCCCGGACGACCCGCAGGCCGGGGAGCCGGGGATCGCCGCGCCCCCGAGCCCCTACGAACCGGCCCCGGAGCAGCCCCGCGACCCGTTCCGCTTCCGGGCGTCCGTCGCCCGCCCGGGGGACACCCTGCTGCTGTGCTCACGCGGCCTCGCGGAACCCCTGCGCGGGGAGCGGGCGCTGGCCGCGCATCTCACGTCCCGCTGGTCGGAGGGACCACCCGGGCTCGCCGCGTTCCTCGCGGACGCCACCGTCCGGGTCAAGGGCTACTCCGACGACCGCACCGCCGCCGCCGTCTGGGAGGCGTGATCCCGCGGCCTGTGAATTCATGGACGCAGCACATACCGGGCCCGTGAGCGGGTACCCGGCGCTGCGACCGGAGAACACAGGCGACGCGAAGGCGCGGCGCCCGCGACACGGACGGGATACGTGAGCTCATGGCCAAGCAGAACGTCGCCGAACAGTTCGTCGACATCCTTTCCCGCGCGGGGGTCAAACGGCTCTACGGGGTCGTCGGCGACAGCCTCAACCCGGTCGTCGACGCGATCCGCCGCAGCCCGGACATGGACTGGATCCATGTCCGGCACGAGGAGACCGCCGCCTTCGCGGCGGGCGCCGAGGCCCAGATCACGGGGCAGCTCGCCGCGTGCGCCGGGTCCTGCGGGCCCGGCAATCTGCATCTCATCAACGGTCTGTACGACGCGCACCGCTCGATGGCCCCGGTCCTCGCGCTCGCCTCGCACATCCCGTCCAGCGAGATCGGTCTCGGCTACTTCCAGGAGACCCATCCGGACCAGCTGTTCCGCGAGTGCAGCCACTACAGCGAGCTGATCTCCAACCCCAAGCAGATGCCCCGGCTGCTCCAGACGGCGATCCAGCACGCCGTCGGACAGGGCGGGGTCAGTGTCGTCTCGCTGCCCGGGGACATCGCCGACCAGCCCGCCCCCGACAAGGCCGCCGAGAGCGCGCTGGTCACCTCACGGCCGACCGTGCGGCCCGGCGACGAGGAGATCGACAAGCTGGTCCGGATGATCGACGCCGCCGACAAGGTCACGCTCTTCTGCGGCAGCGGTACGGCCGGGGCGCACTCCGAGGTCATGGAGTTCGCCGGGAAGGTGAAGTCCCCGGTCGGGCACGCGCTGCGCGGCAAGGAGTGGATCCAGTACGACAATCCGTACGACGTGGGGATGAGTGGGCTGCTGGGTTACGGCGCGGCCTATGAGGCGACCAACGAGTGCGATCTGCTGATCCTGCTGGGCACCGACTTCCCGTACAACGCGTTCCTGCCCGATGACGCGCTGATCGCGCAGGTCGATGTCCGGCCCGAACGGCTCGGGCGGCGGTCCAAGCTGGACCTCGCGGTGTGGGGCGATGTCCGGGAGACCCTGCGGTGTCTGATCCCGCGGGTGAAGGAGAAGAGCAACCGGCGCTTCCTGGACAAGATGCTGAAGAAGCACGCCGACGCGCTCGAAGGGGTCATCAAGGCGTACACCCGCAAGGTCGACAAGCACATCCCCATCCACCCCGAGTACGTCGCCTCGGTCCTCGACGATCTCGCGGCCGAGGACGCCGTGTTCACCGTCGACACCGGGATGTGCAACGTGTGGGCGGCCCGCTATCTCTCGCCGAACGGCCGCCGCCGCATCATCGGCTCGTTCTCCCACGGCTCCATGGCCAACGCCCTGCCGCAGGCCATCGGCGCCCAGTTCGTGGACCGGCGACGCCAGGTCGTCTCGATGTCCGGGGACGGCGGCTTCACCATGCTGATGGGTGACTTCCTCACCCTCGTCCAGTACGACCTGCCGGTGAAGGTGGTCCTGTTCAACAACTCGTCGCTCGGCATGGTCGAACTGGAGATGCTGGTCGCGGGGCTGCCCTCGTACGGCACCACCAATCTCAATCCGGACTTCGCCGCGGTGGCGCGGGCGTGCGGTGCCTTCGGGGTCCGGGTCGAGAAGCCCAAGGATCTGACGGGGGCGCTGAAGGCGGCGTTCCGGCACAAGGGACCGGCCCTGGTCGATGTGGTCACCGACCCCAACGCGCTGTCCATCCCGCCGAAGATCAGCGCCGAGATGGTCACGGGCTTCGCCCTGTCGGCGTCGAAGATGGTTCTCGACGGAGGTGTGGGGCGGATGGTGCAGATGGCCCGTTCCAACCTCCGCAACGTGCCCCGGCCTTGACGTCCGGCCGGTCCGCAGGGTGTGCGCGGGGCCCGCGCCCACCCCCGCGCCGCGCACCGGCGCACGCCACACCCGTCACAGCCGAGGCGATCGGGAGGCGTGCCCGCGACCGTCGCGGGCATGCATTCCGGTGTACGTGTTCGACCGACGTTCGGAAGAGGTGGACGGCATCATGCGGGCGGGGGCCATGACGGGGCAGGCAAGGGTGCGACGGCTGAGGAGAAGACTCGCGCGGGCGGATCTGCGGGCGGTGCCCGAGTCCCGCCGCGCGGTGCGCGAACTTCTCGGGCACTGGGGCGAGCCGGGACAGGCGGAGACCGCCGAACTGCTCACCAGTGAACTCGTCACCAACGCACTCGTCCATACGGAACGTCCGGCGGTCCTCACGGTCGCGGCGGGACCGCGGCGACTGCGGGTGGAGGTGCGGGACTTCGTCCGCCGGCGCCCGAGGAGCCGGGTCCCGGTTCCCGACGAGGGGACGGGCGGCCGGGGGCTGATGCTGGTGGAGTCGCTGGCGGACGCGTGGGGGGTGAAGGGCCTCGGCTTCGGCAAGGCGGTGTGGTTCGAACTGGACAGCGGACTCGACAGCGGACGCTCGTGAGCGCTCCGCCGGCGCCGTGCACCGCCCTGGAACGGGGCCGGGGCGGCGGCACGGCTCACGCCGTGCACCGCCGCCCCGAAAGCGCCGTTCAACCGGTCGGCGTGGCCGACCGGGACTCAGCCGAACTGCTGCTCAAGGTCCTTGAGCTTGCGCTCCAGGGAATCGAGCCTCGGCAGGGCCTGGGTGTCGTCCTCGGCCGTCAGGTCGACGGTGATCGGTTCACTTTTGCGCCGGACGGGCGTGAGGGAGGGACGGGAAGCGACGGGGGGCAGTGGCTCGGGGTCCGATATAGCGGGGTCCGAGCCGCCACCGCCACCACCGCCGCTCATCGCGGGCTGCATGTCGACCTGCCGGCCACCACCGCCGCCACCGCCACCGCGCGGGAGGATGCCGCGGGGCTGGCTCCGGCTTATGGCCTTCAGCTGAGCACGCTTCAGCTTGTCCTGCTCACGCCTGATCTGACGGTTGTGCAGCTTCTGACGGCGGTCCTCACGGACCTCGTCGACCGCCTCGTCCAGGGTGCGCACGTTCTCCAGCAGCATCAGCGACCAGGCGGCGAAGGTCTCGCGGGGCGCGCGCAGCCAGCGGACCACCCGGATCTGCGGCAGCGGACGGGGCACCAGGCCCTGCTCGCGGAGCGCGGCCCGACGGGTCTGCTTCAGCGCGCGGTCGAAGAGCACGGCCGCCGACAGGGACATACCGGCGAAGAAGTGCGGGGCGCCCGCGTGGTCGAGGCCACGGGGGGCGTGCACCCAGTTGAACCAGGCGGCGGCACCGGCGAACGTCCACACCAGCAGTCGCGAACCGAGGGCCGCGTCACCGTGGCTGGCCTCGCGCACCGCGAGGACGGAGCAGAACATCGCCGCGCCGTCGAGACCGAACGGGACCAGGTACTCCCAGCCGCCGGACAGGTTCAGGTTCTGCCGGCCGAAGCCGACCAGGCCGTGGAAGGACAGTGCCGCGGCGACCGCCGCACAGCAGAACAGCAGCAGATAGGAGGCGGTGCCGTACATCGCTTCCTTGCGCCTGCGGCGTTCCTCGGTGCGCTCCCAGCTGTCGTCCGCGGGCTTGGTCGAGTCCTTGGCCCGCTTGGACCGCGCCAGCACCGCAACCGCCGCCAGTATGCCCAGGAGCAGTACGGCGCCCGGAAGCAACCAGTCAAGCGATATGTCGGTCAATCTCATCACGCGTCCCTTGCATCGCAGTAGGGCTTTTCGGGCGTCATCGTTCCTCAAACCCGGAGCCGCTCAGGGGGTTTCGGTGCAAGAGAACGCCAAGGGGGTGTGGGGAGCCGCCAAGTGCCGCCGTCCGCTCGAACTCCCACGCGATTCGTGCGAGTTGAGTTCGAGAAACACTACCGGTACGGGTGGTTCAGGAGGAAGCTGCTTCGCCCAACCTGGCTACCCTATCCGCATCGCACGTGCGAGGGCACGTCACACAGGTGTCCTCGGGCCGCAGCGTGTAGAACATGCAGCAGCTCGCGCGGTCCCGGGTGGCCAGGGATTCACCGGCCGGACCGGTCAGCGAACGGAATCCGGCCGCGCCCACGTAGGGCTGGGTGGCCCCGGGCAGCAGCTGTTCCAGCTCGCTCATCCCGCGCCCCTCCTCGCCGAGGAGATGCGCGATGTACCAGAGGCCCTCGACGATCTCGTCGGTCGCCATGCCCCACAGCGCCCGGCCGCGGCGCCGCATCCGCGGCCCGAACGCGCCGAGCAGCGGCTCCAGATGCTCCGCGACCGCGGCCCGGACCTCCTCGCGCAGGGCGTGTTCGTCCGCCACGACCCGGGCGTCGGGGTGATCCGCGAGCGGGTCGTCGGCCAGACACGCGAACTCGCCCGTCCGTACGGCCATCCGGCCGAGCGCGCGCTGGAACGCGACGCGTTCGGCGGGGAAGCGGGGGACCCTGCGGTGCAGGAACCAGGGCATGGTGACGAGCAGACAGGCGGGCCAGGCGTAGCGGTGCAGCCCGAAACTGGCGACGACATCGGGACGGGCCCGGGTGCCGTAGTCCTTGAGCACCTGCGCGTCGTCCCAGTCGAGGAAGGAGTCCAGCTCCGCGCCGCCCCGCGCGAGCTCCGCCGCGGTCACCCAGCCGCTGCCTCCGGGCAGCGGGTCACCCGGACCCAGCTCCTCGATCCGCACACCCGGGAACACCTCGGTGAGCCGGGCATACGCCGCGGCCACGGGGGAGGACGCCTCCGGCGCCGCGGCCAGGGTGGGAGCGCTCATACGGGACCACCGAATCACGATCGTCTACAGGTAAGGCTAACCTTACAAGATGTGATCGAGGTTTGAACTGAGGGCCCGTCCCCCTATCGTTCTCCGGGTGCGGCCGACCGGCCGCCGCAGCGCACGAGCGCCGGAGGAGGACCCGATGACCCGTCCCGGACCGCTCCCCGCCCCGGGCTCGACGGGCCCCGCACCCGGCGGCGGTGACCGTGCCTGCCCACCGCCCGGCCGCGCTCCCCGGCCCTTAGGGCCCCCGGAGGCCCCCTGGTGCCCGGTCGGCGGCGACACCCGTGTCCCCCCGCAGCCCCGGTCCCGTCCGGCCCCCCAGCCCGACCCGCAGGCCGCGGACACCCCCCGCCCCGCCCCCGTACCGCCGCCCACCCCCGCACCGCCGCCCGCCCGGGAACCCGCGACGGGCACGGTGCCCGCCCGGGGCGAGCACACCCACGGAGAACCCCCGCTGCCCCGCCGCCCCCGGCCGGTGGTCCGCGCGAGCGTACGGGGACAGGTCCTCGCCGCGCTGCGCGTCGCCCTCGTCGAAGGGGAACTCGCGCCCGGCGCGGTCTACTCGGCGCCCGTGCTGGGCGAACGGCTCGGCGTCTCCGCGACCCCCGTACGGGAGGCCATGCAGCAGCTCGCCGCGGAGGGGGCCGTCGAGGTCGTGCCCAACCGCGGCTTCCGGGTCGTGGAGCGTAGTGAGCGCCAGCTCGCCGAGCTGGCGGAGGTCCGGGCGCTGATCGAGGTGCCGGTGATGCTCCGGCTGACCCAGTCGGTGTCCGCCGCCCGCTGGGCGGAGCTGCGTCCGCTGGCCGAGGCCACCGCCGTCGCGGCGGCGTGCGGGGACCGGGCGGCCTACGCCGAGTCCGACCGCGCGTTCCACCGGGCGCTGCTGGGCCTGTCGGGCAACCAGCAGCTCGTCCAGGTCGCCGACGACCTCCACCGCCGCGCCCAGTGGCCCCTGATCAGCGGCCCCCTCCCGATGCGCCGCGCCGACCTCGTCTCCGACGCGGCCGAGCACAGCGCCCTCCTCGACGCCCTCACGGCCCGCGACGCCACCAAGGTCCAGTCCCTGGTCCGAAACCACTTCGCAGGCACCTGACCCAACCAACGCCCGACACCCCCCGAGCCCCAAAGGGCCGCGAGGAACTGCGCGTACCCCAACCTCGTAATCCGGCGAGGCAACGGACAAGCCCCCGGCCGACCCCGGACACCGGTGAGCCAACGTCCGACACCCGGACGCATTACCCAGGGGCGCGAGGAACTGCGCGTACCCCAGCCCGTATGCCGGTGAAGCATCGGACAAGCCCCCCGCCGACCCCGGACACCGGTGAAGCATCGGACAGGCCCCGGGGACCGGCGGCGCGCCCCGGGGAACCGGCGGGCAACGGGAGGCGGCGCCCCGTCACACCGCCTGAACCCCCCGAGCCTGCGCAGCGACAAGCTGCGGACCCAACCACGTGGGGACGCCCCCCAACAACCGCAGCAACCGCGCGGCCTCCTGCCGCAGCCTCGTCGCCTCCGGCTCCGTCTCGGCCTGCGCGAGCGACGCCAACGCGGGCGCCGTACCGACGAGATACCCCAGCTCCTCCCGGATGCGCAGCGACTCCGCGAACCCGTGCCGCGCCTCCGCCAGCTCCCCGTCCGCGAGCGCGAGCCCCGCCAGCTGCCGCCAGGTGAAGGACAGCAGCAGCGCGTCCCCGGAGGCGGTGGCCCCCGCGTGGGCCCGCCGGTACGCCGCGCGAGCGGACTGCGGCGAGTCCGACAGGTTCTCGGCGATCAGTCCGCGCCGGAAGTCGAGCAGGGCCCGCGCCTGCGCCCCGGGCGCGATGAGCGCGGCGGCCCGCCCCAGCGCGGACCGCGCCTCGTCGGCCCGGTCCCGTACCCCGAGCAGTGTCGAGGCATAGGCCAGGTGCCCCCGCTCGCACGCGGCGGCCCCGCGTTCGTCGTCACCCTGGGCCAGCGCCTCGGCGGTCCGCAGCGCGTCCTCCGCCTCCGCCCAGCCCTGCGCCGTGTAGAGGCAGCGTTCCCCCAGCAGGGCCACCCGCTGGAGCGCGGCCCCCGCGTCCGTGGCGGCGCGCCGCTCCAGCAAGGCTGCCGCGTCGGTCCAGCAGGCGCGCGAACGCAACCGCCATACCGCGGTCTGGAGTGGATCGTCACCTTTGGTCGTTCCTGTACCAGACCTGGCGGTATACGCCACATTGCCCTCCCGGAGCACACCCGTGCGTCTTGAGCCGATGCGGAATCTCAGCATGGATCGGCACACCCGGCCAAGGGGGTAGGTGAAGGATTTCACAAAGTCCTGGGGTGCGAAACCTGTTCGACCGGGGTAGAAGCGACGACCCGGAACCCGCGCGGCCCCTTGGGACGTCAGCTCATCCGCAGCGCGAGGAAGAAATCGAGCTTGTCCTCAAGGCGCGACAGATCCCGTCCCGTCAACTGCTCGATACGCCCGACGCGGTAGCGCAGCGTGTTGACGTGGAGGTGCAGCCGCGCCGCGCAACGGGTCCATGAGCCGTCGGAGTCCAGGAACGCCTCCAGCGTCGCGATCAGCTCCGCCCGGTGCCGCTGGTCGTACTCCCGCAGCGGGTCGAGCAGTCGCGCGGTGAACGCGCGCCGCACGTCGTCCGGCACGAACGGCAGCAGCAGTACGTGCGACGCCAGCTCCTGGTGGCCCGCCGCGCTGACCCGCCCCGGGCGGGCCGCGGCGACCCGGCGGGCGTGCCGGGCCTCCTCCAGCGCCCCGCGCAGCCCCTCCGCCGAGTGGACCGTGGCGCTCACCCCGAGGGTGAGCCGCCCCTCGTCGCCCAGCCCCGCCGACAGCGGTTCCCGCACCGTCCGCAGCAGGATGTCGGCGGCCAGCTCGCAACCGGTCGTGCCGTCCACGGGAGCCCCGTCGGCGGCCACCGCGGGCAGCGGTACCAGCGCGACGGCCTCGTCCCCCGCGTGGGTGACGGCGATCCGGTCCGACGGCTCGGTCCCGGCCGTCCGGGGGTCGACCAGGATCTCCTCCAGCAGCGCTTGGACGGCCGCCCCGCCGTCACCCGTGTCCGGGGTCCGCTCGGCGCCGTCCGGCTCGCCGCGCCAGTCGACCTTGGCCACGACCACCTGCCAGTGCGGCGCCGCCGTGAGGCCCGGCAGCAGCACCGGGGCCGCGACCCGCAGCCGGGCCGCGATCTCGGTGGGCGCGGCGCCCGACCGCACCAGCTCCAGCACCTCGTGCGCGAGCCGCCGCCGGACCGTGCGGGCCGAGTCCCGGCGGTCCCGTTCCACCGCGATCAGCTGGGTCACCCCGCGCAGCAGGTCCAGACGCTCCTCGGGCCACTCCCCGGCGTCCGCCGCCACCGCGAGCACCCACTGGGCGAGGGCGCCCTCCCTGCCGCCGCCCCCGGCGCCCCGCGTCCCGCGCACCGGGAACAGCGAGTACGTGGTCCCGCCGACGGCCGTCCGGTGCGGCCCGCGCCGCCCGCCCCGCACCGCCGCCAGATGGGCCGCGGCGAGCTCCGTACGCGTCTCGGCCGGCAGGTCCCGGCCGGGGCCGTGCGGCCCGGCGATCCGGCGTCCGGTCGGGGACAGCACCCAGGCCCGCAGATCCAGGTCCGAGCCGAGCAGGTCCAGTACGGCGTCGGGGCCGCCGCCCGCGGGCCCGGAGGTCATCAGCCTGCGGTGCCGGTCCACGACCGCCGCGAGGTCACCGGCCCGCTCGCCCGACACCTGGCGCACCACGTGCTCGGTGATCGTCGCGAACGCCACCCGCTCGTTCACCGCGAAGAGCGGCAGCCGGTGCTTGGCGCAGGCCCGCACCATGTCCTCGGGGACATCCCCCAGCTCCGCCTCCCCGGCCGCCAGCGCCACGACCCCGGCGCCCGCCAGGATGCGTACGAACGGCTCGGAGTCCGCCGGTCCGCGCCGCCACGCCAGCCCCGTCAGGACCAGCTCGCCCCCCGACAGATAGCGGCTGGGGTCCCGCAGATCGGTGGTCATCACCCCGCGCACCGTCCGGTCCAGCTCGTCCTCGCCGCCGAGCAGCCGCAGCCCCAGCGCGTCCGTGTCCAGCAGTGCGCGCAGCCGCATGGTGTCGTCGCCGCCGTTCTGTTCCGTCGTGATCCGGTCATGGCACGGGCCGATGGGTGACGGCCCGTACCGGGCACCGCTGGACACGGGGAGCAGGGGAACAGCGCCCACCCGCTCCCCGCCCGCGGCCTTCGCGAGCGGTGGTTTTCCGTACGAAGTCCCCGGGATGTCCGGGTCCCGTTGTTCATACGAATCTACAAGACTCGCGGAAGGGCGGAACGACCTCTTCATGGGTTCGTTGACTGACGCGGGGCCCCCACGAGCGGTGTACTGGAGGTACCGCGCGCTCAGCGCGGGCAACGGGCCCTCCGGCCGGCCCGCCCTCCCCGGGGCCACCGGACCGCCCACCGGACCGGGCCCGTGCGGCCCGGCACCCCGCCGACGCCCGACCCGAAGAGGGCCCGATGGACTTCCTCCGCCCCGCGACCTGGCAGGAGGCGCTGGCCGCGAAGGCCGCGCACCCCGCCGCCGTACCGATCGCAGGCGGCACCGATGTGATGGTCGGCATCAACTTCGACCATCTGCGTCCGGACCACCTGCTCGATCTGACCCGGATCGATGAGCTGTACGAGTGGGAGCGCGGCGAGCGGACCGTCCGGCTCGGCGCCTCCGTCCCCTACACCCGCGTCATGACCGAGCTGCGCGCCGAACTGCCCGGCCTCGCGCTCGCCGCGCACACCGTCGCCTCCCCGCAGATCCGCAACCGCGGCGGGGTCGGCGGCAACCTCGGCACCGCCTCGCCCGCCGGGGACGCCCACCCCGCGCTGCTCGCCGCCGGCGCCGAGATCGAGGCCGAGTCGGTGCGCGGCGTCCGGCGCATCCCCGTGGACGCCTTCTACACCGGGGTCAAGCGCAATGCCCTGGCCCCCGACGAGCTGATCCGCGCCGTCCATGTCGACACGGCCGACGGACCCCAGCAGTTCTCGAAGGTCGGCACCCGCAACGCGATGGTCATCGCCGTGTGCGCGTTCGCGTTCGCCCTGCACCCCCGGACCCGGACCGTCCGCACCGGCGTCGGCTCCGCCGCCCCCACCCCGATCCGGGCGGGCACCGCCGAGGAGTTCCTGACCGCCGCCCTCGACGAGGACGGCCTGTGGGACAGCGGACGGCCCGTCCCGCCCTCCGTCGCCAAGGAGTTCGCGGGGCTCTGCGCCGCCGCCTGCGCCCCGATCGACGATGTCCGCGGCACCGCCGCGTACCGCCGCCACGCGGTCGCCGTACTGGCCCGCCGCACCCTCACCTGGGCCTGGGAGTCGTACCGCCGCCCCGGCCCCGCGAGCGGAGGAGCCCTCTGATGCGTGTCACCTTCACCGTCAACGGCCGCACCCGGACCGCCGACGACGTCTGGGAGGGCGAGAGCCTGCTTCACGTCCTGCGCGAACGGCTCGGGCTGCCCGGCTCCAAGAACGCCTGCGAACAGGGCGAGTGCGGCTCCTGCACGGTCCGCCTCGACGATGTCCCCGTGTGCTCCTGCCTGGTCGCCGCCGGACAGGCCGAGGGCCGGGACGTGGTCACCGTCGAGGGCCTCGCCGAGCACGCCCGCCACCGCGCCGCCGAACGCGGACGCGAGCGGGACGTACCGGACACCGACCGTCCGGAACCGGCCACCGGCGGCCCGCGCACCGCCGGGGCCGACACCCTCGCCCCCGTCCAGCGGGCGTTCGTCGACGCGGGCGCCGTCCAGTGCGGCTTCTGCACCCCCGGACTCCTCGTCGCCGCCGACGACCTGCTGGCCCGCTGCCCCGACCCGTCCGACGCGGACATCCGCGAGGCGCTGTCCGGCAATCTGTGCCGCTGCACCGGCTACGAGAAGATCATGGACGCGGTACGGCTCGCCGCCGCCCGGCAGGAAGGCTCCTGACATGGGCACCGACCCGACCCCCACCGGCCTCACCCGCCCCACCCGCGCCCCCGGCGGCATCGGCGTCTCCACCCTCCGCCCCGACGGCACCCTCAAGGTCACCGGCGAGTTCGCGTACTCCTCCGACATGTGGCACGAGGACATGCTGTGGGGCCAGATCCTGCGCTCACCCGTCGCCCACGCCGAGATCGTCTCCCTCGACGTCTCCGAGGCCCTCGCCCTGCCCGGCGTCCACGCCGTCCTCACCTACGACGACCTGCCCACCGCCGTACGCCACTACGGGCTGGAGATCCAGGACACCCCCGTCCTCGCGCACGGCCGGGTCCGCCACCACGGCGAACCCGTCGCCGCCGTCGCCGCCGACCACCCCGAGACCGCCCGCCGCGCCGCCGCCAAGATCAAGGTCGAGTACCGGGAACTCCCCGTCGTCACCGACGAGGACTCCGCCACCGCGCCCGGCGCGCCCGTCCTGCACCCCGACCGCGCCGACCACCACTCCCACCGGGTCCCGCACCCCAACATCGTCCACCGCCAGCCCATCGTCCGCGGCGACGCCGACGCCGCCGCCCGCCGCGCCGACGCCGTGGTGCGCGGCGAATACGTCTTCGGGATGCAGGACCAGGCCTTCCTCGGCCCCGAATCGGGGCTCGCCGTCCCCGCCGAGGACGGCGGGGTCGACCTCTACATCGCCACCCAGTGGCTGCACAACGACCGCGCCCAGATCGCGCCCGTCCTCGGACTGCCCGAGGACAAGGTACGGATGACGCTCGCCGGGGTCGGCGGCGCGTTCGGCGGCCGTGAGGACCTGTCGATGCAGATCCACGCCTGCCTGCTCGCCCTGCGCACCGGCAGGCCCGTGAAGATCGTCTACAACCGGTTCGAGTCGTTCTTCGGCCATGTCCACCGCCACCCCGCGAAACTCCACTACGAACATGGCGCCACCCGCGACGGCAAACTCACCCACGTCCGCTGCCGGATCGTCCTCGACGGCGGCGCCTACGCCTCCTCGTCCCCGGCCGTCGTCGGCAACGCCTCCTCCCTGTCCGTCGGCCCCTACGTGGTCGACCACGTCGACATCGAGGCCCTCGCCCTCTACACCAACAACCCGCCCTGCGGAGCGATGCGCGGCTTCGGCGCGGTGCAGGCCTGCTTCGCCTACGAGGCGCAGATGGACAAACTCGCCGCCGAACTCGGCCTGGACCCCGTCGAGTTCCGGCGGCTCAACGCCATGGAACAGGGCAGCCGGCTGCCCACCGGACAGATCGTGGACGCCCCCGCCCCGGTCGCCGAACTGCTGCGCCGGGTCAAGGCGAGGCCGATGCCCCCCGAACGCCAGTGGGAGACCACCGAGGGCGCCGACATCCGCCAGCTCCCCGGCGGACTGTCCAACACCACCCACGGCGAGGACGTCGTCCGGGGCGTCGGATACGCCGTCGGCATCAAGAACGTCGGCTTCTCCGAGGGCTTCGACGACTACTCCACCGCCAAGGTCCGGCTGGAGAGCGCGGGCGGGGAGGCCGTCGCCGTCGTGCACACCGCGATGGCGGAGGTCGGCCAGGGCGGTGTCACCGTCCACGCGCAGATCGCCCGGACCGAACTCGGCGTCGACCAGGTGACCATCCACCCCGCCGACACCCAGGTCGGCAGCGCGGGCTCCACCTCCGCCTCCCGGCAGACGTACATGACCGGCGGTGCCGTCCGCAACGCCTGCGCACTCGTCCGCGAACGCGCCCTGGAGCTGGGCCGCCGCAGATTCGGCAGCCACCACCCGGCCTGGGCCACCGCCGAGCTCCGGCTGGAGGACGGGCACGTGGTCACCGAGGCGGGGGAGGTCCTCGCCTCCCTCGCGGACGTCCTCGACGACGAGGTGATCGAGGAGGAACGCGAGTGGCGCCACCGCCCCACCAGGTCCCTCGACCCGCGCACCGGCCAGGGCGACGGCCACCTCCAGTACTCCTTCGCCGCACACCGCGCGGTGGTCGAGGTCGACACCGGACTCGGACTGGTCAAGGTCGTCGAACTCGCCTGCGCGCAGGACGTGGGCAAGGCCCTCAACCCGCTGTCCGTCATCGGCCAGATCCAGGGCGGCACCGTCCAGGGCCTCGGGATCGCGGTGATGGAGGAGATCGTGGTCGACCCGGTGACCGCGAAGGTGCGCAACCCGTCCTTCACCGACTATCTGATCCCCACGATCCTCGACACCCCCTCGCTCCCCGTCGACATGCTCGAACTCCCCGACGCGAACGCCCCCTACGGACTGCGCGGGGTGGGGGAGGCGCCCACCCTGTCCGCCACCCCGGCGGTCCTCGCCGCGATCCGCGCCGCGACGGGCCTGGAGCTGAACCGGACCCCCGTGCGCCCCGAACATCTGACGGGCACCGGGTAGGGACCGCACGACGAGGGCGAGGAGCGAGAGATGCTGGACATCGCCGCGGAACTCCACGAATGGGTCCGCCAGGGCCGCGACTTCGCGGTGGCCACCGTCGTCGCCGTGGACGGCAGCGCCCCCCGGGGCCCCGGCGCGACGCTCGCCGTCGACACCGGCGGCGAAGCGGTCGGCTCCGTCTCCGGCGGCTGTGTCGAAGCCGCCGTGTACGAGCTGTGCCGACAGGCCCTGCGGGACGGCCGGACCGTCCTGGCACCCTTCGGCCCCACCGCCGACGACCCCTTCGCCACCGGCCTGACCTGCGGCGGCAGCATCGACGTCCTGGTCACCCCCGTCCCCCGGACCAGCCCCGCCCGTTCCCTGACCGCCCGCGCCCTGGCCGCCGCCGCGAACGGCCGGCCCACCGCCCTGGCCCGCCCACTGCCCCCCGCCGACACCCCGGAGGACCCCAGCCCCCTGCTGGTCCACCCGGACAGCACCCACGAAGGGACCCTCGGCGGCCCCCCGGAGCTGGACCGGTGGGCGGCCCATGATGCGGCGGCGCTGCTCGCGGCGGGCCGCACCGGAACCGTTCCCGGCTGCGCCTCGACCGGACGGCCCGCCCTCTTCGTGGAGTCGTCCGCCGCCCCGCCCCGGCTGATCGTCTTCGGCGCGGTCGACGTCGCCTCCGCCCTCGTCGGCCTCGGCGCGTTCCTCGGCTACCGCGTCACCGTCTGCGACGCCCGCCCCGTCTTCGCGACCCCCGCCCGCTTCCCGGCGGCCCACGAGGTCGTCGTCGACTGGCCGCACCGCTATCTGGAGCGCACCGAGGTGGACGCCCGTACGGTGCTCTGCGTCCTCACCCATGACCCGAAGTTCGACGTACCGCTGCTGCGGCTCGCCCTGCGGCTGCCCGTCGCGTACATCGGCGCGATGGGCTCACGCACCACCCACGAGGACCGGATACGGCGGCTGCGCGAGACCGGTGTGACGGAACACCAGCTGAAGCGGCTGCGTTCCCCGATCGGACTGGACCTCGGCGCCCGCACCCCGCAGGAGACGGCCCTGTCGATCGCCGCGGAGATCGTCGCCGTACTGCGCGGCGGCGCCGGACCGCCCCTGACCGGCGGTCGCACCCCGATCCACCACGACGCGCCCGGCCGCGTCCGCCGCCCGGAGCTCAGACCTCCAGGAACAGCGCGAACGTCACCACGTAACCGCTGAACAGCGCCACACCCGGCGCGGCCAGGATCAGGGTCCGCAAGCTGAACCCGGCCGTGAGCGGACGGCTCGCGCGCTCCGGGTTCTCGGGGTCGTAGCTGAGCTCGACCCGGCCGCGCGACGCGTCGGAGAAGGACCAGACGGTCACGACCGAGGGAACGCCCTTCATCCGCCGCCCGTCGACCGTGACGAAGTCCATCCGCGAGAACTCCCACCAGTGCCCGCCCTTGGACCAGATCCGGACATGGCCGACCGCCTCGCCGACCACCCCGATCCCGCGCCGTCGCAGCAGCCACAGCGACCTGAACCGCCGACCGACCCGCCACAGGACGAGCCCGCCCGCGAGCCCGAGCGTCCCCGTCGTGACCACGGTGAACAGGACCAGCCAGGGGTAACCCACGGCGATCACACCGAACACGAAGAGCGCCGTGTGATGCAGCAGGATCAGCCCCGCGACCCTGAGCCCCTTGCGCAAGCCGGGACTCAGCGGGGCGCGGCCGGCCGCCCGGACGTGTTGGCGGACCAGCGCATGACCGTCGGCCGCCGACGGGGTCCGGTCCACGGCGGAGCTCAGCTGCCCGAAGAACGCCTCGACCGCCGACCGGTTGGGGCCCCGCAGATCGACCACGGCTCCCAGACCGTGATCCGCCGAGTCGGCGGAACCGGCGATCAGCGCGCGTATCGCACCGTCGTCCGTCAGCTCGACGTACTCCAGCGCCCGCACCGGCACGGTCCAGGTCGACCGGCCCCGTACGACGATCAGCCGGACGCCGTCGAAGCGTGCCGTGGTCCCGCCCCGGGTCAGTACGGTCACCGGGGTCACGGGCAGGGCTCTGTCTGAGGACATGATCAGATGATAGGTACACACGCCACGGCCACCAAGGCTTCCCCGGGGGCTCAACTCCCGGTGCGCAGCAACCCGTCCACGGTGCGCCCGAACATCCGGCGGCCTGCCGCCGCCAGGACGGGATCGCAGAACTGGGGAAGACCGCGGACCCGGATCTCCTCGCGCCACCGGACCCGGCTGCCCGGTCCGTCGGGACGGACCTCGATCTCGGCCCGGCCGAGCACCAGCCGTCCGCGTTTCTCCAGCCCGCACAGGCCCGGCCGGCCCTCCTCGGGCGGGCGCCAGACGGTGATCTCCATCGGATCGTCGAAGCCGACGGGTCCGAGCGCGGTCCGCGCGAGCACCGTCGATCCCTCGCCCACCGGGGTGTCCACCCCGACACGGGTGAACGGGACGAAAGCGCCGTGCCGGGGCCAGTCCGTGAGCCGCCGCCATGCCTCGTCCGCGTCGAGTGCGCAGTGCCGTTCCAGGTCGATGAGAGCCACCCCCCGACCCTAGATCCCCCGGCCCCGGGTCAGCGGTAGACCTTGCCCGGCTCCGGGACCCCCGGCGCGAACAGCTGCGGCACGGTGACGAACGTGTAGCCCTTGGACTTCAGCTCCTCGATGATCCCCGGCACCGCGGGCACCGTGCCGTCGTAGATGTCGTGGAGCAGGATGATCCCGTCGCGCCCGGACTGTTCCAGCACCCGGCGCTTGATCAGCGCGGAGTCGGTCGTCTTGTAGTCCTTCGCCGTGACGGTCCACAGGATCTCGGAGAGCCCGAGGCTCTTGGATATCTTGTTGACCTCCTCGTCGGTGCGGCCCTGCGGCGGCCTCATCAGCGTGGGGGCGCGTCCCGTCAGCTTCTTGAGCTCCTTGTTCGTGCGCTCCAGCTCCCACCGCACCTCGTCGGCGTCGAGCTCGGTGAGCCTGCGGTGCGTCCAGGTGTGGCTGGCTATCTCATGCCCCTCGGCGTCGATCCGCCGCACCAGCTCGGGGTGGGTGTCGATGTGCTTCTTGCCCAGCAGGAAGAACGTCGCCGGGACCTTCTCCTTCTTGAGGATGTCCAGCAGCCGGGGTGTGTGCTTGCCGTGCGGCCCCGCGTCGAAGGTCAGGGCTATGCACTTGTCCTCGCGGCAGTCGACGGACCCGAACTTCCCCTTCCCGTCGTCACCCGCGTCGGAGCGGACCTTGCTGGGCGCCTCGGTGTCGGTGCCGCACCCGGTCAGCGCGGTGGTGAGTCCGAGGGTGACGAGGGTGATCACGGCCACACCCGCGCGCGAACGCAACCCGCGCGGTCGGTTCCCCGTCTTGTGTGGCGTGGACATCTTGTTGCGCGCGGCCGTCGCGCCGCGCTGGTCGTGGATTGGCATGGCCGCCACTATACGCACGGTGTATACGCGCAGCGCATAGTGGGGTAACCGCTGGTCCGCCCCCTAAGGGTCGCCTTCGCTCGCGCTTCTGAGGTCCGTCCGGCTGGACGCACTTGTATGCGCAGGTCGTCGGTTCGAATCCGAGAGGGGGCTCCAGCGGAAGGCCAGGTCACATAGCCCGTGACCTGGCTTTCTCTCGTTCCCGGGGCGGGGCGCGGCACGCGGTGGGGACGCCGCGAGTCGGCTTGCGTGAACGATTCGTGAGCGGACCGCCTGCCGGTCCAGCGGTCGCGCTTCTTCCGCTTGTCCTTCTTCTTGCCTTTGCGCCTGGCCTTGCCGGCCGCCGAGCAGAAGCCGCCCGCCGACGCACCACCTTGCCCCACGGTCCCATCCATCAGCCCTGGGATTCGCACCCCGCAATTACTTCCCTATGGGCACTGGCCAGCCCCAGCGTCACCGCTGATGAACGTGTCCGGCAGACCGAGGCGCCTCTGACGTGCCCCGGCACTGCCTTTCCCACTGATGTCACCAGGAACCGAGTGAGCCGCTTCTTGCTAACGTCGGCCAGTCGCCAAGGAGGTTCAGTGCCGTCTTCTTTCCCCGCTACTGCCGTCGTTGACCTGCGTGTTGAGCCAGTGGATACCGTGCTCGACGAGGTCGAGCGCTCCCTCCGAACATGGGTCGACCGCCACACACTGGTGCGCAAGCGACGCTCGATCGGTGCCCGTACGGACCGGGATACGTGGGTACGGATCGAGCGGCGTCCCTTCGGCAGGATCGGAGGCCAGGGTTGGAACGGGACGGAATGCGCGGCCCTGCTGGAGGGCATCGCGAAGCCCGGATGGTACCGGGCCATCGCGTGGAGCAGGCCGGATGAGGCCGCGATGTGGCGTGCGGATGAGACGGACCTCCTGCCCGGGGCGCCGGTCGGTGGCAGCGTCCTGCTCGCGGATCCCGAGCTGCCGAACGGTTGGTGGCGGGAGTTCAATGCGTCGCTGGATGCGCTGTCGGCCCAGCACACGAGCCGGGTTGCCACCCCGGACACCGTCACCATCACGCAGCACGACGTGACAGGCGCGATCAAGCGATTCCTCCCCGGCGGCGTCGACCCAACCGTCCAGCAGTGGCAGTCGGCGCATGCCGACCTCAACTGGGCGAACATGACCGGTCCGCAGTTCTGTCTCTTCGACTGGGAGGACTGGGGCTTGGCCCCGCGCGGGCTGGATGCCGCGTCTTTGTGGGGTAACTCCCTCGCCGTCCCGGCCTTGGCCGAGCGGGTCCGCCGGGAGCGGGGACACGACCTGGAGAGCCGGGACGGCCGGCTGATGACCCTGTTCGTCTGCGCGAAGATCCTGGCTCCGGACGCCCACCCCGAGGACCCGCGCCTCGATCCGGCGCGTCACATGGCGGCCCGGGTAGCGGACGAGCTTCAGCGAGGCTGACGATCCGCCCGCTCGCGGAGGAACCTGCGGTACGCGCGAACGCTTGTGCCGTCAGCGTCGTACCGCAGTGTGGCGATCAGTTCCCGCAGGTGGGAGGGGGCATCCGTACCGACGGCGACCGCTCCCACCCGAGGCAGCCAGTACGCGGTGCGGAAGGCGGCCTGGAGGCCGGAGAGCTCAGCGCCGGCAGCCTGGATGAACAACCGGGCGTCGAGCCTGCTCCACAGCGGGTCCCCGGCCCTGCCGCCGAACGGGCTCATGCCCCACAGTCGGTCAGTACCGAGATCCCAGTGGGCCGCCAGCGCTTCCGCGGCATCCAGGACGGCCGTTCCGGTAAGAAGCCCCGCGCGGACCATGAGCACGTCGGGTTTCGGCGTCGAGTCATCCACTAGATCGGGCAGCGGACGCGGGTCCCAGGAGGCGATGCCCCAGGCCCCGCACAGGCCCTCTGCCACAGCCTTCTCCAGTGCCGCACACGCCGTGCCCAGCGCATCCCGCGCTCTGGCCGAGACATCGCGCAGGGAACGTTCCGGATTATGCAGGAACACCAGGTCGGGAGCGCGGCCGAGATCCCGGATGGTCTGCTCCATGGCCCTCCGGAGCCGACCGGGGTCGAGAGAGTGCTCGGCTTGGTCGACCACCTGGAAAAAGCCGACTTTGGTGGACACCTTGAAGTGGGGAAGGAGATCTCGTCCGGCCTCCGCCAGGGCAGCATGGGCTGAGAAGCCGTGATAGTTGAAGCTGGTGTCGATCGCGTCGATACCGAGGTCCAGTGCGCTTGTCAGGATCCGGCGCTCGTAACGAGACCGGTGTAGCCCGAGGACAATTCGGGGGTCAGACTCGCGCACAGTTCCTCCTTCACCAGGATCTTTGCCAGGGCCTCTATCTCCGTGCCCACCAGGCGGGCAGCCTCGTCCAGCTGTACGGGGTGGCCGCTGAGGAGCACACGGAGCCCTGGCAGGGCCTTGGACGCGAAGGTGAGCTTCTTGCCCGAAGCCCGTACGACGACCGTCTCGTCTTCTTCCTCGACCAGCGGCGGGAACTCGCTGACGCACACCACGCTCTGCAACGGGCCGAAGATGTCCAGAAAGGGGACGTGTCGACCGGGAGGGGCTTCCTGCTCGCGGAGGCGGAGGAATTCCTCCGGGGCTCGGGCATCGATGAGGTGCGTGGCTTCGGTGGCCAGCAGCCGCTGCTGGGCTTCCCGCTCCTCCGGCTCGCTCCAGCGGTCGAGGTCATGGCGGAACACCTCCTCCTGGCGGGACCAGTCAGCGAGCCAAGTCAGCCAGCTCACGGCCGTGCGCTTGGCGAACCCGAAGGTCACATGAGTGCTGTGGCCGTCGCCATGGCCCACCCGTGTTGCTGCATGCCAGTAGCCGCGGGGGATGTGCATCACATCGCCGGTCTTCATCGTGCCGGTCCACACGATGTTTTCGCCGGGTGTGTCGTTCCGCTCCGCGTCCCGGAACATGGGCACGGGCCGGGAGGCCGTGCGTACCTCCCATTGCTTCTCGCCGGCCAGTTGAACGATGAGAACGTCGTGGTCGTCCCAGTGCAGGTCGAAACCGGAAGCATCGTTCGTGGTCAGGTACACGTTCGCCTGTACGTGTTCGCGGGACCACCACTGCATCGCCCGGCAGGCCGCTTCCATCGTGGCGTCGAAGACGTTCGACTGATCCAGCACCAGCGTCGCGCCCTCACGCAGCAGGCCGCCCACCCGGCGTATGTCCACCATGGGGATCGCTTGGCCCCGGGGCGTGACCTGCCGGTCGAGATAGGCGTCGGGGTGCAGCTCCGCACCGCCTTTGAAGAACCGGAACTGCGGATTGGCGAGACTGCGGCGCATCACCATATCGAGCAGACGGGGAGGCGTGAGCAGCCTCTCCACGACCTCGGGGTCGCTGATGTTTCCCCGGGCGAACTCCTTGCCGAGCAGACCCGGGCCGCCCCACCCCAGTGCCTCCTCGACTGCTCGGACCAAACGGTGCTCCATGAGCTGTTCCTTTCCCTGTGTCGGACGAGGTGTTGGAGGCGGAGGGGCCGCGCCGCGGCCCCTCCGCCGGAGAGCCGGCGGCTACGCCGCGTGGTTCAGTCCGTCCCCGCCCGGCCAGGGGCCGTCACCGGAGCCGCCCTGTCCCGGGTCGGAGGCGTTGCTGTCGTGCCGGTCGTGGACGCTCGCGAGGACTTCCACGGCGACCAGAAGGCCCTCCTCGACCGAGGGCGTCATGTCTCCCACTTGGTGCTCCTTCCTCTTTACCGATCTCCCGCCGATCCGACGGGACGCTTGTGACGTACGGATGTGCTGAATTCAGGGAGCCTTAGCCGCTGCCGGTCGTGGGGCCTGCGCAAGACGCGGAGTCAGAGCGGGGTATCGCGTGGCGCCCACCTGCGGTGCGAGTTGCCCCGCTGGGCTCGGTGCTTCCCTCTTCGGCGTCCGCCGGACGCCTCGGCCGCGGTGTCGGCATGGGGCGGCGACGCAGGCTCATCGTCGAGGAGGATGGACTGCCGGACCGGTTCCTGAAGCTTCTGGATGCAAGTCCGCAGGCGTACATCGGTGCTCGTACACCGGCCACACTCACCGGTCCGATCCACAGGACGCGGGTCCATCGCCGGCCGCAGTACAGCCAGCAGAAGCCGTCGACCCATCTGTTGCCGTCGTCGGTCATCGCCGGCTCGGGCAGGCCGGCGCGGGCGAACTCGGCGATCCCGGGTATTACATGAGATGGCATGGCCAGTTCCAGCAGCACGGATCAGCCCTCAAGGTCGGTCGCGCTGGGCGATGACCGGTGCCGACCCGCTCTTCTTGGCGTCGGCGAAGAGGAGACTGGGCTCGGTGAGAATGTCGCGCCCTGTTTCGCTCTTGTAGATTTCGTCCACGCTGCCGAACCTGGCCTCGGAGTAGTCCAGTTCGAGAAGAGCGGCGGCCTGGCGGACCGAGGGCTCGTCAGGTCCTTCGATCTCGATGAAAGTGGGCAGGTCCGGCCAGGTGTCGAAGTCGAAGGCGACCTCTCCCAGGCACCACTCCTCGTCGAGCGGGTGCCCTAGTCTCGGAGCCGGATCCAGGCTCCCCTTTCGAGAGAGTCGTTCTCGAAGATCTTGCGGTTGATGAGGGTGCGCGGGAGCTCCTGGACGGCGCTGAGCTCGGCCAGCTTCGTTTGAAGGTCGGTGACATCGACGGACAGGAATTTCGCCTCGTACTCGTGCTTCATGATTCCTTCTTCTCGTAGCTGCGGGCGGCGGACGCACGGGCCGCGAGGAGCAGGCCCATCCGGTGGGTGTGATCCTCAAGTCGACCGATGTGGGACCGCTCGCTGAATTCGTTCGTGCGCAGTGTGAGCAGGACGTCCCAGTCGCCGATGAAGTGACGTCCGAGCCTTTCCGGAGACGTGTAGTGCTCGACCGGATGATGACGTTGATTCACCAGCATCATGAACTCCGCCCCGAACAGTCCGCCCGGCTCCTTGCCGGTACCGCGAATCCCTTCGAGGCTTTCGAACAGCGGCTGGTCAGACACACGCGTACACCACGTCGGGAACCGCGAAGGTGAGTTCGTCGGTGGGGCTGGGCCGGTGGACGATGCGGTCGGTGGGCTTGTCGTACCAGAAGGCGTGCGAGTCCCTGCCGACCGCTTTGCAGGACATGGTGAGCGCGCCGCGCGGGTCGGCCTCGATCCGGTCGATCTCCGACGGGCCAGCTGCGGGGGCGCAGATCTCCGGGGCGACGTACTCGGACAGGTCTTCGTCGGCGATCACTTCGATGGCGAGTTCGGCCGCCTGGAGCCGCTCACGCAGATCGGCGTACGCGGCGGAGTCGGTGATCAGGAGCTCGGGGTGGGAGGCGGAGTTGCCGACCGGCCGCAGACAGTGCAGTTTCAGCTGACGCACCCCGATGTTCCCCAGGATGCCGGCGAGGTGGAGTACCTCGGTGATGTTCCGCGAGGTGACGGTCATGGTCGCGCCGGTGGGGACACCGAGTTCGCGGGCAAGACCGAGGGCGTTCAGCACGCTCTGGTAGCTGCCGGACCTGCGGATGTGATCGTTGGTCGAGCCGACGCCCTCCAGTGAGACCCTCAGCAGATCCAGGTACGGGGCGATCGTGGCGAGCCGGGTTCGATCCGGTACCCGTTGGTGCAGATCTCGACCCGCAGACCCAGCTGCTGTTTGGCGTACCGGACGACCCGAGGCAGGTCCTTGTAGACGAACGGCTCACCGCCGAGGAGGGTGACCGACTCGGTGCCGTACTGGTCGCGCATGAGTGTGAGCAGGTTGATCGCCTCGTCGGTGGTGAAGGCGTCGGCATGCTGGAGACGCTTGCCGTGGAAGCAGTGCAGGCACTCGAAGTTGCAGCGATACAGCAACTGCAGGTACAGCATCCGGATCCTGCGAATTCCGGTGACTTCCCCGCTCACATGAGCCTCCTTGGCCGGTCGCTTGACTGGAGACCTGATGGTGGCCGAGCGGGCGGGGACAGCATCACCGCGTATACGGACGGCGCTGGGACGTCCTGGGACGTTTTCAGCGTGCCGAGAAGGACTCCAGGATCCGGACGAGGCTCGATGTGTCGGAGAGGTCGGCGAGTACGGTGGTCGCCCCAGCGGCAGCAAGTTCTTCGGAGCTGTGGATGCCCGAGGCGACCGCGACGATTCCGGAACCCGTGGCCAGGGCGGCCTCAACGTCGCGCGGGGTGTCCCCGACAAGCACCACGGGCACGTCACCCTTCACACCGCGAAGGCGCTGGGCCCGCTCCCGGGCGACACCCACAAGATCGGGACGCTGTTCGGCGTCGGCGCCGAAGGCGCCAACAGCCAGGTCCAGCAGGGAATCGAGACCGAAGGCGGACAGTTTCACGTCGGCGTTGGCCGTGATGTTCCCCGTCAGGACCGAGGACACCCAGCCATCGCGCGTCGAGGCCGCTTTGAGGGCGTCACGCACTCCGGGCAGGGCGGTACCCCGCTTGCGGAGCTCGGCAAGACGCTCCTCTCCGGCCTGAGCGAGGGCGGCCTCAAGGGCGGGCCAGCTCGGTTCGGGCAAGCTGTGCCGGATGAACATCTCCCGCATGATCAGACGATCCGTACGTCCCTCTGTCCGTGCAGGCCCGGCCGGTACACGCCCCGCCAATGCCGAGAAAGCCGCCGCGTAGATCTCCTTGCTCACCCCGGCGTTGTCGATGAGCGTGTGGTCGATGTCCCACAGAACGATGAGCTGCATGCCGCCAGGGTAGGGATCCGTCTCTGCCTCGGTTCCAAAGAACGTCCCAAAACGTCCTTGTCCGATCTTGGCCGTCTCGCCTTCGATGAGACCCGTGAACGAGCGACTGCACTCCGTACTCGCCCAGCGTGGCGTCTCCCCCGAGTCGCTCGCGGAACTCTGCGAGGTGGATCCCAAGACCGTCGGCCGCTGGCTCGGCGGGCGCCTGCCCCACCCTCGGCACCGATTCAGCGTCGCGCAGCACCTGCGGGTGGAGGAGACCTTCCTCTGGCCCGCCTCTCACCCGCGCGTCAGCCGACCCGGCACCGGACTCGGTCCCGAGCTCGTCGGTACCTATCAGAACCGGGCCAGCGTTCCCCGGGACACCTGGCTCTCGCTGCTCCGGGAGTCCCGGCAGCAGATCGGGGTCCTTGTCTTCTCCGGCACCTTCTTCGCCCAGTCCAACCCACACGTGGCGAAGATGCTCGCCGAGAGGGCGGCCGAAGGGGTCCGGGTACGGCTGTGCTTCGGCGATCCCACCGGCACGGCGGTCGCCATCCGGGGCCGTGAGGAAGGCATCGGCGACACCCTGTCCGCCAAGATCCGCGCCTCCCTTACCTACTACCGCTCTCTGCTCTCCGAGACAGGGTGCGAGGTGCGGCTGCACGACACGACGCTCTACACCTCCATGTTCCGCTATGACGACGACCTGCTGATCAACCCGCACGTCTGGGGCCAGCCGGCGAGCGCCAACCCGCTTCTCCACCTCAGAAGGGCTGACGCCACTGGGTGGTTCGACAACTACGCTCAGAGTTTCGACGCCGTCTGGGCCGCCGCGCGGCCCTGGACACCCGATCAGGAGGGGACCGTCACACATGGGCAGAACTGAGTACTACAACGAACCCACCGCCCCGAAGGCGAACACCCTCATCCCGGCCAGCAACCTCTTGGTCGTCGACGACCAGGGCGCCATCCTGCTCCAGCGCCGCCGCGACACCGGCCAGTGGGCCCTGCCCGGCGGAGCCCAGGACATCGGCGAGACGGCGGCACAGTGCGCGGTACGGGAATGCCTGGAGGAGACCGGCATCGTCGCCGAGGTCACCGGCTTCCTCGGTGTCTACACCAACCCGAACCACATCGTCGCCTACACCGACGGCGAGATCCGCCAGCAGTACGAGAACACCTACATCGGCCGCCAGGTCGGCGGCGAGCCCACGATCAACGACGAGGCCGATGGAGTCCGCTTCATCCAGCCGGACGATCTCGACGCGTACGACATCCACCCGAGCATGCGCCAGCAGCTCGGCGACTACCTGGCCGGCACGTACCCCTATCTCGGCTGACTCGCCAGGGCTGCTTCCACCCGCTCCACGGCAGAGAAGATCTCAGGTGCCGCCCGACGAATGAACCGCACGACGAGACTGTCCGTCCCGTAGCGGCCCAAGATCTCCGCTACCCGCTCCCGGGCGGTGGTCTGTTCCCCGTCGGGTGTGGTCGTCATGTCGCAGTACACCAGCGCATCCACCAGCAGGGGCTCCTCCAGCAAGGGGAACTCCGCCTCCAGTGTCTTCCGCAGTCCGCGTTCTTCGGCCTCCAGCAGCGCGAAGGAGTGGTTCGCCACCAACCGGACCAGCCGCTCGTCAGCACCGTGCTCGTCACGGAGGAACCGGGCGCCGTCGAGCGGGTGGAAGCCGGTCACCGCGAGCCGGGGTGCGTACCCGACGTCATGGAGCACAGCAGCTGCCGCCAACAGATCGGAATCCTTTCCCAAGACTCGCCCGACTCTGCCCGCTCGGCCTGCGACTCCCTGGCTATGCGCCCACCGTCGAGAGAGCACATCACCAAGTTCAGCTTCCGCGATCTGCCTGGCCCAGTCGACCATCGCCTCCTTCATAGCCTTCTACCTGCCCGGAAAGGCTGGTCGCCAGTCGCACTGGGTCAACTTCTCGATGGCTTCCGTCTCCGACGGAGATCCTCCAGCTGTCGGGCGTCTCTGGTCAGGAAGGTCGCGAAACCCTTTCTGGCAGCATCGGGGAGAAATGCGAGATCCTTCTTGCCTGCCCACTTGATCTCACTGACATGCTTGATCTCGATCCGCATCAGGCAGCGCGCGCTCCCGTGCTGTAACTGTCGACGTAGAGGGCGAAGGAAGCCGCGTCGCGTGCGGCGTCCGCGCTGACGCGTCCAGCGTGCGTGAGCCGTGCGTGAGCGGACGGAGGTGCACGGGGTGGACCAGAGGTCACGCTGATCAAGGCCGCAAGCCTCTGATCAGCGGATACGGGATTCGAGAGCACCGCTCGGCACCACCCGGGACGATCTTGCGGGCCCGGGTCGTGCGTGGGGTGCGCAGTTCCCCGCGGGTCGCCTTCGCTTGCGCTTCTGAGGTCCGTCCGGGTGGACGCACTTCGTTCCTGTGCCGTCGCTCGGTGGGTGCGCAGTTCCCCGCGCCCCTGGGGTTCCCCACCTGGACGTACCTGTTCCCGTGCGGGCCGTTCGTGGGTGCGCAGTTCCTCGCGCCCCTGGGTGGTGCCCCCTTGCGGTCGCTCTTCGGGTGCGGGTCCGCCCTCGTCTTCGCGCAGTTCCCCGCGCCCCTTTGGGGGCGCCCGCCTGGGGCTGTTCTCAGGCTGCGGGTGGCCGGCATCAGCCCCGGGTGGGGTTGAACCACCCTCCTCGCGGACTCGCCCTGCTGCGGGAGGGGGTGGGCGGGAATCTCTGCTCGCAGACTCCGATGCTCTTCAGTCGGACCACTGGACGTGTTACCGAGCGTGTCGGATCGAGGACGGAGAATCCCGACCGGCACCGACCCGAAGAACCGACAGGAGGCGCCCCAAAAGGGGCGCGGGGAACTGCGCGAACCCACCGAGCGACGGCACAGGAACGAAGTCCGTCCACCCGGACAGACCTAGGAAGCGACGGCACAGGCGCAAGCGCGTCCAGCCGGACGGACCGAGGAAGCGACGGCACAGGGACGAGTGCGTCCAGCCGGACGGACCTCACAAGCGCGAGCGAAGGCGACCCGTATGGGAGCCGTCAATACGGTGCACAGCGCCGTAAGAGGCGCGTCAACGCGGACCGCCGACGCCCGGGAAGGCGGTTTCCTCGGAAAGTCCGCTCATCCGGCTGACGCATTTGTCTCTCACTCAGGAGTTCACGATGGCCGACGTGGCCTTCGTCGTCACCACGATCGCTGTCTTCGCACTGGTGGCACTCGTCGCCAAGGGGGTGGCGAAGCTGTGACCGCCGAGAACATCGTCGGCCTGCTCGTGGCCGCCGCCCTGCTGGGCTATCTCGTCCTCGCCCTCATCTACCCGGAGAGGTTCTGAGACGGATATGAGCTCCGAACTCGCCGGAGTGCTCCAGTTGCTGGCGCTGATGGCCGCGCTCGCACTGGTCCACCGCCCCCTGGGCGACCACATGGCCCGGGTCTACTCCTCCGGCAGACATCTGCGCGTCGAGAAGTGGATCTACAAAGGCATCGGCGCCAACCCGAGCGCCGAGATGCGCTGGCCCGCCTATCTGCGCGGGGTCCTCGCCTTCTCGGCCGTGGGCGTCCTCTTCCTCTATCTGCTGCAACGCGTCCAGGGCAGCCTGCCCGGCTCCCTCGGCTTCGCCTCGATCGACCCGGACCAGGCGTTCAACACGGCCGCCTCGTTCGTCTCCAACACCAACTGGCAGTCGTACTACGGCGAACAGGCCATGGGCCATGTCGTGCAGACCGGCGGCCTCGCCGTGCAGAACTTCGTGTCCGCCGCCGTCGGCATGGCCGTCGCGGTCGCCCTGGTACGCGGCTTCGCCCGCTCCCGCACCGGTGAACTCGGCAACTTCTGGGCCGACCTGGTGCGCGGCGTGGTCCGTATCCTGCTGCCGCTCGCCGCGGTCGGCGCGATCGTGCTCGTGGCCTGCGGCGCCCTCCAGAACTTCGCCGGTATCCACGAGGTGGGCCAGTTCACCGGCGGCAGCCAGCAGTGGAACGGCGGTGCCGTCGCCTCGCAGGAAGCGATCAAGGAACTCGGCACCAACGGCGGCGGCTACTTCAACGCCAACTCCGCGCATCCCTTCGAGAACCCCGACGCGTTCTCGAACCTCTTCGAGATCTTCCTGATCCTGGTGATCCCCTTCTCGATCACCCGCACCTTCGGCACCATGGTCGGCTCGGTGCGCCAGGGCTACGCGATCCTCGGCACGATGGTCACCATCTGGGTCGCCTTCATCGCCCTGATGTGGTGGACCGAGTTCGCCCACCGCTCGCCCGCCTACGAGATCGCGGGCGGCGCGATGGAGGGCAAGGAGACCCGGTTCGGGATCGGCGCCTCCGCGATCTTCGCGGTGTCCACGACCCTCACCTCCACCGGCGCGGTCGACTCCTTCCACTCCTCGTACACCGGGCTCGGCGGCGGCATCACCATGCTCGGCATGATGCTCGGCGAGATCGCGCCCGGCGGGGTCGGCTCCGGGCTGTACGGGATGCTCATCATGGCGATCATCGCCGTGTTCATCGCCGGACTGATGGTCGGCCGCACCCCCGAGTACCTGGGCAAGAAGATCGGCACCCGCCAGATCAAGTTCGCGGCCCTGTACATCCTCGTCACCCCGGCACTCGTCCTCGGCTTCACCGCCGCCGCGATGGCCCTGCCGACCCCGGCCGACTCGATGCTCAACCCCGGCGCGCACGGCTTCTCCGAGGTCCTCTACGCGTACACCTCCGGCGCCAACAACAACGGCTCCGCGTTCGCCGGACTCGGCGCCGACACCCCCTGGTACAACACCACGATCGGCCTCGCGATGCTGCTCGGCCGCTTCCTCCCCATGGTGTTCGTCCTCGCGCTCGCCGGATCGCTCGCCGAGCAGCAGCCCGTACCGGCCACGGCCGGCACCCTCCGCACCGAGAAGCCGCTGTTCACCGGGCTGCTCGCCGGAACCGTCCTCATCATCACCGGTCTGACCTACTTCCCGGCGCTGGCCCTCGGCCCGCTGGCCGAAGGGCTGGCGTGATGAACACCCGTACCGATGACCTCCCAGGTGACCCCATGACAGCTCCCGCGCCCCCCGGCGCATCCCCGACCCGGGCGCCCCACCAGGACGTCACCACCGGACACAAGGACGCGGGGCGCGTCGGCGCGGGTCTGTTCGACCCGCGCCAGGTCCTGAAGTCGCTGCCCGACGCCTTCCGCAAGCTCGACCCCCGGGTGATGGTCAAGTCGCCCGTGATGTTCGTGGTCCTCGTCGGCTCGGTGCTGACCACCGGGTTCTCCCTGGCGGACCCCGGCGACTGGTTCGGCTGGGCCATCTCCGCCTGGCTGTGGCTCACCGTCGTCTTCGCCAACCTCGCCGAAGCCGTCGCCGAGGGGCGCGGCAAGGCCCAGGCCGACACGCTGCGCAAGGCGAAGACCGACACCGTCGCCCGCCGCCTCGGCGCGGAGGGCCGCTACGAGGAGCGGGTGCCCGGCACCGACCTGCGCGTCGGTGACCTGGTGGTGTGCGAGGCCGGCGACATCATCCCCGGCGACGGGGACGTCGTCGAAGGGGTCGCCTCGGTCGACGAGTCCGCCATCACCGGCGAGTCCGCGCCCGTCATCCGGGAGTCCGGCGGCGACCGCTCGGCCGTCACCGGCGGCACCAAGGTCCTCTCCGACCGGATCGTCATCAAGATCACGACCAAGCCCGGCGAGACCTTCATCGACCGGATGATCGCCCTGGTCGAGGGCGCGGCCCGGCAGAAGACCCCGAACGAGATCGCGCTGAACATCCTGCTCGCCTCGCTCACCATCGTCTTCCTGCTCGCCGTCGCGACCCTCCAGCCGTTCGCCGCCCACGCCGGCGCCGACCTCTCCATGGTCGTCCTCGTGGCACTGCTCGTCTGTCTGATCCCCACCACCATCGGGGCGCTGCTGTCCGCGATCGGTATCGCGGGCATGGACCGGCTGGTGCAGCGCAACGTCCTCGCCATGTCCGGCCGCGCGGTCGAGGCCGCGGGCGATGTGTCGACGCTGCTCCTCGACAAGACCGGCACCATCACCCTCGGCAACCGTCAGGCCGCCGAGTTCGTGCCCGTCGCCGGGACCACCGAGGCCGAGGTCGCGGACGCGGCACAGCTCTCCTCGCTCGCCGACGAGACCCCCGAGGGCCGCTCGATCGTCGTCCTCGCCAAGGAGAAGTACGGTCTGCGTGAACGCCATCAGGGCGAGCTGACCGGCGCCGACTGGGTCGCGTTCACCGCCCAGACCCGGATGTCCGGCGTCGACACCGACGGCCGCAGGATCCGCAAGGGCGCCACCGGCTCCGTACTCGCCTGGGTCCAGGAGCAGGGCGGCACCGCCCAGCCCGACGCCGACGCCGCCGCCCGGCGGATCTCCGAGGCGGGCGGCACCCCCCTGCTGGTCGCCGTCGAGGACGCCGAAGGGGCCCGGGTCCTGGGGGTCATCCACCTCAAGGACGTCGTCAAGGACGGTATGCGCGAACGGTTCGCCGAACTGCGCCGTATGGGCATCAGAACCGTCATGATCACCGGCGACAACCCGCTGACCGCCAAGGCCATCGCGGACGAGGCCGGGGTGGACGACTTCCTCGCGGAGGCCACCCCCGAGGACAAGATGGCCCTCATCAAACGCGAGCAGGCCGGCGGCAAACTCGTCGCGATGACCGGGGACGGCACCAACGACGCGCCCGCCCTGGCCCAGGCCGACGTGGGCGTCGCGATGAACACCGGGACCTCGGCCGCCAAGGAGGCCGGGAACATGGTGGACCTGGACTCCAACCCCACCAAGCTCATCGAGATCGTGGAGATCGGCAAACAGCTCCTCATCACCCGGGGCGCGCTCACCACCTTCTCCATCGCCAACGACGTCGCGAAGTACTTCGCGATCATCCCGGCACTGTTCGCGGCGGTGTACCCGGGCCTCGACACCCTGAACATCATGCGGCTGTCGTCACCCGACTCGGCGATCCTGTCCGCCGTCGTCTTCAACGCGGTCGTCATCATCGCGCTGGTCCCGCTCGCCCTCAAGGGCGTCCGCTACCGGCCGGTCAGCGCGGACAAGCTGCTGCGGCGCAACCTCGGGATCTACGGACTCGGCGGACTGATCGCCCCCTTCATCGGCATCAAGGTCATCGACATGATCATCTCGACCATCCCCGGGATCGGCTGACCGTCATGAACAAATCCGTCTCGAACACCGCACGGCTGCTCGGCGCCGGACTGCGCGCCCTGCTGGTGCTGACCGTGATCACCGGCGTCCTCTACCCGCTCGCCGTCACCGGGGTGGCCCAGGGCCTGTTCCGCGACAAGGCGAACGGCTCCGAGCTCACCTCCGAGGGCAAGGTCGTCGGCTCCTCGCTCATCGGCCAGGCGTACAACCTGCCGCTGAAGAAGGGCGAGGAGACCCCGGCCGCCGACCTCCGCTGGTTCCAGGGCCGCCCCCAGAACGGCCTCGGCACCAACTCCGTCAACACCCAGTACTCGCTGCTGCTGTCCGGCGCGACCAACCTCGCCGGCGACAACCCCGAGCTGATCAAGCAGGTCAAGGAAGCGCGGGCCGCCGTCGTCGCGGACAACTCCACGGCCACCCACCGGGTGCGGCCCTCCGACGTGCCCGCCGAAGCGGTCACCTCCTCCGGCTCCGGCCTCGACCCGGCGATCTCCCCCCGGTACGCGGACCTCCAGGTCCACCGGGTCGCCGAACGCAACAAGCTGCCCGTCGACCAGGTACGGCGGCTCGTGGACGACCACACGGACGGCCGCATTCTCGGCTTCATGGGCGAACCCACCGTGAACGTCCTCGAACTGAACATCGCGCTACGGGAACTGACCCGGCGCTGACCGCGTACGCCCGGGGAACCCCACGGTTCCCCGGGCCGCGCACACCCCCCACACGAACACGCACGGAGGAGGCCGCACACCGATGACCCGGGTGCTGGTGGTGGAGGACGATCCCCAACTCGTGCGGGCGCTGGTCATCACCCTGAGAGCCCGCGGCTACGACACCGACGCCGCACCGGACGGCGCCACCGCGATCCGGCGCGCCGCGGCGCGCCCCCCGGACGCCGTCCTCCTCGATCTCGGACTGCCCGACATGAGCGGGGTCGCCGTACTGCGCGCCCTGCGCGGCCGGAGCCCGGCCCCGGTGCTCGTGGTGTCGGCGCGCCGGGCCCCCGAGGAGAAGGTCGCCGCCCTGGACGCGGGCGCTGACGACTACATCACCAAACCGTTCAGCATGGACGAACTCCTCGCCCGCTTACGGGCCGCCGTCCGCCGCACCCGCGCCGCGCCCCCGGGGCCCGTCCCGGTCGTCACGACCCCCGACTTCACCGTCGACCTGGTCGCGAAGAAGGCGGCACGCGACGGCCGCGACATCCGTCTCACCCCCACCGAATGGCATCTGCTGGAGATCCTGGTGACCAATCCCGGCCGTCTCGTCGCCCAACGGGAACTGCTGCGCGAGGTCTGGGGTCCCTCACACAGCGGGAAGTCGCACTACCTCCGGGTCTATCTGGCCCAGCTCCGGCGCAAACTGGAACCCGACCCCTCGCACCCCCGCTATCTGATCACCGAACCCGGCATGGGCTACCGCTTCGAGAATTGAGGGCCAGCGGAACATGGGACGCGGCAAGCTTCGGATCTATCTCGGTGCGGCGCCGGGTGTGGGCAAGACGTACGCGATGTTGTCGGAGGCGCATCGTCGGGTGGAGCGGGGTACGGACTGTGTGGTGGGTTTTGTGGAGCATCACGGCCGCCCGCGTACGGAGGTGATGCTGCACGGCCTGGAGGAGGTGGGGCGTCGGGAGCTTTCGTATCGGGGTGCGGTGTTCACGGAGATGGATGTGGACGCGGTGCTGGCGCGGGGTCCTGCGGTGGTGCTGGTGGACGAGTTGGCGCATTCGAATGTGCCGGGTTCGCGGAACGGCAAGCGGTGGCAGGACGTGGCGGAGTTGCTGGGCGCGGGTATTGATGTGGTGTCGACGGTGAACATCCAGCATCTGGAGTCGTTGGGTGATGTGGTGGAGTCGATCACGGGGGTGCGGCAGCGGGAGACGGTGCCTGATGAGGTGGTGCGGCGGGCGGATCAGATCGAGTTGGTGGACATGTCGCCGCAGGCGTTGCGGCGTCGGATGGCGCACGGGAACATCTACAAGTCGGACAAGGTCGACGCGGCGTTGTCGAACTATTTCCGGCCGGGGAACCTGACGGCGCTGCGTGAGCTGGCGCTGCTGTGGGTCGCCGACCGGGTCGACGAATACCTCCAGGAGTACCGCAGCGCCCACCGGGTCTCCAAGATATGGGGCTCCCGGGAGCGGATCGTGGTCGGTATCACGGGCGGTCCGGAGGGGCGGACGTTGATACGGCGTGCCGCGCGGCTCGCGGAGAAGGGCGCGGGCGGTGAGGTGCTCGCCGTCTACATCTCCCGCAGCGACGGCCTCACCGCCGCCTCCCCGAAGGAACTCGCGGACCAGCGCGCCCTCGTGGAGGACATGGGCGGCACCTACCACCAGGTCGTCGGGGACGACGTGTCCACCGCCATCCTCGCCTTCGCGCGCGGGGTCAACGCCACCCAGATCGTCCTCGGGGTGTCCCGGCGCAGACCTTGGCAGTACATGTTCGGCCCCGGGGTCAGCGCCACCGTCGCCCGGGACTCGGGCCCCGACCTCGACGTCCACCTCGTCACCCATGCCGCGATGGGCAAGGGCCGCGGACTGCCCGGCGCCCGGGGCGCCCGCCTCGGACGCCGACGGGTCGTCCAGGGCTGGCTCGTCGGGGTCCTCGGACCCGCGCTGCTGACGCTGCTCCTCCACAGCGCGGCCCCCGAGGTCGGCCTCGCCAACGACATGCTGCTGTATCTGTCGCTGACGGTCGGCGCGGCCCTGCTCGGCGGGCTGTGGCCCGCGCTCACCTCCGCCGTCCTCGGCTCGCTGCTGCTCAACTGGTTCTTCACCCCGCCCCTGAGCGCCCTCACCATCGCGGATCCCGAGAACATCGTCGCCATCGTGATCTTCATAGGGGTCGCGGTGGCGGTGGCGTCCGTGGTGGATCTCGCGGCGCGGCGCACCCATCAGGCGGCCCGGCTGCGCGCCGAGTCGGAGATCCTGTCCTTCCTCGCGGGCAGTGTGCTGCGCGGCGAGACCACCCTCGACGCACTGCTCCAGCGGGTGCGCGAGACGTTCGCGATGGAGTCGGTGGCCCTGCTGGAACGCGCCGGGGACGGCGAGCCATGGACCTGCGCGGGCAGCGTCGGCCCCGCCCCGGTGGAACGGCCCGAGGACGCCGACGTCGACATGCCGGTCGGCGACCATATGGCGCTCGCGCTCTCCGGACGGGTCCTGCCCGCCGAGGACCGCCGGGTCCTCGCCGCGTTCGCCGCGCAGTCCGTCGTGCTCCTCGACCGCCAGCGACTGGAACAGGAGGCCGGACGCGCCCGCACCCTGGACGAGGGCAACCGCATCCGTACCGCGCTGCTCGCCGCCGTCAGCCATGATCTGCGCACTCCGCTCGCCGGGATCAAGGCGTCGGTGTCCAGCCTGCGTTCGGACGACGTCGAGTGGTCGGCCGCCGACCAGGCGGAACTCCTCGCCGCGATCGAGGAGGGCGCCGACCGGCTCGACCACCTCGTGGGCAACCTCCTCGACATGTCCCGCCTCCAGACCGGCACCGTCCAGCCGCTGATCCGGGACATCGACCTGGAGGAGGTCGTCCCGATGGCCCTCGGCGGGCTGCCGGACCCGGAGCGGAGCGTGCTGCTCGACATACCGGAGCGGCTGCCGATGGTGTCCGTCGACAAGGGTCTGCTGGAACGCGCCGTCGCCAACGTCGTGGAGAACGCCGTCAAGTACAGCCCGGACGGCGAGCTCGTCCTGGTGTCGGCCAGCGCGATGGCCGACCGGGTCGAGATCCGGGTGGTGGACCGGGGGCCCGGGGTGCCCGACCCGGTCAAGGACCGTATCTTCGAGCCCTTCCAGCGCTACGGTGACGCCCCGCGCGGTGCCGGGGTCGGACTCGGGCTCGCCGTCGCCCGGGGGTTCACCGAGGCAGTCGGCGGTACCCTCGCCGCCGAGGACACCCCCGGCGGCGGCCTCACCATGGTGCTGTCCCTCAAGGCCGCCGCCCGCCCCGGACCGGCCCCGGAGCACCCCGCCGCTCCATGAGACAGGAGACATGGGACCGGCGGGAATCCTCCTGGACACGGTGGCGGGCGCTGGATGAACACCGGTGCGGGCACCGGATGAACACCGTCGCGCGGTCGGCTCATCGGTCGCCGTCCAGCCCCCAGACCCGTACCAGCGCCGCGTCCGACAGGACCGTGGCCGGGGGGCCGGTGGCCGCGAGCCGGCCCTGGTCGAGGAGCAGGCAGTGGTCCGCGCGGCGGGCCGCCGTCATGTCGTGGGTCGCCTGGACCACCGTCACCCCGTCGGCCACCGCGTCCGCCAGGACCTCCGTGATGATCCGCCGGGCCGCCGCGTCCAGGCCCGTCGTCGGCTCGTCCAGGAGCAGCAGGCCGGACTCCTGGGCGAGGCCCTGGGCCACCAGCGCCCGCTGCCGCTGACCGCCCGACAGATCCCCCAGCCGGCGGTCGGCGAGGCCGGTGATCCCGAGCCGTGCCATGCACGCGTCCACCACCGAACGGTCGCGCGCGGACATCCGCCGCCAGGGGCCGAGCCGGTCCCAGCGGCCCATCGCGACGGTGTCCCGGACGGTGAGCGGCAGCGCGTCCGGCACCGCGGCCCGCTGTGCGACGAACGCGGGCCGCCCGCCCGCGTGATGGGTGACCGTGCCCGAGGTCACGGGACGCACCCCCGCCAAGACGGCGAGCAGCGTCGACTTGCCCGAGCCGTTCGGGCCGACCAGGACCGTGTTCGCCGCCGCCGGGAGCCGTGCGGTGAGCCTCGACAGCACAGGATGTCCGGGATAGCCCGCCGCCACCTCGTCGAGACCGATCCGCCAGGTGCCGTCGCCGCCGGGCTCCTTCGGTGCCACCGGCCCGGCCGCGTTCGTCCGCGCGTCCGTCGGCGCTCCCGTCGTTCCCGTCGTCGTCCGGTCCGTGGCCGTGTTCCGTCGGCGCATCCGCCGCACCTCCATGTCGAAGCCGTGCCCTGTCATGCCGAAGTCGGACGAAGTCATGACGAAGCTATGTTGAAGTGATAATCATTTTCATTATAGGGTCCCGGTTCATGGACTGGCTCACGGCGCCCTTCGAGGTGGCCTTCGTGCAACGCGCCCTGTGGGGCGGCATCCTCGTGTCACTGATCTGCGCCCTGGCGGGCACCTGGGTCGTGCTGCGGGGCATGGCGTTCCTCGGGGACGCGATGGCCCACGGGCTGCTGCCCGGTGTCGCCGTCGCCGCGCTGCTCGGCGGCCCGCCGGCCGCCGGGGCCGCCGTCAGCGCGGTGGTCATGGCGCTCGGGGTCACCGCCGTCGGACGGGTGCCCCGGCTCTCCCAGGACACCAGCATCGGTCTGCTGTTCGTCGGGATGCTCTCCCTCGGGGTCATCGTGGTGTCCCGCTCGCCGTCCTTCGCCGTCGATCTGACCGGCTTCCTCTTCGGTGACGTGCTCGCCGTCCGGGACGCCGACCTCGTCCGGCTCGCCCTCGCGGCGGTCCTCGCCCTGACGGTCACCGCGCTGGGGCACCGGGCCTTCGTCGCCCTCGCCTTCGACGAACGCAAGGCCCGCACCCTCGGACTGCGGCCCCGGGCCGCCCACGCCGCCCTGCTCGGGCTGCTGACCGTCGCCATCGTGGCCTCGTTCCATGTCGTCGGAACCCTGCTGGTGCTCGGGCTGCTCATCGCACCGCCCGCGACCG
Source organism: Streptomyces uncialis (assembly GCF_036250755.1). NCBI lineage: Bacteria > Bacillati > Actinomycetota > Actinomycetes > Kitasatosporales > Streptomycetaceae > Streptomyces > Streptomyces uncialis. The sequence continues at coordinate 2,220,237 of NZ_CP109583.1, read as the reverse complement.
CGCTGCCCTGGGCGCGGCGCATCCCGGCCGTGATGGCGACGGCGGCGTGCCTCGGGGCGAGCGCGACGTTTCTCGGACTGCTGCTGTCGTGGCACCTCGGCACCGCCGCGGGGGCGAGTGTCGCGGCGGTCGCGGTGCTCCAGTTCCTGGTGTCGACCGCGGTCCTCGCGGTACGCGGCCGTCCGGGCGTCGGGTCCGCGGCGCCGCGCGTGCGGACGTACGTGTTCCCGCGCGCTTCGCCGGAACGGGCGGGCCGGGCGCCGACGACCCAGGGCCCCGAGGAACCGCGCACCCACCAGCGACCCGCACCCGACAGCCACGTCCAGGAGCGCGGACCGGAGGACCGGGAAACCGCGCGACCGCCCGAGCGACCCGCTCAGGAACACGTACGAACGGGACCGTCACGGCTCCCGGGAAGGAACACCGGTACCGACCGATGACCACCACGCACCGGATACGTACGGCGGGTCCCCGCGCACGCACCCTCGCGCTCGGCCTCGCCCTGACCACCCTGACCGCCCTCACCGCCTGCGGGACCACCCCCACCCCGCCCGGCACCGACCGCACCGAATCCGCCGGAGCCCGGCCGCACGGCCACGTCGAAGGGGCCGAGGAGACCGGCGAGGCCCAGTCCCGGCTGGTGCTCGCCGACGGCGGCAGCGGCGCCGTCCATGTCCTGGACCTCGTCACCGGCGAGGTCACCGCGACCGGCCGCGCGCCCGGGGTGCGCGCGATGACCGGCGACGGCCGCTACGCGTATCTGAGCACCCCGAAGGGCCTCACGGTCGTCGACAGCGGCGGCTGGACCGTCGACCACGGCGACCACGTCCATCACTACCGGGCCACGCCCCGCGCCCTGGACCCCGTACCCGTCCGGCCCCCGCACCGGATCCACACCGACGCCACGGTCACCGCCGTCACCGGCGCGGACGGCACCACCCGACTCCTCACCCGCCCCGCGCCGACCTCCGCCGCCCCCGGCGGGGAGCGCGCGCTGCGGCTCGGTACGGCGGCCCCCGTCGTGCCCTACCAAGGTCACCTCCTCGTACCCGGCACGGGCCCCGGCCGGGACACCGTCGAGGTACGCGACCGCACCGGGAAGACCGTCACCGTCCTCGACGAGCGCTGCCGCGCACCGCGCGCGGCCACCGTCACCCGCCGCGGCGCGGTCCTCGGCTGCGCCGACGGCGCGCTGATCGTCAGCGGCGAGGACGGCGACCTCACCGCCCAACGCGTCCCGTACGGACGGCCCGTCGCGCCCGGCGAGCGCGCGACCCGCTTCGACCACCGGCCCGGCGCCACCACCCTCACCGCACGCTCCGGCGAGGACGCGGTGTGGGTCCTCGATGTGACGGCCCGCCGGTGGACCCTGATCCGCACCGGACCCGTCGCCGCCGTCAACACGGCGGGCGAGGGCACCCCGGTGCTCGCGCTCGGCACGGACGGCGTGCTGCGGGCGTACGACCCCGCGACCGGCCGCCGCACGGCGTCCCGCGCGCTGCTGAAGGACCCCTCCGGCGCGGGGGCCACCGCCGTCGTCGCCGTCGACTCCGACCGCGCCTACGTCAACGACCCCGGGGGCGACCGCGTCCACGAGATCGACTTCAGTGACGGACTGCGGGTCGCCCGCGTCCTGCGGCTCGGCTTCAGCCCCACCCACCTCGTGGAGACCGGACGATGACCCGCCCCCGCCTCCCCGGCCGCCGTACCGCCCTCGCCGCGCTGCTGTGCGCGGTCACCGCCGCCACGCTCACCTCCTGCGCCACCGAACGGCAGGACCGGCCCGGCGTCGTGGTCACCACCGACATCCTCGGGGACATCACCCGGGAGATCGCCGGTGACGAGGCCGAGGTCACCGTCCTGATGCCGACCGGCACCGACCCCCACTCGTTCGGGGTGTCCGCCCCGCAGGCCGCCCGCCTCGAACAGGCCGACCTCGTCGTCCACAACGGACTCGGCCTGGAGGAGAACGTCCAGCACCATGTCCGCGCCGCCCAGGACGACGGCGTCCCCGTGCTCGCCGTCGCCCCCGCCGTCGACCCCATCGACCACCGGGGCGGTGACGGGGCCGGACAGCCCGACCCGCACTTCTGGACCGACCCCCAGCGGGTCCGCACCGCCGTGACGCTCATCGCCGACCGGATCGCCGCCGATGTCGAAGGCGTCGACCCCGGCCGGGTACGGGACAACGCGGCACGCTACGGACGGGACATCGACCAGCTCGGCTCCGAGATGCGTACCGCCTTCGGCGCGCTGCCCGCCGAACGCCGCCGGCTCGTCACCGACCACCATGTCTTCGGCTATCTCGCCCAGCGCTTCGGCTTCACCGTCGTCGGCGCCGTCATCCCCGGCGGCAGCACCCTCGCCTCACCCAGCGCGTCCGACCTGAAGTCCCTCGCCGACGCGATCCGCGCGGCGGACGTACCCGCCGTCTTCACCGGCGCCGCGCAGCCCGACCGGCTCGCCCGGGTGCTGCGCGACGAGACCGGACTCGGCGTCTCCGTGGTCCCGCTGTACACCGAGTCCCTCACCGGACCCGACGGCGGCGCCCCCACCTACCTGGCCATGATGCGCGCCAACACCCGCGCGATCACCGCCGCCCTGACCTCCCGCTGACCCCTCGCCGCCCGCCGGGCGGCCCGAAAGGAAACACCCGACCATGCGTCATCCAACGACCCCCCGGACGGCCGCCGGACTCTCCGCGCTGCTCGCCCTCTCCCTCACCCTGACCGCCTGCGGCGAACAGGACGGCGGCTCCCGCGCTCAGCGGCCCGCCGCCAAGGCACCCGCCGCGACCGTGCCCGACCCGCTCGTCGCCAGCTACGACGGCGGCCTCCTCGTCCTGCGCGGCGACACCCTGAAGGTCGCCGCCGATCTGCCGCTGCCCGGGTTCCTGCGGGTCAACCCGGCCGGTGACGGCCGCCATGTCCTCGTCTCCGAGGCCGACGGCTTCCGCGCCCTCGACGCCGCCGCGCCCGCGCTCACCGGTATCCGCTTCCCGGCCGCCGACCCGGGCCATGTCGTCCATCACGCGGGCCGCACCGCCCTGTTCGCGGACGGCTCCGGCGAGGTCACCCTGTTCGACCCCGCCGCGCTGCGCGATCTGCCCGCCGGGGAGAAGAAGCCCCCCACCGACACCTACCGCGCCGCCCGGCCGCACCACGGGGTGGCCGTCACCCTCCCCGGCGGGGAACTCGTCAGCACCCTCGGCACCGAGGAGGAACGCACCGGGATCGAACTCCTCGACAAGGACCGTGCGGTGATCGCCCGCAGCGACAAGTGCCCCGGGGTGCACGGCGAGGCCACCGCCCGGGGCGGAGCCGTCGTCGTCGGCTGCGAGGACGGCGCGCTCGTCGTGCGTGACGGCCGGATCACCAAGGTCGACAGCCCCACCCCGTACGGCAGGATCGGCAACCAGGCCGGGAGCGAGCACTCCGCGGTCGTCCTCGGCGACTACAAGCAGGACCCCGACGCCGAACTCGAACGCCCCGAGAAGGTGTCCCTCATCGACACCGCCACCGGCCGTCTCACCCTCGTCGACCTCGGCACCAGCTACACCTTCCGCTCGCTGGGCCGGGGACCGCACGGTGAGGCGCTGGTCCTCGGCACCGACGGCGCGCTGCACATCATCGACCCCGGCACCGGCAAGGTCACCCGGCGCGTCCCGGTCCTCGACCCGTGGCGCGAGCCCCTCGACTGGCAGCGTCCCCGCCCGTCCCTGTTCGTCCGCGACCACACCGCGTACATCACCGACCCGGCGGGCAAGCGGCTGCACACCGTCGACCTCGAATCCGCCGAACGCGGCACCCCGGTACGGCTCCCGCACATCCCCAACGAACTGACGGGCGCCTGACGACGACGGCCGTCCGGTACGGGCCCCCGCGGTGGGAACCCGTACCGGACGGCCGTCGGCGGACCTCTCCCCGGCTCAGTCCTCCGCCGCCGCGAGCACCGTGGCGTCCCGCAGCTTCACGTACGCCAGCGCCGGGTCGCCCCGGTAGCTCCACGGGACGACCCCGACATGCCCGTCCACCAGCCGGAACAGCTCCGCCGCCGCCTTGTCCCGGTCCTGGATCGAGAGATAGAACGCCAGGATGTGCCGCACCCCGGACAGCTGGGGATGCGCCGGGTCGGCCGCCGCCGCGTCCGCGAGGGCCGCGTCGACCAGCGCCCGCATCCGGGGGGTGCGGTCCGCCTCGGTGTCCTCCGACTCGTCGTGCTCGAAGTGCGCGAACAGCGGCAGCGCCGTCAGCAGACTGCCCAGCGGGGCGCTCTCGGCCGCCCGCGCCGCGAAGTCCCGCGCCAGGGTCTCCGAACCGCCCCACTTCTTGCACCAGTACTGGAGCGCCGAGTAGTGCGCCATGAAGTGGTGCGGGGCCCGGGCCGCGATCTCGTCCCAGAGCCGGTCCACCTCGGCGTTCGGATAGCCGAGCCCCTTCGCCGTGTCCAACTCGCTGATGTACGGCGTCGGGTCGTCGGGCGCCAGCTCGGCCGCCCGCGCGTGCTCCTCCCGGGAGCGGGCCAGCGTGCGGTGGAAGCCCTCGAACTGCTCACCGGTCGTGTACTTGGCGCGTCTGCTGCCCCGGATGTTCCAGGCGAGCCCCACCGTGCTCCTGGCCCGCAGCAGCGCGGCCGTCGGGTCGTCGGGCCGCTCGTTCTCCCAGGCCAGCAGCCAGCTGTCGTCGTCCGCCGCGAGATCGCCCAGCTGGTACGTGAGGTCGGTGCGGGCCTGCCAGTCACGGCCGGCCGCGTCCATCAGCGCGGCGGCGGCCTTCCAGTCGCCGCCCTTCACGGCGGCGAGCGCCCGGGACCGCTCGGGGGAGTCGGCCTCGCGCCGGTCGGTGTTCTGCCGCTCCATGGGCAGGAAACCCTGCGCCAGCACCTCGTCGGGGGACTCGTACGCGTCGTCGTCGTCCTCCTTCCCGGAGCGCCAGCCTTCGAGGGCGCCCTGGACGACGGCCTTCAGCATGTACAGCCCGAATCCGACCACCACGAGCGCGACGGGGACCAGGACGATGAGCAGAACCCAGGTGAGAGTTGACAAGGGTGGATCGCTTTCGTGAGAGCGGGGGTACGGCGTTCGGGGGCGCGGCGGGGTGGGGACGGGGCGAGGCGGGGTGAGTGGGGCGGTCGTGCGCGGTGGTGACGCGGGTTCAGCGCGGGGGTGGGCGGCGGGTGACGCGGGCGGTGCGGGGAGTGCGCGGTGGGGCGTGGTCAGTGCAGGGGGTCCGCGGTGCCCGCGTGCGGCAGCAGGGCCCGCAGCGGGCCGGTGTCCGGGACATCGGCGAGGGCCGCCTCGACGGCCGCGTCCAGATCGGGGCCGTCGCCGGGCACCAGCACCCGGGGTGCCGTCTCCCAGGAGAACTCCCAGCGCAGCAGCCCGTGCGCGGCCAGCTCCGCCAGCGCCATCCCGCTCATCGCGTCCCGCAGCGAGGGCCGGACGAACTCCCGGAAGGCCCGGCCGCGCGCGGCCGTCGCCTCGTCCGACAGCGGCAGCCGCTGCGCGACCCGCCACAGCCTGCCCTCGTCGATCACCCCGAGCAGCGCGGACAGGGTCGGCGGACGGCCGGTGTAGCGGGCCAGGGCGTGGTGCAGCGGGGAGTCGAACTCGCGCATCTCGCGCTCCATGGACCGCTCCAGGAGGTCCTGCCAGCTGTCCGTGCGCGGCAGCGCCAGCAGTTCCGGCGTCAGCGCCGCGTCCTCCAGCTCCGCGAGGGTGCGGCCCGGGTCGGCCAGCAGGTCCAGCGCGGCGCCCGCGCCCTCGTCGGTCCTGCCGTCGGCGGGCAGCTCCCCGATCCGGCGCACCCGCTCCGCGAGCGGCGGATGGGCGTCGTGGCGTGCCGGGGCGGGTGTCCCGAGCCCGTCGCGCATCCGCAGCAGATCCAGGGTGCGGGCCGACAGCAGCGCACCGAAACCGCCGAACACCTCACCGCGCGGGGGCAGCAGCTCCGAGTCCACGCCCAGCGACAGATAGCGGCCGGTGTAATGCTCGTACGCCGCCTCCAGCACGGGGATCTCCCGCAGCGCCGACACGCTCGCGTCCCGGCCGGCGATCCGCGCGGCGGCCAGGTCCGCGGCGAGCTCATGGCGGCGGGCCGCGGCCAGGGTTGCCCGCAGGCCCAGCCGCGCGTACAGCGTGTACATCCGCGTCATCACCCGGTACGTCCTGCGGGAGCCGCGCTCCGCCCGCTCCGCCTTGCGCTCCTGGCGCAGCCGTCCGTCCTCGTTGCCCTGGGCCGCGGCTTCCGCGGCCTTGCGTGTCGCCCGCTCGCGGTCGCGTTCCCGCTTCGCGCGTTCCCGGGTACCGAAGTGCGCGACCGTACGCAGCAACCGGGTCCGGGTGCGGACCGTGGCCGGGGCGAACCGGGTGCCGTGCTCCGCGAAATGCCCCAGCTCATGGGCGAGGACGGCCCGCAACTGGGCCTCCCCGAGGCCCTGGACGAGCGGCAGCCCGAGCTCCAGCCGCCGCTTGCCCGGCAGCAGCCCGAGCAGCCGGGAACGCTCCCGTACGGTCGCGGCGACCTCGCCGGTCAGCACGATCTCCGAGGGCGCGCCCGTGTCCAGCCGCTCCGCCAGCTCCCCGACCACGCGCCACAGCCGCGGCTCGTCCTCGGCGGTGACCCGCAGTCCCCCCGGCTCGTCCCGCCGGGGCAGCCGCAGCAGGAACACGCCCCGCAGCACGGGTACGGCGAGCACGACGGTGACCGCGTGCAGCAGGAGGGTGACGACCGTGGGCTCCCACAGGAGCAGTACGGCGTTGGCCCCCGCGAGGATCGCCAGGAGGGCGAACCCGAGGAGGTGGAAGCCGACGAGCAGCAGCAGGGCTCGCGCGGCACGCAGGGTGGCGCCCATCGGGCAGTTGTCTCCCAGGGGACGGGGATCACCAAAAGCGATCTAAAAAGCTGATCAGGGCATAGCAAAAGAAGGCGGAAGATGTGGAGTATCGCCCAAGCCTGGGCCAACATCAACCGGGTATGGCAGTCGGGCCGCGCCCGGCGATGGTGGTCGTGCCCTCTGTGCGGGGGCGCGGACACCGGTCACGGGGTCGTGGCGACGGTGGCGGGCGCGGGTCGCCTTCGCTTGCGCTTCCGAGGTCGCCCTGTGCTGGGCGTCCTTCCTTGCTGTGCCGTCGCTCGGTGGTTTCGCGGTTCCCCGCGGGTCGCCTTTGCTTGCGCTTCCTAGGTCTGTCCGGGTGGACGCGCTTGTTCCTGTGCTGTCGCTCGGTGGTTTTGCGCAGTTCCCCGCGCCCCTGGATGCTGCCCCCTTGCTGTCGCTTTTCGGGTGCGGGCCTGTTCTCGTTTTTGCGCAGTTCCCCGCGCCCCTTTGGGGCGCGTCCTGTTTGTTCTTCGGGGCGGGGCCGGTCGGGATTCTCCGTCCTCGCTCCAACGCGCTCGGTACGACGTCCAGTTGCTCTACTGAAGAGCATCGGAGTCTGCGGGCAGAGATTCCCGCCCACCCCCTCCCGCAGCCAAGCGCCTGCACGAGGAGGATGGTTCAACCCCGTCCCAGCAGACTCAGGACAGCCCCAGGTGGGCGCCCCTTCAGGGGCGCGGGGAACTGCGCGAGCGACCAAGGGCGACCCGCACCCGAACAGCTACCGCAAGGGGCGCCCCAAAGGGGCGCGGGGAACTGCGCGAAAACGACGAGTACCTGTGCAGGAACGACGTACGCCCAGCACAGGAAACCTCGGGGGCGCGAGCGAAGGCGACCTGCGGGGAACTGCGCGAGCAACCAAGGGCGACCCGCACCCGAACAGCTACCGCAAGGGGCGCCCCAAAAGGGGCGCGGGGAACTGCGCGAAAACGACGAGTACCTGTGCAGGAACGACGTACGCCCAGCACAGGTAACCCAGGGGCGCGGGGCACGAGTGACCTGTGCGGGAACAAGTGCGTTCAGCACAGGTAGCCCAGGGGCGCGAGCGAAGGCGGCCCGCGTTCTACAGGGACAGGAGGGCTCGGAGTGGTGTGGGTGGGGCGGTCAGGGGGCGGGTTGCCAGGCGGAGCAGGGGGAGGGGGTTGTCGTCCCCGGCGATCCGGTTGGCGCTCAGCTCACCGCAGGCCCCGCACTGATGGATGACCAGCCATTCCCCGTCCGCCCGGACGGACAGACTCAGCGGGTCCATCCGCCCCCGGCACCGGGAGGCCCGGTCACCCGGGGTCCGGCCGTCCACATGCAGGCTGGCCAGACAGTGCGGACAGTGGTTGCGATGGGCGGTACCGGGCGCGATCAGCGGCACGTCGAGACGGCAGCCGACACAGCGGAACGCGTCACCGCGCTCGCCGCCCCTGCCGTGCAGGACATCCTTGCGCCGCTGCGGCCGGCCGCCCCCGCGCCGGCCCCCCTTGGTGGTGCTCGCTCGTCGTGGCATGACGTCCTCTCCTCACAGTCCGGCGAACGCTTCGAGCGGGAACGGGGGCTGGGCGAGCGGCCGGACGGCCATCCGCATCAGGATCAGCTGGTTGTCGTCGGGGCTCAGCGGGCTGGAGGTCAGCTCGTCGCAGCGGGTGCAGCGGTGGATGACCGTCCAGGCGCCGGTGCGCAGGACGGCGATGGAGATGGGGGTCATCCGTGAGCGGCAGTCCGAGGGGCCGTCGTCGGCGTGGTCGTGCAGATGCCGTGAGTGCAGACAGCTGGGGCAGTGGTTGCGGACGGCGCCGTCGGGGTCGAGCGTGCCGACGGTCAGTCCGCAGCGGACACAGGGGAAGGTGCTGGTCCGCAGGACGGGACTCGGTTCATGGGACGGGGTGCCGGACGGTTCGTGGGCCGGGCGGTGGTGGTGTGACACCGGGCGTTCTCCTGGCTGGGTGAGGTGGTGAAGGCAGCAGGAGTCGGCCGAGCGGTACTCGGGGAAAGCAGCGGGAGGAACGCCCCAGGGCATGCGCGGGCGCGGTGCGAAGGGCACCGGCGGGGGATGCGGGTGGGGCGGACGGACCGGCGGACCGGGGCGCACGGCGTGCGGGACCGCGTACGGACACGGTGAACGGAAGGGTCGCGGGGAGCGGCCCACGGGTTCACCGGGGCGTGACGGGGATCAGCAGCCGGAAAGGCGCTCGGTCTTCCGAGGCTCGCTCGGCACGGGCCGGGGCATACATCACTGCTTTCTAGGGCTCGGGAGCCCGGGAATCGTCCGGGACGGCATGAGCCGCACCGGGGTGCCCGCCGTCGGGGCACGCGTGCACGCTAACAGTGCGGTTCGGGGCCCGGCGAGCCATTTTCTTCGGGGCGTCACCAGGAGATCAACTGATGTGAGTGGCACGTGTATTCGTGGTGTACAGGTGCATATCGGCTTAATCGGGCGGGGGTCGGGCGCCGGTCGTTCTAGACTTAGCCAAGGCTAACCAAACCTGGCCGTGTGCCGGGGGTGGAGCGTGCCGCCCGTTCCCCACCCCAGGGCCCCCAACGGCCCCCGTAGGAAGCAGAGAAAGAAGACCATGACGCCGAAGACCACAGCGCGCCGCTCGGGTGCCGCCCTCGCGGCCGTTCTCGCCGGTGCCCTCGCCCTGACCGCCTGCGGATCGGGCTCGGACGGCGACAAGAGCGCGAGCGGCGACAAGTCGGCCGCGGCGAAGGGCGACCGTACGGTCAAGACGGTCATGGGTGACGTCAAGGTGCCCGTCGAACCGAAGCGGGTCGTCGCCCTCGACACCGCCGAGCTCGACTCGCTGATCACCCTCGGGGTGAAGCCGGTCGGCGCGACCCGCACGGACTCGCCGTCCGGTTTCCCCGCGCATCTCCCGGCGGACCAGGTCGCGGGCGTGAAGCTCGTCGGTGAGATGGCGGCGCCCAACATGGAGGCCATCGCCGCCCTCGACCCGGATCTGATCCTGACCAGCAAGCTGCGCCACGGCGACAAGTACGACGAGCTGAAGGCGATAGCCCCGACGGTCATGACGGAGTCCACCGGGCTGCCCTGGAAGGAGAACTTCCTGGTGCACGCCGACGCCCTCGGCAAGAAGGACGAGGCAGCGAAGGCCGTCACCGAGTACTCCGCGCGTACCGCCGAGGTCACCACCGCGCTCGGCGGCAAGGACAAGGCCGCGGGGATCGAGGTCAACCTGGTCCGCTTCGTCGAGGGTGCGGACATCCGCATCTACGGCAAGGAGAACTACGTCGGCACCATCTTCAAGGACGTCGGTCTCGGCCGTCCGGCCGTCACGGACAAGGCGGAGGAGGGCTTCATGCTGAATGTGAGCCCCGAGAAGATCGACATGGCCGAGGCCGATGTCATCTTCCACTCCACCATCGGTGACCCGGAGAAGGCCAAGGCCACCCAGGTCCTCGGCAGCCCGCTGTGGAAGAACCTCGACGCGGTGAAGCGCGGCGATGTCCACCCCGTCAAGGACGAGGTGTGGATCCAGGCCATCGGCTACACCGGCGCCGCGAAGATCCTGGACGAGCTGGAGGCCGCGCTCACCAAGTGACGCCCCGGCGGCGGCGCACCGGCGAACGGCCTACGCGGCCGGCGCCTGGTGCGCCGCCGCCTTCTTCACATAGGCGCCGGGCGTCTGCCCGAAGTAGCGGCGGAAGGCCAGGATGTAGCCGTTCGTGCTGACGAAGCCGACCCGGGCGGCGACCGCGCTGACCAGATGCCCCTGCGCCAGCAGATCCAGCGAGTGGTTGAGCCGCAGCCGGGTGCGCCACTCGGAGAACGCGAGCCCGGTCTCCGCGCGGAACGCCCGCCGCAGACTGGTGGAGCTGGTGTAGAACTCGTCCGCCCACTCGGTGGCCGTCCGGGGGTCGCCCGGGTCGCGCCCGAGCGCGACCGCCACGCTCCTGGCCGCGTGCCCGGTGGGCTGCGGCAGCGGCAGACAGTCCTCGTGGCCCGACGACAGCGCGGCGAACACCACCGGGTCGTCCTCCTGCGCCTCCGAGGAGCGCATCCGCCCCAGCAGCAGCCGGCGCTGCTCGTCGGTGACGTTCACGGGGACGGCGTCCGTGTAGGGCAGATGGTGCTGGTCCGGATCGAACGTCTCCGATACGATCAGCGACTCGCTGTCGAAGCGGGCGCTGTGCGGCAGCCCGGCGGGCACCCACAAGGCGACCGACGGGGACAGTTCGTGGTCACGGCCCTCCGCGCTGATCACGATGCGGCCCACCGGCACGTACAGGAACTGGTGGTAGTCGTGGGCGTGCGTCGGGTGCCCCGCCGCCGCGGTGAAGTCGTCGTCCGCGAAGCGGTCGTCCGGCGGTGAAGGCTCGCCGCCGATCGTGCCGACCGCGGTCGGGCGTATGGTTCCGGCCACTTCTCCGGCCACTTCTTCTCCCCATCACTCGGGCCCGGTCCGACCCCTGATTGTGAGCGTTCCGCCCCCGGCCTTGGATCGGTCCCCGGCCAGGTAAGGGTAGCCTAACTCGTCGCTTGTCCAGGTGAGGAGTCCGAGGAACACCCATGATTGACACGTCCCCGACGGTGTCGACACCACCGCCACCGACGAGGACCCGGTCCTCGCGCGGTACGGCGATGGTGACCGGCTCCGTCCTCGTCCTGGCCGCGGTGCTCGTCGCCAGTATCGGGCTCGGCGCCCGTGACATCTCGCCGGCCGAGGTGGTCCGTATCCTCCTCGATCCTGACGGTGGCGCGTACAACTCCCATGTCCTGTGGACCGAACGCGTCCCGCGCACCTTCCTCGGACTGATGGTCGGCGCCGCGCTCGGCGCCTCCGGACTCCTGCTCCAGGCCGTCACCCTGAACCCGCTCGCCGACCCCGGCGTCCTCGGGATCGAGCAGGGCGCGGCCATGACCGTCGTCCTCGGCATCCTGTTCCTCGATGTCAGCGGACCCACCGGCTACTTCTGGCTGGCCCTCGTCGGCGCCGCGGTCACCTCGGCCCTGGTCTACCTCATCGGCACCCGTACCAACGCGGGCAGTTCCACCGTCGGACTCGTGCTCGCGGGCGTCGCCGTCGCGGCCGTGATGTCCTCGCTGATCACCCTGCTGGTGGTCCGGGACGAGGCCGTCTTCGCGAGTCTGCGGTTCTGGTCCATGGGCCAGCTCACCGGCCGGGCCAAGGTCATCGACGAGATCCTGCCGTTCGCCGTCGCCGGACTGCTGCTCGCCCTGCCGCTGGGCCGCACCCTCAACATCCTCGGCATGGGCGACGACGCGGCCCGCGGCCTCGGCGTCAAGGTCGGACGGGCGCGGCTCGGTGTCGCGGCCGTCGCCGTACTGCTGTGCGCGGCCGCCACCGCCGCCGTCGGGCCCGTCGCGTTCGTCGGACTGGTCGCCGCGCACTGCGCCCGGCTCCTCGTCGGCGCCGACCACCGCTGGTCGCTGCCGCTGTCCATGACCGTGGGGGCGATCCTGCTGCTGGCCGCCGACACCGCCGGACGCCTCGTCATCGACCACGGCGAGGTGCAGGTCGCGGTGATGACCGCGGTCGTCGGCACCCCGTTCTTCATCTGGCTCGCCCGCCGCCGCGACCTGGTCAGGGTGTGAGCGCCATGACCGCGTCCCGCACCACCGAGCCGGACACCCGCCCCGCCGCGACCCGCGCCCCCGACCAGGTCGCCGTGACGGTCGCGGCCCTGCGCGCCGGTCACCGGCGGCGCAACCGGCGGCTGACCGTCGTGTCGGCCGTCCTCGTCGCCCTGCTGGTGGCCCTGTTCGCCGCCTCGGTCCTGCTCGGCGGGGTCGGACGGGTCGCCACCGCCGACATCCTGCCCGCCGCCTTCGGGCTGCGGACCGGGCTCGCCGACTACATGATCTTCCAGACCCGGATGCCCCGCGCCCTCGCCGCCCTGCTGTCCGGCGCCCTGTTCGGTCTCTCCGGAGCCCTCTACCAGCGGCTGATCCGCAATCCGCTCGCCACCCCCGACATCGTCGGGATCTCGGCGGGCGCCGGAGCCGGTGCCGTCACCGTGCTGCTGTTCGCGCCCGCCCTGCCGTACGGGGCGCCGATCGCCGCGATCGTCGGCTCGTTCGCCCTCGTCGGGCTCGTCCATCTGCTGAGCTGGCGCGGCGGGGTCGACACCTACCGGCTGGTCCTCGTCGGTATCGGACTCAGCGGGATCTGCGTCGCGTACACCAACTACCTGTTCACCGTCGCCGACCAGCACAGCATCGCCGTCGCGCTGCGCTGGCTGGTCGGCAGCGTCAACGACGTCACCTGGGAGGGCGTCACCACCCTCGCCGTCGCCGTCGCCGGCTGCGGGGTGTGTGCCGCGCTGCTGTCCCCGTCGCTGCGGGCCATGACCCTCGGCGACTCGCTCGCCACCGGGCTCGGCGCCCGGGTCTCCTGGGCCCGGGTCGGCTGTCTGCTGCTCGGCGCCGCCGCCGCGGCGCTCGCCACCAGCATCGTCGGACCCATCGGCTTCGTCTCCCTCATCAGCGGACCGATCGCCGCCCGGCTCGTCGGCGCCGACCGCTCGGTCGCGCTCTCCGCCCTCGTCGGCGCGGTCGTCGTCCTCGCCGCCGACGTCCTCGCCCGCAACGCGCCCCTCATCAGCCCGGTCCCCACCGGCGTCCTCACCGCGCTGCTCGGCGCGCCCTACTTCGTCCGGCTGCTCCTGCGGCGCGGACAGAAAGCCACCACGTGAGAACCGAACAGCCCAAGGACTCCCGGCTCGAAGCCCGCGGCGTCAGCGCCGGATACGGCACGTCCCTGATCATCGAGGAACTGTCCCTCGGTATCGCCGACGGACGGATCACCGCGCTCGTCGGCCCCAACGCCTGCGGCAAGTCGACACTGCTGAAGTCGATCGCCCGGCTGCTGCCGCTGGCCGCCGGATCGGTCCTCCTCGACGGCGCCGACATCCACCGGATGCCCACCCGTGAGGTCGCCCGCGGACTCGGCATCCTCCCGCAGTCACCGATCGCCCCCGAGTCCATCACCGTCGGGGACCTCGTGTGGCGGGGCCGCCACCCGCACCAGCGGTTCGGCCACCGCAGGACCGCCGCCGACGAGACCGTCATCGCCCGGGCGCTGACCGCCACCGGCACCGCCGAACTCATCGACCGCCCGGTCGAGGAACTGTCCGGCGGCCAGCGCCAGCGGGTGTGGATCGCCCTCGCGCTCGCCCAGGACACCCCGACCCTGCTGCTCGACGAACCCACCACGTATCTCGACGTCGCCCATCAGATCGAGGTCATGGATCTGCTGGCCGACCTCAACGACCGCACCGGCAAGACGATCGTCCTCGTCTCCCACGACCTCAACCAGGCCGCCCTGTACGCCTCCGTCATCGTCGCGATGCGCGACGGCCGGATCGTCCGCCAGGGCACGCCCGAGGAGGTCCTCACCGAGGAGACCGTCGCGGAGGTGTTCGGCCTCGACTGCGTCGTCGTCCCCCACCCCCGCGCCGACCGGCCGCAGATCTTCCCCCTCGGCCGCCATATGGGCGGCCGGACCCCCGCGACCACCACCGCACCACCCGTTCCATCCATCCAGGAGACACGATGAACCGCCCGAACACCCCGATCCGCCGCCGTGGCGCGGTCCGGCTGCTGCTGGCCTCCGCCACCACCCTCGCCCTGGTCACCGGCTGCGGCGCGCAGGACGACGGCGGCTCCGGCGGCGACTCCAAGGACTCCGCGCCGGGGTCCGCCAAGGGCTTCCCCGTGAGCCTCACCAACGCGTGGGGCACCACCAAGGTCGGTGAGAAGCCGGTGCGCGTCGCCACCGTCTCCGACGGGGACACGTCCATCGCCCTGGCCCTCGGCCTGGTCCCGGTGATCACCCCCGATGTCGAGGACGGCGACAGGACCGCCGAGTACAAGCAGCGCGCCCTCGACGACCTCGGCGTCGGCAAGCTGAAGACGTACGACGACACCGACGGCACCGACTACGAGGCGATCGCCGCCGAGGACCCGGACCTCATCCTCGGGATGAACACCTGGGAGATGGACGCCGACTACGCCAAGCTGACGCCCATCGCGCCCGTCGTCACCTTCAAGGACAAGAAGCACGCCGACACCCTCACCTGGCAGGACCGGCTCACCACCGCCGCGAAGGCCCTCGGCCTGGAGGACCGGGCCGCCAAGGTGATCGCCGCCAACAGCAAGGCGGTCCGCGACGCGGCCACCGCCAACCCGATCCTCAAGGGCAAGACGTACACGTACACCGTCGTCCACCCCGAGCAGGTCACCTTCATGTCGTACGGCGACCAGGACCCCGGTGTCTTCGAGGACCTGGGCCTGCGCAAGACGGCCAACGCGAAGGACTACTCCGCCACCAAGAACGGCGTCAGCCTGGAGAACCTGGACCAGTTGGAGGCGGACGTCCTGCTGGTCACCTACCCGTTCGGTGACGAAGGGCTGCTCAGCTCCGCCGAACTGGAGGGCAACAAGCTCTTCCGCTCCCTGAACGCCGTGCAGAAGGGCCACTTCGCCGTCATCCCCGCGGAGAACACCCTGTCCTCCTCCATCGCCTACCCCGACGCCCTCAGCGCGTCCTGGGTCGTCGAGGAGCTGACGCCGATCCTGGCGAAGGCCGCCCGCGGCGAGTAGCCGAGGACCCGGCCGCCCGCGCGGGGGGCGGGCGGCCGGGAACACGGCGCGGCAGCGGGCAACGAGGGGACGGTCAGCGGCGGACGCCGCCGACCGTCCCCTCCGGCATGGTCAGCACCCGGTGCCCCCGCGCGACGGTCTCCGCGCGATGGGCGATCACCACCAGCGCCCGGTCCCCGGCCGCCGCCGACAGCGCGTCCTCGATCCGCGCGGCCGTCTCCCGGTCCACCCCGGCGGTCGCCTCGTCCAGCACCAGCACCGCCGGATCGGCCAGCACCGCCCGCGCGATCGCGACCAGCTGCCGCTCCCCGGTCGACAGCGAGTCCGCCTCCAGCGGGGTACCGAGCCCCCCGGGCAGCGACGCCACCCACCCGGACAGCCCCAGCGTGTCCAGCACCGCCGCGACCCGGTCGGGACCGGGCCGCCCGGCCACCATCGCCAGGTTCTCGCCCAGGGTCCCCGCGACCAGCGTCACCTCCTGCGGCACCAGCACGATCCGCGACCGCAGCGACCGGGCGGTGAGCGCCGTCAGCTCATGTCCCCCGTACGTGACCGTGCCCCGGTCCGGCGGATACAGCCCCGCCAGCAGCTTCCCGACCGTGGACTTGCCCGCGCCGGTCGGGCCGACGACCACCAGCCGCTCCCCGGGCGCCACCGTCAGCGACAGCCCGTCCACCACCGGGGCCCCCGGACCGTACGTGAACCCGACCCCCGTCAGCACCAGCCGCCCCCGCGCGGGCAGCCCCACCGGATCGACACCGCCGGCCACCCCACCTGCCGGGGAGGCGCCCGTGGCCCGCACCAGGTCCAGCAGCCGGGCCAGGCGTACGTGCGCGGAGCGCGCCTCACCGAGCGACGCCGCCAGATCCTCGAACCGGCCCAGGATGTCCCGGGTCGCGAGGACGAACACCACCGCCACCCCCACACTCAGCCGCCCGTACCCCACGAACAGCGCGCTCAGCACCAGCAGCCCCGCGACACACCCCGCCTGGAGCAGCGTCAGCAGATTCAGGGTCAGCTCCGTGACGACCTCCCGCTCCCGGGCCGCCCGCAACCGGTCGTTGTCGGCGCGGAAACGCTTCAGCCAGCGCGGCACCGCACCGGAGATCCGCAACTGCTCCCGCGCGGGCAGCGACTCCGCGAACCGGGCCGCGACCGCCGTCTCCGCCGCGGCCACCCCCGCGTACGCGTCGCCCGCCCGGCGCTGGAAACGCCGGACGATCAGCACGGCGGGCGGCAGGAACCCGATCAGCAGCGCCAGCGTCAGCGGCCAGGAGTACAGCGCCAGCATCACCACCGTGAACACCAGCACCAGCGCCGCCGCCACCAGATCGGGCAGGGTGCCCCCGGCGAACCGCGCCAGCCCGTCCAGCTCCCCGGTCAGCCGCCGCAGCAGCTCACCCCCGCGGTGCGCCTCCACGAACCGCAGCGGCGCACCGCCCACCGCGGCCGTCGCGTGCTCCCGCAGCCCCGCGAGCACCCGCTCCCCGACCCGGATCAGCCAGTACCGCGACGCCCAGGTCAGCACCCCCGTCGCCGCCACAGCCACGAGCAGCAGCAGGACCCGCCCGACCAGCGCCTCCCGGTCGCCGTCGTCCGCCGCGTCGACCACCCGGCCGATCGCGGCCGTCACCCCGACGGCGAGCGCCGCGCCCGCCAGATTGAGCAGGACGGCCGCCGCGAGCGCCACGCGATGCCCCCGCAGCCAGGGGGCGGCGCGCCGGAACACCGCGCGCTGGTCGGGCAGTTCACCGAGAACGGGCTGGTCAGCCATGGCACGCTTCCTGATCGGACGGGGCGGGGCCCGCACGGCGGGGCGCCGGGACATCGGCGGCGCCGTCCGGCGGTACGGCGTGGGGCAGGACGATCTCCCGGTCGGCGAGCGCCCGGACGGCGGGGGAGTGGGTCGCGAGGACGACGATCCGGCCGGCGGTCGCCTCCCGCAGCCGGGCCAGCACCACGGCCTCGGTCCGCGCGTCCAGCGCGGCGGTCACGTCGTCCAGCAGCAGCACCGGACCGTCCCGCAGCAGGGCCCGCGCCAGCGCCACCAGATGCCGCTGGCCCCCCGACAGGGCCCGGCCGCGCTCCCCGACCTGGGTGTCCCAGCCCTCGGACAGCGGCGCGAGCGCCAGGTCCAGCCCCGCGACGCGCGCCACCGCGTCGAGCACCGCGTCGTCGTGGTCACCGGTCAGCAGCAGGTTCTCCCGGACGGTGCCGTGCAGCAGCAGCGGCCCGTCCGGGACGAGCCCCACCGTGTCGTACAGCTCGTCGCCGCCGGCGTCCGCCAGCGGCACACCCCCGAACCCCGCCTCACCCTCGTACGGGACGAGCCGGGCCAGCGCCCGCAGCAGCGTGGACTTGCCGCAGCCCGTCGGCCCGGTCAGCGCGATCCACTCACCGGGTACCGCGTCGAGGTCCAGCGGACCGACCGGCGGCCGTCCCGGGCGCCGGACCGTGAGCCCCCGCACCCGCAGCGCACCCGCGCCCGGCAGTGCCACCCCCGCGCCGGGCACGGGCACCGGCGCCAGGACGGCGGAGATCCGCCCCGCCGCGACCAGGGCCTCGCCGCGGTCGCCGAGCCGCGCGATCATCACCGTGACCGCCAGCGACACCGTGCCCATCCACAGCACGAACGTCGTCAGCGCGCCCACCGTGATACGGCCGTCCACGACGGCGTGCCCACCGGCCAGCAGCCCCGCCGCCACCGCCAGCAGCGGCACCACGGCCGCCGCCGCCTCCCACACCGAACTCACCGACGCCAGCCGCCGGGTCCGCCGGGTGACCTCCGCGCTGCGCAGATGATGACGCTCCACCATCCGCCCCTCCGCGCCGACCCCGCGCAGCGGCAGCAGCGCCGCCAGCAGCTCCCCCGTGACGGACGCCCGCCGCCCGTGCGCCTCGGAGAGCTCCTCCGCGCGCCGCGCGAACACCGGCGGGAACACCCGGTTCAGCACCATCAGCACCGGCACCGTCAGCGCGGCCACCAGCAGCAGCAGCGGGTCGAGACCGCCGATCGCGGGCACCAGGACGAGCCCGGTGAGCCCGATGACCACCCAGGTCGTCAGCCCGTGCACCCAGGTCAGCACGGTGTCCACATCGCGGGTCGCCCGGGTGGTGAGGTCCCCGGAGCCGTCGGTCCGCCCGCGCAGGGTCTCCGTGCCGGTGGTGAGGACCGCCTTCAGCAGCCGCCCCCGCAGCCACGTCCCCGCCCGCGCCTCCGCGAGGTTGGACCACAGCTGCCAGCCCCGCATCCCCGCGTACTCCACGGCGGCCACCGCGACGAACGCCAGCGCCCACCCGGCGGCGACCCCCGGCGAGGACCGCGCCACCCCCGCGTCCACCGCACGGCCCAGCAGCCAGGGCAGCGCGAGAAACGCGCACTGACGCAGCGCGGCCCAGCCGACCGACCGCGCGAACTCCCCCCTGACCTCGGCGAGACACTGCCTGAGCAGTCGGGGGGCGGGCGCGGCACGGCGGCGTTTCACGGGGCGGTCCTTGTCACGAGCAGGGCGAAGGCACGATCTCCGGCCACGCTAGGAGCGGTACGCGGCGCGCGGTCCAAGGGACAGCGCGGACCCGTCGAAGCGGGCGGCCGTCCACCGGGCAGCCGGCGGGGGTCCCGTCCCGTCCACCGGCGGACCCCGGCGCGGCCGTGCTCGTGGTGCCACGACAATGACCCGCCGGTTGGATCGCGGACTCTCCGCTGTACGTAACCTGACCCGTACCGCCCGTCCCTGAGGAGTCACGTATGCCGGCCCGCAGTCCCCGTCCTGTCGCGACCTTCCCCATCGTGCTGAGGGAGCTCACGGTGCTGCGCGTCGCGGACGTCACCCCCGGGATGCGCCGGGTGACGCTGGGCGGCGCGCAACTGGGGGCGTTCCACCGGGACGGTCTCGATCTGCCCGCGCTGCGCACCGACGGCTTCGACGACCACGTCAAGTTCTTCTTCGCCGAGGGCGACGCCCCGCCGGTGCTGCCCCGCCAGAAGTTCGGCAGCCTCGACTGGCCCGAGGACGAGCGCCCCGTCGCCAAGGACTACACGCCCGTCCGGTTCGACCCGGAGGCCGGGGAGATCGACTTCGACTTCGTCCGGCACGAAGGCGGGATCGCCTCCTCGTGGGCCGAGTCCGTCGAGCCGGGGTCCGTGACCTGGATCGCGGGCCCGAAGATGTCCGCCGGTCACCCCGAGGGCGCCGACTGGCTGCTGGCGATCGGTGACGAGACCGCCCTGCCCGCGATCGGCCGCTGGCTTGCGGAGATGCCCGGGGGCACCCGGGCCCGCGTCCTGATCGAGGTCGGCGAGGACAGCCACCGCCAGGAACTGCCGACCCGCGCGGACGCCGAGATCGTCTGGCTGTCCCGCGACGGTGCCCCGGCCGGCACCACCGATCTGCTGGAACGCGCACTGCGCGACCTGGAGTGGCTGCCCGGCACGGCCTTCGTCTGGGCCGCCGGGGAGAGCGTCACCCTCAAGGCCATCCGCCGTCATCTGCGCGTCGACCGCGAGGTCCCCCGCGAGCTGACCGACATCACCGGCTACTGGCGGCGCGCGGCCACCGCGCCCGTACCGGGCCCGGACACCCCGTCCGGCGAGCTGGCCCCGGCCCCCGAACCGGACGACGACGAGGACGAGGCCCATGAGCGGCTGCATGAGCTGACCGATCTGGCCCCCGGCTTCGCGATCCGCACGGCCGTGACCCTCGGCCTCTTCGAACTCGTACGGCAAGGGGTGCGCGACGAGACCGAGCTGGCCCGCCGCTGCGCCGCCCATCCGGACACGTTCGGCGCGCTGCTGTCCTATCTGACCGGCATCGGCCTGCTCGACGCCGACACCGACGGCATCCGGCTGACCCCGGTCTCCGAGGAACTCGTCGAGGACGACCACTCCTTTGACGAGTACCGACTCGACGGCGCCCAGGCCGCCCTGGACCTGTCGCTGGCGGGCCTGCTCGACACCGTCCGCACCGGAGCGGCGGGCCGGCGCGGCCCGTCCGGTGTCCCGCTCGGGGTGGCGATGCGCGACGACGAACGCCTCGGCGGTTCCGCCCGCGTCCTCATCGAGGAGGACGCGCTGTGGTTCGCCCCCGGTGTGGTCGGCGCCTACGACTGGACGTCGGTGGGCACCCTCACGGCGGCCGGTCACGGGGTCGGCGCCCTGGCGAACGCGCTGGTCAAGGCGGTGCCGGAGCTGCGGATACGGATCGCCGCGCTGCCCTCCGCGCTGCGGGTGCTGCGCGAGCGGATCCTGGACACGGACGCCCTGCCCCGGGTCGAGCTGATCGCCCAGAGCGGCCCGGTGCCGACCGGCGGCGACGCCGTCCTCGTCTCCCGGCTCCTCGACTGGCTGCCCGACGAGGACGCGGTGCAGGCGCTGTCCGACGCCGCCGCCGGACTGCCCGAGGGCGGCACGCTTCTCATGGTCGAGCAGGTCCGCCCGGAGGGTCCCGACGCGTTCGAGGACACCGACGCGGCCCTGCATCATCTGCGCCTCAAGTGCGCCTTCGGATCGGGGGTACGGACCGCCGGCGAGTTGACCACGCTGGCGGTCCGAGCGGGGCTGGCCGTCACCGACGGCCGGGACGTGGGCTGGGACCACCGCCTGTGGGTTCTGACCAAACCCCGGTAACGGTGGTCCGGCAAGCCGCCGGCCCACACGCACGTCCCTGCCGCCGGGGGAACACCGAGCGGCAGGGACGTGTCTGTCCTGAGCGACCTGAGCGACCTCAGCGGAGAGGGTTCAGCGTGGCCCGACGCCCAGCGGTCCCGGAACCTTCTTGGGGCCGGACCGCCCACCCGGGTCCGACCCGGCGGGGGCCGGGTTCACGTCGCAGTGCAGATCCTTCGCGGGCAGCCGCCCCGTGGTGAGGTACGCGGTCCCCGCGCGCTCGGCGCACTCACTGGTGCCGTAGCCGTAGACACCGTGCCCCTCGCCCTCGTCGACCGTGACCATCCGGGCACCCTTCAGGGCCCGGCGCATGCCCTGGCCCAGGGCGAGCGGGGTCTGCGAGTCCCACTCGTTCTGGACGATCAGCGCCTTGACGTGGTTGGAGACCCGGGTGACCGGCTCGACGGGCCGGTCCCAGTGGGCGCACGGGGTGATCCCGGCGGCGAAGTCCCCGTACACGGGGTAGCGGACGGCGTCCCGCAGGGAGTCGGCGCGGTAGCGGGCGGGGTCGCGTTCCCAGGCGACATCGCCGCACAGGATCGCCCACACGGAGGACAGTTCGTTGTCCGACGGATACTCCGGGGCGAGGAGAGCGGAACTCGTCGCGCGTCCCGCCGAGGCGTCCCGCACGGTCGCCACCGCGTCGGCGGCCACGACCGGGGTGAAGAACGGGGCCCGCAGAATCTCCCTGAGCGCGACACCGTCGTAGCGGACACCGCCGATGGTCACCGGCTCGCGGTCGGCGCGGCGCATCAGATCATGGAAGGTACGGCTGACCTCGGCGGCCGTCCCGCCGAGCGCGTACCGGTCGTGATGCCGCGCCGTCCAGCGCGCCCACCGGTGGAACGCCTTCTCGGACTCGGGCGCCCAGCCGCGGAAGAACTGGCGCCAGACCTGCGCCGGATCGACGGCGCTGTCCAGGACGAACCGGTCGGCCCGGCGCGGGAACATCTGGGTGTACACGGCCCCGAGGTAGGTGCCGTACGAGTAGCCGAGATAGCTGATCCGCTTCTCCCCGAGCGCCGCCCGGACGATGTCCATGTCCCGGGCGGTGTTGCGGGTGGTGATGTGCCGCAGCGTCTTCCGCTCGGCGGTACGGCACTTGTCGGCGACCGTCCGCGCCCAGCGCTCCGACGCATCGAACGTGGTCCGGTCCGAGTGCCGGGGCCAGGGCTTCTCCTCGTCGGTGAGACCGCAGCTGACGGGAGCGCTGCGGCCCACGCCCCGGGGGTCGAACCCGATGAGGTCGTAACGGTCCTTCACGGACCCGGGAAGCATCTCGGACAGGTCCAGCGGTATCTCAAGACCGGGTCCGCCGGGGCCGCCGGGATTGGTGAGCAGCACACCACGTCGGGCCGCGGGGTCGGCCGCCTTGATCCGGGACACCGCGATCCCGAGGGTGTCCCCGCCCGGCGCCCGATAGTCCAGCGGCACCCGGACGGTGGCGCACTCGAAGTCGGCCGGGGTGCCGGGCCCGCAGCGGGCGAAGTCGGGGCGCTGCTGGGTGAACGGCAGCAGCGGGTCGGTGACGGGCGCCCGCGCCCGTTCCGTGGCCGCGCCGGCCGCCGTAGGGATCAGGGTCGCCAGCACACTCACCGCGAGCACGGGCACGAGTCGTCTTACCTGCACGAAGGGGTTCCTTCCGGGTCGCCGCACGAACACGTCCGACCCTGCCCGATCCCCGGCATCCGGCGAATCCTCCGCGTCGGCGGGAACCGTCGTCCCCTGGCGGTATCCCGTGGCCCGGACATCAACCCCTGGGTGTAGGGGAGTTGTCCGGGGTGACGCGGTGGCGCCCGGTGCCCGAGGGGCAGGGGCAGGGACACCGGTCCGCTACGGCGCCCATCGTGAGGAGCCGCCCCTCCACCCGCAGCCAGGTGACCCCGTGGCATGCGTGAGAGTCCTCGGCGCGCCCCGAGATCCGGGCCGTGAGGCACGCGGCGCACACGGCGATGGCCCGCCGGGGTGCGGGGCGTCGTTCGTCGCATGGCAGGGCGTGCCGGTGGAGCGTTGTCCCCGGCCCGGACGCGGAGGGCGACGACTGTCTCTCGTATGCCTCGTGGTCCTGGATGGGTTGGTCGCAGTGGGAGCAGATCATGTCGGCTCCTGGACGGTGGTGCTGGTTGTGGCGAGGTGTTCGATGGCGCGCAGGATGATGGTGAGTCGGCGTCTGCCGAGTGCTTCGACTTTCCAGAGGGCGACGAGGCGGGGGAAGGCGGTGGCGATGACGAGGGTGAGGAAGGCGTCTTCCTCGTCGTCGAGGGTGAGGGCGGTGCGGTAGCGGGTTTCGAAGCGGGGCCAGTCGCAGTGGAGGGTGGTGCCGTTGTCGCTGATGAGGAGTTGCTGGACTTCTCGGCGGGTGAGGAGGTCGCCTTCGTCGATGAGGGCGATGACGGCGGCTTGTTCGCCCGGGGTTCGGCCGCCTGCCCAGATGAGGAGGCGGTCGGTGAGAAGTTGCGGGTGTTCCGCCGGGGGTGTCTCAGTCGTCATGCGCGTTCTCCTGCGGCGGGGGTGTCGGATCCGCCGAGGTGGGCGAGGGCGCGTAGGACGAGGGTGAGCCGGTGTTCGCCGAGGGTGTCGAGTTGGCCGAGGGGTGCGGCGGTGCGTTGGGCGATGGCGAGGACCAGGACGAGGAAGGCCCGGTCGGAGGCCGACAGATCGGGGACGAGTACGTGACGCCGGGTGAGGCGGGCCCAGTCGCAGGCCATGTGGCCGTCCTGTTTGGTGATCAGGGCGGTGCGGATCTCGTCGCGGTGGAGGAGCTCCTCGTCCGCGACGAGTGCGGCGACGGCGGCCCGCTCGCGTGGGGCCCGGTACCGCGCCCACTCGGTGAGGAGTTCCCCGAGGGACGGAGGTGCGAATGGGGGTGCCGTTCCGGTTGGGGTGGGCACGGTTGTACGGTGCTGCATGTCGACTCCTTGGGTCGGCCACGCCCCGGGACCGTTCACGCGGTCGCCGGGGCTCTTCGCATGCACCAGGATGAGGGCAGCGCAAGGCCCCAACTATCAGTGGTTTTTGATAGTTGGGGCCAAAGGGTGGCCGTGCGCGAGGGGTTGGCGGGTCAGACGCCCAGCCATGTCCCGTAGGACAGGAAGTCGCCCGGGAGGCGGCGCTTCGCGGTCTCCAGGCCCTGGTAGGTCTGGCGGACCGTCGGGGAGTAACGAGCTTGCTGCGGGGCGGACTTCCGGGCGCGGACGAGGCTGCGGTACGACCCGTCGGTGTCGCCGGTCCACATGCGGGAGCGGGCCAGTTCCGCGTGGTGGTGGCTCTTCCGGGAGGCGGGCCAGTCCTCCGGAAGGGTCAGGCCGCGTCCGGCCGTGACGGCGGCTTCGTACTCGTTGATCTCCGCGAGGACGCTCACCCGGTGCACGGCGACGTTGGTGGGTCCGAACGCGAGCCACCACACCTGGACTGCCTCGCCCGTCCGTTGTGCGATGTGTTCGGCCGCCGTCAGATGTTCCTCCGCCTGGCCACGGTTCTGGGACCGTCCGGCGACGACCGCCGCGCCCAGGTGCAACTGGCCGGTGGCGACGTCCCGTTCCCTCCCCGGGTCGGCCTGTCCGAGGGCTTCCAGGCCGAGGTCCACCAGGCGCCGTCCGGTCCTGTAGTGGCCGGACCGCAGATAGGTCAGGGCCCGCATGTACCGGTGGATGCCGCCGACCACGGCGCTGGAGCCGCGCTGTGCCGCCCAGTCCATCCGGGCGAGGGCGAGCGTGGCCAGGTCGGTGTACCCCAGCTTCGTGGTGACGTCGTAGGCGGTGCGGTAGGTGCTGGCGAGCGTCAGCCAGTCCTCGGTGGCGCCGTCCAGGTGCGCCGCCGTGGTGGCCTCGGGGATCAGGGCGGACACACATGCGGCGGCGAGCTTGAGGTCTCCGTGGCGGACGGCCGCACACAGTGCCTCGGCGTCGGCCGCGATCCGGTCACGCGGGCGGGGTGTGATGTCGGGGTCGGCGCCGAGGTCGTACACGTCCAGCGCCTCACGGATCGGCAGGATCAGTATGTCCAGCTCGTCGGCGCGCAGTTCCGCCGCGTAGGGCTGGCCGTTGAGCGTGCTGACATCGATCCGGAGGGCGCGGGCCAGGCACCCGAGGACGTAGGGAGTGGCGGGGATGACCCCCTGCTCCGTCTTGGTGAGCGTGGAGTAGGCGACCCCGGACAGATCGGCGAGGGCCTTTTGCGTGAGGTGGCGTTCCAGGCGGAGGCGCTTGATACGCGCGGCTGTGTGGTCATACGGAAGTGCAGGCATGGTGGGCTCCGTTCCGACTCGACACCAGAACGGTACCTGGAGCTCGGGACCGTCTCCGCGTCGCAATGGGCGGGCCGCTCCGCCTCAGCGCACGAGCTCCATCCCCCTGACCAGCGATGACAGAGCCGATGCCTGTGAGGGAACGCCCTTCGACGCGAGCGTCGACACCAGAGCTCGTGACATGGGGTCGGCATAGACGTAATAGGGGGCGGAACTCGCCGCTCCCTTCAGGGTGGCGACCGCCGCCGACAGTCGCCCCATCCGTTCGAACGCGCGCGCCCGGTCGATCTCGTAGTGGGTGCGGCGTTCCTTGCTGGGCACGCTGGTGATATCGGCGTCGGGCACTTTGGTCAGCCCGGTGTCCGGTTCCTCGACCTCGACCCCGACCTCGGCGGCGTGGACGGCGACGGTGCCGCGTCCGAACACGGTCTGCTGGTCCACGTCGTGCCAGTCGGGGCCGAGCCAGTCGGCGTCCGTCAACGCCTCGTTGATGCGTGCCCACGCGTCACCACTGGTGCCCGCGCCCCGGGCGAACGCGACCGCCGCGCGCAGATGCAGGGCTCCGCGCATCGAGAGAGCCTGGGGCTCGGGCGTGCGGGCGGCGGCCAGCGGCTCCAGGTCCCGCAAAGCCGCCTCGGCCACTGCCGCGGCCTCCGGCAAGGAGCCCTGGTGCAGGAGTGCGCCACAGCGGTCCCACGCGACAGCGGCCCGCACCAGCGGATCGTCCAGAACGGTGGCGGCGCCCGCCGCGACCTCGGCGGCCACCCACGCGAGATCGGGGTAGCCGAGCTTGTTGAGACACATGCGGGCCGTGCGTGCCGCGTCGGCCATCAGTCGCAGCGCCTCGCCGCGCGGCCGTCCGCCCTCGGTCATGATCGCCGTGGTCAGGTCCTCGATCAGGAGCGGCAGTTCGACCGCGACGGCGGGAAGGTCCGCCGCCTGCCTCGCCCGATTCGCCGCGGCGGCACGTGCGTGCAGGTCCCTTGTGGCCAAGGGGGTGCCCTGCGGGGTGAGCCCCGGGTGGCCGGACAGGACGAGTCCGGCCCGGCGCAGTCCGGTGCGGAGTGCGGGGATGTGAGCGTGTGCGAGGGACCCGCCGTCGCCCCGCAGCCGGTACGGCTGACCCAGCAGCCACACCACGTCAACATCGGTCAGGTCCGCGATCGACGAGATCACCGAGTACCGGTCGAGGGCCAGCCGCCCGCGCTCGATGTCCTGCACCCAATGCTCGGAGCGGCCCAGGAACCCTGCCATCTCGACTTGGGTGAGTCCTGAAGCTGTTCGGGCGATACGCACACGAGTACCGATGTGCTGGTCCGTGGCCTCGGTCATACGGGGAGCTCCATTCCGAGTCGACATCAGAACGGTACCCGGCCTCCGTCATCGGGCCCTGCCTGATGACGGAGGCCCGGCGGTCGGCGCCCCGGTACGGCTTCATCGTCAACTCGCCTTCCGCCGCGTGTACATGGTGGCTCGTTCCGCATCGCGTACGGTCTCCGAAGTGCGGGCCTCAGCCCACGAATTACCGACGAGCTCAAGGAGAGACATGACGACCATCGCGGTCACGGGACACATGGACCTGACCGATGCCAGCGTGCCGCTCGTACGGGCCGCTCTGGCGGAGACGCTGGCACCGCACACCGGCGGCCTGGTCGGGGTGTCCTGTATCGCCAAGGGCTCGGACTCCCTCTTCGCCGAGGCCGTGCTGGAGGCCGGGGGCCGTCTCGTCGTGGTGATCCCGTCGCGGGACTACCGGGAGCGGAAGGTCCGCCCCGATCACGCCGAGACCTTCGACCGTCTCGTCAAGGCGGCCGACGAGGTCGTCGTCCTTCCGCACGAGACCGCGAACCGGCAGGCGTACGAGGCGGCGAACTCCGTGCTCCTGGAACGTGCCGATCGCCTGGTCGCCGTATGGAACGGTGAGCCGCCCACCGGAAAGGGCGGCGGCACCGCGGACACCGTGCTCGAAGCGCGGACGGCGGGCGTCCCCGTCGACCGGATCTGGCCGGACGGCGCGGCCCGGCGCGGGTGACCCGACCGTCCCGCCTCGTGCCTCGGACGGAACCCGTACCGGGCGGCTGTGCCCATGAACGAGAACGGAACGGAACCGCAGTGACCGACACCCGTAGTGCTGCCTGGGACGAGTACGCGCGGACCAAGCCCCAGCGGCGTACGACGAACGCACGTGGTGAGACCACGTGGTTCAACTGGACCCAGTACGCCGACCACGGACCCGGGGCCGAGGTGCTGGCGTTGGAACCGGGTGGGACCGCGCTCGACCTCGGCTGTGGTGCGGGCGGGAACGCCGCCCACCTCGCTGGTCTCGGTGTGCGGGCTGTGGGCATCGACCTTTCCCCCGAGCAGCTCGCGAAGGCACGGGAGCGGTGGGCCGATGTGGACGGGATGGAGCTGCACCAGGGCGACGCGCTCGCCTACCTGCGAGAGAGCCGCACGGTCTTCGACGCGATCTACAGCGTCTTCGGCGCGGGTTGGTTCTCCGCCCCGGGCCTGCTGCTGCCGGTCGTGCATGCGAACCTCAGGCCCGGCGGCGTGTTCGCGATGTCCCAGCGCCCTCCGATCGAGGGGTGCTACGGGTGCCAGGCGTCGTACATCCCTCGCGGGGCCGACGAGGACCCCGCCGTCGTCAAGCGGTGGGACCACGAACCGGATGTCTGGGCGCTGATCCTCAAGGAGCACGGGTACGTGGACGTGTCCGCCTCCGTGATCGCCGCGCCCCCGGGTTCCCGGCGCACCACGGGCACATTGCTCGTCCGGGGCGTCCGGGGCGGCCACAAGCAGCTGGTGGCGTCGGACTGAAGCCGGAGAACCTCCGGCGGACACCGCTCAGACAGGGGAGTACGCCCCGCTCCCCGTGGTCGTCTCCGGGGTGTCGGGTGTCTCGGGTGCGGGGCCGGGGCGGTCGAGGGCGGACCACGCGGCGTCCACCACGTGCCGTACCGACAGTCCGTAGCGTTCGAAGAGGTACGGCGCGGTCAAGGAGCCCTCGGCGAAGGTGTCCTGGATGCCGATCCGGCGCAGCGGCCGTCCGATGCCCGCCTCGGCGAGGGTCTCCGCGACCGCCGATCCGAGGCCGCCGACGACCGAGTGGTTCTCCGCCGTGACCAGGGCCCGGACCCCGCCCGCCACCTCCCGTACGGTCGCGCCGTCCAGGGGTTTGAGGGTGGGGACGTGGACCACGGAGACCGAGACCCCGGCCTCCTCCAGCGTGCGCGCCGCGGCCAGCGTGGTCGCGAGCATCATCCCGCTGGAGAACAGCGCGACGTCGATGCCGCGCGCCAGCACCTCCGCGTGCTGGAGCGACAGCCGGTGTCCGTCGTCGAACACCACGGGGATCTCCCCGCGCTTGAGCCGGACGTACACCGGTCCGGGGAGGTCGGCCACGGCGCGTGCCACCTGCGCCGTCTCCACCGCGTCCGCCACATCGACGACCGTCATGTTGGGCAGGGCCCGCATCAGCGCCACATCGTCGATGGCCTGGTGGCTCGGTCCGCCGGGGGTGGACACCCCGGGCATGAAGCCGATGATCCGCACCGGCAGCGCCGGGTAGGCGATGGCGTTGGCGATCTGGTCGTAGGCGCGGCGGGTCGCGAAGACGCCGAAGGTGTGGACGAACGGCAGATGACCGGAGCGCGCCAGGGCCCCGGCGACACCCATCATGTTCGCCTCGGCCATCGCCGCGTGCACGAACCGTTCGGGGAACTCCGCCTGGAACAGATCGATCTCGCACTGCCGGGTCAGATCCCCGCTGAGGCACACGATCTCGGGCCGCTCCCGGGCCAGTTCGAGGAACGCGGTGCCGTACGGCTTGGTGCGTACGGGGTAAGGGGGCCTACGCATGGAGTGCCTCCAGCTCGCGGGTCAGCTCGTCGATCGCCCGCCAGGCCAGCTCCGGGGACAGTTTGATGAAGTGGCCGTCGGCGTCCGGCGGCAGACAGTCCAGTCCATGGCTGGTGGAGGTCCGGCACACGACCACGCTCGGGCGGTCCGGCTCCGCGTCCGCGTCCGCCAGCGCGGCGGCCAGGGCCACCGGGTCATGACCGTCGACATCGGCCGTGTGCCAGCCGAAGGACTCCCACTTCGCGGCGATCGGCTCCAGGGTGGTGACGGTGTCGACGGGCCCGTCGACCTGCGAGTTGTTGGCGTCCACCAGCACCGTGAGCGAGGCGAGCCCGTGGTGCGCGGCGAACATGGCGGCCTCCCATACCTGGCCTTCCTCCAGCTCGCCGTCGCTGACCATCGCGAAGGTGCGGACGTCCCGTCCGCGCATCCGGTCCGACAGGGCGAAGCCGGCGGCGGCGGACAGCCCCTGCCCGAGCGAGCCGCAGGTGTGGTCGACGACCGGGGAGCGCTCGCTGCCGATGGCCTCGACCCCGGAGCCGTTCTTCCCGTAGTCCCTGAGCGCGCTCTCGTCCAGCAGCCCGAGCGCGACGGCGGCGGCGAACGGGCCGATGACGTAGTGGCCGGGTGAGCAGACCAGCCGGTCCCGGCCGGGCCGCGCGGCGCTGAACAGCGCGGCGACCTGCTCGGCGGAGGAAAGGGCCTGTCCGAGATAGCCGAAGCCCTGCGGGGCGACCATGCGGACCGCGTTGAGCCGGACGCGCAGCGCCAGCTCCACGGGATCGGTGACTGTCCAGCGGCTTCCCGGGTCGGAGAAGCGCCGCACGGTGGGCATCAGCATCGGTGGTGATCCCTCCAGAAGACATGGAGCACTGAGTGGCCTAGCCAATGTAGGGAGGGTGGCGGGGGTCGTCAATCGCCCTGCG
Organism: Streptomyces uncialis; assembly: GCF_036250755.1. Classification (NCBI taxonomy): domain Bacteria; kingdom Bacillati; phylum Actinomycetota; class Actinomycetes; order Kitasatosporales; family Streptomycetaceae; genus Streptomyces; species Streptomyces uncialis. Next base: position 2,190,097 of record NZ_CP109583.1, on the reverse strand, counting down.
AGGGCCTTTCAGGGCAAGTGGTGAGCGAAGAGGGCCTTGACCGGGGGTTTGCTGTCGATCTACGGTCGTAAGTGGTTAAGCCAATTAAGTTGCCGTACGGCCAGCTGTCGGCCGCACCACAGCACCACCAGAAGCACGAGCACCACCGGAAGCACGGGCACCACGCGTGTCACCGGCACCACCAGCAGCACCCGAAGCGCCACCCAGCAGCACCACCCACCCGCACGCCAGCCAAGGAGGGGGCACCCGATGTCGCTCCAGGAGTTCATTCCCACCCCGGATTTCGAGGAGTACCGCGAGACGTTCAAGGACTTCTTCCACCTCGAACGGACCGACGGTGTCATCGTCGCCCGCGCGCACACCCTCGGCGGCCCGATCCAGCTCAGCGTCCAGAACCACCGGGCCCTCGGCCAGATGCTCAAGACGATCGGCGCCGACCCCGAGAACGAGGTCCTGATCCTCACCGGCAGCGGTGAGGAGTTCATGATGGACGCCGACCCGGAAGGGTTCGCGCTGGAGGAGGAGGACCTGCCGCACTGGGCGTACGAGTACGCCTACAAGGACGGCCGGATCAATGTCAGCTCGCTGATCAACGACCTGGAGATCCCCACCATCGGGATCTTCAACGGCTCGGGGTTCCACTCCGAGATCGTCCTGATGTGCGACATCACCCTGTGCGCCGAGGACGCCACCGTCTTCGATCTGCACTACGACATCAGCTCGGTACCCGGTGACGGTATCCACAGCTGCTTCCAGGAACTCCTCGGCGTCAAGCGCGCCGCGTACGCGCTGCTCACCGGCGAGGCCATCAGCGCCCAGCAGGCGCTGGAGTGGGGCATGGTCAACGAGCTGCTGCCGCGCGCGGAGCTGCTGGAGCGCGCCCGCACGATCGCCGCCCACATCATGTCCAAGCCCCGGGTCACCCGGCGGCTGACCACCCAGATCGTCCGCAGGCCCTGGCGCCGCCGGATCACCGACGACCTCGACGGCGGTTTCGGCATCCAGATGTTCGGTCATCTGGCCAAGCAGAAGTCCATCCACAGCAAGAAGCACATCGCGGACACCGTCGCGTATGTGCGTGAGGGCCGTCCCAACAACTTCGACTGACCCGCGCACCCAGGACCCGCGCGCCCGGTTCCCGCGCGCCCGGTTCCCGCGCGCCCCGGCCCGGCCGGGGCGCGCCTTTCCGTCGCGGTGCGGCGCGACCATGGGCCCCGCCCCCGACCCTCGCCCTCACAGGCCGGGGCGGGCGCGGGGCCCACGCGCTCAGCGGCCTACGCGCCTCGGGCTCACACGTCTCAGGGGGCTCACGCGCTCAGCCGCAGATGGCGGCTCATCACCTCATGGTGATGGCGCACCGCGTACAGCGCCGCGTCCACGTCCCGGCGCTGCACCGCCCGCAGGATCGGCTCGTGGATCGCCGTCAGGTCCCCGATCCGGTCGGGCTCCAGCCACCGGGGGACCGTGCCGCTGTCGACCCACGCGCGGTACTCGTAGTCGATCAGCGCGGTGTGCGCGCTGTCGAACATCGCCGCGAGGTACGTGTTGTGCGAGGCGCCGATCAGTGTCGCGTGGAAGTAGGTGTCCGCGCTCATCCAGCTCGCGATGTCGCCCGCGCTGCCCGCCAGCCGCCGCAGCGCCCGCTCCGCCTCCGCGAGCTCCTCCGGTGTCGCCCGCTCGATCGCCCGGACGACCCCGGTCGACTCCAGCGACAGCCGCAGCTCGGCCAGCGAACCCACCGACTCCGGGTCCACCTCCAGCATCAGGCTCATCGAGGCGGCCAGGTTGACCTCGGGCCGCAGCCGTACGTACGCGCCCGATCCGCGCCGCGACTCCACCAGACCCTTGACGACCAGGATGCGGATGGCCTGGCTCACCGTGGGGCGGCTGGTCGACAGCAGCACCGCGAGATCCCGCTCCGACGGAATACGCGAGCCGTCGCTCAGCTCACGGGACAGGATCAGCTGCTGGACCTGCGCGGCGATCTCCTGCGCGACCCCGTCCTGCCCGGCCGCGCCGATGCCCTGGAGTGCCTGCCAGGGACTGTCCGGCGGCAGTTGCTTCGTACGCGTCACGCGACCACCTCCACCGCTCATGACCCGGGTCCGGCACCCGCGCCCGGTACGTTACCCCAGCCCCGGCCCGCCCCCGCGCCGTCCGGACGGGGCCGGACCGGCCCGGGTGCGCGGGTCCCGCCGGTCCGCCGGCGAAGGGTCCGGGGACCACGAAGGCTCCCGCCACCCCGGACAGCGGGGCGGCGGGAGCCGGGGCACCGGGCGTGGCGTGGCTCAGACGCCGATGTCACGCCCGTCGGTGCGCCACACCGCGACCACGGCCGGGCGGACGATCCGGCCCGGACCGTCGGGCCAGGTGCTCGCCGGGTTCTCGACCGACGCGCCGTCCAGCTCCCCGGGGTGCTGCACGGCGACCAGCACCCTGCGGTCCTGGATGACGGGACCGCAGGTCTCCGCACCCACCGGCACCGTCAGGAACTGCTTCAGCTCACCGCGCCGCTCGCCCCGGGTCGCCACCCCGAACAGCCCGTCGTTCGAACCGAGCTTGTTGCCGTCGGTGGAGATCCACATATTGCCGTGCGGGTCGAACGCGACATTGTCCGGGCACGAGATCGGGGAGACCCGCTCCTTGGGGAACCCCGCGAAGTACGTCGCCGGGTCCGCCGGATCGCCCGCCACCAGGAACAGCCGCCACGCGAAACGTTCCCGCGCCGGGTCGTCGCGCTCCTCCGCCAGCTCCAGGATCTGCCCGTGCTTGTTGAGGACGCGCGGATTGGCCTCGTCCGCGCCGGGCTTGCCCGGCTTGCCGCGCTCGGTGTTGTTCGTCAGCGCCACGTACACCCGCCCGGTGCGCGGGGACGGCTCCACGTCCTCGGGACGGTCCATCTTCGTCGCCCCGGCCCGGTCGGCCGCCAGCCGGGTGAACACGTACACCTCCTCCGCCGTCATCCCCGGTACGTGCGAGACCTCACCCGTCGCCAGCGGGATCCACTCACCGGCGCCGTCGAACTCGCCGTCGGCGGGATGCCGCCCGCTGCCGTCGATCTCGCCGGGACTGTCGCCCGTCAGCTTCGCCACGTACAGGGTGCCCTCGTCCAGCAGCGTGAGGTTGTGCTCCCGCGCCGCCCGCGAGGTGCCCCGCATCATCCGCCGCGACGACACGAACTTGTAGAAGTACTCGAACCGCTCGTCGTCGCCCATGTACACCACCGGACGGCCGTCGTCGGTCAGCCGGGGCTGCGCCCCCTCGTGCTTGAAGCGGCCCAGCGCGGTCCGCTTGCGCGGCACCGAGTCCGGGTCGAACGGGTCCAGCTCGACCACCCAGCCGAAACGATGCGCCTCGTTCGGCTCCCGGGCCACGTCGAACCGCTGGTCGAACCGCTCCCATTTCCGCTCGGTGGCACCCGGCGCGATGCCGTACCGCTGGTCCGTGGGGCGGGAGCCGTTGGCGAAGTAGATGTTGATGTTCTCCTCGCCGTGCAGCGTGGTGCCCCACGGCGTCGTACCGCCCGCGCAGTTGTTGAACGTACCGAGCGCGCGGGTCCCCGACGGATCGGCGCCCGTGCGCAGCAGGGGCGCGCCCGCCGCCGGGCCGGTGATCCGGAACGGGGTGGTCGCGGTGATCCGCCGGTTGAGCCGGTGCCGGGGCACCGGCGCCAGCGCGCCCGACCGCCGCCGCTCCTCCACCACGACCACCGACAGACCGTGCGCGGCCCAGGAGATCTCCACCTGCTCGCGCGTCGGGTTCTCCGGGTCGTAGTTGCGGAACATCAGCGTCTCGGTGGTGTATTCGTGGTTCGCCACCATCACCTGGCGCCCGTGCTCGCCCCGCAGCGGCAGCAGGGACAGGAAGTCGTTGTTGTAGCCGAATTGACCGGACTGCGCCCGTGCGCTCTGGCGTTCGGGGTCGAAGTCCGGCGCACCGCGCAGGATCGGTTCGCCCCAGCGGATCACCACGCTCTGCGCATGGCCCGCCGGTACGGTCACCGTGTCGTGCTCGTTGGGGGCGACCGGGGTGAAGCGCAGGCCCCGGGCCCCGTCCGTCCGGCCGTGCCGGGAACTCGTCGGCCGGGCGGCGGCAGCGGCCTCGGCCCGCCCCGCGCCCGGACCGACGGCGGTGGCCCCGGCCGCGGCGGCGACCGTCACCACGGCGGCGGCCCGCATCATCGAACGCCGGGAGAGCGCCCCGGCGATGATGTCACCGGCGTACGCGTTGGCGCTGGTGTTGGGGACCTCCTGGAAACACGCGTCACCGCAGCGGTAGCGGCAGGTGAGCGCGGACCGGCCGCCCGCGTGGCGCGGGGTGCTCAGAACCGGCAGCAGTTCGTGCACGTCGTCCTCCTCAGGTGCGTGACGCACCGACGAAATCTCGGATCATCCGGGGACAGCGAACGGCGGGGCTCGCCCTGCCCCGCCGCCGTACGACCGACTCCTCCACTTCCCTGGGCCCGGGGGGCGGCGGGCCTGCCACCCCCCGGCCGATGGCTACAGCAGCAAGGCACCCATGACAAGCACCACGACCAGAGCGGAGAGTCCCTGCACGAGAGTGGCCGCCGTCTGGGCCCGGTACGCGGTCTTCACGTCCATCCCGGAGAACTGCGACACCACCCAGAAGTACGAGTCGTTGACATGGCTGACGACCATCGCGCCGGCGCCGATCGCCATCACGGCCATCACCTGGCCGATGGGTATGGAGCCGAGGTTCCCGTCCAGCCCCAGCGCGGGCAGCAGCGGCTGCGCCAGGGTGGAGGTGATGATCAGGGCCGCCGTACTGCTGCCCTGGGCCGTCTTCAGCAGCGCGGCGAGCGCGAACAGCACCAGCAGCGCGGTGACACCGCTGACCGCCGAACCGTCGCCGATCAGCGTGGCGATGTAGTCCGCGATCGGGGTGCCCTTGATCACCGCGCCGAACGCGCCGCCCGCACCGGTGATCACCAGGATCGGGGCCGCGTCCACCAGACCCTCGGCGACCCAGGTGGTCAGCGCCTTCGCGTCCAGCTTGCTGGGCAGCAGCACCAGCGCCAGCAGCACACCGATCAGCAGCGCGTTGACCGGGTTGCCCAGGTCCTTGAGCAGACTGCCGAACGCCCCGTCGACCAGGGTGCCGTCACCCGAGGGGAACGCCGCGACCGAACCGACGGCCATCAGCACGATCGGCAGCAGGATCGGGGTCAGCGCCCGGCTCAGGCTCGGCAGGCGGTCGAACTGGGCCTTGTACTCCTCGAACGTCTGGTGCGCGTCGGGCAGCTTGCTCTCCAGGTTGCCCGTACGGCGCAGCGCCCAGGCGAGACCGGCGAGCGCGGCGACAAGCGAGACCGGGATGCTGAAGAGGATCACCCAGATGAGACCGTCGGAGCCGATGCCCACGTTCCCCGCGGCGGCGATCGGGCCGGGCGTCGGCGGGACGAAGGTGTGCGACGCGTACAGACCGGTGGCCAGCGCCGTACCGAGCACCACCGGGTTCTTGCCCGTCTTACGGGCGATCGAGCGCTGGAGCGGGGACAGCACCACATAGCCCGAGTCGCAGAACACGGGGATCGAGACGACCCAGCCGATCAGCGACATGGCGAGCGCGGGATGCCGCTTGCCGACCACCTTCAGCACGGCCTCGGCCAGGGTGACGGCCGCGCCGGTGCGCTCCAGCACCTTGCCGATGATCGTGCCGAAGAGGATCACCAGACCGATGCTGGCGAGGATCGTCCCGAAGCCCTCGGCGATGGTGGTGCCGAGATTGTCGACGAAGCGCTCGTCGGCGCCCGTCGCGGCACCGATGCCCATCGCCATCATGCCGAACGCGTAGGTGGACAGGACGATGGCGAGGAACGGATGCAGCTTGAAGCGGCCGCACAAAAAGATGATCAGGGCGATGCTCGCCGCCAGAGCTGCGAGCAGGGCGGGGCCGGCGGTGCTCATGGAACTCCTCGTAGGGACCGGAGAGGAAGGGACTGTGGGGGCGGTGGGGACCTTGGGCTGTGGGGGGCGGGTGGGGCCTTGGCGCGGAGGACCGGACCGCCCAGGGTGGGGAACCGGGGAAGTCCTGGGCGGTCCGGGTGCGGGGGGACGCCGTGGATGTGGGGGAGGTGACGGGTGTGGGGGAGCGGGGGCAGGGCGGGGTACGGGCCGTGCAGCGTCCCGGGGGCGTCGGGGCCCGGCGGAACCGGTCGTACGGGTGCCTGCCCGGCCGGGTCAGCCGACCCGCAGCCGGACGATCTGTTCGGCCGCGCCGGACAGCAGCTCCGCGGCCGAGACGGTCATGTCCGCGAGGGGGCGCGGACCGTCCGCGATGCTGAACGCGGCCGTGAGACCCAGCGCGTGCAGATCGTCGAGCGGGGGGACGAGCTGACCGGCGAGCGCGACGACGGGGATGCCGCGCTCCGCGGCGAGCCGGGCGACCAGCGAGACGACCTTGCCGCCCGCGCTCTGCCGGTCCACCCGGCCCTCGCCGGTGAACACCAGCTCCGCGCCGTCCAGTTGACGGGCGAGGCCCACCGTGTCGGCGACCAGTTCGCAGCCGCTGACGGCCTCGGCGTCCAGTACCGCGAGCATCCCGCCGCAGGTGCCGCCCGCCGCGCCCGCGCCCGGCAGATCATGGACCCGGACGCCGAACTGCCGGTCGAGGACGTCCGCGAAGCGGGTCAGCCCCTCGTCCAGCCGCCGGACCTGGTCGGCGGTGGCGCCCTTCTGCGGGCCGAACACCGCGGCGGCGCCCTCCGGCCCGACCAGCGGATTGGTCACATCGCAGGCGATCCGGAACCGGGTGCCCCGGACCTCGTCGCCCAGCCCGTCCAGGTCGATACGGGCCAGTTCGGTGAGGGCGCCGCCGCCCGGCGGGAGTTCGGCGCCGTCGGCGTCCAGGAAGCTGGCGCCGAGGGCCCGCATCAGCCCGGTGCCGCCGTCGGTGCTGGCACTGCCGCCGATGCACACCAGCACCTCACGGGCGCCCCGGCGCACGGCGTCCGCGATCAGCTCACCGGTGCCGGTGGTGTCGGCGCGCAGCGCGTCGACCTCGCCGGGCTCCACCAGCGGCAGCCCCGAGGCGGCGGCGAGTTCGACGACGGCGGAGGTCCCGTCGGCGGACAGCAGGTACCGGGCATCGACGGGACGGCCCATCGGACCGCCGACGGTCAGGGTGATCTCCCGGCCGCCGGTCGCCGCGCCGACGCAGTCGAGGGTGCCCTCACCCCCGTCGGCCATCGGCACCCGGGCCACTTCCGCGTGGGGGAGGGCACGCAGCACCCCGTTCTCGATGGCCGCACAGACCTCGGCGGCGGTCAGACTGCCCTTGAAGGAGTCCGGAGCGATGACGACACGCACGTCCACGGCCTTTCGTGGGAGAACACCCGGGCGGAGGGGAACTCCGGGGAGGGGCGGCTCTGCTTGAGCTGTGTCGGCACTTTAGGTACGGGAAGGCAGGGGCGGCATCGGCGGGGCGACCGGATTTTCCGCCCCCGGGCACCCCTGGATTTGTGCACCGCGCACGAGAACAGCGCACGACACAGCGTGACGGCCGTTCCGCTGGACGCCCCGCGGCCCTTCGCGCGGCCCTGCCCGGCAAGGCGCCGGACGCCGTCTCAGCGGGGCGGCGGAACCTGGTCGCGCGGCGGAACCTGGTCGCGCGGCGGAACCTGGTCGCGCGGCGGGGCGGGTCGCGCGGCGGGGCGGCGGACCCGGCCCCTCGACGAAGCGGCGGATCCGACCCGGCCCAAGGCGCCGGACACCGTCTCAGCGGGGCGGCTGGTCCTGGTCGATCTCGGCGAGGTGCAGCGCGACCTGGAGCACCACCGCGTCCTGGAACGCCCGCGGATCGCGGCCGGTCAGCTCGGCGACCCGGCCCAGCCGGTACGCGAGGGTGTTGCGGTGCACGTTCAGGGCCTGGGCGGCCTCCACCACACCGCAGTCGTGCGCGAAGTACGCCCGCAGGGTGTTGCGCAGCTCCGCGGACAGCGCCCCGAGGACACGTTCCGCGGTCTCGACCCGTACCCCCGGATCGAGCCGCGCCAGCAGCACCGGTAGCTCCAGGTCCGCCAGCCGCACCTCGCCGACCAGTCGGCGGCGCAGCGCGAAGCGGGCCTGCCCGGTCAGTTCCGTCAGCGCCCCGAAGTCGTCCACCCGGCCCGCGTCCAGGACGCCCGTGTCGGGGTGCGCCGCGCACAGTCCCGACAGCCGGTACCGCAGCGCGACGGAGGTGGAGCCGCCGGTCACCGTCCACACCACCCCGGCGGCGTCCGCCACGACCAGCGCGGAGCGTTCGTCCACCTCCAGCAGCCGGTACAGGTCCCGGGGCTCGGTGTACGCGGCGGCGGGCGCGTGCCGGAGCGCGAACAGCGAGTACGGCGCCTCGACCCGGCACCCCGCGAGCTGCTGGCGCTGGCGGAAGCCCTCCTCGGTCAGCCGGGCCGCGAGCAGGTCCTCCATGATCTGCTGACGCACCCGGTGGCGCCAGCCGGCCTCACCGAGGAACGCCTCCTGCATCACCATCAGTTCGGCCAGCCGCGCGACCGCGCGCGCGATCTCCCCGACCTCGCGCGGTTCGCCCCGCACCCCGACGACCCCGACGACGTTCCCGTTCAGCCACAGCGGGAGATTGACGCCCGCCCGGGTCCCGTCCAGCGAACGGGCCTCCTTGGCGGTCACCGACAGCGGCATCCCGGTGGACAGCACGTGCAGTGCCCCGCCGTGCGCGCCGCCCACCCGGGAACGGTCGCTGCTGGCGATGATCACCCCGCGCTCGTCCATGATGTTCACGCTGACCCCGAGGCGGCCGGCGATGTCGTCCACGATCGACTGTGCCGTAGCTTCCGCAATCACCCGGCCAAACATAGCTTGAACATGTCACCACTGTGGCCGCAGTGCCACCGGGGGACCGGCGGCCTCGGCGAACCGCCCACCCCGGCCGCCCCACCGTCCCGGCGGATCACCGTCCCCCACCCGGCCCCGTGCCCCCCTCCCCGTCCTGCGGCACCGCGCTCAGCTGCGCGTCCAGATCGTCGAAGACGAGGCCCTCGCGGCCCGCGTACCCGGTGCGGTAGGCGACCCGGGCCACCAGATGCGCCGAGACCGGGCCGGTCAGCAGCTGGAAGAAGCCGACCAGTCCGAGCGTCCCCAGGTCGATGCCGCTGCGCAGCCGCAGCGCGACCCCCGCGAGCACCAGCAGCATGCCCAGCGCCTGGGGGTTGGTGGCCGCGTGGCTGCGGGAGAGGACATCGGGCATCCGCACCATCCCGATGGCGCCCAGCAGACTCACCGCCGCCCCGAGGAACAGCAGCACCGCCCCGGCGGTGTCCGCGATCTGCGTGCCCGCGCTCACCGGCCCTCCTCCCCGGCCCGGGTCGGGTCCGGCGGCCGGTCCCGGACGGCGATGAACCGCGCGATGCCGACGGACCCGGTGAAGCCGAGGAACGCCAGCACCAGCATCACCGGGAAGTAGAAGGCGTCCCGGTTCAGCGCGGAGCGCACCGCGATGCCCGCGATCATCAGCGCGGCGCACACGTCCAGCGCCATCGCGCGGTCCAGCATCGAGGGGCCGCGCCACACCCGGTACAGCACCAGCGCCCCGGCGAGCAGGATCATCACCGCGGCGGCCGTGAGCAGCACCTGGTCGACGTTCCGCGCGGCGCTCACCGGGCGCCCTCCGGCCGGGGCGGCGCTTCGCGGACCCGGGCGATCTCGTCCCGGTCGCCGAACGCGCGTACGACCAGCTCCTCCATCCGCCACACGGCCTGCCGGGTCCGCTCCGGGGTCCGCGGGTCGTCGGCCTCCAGGACGTGCACGAAGAGGGTGGCCTGCGCCCGGTGGACCTCGACCACCGAGCCGTCGGGGATGTTGGAGACGGCCACCGCGGTCGCGGTGAGCATCAGATCGCCGCGGCAGCGCAGCGGGACGGCGAGGACGGCCGCGAGGAACGGACGGTTGTCGAGCATCTGGTGCGAGACCTTCAGCCCGGCCGTGTACATCTCCCACACCAGCCGCACCGCCAGCCGCGCGATGCCCAGCGGATGCAGCCGCAGCCCGATGTTGACCAGCGGCAGCGGGAAGACCAGGCACACCACCACCGCGACCAGCGCCCCGCCGACCACATTGGCGACGCTGAGATTGCCCCACAGCAGCACCCATACGACGGTGAGCCAGGCGATCAGCGGCAGATCGAGCACCCGCCGCCGGCGCCCCACCACCACACAGCTGTACGGGGGCAGCCCCGGGTCATGGAACCTGACCGAGATCACGGGGACGTCATTGGCCGAGCACCGCCTCGATGTAGGGGGAACGTTCCAGGAGCTCGTCCGCCGCCCGCCCGGTGACCGCGGTGAACGGGTCGCCCAGCACCGTGTACGCGAGGGACAGCAGCACCAGCGCGGCCGTCGCCCAGGTCATGGTGCGCGGCAGCCGGTCCGTGGTGGTGGTGACGGTGATGGCCCGCCCGGACAGCGTCGCGGTCACGGCCTGCCCGGCGGGCGCGGGCCGCCGCACCACGTCGTCCGGGTCCGGGCCGGAGTCGTCGGTGTCGGGTTCCTCCAGCACCGTCCCGCGTTCGGCCGCTCCCGCCGGGGCCGCCCGCCAGAACGCGAGGTTCCACACCTTCGCCATCACGTACAGGGTCAGCAGACTGGTCAGCGAGGCCGCCCCCACCAGGACGTACGCGAGGACCCCGGCGTCCGCGACACCCGCCCGCAGCAGCTCCAGCTTCCCGATGAACCCGGACATCGGCGGAATCCCGGCGAGGTTCAGCGCGGGCAGCAGGAACAGCGCCCCCAGCGCGGGGACGGCCGCCGCGAGTCCGCCGACCCGGGTGAGCTCGGTGGTGCCCGTCCGCCGCTCGATCAGCCCGGCCACCAGGAACAGCGCGGTCTGCACGGTGATGTGATGGACGACGTACACGATCGCGCCGCCCAGTCCCGCCCGGGTACCGATCCCGATCCCGAAGATCATGTACCCGATGTGGCTGATCAGGACGAAGGACAGCACCCGCTTCAGATCGGTCTGGGCGACCGCGCCGAGCACCCCGACCACCAGCGACGCGAGGGCCGCCACCAGCAGCAGGTCTCCCAGCCGGTTGCCGGGGAACAGCAGGGTCTCGGTGCGCAGCACGCAGTACACGCCGACCTTGGTGAGCAGTCCCGCGAACACCGCCGTGACCGGCGCCGGGGTCGTCGGGTACGAGTCGGGCAGCCAGGCGGCGAGCGGGAAGACGGCGGCCTTCACGGCGAACACCGTCAGCAGCGTCGCCTCCAGCAGGGTCCGCACCCCGATCGGCAGCTCCGCCAGCCGGACGGCGAGCTGCGCGAGGTTCACCGTGCCCGCCGCCGCGTAGGTCAGGGCGACCGCCGTGAAGAACACCATCGACGAGACCAGCGACACCAGGACGTACGTCGCTCCCGCGCGCAGCCGGGCCGCCGTACCGCCGAGGGTCAGCAGCACGAAGCTCGCCACCAGCATGATCTCGAAGCCGACGTACAGATTGACCAGGTCACCGGCGAGGAACGTGCACGACACCCCGGCGACCAGCACCATGTAGGCGGGGTGGAAGACCGCGAGCGGCGACTGTTCCTCCCGGTCGGCCATGCCCTGGCCGACCGAGTAGACCAGCACGCACAGTGTGACCGCCGCCGACACCGTCAGCATCAGCGCGGACAGCCGGTCGGCGACCAGCGTGATGCCGAGCGGCGGCGCGAAGTCCCCCAGGTGCATCACGATCGGCCCCCGGCTGTCGGCGGCCACCAGCAGCGTCAGCGACAGCCCCAGCACGGCCGTCAGCACGGCGACACCGACGAACCGCTGGGCGCGCGGGTAGCGGGTGCCGAGGACGAGTTCGGACCCGGCGGCCAGCAGCGGCAGCAGGACGGGCAGCGGCACGAGCGCGTTCACGGACGGCCCTCCTCGGCGCCGCCGGGCGGCGGTTCACGGTGATCGGGGGGTACGGGGGGCTCGGACGGGTCGCGGTGGTCGGGGGCCGCGGGAGGCGCGGACGGGTCCGGGTGGTCGCCCGGGTCCTCGCCGAGGATGTCGTTCCACAGATCGCCCGACGCGTCCCGGGCCCGCGCCTGGAGGGCCCGGTCCTCCCGCAGCATCGCCCGCAGCCGCTTGCGCTCCGAGAGGTACTCGTCCCGGTCGCCCTCCGGGCCCCGCCCCCGGGGCCCGTGCAGCTCCCGCAGCGCGGCCCGCTGCTCCTGCACCTCCGCGCGCAGCGCGACCCGCCGGTCCTCGATGTCGTCGATGACCTCGTCGGAGCCGTTGACACGCTGGCTGCGGTACGCCATCGCCAGCAGGAACGCCGTGGTCGCGAGGGTGATGACGATCGCGGTCAGCGCGATGGCCTGCGGCAGCGGATCGGTGACCCGCGCGATGTCCACCCGGGGGTAGAGCAGCGGCGGTGGACCGGCGGCCCCGGCGGCCGTCAGCATCAGGACGTTGATCCCGTTGCTGAGGATCACCGCACCGGTCAGGATGCGGGTCAGCGCCCGCATCAGCAGCAGCACCCCGCCCACCGCGCACAGCAGTGACCCGGTCGCCAGCAGCGTCAGACTGACGGTCACCGGCCGGCCTCCCGGTGCGCCGCGCGGGCCGCGTGCTCGATCTGCCGGTCGACCCGGGCCCCGAGCGCCCGCACGATGTCCAGGACCACCCCGAGCACCAGCAGATACACCCCCGTGTCGAACAGGACCGGGGTGCCCAGGTGGAAGTGGCCCACGACCGGCATATGCCCGTCGTAGGAGAACGCGTGCAGCACCGTCCCGTCGACGAGTCCGACGACGGCGACCGACGCGGACAGCAGCAGTCCGAGCCCGGTGAGCAGCCCGGGATGGCCGGGCGCCGCGTCGGCCAGCTCGTGCCGGCCGCCCGCCAGATACCGCGCCATCATCGCGAGCCCCGCCACCAGACCGGCCACGAAGCCGCCGCCCGGCAGGTTCTCCGCGCACAGCAGCAGATACACCGACAGCACGAGGATCGGGTGGAACACCAGCCGCGCGACGACCTCGAACACCACCGACCGGTACTCGGGCGCCAGCGTGCCCCCGGCGGCCAGCCACGTCCGCTCGGGAGCGGTGTCCTCCGCGACCGGCCCCCGGGTGACGAACCGTGAGCCGTACGACCACGCCGTCGGACCGGCCGGGGCGGTGGGCGCCTCGGCGGCGCCCGGCGCGAGCAGCGTCTCACCGCCCTCGACGGGCCCGGTCCTGCGGTGCAGATAGATCAGACTCGTCACCCCGACGGCGGCGACCGCGAGCACCGCCGACTCACCCAGGGTGTCCCACGCCCGGTACTCCACCAGGATCGTCGCCACCACGTCCTTCACCCCGTGCTCGGCGGTGGCCCGGACCAGCGCGCCGCCCGCCGGGTCGGCCACGCGCGCGGCGGCCACCACCCACATCGACGTCCCGGCGACCGCCGCCGCGGCCAGCGCGAAGGGCACCCGCATCAGCAGCCGGCGGCGGCTGATCGTCTCCTGGAAGTACACCGGCATCCGCCGCAGCACCAGCACGAACACCAGCAGCGAGACCGTCTCCACACAGAACTGGGTGAGCGCCAGATCCGGCGCCCCGTGCACCACGAACAGCAGCGCCGTGCCGTAGCCGGTGAGCCCCGCCAGCACCACGACCTTCATCCGCCGCCGCACCGGCAGACACAGCAGCGCCGCCGCGCACGTCAGCAGGGCGACCCCGCCCTGCACCGGCGAGTCCCACAGCCGGGGCGGCGCCGCCCCCGTCCACGGCTCGTCCACCACCAGCACGGCGAGCTGCCCGCCGAACAGCACCAGCAGGACCGTCGCCAGATACACGGACACCGAACCGCGCTGGAAGAACCCGGTGACCTGGAGCGCCAGCCGCTCCAGGCCCAGCAGCCCCAGCCCGAACATCCGGTCCGCCGTCGGCCAGGCCACCCGCCGCGACAGCAGCACCACCGGCCCGCGCAGCACGAACAGCGCCACACCGCCCGCCCAGGCCGCCGCCGACAGCAGCAGGGCGGTGCCGAACCCGTGCCACAGCGCCAGCTCATAGGGGTGCGCGGGCGCCGGGAAGGTGTCCGCGTACGCGCCGAGCAGCCCGTTCAGCCAGGGCACCCCGGGCCCCAGCACCAGACAGGCCACCGCCAGCAGCGCGGGCGCCCCGAGGAACGCCACGTCCACCCGGCGCGCGGGCGTGTCCGCGAGACCGGGCTTACGGGCGAACGCCCCCCACAGGAAACGCAGGGTGTACGCGCAGGTCAGCGCCGAACCCACCGTCGCGGCGGCCAGCGCCCAGCGGTCCGCCGTGCCGCCGTGCAGCAGCGCCTCGAACGCGGCTTCCTTCGCGGCGAACCCGAGCAGCGGCGGCAGCGCCGCCATCGACGCGCCCGCGACACACGCCGTGCCCGCCACCCACGGCAGCGTCCGCCCCACCCCGGACAGCCGCCGCAGGTCCCGGGTGCCCGTCGCGTGGTCCACGATCCCGGTGACGAGGAACAGCGGGGCCTTGAACAGCGCGTGCGCCAGGATCATCACGGCGGCGGCCAGCGCGGCGTCCCGGTTCCCCGCCCCGGCCAGCACGGTGAGGAACCCCAGCTGACTGACCGTGCCGTACGCGAGCACCAGCTTCAGATCGTTGAGCCGCAGCGCCCGCCAGCCCCCGAGCAGCATCGTCGCCGAACCGAGCACCAGCAGCATCGGCCGCCACGGCGGCGCGTCCGCGAACGCGGGCGCCAGCCGCGCCACCAGATAGACCCCCGCCTTGACCATCGCCGCCGCGTGCAGATACGCGCTCACCGGCGTCGGCGCGGCCATCGCGTTCGGCAGCCACAGACTGAACGGCCAGATCGCGGACTTCGACAGCGCGCCCACCAGCACCAGCACCACGGCCACCGACACGGCGGTGGACGGCGTCGGCGGGTTCGCCACCAGCTCCGAGATCCGGTACGTGCCCGCCGCCCGACCGAGCATCAGGAACCCGACGAGCATCGCGAGCCCGCCCAGCGTCGTCACCGTCAGCGCCTGGAGCGCGGAGCGCCGGTTCTGCTTGCGTTCGCTGCCGTGCCCGATCAGCAGATAGGAGAAGACGGTGGTCAGCTCCCAGAACACATAGAGCACCACCAGATCGTCCGCGAGCACCAGCCCGAGCATCGCCCCCGCGAACGCCAGCAGATTCCCCGCGAACCGCCCCAGCATCGGCGTCCCGGCGTCGAAGTACCGCACGCAGTACACCAGGACCAGCGCACCCACCCCGGCCGCGAGCAGCACCATCAGCAGCGCGAGCGCGTCCATCCGCAGCGCGAGCCACACGTCGTACGCGGGCAGCCACGCCAGCGACCAGGTGACCGCACCGCCCCCGGCGGCGGTGCCCCACTGGAACGCGGCCCACCCCACGGTCACGGCGGGCGGCACCGCCAGTACCAAAAACGCCCGTGGACCCAGCCGCCCCACGAGCGGCCCCGCGCACGCGGCGAGCAGGAAATGAGCGAGGATCAGCGCCGCCATCAGGCCCCGGCGGCCGACGGAGCGAGCCCCGCGGCAGGGTCGGGAACACGGACATCACGCATGGGCCATTGCTATAAGCCCGCGACCCGTTTCCCCCTCCGGCACGCCCGGTTCCCCCGGGACCGGCCCCCAGGTGCCCCCCTCCGGCCCAGCGCCCCCACCCGGGCCGGACCCGGGCGGAGACCAGGGGCACCCGCCCGCGACCCCCGGCTCACGAGGCGCACGGACACGGACACGGCTCGCGCGCCGCGACCACCGCGAGGAGCCGTCCCTCCACCCGCATCCAGGTGACGCCGTGGCACATGTGGATGTCGTCGGCGCGTCCCAGGAGCCGGGCGGACAGGCATCCCGCGCAGACGGCAGGCGTTCGCCGGGGTGCGGACCGTGCCGCTCGCCATGCCCTGCGGAGCGTGTGCGCGGTCCGGCAGTCCCAGGGGTCGTCGCCGAGGCATTCGGCACAGTTGTCCAGATGGGTGAGGAGCCGCCCCCAGGCGAGTCCGACCGTGTCCGTGTCGGCGCCCCCGTGCGCGGGCCCGGTCCGCTCCCGGCACGGCACCGCGTGCCGGTACAGGGTCGTCCCCGGCCCGGACGCGGAGGGCGACGACTGTCTCTCGTATGCCTCGTGGTCCTGGATGGGTTGGTCGCAGTGGGAGCAGATCATGTCGGCTCCTGGACGGTGGTGCTGGTTGTGGCGAGGTGTTCGATGGCGCGGAGGATGATGGTGAGTCGGCGTCTGCCGAGTGCTTCGACTTTCCAGAGGGCGACGAGGCGGGGGAAGGCGGTGGCGATGACGAGGGTGAGGAAGGCGTCTTCCTCGTCGTCGAGGGTGAGGGCGGTGCGGTAGCGGGTTTCGAAGCGGGGCCAGTCGCAGTGGAGGGTGGTGCCGTTGTCGCTGATGAGGAGTTGCTGGACTTCTCGGCGGGTGAGGAGGTCGCCTTCGTCGATGAGGGCGATGACGGCGGCTTGTTCGCCCGGGGTTCGGCCGCCTGCCCAGATGAGGAGGCGGTCGGTGAGAAGTTGCGGGTGTTCCGCCGGGGGTGTCTCAGTCGTCATGCGCGTTCTCCTGCGGCGGGGGTGTCGGATCCGCCGAGGTGGGCGAGGGCGCGTAGGACGAGGGTGAGCCGGTGTTCGCCGAGGGTGTCGAGTTGGCCGAGGGGTGCGGCGGTGCGTTGGGCGATGGCGAGGACCAGGACGAGGAAGGCCCGGTCGGAGGCCGACAGATCGGGGACGAGTACGTGACGCCGGGCGAGGCGGGCCCAGTCGCAGGCCATGTGGCCGTCCTGTTTGGTGATCAGGGCGGTGCGGATCTCGTCGCGGTGGAGGAGCTCCTCGTCCGCGACGAGTGCGGCGACGGCGGCCCGCTCGCGTGGGGCCCGGTGCTGGGCCCACTCGGTGAGGAGCGACGCAAGTGGTGGCGAATCCGCGTTGGGTTCGATCACGTCGCGAGGTCCGATCCGGGCTGCTGGACATCTGCCGATACTTCGCAGAGGAATGCGCCGTGTTCAGCGATCCAGACGTGATCGGCAGACTCTACGGGGTGAGTTGCCCCTCCAAGCTGATGACGCCTTGGATGTGATGTTCGGTGATCGCGTGCCGGACATGGGCCCACTGGGCACGCTCGTTGAGCGGTGTCGGTGTGGGGGCCTCGCAGAAGACGATTTCGGTGACTTCCCAGTCCCGGGCGAGCGCGTACCCGCGCAGGATGGTTGCGGTCTCGTTCGCCCCATGGTCCGGGTCTCGCAGGCAGATGTAGAGGATCACGGCGGTGCGACCGGCGGCGGCGCTGTGCAAGGCGCGGCGGCGCTGACGCTGGCGCGGTGTCCGGAGAGGGCTCTCACTCATGCCCGTAACCCTTCCGCTACAGCGGGTGACAGTACAGATCGGGGCTGTACGACTTCTGCGATCGCTGCGCGGTGGGAGCCGCCCGTCGCGTACGAGTTCCCCGCACCGTTCGGGGTTCGGGTCGTACGCGACGTACGAGTCGGGGTGATTGGTCAGACGATCGGATTGGCGCCGATCAGCTTCGCCACCCTGCGCAGCCGGACAGTGGACGCGCGGCCGATCTTCGACACGATCACCTGGGGGAGCGCTTGGTGGCGAGCCCAGTGCGGTGCTGCCCGTACGGCCGCCTCCAACGTGTCCAGGCTCGCGTCCCACATCTTCGCGTCCGCCAGGGCGAGTGCCTTGTCGAGCTGGTAGCGGTTCTGCGCGGCTTCGCTCAGGCTCGTGACGTCATGGATGGAGTTCACCAGGGCCAGGGCCTTTCCGGCCTGTCCGAGCGACAGGTTGACACCGACGGCCTGAGTGGTCGCGGTCACCGGACCGAACAGGGTTCCATGAGCGCGCATCTCCCGGCCCAACCGGGCACCGGTCGCGTGGGACTGGGAGAGATAGTCGGACGCCCGGTCCGCGTTGCCCATGCGTGAGGCGACGACGGCGGCGAAGTTGATGTGCGATCCGTACACCGTGAGTTGCTCCGGGGTGGCTTTGGAGAACAGCGGCTCGATGTCGGTCGCTGACCTCTCAGCCAGTTCCAGCGCGTCACGAAGACGCGCGTCACGCAGGTACACCCAGGACCGCCCGGAGGCGACGAGGGCCTGACGCAGGTCGTCACCGGCCCGCTCGGCTGCCTGTTGGGCATGACCGATCGCGGCATAGGCGAGGTCACGCACTCCCATCAGGTTCGCCACGTAGCCGCACAGGCGGTACGCGTCCGCCACCAGACCCCAGGCGCGCGCCTGCTCCCCGGCAGGCTGGGCGCGCAGCCGGGCGGCGGCGTCACGCAGCAGCGGCGCGCTGATCGTTCCCACCTCGGCGTAGCGGCCCTGCCAGTACAGCTCCCACGCCCGTTTCTCGATCTTCTCCAGATCGGTCAGCGGCGGAGGGGCGGTGGCGTGCGTGATTCCGGCCGCTGTGTCGTGCACCGCGTGCGAAAGGTTCTTCAGCATCGCGCGGTCGTCCTGTTGCAGGGACCGGCGTGGCGGCTGCTGCCCAAGGGTGACTGCCGTGTCGACGCCGAGTGCCGCGGTGATCTTCAGGAGGGTCGGAAGGGAGAGCCGCTTGTCCTGCTCGGCCGCCTGAATGGTTGCGATGGAGAGCCCTGTCATCCCGGCCAGGGCGTCCTGTGTGATCTCCGTGCCACGAAGGGCCTTGATTCGCTCGCCGGTGCTGTAGTCAGACCACTGGTGCATGCTCATGCCGAACTCCGTTTCTGGCTCGTCGCTTGAAACGGTACGCCCAAAACGGTTGCGTGCGAGGCGAGTCGGCCTCTTGGCGCAGTTGCGTTCGGTGCTGCGGCAGGTCTGTCCTGGCGTACGAGAAATCGGTGATTTCACTCCTCCTCCCCTGTCCCGCTGTTGTCCGCAGGGGCGGGTGCGCCGACGATGAACCCGCCGCTTTCGGCATACAGGGCGGCTGCGAGGCCGACCATGGCCCGGTCGATTCTGATCAACCGTCATATCACCGGCATTGGAGGAAGAATGCGGCAGCGACCCGGGTGGGCTGTCGTGGCCTACGCCAGTACTCCGACATGCTCAGCGATCGCGTGCACCTCACGCCGCATCTGCGGGCGGGAATGCTTGAGCAGGCTCTGTACGGCTTCCCACACGAGGGGGAAGTAGCGGATCTCCTCGGGAGACGCCTGCATGATCTCGCGCAGCATGTGCAGGGTGGCGTACTGGTCACCGGCAAGCCGGTTGGCGTGCATCACCTCGAC
This sequence comes from Streptomyces uncialis, assembly GCF_036250755.1. NCBI lineage: Bacteria > Bacillati > Actinomycetota > Actinomycetes > Kitasatosporales > Streptomycetaceae > Streptomyces > Streptomyces uncialis. Next base: position 2,170,923 of record NZ_CP109583.1, on the reverse strand, counting down.
CAGGTAGCGGGTGGTGCGCTCCAGTGGCAGCACACCTCCGGGCTCAGGTACGTCGACGTCGTCCGCCAGACGCAGGGCCTCCCTTATGTCTCCCTCCTCAGCCGCGAGGTGCACGCCGTGCATCGACACATTGGTCGGTCCGAACGAGGTGTGGAAGTCGTTCCGGTCCGTGCCGAGCCTCGCGGCGACCAGCCGGGCCTTGGCAAGCAGGTCCCAGGCTGTGGGTGCCTTGCTGTCCCGCACCGCCGCGATGACGGCACCGAGGTGCAGAGCGCCGTACGCGGAGAGGTGTTCGGGGGTGGCGTCGCCGTCCGGGTGGCAGTGGTCGATCATCCGGCGGGCCAGGTCGAGTGCGTCCGAGACCTCACCACTGGACGTGAGGATGCCGACGACGTTCCACGCGGCGGCGGCGATCAGCGCGCGGTCCCCGGTCTCGTCAGCGATCTGCATCGCCCTGTCGGCCGCCCGCAGGGACAGGGGACGTTCACCGACCCGCCGCAGGAACACCTGGTGCAGATGCAGCAGCGACACCAGGCACCCCGCGACCCGCCGCTCCTCCTCACCCGTCGAGGCGCTGAGGGTGGCGTACGTTTCCGCGAGCAGTCCGGGCAGCAGCTCACCGACCGGTCCGTACCGCTCGGTCCGCGTTTCGTAGATGTCCCATGCCTCGACGACACGTCCGTCGAGTTGTTCGGCGGTGAGGGCGTCACCGGGCAGGCCGAGGCCGAGGAGCGAGGGTGGTGTGTTGAGGGCTCGTCGAATGGCCGGCACCGACGGATGCTCGGCGCCGGCGGCGAGGCTCAGGCTGACTGTCGGGCCCACGAGGTCGGCGACGTTGTCGAGTCCGACTTCGCGGGCGATGGCGATCAGCATGCTGAGTGAATCGACCGGGATGACGTTCCGCTCGACCTTGCTGAGCCAGTCCTCGGAACGGCCCACCAGCCCGGCCACCGCCGCCTGGGTCTTTCCCGCCTTGTTCCGGTAGTACCTGAGCCGCTCCCCGGTGGTCATGACGGATGCATTGATCATGGGTTCCCCTTGATGGGTGAGGGCACTCAACGACCAATGTACGGCTGGCTCGTGGCAAAGGGCGGCCGTGCGCACGCAAGGCAGCGGACGGGCGGTACGTCGCGGGCCTGGGGAAGTGGCCGGGGTGTTCACCGCGTACCGCCGGGGACGCGGAAGTGTCCGCACCCGCGGAACGGGTCAGCCGAGGTGGGTGATGTTGACGGTCGTGACCACGAGGACGGGCGGTTCGGACACGTAGGAGCGGACGAAGACGTCGGCGACGGTGGCGAGCCGCCGGTCCTTCTCACGCGGGTGCTCAGGCTTGGAACCGTGGCCTTAGGGGCTCTGCCCGAGCGTCCTGGTCATCTCGGCGTCGAACCGGGCCCGGTAGGCGGGCGTCATCTCCGCGCGGACCTTCTCCGCGTGGCTCGCGTACTGGATGCGGTACCGGCTCACGCCTCCTCCACCGGGGGACGCGCCGGGCGCGTGACTCCGGCGGCGAGCTCCGCCTTCACCTGTTCGATCACGGCGTCGTCCGCGGCCTTCTCCTCGGGCGGATATCCCCATCGCAGGGCCACGTAGACCAGATCCTGTGCCGGGGTCCGGGCGGTCTCGGCCTCGAACTCGGCCAGCTTCTCCCTGCCGAGGACGGCGCGGATGCCCTCGATCGTGGCGGGATGGGTCACCGACCCGAGGGGGAATCCCGTCCTGAACACGGGGGACCGGGAGGCACCCGTCGTGTCGTCATGGGGTGGATGAGTGGGGGTGACGGGCTCGCCGTCGCCGTCCAGCACTCCGGTGAAGTCACCGGCCCGCAGGCGCGCGACCGTGGCCGGATCCTCGGTGAACGCCCGCGCGGGAAGCGCCCAGGCGAGAACGGCGTAGACGAGGTCCACCGCCGGTGTCCGGGCGATCTCGGCCTCGAACTCGGCCACCCGTCCCTCGTGCAGTACCGCTCGTACGCCACCGATACTCGCGGGCACCTCCACCTGCCCCCAGGCCAGTGGAAGACTCCACACCGGCCCTGCGCTCACGGTCATTCCGGCCCCTCGCCTCCTTGGAACAGCGGCTGTAAGAAGGCTTCACCGTACGGATTCCGCGACGGTGGGTTCCCGTTTCGGACCCGGCCGCCACGATCGGGTGATGCGCCGCCGCGATCGAAGCAATGTGCCGCGCCGGGTTCAGGCGTTCGGCGCGCTCTCCTGCGCCACCCAGGACAGGAACTCCTCGGAGCCGCCGTCCACCGCGAGCACGATCCACTGCGGCACCTCGTACGAGTGGGCCGCCTTCACCCACTCCGCCAGAGCGGGAAGCCTCTCCCGGGTCGTCTTGTACGAGATCCGCCACTCCTTGTCGCGGATGAGGTCGCCTTTCCACCGGTAGACGGCGGTGAAGGGCCCGTCGATATGGGCGCACGCCGCGAGTCGGCCTTCCACGGCCCCGCCCGCCAGTTCCCCGGCCTTCGTCTCGTCGTCGATGGTGGTCTGCGCGATCACGACATCGTCCGGCATACCGTGCTCCTCGTCCTCGGATGCCGCGACCCTACCCATGGGCGGCTGCTGATCACCGCCTGCGGCGAGGGGATGCGGAGGTGTCCACACTGGGTGAATGAGCGAACCGGTGAACGAGGACGAGCACGAGATCGCGGAACTCCAGGTGGAAGTGGCCGCCCGGCTGCTGGAGTTCGTCCGCGCGCCGCTGCTGGGGGACCAGCATGTCCGGGGAGTGCTGCCCGCCCCGGACGGCGCCCCGGCCGTCCGAGGTGTGCTCGGTGACCGGGGCGAATGCGCCCCGGCCCGGCTGACGGCGTACGAGATCCCCGTTGGAGCGGGCGAGGACCTGCGCACATCCCACGATGTCGTCTCCCTGCTGCGCGCGGTGCATACGGGAACGGGCCTTCACGCGTCGGACCAAGTCACCTCTGTCATGGGGATGGACCTCTGCCTGGTCGATCCGGCACGGGTGGAAGGGGCGCCGTTCACGAACGACGACTGGGTCTCCACCCTCCTGCGGTGCCTGGTGTTCCCGCCCGAGAAACAGTCCGGGGCCCGGCTGCGTGGCTTCCTGTTCCGGGAACGGGGCTTGCTGCGTCTGTACATGGACAGTGACGAGGTCCCCGGTGTGACGGCGGCCGACGTACGGCCGGGTGGGGCGCTGACGGCGTTGCTGGCGGTGCTGCCCTCGATGCTCGGCGAGGAGTGGCTTGTCGCGGACTCGGCGGACGACCCGCACTGCGACCGTCTCGTTGATCTCACCGACTGGTGACCAGCGGAACGAGCGGTACCGGCGGGTGGGCCCGTCGGTACCGCTCGTCCTGTGTCGGCGTGGTGGTCAGAACGGCTTGGTCGGGAGGTACTTGCCGTCCAGGGTGATCACCGCGCGCTCGCCGCCGTCGGGGTCCGCGACCTTCCGTACGTCCAGCTTGAAGTTGATCGCGCTGATGATGCCGTCCCCGAGCTGCTCGTGGACCAGGGCCTTGAGGGTCGTGCCGTAGACCTGGAGCATCTCGTGGAAGCGGTAGATCGTCGGGTCGGTCGGGACCGCGCCGGGGGAGGTGCCGCGCATCGGGATGGTCTGGAGCAGAGCCGCGGCGTCGTCGTCCAGGCCGAGCAGCTCGGCGACGGCCTTGGCGGAGTCCTCGGGAAGCGGGTGCTGGCCGAGCACGGCGGCGGTGACGAAGGCGACGGACAGGCCCGCCGCGTCCGCGATCTGCTGCCAGGTCAGATCCTTGCGGATCTTCGCGTCGACGGCCTCGGCGGCCAGGGCCTGACGGGCGGCGGGGTCGAGCTGTGCGTGCACCATGGAGGGTGTCCTTTCGGGGGGTGGGCCGCTCCCGGTGGGAGGGGCCGGAAGTTTCCGGGCGCCGGTCGGCGCGGGGAAGAGGGGGACCGGCCTGGTGTCAGACCAGGGCGGGGGCCGGGCGGCCGGAGGTGACGAGCTCCTCGACGCGGCCGGTCGGGATGTCGTACACCCAGCCGCGCAGGGTGAGCGTGCCGGCGGCCAGCGCGCGGGCCACCGAGGGATGGGTGGCGAGGCTGGTCAGCTGGGCGCGGACGTTCCCGCGCACCAGGGCGTCGACCTCCGTCGTACCGTTCGCGGCGACGGAGTGCGCCCGGGAGGCGTCCGCGTGGCGCAGCCAGTCGGCGATCGCGGGCGCGCCGCTCAGGTCGTGCCCCTCGGCCAGGGCGGTCATCGCCCCGCACGCCGAGTGGCCGCAGACCACGGTCTGGGTGACGCCGAGGACCGCGACGGCGTACTCGATGCCCGCCGTGACGGCGTCGGCGCCGGGTGTGTACGCCGGGACGAGGTTCCCCGCGGTACGGATGACGAACAGCTCACCCGGCTCGCTCTGGGTGATCAGCTCCGGCACCACACGGGCGTCGGAGCAACCGATGAACAGGGTGCTCGGCCGGTGGTCCGAGGCCAGTCGGGCGAAGAGCTCCGCCTTGGCCGGGTGGACATCGCGCTGGAACCGCGCGACACCCTCGGTGAGGTCGTGCATGGTCACTCCTTTCGTGGTCTGTCGGCCTGAGCGGCTGACGAGATCCACCATGCACGACCTGCGCCTATAGAGTCCAAGACGCATCAGGCATTACTTCTATCGATGCCATCTATACCTCCGCCTACACTGGGGGAATGGCTCCGGAACTCCGACATCTGCGCTATCTGCTGGCCGTCGCCGAGCAGGGCAGCTTCACCCGTGCCGCCGAGGAGCTGCGGATCTCCCAGCCCACGCTCTCCCAGCAGGTCAGACAGCTGGAGCGGACCCTGGGCGCACAGCTCCTGGACCGCTCGGGGCGTACGGTCCGCCTCACCGACGCCGGGGAGGTCTACGCCGGGCACGCCCGCCGCGCGCTGCGGGACCTCGCGGCGGGGGAGCGTGCCGTGCTGGACGTGGCCGATCTGTCACGCGGCCATCTGCGGCTCGCGCTCACCCCCACCTTCACCGCGTACCTCGCCGGACCGCTGGCCGCCGCGCTGTACGACCGTCACCCCGGGATCACCCTGGAGGTGAGGGAGATGACCCAGGAGCGGATCGAGGCGGGGCTGCTCGCCGACGAACTCGACCTCGGTATCGCCTTCCACGGCCCCCGGCCGCCCGGGATCACCGCGACGGCCCTGTTCACCGAGACGCTCAGCCTCGTCACCGCCACCCGGAACCCGGCGCCCGGTGCGGTCCAGGAGCCGTTGCCCGTAGGGGAATTGGCGGAACGTCCGCTGATCCTGCTCAGCGCCGACTACGCGACCCGGGCGCATGTCGACGCCTACCTCACCGCCCACCGGGTGCGCCCCCGGGTCGTGATGGAGGCGGACTCGGTGCAGGCGCTCACCGAGATCGTCCGCCACACCCCGCTCGCGACCGTCCTGCCCGACGCGGTCACCCACGACCACCCCGACCTCACCCGCGTCCCCCTGGAACCGCCCCTGCCCGCCCGCACCGCGACCCTGCTCCGCCGCGAGAACGCCTACCGCAGCGCGGCGTCCCTCGCCTTCACCGAGCTAGCCCGCCAGCACACCCGCAGCCTCGGCCCACCCCCGGACGAGGCTGCGGCCCCGGACGGGAACCCGCCCCCGGACGAGGTCCCACCCCCGGACGAGGTGGCGGCCCCGGACGAGGTCCCACCCCCGGACGACGCCCCGGCCCCTCCCGGCCGGCCGGGTCGCACCACGTCGCGCCGCGAGGGCTGATCGCTCAGCGGGGTGCGCGCAGTGACGCGTCCAACGTGCTCATGAGCTGCGCGACGCGGTTCTTGCCGGTCGGCGCGAGAGGGTACCGGGACAGCACGTCGACCAGGACCGGTGTGGCGCGTCGCCCGGCCTGCTCGATCAGTGCGTTCCCGACGGCGGGGTCGCCGCCCGCGTTCAACTCGGCGACGCGCGCGGCACACGCGGCGGCGCGCAGGATGTGCCCCACCTGGGTGGCCCGCGCGATCGGGTGCAGATACGCGGCGGCCGCGGCGTCACCGGCGCAGCGTGCGGCGAGACGTGCCGCCTCGGTGTCCGCCTCCTTCGCGGCCCGGTGCGCGTCCAGCGAGGTGACGCGCTGGAGCTTCGTCCTTCGCGCGCCGTTGACGAACTCCCACGCGGCGTCGAGGGCCGCGCGCGGCCGAGGGTCACCGGGAACGGCCTCCTCGAACACCGGGAGGACTTCCTGAGCGCTCTCGGCCGCGTACCGCGCCACCACCCGCAGCTCGTCCATGGTCAAGGTGAAATCACCGGACACCGTCGTCATGGACCCGATGCTCCCACTGCTCGAACGCCGCCCGGAGCCCTCCGGAGCCCTTCCGGGCGGGGCGGGCGGGACGAGGGGTGTGCCGCTCGCCGGGTCCATGGCCGGATGAGCCCGGGGCGGCCGTCCGGTCAGCCCCCGGTACGGCGTCCCCAGACGTACACCGCGTCACCCAGCCGCAGGACGTCCCACAGGGTCTTGCCGTCGTCGTAGCGGAGATTGACGCAGCCGTGCGAGCCGGGGTCCTCCCAGATGTTGCGGTAGCTGGCGTGCAGCGCCTGGCCGCCGTCGAAGAACTGGGCGAACGGCATCGGGCCGTCGTACAGGGTCGACCAGAACTCCTTCTCGCGTTTGTAGATCTCGAACCACCCGCTGCGCGTCGGGTAGTCCGGCGAACCGGTACGGGCGGGCACCGGCCGGAACAGGATGGTCCCCGCGTCCTCGACCCACAGCACCTGCCGGTTCATGTCGATGCACACCACCACCCCCGAGGTGTCCGGGCAGCCGCGGACCGCGTCCCCCTCCGCGAGGGCCTGCCGCCACATCACCGCGCGGTACGTGTACAGGCCCGCGTACCCCTGGGCGGGGACGACGTCGTGCTCGCGCTGGAACGTCTGGATCGCCGCGCAGTCGGCGGCGGACTGCTTGCCGTCCACGACCAGCCCGAGATGCCTCTCCACGTCCTTCTGGTACGGGCCGGTCGACAGGTTGCACTCGGACTCGGACCGCCGGGCGGTGTCCGGTCCGTCCTCGTCGGTTCCCTGGCGTACGGGTCCGGGTGCGGGTGCGGTGGGTCCCGCGGCCTGGCCGGTGGCCGGTACGGCCGTGCCCAGCGTTCCGGCCACGGTGAGTATCAGGCCGCCGGATATGTGTCCCCATCGGCGGCGGGCCGTCCCCCGTCCCGTCGCCTGCCTGCTGTTCGTCCGTCGCACTCCGCGCCTCCGCGTGTCCCCCGGGCGGTGACGGGCCCGCGTCCGTCCCGCCCGGGGACCCACGGACGGGCGGGCACGAACAGATGTAGACCGCGGGGCCCGTCGGCAAACAGGCGCGCTGTGGGTCTCACCCCATCGGTGGAGCGGCGTCACCCGGTCGGGCGGAGCGGCGTGCGCTCACCCGTGATCCGTCCCGGTCCCGCCCGGTCAGTAGCCGAGGAGCAGCCGGTCCAGGACGTTCACGCCGAACTCCAGCGCCGATAGGGGAACCCGCTCGTCGACGCCGTGGAACAGCGCGGAGAAGTCCAGGTCCGGCGGCAGCCGCCGGGGCACGAACCCGTACCCGGTGATACCGAGCGCGGCGAAGGCCTTGTTGTCGGTCCCGGCCGACAGACAGTACGGGACGGTTCGTGCGCCCTCGTCCTCCGCGCGCAGCGCCCGCGACATCGCCGACACCAGCGGGGCGGTGAACGGCGCCGAGACCGCCACATCGCGTTCGATGGTCTCCATACGGACCCGGGGCCCCGCGAGTTCCTTGAGGGTCCGCTCGAACTCGTCCTCCAGACCGGGCAGGAACCGTCCGTCGACCTCGGCCGTCGCGGTGCCGGGCACCACGTTCGTCTTGTACCCGGCCGTGAGCCGCGTCGGGTTGGCGGTGTGGTGGAGCGACGCGCCGATGAACCGCGCCAGTGGTCCCAGGCACTCCAGTACCTGCGCCGGGTCACCGCTGTCCGCGTCGAAGGGCACCCCGAAGGCGTCCGCGGCCTCGGTGAGGAAGGCGCGGGTGGTGGGGGTGAGCACCAGCGGCCAGCGGTGCGCGGCGATCCGGGCCACCGCGGCGGCCAGCTCGGCGACCGCGCTGTCGGTGTGCAGCATGGAGCCGTGACCGGCCTGGCCTTCGACGGTCAGCCGCAGCCAGTGCAGACCCTTCTGGGCGGTCTCCACGAGATAGAGACGGCGCTCGGCCGAGACCTCCACCGAGAAGCCGCCGACCTCGCTGATCGCTTCGGCACAGCCGTCGAACAGCTCCCGGTGGTGGCGCACGAGATGGCGGGAGCCGAGCGCGCTGCCCGCCTCCTCGTCGGCCATCCACGCGAACACCAGGTCCCGGCGCGGCCGGCTGCCCGTCCGCGCCCAGGAACGGGCGAGGGCGAGCATCATCGCGTCCATGTCCTTCATGTCGATGGCGCCCCGGCCCCAGACCGCGCCGTCCCGGTGCTCCCCGGCGAAGGGCGGCACGGACCACTCGGACGGGTCGGCGGGCACCACGTCGAGATGGCCGTGCACGAGCAGCGCGGGCAGGGCGGGTTCCCGGCCCGGTATCCGCAGGACGACGTTGCCGCGCCGGGGGGCGGACTCCAGATACGCGGGGGCGAGCCCGGCTTCGTCCAGCTTGCCCGCGACGTACTCCGCGGCCTCGCGTTCCCCGGGCCCGCCGCCGTCGCCGGGGTTGGACGTGTCGATCCGCAGCAGGTCCGTGAGCAGGGCGACGGTGTCCTCGGTGGCGGCCTCGCGGACGGCGATGCCCCGGTCCGCGGTGTCCTGGCCCATGGCGCCGCGGGCGGCGGCGTCCCGCGCGGCGGGGTTCCCGGCGGCGGGGGGTCTCACTTGACCACGAATCCGCGTTTGTGGGCCCGGGTCACCAGGGTCGCCTCGCAGCCGACGAGCCCGGGGAGCCTGCCGAGGACGCCGACCTGGAAGTCGAAGAGGTCGTCCATGGCGGGCAGCACCACATGGATGTTGACCGCCTGCTTGCCGACGACCACCCCGCAGTACCGGACCGCGGGGTGCGGGGCCAGCGCGGCCGTCACCGGCTCTATCTCGGAGGGCGCCGTCTCCATCCACAGTTCCGCCTCGACCGCGTAGCCGAGCAGCGCGGACTCGATCTCGGCGCGCAGCGCCACCGCGCCGCCGCTCAGCAGGCGTTCGGTCCAGCGCCGGACCGTCGCGGGCACCACGCCGAGCCGTTCGGCGAGTTCGACCCAGCTGTAGCGGGCGTTCTCCACCAGCAGTTCGATCAGCTGGTGGTCGGTGGGCTGCAATTCGGTCCGGCCGCCCTGATCGGACACGGCGACCGCGCCGGAGGTCACCGCGGCGGTCTCCGGGGCGGTGAGCAGGTCGGCGTGCCAGGCGGTGGTGGGCTTCACATGGCGCAGCACCGGGAAGCTGCGGGTGCTGCGCACCCCGGGGATGGACGGCAGTTCTTCCGAGACCACCCGGTGCAGTGCCGCGCGTCCGTCGGCCACCAGCTCGCAGGACACGTCCGCGTCACCGGTGACCACGGCCACCCAGCGGGTGTCGCGGCGCTGGGCGAGCGCCCCGGCGACCCGGTCGGCGCTGCCCGGCTCCACCTCCACGCGCAGGTTCACCGACTGCCCCACGCCGGTGCGCAGTTCGTCCACGAAGGCGGTGAACCGCAGTGCGCCGGAGTCCAGGAGGCGCTGGACGCGGCGCGCGACCGTGCGTTCCACCTCGCCCAGTGCCTGGGCGAGTGTGCCGTAAGGCAGCCGGGCGTCGATCTGGAGGGCGGCGACGATCCGCCGGTCCAGGGAGTCGAGGGTGTCTGATTCCGTCACGAGTCAAAGAGTAGATGTCTGATTGAGTAAATCTCAAGACGTCTCTTGTCTGAATATCGATGTGCTGGCAAGCTGAGCGCCACTTACCGGACCGGACCGCACACCGGACCGCACATCGGACAACTGGGAAGGAGCGTGTCGATGTCCCTTTCCACCCCGCCGCGCGACGGGATCGCTCCCGGGGACCTGGCCGGACAGACGGCGATCGGCGCTCTCACGGTCCACCCGGCCGCCGGTGGCGGACTGGTCGTGTTCACCCTGCGCACGGTCGTCGCCGGACGGGACCGGATCGGCCTGTGGGCGGTGCCCCACGCGGGTGGGCCCGCCCGGCAGCTCACCGACGGCGCCTGGTGCGACACCTCACCGCGCTTCTCGCCCGACGGACGCCACCTCGCGTTCCTGCGCGACGGCCGTCCCCACGTCCTGGAGCTGCCGGGCACCGCACCCCGGCCGCTGCCCGCCTTCCCCCGCGGGGTCCGCGACCTCGACTGGGGTCCGGACAGCCGCTGGCTGGCCGTCCTCGCCGAGGACGGGCACGCGCCCGAGGAGCATGACGCGCAGTCCACCGCGGGGGACCCCGGCCCCGACGCGGAACCGACCTGCCGGGTCCTGGAACGGGCGGGCTGGCGGCTGGACGGCGAGGGGCTGCTGCTGCACCCCCGCCATGTCCACCGGGTGGACCTCGACGGCACGGTACGGCGGCTCACCGAAGGCCCCCGCTCCGTGGCCCGCCCCCGGGTCGGCCCCGACGGCACGGTGTACGTCCTCGCCGACCCCGGACCGGACGCGGACCTCGCACCCCGTCCGCAGGTCCACGCCGTGACACCCGGGGGAACACAAGCGGTCGGCGCGCTCGACGGCGGGGTGATCCGCCACCATGTCCGCCCGGACGGCACCCTCACCCTGATCGGCCGCGCCGTGCGCGATCCCCGGGACCAGGACCCGCCCCAGGCGTTCCACCTCGACCCGGCCACCGGCGCTCTCACCCCCCTGCTCCCCGGGCACACGGACCGCTGGGTCGGCGCGCTGGGCGGCGAGAGCGATCTGCACGACTGGTGGACCGAACCCGAGGACACGGCCGAGGTCACCGCCGTCGTCGAGGAGGGCGGCGTCCGCCCCTACGACCTGGTCACCGGCGGTCCGCTCGCCGGACCGGGCAGCGTGGTCGCCTCGCTGGCCCGCCACGGAGGGCTCACCGCCGCCGTCCTGGTGCCGCCCGGTGCCGTCGCCGCCCCCGAGGTGTACGCGCTGGACGGCGACGGGAGCACCCGGCGGCTCACCACCGCCGGCTCCGGCTGGCTGGACGGCCGGCGACTGCCCACCGTGGAGACCGTCGAGGCCCCCGGCCCCGCCGGACCGGTCACCGTCCATCTGCTGCACCCGCCCGGCGCCGACGCCGCCGCGCCCCTGCCGACCGTGATCTCCCTGCACGGCGGACCCACCGGCCAGTGGGGAACCCTGCCGAACATCGAGGCCCTGCTGCTGGCCTCGGCCGGATACCGGGTCGCCCTGCCCAACCCCCGCGGCTCGACCGACCGGGGCAGCGCCTGGGTCGCCGGACTGCACGGTGCGTGGGGCCGCGCCGACGCCGAGGACGTGCACGCCGTCGCCGACCACCTCGTCGCCACCGGCCGCTCCGTCCCCGGCCGCCTCGGGATCTGCGGACTCTCCTACGGCGGCTTCCTCACCCACTGGATGATCGCCACCAGCGACCGCTTCACCGCGGCCGTCGCCGAGAACGGCGTCAGCAACCAGGTGTCCGCCTGGGCCAACTGCGACATCGGCCCCGGCTACGGCACCGCCTCCGGCATGGGCGACCCGCTCACCGCCGACGGCGCCGACCGGCTCTGGGAGGCGTCCCCCCTGCGGCTCGCCGACCGTATCCGCACCCCGCTGCTGATGCTCCAGGCCGAGGACGACCTGCGCTGCCCCGCCGCCGACAACGAACAGCTCTTCCTGGCCCTGCGCACCCTGCGCCGGACCGTGCGGTACGTGCTCTACCCCGGGTCCGGCCACCTCTACCAGGGCACCGGACGGTTCGACCGGCGTCTCGACCGCCACCGGCGGCTCCTGGACTGGTTCCGCGACCACCTCCCGCTCGACGCTCCGTAGAAAGGCCCGCGCCACCATGCCCAGCAGCACCAGAACCGGCCCCGGACGGGCACTGTCCCGCACCGGGGCACTCGTCGCGGCACTCCTGCTCGCCCTCACCGGGGCCACCGCGGCCCCCGCGGCCACCCCCGCCCCCGCGACGGACACCGGGTCCGCCGGACAGCGGGCCCCCGCACCGGACGGCGACTACCGCATCGGCCACTCCCAGCCGATCGACAGCGTCAACCCCTTCGGCCAGCAGAACTCGCTCGCCAACTCCGTCAGCCAGCTCGGCTACGATCTGCTGCTCAACTACCGCACCGCCGACGGCCGCCCCGACCTCGACAACTCCCTCGCCGAGTCGTACCGCACCTCACCCGACGGCCGCACCTGGACCTTCCGGCTGCGCCCCGGCATCACCTGGTCCGACGGCAGGCCACTGACGAGCGCCGATGTGAAGTGGACCTTCGACACCGTCCGCGCCAACGAGACCAACGTCCTGCGCGGCTACGTCGTGAACATCAAGAAGGTCACCGCACCGGACCCGCTCACCGTCGTGTTCTCGCTCTCCGCACCCGACGCCCGGCTGGAATCGGCCTTCGTCCCCGTCCTGCCCGCGCACGTCTTCGCGAAATACCCCGTCGAGTCGATCGACAAGATACGGATGCCGCTGCCCGCGGTCACCACCGCCCCGTTCCGGATCACCGCGTACAAGAAGGGCGGCACCACCGTCCTCACCGCCAACCCCGCCTTCCGCGGGGAACGGCCCGCCATGCGCAGGGTGCTGCTCGTCCACTACCAGGCCGGTGAGGCCGCGCTGCGGGACATCAGACTCGGCAGCCTGGACATGGTCGCCGACGGCGACAGCAGCTGGGTCGCCAAGCTCAAGAAGGACCGCGACATCACCGTCTGGAGCTCCCCGGCCCCCGGCTACTCCGAGATCGCGTTCAACTCCTGCCCGCCCGGCGGCGCCGGGGACTGCGCCGGACCCGCGAAGAACGTCCGCACCGCCGTCGTCCAGGACCCCGCCGTCCGCCGCGCCCTCGCCTGGGGCATCGACCGCGACAACCTCTCCCGGACCATCTACGCCGGACAGAACCTCCCCGCCGACGGACTGATCTCGCCCTACTACTCCGCCTACTACAAGGGCTTCGCGAAGGACCCGGAGATCGGCTACCGCCACGACCCCGCCAGGGCCCGCGCCCTCCTCAAGGACGGCGGCTGGGACTGCGCCACCACCCCCTGCGTCAAGGACGGCACCAAGGCCGAGTTCGAGATGATGGTCCGCGCCACCTCCACCCAGGACCAGAACGCCGTCCGCCGTATCCGCGCCTGGGCCGCGGAGATCGGCATCACCATCGACATGTCCGTGGTCACCGAGGACGCCCTCAACAACGCCATCTACAACCCGAGCAGCGTCAAGGGCCGCACCGCCCCCAGCTTCGACGCCTTCTACTGGGCCTGGAGCGGCGACGTCGGCACCCCCGACCTCAATCTGGAGGTACTGCGCACCGGCAGCTCGTGGGCCGATGTGTACTACTCCGATCCCGGCTACGACAAGGCCACCCTGGACGCCGTGCGCTCCCGCGAGATGCCCGGACGGGTCGCCGCCATGCACCGCGCGGAACGCATCGCCCTGACCGAACTGCCCTACATCCCCACCGTGTTCTCCGCGTACATCGTCCTCACCCGCAACGACACCTGGCACGGCCACCAGCCGTCGCCCAGCACCGGCAAGGGCTCACCCTTCGGCACCAACTGGTCCCAGCTCACCGCCCTGCGCGCGGGCCCCAGGCCCGGCACCACGGCCGCCGCGGCCGACACCGGCAGCGGCGTGCCCGCCCCCGCCTGGCTGGCGCTCGCCCTGCTCACCGCCTGCGGCGGCTACGCGCTGGGCCGCCGGCGGGGCGCCCGTCCCGCCGAGATCCGCGACTGGACCGACGAGTGAGGGGGACACACGGATGCTGACACCACGCCGTCTCGCCGGCCGGCTGCTGACCGCGCTCGGGACCCTCGCCTTCGTCCTCGTGCTCAACTTCGTGATCTTCCGGGCCATGGGCGACCCCAAGCACGACCTGGCCCGCAACCCCAGTCTCACCGAGGCCGCCCAGGAAGCACTGATCCGGCAGCGCGGACTCGACCAGAGCACCTGGGTCCAGTTCGTCCGCTATCTCAAGGACACCCTCGGCGGTGACCTCGGCACCTCCTTCATCACCAACCGCCCCGTCACCGAGGAACTGCTCACCGCGCTGCCCAACACCCTGCTCGTGGTGGGGGTCGCCACCGTCCTCGCCTCGCTGCTCGGCCCCTGGATCGGACTGCTCGCCGCCTGGAAACGCGGCCGTGCCCGCGACACGCTCCTCACCCAGGGCTCCGTCGTCCTCTACTCCATGCCGAGCTTCTGGCTCGGGATGGTGCTCATCGCGGTCTTCGCCCAGTGGTGGCAACTGCTGCCCACCGGCCTGGCGTCGACCCCCGGCTCCACCGCCACCGGCCTCGCGCACGCCGCGGACGTCGCCCGGCACGCCGTCCTGCCCGTGGCGACCCTGACCCTCGGCCTCCTCGCCCAGTACGCCGTCAACATGCGCAGCGCCGTCGTGGACACCCTGCGGGAGGACTACGTCCTGACCGCCCGCGCCATCGGCCTCACCCCCCGCGCCGTACGCCGCCGCCATGTCGTCCGCAACGCGATGCTGCCCGTCGTCACCGTGATCGGCCTCAACCTCGGCTTCGTCCTCGGCGGGGCCATCACCGTCGAGGCACTGTTCTCCTGGCCCGGCATCGGACAGCTGACCATGGAGGCCATCCACGGCAAGGACTACCCCATGCTCCAGGGGCTGTTCCTGCTCTCGTCCGTCCTGGTGATCGCGATGAACCTGGCCATCGATCTGCTCTACGGGCGGCTCGACCCCCGGATCGGGGACTGACGCCCATGAACGGGACGACACCCACGGGAGAGACGACCATGGAACCCTCACTGACGACGAACGAGGAGCACCGCGCCACCGCCCGGCGCCTCCTCGGCCACGGTGACCGGGGCCGCCGCGCCCGCGCCGCCACCGCCGTACGGGCCGTCCTGCGCGACGGCCGCGGCGCGGTGGGCGCCGCACTGCTCGCCGTGTTCACCCTGGTCGCCGCCACCGCTCCCTGGCTGGCACCACAGGACCCCCGGGCCGCCGCCTCCTTCTCCGCGGACATCATGGCCGGACCCTCCGCCGGCCACTGGCTCGGCACCGACGAGAACGGGCGCGACCTGCTCTCCCAACTGATACTCGGCACCCAGGACACCATGCTCGTCGGCTTCACCGCGGCCCTCGTGTCCTCCGTCATCGGCACCGCCGTCGGTGTCGCCGCCGGATACTTCGGCGGCTGGGTCGACCGGGCCCTCGGCGTCCTCAACGACTGGTTCCTCGTACTGCCGATGATCCCGGTCACCGTGCTCGCCGCGAGCCTCCTCGGCAACCGCGCCGCGGACCTCCCGCTCGGCCGCACCAGCGTGCTCATCCTCGTCATCGGCCTCTTCGGCTGGGCGGGCACCTCCCGCATCGTCCGCGCCGAGGTCATGTCCCTCAAACGCCGTGCCTTCGTGGAACGCTCCGTCGTGCTCGGCGCCGGACGCGCCCGGGTGATCCGCACCCAGATCCTGCCCAATGTGATGCCGCTCGTCCTCGCCAACGCCGTCGTGTACGTCGCGCTCGCGGTGCTCACCGAGTCCACCCTGTCCTTCCTCGGCCTCGGGGACCCCGACCGCTTCTCCTGGGGCGGCATGCTCCAGTCCGCCCAGGACTCCGGGGCGATGGGCAGCGGGGCCTGGGGCTACTTCCTCGCCCCCGGACTCGGCATCACCCTGGTCGTCCTCGGGTTCTCCCTGCTCGGCCACGCCATCGAGAGCCGCGTTGACCCCCGCCTCAGAGAGCACCGATGAACACCGTCCCCACGACCCTCCGCCCCCCGCTGCTCACCGTGCGGGGCCTGACCGTCGCCCGCAAGGACCTGCCCACCGCCCGGATCGTGGACGGCGTCGACCTCGATCTGCGCCGCGGCGAGGCCCTCGGCCTCGCGGGCGAGTCCGGCTGCGGCAAGACCACCACCGCGCTCGCCCTCCTCGGTCTGCTCCCCGACGCCCTGGTCCGCACCGCGGGCGAACTCCTGCTCGACACCGAGCACGGACCGCGCCCCCTGCACGCCCTGTCCCCGCGCGGGATGCGGGCGGTGCGCTGGCGGCGCGTCTCCATGGTGTTCCAGGGCGCGATGAACGCCCTCGACCCCGTCATGCGCGTCGGCGACCAGATACGCGAGGCCATCCGGCTGCACCGCCCGGAACTCGACCGCGCCGCCGCCGACGCCCGCGTCCACGAGCTCTTCGACCAGGTCCGGCTCGACCCGGCCCGGGTCCGCTCCTACCCGCACGAGTTCTCCGGCGGACAGCGCCAGCGACTGATGATCGCCCTCGCCCTGGCCTGCGGACCCGACCTGATCATCGGCGACGAACCGACCACCGCCCTGGACGTCATCACCCAGCGCCGCATCCTCGACCTGCTCGACGAACTCCGCCGGGAATTGGACCTGTCCGTCCTGCTGATCACCCACGACCTGTCCGTCCTCGCCGAGACCTGCGACCGCGTCGCCGTCATGTACGCCGGACGCGTCGTCGAGGCCGGGGACGTGGACCAGGTCTACGGCTCCCCCCAGCACCCCTACACCCAGCGGCTGCTCGCGTCGTTCCCCGCCGTCGGCGGCCCCCGCGAACTCCCCCCGCCGATCCCCGGCGCCCCGCCCGACCCCGCCGCCCCCGAACCGGGCTGCGCCTTCGCCCCGCGCTGCCACGCGGCAATGGACCGCTGCCGCGCCGACGCCCCGACGGCCCGCGCCCACCCCCATGAGTCCCACACCGCGCGCTGCCACCTCCTGCCGTGGCCCGCCCCGGCCCCGGAGGCCGCACGATGAGCGACCAGCCCCTCTTCGCCGTCGAGGATCTCGGCGTCACCTTTCCCGCCCGCACCCGGGGCGCCGCCCCCGTCACCGCGCTCAGCGGCGTCGACCTGACCTGGGACGAGGGTGAGGTGCTGGGCCTGGTCGGGGCCTCCGGCAGCGGCAAGTCCACCCTCGGCCGGACCTTGACGGGCCTTCAGCGGCCCAGCCACGGCACGGTCCGGTTCCGCGGCCGGCCCCTGGACGGAACACCCGACCGCGCCTTCCGGCGCAGCGTCCAGATGATCTTCCAGGACCCCTATCAGTCCCTCAACCCCCGCCGGACGGTCGGTGCGCAGGTACTGGAAGGGCTGGAGATCCAGGGCATCGGCACCCCCGGCGAGGACCGTACCGCCCGCGCGGTCGCGGCCATGGAACGCTGCGGGCTGGCCCCCGCCGAACGCTACTGGCACCGCTACCCCCATGAGCTGTCCGGCGGTCAGCGCCAGCGTGTGGTGATCGCCGCCGCCGTCGCGCTGGGTCCCGAGGCGCTGATCTGCGACGAACCGGTGTCCGCCCTCGATGTCTCGGTCCGCTCCCAGGTGCTCGGACTGCTCGACGCGCTGCGCCGGCAGGAGGGCATCGGGCTGCTGTTCATCACCCATGACGTGGGCCTCGCCTGGGCCCTGTGCGACCGGGTGGCAGTCCTCCACCAGGGCCGCGTCGTCGAGTACGGCGACACCGCCGACGTCCTCGGCGCTCCCCGCCACCCGTACACCCGTGAACTCCTCGCCGCCGTCCCGAAGCCCCCCGCGCCCCGGCCGGTACCCGCCGTCACGGTTGGTTGGTTGCCCAATGCGCCTACAGGGCAGGACACTTGACGCCGCATCAGTGCGCGACGACGAGAATCATGGGGGCTACCGCAGTGGTGAACGAGAATCTGCTGAACGGGCTGCACCGGCTGCTGTTCCGCGTACTGCGCGTCCGTCTGCTGTGGCTGATCGTTCTCGTGCTCGCCCTGTTCGGCGTGCTCGACGTCGTCCAGGCGCTCATCACCGCCGGGGTGATCATGGTCGTCCTCGTCGTCGCCCGGCTGTCCCTGCTCAGGGCGGTCGCCCCACGCGTCACCGCGCTCTCCCCGGTGCGCACCGGTGGTCGCACGCTGCTGGCCGCCGCCGGACCCCGGCGGCGGATACGGATCACCGACCCGGCCACCGGCTCAGCCGCCGCCGCGCTCAAGGGCCACCGGGACTGGGTGACGGCGCTGTGCGAGGTGGACACCGGGGACCGCGTCCTGCTCGCCTCCGCGGCGAAGGACCGCACGGTACGGCTCTGGGACCCGGACGCCGCCGCGCAGGTCGCCGTCCTCACGGGCGCGGGTATCGGGCCGTCGTCCGTGTGCCAGGTGCGCGCGCCCGGCGGGGTCCTCGTCGCCTCGGGCGCGCAGGACGGCAAACTGCGGCTGTGGCGACCCGAATCCGGTGCGCCGGTCCATGTCCTGGCCCCGGAGGCCGGTGAGGTCATGGCCGTCTGCGGGGTGCCCGTCAAGGGCGGGCACGGGGAACTCCTCGCCTCCGGCCACACCGACGGGACCGTGCGGCTGTGGGACCCCACCACCGGCGAGCCGGTCCGCACGCTCACCGGTCACGTCGGCGGCTGGCCCAACGCGCTGTGCGTGGTGCCCGGACCGAAGCGCGTCCTGCTCGCGTCGGCCGGGACCGACGAGCGGGTACGACTGTGGAACCCCGCGACCGGGAACCAACTCCGCGCGATGAAGGACGACTTCGGATGGCTCCACGCGCTGTCCCCGGTCACGTACGGGGGCCGGACCCTGCTCGCGTCCGGGGGCGACGGGCCGGGCGTCAAGCTCTGGGACCCGGCCGACGGCAGCCTGGTGGACACCGTCGGCGGCGCCGCCTTCATCTTCGGCCCCTACGGCTGCGGCTGGGTCCGCGCGCTGTGCCAGGTCGAGGTGGCCGGTGAACCCCGGCTCGTCACCGGCGGCTACGACAAGCGGATAGGCGACTGGCCCCTCACGGCGTGACGACGGCGGTCGTGCCCGTCGTCGTCACGCCGTGGGCGGCCGGTCGGCCACGAGGTGACGGGCGCCCGCCGGGGCTTCACCAGGTGACGGGCAGGGCCAGGGGGTAGCGCCAGATCGACGTCCTGTTCCACTCCACCTCCCCGGCGGGCCGCGCCAGGGTCAGCCTGGGGAACCGCCTCAGCAGCGTCCCGATCGCGATCGCGATCTCGGCCTGTGCCAGCGGCGCCCCGAGACAGTGGTGCGCGCCCCAGCCGAAGGTCATGTGCGAGGGCCCGGCGCGGCCCGTGTCCAGCTCGTCGGGCCGCTCGAACTTACGGGCGTCCCGGTTGGCCGTCAGGTACGACACATGCACGATGTCGCCCGCCCGGATCGTCACCCCGCTCAGCTCCACGTCCTCGGTGGCCACCCGGGGGATGCCGACCCCCTTGCGGAACGGGATGAGGCGCAGGAGTTCGTCGAGGGTCCGGCGCAGCTCCCCGGGCCGCTCCCGCAGCGCGGCGGCCAGCGCGGGCCGGGTCAGCAGGGTGAACGAGATGTTCCCCAGCTGGTACATCGTGGTGTCCTGCCCGGTGATCAGCAGGACCATCGCCATCACGGCCAGCTCGTCGTCGTCCAGGAGCTCGTCGCCGTCCCGGGCCGCGGCCAGCACACTGATCAGGTCGTCGCCGGGGTCCGCACGGCGCTGCGCCGTCAACTCCGTGAAGTAGGCGCGCAGTTCCGCCTTGGCCCGGACGGCGGCGGCCCGGTTGTCGAAGCCGACGTCCATCATGGTGCGCGCGTGGGCCCGCAGTCCGGCCTGGTCGGCGGCGGGGATCTCCAGGATGTCGCAGATGGTGAGGAGCGGGAGCGGCCCGGTCAGCCGCTCCACCAGGTCCGCCGCCGCGGGCCGCCGCTCCATCCCGTCCAGCAGCTCGTCCACGGCGCTCTGGATACGGGGCCGCATCCGGGCGATCTGCCGCGGGGCGAACCCCTTGGCCACCAGCCGCCGCAACCGGCTGCTGACCGGTGGGTCCATCACATTGATCGCCTCGGCCTGGACGATCGGCTCCGGCGTCATCCGGGGGAAGTCACGGCCGATCACGGCACTGCGGCTGAACCGCCGGTCGGTGGTCACCGTCCGCACGTCGTCGTACCCGGTGACCAGCCAGGCCTCCTCCTCGCCGTAGGGCAGCCGGACCCGGGCGACGGGTTCCTCGTCCAGGAACCGCTGGAGCGTCGGGTCGAACTCCAGGGCCTCGGCGTGGTCGAAGGGGCAGTGCTGTGCGCTGGAACGGGTGTGCATGAAGGGGATCTCCGGGGGTCGGTTCACATGCCGCGGCGGCGGGGCGGCGCCCTGGCCGGGAACCAGAGCGGTACCCGGCCCGCCGGCCGCGCACACAGGATCGCCGCTCCTCCCCGGAGATTCATCCTCGCCGCTCGAACGGGCGCGCCCACCCGTCCGCCGCCCGCGTCCCGCGCTCCCGCGCGCGTCGGTGGATCGGCCCAGCTCAGTGCCGTTGTGGCGGCTGCTCGGGCAGCAACTCCTTGATGGCGTCGGCCGCCTTCTGGCACATCCGTGCGAACGCCTCCCGCTCGTCGGGGTCCAGTACCGACATCGCCGCCCGCGCGTTCTCCCGGCGACCGCGCGCGTTGCGGGCGAGGAAGACATGACCGGCCCGGGTCAGGGACGTCGTCTGCTCACGTCTGTCCTCGCCGAGCGCCGCCTGTACGACCAGCCCCAGATCCTTCACCACCCGCAGCGACTTGGAGACGGTCTGCCGGGACACCCCGAGCGACCCGCTGAGCAGTGAGGGGGTCATGGGGCCGCGGACGCGCAGGATCTCCAGCACGTCGTACTGCTGCCAGTTGATCGGCTCCGGGCCGCTGCCGGCACGCCGGGCGACCAGGACGCACTGGAGCGAGGACAGCGCGTCCTCCAGACTCGGGGCACCCCGCGCCGGGGGCGGTACGGTCTCGGGTCCGGTCACCGCGGCACTCCACTTCCGCGGGGTGCCCGGCCGCCGCACCCCCGCCTTCAATTCACTGAGGAACGCACTTTACCGCAGGCTGTTCCGATTTCGGCCAACGCCCGGCCGGTCGAACCGCATTCGGTGATTACCTCAAGGCGATTTCTTTTGGGAAATCTTATCGGCGGAGCGGGTGACGGCCCGGGGAGTGCTACGGCCGCCCCGCCCGGGCGCGGATCGCTTCCTGGCGGCGACCCATGACCCGTGACCGGCGGCCGTTCGGTGACCGGTCACCCGGGGCGCGCGACGGGTGAAGGGCGGCCGGTGACCGGCTACCCGGCGTCGGCCTCCGCGACATCGGCGAGCCGCCGCATCGCGTCCGGTACGCCCGCCGTGAGCAGCGCTCCGAGCTCCGCACCCGCTGACGGGCCCGCGATCTGCACCCCGTGCGTGATCCGTACCCGCCCGCCGGTCTCCGCGCGCAGCCGGTGTGTGAAGCCGATGACCGTCCCGTCCGGCATCCCGGTCTCGGTACGGAAGTCCGTGGGCGGCTGCACCTCGGTGACCGCGAGGGGTGCCGGGGGCAGGTCGTGCAGATGCAGGAAGCCGCTCGCCCCGGCGCCGAAGGGCCGGTCCAGCGTCAGTTCCTTGATCTCCGGGTCCCACTCCGGCCAGCGGGCCGGGTCCTCGTAGTAGGCCCAAATGGCTTCCGCCGCCGCACTGGTGGTGATGCTGTGCTCATAATTCCACATGGCGTCCTCACGATCGAATGGTTTCTGCAAGGAAACCATATTTCGCGTGGTGGCCGTCATGGAATGCGGAATTCGGACGACTGTCCCGGGCACGGCGAATTCGCGCGTACGCGTATGCCGCCATGCGTGGGGTTGCCCGTGCGTGGCGATGTTCCCGTGCACGGGGTGTTCCGCGTACGCGCCCCCGCTCAGCTCGCGTTGAGGACGGCGAATCCCGACTCGCCCCGCTCGAACCGCGCGAACAGCTCCGGGAGGGACGCCGGTCCCGGGTGATCGATGAGCAGCACCCCTTGCTTCTCGCCGTCCGGACCGGACGGCACGAAATCCGTCACCAGTTCACGGCGCAGCAAGGTGACCCGGTCCGCGTCGTCCGCGTCCGGGGGGAGTCCGGCCGCCGGGCCGCCGGGACCACGGCCACCGGCCGGATCGTCCGCGAGCACCTCACGGGACGCCGTGATCCTGACCGCGAGCCGGTCACCGACGCGTTCGTAGCGGGCCGCGAGGTCGAACGGCAGCAGATAGAACACCCCCTCCTCGCCCTCGTGCCCCCGGTCCAGCAGCGCCAGGGCCGTCAGTTCGCCGAGGTCCTGGGAGTCGTGGTCCAGGGCGAGCAGCACCCCGGTGTCGTCCGGGCCGAAGGGCGGAACCGCGGTGATCCACATACGCGCCGAGTCGTCCATGACCGGGAGTCTAGGTGGTGCGAGGCACGGCGGAACCGGCCCCCGCGGGCGCCGCGGAACCGACCACCCCGCGGGCGCCGCGCGAAGGCCGCCGGTCCATCGTCGCGGGGGCGGGTAGGGTGCCCGACATGAAGCGATGACCCCGGCACACCGGTCCGTGCGACGCCGTCCGAGCCCTACCGCTCCGGCGTCCCGCCCCCGTGCCCGCGCGCCCTTCGCCCACCGCGCCCGATCGGAATCCCCTATGACCGACGCACTCTTCCTCGACGACATCGCCGACCGCCTCGCCGCACTGACCGCCGTGCACGCCGTCGCCCTCGGCGGCTCCCGCGCCCAGGGAACCCACACCGCCGGCAGCGACTGGGACCTCGCCGTCTACTACCGGGGCCGCTTCGACCCGGCCGAACTGCGCGCCGTCGGCTGGGACGGCGAGGTCTGCGGGATCGGCGACTGGGGCGGCGGAGTCTTCAACGGCGGTGCCTGGCTCACGATCGACGGCCGCCAGGTCGACGTCCACTACCGGGACCTCGACTCCGTCGAGCACGAACTCGCCGAGGCCCGCCAGGGCCGCTTCCACTGGGAACCGCTGATGTTCCACCTCGCGGGCATCCCCAGCTATCTGGTCGTCGCCGAACTCGCCGTGAACCAGGTCCTGCGGGGCACCCTGCCCCGGCCCGGCTACCCGGCGGCGCTCCGGGAGGCGGCCCCACCGGTATGGCGGGACCGGGCGGCCGGCACGCTCGGGTACGCGCGCGGCGCCCATGTCCCCCACGGCCGGGCCACCGAGGTCGCGGGCGCCCTGGCCACCGCCGCCGCCCAGACGGCACACGCGGTGCTGGCGGCCCGCGGCGAGTGGGTGACCAACGAGAAGCGGCTGCTGGAACGGGCGGGCCTGCGGGGCGTCGACCCGCTGGTGGCCGCGCTGCGCCCGGAACCCGGCGCCCTCGCCCGGGTCCTGGACGACGCGGAGGCGCTGTTCGACGCCGCGCGCTGAACGGCGGGACGCGGTGAACGGGCGGGGTGCGGTGGGGGTGTGCCGAACGGCGGGGCGTGGTGAACGGCACCGCCCGGTCGACGGCACCCGTAGCCGCACCCCGCCCGTACCCGTACCCGTACCTCTAGCGTGGCCGCTCAGAGCTGGCGGAGGTGGTCGCGCAGGGTGCGGGCGACGTGTGCCATGAGCGCGTCCGCGCCCGGCTGGGTGGCGGCCGGGACCAGTGACTCGGTGAGGGCGGCCACGGCGAACGCCTGACCGTCCGCGTGCTCGACGACACCGATCTCATGACGGAGGTTGAGCAGCGTCCCCGTCTTCGACGACCAGGTGGCCGCGTCGGAGTCGAAGTCCGGGGCGAGCCGGTGCCGGAGCACGTTGTGCGCCATCAGCCCGCGCACCCGTTCGGCCACCTCCGGGTGGACCGGCGACGGTGTCCACAGGGCCTGGAGCAGCCCGACCCAGCTGCGGGCGGTACCGGTGCTGGCGCGGGTGGTGTCGAGCTGCGGGACCCGGTGGCCGCGTCCGCCGGTGCCCGAGTCGATGGCGAGGGCGTGCGCGAGATGCGCCCCGTCGGCGTCGAAGCGTTCCACGGGGGTGTCGGACAGCTCGCTCACGCTGTGCCGGACGGTGATGCCGTCCACCCCGCACTCCTGGAGCAGGGCGGTGACCCGGGCGGGCGGGGTCAGCCCGAACAGGGCGTCCGCGGCCGACCCGTCGCTCACACAGGTGCTCAGGTACAGCAGATCGTCGATCGCGATCCGCGCGGGATGACGGAAGCGGCTCAGGCCGGTGGGGCCGGGCGTGGTGATCCGGCCGGGCGGCACATCGAGCGCCGTCGCCCCGTCGAGCTCGCCGCGCCGGACGCGTTCCGCCGTCGCCAGCGCGAGCGGGACCTTGACCAGGGAGGCGGCGGGCAGCGCGACATCCGGCTCGATGCCCACCTCCTCGCCGGAGCGCAGATCCCGGACGAGCAGACAGCCGCGCAGTCCACCGTCCCGCAGTTGCCGCCGTATGTCGGCCAGCATGGCCTCGGTGCCCGTCATCACGCCGTCCCTTCCGGTACGCCGAGACAGCGGGCGATGGCGCCGTCCAGCCGGGCCTCGATCCGCTCGGGCCGGCCGTCCGCCGCCGCGGCCAGCGCGAACCCCCGGCTGACGGTGATCCCGCCGAGGGGCCGCCACCGAAGGGCGAGTTCCCCGGCCTGCGCGGGGGAGCACAGCAGCAGGTCGCCACCGCAGAGCACCTCGGCCGCGGCGGTCGTCAGATCCGGCGCGGTGACGAGCTGCGCGGGCCGCAGCCCGACCGCGTCCCGCAGCCGGGCCAGCGGATCACGGATGTGCGGTACGTCGTCCTCCGGCTGGACCCAGATCCGCCGGGCCGGACCCGGGGACGCCCGGCCGACCCGCAGTGTCTCCAGATGGACGCGGTTGACCCCCGGGTCCAGGGCACCGGCGAGCCCGAGCGGCACGGACCAGGTCGCCTCGTCCGAGGGCACCGCGAGCAGCGCGGCCCGCACCTGCTGGGCGTGGAACAGCTCCCTGCGCCGGGCCGGACCGGCCGCCCGCGGATCGAGGGTCACCCCGTGGCCGCGCGCCTCGGCGACGAGCCGGGCCAGACCGGCCGTGGAGCAGATCCCCGGCACCGCGAGCCGCCACGGCCGGCGCCGGGCGGCCTCCGCCTCGTGCAGCAGCACCTCGGCCGCCCGCACCAACTGCCGGGCCACCGGCAGCATGTCGCGGCCGAACGGGGTCAGCACCGCCCCCCGCGAGGCGCGTTCGAACAGCTGCTCACCGAAGTGCTCCTCCAGGGCCGCGACCCGGCGGCTGGCCACCGACTGGGACATCCGGGACGCGGCCGCCCCGACGGTGAACCCGCCGTGATCGCTGACACTGACGAACGCGCGGCACGCTCCCACCAGATCCACGGTCCGCACTCTATGCCGGATCGGCATGGAACCGCGCGGAAGCGTATTGGACCGCATGGACCGCCGGGGGTGAGGGTGGTCCCGCGTCCCGTGACCACCCACCGGGACGGGGCCGTCCGGCGCCCCGTCCCCCCTGCGCCCCTGCCCGGGGCACCCCGGAGGATTCGACCATGCCGCGCACCCGTGCCCGCAGCGCCGCCCTCGCCGCGCTCGCCGCACTGTCCCTCGTCCCGCTCACGGCCTGCGGCCCGGGCGGCTCCCCGCAGTCCTCGGCCCCGCCCGCCCAGCCGAACCGTACGGCACCGGCCGGCGCGAGCGACCCGGGGGCCGCCATGAAGCCGTTCGCCGACGAACTCAAGGCACTGGAGCGGAAGTTCGACGCCCGGCTGGGTGTCCACGCCGTCGACACCGGCTCCGGACGCGAGATCGCCCACAACGACCGCGAACGGTTCCCCTACGCGTCCACGTTCAAGGCCCTCGCCGCCGGAGCCGTGCTCCGCGAGCAGTCCCCGAGCGGGATGAACCGGGTGGTCAAGTACTCCGAGGACGACCTGATCCCGCACTCCCCGGTGACGGAGAAGCACGTCCGGACCGGGATGAGCCTGAGCGCGCTGTGCGACGCGGCGGTCCGCCACAGCGACAACGCCGCCGCCAATCTGCTGTTCGACGAGCTGGACGGCCCCGAGGGCCTGGACGAGGTGCTGGAGGAGGTCGGGGACGACGTCACCCGGATGGTGCGCCGTGAGCCCGAACTCAACCGCTGGGCGCCGGGCGAGACCCGGGACACGAGCACGCCCCGGGCGCTCGCGGGCAGCCTGCGCGCGTTCGTCCTCGGGGACGCCCTCGGCAAGGACGACCGCGCGACGCTCACGAAGTGGCTGCGGACCAACACCACCGGCGACGCGCTCATCAGGGCCGGGGTGCCGGAGGGCTGGACGGTCGGGGACAAGACCGGCACCGGGAGCCACTACGCCACCCGCAACGACATCGCGGTGGTGTGGCCCCCCGGCCGGACCCCCATCGTCATGGCCATCATGTCGAGCCGTGACGAGAAGGACGCCGTCCACGACGACAAGCTCATCGCGGAGGCGGCGTCCGTCGTCGCCGACGCGCTGACCTGAATCCCGGCCCCCCGCCCGACGGCCTCGCCCCGGCCCGCGATACCGCCCCTGGGCCCATTGCGCCGCACGCGCCCGTAGCGCCCCGTACGAGCCGTGGCACCGCGGTACGGGCTGGTGTGCGGTACGAGCCGGCGGCGCCGTACGAGCCGGTGGCGCTGCGGCGGGACCGTCCCGCACCGGCGGCTCCCGGCCGCACCGGTCCGGCTCGCCCGCCCGACCCGCCGGGCCCGCTCAGCGGTGACGGGAGTGCGGTGCGGCCGGTCGCGCCGATCCGGCCGGGGGCAGCGGCAGTTCGGTGTGCCTGACCGTGAACCCGCCGTCCGTGACCGGGGCGAACGGGGCGGGGGCCATGCAACTGCCCACGGGGGACGCCTTGAGCCCGCCCGTGGTGTCGGCCGCCACATTGACCACGCCCCAGCTGAACCCGAGCCGGTCCGGCTGTCCCTGCCGCCCCTGCTGCACGCTGACACCGAACCGCGTTCCCGGGTCGGTGACGTTCGACTTACGGACGGTCGCCGTCAGGGTGGCGGTGCCGCCCCCGGTCACCAGACAGTCCACATCGGCCACGGACCAGCCGGTCCGGCCGGTCGCCTTGACGTGGTGCGAGATCCGCACCGTGCCCCGGGCGTCCGTCGGCAGTCCCGGCAGCTCGACCCCGGGCAGCGGCCGGGTGAAGGGCACCGCCTCGGCGTCCACGCTGAAACGGATCGTGTCGTCGGGCGAGTACACGTAGTCGATCCGCGCCGCACCCCGTACCCGCGCCACCCCGGCCTTCTCGTGTGCGGTGCCGGCCGTGGCGACGGACGGGGCCGTGGCCGGGGACGCGGCACCTCGTGCCTCGGCGGTCGACGCGGCGGCCGGCGGGCCCACGGCGGCGAACCCGGCGAGCAGCGCGGTGACGCCGACAGCGGCGAGGGTGCGGGCGGTGATGACGGACATGGGGAACTCCCTTGGACGATGAGATGAGATGAGATGAGATGAGACGTGACGAGGCGGTGACGTGCCCGGAGGCGCCGGTACCCGACGGGAACGACCCGACCCGGACCGACAAGGACCCGGACCCGACAGGGACCCGGACCCGACAGGGACCCGCATAAGAACCCCGACCGGACCCGACAGGGACCTGACCGGACTCCGACCTGACCGGACCCGGACCGCCGTCCGCCGAACAGGAACCAGCCTCGCCCCTGCCCCGTCCCCCCGCCCATCCGCCGATCGGCACAGGAATTCCGTCCGGCGCGGGTCGCTCTCCACCGTTCGGGTGAGGGTGTCAACAGCCTCTCCCTCGTACCCTGATGATCTCGGGTGACAGGGGGAGCCGATGACGACGAGCGTCACCACAGCCGTCCCGTGGGGCGTGACGGTCGCCACGACGGACGCGTTGGGGCACGCGCTGGCCGCCCTGCCCGCCCTGCCCGCGCTGGCGGCCACCGCGACCGTCGTCCTGGCCCTGGCGCGCCCCGCCCACCGCACCCGGCTGGCGCGCCCCCTCGCCCTCTGCGCGCTGCTCTCGCTGGCGCTGACGGCCGGTCACCCCCTGACCGGGGTGTCCGCGCCGGCCCGCGCGTGGTGGAGCCTCGTGGAGGCCGTCCCCCTGCTGCTGCTCATCGCCGCGGTGACCCGCTGGTCGCCGCCCCGCGCACGACGGGCCGCGGTGCCCCTGGCCTGCCTCGCGGTGGCCGTATGGCCCGCCGTCCTGATCGGCGGAGGACCGGTGGAACGCGCCGGGGCGGTGGTGTTCTGGCTGCTGCCCGCGCTCGTGGCGACGGCGTTCGGTGTCCACCAGCGGCGGCTCGCCCGGCGCCGGGCCGACGCGGTGGCCGCGGCCCGGCGCGACCAGCGGCTCCAGCTCTCCCGCGACCTGCACGACTTCGTGGCCCATGACATCAGCGGCATCGTCGTCCAGGCACAGGCGGCCCGCTTCGTGGCCGCGCACGATCCCGGCCAGGCGGCCCTCGCCCTGGAACGCATCGAGAAGGCGGGGCTGAACGCCCTGGCCGCGATGGACCGGACGGTGGCGATGCTGCACGACGACGGGACGACGGCACAGCCGCTCCCCGGGCTCGACCGGCTGCCCGCCCTCGTCGTCGACTTCGCCTCGCCCGGTGGGGCACGGGCCCGGCTGCGGATGCCCCCGGACCTGGCCGCCGCGCTGTCCCGGGAGGCGGGCGCGGCGGTGTACCGGGTCGTGGTCGAGGCGCTGACGAACGTCCGGCGGCACGCCCCGGCGGCCACCCGCGTGGACGTCCGGCTCACCCGCACCGCCACCACGGTCCGGCTGCGGGTGACCAACGACCGGGGCCGCACGGCACTCGCCCCGCTCCCGCGCCGGGGCACCCCCGGCGGGCTCGGTGTCCCCGCCCTGACGGAACACGTCCGCGCCCTCGGCGGCACCCTGTACGCCGGTCCGCACGGGACCGGCGGCTGGGCGCTCACCGCCGACTTCCCCGCCGCCGTGCGCGTCCCCGCCGAACCACCCCGGCCGTCCCCGTGACCCGCCGCACCCGAAGGGCCCGACATGAACGCGTCCACCACCCCCACCACCCGCATCCTGCTCGCGGACGACCAGGACGACGTCCGCAGCGGATTCCGGCTGATCCTCGACTCCCAGCCGGACATGACGGTGGTCGGTGAGGCGGCGGACGGGATCACGGCCGTCGCGCTGGCCCGCGCGCTGCGCCCCGATCTCGTCGTCGCGGACATCCGGATGCCGGGCCTGGACGGGCTGGAGGTCACCCGGCGGCTCGCGGGCCCCGGCGTCACCGACCCGGTGCGCGTCCTCGTCGTCACCACCTTCGACCACGACGACCACGTCCGCACCGCCCTGCGCGACGGCGCCTGCGGCTTCCTCCTCAAACGCTCGGGACCCGGCCTGCTGATCGAGGGGGTACGGGCCGCGATGGCAGGCGATGTGCTGATCAGCCCCCAGCTGACCGTCGGACTCCTCAAGGAGCGTGCCGCCACCGCCCCGGCCCCGCCCGTGCCGCCGCCGTCCGTCCTCACGCCCCGCGAGGAGGAGATAGCCGGGCTGGTGGCGGACGGCCTCACCAACGCGGAGATCGCCACCGAGCTGTTCATCTCCGCGGGCACGGCCAAGACCCACATCGCCAACATCCAGGCGAAGCTCAAGGTACGCAACCGGGTCGGCATCGCCGCCTGGACCTGGCAGCGCACCACGACCCCCGGCACGACCTGACCTCGCGCACGGCCTCACCGCGCGAGACCCGCCCCGTCCCCCGCCCGCCACGCACCCCCAGCACCCGCCCACGGCCCCGGTCACGACCGCCCTGTGACCGGAATCTCAGAGCCATCCGTCATCCGGCCACTACACGATCGATACACGGTCTCCGTACGGCGGATGGGTGGCTGTCGCAGAGTGGGCCCGGCGGGCCGGGCGGTCCGGCCGACAAGCCCGGCAGGGCAGGATGGAGGACCGGTGACAGGCGTCGTACGTGGGGAAGGCCCGCAGTGAGCACAGAAGCGCAGACGGACGCCGGGCACGGTGCCGAGCCGTCCGAGCGGGAGCCCGTCATCCTGCTGGTCGAGGACGACGAGGTGATCCGTACCTCGGTCTCCATGGCGCTGGAACGTTACGGCTACCGGCTGCTGTCCGCCGCCGACGGCCTCACCGGGCTGGAGATGTTCCGCGAGCACACCCCCGACCTGCTGCTGCTGGACGTGATGCTGCCCGAGTTGGACGGCATCGGCCTGTGCCGCCGGGTACGGGAGTCCAGCCAGGCCCCCATCCTGATGATGTCCGCGCGCGGTGACTCCCTGGACGTGGTGTCGGGCCTGGAGGCGGGTGCCGACGACTACGTGGTGAAGCCCGTCGACACCCCGGTCCTGGTCGCACGCATCCGCGCCCTGCTCCGCCGGACCACCTTCACCCCGGACCCCGCCGAGGAACTGTCGCCGACGGCCCCGGCCGACCGCGACAGGCTCGTCTTCGGCGACCTCACGGTGGACACCCGCGGCCTGGACGTGTTCCGGGCGGGGGAGCGGATCGCGCTCGCCCCCACGGAACTGCGGCTGCTGCTGGAGTTCGCGGCGCACCCCGGGATCGTCCTCGACCGCCAGACACTGCTGCGCAACGTCTGGGACTACGGCTGGGACGGCGACAGCCGGGTCGTCGACCTGTGTGTGCAGCGGCTGCGCCGGAAGATCGGCGCGGAACGCGTCGAGACCGTCCGCGGCTTCGGCTACAAGATGCGGCGCTCACCATGACCGGTGCAAGGCACCCGTTCGCCGGGGGACCGGGGCTGTGGAGCTGGAGATCGCTGCGGTGGAAGATCGCCGCGCTGGTGATCGCCGCGTCCTGCGGTGTCGCGCTCGCCGTCGGCGGTCTGGTGCACCAGGCCACCGCGAACCGCTTCCAGAAGGAGGCCTATGGCCGGGCCGAGTTGTCACTGGAATCCTCGGTGGCCAAATACCACA
Source organism: Streptomyces uncialis (assembly GCF_036250755.1). NCBI lineage: Bacteria > Bacillati > Actinomycetota > Actinomycetes > Kitasatosporales > Streptomycetaceae > Streptomyces > Streptomyces uncialis. The sequence goes on along the minus strand of NZ_CP109583.1, from coordinate 2,140,280 downwards.
GGAACGGCGGTGTGCCGCCGGAGGGCACCGAGTACGACCAGGCGGAAATGCCGCCCGAACTGCTGAGCCGGGTGAGGAGCGAGAACGGGATCGCGTTCTGGTACGACGAGACAGAGCGCGACGGCCCGTGGCTGTGGGCCGCGCAGCCCGTCGGGGGCGGCGAGATCCTCGGCGTCACGACGCACATGGGCACCGAGGAACGCGAACTGGCGGCCCTGGACCGGACCATCATCAAGGTCTCCGGAACGACCCTGCTGGTGATCGTCCCACTGTCCGTCCTGCTCACCGAACTGCTCAGCAGACGGCTCCGCCATGTCGCACGCACCGCCCGGCGCATCGCCGACGGTGAACTCGACGCCCGCACCGGGAAGGTCGGGCACGACGGGGACGAGGTCACCGGCATCGCGGCCGCCGTCGACTCGATGGCCCAGTCCCTCCAGCAGCGGCTCCTCGACGAACAGCGGTTCACCGCCGATGTCGCCCATGAACTGCGCACCCCGCTGATGGGCCTGGTCACCTCCACCGAACTGCTGCCCGACGGCCCGGCCACCGAACTCGTACGGGACCGGGTACGCGTTCTGCGCGGACTGGTCGAGGACCTGCTGGAGATATCCCGGCTGGACGCGGGCGCCGAGGCGTCCGACGCGCGTTTCGTCCCCGTCGGCAGCGTCGTGGAGGCGTCGGTGACCCGTACCGGCGAGCCGGCCCTGACGACGGTCGTCGACAACCGGCAGGTCTCGACGGACCCGCGCAGGCTCGACCGCATCATCGCCAACCTGGTGCTCAACGCGCACCGCCACGGCGGCGGACGCGTCGAGGTCCGGGTGGACGGCCCGACCGTGGTGGTCCGTGACCACGGCCCCGGCTTTCCCGCCGCGCTGCTGGCGGACGGGCCGCAACGGTTCCGTACCGGCGCCTCGGAACGCGGTCACGGACACGGTCTGGGGCTGACCATCGCGGTGGGCCAGGCCCGGGTCATCGGCGCCAGCCTGGAACTCGCCAACGCCCCCGACGGCGGCGCGGTCGCCGTGCTGCGCCTGCCCGACGGGGACCGGCCGCCGGACTGATACACGGCGGACACAGGTCCGAGCGGCGACGGACGAACCGTCTCCGCGGCGCGGACACAGCCCTTCCCGAGGGTGGACGACGTACGCACCACCGCGTACCCGTCCCCCGGAGGCAGCCTTGCGCGTCCAGTCCGACCCCGGTCCGTTCCCCGGCCGCCGGCCACCGGCGCGGGTCCCCGCGTCCGTGCTGTGGGGCGCGGTCGCCGCGCTGCTCCTCACCCTGCTCGGCGGCTGGGCCGTCACCACCCGGGCCGGGGCGGACCCCGCCGGACCGGCCGCCCCCGGCCCGGCCACCGGCCGGCTGGCGCTCCCGTGGCCGATGGGCGGCCAGGCGAGTGTGGCCGACACGGGCAGCGGCAGATCCGGGAGCAGCGGTGAGCAGAAGCCGGTGCCCATCGCCAGCGTCACGAAGGTGATGACCGCGTACGTCGTCCTCACCCGCCACCCGCTGAAACCGGGCGAGCCCGGCCCGACCGTCACGGTCGACCAGCGGGCACAGGACGAGTCGCACTCGCTATCGGAGTCGACCGCGCGCGTGGAGGCGGGCCAGCGGCTCAACCAGCGCCAGCTGCTGGAGATGCTGCTGCTGCCCTCCGGGAACAACGTCGCCCGGCTGCTCGCCCGCTGGGACTCGGGCAGCGAGCGCGCCTTCGTCACGAGGATGAACCGCGCCGCGGCGGACCTCGGGATGACCCGCACCACCTACACCGGCGCGAGCGGCTTCGAGCCGACGACCACGAGCACTTCCGACGATCAGCTCCGGCTCGCCCGCGCGGTCATGCGCGACCCGGTCTTCCGGGACGTCGTCGCCACCCGCGAGAGCACCATCGGGGGAGCCACGGGCACCGTCGCCAACACCAACCGGCTGCTCGGCATCGCGGGGATCGTGGGCGGCAAGACCGGATCGAGCACGCCCGCCGGAGGCGCCCTGATGTGGGCCGCGGAGCCGGGTCGCGGCGCGCGACCGGGTCTGATCCTCGGTGTCGTCCTGCACCAGCTGCCCCACACCACCCCGGCCACGGGGATGCAGGCGGCCTTCGACGCCACCGAACGGCTCGCCGTCGCGGCCCGGCAGGGCGTCCGACGATGACCACAGGCACCCCACCCCCCGCTGCCCCCACTGATGCCCCCGCCCTCCCCACGAACGCCCCCGCAGCGTCCGTCCCGGCCGTCCCCGGACCACCGCCCGCCCCAGGAGTCCCCGGCACACCGCCCCCCGGCGCACCCCTGCCGCCCGCCGCAGGCCCCCTGCCGCCCGCTGAGGGCCCCGTACCGCCCGCCGAGGGCATCGGGGCGCGCGGGGCACGGCGATGGTCCGTACGGCCGTGGAGGGGCGCCTGGCTCGCCGTCGCGGGTGCCCTCTGTGCGGCGCTGCTGTTCGCCCACCCCCTCCTCCCCAACAGCCTCGGGAACCTCGGCAGCCTGGTCGAGACCTTCCTGCCCTGGACGGTGGCCTTGCTCCTCCCGCTGACGCTGTTCGGGCTGTACCGCCGCGCCCCGCTCGTCCTGTTCGGGGTCGTGCTCGTCGCGGTGGCCTGGCCGGTCCGGTTCGGGGGCACGCTCGTCGACAAACGCGAATCGGGTGGCGAGCTGATCGTGGTCAGCCACAACGTCGGTGAGGACAACCCGGACCCCGCGGGCACCGCCCGCAGGCTCGCGGACACCGGCGCCCAGGTCATCGCCGTCCAGGAACTGGCCGCAGAGGCACGGGAGACGTTCCACCGCGCACTGCCCGCCCGCTACGCCCACCACACCGTCCACGGCGGGGTCGGCCTCTGGAGCACGTACGCGATGACCGGCGCCCAACCCGTGGAGATCATGCCGTGGCCCCGCGCCCTGCGCGCCACGCTCGCCACCCCGAAGGGCCCGCTCACCGTCTTCGTGGCCCATCTGGCGTCGGTGCGGGTGTCCCCGGTCCACGGCTTCACCACGGGCCGCCGGGACGACGCGGCACGCCTGCTCGCCCGGGCCGTCACCGCCGAACGCCCGGGGCGGGTCCTGGTCGTCGGGGACCTCAACGGCACGACGGACGACCGTGCGCTGGCCCCCCTGCTGCGCGGGCTCACCTCCGCGCAGGACGTGGCGGGGGACGGGTTCGGCTTCAGCTGGCCCGCCGGATTCCCGCTGGCCCGTATCGATCACGTCCTGGCGCGGGGAATCCGGCCGCTCTCCGCGGGGACCCTGCCCGGCACCGGCAGCGACCACCTGCCCGTGACCGCCTCCTTCACGTTCTGACCCCGCCCCGTCCCGAGCGTGACGGCTGCCGCCGGGCACGAAGCCGTCCAGGAAGGCCGGCCCCGCCGCGAGCACGACGACGGGTCACGCAGTCCCCCGCGCCCGTTTGGGGGCGCCCCTTCAGGCTGTCGGTCGGGTGCGGGGTCGTCGCTTGCGGAACCCCCTCCTCGCGCAGTCGCAGGACTCAGCGAAGGGGGTGGGCGGGAATCTCTGCCCGCAGACTCCGATGCTCTTCAGTCGGGCAAGGGGAACGTCCGACCGAGCGCGTTGGATCGAGGACGGAGAATCCCGACCGGCCCCGACCCGAAAGACAGCAGAACGCGCCCCAAAGGGGCGCGGGGAACTGCGCAAAAGACGAGGGCAGACCCGCACCCGACGAACAAACCCGAAGGGGCAGCATCCAGGGGCGCGGGGAACTGCGCGAAACCACCGAGCGACGGCACAGGAACGAAGTGCGCCCCGCCGGACAGACCTGGGAAGCGCAAGCGAAGGCGACCCGCGGGGAACTGCGCAAAACGACGAGCAACGGCCCAGGAACAAGTGCGCCCAGCACAGGGAACCCAGGGCACCCGGGCCAGGAGGAACGGCGGATCAGCCCTCCGCCGTCTCCCGGTCACGCCGCCCCCGGCCCCCGCGCCGGGCGTAAGCGCGTGCGGCACGGGCCCGATCGCCGCACCGGGTCGAGCACCAGTGGCGGCGCCCGTGCCGCAGCAGATACCGGTCGCACGGGGCGGAGCCACAGGCGGTGAGGCGCTCCGCGTCGGGACCGGTCAGCAGATCGGCCGCGTCGGCGGCGAGCACCGCGAGCGCGTGCTCGACGAGTTGGGTGGTGGGGTGGGCGGCGGCGCGGTAGGGGCCGTGGACGGGGTCCCAGTGCAGCAGGGAGGCCGCCGGAGCCCGGGTGAGCGCCTCGTTGACGGTGGCGAGGGCCCCGGTCGACGCCGGGTGGCCGCCGACCCGCGACGCGAGCAGGGAGCGGATCTCCGCGCGCAACGCCCGCAGCCGCGCGGCACATGGCTCCCGCAGGTCCGACCCGGCCGGGGCGAGGTCGCGTCCGGTCAGCCAGCCGGTGGCGTCGGCGGGGGTGGCGAGCAGGTCGAGGGCCCGGCCGCCGGGCAGCGTGACGGCGCTGTTGGCGAGGTCGAGCGCGGGATACCGGTCCGCGCCGGGCGCGGGCGCGGGTACGGGCTCGCCGGTCAGGGTCTCCTTCATCCGTCTCATGTTACGGGTTGCCTCCATCCGTGAGAGACGGTTACGTTCATCACGGATAAACCACCCCTCAACCGTGAGGTCGCCTCTCCCATGGTCACATCCCGCCCGCCCGCCGAGCCGATGCCCGTCCGTGTCCTCGGCGGTCCGACCGCCCTGTTCGACCACGGCGGTCTGCGCTTCCTCACCGACCCCACCTTCGACGCGCCCGGTGAGTACCCCGTGCCGGGCGGTCCGCCCCTGGTCAAGACGGCGCCTTCCGCGGTCGGTCCCGCCGGGGTCGGCCGTGTCGACGTCGTCCTGCTGTCGCACGACGAGCACCCGGACAACCTCGACCACTCGGGCCGGAAGTTCCTCGCCGATGTGCCGCTGACCCTCACCACCCCTGGTGGCGCCCGGCGCCTGGGTGGCCGGGCCAGGGGCCTGGCCGACTGGGAACCGGTCCGGCTCGACCGGCCCGGCGGCGGCACGGTCACGGTGACGGGCGTGCCCGCCGTGCACGGCCCCGGTGAGCGCGCCGATGTCGAGCCGGTGCTCGGTGAGGTCGTCGGCTTCGTCCTGACCGGTGACGGCCTGCCCACGGTCTATGTGAGCGGCGACAACGCCTCGCTCGACCCGGTCCGGCAGGTCGCCGAACGCTTCGGCCCGGTGGACACCGCCGTCCTGTTCGCCGGCGCCCCCCGGGTCCCCGGTCTCTTCGGCGGCGGGCTCCTCGTCCTCGACAGCGCCCGGGCCGCCGAGGCCGCCGGGATACTCGGCGCCCGCCGGGTGGTCCCGGTGCACCACGACAGCTGGTCCCACTTCACCGAGGGCCGTGACGCGCTGATCGCCGCCTTCGCCCGGGCCGGACTGTCCGACCGGCTGGACCTGGGCGAGCGACCTGGCCTGGGCGAGCAACCGGGCCTCTCCGGTCGGCCGGACCTGTAGGGGCAGCCGCTCGACCTGGAGGACCGGACGCCTCCGCGCGACGGGTAACGGAAGGGCCGGGCGTCCGGTGCCCGGCCCGCACCCCCACGGGCCGGACATTCCATGAGCGCTTGACCTCAACCAAGCTTGGCGTTCAAGACTTCACGCAACGGCCCCCGGGAAGTCCGGGGGCCAAGGCCACCCCGGGACGGTCCGGGGCCCGAGCGGAGGAGTGGGCGGCATGCGCGCGACACAGGTGATCGAGTTCGGAGACCCGCACGTCCTGGTACCGGTGCGGCTGCCCGACCCGGTGGCGGGCCCGGGCGAGGTGCTGGTCGCCGTCGAGGCGGTGGACACCCTCGTCGTGGAGACCCAGATACGCGCCGGGTGGGGCCGCGACTACTTCCCGATCGCTCCGCCCTACGTCCCCGGCAGCGGCGTCGCCGGTACCGTCCGCGCCCTCGGTGACGGTGTGGACCCGGACTGGACCGGCCGCAGGGTCGCCGCCTCCCTCGACCTGTCCGGCGGGTACGCGGAACTGGTCGCGGTCCCCGTCGGGGCGCTCACCGCCGTACCGGACCAGGTCTCCCTCACCGACGCGGCGGCCCTCGTCCACGACGGTGTGACGGCCCTCACGCTGCTGCGCGCCACGGACCTGCGGCCCGGCGAGCGGGTACTGGTCCTCGGGGCGTCCGGCGGTATGGGCACCGTGCTCGTACAGCTCGCGAAGGCGGCGGGCGCACGGGTCGTCGGCACGGCGCGCGGCGACCGCAAGATCGCACTGGTACGGGAACTGGGCGCCGACGCGGTCGTCGACGCGAGCCGTCCCGACTGGGTGGAGCAGGCCCGTGCGGCACTCGGCGGGACGGGAGCGGACGTCGTCCTGGACGGAGTGGGCGGCGCGACCGGCGCCGCCGCGTTCCCCCTGGTCGCGAACGGCGGCCGGTTCTCCGCCCACGGGGCCCCGTCGGGCGGCTTCAGCGAGGTGGACCCGGACGCCGCCGCGGCCCGCGGCATCCGCCTGTTCGGCATCGCGGACGTCCAGCTGCCCGCCGACGAGCGCGCCCGGCTCGTGGCGCGGGCCCTCGAAGAGGTGGCCAAGGGTGCCCTCCGCCCTGTGATAGGCGCCACCTTTCCCCTCGACCAGGCGGCCTCGGCGCACCGGGCGATCGAGTCCCGCGAACTCCTGGGCAAGGCGGTGATCACCGTGTGACAGGGCCGCGACCGCGCGGGCGGAAGGCGGCGAAGGGGGCCGTCGTACACGAAAGGGACGTCGGACGATCGTTTCGGCGTCAGCCCGCTGATGACCGTCGTGGAGAGCAAATCCGGCCGCTGAGCTGGGCGGGAACGCGCTCTGCTGCTGCGCCGTGTAGCCAGGCGATCGCGGATCGGCTAACTTTCTCGTCAGTAGTCGTGGTTCGAAGTCAGCGCCCGCGGTTCGCCCGTGGGCGCTGTGCTGTGCAGCAGTGCCCGAGGACCAGGGCGATCACCTCACCCCAGGGGCATTGACAAGCCAGTGCCCCGCAACCCTGGACAAGGGGACAATATGGCCACCGGTTCCGTTAAGTGGTTCAACGCCGAAAAGGGCTTCGGCTTCATCGCCCAGGACGGCGGCGGCCCGGACGTCTTCGTCCACTACTCCGCCATCAACGCTGCCGGCTTCCGGTCGCTGGAGGAGAACCAGCAGGTCAGCTACGACGTCACCCAGGGCCCGAAGGGTCCGCAGGCGGAGAACGTCGTACCGGTCTGATCTGATGCCGTGCCGCCCCGCACCCACCGGTGCGGGGCGGCACGCACCCGTCGGCCTTCCGGCGGAGGTGCCCACGGCGGGGGAGCGTTCCCCGCCCGCAGGGGCACCGGCACACCGCCCGGGTCCGAGGACCCGGGCTTTCCGCGATCGGACGCGGGCGCTCCAGGACCGGACGTGGGCTTCCCGGGACCGGACGTGGGCTTCCCGCGATCAGGACCGCCGTCGGCCCTCGCCGACCGTGCCGGGCGGACCCCTGGTCAGCGGATGTACTCGCGGATGCGGTAGCGCGGCCCCGACGTCGAGGACAGCCAGCCCGTGTCCTGTGCGACCCGCCACGCCGGGTCCGGCACCGGGGCGTAGGTGTCCCCCTTCACCGGCGAGTCGATCTCGGTCACCGAGAGCCTTGTCGCATGGCCCAGAGCGGCCCGGTAGATCTCCCCGCCCCCGATCACCCACACCGTGTCAGGGGCCGTCCCGTCCAGCGGCTCGGCCGCGCGTTCCAGCGCCTCCACGACGGACCCGGCGCGCTCGGCGCCCCGGGCCGTCCATCCCGGATCACGGGTCGCCACGACATTGCGCCGGCCGGGCAGCGGGCGGAACCGCGGCGGCAGCGAATCCCAGGTCCTGCGCCCCATCACCACGGGACGGCCGAGGGTGGTCGCCTTGAAATGCGCCATGTCCTCGGGCACCCGCCACGGGATCGTGTTGTCCGCGCCGATCACCCCGTCGACGGTCTGCGCCCAGATCAGTCCGACGTTCACACCGCCACCGGGGCCTTGATGGCCGGGTGGTGCCGGTAGTCGAGCACCTCCACATCGGCGTACGTGTGGTCGAAGAGCGAGTCCGCCGGACGCAGCCGCAGCGCCGGGAAGTCGAACGGGGTGCGCGACAGCTGCTCCGTCACCTGCTCGACGTGGTTGTCGTAGATATGGCAGTCGCCGCCGGTCCAGATGAAGTCGCCCGGTTCGAGGCCGGTCTGCCGCGCCACCATGTGCGTGAGCAGGGCGTAACTGGCGATGTTGAACGGAACGCCGAGGAACAGGTCCGCGCTGCGCTGGTACAGCTGGCAGGAGAGCTTGCCGTCGGCGACATGGAACTGGAAGAAGGCGTGACACGGCGCGAGCGCCATCCTGTCCAGCTCGGCGACGTTCCACGCGGAGACGATCATCCGGCGGGAGTCCGGATCGCGGCGCAGTGTGTCCAGGACCTCGGTGATCTGGTCGATGTGCCTGCCGTCCGGCGTGGGCCAGGAGCGCCACTGGGCGCCGTAGACCGGGCCGAGCTCGCCGTCCGGTCCGGCCCATTCGTCCCAGATGGTGACGCCGTGCTCACGGAGCCAGCCGACGTTCGTCTCGCCGCGGAGGAACCACAGCAGTTCGTACACGATGGACCGCAGATGCACCTTCTTGGTGGTGATCAGCGGGAATCCCCGCGAGAGGTCGTAACGCAGCTGGTGTCCGAAGACACTTCGGGTGCCGGTGCCCGTCCGGTCGGATTTGGGGGTCCCGGAGGTGAGCACCAGCCGCAACAGGTCTTCGTACTGGGTGTCGGCCACAGGCGTCGATTCTACGGGCCACCGACGGGCACGTTCGACGGCGACGGCTCGCCCCGCGCGGCCGGCCGTCCGGGTACCGGGGTGCGGCGCCGGCCCCGGCGGTGAACTCCGCCCGGAACGCGGCCGATTGGTCCGTGGGGTCGGGGAGGCCGTATGAGTGCTTCCGGACTTTACTGCGTAGCATTAGTACACGAGTTCAAAGGGCCAAATTCCTTCTCCTGCGAGGAGAGTGTGTCTAGCATATTCGCATGAGCGAACAATATGTCGGCTCGGCGCGAGCCTTGCGGGATCTGTTGCCGGCGGAGGCGTGGGACGGGCTGACCCGTTACCCGTCCCGGACCTACGCGGCCGACCTGACCCTGTTGCGGCAGGGGACCGAGGGCACCCATGTGCTCGCCCTGACCGGTGGGATGGTGAAGGTGGTCCGCACGGACCGCGACGGTCGGCAGCGACTGCTCGCCTTCCGCGGGCCGGGGGAGATCCTGGGCGAGATGGCACTCCAGGACGGCGGCCGACGGCTCGCCGATGTGCGGACGATGAGCGGGTGCACGGCATCCGTGGTGCCCGCCGAGGACTTCCACCGCCTCGTTCTCCGGCACCGACTGGCGTATCCCCTCGCCCGGCTGGCCTCCAGCCGGTTGCGGGAGCAGACCGAGGTGGGCGACGGTTCCGTGCACGAACGCCTGGCCATGGCGCTGCTCCGGCTGGTCGAGGTCTCCGGGGGGACGCGTTCCTTCTCCCTCACGCGGGAGGAGCTGGCCCAGCACATCGGGGTCGGCCGCAACTCCGTCAGCAAGGCGCTGGCGCGCCTCGGTCCGGACCGTGTGCACGCCACGAAGAGCCGTATCGACGTGACCAGCGTGGAAGGTCTGCGGTCCGCGCTCGCCGGCTTCATCGGCGTGTGACGGTGATGTGACTCACGTCACGGGCTGTCCGCACCCGTGGAGCGGAGCGTCCGCGCCCGCGCTGTGAAGCTCCAGTGGCACGACCATCCGGACGGACACGTCCCTGTCCGGCCCCTGCCGGGCAGGGCTTCACGGAGGAGTTGCCCCATGCGCGAGCACATCGGTGAATTGCCCCGGGGGAGCGCGGCGCCCTTCACCCGCAGCCGCCTCCTGCCCCCCTACCGGGGTGTCCTGGCCGTGGACGCCAAGGGCTTCACGGGACATCCCGCCATCGAGCACGAGGCCATCAGCCGTGCCGTCCCGGAACTCCTCAAGGCCGCCCTGACCCGGGCGGGTCTCCAGGAACTCTGGGACGACCGGGTGTTCCCCAACTCGACCGGCGACGGGTACGTGTTCGGGTTCGACACCGCGCTGATGCCCTTCGTCATCCATCCCCTGCTGCTCGTCCTCCAGGACGTGCTCACCGACTTCAACGTGCTGTCCCACGGAGTGGTGCCCATCAGGCTCCGGGTCAGCCTGCATGTCGGCCCGCTGCCGGACACCGGCGACGAGTTCGGCGGCAACGGGACAGTACGCAACGACACGCACCGGCTGCTCGACTCCCGCCCCGTCAAGGCGGTGCTCGCCTCCCACAAGGAGAACATCACGCACGTCGCGGCCATCCTCTCGGACCGCTGCTACGAGGACGCCGTCGCCGGTGGGTACACAGGGCGTCACCCCGACCACTTCGTGGAGGTCGCCGCGACGGTGGACGGCAAGCCCTTCTCCCAGCGGGCCTGGGTCTACGTACCCCAGCCGTCCGGGCCGCTGCACGAAGAGGCCCCGGACGGCGACGAGGCCGAGGCCGAGGCCCGCGAGGGCACCCGGCCGCTGGGGGGCGCCGGACCGCGCGGCCCCCGCGTGCGGAACAGCGCTCCCCGTGGCGCCATCAACACCGGTACGGTCCACGGCGGTCAGAGCGTGAGCAACCATCACGTCGCCGGGGACCACGTCGAGGGGACCACGGCCGACATCGTCCGGGGTCAGGGCTGACGGACCGGAGCGGGACGAGTTCCCCGCGTCCCGCGGCGACCCGTGCGCGGTCGACCGGATATCCGCATGCGGACGCCAGGTTCCGATGTGGCGTACCGGGCGCGGGAGATGTGCGAACAAGTGGACTGGCGTGTTGCCTCGGAGTGGCACGCCCGTCCTTTCGCGCGCTGATTTCCGTGCCGTCCGCGCATGTGACCGCAGACACCTTCCGTACGCACCACGGAAGCGGACGGGCACCCGGGAATCCGCGAATCTCAAGTCGTCGGGAAACAGCGCATGAGAAATCCCCGGCCAACCGAACGCTTCGAAAGGACGACATGCGAGAAGCGGAAGCGCCCCAGGCGGACGAGGTCATCACCTTGCACCAGCACAAGCATCAGCCCCGGAACCACCGCCCCCGGGCGGCGTCGGCGTCGGAGGAGGCGACCGACCACCGGGAGACGCGGGACGGCGTCGAAGCGGCCGAGCCCGTGCCGACCACGGTGCTGAACGCCGAGCGGGGAATCATCAACACCGGCACCGTCCACGGCGGTCAGCACGTCACGACCGTCGAATTCCCCGGTCACCGTGCCGCCGGAGCCGGTCATGATCTCTGACATGCCTCCGGGCGACGGCCTTGACGCCCTCGTCGCGGCCCTGCCCCCCGAGCGGAACATGGTGGTCCTCGCTCCCCACGGCACGGTCAACACCGGTGTGGTGACAGGCGGCCAACGGCAGACCGTCACCGCCGCGATGGGTGGCGGCCCTGCCGCCGGAACGACGCGGCAGGGACCCGTACGGGCGAAGGACCTGAGGACGGCGCGGCGCCGCTTCATGCCCCCGCCCGGGTTCGAGAGCGCGCTCACGGCACTCGACTCCGGAGTCTCCGTACTGGTCGGAGCGCCGGGGACCGGCCGTGAGACACACGCCCTCAATCTGCTGGCCCACGGCAGGGAGGATCCCGTGCTCCTCCAGGTGGACGGGTCCGTGGACCTCACCCGGTGGGCGCCGCGGTCGCAGGGAGTGCACGGCTATCTCGTGATGGAGCCTCCGGACCCGTTCGCCCTCCGCCCCTGGGACCTGTCCCGGCTGGAAGCGCCCTTGGCGGAGGCGGGGGCACGCCTCCTGATCGTGCTGGCGGAGGCGCCCGGCCTGGCGTCCGACCTCGCGAACCGCCTGGGTACACCGGTCGTCCGGCATCTGCCACCCGACCCACGGCAGGTCTTCGCCGCCCACCTGGCGGACATCTGCTCCGACGAGGAGGTGCGCGGCCGGTTGCTGCGGGCCCTGGGAGCGGGCCACTTCCAGGAGCTGCTGCCCGCGGAACTGCCGCCCCGCCAGGCGGCGCGGGTGGCGCGAGCCGTGGCCCGGCTCGGTTCCACTGGCGGTGCCGACTGCGCCGAGGTGCTGGACGCCCTGGCCCGGGCCGAGGCCCCTGACCTCGTGGCCAGGGCACAGGAAGATCCCGTACTCCTCGCCCATCTGCTCGCGCTCAGCGTCTACGGCGGGCTCGACCGGGACACCGTGGTGGAGCGGGCCTCGGACCTGCTGGAGCTGGCGGGGTCCGGAGGGGAACGGGAGACCGCCGCGCCGCGCTTGTCCCCTCGGCCCGACAGGCCTCCGCAGGGCACGGCACCTCAGCGGCCCCTGTCCGAGACCCTGCGCACTCTCGGGGCGCACCGCACCTCACGCGCGGGGACGGGTGACCCGGACACCCTCTCGTTCTTCTGGCCCGCCGTGGGCGACGCCGTGTGGCGGGTTCTGTGCCGCGAGCACGGGGAACTGCTGCCCCTGCTGCACACCTGGCTCGCCCGCACCGGCGACCGGCCGGACCAGGTCGAACGGGCCGGCCGGGCGGTCGCGGCCATGGCCGCGGGGACCGACGGCCGGACGCTGGACCTGGTGCCGGGTGTGGCGTCGGCCCCGTGGCCCGCGGCCGTCGAGGTCGCCGCCCGGGGGCTGGGCACGGCCCTGCGGGACCCGGCAGCGGCGGCCGGGGCGGCGGAACTGCTGGAGCGGTGGAGTGTCGCGCCCGAGACCGTCCTGCGCAGGGCGGTGGCGTACGCCTGCCGCTCGGACAGCGGGGTGACGACCGCGCAGGCCCTGCTGCTGGCGCACCAGCTCATGGAGACGACGGGCGGTGGCACGGACGAGGTGACCGTCGCGTTCGCGGTCGTGGACGCGCTGGTGCAGCGCTTCGCGACGGGCGACACCCGTACCAGGGGGATCGTCCTGGAGCGGATGCGGACATGGGCCGGGTCGGACGACATGTCGGAGTTGATCGCCGCCCTCGCCTTTCCCGCGATGGCGGGGGCAGACCCCGCCTGGTGCGGCAGCCGGATGCTCACCGGCGGCGAGGCGGCCTCGGAGCTGGTCCGGCTAACCGGACACGCCCTGAACGAGGCGGCCACCTTCGCGTCCATGCGTGACGTCCTTCTCTCCTGGTGCCGCGAGGCGGACGGCACACCGCGGCCGGACCCGGGGCTGGAGGAACTACTCAACGCTCTCACCGAAGCCCGGCAGCCCGGATTCCTCCGCTGGTTGATGGCCGTCGCCCGTGGCCACGACGCGATGCCCGGCAAGGAGACGGCGGCGCGGCTGCTGACGGTGTGGCACGGCAGGACCGCGACCCCGGACACGGACACGGACACGGACACGGACACGGACTGATCAGGAGGAACCGATGTCCCTTCCCCCTCACCCCGGAATCTTCACCTCCGTCGAACGGCGGTACGGCGAACGCAATCCCGCCCCGGAGCTGCGACTGATCGACGGGTCGGACCCCGCGGGCGTCCCGGTCTCCATGCAACTGGCCCGCCGGACGCTCTACGACCGCTCCGCGGACCCCGCGGCGCGTACCGCGCTGTGGCACCAGATCGCGGAGCGGGGGCGCCTTGACGCCGACCGGTCCGACTGGCCTTCGGCGGTGGTGTGGATGGGGCTGCCAGGTCTCAGCCGCACCGCGTCCAGGATCGTCCGCTCCTTCCGCGCGGAGCGACAGGACGTCGAGGCCGAACTCGTCACGTGCTACCTCGAAGCCCTCGCGGAGACCGGGGCGGACACCCCCGATCCGGGCGGCCATATCCTGCGGTCGGCCTGTTCCCGCACCTGGACGGCATGGCGGGCGGTCCGCCCCGAACTGGCCGTGGAGGACGTGGAGTACGTCGGCGGGCGTTCGCCCGGCACGGGCACGGACGAGGTCTGGCAGGCGGACTACGAACCGCCCGTTCGTCCGTCCGGACTCCCGGCCGGGCTGCGCATCACCGTCCCCGCGCACCGCCTCGAAGGCGTACGGATCGGCGCGCTGGCCCAGGCGTGGGGCCTGGCCGGGACGGCCACGGACCTCCGGTACTCGGGCCGGGGCCACCGGGTCGCGACGCTCTCCCTGCGGCGGGTCGGGAGGAACGGATGACCGCTCCCGCCCCGACGCCGCTCACCTTCCGCGAGATCTTCGACCTTCCGGTCAGTGTCGATCTGAGGACGGCGGCCAGGGCCTTCGGTATGTGCCTCGGCACGGCCTACCGGCTCATCGCCCTCGGCACGTTCCCCTGCCCCACGCTCCGGGTCGGGCACCGGCACCGGGTACTCACCACGGATCTGCTGCGCGCGCTGGGCGTCGACGAACGCCCCGTCTTCGCCGACGAGATCGCCGACGGAGTGGCGCTCACCCTTTTCGACTGACCCGGACCCGGACCCGGACCTCCGGCCGGTCACCGATCACCGCCCACAGGGCACATCCCCCAACCATCCGAAGGGCTTCGCCATGCCTACCTGCCTGGCCATCGGGACGACGGCCACCGTCGTTCCTCCCTCCCACCGACCCGTTCCGGACGAGCCCGGCCGACCTGTCCCGGACGAGCGGCGTTCCACGACCTTCTACGACGATGTCGTACGCCCCACCTGCGAAGAGCTCGGTGTCACCTTCGTCCAGGCCGATCAGCTGACGGACGCCGGTCTGCCCGCGGACCAACTGCTGCGCCTGGTCTCCGAAGTGGACATCGTCGTCGTGAGCCTCAGCGGCGCCGACGAGGAGCTGTCCTTCGCGCTGGGGGTACGCCACGCGCTCGGCCGCCGCACCATCCATGTTGCCGAGGGAGCTGTGGCCCTTCCCGGGGCCGGGTGGACCCCCCGCATCGAGATCCCACCGCATTCCACGGCCCCCGACACCGCCCGGCAGCAGCTCACGGCATTGCTGACCGACGCCCTGCGCGAGGTGCCATGCGTGGCTCCGCCTGTCGGTGCGGTGGTACCGGCCGTGGCGGACCCGGTCGGCGAGCCCGACGACGACGGCCCCGGCCTCTTCGATCTGGTGGCGGAGTCCGAGGAACAACTGGCGGCCATCACGGGGGAGATGGCCGATGTGGAGTCCGCGATGGAAGACCTCAAGGCGATGATGGAACTCATGGCCGAGGACATGGTCCGGGCCGGTCGTCCCGGGGCCCCGACGAGCGCGATGCTGGCGGTGATCAACCGGATGGCCAAAGCCATCGACGGGCCGTCCCATGACCTGGAATCAGCGGCCGAACGCTTCGCGGAGCGTATGCGGATCGGCGCCATCGGCTTCACCGCGTGTCTGGAATGGGCGGGGAACACACCCCGCGACGAATGGCCGGACAGCATGCCCGGGCTCCTGGACCAGCTCACCGGGACATCCTTCGAGCTGCGGAGCGATGCGGTCGGCTTCCAGGAGGTGATCACGCTGATCGACATGTTCGGTGCCTCCAGCCGGAATCTGCGCGGGCCCGCCCGGCGGATCGGCACGGCGTTGCGGACACTGTTCCGGAGCTTCACGGTGCTGGAGGAGTGGCAGGGCATGGCCGCGGCCCTCAAGCAGGCCTGACCTCCGACGGCTTCTGCCTCGTCCGAGGGCCGTCCGGGAGGGCGGCCCTCGACGCCGGGCGCAGGAGGAGCCCGCCCCGGTGAGGCTGTTCGCGATTCCGGGTGCGAGGTGTCCCGGAGCCGGCGATCGAGGACAGGAACTGTCCTAAAGCCGCGTTAGCGTGCGGATATGACGACGACGAGGAACAGCGGCGCGCGACGCCTGACGGGACCGGACTCGGACCCGGACCCGGCCCCCGACATCACGGCCGGTACGGGAGCGGCAGGTGTGGCGGCGACCTCGGGCGGTGCGGCAGGGCGTTCCGCCACCACCCGGCGGGGGACCCGGACCCCCTCCGCGTCTTCCCCCGGCCGACGCACCGCCTCCGCCTCCGCCCCCGTGCTCAGCGACCGTGCCCTCGGCCGCGCCACCCTCGCCCGTCAGTACCTGCTCGCGCCCGCCGCCCCGGGCACCCTCACCGTGGCAGAAGCGCTCACCCGCCTCGTCGGTCTCCAGGCCCAGAACGTGAAGCCTCCCTACTACGGACTCGCCGCCCGGATCGAGGACTTCGACCCGCGTGAGCTGTCGGCGTCGATGGAGAACCGCGCCGCCGTGCGGATCGTCACCATGCGGTCCACCATCCACACCCACACCGCCGCCGACGCCCTGACCCTGCGCTCCCTCGTCCAGCCCGCCCTCGAACGGGAACTGCACGGCTTCCGGGCCGGTCTCGTCGGGGTCGACCAGGACCGGCTCGTCGCGCTGAGCCGGGACCTGGTCGAGTCGGAGCCCCGGACCATGGCGCAGCTGCGCGAGGTGCTGCTGAAGGAGTGGCCGGACGCCGACCCGCTGGCGTTGTCGCTCGTCGCGCGCTGCCGCCTCCCGCTGGTCCAGGTCACCCCGCGCGGGCTGTGGCGCCGCAGCGGCCAGGTCGCCCTCACGACCGTCGACCGCTGGCTGGGCCGCCCGCTCGATCCCGAGCCGTCCGCCGAGGACGCGGTACGCCGCTATCTGGCCGCGTTCGGGCCCGCCTCCGTCAAGGACATGCAGACCTGGGCCCGGCTCACCCGGCTGAAGGAGGTCTTCGAACGGCTCCGACCCGAGCTGCTGACCTTCCGCGACGAGCGGGGCACCGAACTCTTCGACCTGCCGGACGCGCCCCGCCCCGACGCGGACACCGAGGCCCCGCCCCGGCTGCTGCCCGAGTACGACAACCTCCTGCTGTCGCACGCCGACCGGTCACGGGTGGTGCCGGCCGAGTACAAGGGCCTCACCTGGCAGGGCAACTACGCGTACCGCGTACTGATGACCGACGGACTGGTCGCCGGGGTGTGGAAGCTGGAGGAGAACGCGGACTCGGCCGTCCTGACGATCGAGCCCTTCGCCCCGCTCGGCCGCGGCCGGCGGGAGGCCACCCTCGCCGAGGGCGAACGCGTGCTGCGCCTGCTCGCCGAACCGTCGGTCACCCACGAGGTCCGCTTCGGCGCCGTCCGGCGGACGTAGCCCCCGGCCTGGCCTGGGCCGCATGGGTAGGCCAGGCCCGGACACTGCCGCGGCCCCGAGCCGATCACACCCCGACCCCGTCCCCGCCCCGTCACACCCGGCCCCGGCCCACACCCCCGTACCCGTAACCGTAACCGTCCCCGTCCCCGTCACGGCAGCAGTCCTGCCCGCCGGGCGGCCACCACCGCCTCCAGCCGGGTGCCCGCGCCCAGCCTGCGCATCGCCGACCTCAGATACGCCTTCACCGTCTCCGGCCGCAGTCCCAGCCGCTCCCCGGCCACCGCGTTCGTCGCGCCCGCCGCGACGCACGCGAGCACATCCACCTCACGCGGTGCCAGCTCCACCGGGGCCGTCCGGACGGTTCGGCCGGGCGGGTCCGGCAGGGGAGCCGTCGCCAGCAGACCGCACGCGGCCAGCAGTTCGGCCCGGAGCGCGGGATCACCGATGCGCGGCACCAGCGTGCGCAGCACTCCGTGCGCCTCCCTGACCTGCTCCCACGCCGCCGTGCCCACCGCCACGCCCGCTCCCGCGCCCATCCCCGCGCCGTCCCGCGGCCGGGGCTCCGCGGCGGCGAGCAGCGCACGGGCCTCGTCCCGGACCACCAGGGCCTGTTCCACGTCGCGGGCCACCGCGACCGCCGCCCCCAGCGTCCGGTCACCGAGCGGCTGGGCGTCCCGCAGCGCCCCGTACAGCACGCCCCGGACCCGGCGGCGGACCACGATCGGTACGGCCAGCACCGAGCGCAGTCCCTCCGCCTGGACGGGCGCGTCGTACTCATGGCTGATGTGCCGGGAAGAGCTGTAGTCGGTGACCGCGCAGGGGCGGGACCGCGCCAGGGCCTTGCCGCCGAGGCCGTTGCCCGAGGAGACCGTGAGGGCGCGCAGCGCGGTCGTCGAGGTCCCGGAGAGCTCCTGGATGCGGACCTGCCGCCCGCCGCTCTCGATCAGCCCGCCGAAGGCCACCGGCAGACCGGTCGTACGGCGCAGCCGCAGCAGCGCCGTCCTGATCTCGGCCGTCCCGACCGTTTCCGCCGCCACCGGCCCGCCTTCCGCCCGTCCGCCGCTCAGCACCCCCGTTCGGGGGTAGTGAGACCTGTATCACGGATCGCACGATGGTAGGCAAGGGTCCGGGTGGAGCCGTGACGAGGAGGACGCATGAACGCGACCAGCGCCACCGACGAGTTCCGTGCCGCGCGGGACTTCCTGCTGCGGCACCGCACCGACCGTGACACCGCGTACGAGGGTTTCCGCTGGCCGCGCCCCGAGCGCTTCAACTGGGCGCTCGACTGGTTCGACGTGATCGCCGAGGGCAACGACCGGACCGCCCTGCACATCGTCGAGGAGGACGGCAGCGAGCGCAGGACGGGGTTCGCCGCGATGTCCCGCCGGTCCGCACAGGTCGCCAACTGGCTGCGGGCGCGGGGCGTCGGCGCCGGGGACCGGGTGCTGGTGATGCTCGGCAACCAGACGGAACTGTGGGAGACCGCGCTCGCCGCGATGAAGCTGCGGGCCGTCGTCATCCCCGCCACCCCGCTGCTGGGACCCGCCGATCTGCGCGACCGGGTGACGCGCGGCGCGGTCCGTCATGTGATCGCCCGGTCGGAGGACACCGCGAAGTTCGACGACGTGCCCGGCGGCTTCACCCGGGTCGCGGTCGGTGCCCCGGTCGCGGGCTGGCTCCGCTACGAGGAGAGCGCCGCCGCGCCCGAGGACTTCGTACCCGACGGGGTGACCCTCGCGGACGACCCGCTGATGCTGTACTTCACCTCCGGGACGACGGCCCGGCCCAAACTCGTCGAACAGACCCATGTGTCGTACCCGGTGGGCCATCTGGCCACCATGTACTGGATCGGCATCCAGCCCGGGGACGTGCATCTGAACATCTCGTCACCCGGCTGGGCCAAACACGCCTGGTCGAACCTCTTCGCCCCGTGGAACGCCGAGGCGACCGTCTTCCTCCACAACTACACCCGCTTCGACGCGGCCCGGCTCATGGCCGCGATGGACCGCGCGCGGGTCACCACGTTCTGCGCCCCGCCGACGGTGTGGCGGATGCTCATCCAGGCCGACCTCGGCGCGCTGCGCACCCCGCCGCGTGAGGTGGTCGCCGCGGGGGAGCCGCTGAACCCGGAGGTCATCGAGCGGGTGCGGCAGGCCTGGGGGGTGACCGTCCGGGACGGGTTCGGGCAGACGGAGACCGCCGTCCAGGTCTCCAACAGCCCTGGTCAGCCGCTGAAGTCCGGTTCCATGGGCCGTCCGAGCCCTGGCTACCGGGTGGTTCTCCTCGACCCGCTGACCGGGGAACCCGGCGCCGCCGAGGGGGAGATCGCCGTCGACCTCGCGGACCGCCCCGTCGGTGTCATGACCGGCTACCACGGCGACCCCGGACACACCGCCGAGGCGATGGCGGACGGCTACTACCGCACGGGCGACGTCGGCTCCGTGGACGCCGACGGATATGTCACTTTTATCGGGCGCCGGGACGATGTTTTCAAGGCCTCCGACTACAAGATCAGCCCGTTCGAGCTGGAGAGCGCCCTGCTGGAGCACGAGGCGGTGGCCGAGGCGGCTGTCGTCCCCGCGCCCGACCCGGTCCGGCTCGCCGTCCCCAAGGCGTACATCGTGCTGGCCGCCGGGCATGAACCGGGCCCGGACACCGCGAAGCTGCTGTTCGAGCACTCGCGGCGGGTCCTCGCGCCCTACAAGCGCATCCGGCGGCTGGAGTTCGCGGATCTGCCGAAGACGGTCTCCGGCAAGATCCGCCGGGTCGAACTGCGGGAACGCACCGCCCGTGACGCGTCGGCCGAGTACCGCGAGGAGGACCACCGATGACCGCCCCCGGCCCCCTCGCGGCCACCGCCCCCACCGCGTCCTACGACCACGGCACCAGCACCGTGCCGCTGCTCGGCGACACCATCGGCGAGAACCTCGACCGCGCGGTCGCCGCCTTCCCCGGCCGCGAGGCCCTGGTCGACGTGGTGTCCGGCCGCCGCTGGACCTACGCGGCCTTCAGCGCCGAGGTGGACCGGGTGGCCCGCGCGCTGCTCGCCAGGGGCGTCCTCAAGGGGGACCGGGTCGGCATCTGGGCGGTCAACTGCCCCGAGTGGATGTTCGTGCAGTACGCCACCGCCCGGCTCGGCGCGATCATGGTCAACGTCAACCCGGCCTACCGCGCGCACGAGCTGGAGTACGTGCTGCGCCAGTCCGGGGTGTCCGTCCTGCTCGCCTCGGCGGGCCACCGCGGCAGCGACTACCGCGTACTGGTCCGCCAGGTCCGGGAGAAGTGCCCCGAACTGCGCGAGACGGCGTTCTTCGGGGAGAGCTCCTGGACGGACCTCCTCGCCGCCGGGGCACCGCACCTCCAGGACCGGCTGACGGCCCGCGCCGCCGAACTGAGCTGCGACGACCCGGTGAACATCCAGTACACCTCCGGCACCACCGGTTTCCCCAAGGGCGCCACCCTCTCCCACCACAACATCCTCAACAACGGCTACTGGGTGGGCCGTACGGTCGGCTACACCGAGGCGGACCGCATCTGTCTGCCGGTGCCCTTCTACCACTGCTTCGGCATGGTCCTCGGCAATCTCGCGGCCACCACGCACGGCGCCTGTGTGGTGATCCCGGCCCCGTCCTTCGACCCCGTCGCCACCCTCCAGGCCGTCGAACAGGAACGCTGCACCGCCCTGTACGGCGTACCGACGATGTTCATCGCCGAGCTGAACCTCCGTGACTTCGCGATGTACGACCTGTCGTCGCTGCGCACCGGGATCATGGCGGGCTCGACGTGTCCGGCCGAGGTGATGAAGCGGGTCATGTCGGAGATGAACATGGCCGAGGTGTCGATCTGCTACGGCATGACGGAGACCTCCCCGGTCTCCGCGCAGACCCGCCGCGACGACGACCTCGAACGCCGCACCGCCACGGTGGGCCGGGTCCTGCCGCACACCGAGGTGAAGGTCGTCGACCCGGTCGACGGGACGACCCTGCCGCGCGGCACCGCCGGTGAGCTGTGCACCCGGGGCTACGGCGTGATGCTCGGCTACTGGGACGAGCCCGAACGGACCGCGGAGGCCGTCGACCCGGCACGGTGGATGCACACGGGTGACCTCGCGGTGATGCGCGAGGACGGCTATGTGGAGATCGTCGGCCGGATCAAGGACATGATCATCCGCGGTGGCGAGAACATCTACCCCCGGGAGATCGAGGAGTTCCTCCACCTCCATCCGAAGATCGCCGATGTGCAGGTCGTCGGCGTGCCCGACGAACGGTACGGGGAGGAGGTCCTGGCCTGTGTCATCCCCCGTGACCCGGACGACCCCGTCACCCTGGACGAGCTGCGGGCGTACTGCCACGACCGGCTCGCCCACTACAAGATCCCCAGCAGGCTGCGACTCCTCGACGCCTTCCCCATGACGGTCAGCGGCAAGGTCCGCAAGATCGAACTCCGCGAGAGATACGCGGACTGAGACGTCCGGGCCCCGTGTCGGCGCGGGGCCCGGACACCCCTTCCTTTCTCTACGGCGGGCTACGCGTTCCCCCGCGGCGGGCTACGCCCCGCCGACCACCAGTTCCTCGCCCGCCCCGTTCGCCGGCTGCGGCACCCCCGCGAGGTCCACCACGAACAGCGGGACGCCCAGCGAGTCGGCCCGCTCCCGGGCGCCGTCCCCGTATCCCGCGAGGGTGACGTAGACGCAGGTCACGGACTCGCTCAGCGCGGTCAGCCATAAGCACTCCACGTCCCGGACCGACGTGACCCGCACCGTCGGCTCGACGACCGCGAACAGACCTTCGGCCGCGAGCCCCACCCCGGACGGCACCGGCCAGGCGGCCCGCCGGATGTCCCGGAACCCCAGCCAGCGCAGATACAGCGCCGTGGCCGTCACGGCGTCCCGCGCGGTACGGATCGCCATCGGACGGAACGCGGGCCGGGGCGTCGGCGCCGTCGCGGGCAGCGGGATATGGGCCGGGCGGACCGAAGGCGCGGCCACAGGCGGCGTGCCCTGCCCGGTACCGCGCAGCGGTATCCGCAGCACCGCCCCGCAGGGGCAGCCGAGTTCGGGCCGGGGCCAGTCGTCCGCGCGGGCGCACGCCCGGCACGGGACGGTCACCCAGTCCGCCGACCACGCCCGGTCGGTCACCTCCTCGGGTGCGCCGCCCGGGTCCAGCGGGGGAGCGACGGGCTCCCCGCACGGACAGGGGTAGGCGGTCGCGGTGAACTGATGATCGCGGCGGCAGACCGGGCATCGCACCGGCACGCTCTCGGCCATGACCTCTCCAGGACTCGGCTCGGTGGTCCGTGGACGGGACCCCGCCCCGGCCGCCGCTCGGAGCGGCCCGCGGACAGGACATCCATCGTGCTCCACAACTCCCCGTCCGCGCAGCCGTTCCCCGCGTATGCCACCGGCCTATGGGCATGCCCGCGCGCCGGCGCGCTCCCCGGACGTCCCGTGCGCCCCGCCCTTGACGCTGCCCGGCCCACCTGCCTACATTACTTCCGTATAGCAGAATAAAGTTTCCGTAATGCGGAAAGTGCACGTCAGGTGCGCGGACCGCGGCGGTGAGAGCGCGTACGCACGCGCGGAGTTGGACGGAGGCCGCTCGTCGCGGGGCGCGACGGCGAGCCGGACTCCCGGCCGAGACCAGTCGAGATCAGCAGGAGCACCCCATGGCTCGTATGACCGCTGCCCGCGCGGCAGTCGAGATCCTCAAGCGCGAGGGCGTCAGCCACGCGTTCGGTGTGCCGGGAGCGGCCATCAACCCCTTCTACAAGGCGCTCAAGGAGGGTGGCGGCATCGGGCACACCCTCGCCCGCCATGTCGAGGGCGCCTCGCACATGGCGGAGGGCTACACCCGCACCCACCCCGGCAACATCGGCGTGTGCATCGGTACGTCGGGCCCGGCCGGCACCGACATGATCACCGGGCTGTACTCCGCCACCGGTGACTCGATCCCGATCCTGTGCATCACCGGGCAGGCGCCCACCGCGGTGCTCCACAAGGAGGACTTCCAGGCGGTGGACATCGCCTCGATCGCCCGTCCCGTCACCAAGATGGCGATGACCGTCCTGGAGGCGGCGCAGGTCCCGGGCGTCTTCCAGCAGGCGTTCCATCTGATGCGGTCCGGGCGCCCGGGGCCGGTCCTGATCGATCTGCCGATCGATGTGCAGCTCACCGAGATCGAGTTCGACCCGGAGACCTACACCCCGCTGCCCGTCCACCGGCCCGCCGCGACCCGCGCCCAGATCGACAAGGCCCTCTCCTACCTGCTGGCGTCCGAGCGCCCGCTGATCGTCGCGGGCGGCGGTGTCATCAACGCCGACGCCGCCGAACTGCTGGTGGAGTTCGCGGAGCTGACGGGAACTCCTGTCGTGCCGACCCTGATGGGGTGGGGGGCCATCGCCGACGACCATGAGCTGAACGCCGGGATGGTCGGCCTCCAGACCTCGCACCGCCACGGCAACGCGACGTTCCTGGCGTCGGACTTCGTCCTCGGTATCGGCAACCGCTGGGCCAACCGGCACACCGGCTACCGGATGGACGTCTACACCGAGGGCCGTACCTTCGTGCACGTCGACATCGAGCCGACCCAGATCGGGCGGATCTTCGCCCCGGACTACGGCATCGCCTCCGACGCGAAGGCCGCCCTGGAGCTGTTCGTCGCCGCCGCGCGTGAACTGCGCGACGCGGGCGAGCTGCCCGACCGCGCCGACTGGGTCGCCTCCGTGGGCGAGCGCAGGGCCACCCTCCAGCGCCGCACCCACTTCGACGACATCCCCATCAAGCCCCAGCGGGTCTACGAGGAGATGAACAAGGCGTTCGGGCCGGACACCCGGTACGTCACCACCATCGGCCTCTCGCAGATCGCGGGCGCGCAGATGCTCCATGTCTTCCGCCCCCGGCACTGGATCAACTGCGGACAGGCCGGCCCGCTGGGCTGGACCATCCCCGCGGCACTCGGGGTCGCCACCGCCGACCCGCTCAACCCGGTCGTCGCGCTCTCCGGTGACTACGACTTCCAGTTCATGATCGAGGAACTGGCCGTCGGCGCCCAGCACCGCATCCCGTACGTCCATGTCCTGGTCAACAACGCGTATCTCGGCCTGATCCGCCAGGCCCAGCTCGGGCTGGGCATCGACTTCCAGGTGAACCTGGAGTTCGAGAACATCAACTCGCCCGAGCTGGGCGTGTACGGGGTCGACCATGTGAAGGTCGCGGAGGGCCTCGGCTGCAAGGCCCTGCGGGTGACGGACCCGGCGGAGCTGGGCGCGGCGTTCGCGCAGGCCCGCAAGCTGGCGGCGGAGTTCCGGGTGCCGGTGGTGGTCGAGGTGATCCTGGAGCGCATCACGAACATCGCCATGAGCCGGACGGCCGACATCAGCGATGTCACGGAGTTCGAGGACATCGCCACGGAGTCGTGGCACGCGCCGACTTCCCTCACCCCGCTGAAGCCCTGACGGGGTGAGGGGCGGGGGATGCCCCCGCGATCCCGGGGTGCCCTGCGATCGCGGGGTGCCCCTGAGTGTCCCCGGATGCCCCGCGATCCCCGGGTGCCCCGGCCGGTCATGTCCCGGCCGGGGCGTCCGGCTGGGTGTACGGCGGTCGCGGAGCGGGGTCGACGCTCCGGGGCTCCAGGGTGCGCTTCTCGTGATGAACGAAGTGTTCACAATGAAGAGTTGACTGCATGTCGTGCTGTCGGCCATGCTGGCCGGATGGCAGCGACACCCGAACAGACCACTTCCGAAGAGACCGGCCCCGAAGAGACCGGCCCCGGCCGCGTGGCCTCCGAGCGGGCGGCCTCCGGCCCGGCGGCGTCCGGTCGGCCCGGTTCCGACCCGCCCGCCGACCCCTTCACCCCTCCGCACCCGGACCAGGCGCGGGCGCATCGCGTCCATGCCTCGCTGTTCCGTATCGCGGAGCGGCACGCGGCCACCGACGAGCAGCGGCTGCGGCAGATCCATCCCTCCGTGCTCGCTCCGCACGAAGCGGTCCGGCTGGTGTCGTTCCTGCTCAGCGGGGCCGCGCGGCTCGACGACGGTGAGCCGGAGGTGGACCGGGCCGACATCACCGCCGCCCTGAGCCTGGTGCCACGGGTGCGCGGTGAGATGGACGAACTGGAGACCGGGCTGCTCCAGATGGCGCGGGGGCGGGGGATGACCTGGCCCGAGATCGCGTTCGGCCTCGGCCTCGGTACCCCGCAGGCCGCCAGACAGCGGTACGAACGGCTCGTCGGCCGCACCGCCGAAGCGGGCGGCCGGGAAGCGGAGTAGGGAACGCGGCAGCCCGTGCACCGGGGGGCGACACCATGGGGGAGGTGTCGTCCCGGTGCACGGGCTGCCGTGCGGTCCGGCGGGGACCGCGTTCAGGTCCCGGGCCGTGGCGGCACCTGGGCGCGACAGGACAGATGTCGGCGCCGCCACGGCCCGGAAGGATGAAGCCCCCGCCGGACGAGGGACCGTGCGGGACACCCGGGAGCGGACGAGGGTGCCGGGCGCCCCGCACGGGGCCGTCGGGCCGGACCTCCGAAGGTGTCCGACGCCTCCGGAGGCGTCAGGCCCTCGAAGGTGTCGGAGCTCCGGAGGTGTCAGGCCCTCGGAGGTGTCCTGACCCCCGGGGGCGTCAGACCTGTGTGCCGGAGAGCCGTTCCACCGAGCGCAGCAGCGCCGAGTGATCGAGTCCGCCGTCGCCCTGCGCCCGCAGGGACGCCACGAGTTGGGCCACGACCGCCCCGAGCGGCAGCGCCGCCCCGACGGTCCGGGCCGCGTCGGTGACGATTCCCAGGTCCTTGTGGTGCAGGTCGATACGGAAGCCCGGGGCGAAGTCGCGGGTGAGGAAGTTGTCGCGCTTGCGGGTCAGTACGGTCGAACCGGCGAGCCCGCCGTTCAGCACGTCCAGCGCGGCGCCCAGGTCGACGCCGGACTTCTCCAGGAAGACCACGGCCTCCGCGCACGCCTGGATGTTGACGGCGACGATGAGCTGGTTGGCCGCCTTCACCGTCTGGCCCGAGCCGTGCGGCCCGCAGTGGACGACCGTGGTGCCGAGCGCGTCGAACAGCGGCTTCGCGGCCTCGAAGTCGGCCGCCTCGCCGCCCGCCATGATGGACAGGGTGGCCTCGACGGCCCCCGCCTCACCACCCGACACCGGGGCGTCGAGGACCCGCAGCCCCCGTTCCGCACCGGCCGCGGCCAGCTCCACGGAGGTCCGCGGGGTGATCGAGGACATGTCGATGAGCAGGGCGCCGGGCCGGGCGTGCGCCAGGATGCCTTCCGGGCCGTAGGCGATGGCCTCGACCTGCGGGGAGGCGGGCACCATCGTGACGATGATGTCGGCCTGCGCCACGGCCTGTGCCACCGAGGCGGCGGCGGTGCCCCCGGCCGCGGTCAGCCGGTCCAGCTTGGCCTGTTCGAGGGTATGGCCGGTGACCCGGTATCCGGCTTTGATCAGGTTCTCGGACATGGGGGAGCCCATGATGCCGAGGCCGATCCAGGCGACCTGCGGAAGCGGTGTGGTCATGGGGACCTCTCTCGACTCTCTGGTGGGTGGTGAGGGGCGGCGGCCGCGGCCCCGCCGGGACCGTGCGTCCTCGGTCCGGGCGGTCTCGGCGGTCCGCCGTGGTCGTGGTGGGCGCGGTGGCCGTGAAGCACGCGGTGGGTGCGGTGGACGCCGGCGGGCGCGGGGTGGACGTCGTGCGGTCAGCGCGCCGCCCGGTCGGCCGGGGGCAGCCAGTCGAAGGCCGCCGCGCTGGGTCCGTCGCCCGGCTTGTACTCCAGCCCGATCCAGCCGCCGTACCCGGCCTTGTCCAGCCGCCGGAGCAGGTCCGCGAGCGGCAGGGAGCCCGTACCGGGGGCGCCGCGGCCCGGGTTGTCGGCGATCTGCACATGCCCGGTGCGGGGGGTGTACCGGTCGATGACCGTCGGCAGGTCCTCGCCGTTCATGGCCAGGTGGTAGAGGTCCATCAGGAAGCGGGCGTTGCCGAGACCGGTCTCGGTGTTCACCCGGTCCACGACCTCGATCGCGGCGGGCGCGCTCGCCAGCGGGTAGCGCGGGGACTCCGCGCGGTTCAGGGCCTCGATCAGCAGAACGGCCCCGATCCGGTCGGCGGCGCGCGCGGCGAGCTGGAGGTTGGTGAGGGCGATCGCGTCCTGCTCGGCCGGGTCGGTGCCGTCGACCCGGTTGCCGTACAGGGCGTTCAGCGCGCCGCAGCCCAGTGACCCGGCGAAGTCCGCGGCGGCGGCGATGTTCGCACGGAACCGCTCCGACTCCTCGCCCGGCAGGGAGAGGGCGCCCCGGTCGGGGCCCGGCAGCCGCCCCGCGTAGAAGTTGAGCCCGGTGAGCCGTACGCCCGCGTCCTCGAACGCGTCCTTGAGCGCGTCCCGTTCGGCGGACGGCGGCTCGGGGGCGTCGATCCAGGGCCACCACAGCTCGGCCGCGGTGAAACCGGCCGCGGCGGCTGCCGCCGGGCGCTCCAGCAGGGGCAGTTCGGTGAAGAGGATCGACAGGTTCACCGTGTAGCGCCGTCCGGCGGCCTGGTCCGTCGAGAAGTCCGTCATGGCCCGCGCCCCTTCTGCCGTCATGCCATCACCCTCTATGAATTCCGTATGGTGGAAATATGTTTCTGCTGTACGGAAATGCTGCCCGGGGGGTCGCGCGCTGTCAAGGGGTCGCCCGGGGATCGCCCCGCCCGGCGGTTCACCCGCCCGGGCCGCCCGGCCGTCGGATCGGGCACCCGGCCCGCCGCGCGTTGTCCCTGGTGGCGGTCGTGGGCCACGACCGCGGGGGGATGGTGGCGCACGGGCTGTTCGCCGCGGGGCTGCCGGCCGGTGGACTCCGCCGAACACCCGGGGGCGGGTCCGTTAGGGTCGTCCCCGAGCATCCGGGACCGCCGTGCGGACGCCTCCGCCCCGCGGACCGGAGCCGGAAACCCAGGAGGCGCGGTGCGGCTGAGGGTGGAGTTCACGACCGAGCCCTTCGATCTCGACGAGACGCCGGGGCACGCCCTGGTCGCCCGTGAGGTCATCGAGGACGCGGGTCTCGACGCCGTCGACGTCGGCCCGTTCGGCAACACCGCCGAAGGCCGGGCGGACGCGGTGCTCGGCGCGGTCGGCGAGCTGCTGCGCCGGACCCTCGGCGCGGGGGCGACCCGGATCTCCGTCCAGCTGAACGTCCTCGCCGACGAAGGCCCCGCCCCGGCCGCCGGTGCCCGGGAGGGCGACCGGTGAACGACGCCCCGACCGGCCCCTTCGTCGCCGCCGTCGCCCCGCTCGTGGACGCGATGGGCGGCGAACTGCTCCCGCCGGAGCAGGCCGGTGACGACGACATCGTCCTCGCCTGGGAGGGCCGGGACGTGGTCGCCGTCCGGCTGCCGCGTCTCGCGGAATCCCTCGACCGCATCCTCGCCGGACTGGAGCGCACCTGGGGCAGGCCCCTCGCGGAACTCGACCGCAAGGCCAAGCAGCGGGTCGTCCGGAGCCTGGAGGCCCGCGGCGCCTTCGCCGTGCGGCACGGGGTGGAGACCGTCGCCGGAGCGCTCGGCGTCAGCCGCTTCACCGTCTACAACTACCTGAACCGGGAGACCCCTCCGAGCAGTCAGACCCATCCGGGCAGGGAGACCCATCCGAACCGGGCGAACCTTCCGGACGGGGCGAACCTTCCGGACGGGGAGAGCCGCCCGAGCGCGGCGAACCCTCCGAGCCGGGAGAGCGCGGCCGAGGACGGCTGACCCCCGGTGGCCGCGGGCCCCGGGGGCGGGGCACGACACCGAACGCCGTTGTTCAACAAAGTGTTGACGCGGCGGCGTCGCTGGCGTTAGCTGTCCGCACCCGTCCGGCACCAGCCCCCGGAGGCCGTCCGTGACATCGTCAGCGAGTGCGGGCAGCGCCCGGTTCAACGCCCTGTCGCGGGACGCCGCGACCGCCGAACTCCGTGCGGTGTGCGCCTCCGCCGCGTGGATCGACGCCCTGCTCGCCCGGCGCCCGTACCTCTCGGACGGTGAGCTGCTCGCCGCCGCCGACACCGTCACCGCGGGGCTGGAACCCGCCGACCTCGCCGAGGCACTGGCCGCGCATCCGCCGATCGGGCGTCCCGAACCCGGCGCCTCCGCACGGGAACAGCGGGGCATGGCCGGTGCCTCCGCGGAGCTCCGGGCCGACCTGCTCGACCTCAACCTCGCCTACCAGGAACGGTTCGGCCATGTCTTCCTGATCTGCGCCACCGGCCGTACGGCCGGTCAGATGCGGGACGCGGCCAGGGAACGGCTCGGCAACACGCCCGAACGGGAACGGGAGACCGTCCGCACCGAACTGGGGAGGATCAACCGCGTCCGGCTGATCCGACTGCTCGAAGGGGAGCACACATGAGTGCCGTCACCGTCCCTCGCCCACCGTCCGTGTCCACCCATGTCCTGGACACCGCCCGGGGCCGCCCCGCCGAGGGCGTCGCCGTACGGCTCGCGGCCCGTCCCGGTCCGGGCGACCCCTGGCGGGACCTCGGCGGGGCGCGGACCGACGCCGACGGGCGATGCGCGGACCTCCCCGCCCCGCCGCCGGACACCGCGCATGTCCGGCTCGACTTCGAGGTCGGACCGTACACCGGGCCGCCCCGGGACGGGACGGCACCCGCGTTCTTCCCGGAGGTGGCGGTCACCTTCGCCGTCGTCGCGGGCGAGCACTACCACGTACCGCTGCTGCTCAGTCCCTTCGGCTACTCCGTGTACCGGGGGAGCTGACGGACCATGACGGACAACCACCGCGCCTCGACCGGCCCCGCCGGTCCCGCCCCGGCCGTGCTCGCGCAGAACCAGTACGGCAAGGCCGAGACCCGGGTCGTGCGGATCACCCGGGACGGCGCCACCCACCATCTGAAGGACCTGAACGTCTCCGTCGCGCTGTCCGGGGAGATGGCCGAGGTCCACCACCACGGCCGCAACACCAACGTCCTGCCGACCGACACCGTCAAGAACACCGTGTACGCCTTCGCGAAGGAGCACGGCATCGCGTCGGCCGAGGGGTTCGGCCTGCTCCTCGCCCGGCACTTCGTCACCACCCAGGAGCCGATCCACCGGGCCCGGGTCCGGATCGAGGAATACGCGTGGGACCGCATAGAGGCACCCGCTCCCCGCCCCGCCGGGACCCCCGAGCCCAGGCACTCCTTCGTCCGCCGCGGCCAGGAGACCCGGGTCACCCAGATCACCTACGACGGGGCCCGGTGGGAAGTGGTCTCCGGGCTGACCGGTCTGGTCGTGCTGAACTCCACGCACTCGGAGTTCTGGGGCTACACCAAGGACCCGTACACCACCCTCCCGGAGGCGTACGACCGGATACTCGCCACCGAGGTGTCCGCCCGCTGGCGCTTCCACTGGAGCGACGACGCCGAACCCGCGCCCGCCTGGGACACGTCCTGGACGCGGACCAGGGACCACGCGCTCCAGGCGTTCGCCGGGACGTACTCCCTCTCCCTCCAGCAGACCCTGTACGCCATGGGCGCCCGGATCATCGAGCACCGCCCGGAGATCGCGGAGGTCCGCCTGTCCCTCCCGAACAAGCACCACTTCCTCGTCGACCTGGAGCCGTTCGGGCTCGACAACGACAACGAGGTGTACCGCGTGGCCGACCGCCCGTACGGCCTGATCGAGGCCACCGTCGTCCGCGACGGCGTCGAACCCCGCATCCCCGTGGACCTCAGCCACCCCTGACCCGCTCTGGGACCTCGGCCCCCTGACCCGCCCAGGAAGGACACAGGATGCCGGCTCACCACGGCCCCCGGCGGCTCGTCATCGAGAACTGCGCCGTCGCGACCGTCGACGCCGACGGCACCGAGTACCGGCGCGGGCATGTCGTGGTCCACGGCGACCGTATCGAATCCGTCGGCCCCGGCCCCGCGCCCGCCGGACCCGCCGACGGGACGCGCCGGATCGACGGCACCGGCCATCTGCTCACCCCGGGCCTGGTCAACACCCATCACCACTTCTACCAGTGGCTCACCCGGGGCCTCGCCACCGACCACCATCTGTTCGACTGGCTGGTGGCCCTCTACCCGGTCTGGGCCCGGATCGACGAGCCCATGGTCCACGCCGCCGCGCGCGGCTCCCTCGCGATGATGGCGCGCGGCGGGGTCACCACCGCCATGGACCACCACTACGTCTTCCCGCGCGGCTCCGGCGACCTGTCCGGGACCATCATCGGCGCGGCGTCCGCCATGGGCCTGCGGTTCACCCTCGCCCGCGGTTCCATGGACCTGGGCGAGTCCGCGGGCGGGCTGCCCCCGGACTTCGCCGTGGAGAGCCTCGACGACGCGCTGGCCGCCACCGAGGCGACCATCGACGCCCACCACGACCCCTCGCCCGGCGCGCTCACCCAGATCGCCGTCGCGCCCTGCTCGCCCTTCTCCGTGAGCACCGAACTCCTCGTCCGGGGAGCGGAACTCGCCCGCAGCAAGGGAGTACGGCTGCACACCCACGGCTCGGAGACCAGGGAGGAGGACAGCTTCTGCCGCGAGCGGTTCGGCATGGGCCCCACCGACTACCTCGCGTCCACCGGCTGGCTCGGCGAGGACGTCTGGATGGCCCACTGCGTATGGATGAGCGACGCGGACATCGACGCCTTCGCCCGTACCCGCACCGGGGTCGCCCACTGCCCGTCGTCCAACGCCCGCCTCGGTGCCGGGATCGCCCGGGTCCCCGATCTGCTCGCCGCCGGGGTGCCCGTCGGCCTCGGCGTCGACGGAACCGCGTCCAACGAGACCGGCGAGCTGCACACGGAGCTGCGCAACGCCCTGCTCGTCAACCGCCTCGGACCGCACCAGCAGCGGGCGCTCGGCGTCCGGCAGGCACTGCGGCTCGGTACGTACGGCGGTGCCCAGGTCCTCGGGCGGGCCGGCGAGATCGGCTCGATCGAGCCCGGCAAGCTCGCCGACCTGGTCCTGTGGCAGCTCGACACCCTCGCCCACGCCTCCATAGCGGACCCGGTGGCCGCGCTCGTCCTCGGCGCTCCGGCCCCGGTCACCCTGTCCCTGGTCGGCGGCCGACCCGTGGTCCAGGACGGCCGGCTCCTGCACGACGACGAGGACGCCATCGCCCGCACCACCCGCGAACAGGCCCGCCGGCTCACCCGGATCGCCGCCGGGGATTGAAGCTGGGCCCGGTGCCCGGTGCCCGCCGGTCAGTCCTGCGCCGCGAGCCGGTCGCGGACCTCGCGCGCCACCTCGTACACGCTGCCCGACGGACGGGTCACCGGACGGCCGGGGGCCCGCGTCCAGCGGTCGTCCACCGCGAACCAGTCGATGGTCCGGGGCCTGCCGCCGGTACGCAGCGCCTCGGACAGCGAGTCGAAGTACATCGACCAGCGCAGCCGGTACAAGCCGCCGACCAGGCCCGCCCATTCACGGTTGCCGTAGTCGCGCAGCCCCGCGTCCGCGGCGGCGCGGGGGCCCCAGACCGTGATCAGCGACAGCGCGTCGTACGCCAGCCGGTCGCCCTCGGCCCGGTCGGGGCCCCACGCGCGGGCGTCCGCGAGATACCGGCCCAGCAGATGGTCACCATCGGTCGTCAGCAGACGTTCCATCAGGTCCATGAGCTCCAGCCACCGCCGGGTCAGCCGCTCGAACAGGACGGCGTCCTTGCCGTCGTACGCGGCCCGCACCCGGGGCAGCAGCTCCCGGCCGCGGTTCGACAGCGACTGGCGCGCCACGTCCAGCAGGTCCCTGCGGTACGCGGCCGACTTCCGCAGTCCGGCCCGCACCCGCAGCAGTTCGTCCAGCGCGGGCGCGAACTCGGCCGCGTCGTAACGCACCGCCTTCGGCGACCAGCGGGCCGCCCGGACCGCGTTCAGCGCGGGACGGGCCCCGAACAGCCCGTCGGCGCCCTCACTCCATGAGTCGTCCCGCGTCGTCCCGTACACGGTTCGCCGCAGCCGGTCCCAGGCCGCCGCCGCGTGCGGGTCCCGCCCGCCGTACCGGGCACGCGCCCAGGTGGCGAACCACGCCCTGAGGTCCGGCCCGCCGTCCAGCCAGGCGAGCTCGGAGAACAGCTCGAAGGCGGCCGGGTTGTTGTCGGCGGCCTCCGGCATCAGCGCGATGCCCCGCAGCGCGCTGCCGGGACGCTCCAGCGCGGCCGGGTACGACCGCGCCCACTCGGCCGCGTTGGCACCGAGGACGGTGTGGCCGCCGAAGTTCCAGATCGAGCCGTACGCGTACGGGACGCCGTTCCAGTCGGTCTCGCGGTCGGTGGTGCGCGGGAAGCGGTCGGCGATGCCGTCCACGATCAGCGTCCGCTCCGGGTCCACCGCGTCCAC
This sequence comes from Streptomyces uncialis, assembly GCF_036250755.1. NCBI lineage: Bacteria > Bacillati > Actinomycetota > Actinomycetes > Kitasatosporales > Streptomycetaceae > Streptomyces > Streptomyces uncialis. The sequence continues at coordinate 2,107,039 of NZ_CP109583.1, read as the reverse complement.
CACCGCGCGCGGCGGGTTGGTGCGCCAGCCGAGGGTCACCCACACCGCCTCCGGATGCGCCCGCCGCAGCGCGCCCTCCACCGCGCGCGCCGCCTCCGCGACCGGTACGTCGCCGGGGCTGCCGCCCTCGTGCAGCAGATCCATCTTGTACAGCCCGGTGGCGCCGAACAGCTCCTCCTGGACCCGGTAGTACGCCCGCGCCACCCGGCTGAACGCCCCCGACCGCGGGTCCAGCCAGTCCGGCCGGGGGAAGCCGTACCAGATGCCCTGGGGCACCGTACGCGCGTCCTGGACGCGGGCCGCGAAGTCCGGCGGCACCGTGCCGAACCAGCCCGGCAGGACCGGGCTCATACCCAGCTCCCGGAGCCGCCCGCAGATCCGGCGGCCGAGCGCCACGCGCGCGTCGATGAGCTGCCGGGACGGCGGGTCGGGGAACCCGGCGAGGTTCTGGAGCAGCCACCACGGCTGATGGGCGGGGCCGGGAATCCAGTTCCTCAGCTCCGCCTCGCCGTACCCGAACTCCTGGAAGACCCGGTGGTACACGGCCTCGGCGCCCGCCTGGACGAAGACCGCGTTGTAGCCGTGCAGCGCGAGCACGTCCAGCTCCCGCTCCCAGTACGCCCAGTCCCGGTAGGCGCCCGTGTAGCCGTCGTTGGTGTCGTTCAGCGCGTACCGGTGGGGCACGCGCGCGGTGCGCGTGGTCGGCCGGGCGGGCGCGGGCAGCACCGCGGGCAGGTCGAGCTGCTCGCCCGCCCAGGTGATGTTGGCGTGCGCGGTGTGCTTCAAGTACCAGCGCAGCGCCGTGAGCTGGACCGCCGGGGTGCCGCCGCTGAGGGTGATCCGGCCCTTGGTCCCCGAGATCCGGAAGGTGTCCGGGCCGCCGCCGGGAACCGCACGGAAGTCCAGCTGGTCCGCGTGGCGTGGCAGCAGCCGCCGCGCGGCCCGCGCGGCGGGCCCGCCGTCCCCCGCCGCGCCCAGCGCGTGGGCGGAGCCCCCGCCCGCCCCCATGCCGGAGCAGGCCGCGACGGCCGCCCCGGCCGAACCGGCGGCGGCGGACAGCAGGGCACGGCGGGGGAGCGGCATGGGGCCTCCATGGGTGGGGAGCCCGAGCGGCACGGTGGCCACCGCGCCGCACGGGCCTCGACGGTCCGCGAGGTCGGGATCATGTGTATCCGGTGTGGCCGGAATGCGGGGAAAGCAGGATTTTGTGTGACTGGCCGTGTCGGGACGGGACGGGACGCTTTGCCGTGTCGCTGTCGCTGTCGCTGTCGCTGTCGCTGTCGCTGTCGCTGTCGCTGTCGCTGTCGCTGTCGCTGTCGCTGTCGGCCGTGCGACCCGGGTACGCCGGACGCGGTCACGCCGTGCAAGCCGGAGATGTACACGGTCACGCCGTACACAACACGGCCGGACGCGGCCCGGTCAGACGCGGCGGGGGGAGGCGAGGAGGTAGCGGTGTCCCGTACGGGGCTCTTGGTGCTCCGAGACCTGCCATCCCGCGCGCGTGAGCGCGTCCGCGCAGGCGCGCAGCCCGTCGCTGTCGCCCGCGCGTACGGTGACCGCCTCGGGCTGGGCGGAGCCCGCGACCTCGTAGCCGTCGGACTCCGTGGTCCGGGGCACGCGGCCCGCCGCCTCCAGGGCGAGCGCCGCCGCCGGTATGAGATGGGTCCGCTCCCATCCGCACGGCCGTTCCGTGGACCCGTCGGTGTGGGTCATCCGCCGCATCTCCAGCAGCCCCGCCCACGCGCTGTGCACCTCGCGGGCCCGGCCGGGACCGCCGGGGCCGGGCGCCTCGCCGCCGACCCGGGCCGCGAACACCCCGGTGTCCCGGGGCGGCGCTCCGGGGTCCGCCGCCGGGGCGGTGACCGGCGGCGGCTCCGCGCCCCGCGGCGCCTCCCGCAGCCGGTGCCCGGCCGGGGTGAGGAACCAGTCGTGCGGCGGGCGCGGATGGCGGAACGCGAGCCGCAGCCGCCCCAGCGCGGCGAGCTGCGCCGGTGTGCCCCGCAGCCGCCCGGTCACGGACTCGGCCGCGGCGATCATCCGCAGCTGGGCGGCGCTCGGTGGTCGTGCCATGGCCGATGCTCCCCTCGGGCAACACTCCCTCGGAACCGGCGCCCGGCCGCCGGGAGCGCGGTACGGCGCTCCCGGCGACGGGCCCCGGCGCGGCGAATCCCCCGTGAACTCCCCGCTGTCCGCAGCCTACGACGAGGGTCTGACATTCCAGCCCGCGACGACGGGCCGGCCGTGCTCGGTGCTCAGCCGGCACACGGTCCCGGTCGCCAGCTGGAACAGCGCCCCGTGGGACGGCGGCAGCCCGAGCCGCCGGGCGGCCAGGACCCGCAGGAAGTGCCCGTGGGCGATCAGGACGACACTGCCCTCGTGGTTGGCGAGTGCGGCGTCCGCCTTGGCCAGCATCCGGTCGGCCCGCGCCCCCACCTCCTCGGGACTCTCCCCGGGGTGCTCGGGCGGCCCCGGGGCCACCCCGTCGTCGAACAGGAACCAGCCGGGCCGGGTGCGGTGGATCTCGACGGTGGTGATCCCCTCGTACCCGCCGTAGTCCCATTCCCGCAGGTCCGGGTCGATCCGGACGCCGGTCAGCCCGGCCAGCTCGGCGGTCTCCCGGGCGCGCTTCATCGGGCTGCTGATCGCGCTCGCGAGGTGGTGCGAGGTCAGCAGCGGGGCCAGCGAGCGGGCCTGCGCGCGGCCGTTGTCGGTGAGCGGCAGGTCCGTCCAGCTCGTGTGCTGTCCGGAGAGGGACCACTCGGTCTCTCCGTGCCGGACGAGAAGAAGATCACCCATGGGTCCTTGATACCACCGGAGGCGCTGTCGTCGGCCACGCGCGCGTGGCCGATCACGCGCGCCCACCGGAAGTGGCGCCCGGCGGCGCGCTCACTGCCGGTACCCGCTGAGGAACCGGCCGATCCGGCTGATCGCGGCGTCCAGGTCGTCCACGTGCGGCAGGGTGAGGATGCGGAAGTGGTCGGGGCGCGGCCAGTTGAAGCCGGTGCCCTGGACGACCTGGATCTTCTCCCGCAGCAGCAGGTCCAGGACGAACCGCTCGTCGTCGTGGATGGGGTGCACGGCCGGGTCGATGCGCGGGAACGCGTACAGGGCCCCCTTGGGCTTCACGCAGGACACCCCGGGGATCTCGTTGAGCTTCTCCCACGCGCGGTCGCGCTGTTCGCACAGCCGCCCGCCCGGGGCGGTCAGCTCATGGATGGTCTGCCGGCCGCCGAGGGCGGCCTGGATGGCGTACTGGGCGGGCGCGTTGGCGCACAGCCGCATGGACGCCAGCATGGTCAGCCCCTCCAGATAGTTGCGGGCGTGCTGCCGGGGGCCGGTGACGACCAGCCAGCCGGAGCGGAACCCCGCGACCCGGTGGGTCTTCGACAGTCCGCAGAAGGTGAGCACGACCAGGTCGGGGGCGAGCGCCGCGGCCGAGTGGTGCACGGCGTCGTCGTACAGGATCTGGTCGTAGATCTCGTCCGCGAGGACCATCAGCTGATGACGGCGGGCCAGGTCGAGGATGCCTTCGACGATCTCCTTCGGGTAGACCGCGCCCGTCGGGTTGTTCGGGTTGATGATGACGACGGCCCGGGTGCGGTCGGTGATCTTCGACGCCATGTCGTCGAGGTCCGGGTACCACTCGGCCTGCTCGTCGCACAGATAGTGCACCGCCTTGCCGCCCGCGAGCGTGGTGACGGCCGTCCACAGCGGGAAGTCCGGCGCCGGTACGAGGACCTCGTCCCCGTCCTCCAGGAGCGCCTGCACGGCCATGGAGACCAGTTCGGACACGCCGTTGCCGAGGAACACATCGTCCACGCCGACGTCCAGACCGAGCGTCTGGTACCGCTGCGCGACCGCGCGCCGGGCGGACAGTATGCCGCGTGAGTCGGTGTACCCATGGGCCTGCGGAAGCATCCGGATCATGTCCTGGACGATCTCCTCGGGCGCCTCGAACCCGAACAGCGCGGGGTTGCCCGTGTTCAGCCGGAGGACGGTGTGACCCGCCTCCTCCAGCGCGTTCGCCTGTTCGATGACCGGGCCGCGGATCTCGTAACAGACCTCGTTCAACTTGCTCGACTGCCGGAACTCCATGCGCTGGCCTCCCAGACCCTGTGGGGCTTCGACGCCGTTCCGTGCGGCGGACCGGTGCCCGGTACTGTGTTACTTGGTTTTACCAAGTGACCGCTTGGAAAGTCCAACAACTTGGCTAGACTGCGCCACATGCCACGTCAGCCGCATGCCGCGCCGGGCCGTCCCCGCCGCAGCTACGACCAGTACTGCGCCGCCGCCCGCGCCCTGGACGCCGTGGGCGACCGCTGGACCCTGCTGATCGCCCGGGAACTGCTCGCCGGACCCCGCCGCTACACCGATCTGCACGCCGACCTGCCCGGCGTCAGCACCGACATGCTGGCGACCCGCCTCAGGGACATGGAACGCGACGGCCTCGCCGAACGCCGCAGACTCCCCGCGCCCGCCTCCGCCACCGTCTACACACTCACCGGACGCGGCGCCGCCCTGCTCCCGGTCCTCGACGCGCTCGCCGACTGGGGCGCTGCCGCGCTCACCGGCCCCGGCCCCACCGACGCCGTACGCGCCCACTGGTTCGCCCTCCCGCTGCGCCGCCGCCTCGCCGAACTCGGCGCCGAGGGACTGGTGGAGGTACGCCTCGACGAGGGCACCGCCTTCCACGTCCACCTCGGGGACACCGCCGGGGACCACCCCGCCGCGCCCTACGCCGAGGGCCCGGCCCCCCGTGACCCGGACGCCCTGCTGTCCCTCTCCATGGCCACCTGCGCGGCGGTCGCCCGCGCCGAACTGACCCTGGTGGAAGCGGTACGCGAGGGCCACGCGCGCGTGAGCGGCGACGGACGGCTCGCGAAGCTGCTGCGCGCCGACTGACGGGGCCGGGCGGGGCGCTCCCCGTCGTGGCTCAGCACGGTACGGGCGTGCGGGCCGGACGAGCGAGCCGGGGATGCGGACAAGCCGGGGAACGGGTCGAGCGGACCGGGCGTCCCCCGCCGGGCGCCCCGGCCGGAGACACGCGCGGCCCGGCCGGACACATATGAGCAAGTAGGACGAACGCGGGACCCGCATGTCCTACTCGCCGCCGATGGGCCGCTCCAACGCCCGTACTAATGTCGTTACATGACAAGAATCCGCCGCGGCGCAGTCGCCGCCCTGCTTCTGCTCGCCCTGCCGCTGACTCTCGCGGGCCCCGCCACCGCGGCCCCGTCCGCCGGGGCCGCGCGCACCGCCCCCGTCCCCCCGCTGGAGCTGCCCGCGCCCACCGGGAAGCATGCCGTGGGGACCAGTACCTTCCAGTTGAAGGACCGCAGCCGCACCGACCACTGGGTGCCGTCCTCCGGGGCGCGCAAGCTGCTCGTGTCCATGCACTATCCGGCGCGCGAGGGCACCGGGAAGCCCGCCGCCAGGCCGTACATGAGCGCGGAGGAGTCCCGGCTGCTGCTGACCCGGACGGGGATGGGTCAGCTGATACCCGCCGAGCACGCGGACAAGGTCGCCGCCACCCGTACCCACGCACGGGACCGGGCCGTCCCCGCGCGCGGGAAGCATCCGCTCGTGGTGCTGTCCCCCGGGTTCTCGCTGCCCAGGACGTCACTGACGCTGCTGGCCGAGGAACTGGCCAGCCGGGGCTACGTGGTGGCGTCCGTCGACCACCCCTACGAGTCCGAGGCCACCGCCTATCCGGGCCAGGGCGTCCTGCCCTGCACGTCCTGCCGCACCCTGGAGCAGGCGGGCGACATCCGGGCGTACGCCGCGGTGTCGGTCGGGCGGGCGAAGGACGTGTCCTTCCTGCTCGACCGGCTGACGGACAACCGGCCGCCCTGGCGGCACGCCCGGATGATCGACGACCGGCGGATCGGCATGGCCGGGCACTCCATCGGCGGGAACAGCGCCGCGCAGACCATGGCGACCGACCCGCGGGTCCGGGCCGGGGTGAACATGGACGGCAGCTTCATCCAGGAGGTACCGGCGACGGGGATCGGGAACCGCCCCTTCATGCTCCTCGGTGAAGGGCACGACCAGGCCAAGGACGAGTTCTGGAGCTGGCACTCCAACTGGCCCCGGCTGGACGGCTGGAAGCGCTGGCTCACCGTCGGCGGAAGCCACCATCTGAGCTTTGTCGACGGACCCGCGCTCGCCGACGGAATACCGGGCGCGCCGCAGAACCCCGCGCTCTCGGGCAAGCGTTCCGCCGAGATCACCCGGGGGTATGTGACGGCGTTCTTCGACCAGCATCTGCGGGGCATCGCACGGCCGGTGCTCGACGGACCCACCCCGGGCAATCCCGAGGTCGTCTTCCACCAGCGCTGACCGGATGCGCGCCGGGCCCGGGACGCCGTCCGGGCCCGGCGCGAACGCGCCACCGTGAGCTCCGTCGCGCCACCGTGTGCTCCGTCCGGCGCGGGGTACACGCGGTCCATGACACTCGCCCGAACGATGCCCGACAACGCCAACGGGTGGTGGGCGCTCCTCGCCGTCCTCGCCCTGTACGTGGTCGCCCGCTGGTTCCTCGCCTGGAACCAGGCACGCCGCGAAGGTGCCCCGAGCCCCCTGCGCGCCGCGTTCGACGAGGAGGAGCCCGACGAGGGCGGCGTCGCGACCGCGACGGCCTTCGGCGGCTTCCGCTCCTACCGGCAGTACTTCGCGTTCGTCGGCGGCGCCTTGGTCATCGGCCTTGTGCTCGGGCTGACCGAGGGGCGTACCCAGTTGGTGATGATGTGCACCGTGGTCCCCGCGGTGGTGATCACGGTGGCGTACCTCGACTTCCGGCGCGCCCGCAGCGCACGCGCCCGCGCACGGGTCTGATCCGGCCACGCTCCCCGCGACGGCTCCCGCCCGGCCGCACCAAGGCTCACGAAGCCGCTCCCGCCCGCCCGGCCGATGCGCACCGCGACGTGAACGATCACGACGCGCGGACCCGGCCGACGACACCGAATCCCGCACCGCACCCGCACCCGCACTCACGCCGCCGCGACCACCGCATCCGGCTCGGTGCCAACCCCCGCTCACACGAAGGTCATCCGCCTGCCCGCCGCGTGACGCCGCCGCGCGCGGGTGTGCGACCGGTGCGACCGGCGAGATCGGCCCGGTCGAACCCCGTCCCCGCCGCCGACCACCCCTGGACGACCGTGGACCGGGGAGCGAGCGGTCGTGTCGGAGGTCCGGAAGAGCCGGTCCTCCCACCACGCCATCATCGCCAGCAGTGCTCCCAGCAGCGGGAGCAGTGCCACTGCCACGGTGACGATCACATCCGATCACTCCTTCACCTGAGCGGTGCGGGTCGGGTTCTGTGCGTCGGCGTCCGGGGTGCCGGTATCGGGCGTGCCGGTGCCCGAGCGTCAGCGTTCGGGTACCCGGAAGGGGGCCTCCCATGGCCGCGGGATGACCACGGGACGACTGCGGGGAGGACTGCGGGACGTCCACGGGAGGACCGAGGGACGGACCGCGGGACACGTCGACCGGTGCGGGCGCCGGACCGGTGCCGGTGAGCGTGGGAGGCCCGGACCCGGCCCCAACTCGCCTTGTGAGTACCTGGTTTGAAGCCGAGCACTCCGGTCATGCGCTACAGGGAGGAAGACATGACAAAGGAATCCGAGAACAGCAAGGACGCGGCCGGGGAAGGGCCGCCGATCAGGGCCGCCGGAGTGATCCGCGCGGCGATGGAACAACTGGCGGAGCTGCTGGCGCAGCCCACCGAGGCGGTCACCGCGTGCGAGCGGGACGCCGAAGGGACCTGGCGGGTGACCGTCGAGGTCCTCGAACTGCCGCGCATCCCCGACACGATGAGCCTGCTGTCCTCGTACGAGGTGGAGCTGGACGGCCGTGGGGATCTGATCGCCTACCGGCGGACCCGGCGCTACGAGCGAGGCCGGGCGGACCGCCGCTGATCCATGGCTTCCCCGTACCCGTCCCCAAGACGAGAGGGAACCGGACTTCATGACTGTAGTTCCTGCCCAGACCGCACCCGCTGCCTCCGGCGGCGGTTCCAGCGGCCTGTACGACGTCCTCGAACTGGTACTGGACCGAGGTCTGGTCATCGACGCGTTCGTACGGGTCTCGCTGGTCGGCATCGAGATCCTCAAGATCGACATACGTGTCGTCGTGGCCAGTGTGGACACCTATCTGAGGTTCGCCGAGGCGTGCAACCGGCTCGACCTGGAAGCCGGACCGCGCAAGAACCCCGGCCTGCCCGAACTGGTCGGCGAGGCGACCGAGTCAGGTGCCAAGCAGAAGACGAAAGGAGCCCTGAGCGGCGCCGCGCAGTCGATCTCCGACGCGTTCCACGACGCCCGCGGTGACGGCTCCGAGGAGAAGAGCGAGAGCAAGCCGCGCAGGCGGACCGCCTCCCGGAGCGAGGAGAAGGAATGAGTACCTATGTCTACGGCGTCACCCGCGCCGCGCAACCCCTTCCCTCCGGACTGGAGGGCATCGGCAAGCCCGCGCTGCCCGTCAGGACCGTACTCAGTGGCGCGCTGTGCGCCCTGGTCAGCGACGCGCCGCAGGAACTGAAGCCCAGGCGGCGCGATCTGCTGGCCCATCAGCGGGTGGTCACCGGAGCAGCGGCCGACGGACCGGTGCTGCCCTTCCGGTTCGGCGGGGTGTCCCCGGACGACGACACCGTCGCCGCCGTCCTCGACGAGCACCAGGCCCACTATCTGCGCCGTCTGGAACTCCTGGAGGGCAAGGACGAGTTCAACGTCAAGGTCGACCATGACGAGGAGACCGTCCTGCGCGTGGTCCTCGAAAGCGACCCGGAGCTGCGGGCCCGGCACCTCGCCAACCGCGCCTCCGGAGGCGGCGACCAGGCGGAGAAGCTGGCCTTCGGCGAACTGGTGGCGCGGGCGGTCGCGCAGCGCGAGGGTCAGGACGCGGCCTTCGTGGAACAGACACTGTCCCCCTGGGCCGCCGGAACACGTCAGGGGCCGCCGGGCAGCGGCCGGCTCGCCAATCTCTCGTTCCTGGTGGAGCGGGAGCGCAGGGAGGAGTTCCTGGCCGCGGTGCACCGCCTCAGCGAGGAGCACGCGCACCTGCTGGTGCAGGTGGCGGGACCCCTGCCCGCGTACAGCTTCACCGAGGAGGGATGAGCCGATGGGGCTGCTCAGCGAGGTGCTTCTGCTGCCCGCCGCGCCGGTCCGCGGCACGGCGTGGGTGCTGCGGCAGGTCGTGACGGAGGCGGAACGGCAGTACTACGACCCGGCCACGGTCCAGCGTGAACTGGCGCACCTCGTCGCCGCGTACGAGGCGGGCGAGATGACCGAGGACGAGTTCGAGGCGCGCGAGGACGAGCTGCTGGACCGGCTGGCCGCCGGGAGCGGACCGTGACCGGCGGACCGGAGGGCGCGCCCCCGCCCCGGACCGGCACCGGCCAGGGGACGCCGGACAGACCGGGCGCGCCGGACACCCCGGCCGCCCTGGGCACCGCCCAGGACGGTCCCCCGCACCCGGACGGAGACACCCCACGGCCATGACGACGCCCTCGAACCTGCCCCGCCCCTTCGACGACCACTCGGGTGCCAACCTCGCGGACATCCTCGAACGCGTCCTCGACAAAGGCGTCGTCATCGCCGGGGACATCCGTATCAACCTCCTCGACATCGAACTCCTCACGATCAAGCTGCGCCTGGTGGTCGCCTCCGTCGAACGGGCCAAGGAGATGGGCATCGACTGGTGGGAGCAGGATCCCGCGCTCTCGTCCCGCGCCCGGCAGGGCGAACTGGACCGCGAGAACGAGGACCTGCGCCGACGCGTGGCCGAACTGGAAGCCGAGGCCCGGCCATGAGCCACGAGAACCTGCTGTACGTGTACGCCGTCGTCCCGTCGGACGCCGCGGCCCTGGAGCCCCTGGGCTCCCCGCCGCTCACCGACGGGGTCGTGGACGGGCTCCGGCTCGTCGGGCACCAGGGGCTCACGGCTGTCGTCCGGCCGGTCGACAGCCGTGAGTTCGACGAGGCGCCGCTGCGCGCACACCTGGAGGACCTGGACTGGGTCGCCGCGGTGGCGGGCGAGCACCACACGGTCGTGGAGGCGGTCGGACACCGCACCACGACGGTTCCGCTGCGGCTGGCCACCGTCTGCCGCGGTGAGGCCGGGGTACGGCGACTGCTGGACAACGGACGCCATCGGCTCCACGAAGCACTCGAACGGGTCGCCGGACACGAGGAATGGGGCGTCAAGCTGTACGCCGACCCCGCGTCGCCGCCGCCCGCACCGGGTCCGTCCGCCTCGCCCCCGCCCGCACCGGACCGGACCGCCTCCACCGGACGTGACTTCCTGCGCCGCAGACTGGAGAGCCGCAAGGCCCGGGAGGGCGACGCGGTCCGGGCCTCCGGCAGCGCCGACGGCCTGCACACCCTGCTGTCCGCCCACGCCACCGGCGCGGTGCTCCACCCGCCCCAACAGGCACGGCTCTCGCACGCCCCCGGCCGCAATGTGCTCAACGCCGCCTACCTCGTGCCCGTCGGCCGGCGCCGTACGTTCCTGGACGCCGTGCCGGACCGCGACACGCCCTTCGAGGGGCTGCGCGTGGTGGTGACGGGGCCCTGGGTGCCGTACTCGTTCACCCAGGGCGGCCCCGAACCGGCCCAGGGTGACCCCGGGGCCACCCGGACCGGCCCCGAGGTCACCCAGGGCGACCCCGAGGTCGCCCCCGGCCCCGGTGCGTCCCGGTGAACGGGCGCCCGGAGACGGCCCTGGTCGACCTGCTGGACCGGCTGCTGGCGGGCGGGGTCGTCCTCGCCGGGGACATCACCCTGGGGATCGCCGACATCGACCTCGTCCGCGTCGACCTCAAGGCGCTGATCAGCTCGATCGACGACACCGTGCCGTCCCCGTGGGAGCAGGTGACACGATGACCCGGACCCGGGTGGAACTCGAACCGGACACCGTGGAACGGGACCTGGCGCGGCTGGTCCTGACCGTCATCGAGCTGCTGCGCGAGCTGATGGAACGCCAGGCGCTGCGCAGGGTCGAGTCCGGTGATCTCACGGAGGAGCAGGAGGAGCGGCTGGGGACGACCCTCATGCTCCTGGAGGACCGGATGGGAGTGCTCCGGGACCGATTCGGACTGGAGCCGGAGGACCTCAACATCGACCTCGGACCGCTGGGCAAGCTGCTGTGAGCGGGTTTGGCCGACGGATTTGAGGTCAGGCGAATGACATGACTGCTTCACAGAAGTCCAGCGAGAACAACACCCGCAACGGATCGACGCGTACCGCCACCAAGAGTGCCGCGAGCGCCGCGTCGGACACCACGGAGAAGGCCACCGGAGCCCTCACGGCGCTGCCGGCCCCGATCGCGGAGAAGGCGTACGCCGCGACCCGGGCCGTGGGCGGCACGGTCGGCCCCGGTGGCAGGCTGTGGACCGTCCTCGGCGCCCGCAAGGCGGTCACCAGCGGTGCCTCGGTGGCCTCCGCCGCGGCGCTCACCGGGGCCTACCTCCTGGGCCGCCGGTCGGAGCGCCGCCGCCTCGGCCCGCTCTCCCGCCTCATCGCCGGACGGCTCTGACCCGCCTTCCTCCTGCCGACGGCATCCCCCGGGCCGGGCAGCGGACACACAGTGCCGCCGCCCGGCGTTCGGGTGCCGAATCCGCCCTCCTGTTCGTGGGGGTGATCGCCTTCGCGCTCGCCCCGGCTGTGCCGTTCGCACGGCTGCGCGGGATCGAGCCGCCCGTGGTGCACGCTCCCGGCGGCCGCGAGTGCGGCTGCTCGACAGTCGCGGGCCGGAGCGTGGATCACGGTTCCGTGGACACACCGGCACCTGGTCTCCGCGCCGTTCGCGGACTTCACCTGGCGCCGGGCCCGGGACCTGCTCGCGATGCGGGGCCAGGACGACACAAACCAAGCCGCCGTGGCCGCCGCAGTCGACCAGTTGCCGACGGGGGCGGAAACCGGGCCGGGCCGCCGTATCGCGGCGCGCACCCGCGCCGCCCTGGAGCCCGCCCGGTCCGTCCTGCGCTGCCGCAGGCACCAGCTTTGGAAGACGCCGAGGAGGAGGCCACCGTCCCGGAGCAGACGTCGAACGTCATTCCTTTCGGCGTATTCGACGCCTTCACCGACGGGAGCCGCCTGTGAGCGAGGCTCCGCCAGAAGACATCGCCAACCCGCGGATGTCACTGACCACGAAGGAAGGCTGGCGAGCGTTCGTCGCTACCCTGGGCGGCTGCGTGTTCCTGACCGAGCGGCACTCGCCGGCATCATGTACGTGCTGCGGACGGGTGTCGCGTGGCGTGACGTCCCCGCCGAGACCGTGGGCTGCACCGGGGTGACGGCCTGGCGCCGGCTGCGGGACTGGACCGAGGCCGGCGTGTGGCCGCGCCTGCATACCGCCCTGCTGGCCGAGCTTCGCCGTGCCGGTCTGCTGGACCTGGACGACTGCTCCGTGGACAGGTCGCACGTCCGGGCCCTCAAAGGGGGGATCACGTCGGCCCCTCGCCCGTCGACCGCGCCCGCCAGCCGAGGTCCTGCTGTCGGCAGCGGAGCCGGACCACTGTGCCACCCAACTGCGTAGCCAGCGTTTTTGTCTTAACCTGCCGTGATGCCGACGGCGGACGTTCCGGCCGGCGCCACGGAGTGCCGTCCGAACTCATCGACGTTCACGCCTGCTGCTTGGCGTCCACGCCTCCCGAACTGCCCGAGAAAGGCTGCTCTTCATCATCGACCGATCCACCTGGTCATAGAGCGTGTTGCAGAAGCCTTTGTTCCGGGCCTTTCTTCTGTATGCGTGGGGTGCTGAGGGCTGAGCCGTTGTGGGTGGAGACGTTCACGGGTCTGCGGATGCGGCAGTTCGACCGGCTGCTGAAAGTTGTCCGTGAACGGGGCGGGAACGGGCGCGGTGGCGGGAGGCCGTGGTGCCTGCCGCGGCCCGACGGCCGGTGCTGCCGAGAACGCGCTGATGCCGGCCTGGGCACGTATCCCCGACGGCGTAACCGTCGAGCAGGCCGCCGCGCTGCCGATGGCGGCCGAGACGGCGTGGCGCGCGCTCGAAGACCTCGGCGTCCAGCCGGGTGAGCTGCTGCTCGTCCACGGCGCGGGCACCACCGTGGGTGAGGCGGCGGTGCGCTTCGCGCTGCACCGGGGTATCCGGGTGACAGCCACCGCCGGGCAGACCCGGGCAGCAGCTCTGGAAGAGATCGGCGCCCAGGTGACCGCCTACGGCGAGGGCATGGCCGAACGCGTCAGAGCACTGTCCGGAGACCGCATCGATCGTGCCCTCGACGCGGCGCCGACCGGCGGCCGGATCGACCGCGCCGACCAGCCCAGCCCGGCCGGCGGTTCACTGCCGACGCTGATCGAGCTGACCGGGGACCCCGACCGTGTCCTCACCGTCTCGGACTTCGCCGCCGCGGCCGAGCTGGGCGTCCGGACCACCACCGAGATCCGCTACGACCAGATGGACGAGTTCGCCCGGCTCGCCGGCGAAGGCATCCTGGTCGTACCGGTCGCACGTACCTACACGCTCGACCAGATCCAGGAAGCGGCCGAGCTCAGCCGGTCCCGCCGACCCGGCGGCAAGCTCATGCTCGTCCTGTGAGCACCCCGCCGGCCTGGCGAAGCGAGACCGGACCTCCTGGACCCGGACCAGACCCTGTCCCGGCTCCTCGCCACCGCCCACCGCTCCGCCCTGGCCGCCGTCGGGGAACGGCTCCACCAGGAGTCCCGGCACACCTGCACGCCCACCGAACGCGCCAAGCAGCAGCTACAGGCCGGCCAGGCCGGACAGCCGGACAAACTCACAGGCCCGGCAGAGGTCAGGCTGAAGCACCGCAGGGACACCCTCCGCATGGCCAGGGCCTACTGGCCGGGCGATCTGCTCGCCGCACTCCGCCTCGCACGCCGCGCGCTGGAGTGGCTTGAGGAGAACCCCGACGCGGTGCTCGACGCGCCCGGCAGCGAACGGACCGGCATCGACGAGGTCGAGGTACGGCTGGAGGAAGTCCGGCTGCTGCCGACCACCCAGTGGCGCCCCGCCTTCGATCCGCGGCTCGGCGTACCCGCCGCCGTGAGCGTTGCGCCCGCACGGCCTGCCCACCGGGAAGCCGGTTTCCGCGCTTGCTGCTGGCTCGGTGCGGGACACCTGCGTGTACTGGAGCGTGTACTGGAGGTGTTGGCTGCACTGAAGAGTGCAGCCCCATCCTCTTCCGGCTGATCGGCGACGAAGCCGTGCGCTGTGCCTGTGCTGCAATGGTCCTCAACGTGTCAAAACGCAGTTGCTGCCGTCGCTGACGATAAAACAGGCCATTCGCGACTGCTCCTGTTGAAATACTTCAATTATCCCGGATCCGGAACCTCGGTGCTCCCAGCTATATCGGGGGGCTGGAAGCGATGGTGCCGCAAAATCGGAACCCGCCACCGCTGAGTGGGTCCGAAGCGTGCGCCGTCCTGGGTGCAAGGGAAGGCGCATCGCCAAGCCGCAAGCTCATTGCTTTGAACAGCCGAAACCGTTCCTGAACGCACGGAGTGGGTGGATCCGGGCGCTGGCTTCCATTGGCTGGATATGAGGAGAGGTTGCGATGAGCTGATTGTTACTTTCCTTCGCGTTTTGATCATGTCCCGCTCGATGCGGGACGCAATCAGAGGGTGGAAAGTGGCTCGGCGTAACCCAGGAGTCATAGGAAAGACGATCATGGCCTTCGCTCTCGCGACATCGCTTTCGGCGGTGGGCAGCTCGGCGAACGCGACCGTACCGGGGCCGGCTGTCTGCGAGCTCGTCGAGGGCGAGCTCACCATCTACGACCTGCCCGCCGGCTCGTCCGTGATCCTGTGCGGTGCGGTCGGACGTGTGGTGACTCACGACGGCACGGGGGTGACGGTGCCCGAACCCGGTATGGCCGTCACCATTGACATGCTGACCACGGACGGCGCGTCGCACGGGTTCACGGTGGAGGTCGGCACCGGCGGCACGGTCTCCTACGACCTCGGTGACGCTGTGATCGACGCCTCGACGGACGGAAATGACCGCCCCGGCTCCGCCAGCCCTGACCCGGCGACCGGAGTGCCCGCAGAACCGGACACCATCGTCGAGCCCACCGACACCGCGGAGGGCGCCGAAGTGGCAGATGTCGACGCTGCCGCTGCACCTTCGGCGTGCAGCGACGGCGCGTACTCGACGGCTGACCGCAAGGAGTACGGCACCTACACCTGGTACGTCGGTGACGGCGGAATGCCCGGCGGGCTGTCCCGTGACAACGCCAAATGGGCGTTCATGGACGCGATCAACAACATCACCGACAGCTACAACAACTGCGGGTACAGCGACACGGTAGGCGCCAAGCAGAACTACCTGGCCGATACCAGCCGTGAGGCGGGCATCAACAACAGCGGCCGGTGCACCGGCCAGGACGAACTGAGCGTGTGGGACGCAGGCGACCTCAAGAACGGCGTCGTCGCGACGACCTGCTCATACACCTGGGCCATGCCCGGGGTGAAGAATGATCTGCGTGAGGCCGACGTCCGTTTCAATACCCACGACTACGACTTCACGAACAAGCCGACCAGCAGCTGCTCGAACAAATATGACATCCGCTCCGTCGGTACTCATGAGGCCGGGCACGTCTTCGGGCTGGGACACGTGGGCTCGGGACATTCGAACCTCACCATGTACACGAACTCGTTCACGTGCAAGACGATCGCCAGGACCCTCGGCAAGGGAGACGTCCTGGCCCTCCGCAGCATCTACGAGGAGGAACAATGAGCCGGTCGGGGCGAGCCACGCCACTGCCTCTCATGGCAGCGATGATGATGCTGGCTGCGGCCTGCACATCGGAGAGCAGCGGTGACGGAGACGGGCGGGCGGAATCCTGCGCCTACCGTGTCCTCTACCAGGACCGCACCTACAGGGACGTCGCGAACGTGGAGTTCACGGCGGGAAGAAGGCTCGGTTCCGCCACCGTCCCGGTGTGTGAGGACACAGGTGACCGGGACAAGGCCGAGGAACCGGGGGAGACGACGACCGCCTACGCGGTGGACGGCATCTCTCCCGACGTGGCCGTCGCCGTCGGTGACAGCCCCGGCGACGCCGCCCTCGTGGCCGCCTACTCAGGCGACAAGCTCCCCCCGGAGATACAGAAACTGATCGACGGGCCCTGACGCGGCAGCGCGTCCACGCCGCTGCCCGAGCGGCGTGGACGCGACCTGTGCCGGGCATGCGCACTACCAGGACAGAAGGTGCCGGTGAGAACGACCATGGTCTGGCTGGAGCGCCGGGGAGGGTGCTGACGCGGTTCCTGTAATCGCGTTTGGGGGTTGATACATCGGAACGAAAACTGGTGCTAAGCCCCCGTCGGCCCTGGTGAGCGGCGGACGGGACATAGGCCCCGGGACCGGTCTGGAGTCTAGCTCCAGTACTTATCGGCTCGACATGGACAAGCGGCTCGACCTCGCGCTGACCGCCGAGAAGGTTGCGGCCGGCGTGGTCCGCTGGAGACCGCGCCCGGCGCCGTCGCGGAGACCGACACGGAGATCGCCCGGCTACGCGCCGGGGGACCACAGCGGCGTCGTCACCCTGGACTGCGGCACGGTCGGTGTAAAGACGCCCGCTTGCGCCAGAGCCAGTCGGCGGAGCACTCCGGGACCGCTGCCCTCGAACTCCTGCCGACCTGGAGTGCTTCCTTCTCCAGCCCCGGACCGCTCCTGGGCCATGTCCCGGCGAGCCTGCGGTCAGGGCGGGGTAACGAGCCGGACCGCGGTGACGGTGAGGGCGGCCTGAGCATGCAATTCTCCCGCAGCCGGCGCGTCCTGAACGGCGACCCGTTCCAGATCCGCGGCGACCGACACCGGCCGGAACCGTCCGCCCCCCTCGCCGGCCCGCCGTCGCCGCATGCGCCCACCTGGGCCGTGACCGGTTCGACGGTCCCGGCCTGTGCAATTTCCCCTCAGCCGACGCGCGTGGAACCGCCCCCGGGGTGGGCGTCGCGGAGTTGGTGACGGGCGGCCAGGAGTGCGTCGTCGGCATCGCGGGTGCCGGTGGACACGCACAGGGTGTAGGCGACGTCGTCCAGCCGCCGCAGCATGTCCGGAGTGCGGCATGCCGCGGCGGTG
The DNA here is from genome assembly GCF_036250755.1 of Streptomyces uncialis. Classification (NCBI taxonomy): domain Bacteria; kingdom Bacillati; phylum Actinomycetota; class Actinomycetes; order Kitasatosporales; family Streptomycetaceae; genus Streptomyces; species Streptomyces uncialis. The sequence continues at coordinate 2,089,976 of NZ_CP109583.1, read as the reverse complement.
CGGGACAGTTCCTCGTACTCGCGGACCAGTCCGGTGAGCGTCTCGCGGTGAGCCATCAGCATGACGTCCTCCTCCGTACGCGACGACAGCATCCCGGCCATGCTGCCGCAGACACCCCCGACAGCACTTCCAGCCACGCCGCACCGCCCCCGCAGGCCAAGCGCAAGGGCGGGAGCCGAGGCCTGTGTCCGCCGCACCGCCCGGCGGCGGAGACCCAGCGGCGGCGCCGAGCCGAGCGGCCAGGGACTGCCAGGAGTGCTGCGCACAGCGGGGCCGACGGCTGGAGGCGGGTGTGGTGCTCCCGGAGCCGACTGCACGCAGTACGAGCGCACCGGCCGGATCACGGGACTATCCCCGCGTAGCGGGGCCGACACCGGGTCCGGGTAGGAGATGACGAAACAGGGCGGATCATCCCCGCGTAGCGGGGTCGACCCTGGCAACGGATGCAAGAGGAGACGCCACTGATTACGCCTGCGCGCCGTTCTCGGGTGTCTGATGGTCACGCATCCGGTGCGGAGGTGGTCTCGTGTTCGAATGTGCGGCTGGTGAATCCGTGTCGACGTGTGCCGATGACGATGGCGAGTGTGGGGAGCAGGAGCGCGAGTGTGATCCAGCCCAGGGAGGGAGGTCCCAGCACGTTGAGGGTGATACCGCCGATGATCCCGCCTGCGGCGATCCCGATGTTCCAGCATGTGGTGAGGAGTGCTTGTGCGACGTCGCCTGCCGCCCCCGCGGCGTCAGCGATCGCGGTTTGCAGCAGGGTTGAGGCACCGCCGTACGCGAGTCCCCACAGGGCTGCGCTGGCGTACACGAGGGCGGAGGTGCTGGAGAAAACACTCAGGATGAGAGCGGCTGTTGCCAGGAGCGTGCAGGCGAGAATCATGAGCGTGCGCAGGTGCCGGTCGATGAGTACGCCGGTGAGCCAGATGCTCACGAGTGAGACCAGACCGAAGGTGAGTAGCACCGAATCGACCTGACCTGCCATGCCGAGCGGGGCCAGGAATGGGGCGATGTAGGTGAAGAGGATGTTGTGCGCGAACACGAACGTCAACGTCACGACGAGGATCGGGGCGACCCCGGGCAGGCGGAACGTGTGGAGCAGCGGCAGTCGTGCGCCCTTGGATTGGCCGGGGAAGTTCGGAACGCTGGCGATCACCCATACGAGCAGTGCGAGAGTCACCAGCGTGATGATCCCGAATGCGAATCGCCATTCGACGGCCTTGGCGAGGAACGCTGCTGCGGGGACCCCGACGGACAGTGCGACGGTCCCGCCCGCCATGGCGATGGCCATGGCCTTGCCGCGCTGGTGCGCGGGAACCATCCGCCGAGCGTATCCGGCAAGGAGCGCCCAGAGCATGCCGCCGACGATGCCGCCGAGGAACCGCGCGGCCAGGGTGAGCGCGAAACTGTCGGAGAAGGCGGTGACAGTGTTGGCGATCGCGAACCCCGAGATCGCGAACAGCAGCAGGTGCTTGCGTCGCCAGCCGATCGTAGCTCTCGTCAGAGGGACCGCCGCGAGAATCGCCCCGATCGCGAAGACCGTGACGCTCTGCCCCGCAGCCGCCTCACTCACTTCCAGGTCGCGGCTCATCTGCGACAGCATCCCGGCGGGCATCGTCTCGGTCAGGAGCGTGATGAACCCTGTGGCAGCCAGCGCCAGCAGACCCGCGATGGGGAACCGCGTCTCAGCGGCCGGAGGGCGTGGTGATGTATCCGTTCGTGTCATATCGTCATCATCAATGTGTGACATTGATGTGAGGGTCAAGTGCGGTTGCATCGCAGCCCAGACGCGAGGGGTGGGGGGATGCAGATCGGGGAGCTTTCTCAGCGCACGGACACACCGGTGCGGATGCTCCGTTACTACGAGGAACAAGAGTTGATCGAGTCCGAACGGCTCCCTAACGGGTACCGGCACTACGAGGACTACGTTGTCGATCGGGTGCGGCAGGTCCGGGGCTTGCTCGATGTCGGCCTGCCGACGCGGATCATCAAGCAGATCCTTCCTTGCTTGGACAGTCCGCAGGCGATACACCTGCCGTACGTCACCCCGGACATGATTGCGACACTCGAACGCGAACGCGACCGGATGGCAGAGAAGATCGAATGCCTCACGAAGAATCACCGAGCCATCGACGACTATCTCCACGCCGTGAGCCACGAAATCCGAGCTTCCTGATGAGGCGCCCCCGGTACGTCTGCTGACCGGCGGCGCCTGGCAGCGTCGGAGCAGGACGGTGCGGAGTGACGGCCTGGATCGGTCCTGATCTGCCGTTACGCGAACTGGAGTGCTTTGCGGTGCTCGCAGTCGAGTTGCCTTGCCCGCTCCGGCCGGGCCGGTGAGGACGAGCCTGGCGGGGCGGGTGGCGCGGTAGCAGGCCAGCATGTCCGGCAGCGACCCCTCTCCCGGCGACGGGTGCTCCCCGGCATGGATCTGCCCGGCGGGCAGGGCCGTCGCGTCGCGAGCCGGAGCGGGCTGCAGGACGTAGCGCAGGTCGATGTGCTGGGAGTCGTCGCCCAGCAGCTCCCGACGTACTCTGCCCTCGCCGTCGGCGACCTGCCGCTCCAGCGTTTTGGCCCGGCTGCTCGCGAGCTCCGCGTCGACACCCTCCACCGGCCTTCGCAGCGCCATGAGCGCTACGGTCAGACGGGCCGCTCCCGTAGGAACACCGAGCACGCCGGCTGCATCGCCACCCGCCAGCCCTCCGTAAGCGATCTGCCAGACCGCGTAGACCACGCTGGCCAGCACCAGCACCAGCACCAGCACCAGCACCAGCACCAGCACCAGCACCAGCACCAGCACGGCACTCGCCGCGCCCACGAAAAGCCATCTGCGCCGCTGACGGCGCCCCCGACCGGAAACACAGACCGATGATGCGCGAACGTCACCGCACTGCGCGACCGACGTTCCCCTCCCGTGACGAAGTCCGCCAGATGCGCAGTCGACGATCACGGGGCCCGATTCCCTGCGCCTGACGCGGCTTCAGCTTTTCGTCTGTCTGGCGAGTTCGAGCCCGTACAGACCTCATCAGACAGACGTCAAGCTGAGTCTGCCCGCCCTGACCGTCGCCGCGCTCACGGGCACCACCGAGGAGAACGCCGGACTCGGCTCAGCCGTCCTGAGCTCCGTTCAACAAGTCGGCCCTTGGGGAGGATCGGACCGGGATTTGGCGGCAGCAAGGCCCTACGGCCGCTCGGGAGCTCACCGCTGCGCGGCGTGCCGTGGGCACTGCCCGCCGAATCCCACGGACGCGCCTCAGGGGTCGCGGTATCTGAAGTTCGTGGACACGGCGTCGGCCGCCCGAAGCAAGAAGGCCCGGCAGTGTCACCGCAAAGGTGACACTGCCGGGCCTCTCGTCTCCGAGCGCGCGCGACCTTGGGTTACTCGGAACGGAGTGGTGGCGCCACCACTCGTGCGTCAGACCCGCGGGGAGGCTGAGAAGGCGTAGCTCCTCAGCCCCTTGCCGTCGTCCTTCCAGTCGATCTGGAGCACTGAGTCACCGTAGTAGCTGGAGCCGGCGCCGGCCTTGTGGGAGACCGTGGGGCTCGTATACAAGGCATTCCCACTGGTGTTGAGGTTGTTCATCTTGCTGCCCAGGCCGGGCCCGTACTTGTGCTTCGACACAGGGTCGGGACCGCTGACGCTGCGCTTGACCTGCACCAGCGCGCGAGCCGAATTGACCACGCTGTAGCCGTAGAAACCGGGCGGGCCGTCGATGTCCACGGTCGCCTTGGCGTAGATGGTGCCGCCGGAACGCTTCGCGCAGGTCTTGACCTTGAAGTCGAAGTCGTCCCACACGGCGGTCGATCCAGGATGGTCAACGGTCTTGCTCGATGTCTTGCAGTGCCAGCCGGACGCCGGGGCGGCCTGGGCCGTGCCCGCGAGCGCCGGCACCATCAGCGTGGCCGCTGCAAGGGCGGCGGTGAGCATGGTCTTGCGCATGGTTCCCCTTGAGTATGCCTTACATATTTGCGTCCACCCTGTCCGGCCGGGCGGCGGCCCCGCAAATGACTTTCGCTCCCCGAAGGAGGTGGCGAGGGCTGGCTCCCCGCCACCAGCACGGCTCCGGTCTGCGATTCGGGGGGGGAGGGGAGGAACATCGGACGAAAACTGGCGCTGAGCCTCGATCGCCGCTGGTCGGCGGCTGACGGAGCGTCGGCGGCCGGACCTGTCCGATGTCTTCCCCCAGATAACTGCCCTGCTATCTGCAACAAGGTGAATACCGACCAGGGAGAGCGCGCCCGTTCCCCGTCCTGACGAGCACTGTTATCTGTGGCGAGGAGAACCTTGGGACGCCTACCCGTGGCACGCCGCGCAGGACGCCCTCCCCCGTGCCGGACAGCCGGGATGAGGTGGCTGCGGCGGTGGCCGGGGCGAGAAGTGCCCGGCGAGGACTGGCACTACCTCCCGCCCGCGCAGCCCGCCGGCCGCGAACAGATGCGAGTGACCCGCGTCGACGGGTACGACTTCGCCTGGCTCGACCGGCAGGTCTGCGAGGCGTGCCGCACCGACTTCGTCATCGCGGTCCGCGTCACCGACGAGTACCAGGGCCGCGGCTACGCGGGACGGATGCTGCGCTACGCCCTGCGCGGCCGTGAGGACTACGCGTGGACCACAACGGTCCAGAAGGCCATGGGCGAGGTGTTCTTCCGGAGGACGAGCCGGAACACCGGCGTGCAGTTCGGGGACGGCCGCAAGCCGCTCCTGTGCCCGCACATGCGCGCGGCCCCACGGCCTGCCCGGAACGGCCCAGCAGGTACCCGCCGATGACTGACCCGGTCAGGATGCTGAGCTGATCAGCGCCGGTTGCCCCCGTTGGACCCAACGGGGGCAACCGGCCCGCTGCCCCGCGCCTCTTCCTCCGCCAGGTCCTCCATGGGGTCCTCCTCCCGCTGGTGGACGAGCGGGCAGAGCGCCGGCGGCACGCGGAGACCGGGCGAGGCCCGGGGCGACGGGTGGCGGGCGCGTCAAAAGCTGCCGAGCCACCCGGCGGTGTCACTCCGCAGGAGCGTCAGCGTCCGCCGGAGTGCCGTCGGCGTCCTGCTCCCGGCCGAACAGGGACTTCTCCTCCTCCGCCGGGAAGTCGGTCCGGCCGTAGCGGGCGAACTGGCAGACCCGCGAGCGCTGGGAGGCGGTGAGCGATTGGGTTCGGCGGGTGTCGGACGGCTGCGTGAACCAGTTCCTCACGCCCAGCAAGAACCAGCCCTCGGGGCCCTCGGGGCCCTCGTGCTCGCCGTGGACGACGCGGGCGAGCCCGTCGAGCACCTGCTCGTGGGTGAGGGCCTTCTCGGCCCCGGCGGGATCCGAGAAGGAGACCGTCCACGACCACCTCTGGCCCGGAGCCAGGATGGAGTCCTCGGGGATGACCCCGTCGAAGTCTTGGAGATGGGCCGCCTCCGCGCCGATCACGGTGCGCCGCCACCGCACGTCCCCCACCGCACGTCCCCCAGCCAGGGGGCCTCCGAGAGGAAACCCTCCGCGATACTCCGTCTCCTCGTCCGTGATCAGGTGCTCGCCGCTCGTGCGTTGCCTCTGCTCCGCCGGTTCCTCGTCCGAGGCCGGTCCGGGGCCATCCTCGCCGGGAGCGTCCTCGCCGGGAGCGCGGACAGCCGCTGCCCGTATCCCGGAACTCTCCATCCGGACTGGTCGAGTCGGATAATCTTTTTTTATCCGACTCGACAGAACGGGACATGACGACCGATCGCCCGGCGCGGCGGAACCAGGGAGGGAACCCACCGCATGGCCACCGAGCCCCTGCGCTACGCCGTTGACGTCACCCAGGAGGACGTGGACGCGCTCACCGACTTCCTCATGGGCGTGCTCAACGGTCCGCCCCTGCAACCCGGCACCGAGGAGTACCGGACCGACGCCGCCCTGCGCACCCTGGTGCCCGGCTTCACCGGCGCCCTCACCTACCAGTTCCGCGACGAGGTCGTGGCCACGGCGCAACAGGACGCACACAAGCAACTGGACCGTATCCAGGACATCCGCAGCGCTTGGAACCGGCTTGCCGAAGTCGCCTCCCGGTGGAAGGACGTCGACGGATTCGCCACGGAACGCTGGCACACGGTCCGCTTCGACGACGCTGACGACGAAGAAGGCTTCCGCCGGTGGGAAGAGAAGGGGAAGGCGTCGACCTCCCAGGCGACGGACTTCGTCTTCGAGTACCGCATCCCCGGGCCGCGGCAGAGCGGGCAGCCCATCGGCGAGTACGTCGTCGCCCGCGACCCCGGAAACGCTGACCGCTGGGCCGACTTCGAGGCAACCGCGCAGGCCCGTCACCGGGACGGCAGCTCCTGGCAGCACGCCCGCTTCACCGGAACCAGTCCCTACCTGTACAGCCGGGCGACTGCCCTGGCCGCGGCGCACCAGCACGCCGACTCCGGCGCGGCCGAGGAGTCGCTGGAGAAGGACTCACCCCGATGAGCCGCAGCAGGCAGGCCGCGCTCCTGGCCCGGCACCTGTCCGAGGTCACCGGCGCCGAGGTGGGGCTGCACCACGACACCGGCGCCCGGTGGATCGCGATGTGGGCGGACGGCCCCCGGCAGGAAGAGATGCGCGCCCACCTCGACACCGCCCTCGCCGGGTACCGCTACGTCGACATGCGCAACCGCAAGATCGACTGCCACCGTTCGACCTCGCAACGGGCCTGGGCCGCGCGGGCCATCGCCTCCTGCCGGGAGGGCACCCTGGGCCCCGCGATCGCCGAAGGCGCGGCCCACCGCCGGTCGCTGGGTGTGGGGATGCCCCGCCCGGGCGTCCAGGGCCCGACGCACACACACGAGTACTACGCCCTGCTGCGCCACGTCGAGGAACTGTGCCGGGGGACCGCGTACCCGGAGCGGGCGAGCGCGCCCGACGACGAGCCGCTCATCCAGCAGCTGCTCGCGGCCGGCACCCGGGATCGCGCGCACACCGGCAGGCCGACCATCAGCGAGTACGACATGGCCACGGCGCTGCTCGCCGCCGAGCAGGATCCCACCGGGGGCCAGCCGCTCAAGTTCGCCGTCGTCCGTGTCCCGGAGGAGGGCCGGTGACGGGGGTGGACGACGGCGACGACGCGACCGCCCGGGCGTCCATCGCCCACCACCTGCACGGCGTCGCCGCGAACGCCGCCGAGGACGGGCACCCCGCCCTGGTCGAGGCGGCGGCCGCCGAGCACACCGCGCGGGAGGAGCACGGACGGCTGGAGGGCAACACCCCGCAGTTCGTCTACGGCTCGGCCCAGCAGGACGCCATCAAGGCCGGGCAGGACGCGATGTTCGGGCGCGGCCCCCGGGAGGCGTGGGAGCAGGCCAAGCAGCGGATGGAGGTGGTCGGCCGGTGGCTGGCCGCCCACGGCCACCAGACGGAGGGAGTGACGAAGTGACGGTCACGGCCGAGACGGCGGCCTCCGGCGACGTCGCCGCGCCGGAGGTGCCGGACTCGCCGGCCGCCGAGCGCCAGGCGCTCATCGAGCGGTGGGCCGAACGCCACGGCGTCGACGCCGCCCGGCGCCTGGCCGACGCCGAGGACCTGGCCGACGCCGTCGAGAAGGCGATCACCCCGGACAACACCGTCGACACCTACAACAAGAGCTGGCGGGTGTGGGAACGGTTCTGCGCCGCCGCCCGTCTGCCCGGACCGGAGGCCACCCGGGGCTCCCTGGTGGCGTTCGTGACGTGGATGCTGCGCGAGGGCCAGCAGAACGGCAAGGGCTACGCACCCAGTTCGGCGTCCACCCATCTCGCGGCCGCCGTCGTCGGGCTGCGCGAGCGCGGTATGACGGTGTCCGGCGACGACCAGGCCGCCGCCCGCGCCGCGCTGCAAGGACTGGCGGTCAAGCTCCCGCAGGCCGGGGAGCGGCGCGGCCGCGGGCAGGCGTCCGGTGCCGACATCGACGGACTGCGCGCCGTCGCCCGCGCCTGCCCCGACACCCTCACCGGCGACCGGGACAAGGCGCTCACCCTCACCGGCTTCCACTACGCCAGCCGCAGCCAGGACCCAGCCGGACTGCTGACCGGCGACGTCACCCTGCACCCGCGCGGCCTGGTCGTCGCCGTGCTCACCGGCAGGACCAAGCGCTCGGTGCGCAACGCCAAGATCCGCTACGCCGACGACCCGGCGATCTGCCCGGTGAGGGCCTGGACCGCCTACCGCACCCGGCTGGCCGACGAGCACGGCCCGCGGTGGGCCGACCCGTCGACGCCCGCGTTCGTCGGCATCGACCGGTGGGGCCACGTCACCGGCGGCATGGTGCCCGACTCCGTCACCCGCGCCATCAAGCGGATCTCGAAGCGGGCCGGGGTGCCGATCGCCTGGACCGGGCACTCCCTGCGCATCGGCCTGGCCTCCGTCGCCCGCCGCAAGGGCCGCGACGCCATCGCCATCGCCGACCAGGGCGGCTGGGCCCGCCACTCCCGCTCGATGCTCGGCTACATGCAGCGCGACGACGGCTGGGACGACAACGCCTCCGCCGGCCTCGCCTGAACACTCACCCGGCTCCAGATGCGGCGCGACCAGCACCAGGCGCTTCCACGACCCGGCCAGCAGAGCGGTGTCGATCTCCGCCTCGCCGACGTTCTTGCGGCCCAGCAGGCCCAGCAGGCCCAGCAGGCCCAGCAGGCCCAGCAGGCCCAGCAGGCCCAGCAGGCCCAGCAGCGACTTCAGCGCCCGCAGCACCGGCTCGCCCTCGGCGGTCGCGCCGAAGTCGACGACGTCCAGCAGCAGCTTCAGGAACGGCAGCACCGTGGAGAACCGGGACACCAGCATCCGACGCCACGCCACGCCTCGTCGGCGTCGGAGTCCAGCGGCGGCGCAAGCTCGACCATCGCGGCCACCGCCGCCTCGATCGCCTCCCACATAGCCGCCAGCGTCCCCACCCTCGGTGCGGTGATCTCCCCGGTGGAGGTGTCGACCCGCTCGGCGGTCTCGGCGGGAATCCCTGGACGCCTGGGTCCGTGAACAGGAACAGGCCGACTCGCGCTCCACCACGGCATTGAGTCCCTTGCAGGCCCCCGTCAGTACCGATCCGGCGGCACAGCGGTCGCCTGACCGGTCGTCGTCCCCCGTTTCCTTTCGAAGGAGATATTTGCCCGGCTGCACAGAGGACCGCTGGATCAAGAAGAAGAAGGATCCTGCAACGGGTAGGCGTGAGAAGACCACGCTCTACGGGAACCGGCAAGCGATACAGAGTCGCTGGTGTCACAGGGGTCCGGGATCGGTCCTTCGACACGCTGGAAGACGCGAAGGCATGGCTTCGCCGGTCCGCCACCGACGAGGAGCGCGGAGAGTTCGTGGACCCGCGTGACGGGTCCATCACTCTGGCCGACTACATCCGGATGCACTGGGCGCCGGGTCGAGGTGGGGCGCCGAAGACCCAGGAGAATCAGGAGCGCCGGGCCAGGCTCCATATCATTCCGCATCTGGGGGGCCAGCCGCTCAAGAACATCACGTCGGCGGTGTTGCGCGCGTACACGGTGACGCTGGAGGCGACTGTCTCTTCGGTCGACTATCAGCGCGGAATCCAGTCCGAGTTGTCCAGCATTCTTGAAGCGGCTGTCGACGACAAACGGCTCGCCCCGAACCCCATGCATGCCAGTTCTGTGCGATGGCCCGAAGCGCCCGACGTCATCAGTCCTCGGAACCGGATCGCCGTCGTGCTGGGGCTGGGGTGCGGGCTTCGGCAGGGTGAGGTCTTCGGGCTCAGCCACGCGGACATCGACTACGAGAAGGGCGTGCTGCACGTCCGCCGCCAAGTGCAGTCGCTCAACGGGAAGCTGTATTTCGCCCTTCCCAAGGGCGCGAAGACGCGCACCGTCGACATGCCGCCCTCAGTGGCGGAGGAGGTGAAGCGGCACATCGGGACGTTTCCGCCTGTGGAAGTGGAGCTGCCGTGGGGAAGCCCCGGAGCCGACAGGCCGCGCCGGAAGTTCGCGCCCCTGCTCACCACGCGGTTCGGCAATGCCATCGCCGTGAATACGTGGAACACCTGTACGTGGAAGTCGGCGCTGGCCAAGGCGGGTGTCATCGAGCCGCGTCATGAAGGGGCGAAGGCGTGGCAGTGGGAGGCGGCGCCAAGGGATGGCTTCCATGTACTGCGGCACACCTGTGCCTCGGTCATGCTGGAGGCGGGGGAGTCCGTGGTGACCCTGGCGCGATGGCTCGGGCATTCCTCGCCGACCGTCACGCTGAGCTACTGCGCTCACTTCATGCCGGAAGCGGGAGCCAGGGGGCGCACCGTCATCGACGGAGTCCTGGGGAGCGGGAGAGAGTGACGTGCCCGTGGAAACTCCCCAGATTCTCCCCGGGGCTGGTGGGGGTGGGACGCGCCTGGTCGCCCGCTCCGACTCGGCCTGCTGATTCACAGGGAGGGACGCCGTATAGCCTGGGGAAATGCTGAGAGAGGTCACGGCGACGCGCTATGTCACGCCCCTGAGCGAGGGCGGGTCGCTGCCCGGTGTCGTCGAGGCCGACGACCTCGGTATGTACGTCGTCAAGTTCACCGGCTCCGCCCAGGGACCGAAGGCGCTGGTCGCCGAAGTGATCGTCGGGGAACTGGCCCGCGCCCTCGGGCTGCGGGTGCCCGAGCTGGTGCGCGCCCACTTCGACCCGGCGGTCGCCGCGCACGAGCCGCACCAGGAGGTGCGCGACCTGCTGGCGGCCAGCGCGGGCCTCAACCTCGGCATGGACTATCTGCCCGGCGCCGCCGACTTCGCCCCGGACACCGCGCCGCGCGCGCTGCGCGTCGGCCCGCTGGAGGCCGGCCGGATCGTCTGGCTGGACGCGCTGACCGCCAACGTCGACCGCACCCTGCACAGCTCGAACCTGATGGTGTGGCCCACCTTCGGCGTCCCGAAGGTCAACGCACCTCTGCTGTGGCTCATCGACCACGGGGCCGCGCTGGTCTTCCACCACCGCTGGGAGAGCGCCACCGACGCCGTCACCAAGCGCTACGACTTCCGCCGCCACGCCCTCGGCGGCTACGGCCCCGACACGGTCGCCGCCGGCGCCGAACTGGCGCCCAGGGTGACCCGGGACCTGCTGCGCGACATCACCGCCCTGGTCCCCGACGAGTGGCTCGCGGACGAACCCGGCTTCACCGGACCCGACGCGGTACGCGACGCATACGCCGGCCATCTCGTCGCCCGCGCGCGGGCCTCCCGGCACTGGCTGCCCACCGACTTCCCGGCCCGGGAACAGCTCGCGGCCGAGGACGCGCACCGCGCGGCGGCCACCGAGGCGGGCCGCCCGGCCTGGCTCAAGCGCGTGCCCGATCTGCACGGGAGGCCCCCGGCGGAACAGGACTGGTCCGTCCATCTGGACCGGAAACCGAAAGGCTGACCCTTGAGTACGTCCGACGCCCCGTCCGGGCACCGCGTCCAGATCGAGTACTGCACGCAGTGCCGCTGGCTGCCGCGCGCCGCGTGGCTCGCCCAGGAACTGCTCACGACCTTCGAGACGGAGCTGACGGAACTGTCCCTCGCCCCCGGCACGGGCGGCGTGTTCGTGGTCCGGGTCGACGGCGACGTGGTCTGGGACCGCAAGCAGCAGGGCTTCCCCGAGCCGACCGCCGTCAAGCGACTGGTCCGCGACCGGGTGGCACCGGGCCGCGCCCTCGGGCACTCCGACCGTCCCTGACCGGAAAGCCGAGGCCCCCGGCCCGGCGGATGCCGGACCGGGGACCGCCGCCGGGCGTACTCAGCCGCGCAGCCGCTCGTAGGCGGGCAGCGTCAGGAAGTCGGCGTAGTCCGCGTCCAGGGACACCTTCAGCAGCAGATCGTGGGCGCGCTGCCAGTCGCCCCCGGCGAAGGCGTCCGCACCGGTCTCCTCGCGGACGGCGGTGAGTTCCGCGGCGGCGATCTCCCGCACCAGCTCCGCGGTGGCGGTCCTGCCGTCCTCGAACACGACCCCCGCGTCGACCCACTGCCAGATCTGCGAACGGGAGATCTCGGCGGTCGCCGCGTCCTCCATCAGCCCGAAGATCGCCACCGCGCCGGTACCGCGCAACCACGCCTCGATGTACCGGATACCGACCTGGACCGCGTTCACCAGCCCCGCGTACGTCGGCCGCGCGTCGAGGGTGTCGAGCGCGATGAGGTCACCCGCGGCGACCGTCACGTCCTCGCGCAGCCGGTCCTTCTGGTGCGGCGCGTCCCCGAGCACGGCGTCGAACGAGGCCATCGCCACGGGCACCAGATCCGGGTGGGCGACCCAGGAACCGTCGAACCCGTCCCGCGCCTCCCGGTCCTTGTCGTTCCTGACCTTCTCCAGCGCGGCCGAGTTCGCCTCCGGGTCCCGCCGGGAGGGGATGAACGCGGCCATCCCCCCGATCGCGTGCGCGCCCCGCTTGTGACAGGTGCGGACCAGGAGTTCGGTGTAGGCACGCATGAACGGCGCCGTCATGGTGACGGCGTTGCGGTCGGGCAGCACGAACTTCGCGCCGCCGTCCCGGAAGTTCTTGATGATCGAGAAGAGATAGTCCCAGCGCCCCGCGTTCAGCCCGGAGGCGTGGTCCCGCAGCTCGTACAGGATCTCCTCCATCTCGTACGCGGCGGTGATCGTCTCGATGAGGACCGTCGCGCGGACCGTGCCCTGGGGGATGCCCAGCTTCTCCTGCGCGAACACGAACACGTCGTTCCAGAGGCGGGCCTCACGGTGCGACTCGATCTTCGGCAGATAGAAGTACGGACCCCGTGCCTGGTCGGTGAGGCGCCGCGCGTTGTGGAAGAAGTACAGCCCGAAGTCGACCAGCGCGCCCGGCACGGGCCGGCCGTCGACCTGGAGATGCCGCTCGTCCAGATGCCAGCCGCGCGGGCGCATCACCACCGTCGCCAGCTCGGAGTCGTCCTTGAGGGCGTACGACTTCCCGGTGCGCTCGTCGGTGAAGTCGATCCGCCGGGTGAAGGCGTCACGCATGTTGAGCTGGCCCAGGACCACGTTCTCCCAGGTGGGGGAGGAAGCGTCCTCGAAGTCCGCGAGCCAGACCCGCGCCCCCGAGTTCAGCGCGTTCACGGTCATCCGGCGGTCGGTGGGGCCGGTGATCTCGACCCGGCGGTCGTTCAGCGCGGGCGGCGCGGGGGCCACCCGCCAGGAGTCGTCCGCGCGCACGTCCGCCGTCCCGGGGAGGAAGTCCAGCGTGGAGGTACGGGCGATCTCGGCGCGGCGCCCGGCCCGCAGCGCGAGGAGTTCGTCCCTCGTGGGCGTGAACCGCCGGTGCAGCTCCGCCACGAAGGCGAGCGCCGCGCCGGTCAGGACCTCGTCCTGCCGGGGCAGGGACTCCGTGCCGACGAGGGTCGGCGAGGACGGCGCTGCTGCGGACATGAGCGGTCACTTCCTTCGGCAAGGGGGAGGGCGCGGCGATCGAATGCGCTGGAAAATGGATACTAGTTTCCTCATGGTGGAACTTCAAGGTTGTCGGGTGCCCCCGGCCGTCCCCGCCCCCGCTCAGTCCAGTCGCCGCAGATCCGCCGGGGTGTCGATGTCGTACGCCCGCGCCACGTCCCCGCACTCCACCAGGGTCAGCTCCGCGTCGTGCGCGGCGAGATACGCCCGCGCGCCCCGGTCCCCGACGGCCAGCCCGGCCACGTCCGTCCAGCGGTCGGCGCCGAGCAGTACGGGGTGGCCCCGCCGGCCGCCGTAGGCCGCCGCGGCCAGCGCGGACGTCATGCCGTCCGGGTCGCACCCGGCGACGCCGAGCACCCGTGCCACCGCTGCGGCCCCGACGCCCGGTTGGTCCACCAGCGTCACCAGGGCGGCGCGGGCGCCCGAACCCGCGAGCGACGCGAGGCCCGCCCGCAGCGACGACCCCATCCCCGTCTCCCAGTCAGGGTTCCCGACGACCGCGCAGCCGCGCAGATCCGCCGTGGCACGCACACCGTCCCGGCCCGCGCCGAGGACCACGTGCACCGTCCCGCAGCCGCCTTCGCGCAGCGCCCGTACCGCGTGCTCCACCAAGGGGCGGCCCCGGTGCGTCAGCAGGGCCTTGGGCCGTCCGCCCAGACGGCGCCCGCCGCCGGCGGCGAGCAGCAGTCCCGCGATGTCGTCGTTCGTCATGCCCTCTGGATACCCCAGCACCGCCCGGCCGCGCGGCAAGCGGTTTCCCCGGAGTGCGGGACGGGGTCGCGCGCCGCCCCGCGCATCAGGGCGCCGTCGGATTCGCCCTCCCGATCTACGCTGGGCAAAGGGGAGTTGAATTTCCGTCCATGGAGTGGCGGCGGGGCCCGCGAGTGGCGTTAACTGGCCGCGAACCCCAGGGAACCGACCGGTCCCACGGGGGCGGCGAGCCCGGTACGGAAAGCGCACGATGCGCGTGCGCGGGGGGAGAGCTGTGTTGCGGAGCGTGGGGCAAAGGGTTGTTACCGGCTGCGACGAGGACCCCCGGGTCGTGGAGCTGCGTGCCGCGGTCTCCAGGCTCCGCAGGGACCTCGCGACGCATCCGGCGGACTTCGCCGACCGGGTGATCGCGGAGGACGAGCTGGCGGCGCTGGACGCGATGGTGGCGGGGGGTGCGCCGGAGACTCCCCGGCTGCGCCGGTCCCTCCTTCTCGTCGCGGGGAGCATCGGATCGGTGAGCGCGCTCGCGGTGGGCCTCGCGAGGGTCCGCAACGCGGTCGACCTCTTTGGCGAGCCTCCCCACTAGTCGCCTTCGCTTGCGCTTCTCAGGTCAGTCCGGCTGGACGTACTTCGTTCCTGTGCCGTCGTTCGTGGGGTGCGCGGTTCCTCGCGCCCCTGGGGTTCCATACCTGGGCGTGCTTGTTCCTGTGGGGTCGTTCGGTGGGTGCGCGGTTCCTCGCGCCCCTGGGTGCTCGGTGCTGGGCGTACTTCGTTCCTGTGCCGTCGTTCGTGGGGTGCGCGGTTCCCCGCGCCCCTGGGTACTCGGTGCTGGGCGTGCTTGTTCCTGTGGGGTCGCTCGGTGGTTGCGCGGTTCCCCGCGCCCCTGGGGTTCCACACCTGGGCGTGCTTGTTTCCGTGCGGGTCGCTCGTGGGGTCTGTGGGGCGCGGCCTTGCGGTCGCCGTTCGGGTGCGGGGGTGGTGTGCGGGGGTGGCGGGACCGGGTAACGTCTTTGTCCCCCACCGATTAATCCGTAGAGCACGTCAAATCATTACCCGGAGAACCCGTGACCGTGAGCAAGAACATCAACAACCCCGTGGGCATGGGCGGCGGCCAGCGCAAGAAGCTGTCCCGCGCCGAACGGCAGAACAACGGTCCGCACCGCAACCTCGACCGCCAGGACGCGGCCGACCGGAAGGCGGAGCTGGTGCGCAAGATGCGCGAGAAGGCAGGCGCGGCCGAGGGCACCGCGCAGGCGGACGACGACACCGCACAGAGCTGACGCACCGCCCCTCTCACGCACCCCCTTCCTCGCGCAGTCGCGCTGCTGCGGGAGGGGGTGGGCGGGAATCTCTGCCCGCAGACTCCGATGCTCTTCAGCAGGACCACTGAACGTCCGACCGAGCGCGTTGGAGCGAGGACGGAGAATCCCGACCGGCCCCGACCCGAAGAACCGGCCGGACGCGCCCCAAAGGGGCGCGGGGAACTGCGCGAAACCACCGAGCGACGGCACAGGAACAAGCACGCCCAGCACAGGAAACCCAGGGGCGCGGGGAACTGCGCACCCCACGAGCGACGGCACAGGAACGAAGTTCGTCCAGCCGGACAGACCCAGAGGCGCAAGCGAAGGCGGTCAGCTGGTGCTGAGCGTCACCGAAAGCTCCGCCGCGATCTGCTGAAGCACCGGCACGATCCGTTCGGTCGCCGCGTCGGTGACCCGCCCGGCCGGTCCGGAGATCGAGATCGCCGCGGCCGTGGGCGACTCGGGGATCGGCACCGCGAGGCACCGCACCCCGATCTCCTGCTCGTTGTCGTCGACGGCGTACCCCGCCCGCCGTACCTCCTCCAGCGCCGCGAGGAACCCGTCCGGCGTGGTGATGGTCTTGTCCGTCGCCGCGGGCATCCCGGTCCGCGCCAGCAGCGCCCGTACCTCGTCGGCGGGCGTGTACGCCAGCAGCGCCTTGCCGACCCCCGTGGAGTGCGGCAGCACCCGCCGCCCCACCTCCGTGAACATCCGCATGGAGTGCTTGGACGGCACCTGGGCGACGTAGACGATCTCGTCCCCGTCCAGCAGGGCCATGTTCGCGGTCTCGCCGGTCTCCTCCACCAGCCGCGCGAGATGCGGCCGGGCCCATGTCCCGAGCAGCCGGGACGCCGACTCGCCCAGCCGGATCAGCCGGGGCCCGAGGGCGTACCGCCGGTTGGGCTGCTGACGGACGTAGCCGCAGGCGACGAGCGTGCGCATCAGGCGGTGGATCGTGGGCAGGGGCAGCCCGCTGCTCGTGGACAGCTCGCTCAGCCCGACCTCGCCCCCCGCGTCCGCCATCCGCTCCAGCAGGTCGAAGGCCCGCTCCAGGGACTGCACGCCGCCGCTCGGGGAGGTGGACTTGACGGCGTCGGTGGAGCTGGCGCTGGACGTCGGCACGGCGCGTTCCTTTCGGGACGGGTGGGCAAGGGTGCAGCCTACCCGGGGCGGCAGCCGTTCTCCGGTGCTGTTCCGTGCCGGGCTCCGCGTCCCCGCCGGTCAGGGGTGCTCGGCCGGCGCGGACGGGGTGCGCCGGAGGGTGTTCCGGCGCCCGGCGGGACGGAGTGGCGTTCTGATACGTGAACTGCTGGACGAAAGAGTAATTCCACTTCGCGGAATTAGCCAAGGGGGTGTCCGGGGTGATGGCGGGGGTCTTGACCGCTCGGTGACGGCCCTGAACACTCGTTCAACAGAACGTTGAAGGCCCGAGGCATGTCGTCGTGACCGGGGGAGGGGGCCAGGTGACCGACCGAGCGCCGCCCAGGTCCACCGCCCGCCCCGCCGACCTGCTGCTGCGCTCCACCCGGGTCGTCACCCCCGAGCGCACCCGCCCCGCGTCCGTCGCCGTCCGGGACGGACGGATCGCGCGGGTGCTCCCGTACGACGCCCCCGTCCCCGCCGGTGTCAGGTGCGAGGACCTCGGCGACGACGTGCTGCTGCCCGGACTGGTCGACACCCACGTGCACATCAACGATCCGGGGCGGGCGCACTGGGAAGGCTTCTGGACCGCCACCCGCGCGGCGGCGGCCGGAGGCGTCACCGCGCTGGTCGACATGCCGCTGAACTCCCTGCCGCCGACGACCGGTACGGCGGCCCTGCGGGTCAAGCGGGAGGCGGCCCGGACGAGAATCCATGTGGACGTCGGCTTCTGGGGCGGCGCCCTGCCAGGCAACCGCGACGAACTGCGGGCCCTGCACGACGCCGGGGTGTTCGGCTTCAAGTGCTTCCTGTCGCCCTCGGGCGTCGACGAGTTCCCCGCCCTCGACGAGGAGCAGCTCGCCCGTTCGCTCGCCGTGGTCGCGGGTTTCGGCGGACTGCTGATCGTGCACGCGGAGGACCCCCGGGAGCTGGCGGACGCCCCCGCGCGGGGCGGCGCCGCGTACGCCGACTTCCTCGCCTCACGGCCCCGCGCCGCGGAGAACGGCGCCGTCGCCCTGCTGATCGCCGAGGCGCGGCGTCTGCACGCGCGCGTGCATGTGCTGCATCTGTCGTCGTCGGACGCGCTCGGCCCGCTCGCCGCCGCCCGCCGGGCGGGGGTGCGGATCACCGCGGAGACCTGTCCGCACTACCTGACGCTCACCGCCGAGGAGGTCCCGGACGGTGCGACGGAGTTCAAGTGCTGCCCGCCCATACGCGAGGCAGCGAACCAGGACGCCCTGTGGCGCGCGCTCGCCGACGGGACCGTCGACTGCGTCGTCTCCGACCACTCGCCGTCCCCGGCCGAACTCAAGACCGCCGACTTCGCGACCGCGTGGGGCGGTATCTCCTCGCTCCAGCTCGGCCTGCCCGCGATCTGGACGGCCGCCCGCGCCCGCGGGCACACCCTGGACGACCTCGCCCGCTGGATGGCCGGGGCGCCCGCCCGGCTCGCCGGACTCGGCCGCAAGGGCGTCATCGCGGCCGGCCGGGACGCGGACTTCGCGGTGCTCGACCCCGACGCGACCCTCACCGTCGACGCGTCGGCCCTCCAGCACCGCCACCCCGTCACCGCCTACGCCGGTCGCACCCTCCACGGCGTCGTCCGCTCCACCTGGCTGCGCGGGCAACGGATATACGCCGACGGAGAGTTCACCGAGCCACGCGGCCGACTGCTGTCCCGCTCCTAGCCCCGGCGGGTCCCCACCGGACAGGCCGCGGCCACCGGGGCGCGACTGACGGCCTCCCGGTGCGGCAGGGGCCCCGGGCGGCCGGGCCGCACCCCCAGCGCCCCCAGGGGCCCGTAGCGGCCCGTGGCGGGCCCGACACGAGGAGCCACCGCACCCACCCGCCGCAGCCACCACCGCATACGGCCCCATCGACAGCCACCGCACCCCCTGCCACCACACGCGGACCCCACGCCGCCGCACACCTCACCCCACGCCCCCGCACCCCGCACCCCGGACGAGAGGAAGCACCGGTCACCGTGACGGCACACCCCCAGCACCCCGAACCCCATGCGTCCCCCCGGCCTGCCGCGCCGCCGCCGGGGCTTCCCGAGGCCGACTTCACCGGCGCCGCCGCGCCCTATCGCGGCGGCGACCCGTACGCCGACCACCGCTCCGCCGAGCATGCGTTCACCCGGCACGCCGACCTCGCGGACCGGCGGCTCGGCGCGGGGGTCGTCGCGGCCGGGGACGAGTTCTTCGCACCGAGGGAGAACCTGCTGCTGCCCGGCCGCGCCGAGTTCGACCCGGTGTCCTTCGGGCACAAGGGGAAGATCATGGACGGCTGGGAGACCCGGCGCCGCCGCGGTGTCTCCGCTGGATTCCCCTGGCCCGCCGAGGACGACCACGACTGGGCGCTCATCAGGCTCGGGGTCCCCGGTGTGCTCCACGGGATCGTGGTCGACACCGCGCACTTCCGCGGCAACCACCCGCACGCGGTGTCCGTCGAAGCCGTCCATGTCCCCGGTTCTCCCGCGCCCGGGGACCTCCTCGCCCCCGGGCTCGGCTGGACCGTCCTGGTCCCTCGCACGGTCGTCGGCGGACACGCGGCCAACGGCTTCACCGTGGACGCGGCCGGGAGCTTCACGCATCTGCGGCTGCGCCAGTACCCCGACGGCGGCGTCGCGCGGCTGCGCGCACACGGCGAACCCGTCCCGGACCCCGGCTGGCTCACCGCGCTCGGCACCTTCGACGTGGTAGCCCTGGAGTACGGAGGCCAGGTCCTGGACGCCTCCGACCGGTTCTACTCGCCGCCCGTCCACACCATCCACCCCGGCCGCTCCCGGCGGATGGACGAAGGCTGGGAGACCCGCCGCCGCCGCGACCACGGCCACGACTGGATCACCTACCGGCTGGCCGAACGGTCGCGGGTGCGTGCCGTCCAACTGGACACCGCCTGTCTCAAGGGCAACGCGGCGGGCTGGGCGTCGGTGTCACTGCGGGACGGGGACGGGCCCTGGACCGAGATCCTGCCCCGTACCCCGCTCCAGCCGGACACCGACCACCGCTTCGTCCTGGACGTGCCCGCCGTCGGCACCCACGCGCGCGTGGACATCCTCCCGGACGGCGGGATCTCCCGGCTGCGGCTGCACGGCTCGCTGACCGACGACGGCGCGGCACGGCTGCGGGCCCGCCACCGGCCCCCGGCGGGCTGAGCGGACCTCGCCCACGGGAGGCCCACCCGGATCTCCACCCGGGTGGGCGATGAGTTCCGCGCCGGAGTGCGGTCATAGCTGGTGGAAGAGGAAATCGCACTCCTGGAAGCAGGCACCGGCCATGGCTGAACTCTCGATCACCACATTCGTCACCCTCGACGGTGTCATGCAGGCACCGGGAGGGCCGGAGGAGGACACCAGCGACGGCTTCGACCACGGCGGCTGGTCCGTCCCGTACGGGGACGAGGACTTCGGCCGGTTCATGACGGGGGTCTTCGACCGGTCCACCGCGTTCCTCCTCGGCCGCCGTACGTACGACATCTTCGCCGGGTACTGGCCGAAGGTCACCGACCCCGACAATCCGATCGCCTACCGGCTCAACTCGCTGCCCAAGTACGTCGCCTCGAACACCCTGGAACGCCCCGGCTGGGAGGGCACCACCGTGCTGGGCGGGGATGTCGCCGCGCGCGTCGCGGAGCTCAAGGAGCGCACGGACGGGGAGATCCAGGTCCACGGCAGCGGCACCCTCGCCCGCTACCTCCTCGACCACGACCTCGTGGACACCGCCCATCTGCTGGTCTTCCCGGTACTGCTCGGCAAGGGCCGCAGGCTGTTCGCGGAGGGTGCCGTCCCGACCGCGTTCCGGCACAGCGCGGCCGAGGTCACCGGGAAGGGCGTGGCCATCCACACCTACGCGTTCGCGGGCCGCCCGGAGTACGGCAGCTACGCGTAGGACCGCAGCCCCGTCCCGGACCCTGTGGCGTCGGCCGGGAGGGCCGGCGTGGCGCGGTCCCGTGCGTGGCGCGGCGATCCTGGTCCCGGTCCCGCAGGGCGTCCGGCCGTCCCGCTCAGGTCGCGTCGCCTCAAAGCGGTCGTCGCGCCGCCTTCGCCCGGCGGGCGGCCACGCTCGAACCGGACTCGCGCCGGGCCATCCGGCTCAGTACGACGGGCGCCACCAGGAACCCGAGGACCGCCCACAGACCCAGCACCCCCACCGTCTCGGCGTGCCGCCAGGACCCGCCGATCTCGGCGGCGGCCAGCTCGCCGGGCAGCAGCGCCGACCGCAGCCCCAGGGCGAGCCAGTACAAGGGGAACACCTGCGCCAGCAACTGCAACCAGCCGGGGAATCCGTCGACCGGGTGGAAGACCCCGGAGATCGCCACCAGACCCATCAGGACCAGCGTCGTGACGCTGAGGCTCTGGGCGCCGTTGAACAGGGCGCCGAGGATCGCGCCGATCGGCAGGGTCGCGATCAGTCCGAGCGCCAGGACCCAGGTCAGTGTCACCCAGGACATCACCCGGCCCAGCTCCAGCCCGCCGAACAGGAAAGACGCGGGGATCAGTACGACGAACAGACTCGCGACCGTCACCGCGGCCCGGCTGACGACCTTGCCCGTCAGATAGCCGAGGACTCCGTTCGGTACGGCCTTGGCCCGCAGCAGCGTGCTGTCCTCGCGGTCCGTCGTCAGGGCGATGGCCAGCCCCATGAGGCCGGTCAGCACCACGTTCATCGCGAGGATGCCGGGGACCGAGTGGGAGCCGAGGGACGCGTCGGTGCCCGGCACGGTGCTGTCCCGCAGGATGTACATGACCACCAGCGACACGGCCGGGGGGAACACGGCGCCCCAGATGTCCTGGGAGTCGCTCATGTGCTGCCGGAACTCGATCCGGCCTCGATGGAGCCCGGCCCGCAGGGCCGCCGCACCGGGATTCATGACGCCACCTCCCGCAACCGGGGCGGCACACCGGTGCGCTGCCCCGACTCGTACTCCCGCACCAGCGCCAGATAGACGTCCTCCAGGCGGGCGCGGCGCACCTCCAGATCGCCGATGGCGTCGCCGTACCGCTCGAACAGTCCGCGCACATACGAGGTGGGGTCGTCCGTCGCGTGCGTGTGGCGCTCGCCGTCCCGGCTGTAGCGCACCTCGGCCTTGCCCGACACCTCGCGGGACAGTTCGGCGGCGGTGCCGTCGGCCACGATCCGGCCGCCCGCCAGCATCACGATCCGGTCGGCGAGCTTCTCCGCCTCGTCCAGGTCATGGGTGGTGAGCAGGATCGTGGTCTCCTCCCGTTCCGTGAGCCGGTGCACCAGGCCGTGGAAGTCCTGGCGGGCGCGCGGGTCGAACCCGGCCGTCGGCTCGTCCAGGAACAGCAGCTCCGGCCGCCCGACGATGCCGACGGCCACGTCGAGCCGTCTGCGCTGCCCGCCGGAGAGGCTGCCCACCCGGGCCCCGGCGCGTTCGGTGAGCCCGACGAGGGCCATCAGCTCGGCCGCGCCGTACGGCCGGACCCTGCCGTCGGCGCTGTACGGGGCGTAGTAGCGGCCGAAGTGGTCGAGCAGCTCACCCACCCGCCACTTCGCGTGGTCACGCCAGGACTGGAGCACGATGCCCAGCCGCGCGCGCCACGCCTCGTCGCCGTCCCCGGGGTCGGTGCCGAGGACGCGGACCTCCCCGGCGGAGCGCCGCCGGAAGCCCTCCAGGATCTCGATCGTGGTCGTCTTGCCGGCTCCGTTGGGCCCGAGCAGGGCCAGCACCTCACCCCGGCGTACCGTCAGATCGACTCCCGTCAGCACATCGGTGGTCCCGTAGCGCATCCGCAGACCGCGCGTCTCGACGACGGCTTCGGCGCCCGGTGGTCCCGCGACCTCGCCGGGGACCGCGTCCGGTGCGGTGTTCAGGGCCATGCTCCCCCTCTCCCTCCACTGTCACGATGGTTCCTCGACTGCCTTGTGCAGCAGGGATACTCCAACTGACGGCCCCTTCGCCGGGTCATCCGGAACATCCCACTCCGCCGGGTGCAAGTTCGCCTCCCAAGGGCCCGTCGCGAGGGCCCGGCGGCGGGAGATCCGGTACAGGAGCTTCAGCGCACGGCCCCGGAAGCAGCCCAGGCAAGCCGCACGTCACCGTCCACATCGGCCGTACGTACCCCGGACGCCGGCCGCCCGGAACGCGTACCGCGGCCGAAGTCGGCGTCCCCGGCCCGGCGGGTCGGCCGAAGGTCTCCACCTGGCGGACTTTGGTCGCCAGCCCGCCCTTATGACAGGAACACGCCGCGAACCTGCGTAGATTGCCGACCATGAGTGGGGAACAGCCGACCGCGCCGGCGCAGCCGGGACCCGTGTACCGCTTCCGCTGGCTGCTGCCGTCCGCGGTGGCGGCGGAGCTGTACCCCGGGCGGAGCGACGGCAGACGGCCCCGCCGCACCTTGCGTGACTGGGCCGTCGACTTCTGCTGCTTCCTGCTCGCCGTCATCGTCGGACTGATGGCGGGGGAGACCCTGCCGGACGAAACGAACCTCCCCCCGGCGATGGTCGCCGTGGACCAGGTGATCGGCGCGCTGGCCTGCGGCGCCCTCTGGCTGCGCAGGCGCTGGCCGGTCGGTCTCGCCGTGGTGCTGCTCCTGCTGGGCCCGCTGTCCTCCACCTCCGGCGGCGCCGCGCTGATCGCCTACTTCTCCCTGGCCGTGCACCGGCCCTTCAAATACGTCGCCTGGATCTGCGGGGCCAACCTCCTCGCCGTGCCCTTCTACTTCTGGATGCGGCCCGACCCCGAGGTGTCGTTCGGCCTGGCCGTCGCGTTCACCATGATCCTGACGGCGACCGCCGTCGGCTGGGGCCTGTTCGTCCGCTCCCACCGCGAACTTCTGCTGTCGCTGCGCGACCGCGCCCGGCGCGCCGAGACCGAGGCGGAACTCCGCGCCGAACAGGCCCAGCGGCTCGCCCGCGAGTCCATCGCCCGCGAGATGCACGACGTACTGGCCCACCGGCTGACCCTGCTCAGCGTCCACGCGGGCGCCCTGGAGTTCCGTCCCGGCGCCCCCGAGAACGAGATCGCCCGGGCCGCCGGGGTCATCCGGGAGAGCTCCCACGAGGCGCTCCAGGACCTGCGCGAGATCATCGGGGTGCTGCGCGCCGGTGAGGGCGAGGAATCAGGCCGTCCGCAACCGACCCTGGCCGCGCTCGACGTACTCGTCGCCGAGTCCCGCGCGGCGGGCGCCGACATCCTCCTCGACAACCAGGTCACCGACCCGGGCACGGTCCCCGCCTCCGTGGGCCGCACCGCCTACCGCATCGCCCAGGAGGGCCTCACCAACGCCCGCAAACACGCACCCGGCGCCGAGGTCCACGTCGAGGTCCACGGCCGCCCCGGCCGGGGACTCACCCTCACCCTGCGCAACTCACCGCCCCCCGGGGACGTCCCCGCGGTGCCCGGCTCCGGCCAGGGCCTCATCGGACTCACCGAACGCGCCACCCTCGCCGGCGGCCGTATCGAGCACGGCCCCGCCACCGGCGGGGGTTTCCGGATCACCGCCTGGCTACCGTGGCCCTCATGACTGTGACCAAGGTCCTCCTCGTCGACGACGATCCGCTGGTACGCGCCGGGCTCTCCCTGATGCTCGGCGGCGCCGAGGACATCGAGATCGTCGGTGAGGCGGGCGACGGCTCCGAGGTCGCGGACCTCGTCGACCGGCTCGCCCCCGACGTCGTCCTGATGGACCTCCGGATGCCGGTCATGGACGGCCTCACCGCCACCGAACTCCTGCGCGCCCGGGACCACGCGCCCGAGGTCATCGTCCTGACCACCTTCCACGCCGACGAACAGGTCCTGCGGGCGCTGCGCGCGGGCGCCGCCGGATTCGTCCTCAAGGACACCCGGCCCGCCGAGATCGTCGACGCGGTCCGCCGGGTCGCCACCGGGGTGCCCGTGCTGTCCCCGACGGTCACCCGGCAGCTCATCGGCCGGGTCGCGGGCGTCGACCCGCGCCAGGACCGGCTGCGGCGCGCCCGGGCCCGGCTCACGGCGCTCGGCGAACGCGAACGGGAGGTCGCGGTCGCGGTGGGCCACGGCCGCTCCAACGCCGACATCGCCGCCCAGCTCTATATGAGCGTCGCCACGGTCAAGACCCATGTCTCACGCATCCTCGCCAAGCTCGACCTCAACAACCGTGTCCAGATCGCGCTGCTGGCCCATGACGCGGGATGGCTCGACGACAAGGAGTGACCCTCCGGCCCGGTCCCGGCCCGCTGACCTCCGGGTGAGATTCTCACCAGGACGCGTGCACGGGTCCGGCCGGGCGCGCGGGGCCGGAGGGAGCGGACATGACGACCGAGGTGATCGATCTGGCGGCGTACGGCGCGGAGTTCCGCGACGACCCGTACCCCGTCTACGCGCGACTGCGGGCCCGCGGTCCCGTGCACCGGGTACGGCTGCCGCCGCCCGCCTACTCCGAGGAGGTGTGGCTCGTCGTCGGGTACGACGAGGCGCGCTCGCTGCTCGCGGACCCCCGGCTGTTCAAGGACTACACCCGCGCGGACGGTTTCGCCTTCAACGACCATCTGATGGGGCGGCACATGCTCGTCGCCGACCCGCCCGACCACACCCGGCTGCGCCGGCTCGTCACCCGGGAGTTCACCGCCCGCCGGGTCGAGGCCCTGGTCCCGCGCGTCCGGCGGATCACCGGCGACCTCCTCGACGCGATGGTCCCGCTCGGCCGGGCCGACCTAGTCGAGTCGTTCGCGTTCCCGCTGCCGATGACCGTCATCTGCGAACTCCTCGGGGTACCGGCCATGGACCGGGCCGCCTTCCGCCGGATGTCCAACGGGGTCGTCGCCCCGGCGGGCCGCGCCGAGGCGCAGCGGAGCGTGGCCGAACTCGGGACCTATCTGGACGAGCTGATCGCCGACAAACGCGCCGGCGGAGCCGCGGAGGATCTGCTGTCCGCGCTCATCCGTA
This sequence comes from Streptomyces uncialis, assembly GCF_036250755.1. Lineage (NCBI taxonomy): Bacteria > Bacillati > Actinomycetota > Actinomycetes > Kitasatosporales > Streptomycetaceae > Streptomyces > Streptomyces uncialis. Next base: position 2,064,608 of record NZ_CP109583.1, on the reverse strand, counting down.
CGGAGGCCGAGGACGGCGACCGGCTCTCCGGTGACGAACTGCGCGCCATGGCCTTCCTGTTACTCGTCGCGGGACACGAGACCACGGTCCATCTGATCGCCAACGCGGTCGTCGCGCTGCTCTCCCACCCCGGGCAGCTCGCCGCCCTCCGTGCAGACATGGGCCTGCTCGACGGCGCGGTCGAGGAGACCCTGCGCTACGACGGGCCCGTCGAGGCCAGCACGTACCGCTTCGCCGCGGAGGACTTCGAGGTGGGTGGGGTGACCGTGCGGGCCGGTGACTCCGTGCTCGTCGGGCTCGGCGCGGCCGGGCGCGACCCGGGGCGGTTCGGGGGGCCCGACCGCTTCGACATCCGCCGGGCCGGGCGGGGGCATCTCGCGTTCGGGCACGGCATTCATCACTGTCTCGGGGCGCCGCTGGCCCGGGTGGAGGCGCGGGTCGCACTCCGGGGCCTCCTGGAACGCTGTCCCCGCCTCGCCCTCGACGGCCCCCCGGGCCCCTGGACCCCCGGCATCCTCATCCGAGGCCCCCGCAGTGTGCCCCTCCGGTGGTGAGGGTCGCCTTCGCTTGCGCTTCCCAGGTCCGTCCAGCTGGACGCGCTTGTTCCTGTGCCGTCGCTCGTGGGTTTCGCGCAGTTCCCCGCGGGTCGCCTTCGCTTGCGCTTCGTAGGTCTGTCCGGGTGGGCGCGCTTGTTCCTGTGCTGTCGTTCGGTGGTTTTGCGCAGTTCCCCGCGCCCCTTTGGGGCGCGTTCTGCCGTTCTTCGGGTCGGGGCCGGTCGGGATTCTCCGTCCTCGCTCCAACGCGCTCGGTCGGACGTTCATGTGGTCCGACTGAAGAGCATCGGAGTCTGCGGGCAGAGAGTCCCGCCCACCCCCTTCGGCAGCCATGCGACTGCGCGAGGAGGAGGGTGAAGAACAACCTCAGGGGGCGCCCCAAAGGGGCGCGGGGAACTGCGCAAAGACGAGGGCGGACCCGCACCCGAAGAACAACGGACCGGGGCAGCATCCAGGGGCGCGGGGAACCGCGCACCTCCGTCCGACCCGTACCGGGACAAGTGCGCCCAGCCGGACAGCCCTCGAAGGGTCACTCCGGGGCGATCTCCTCGACCCGGACCCCCCTCCGTTCGCGTCGCGACACCTCACACGCCTCCGCGACCCGCAACGCCTGCAACGCCTCGTTGCCCCCGCACGGATTCTCCCGCTCCCCCCGCACCACCGCCACGAACGCCGCCAGCTCCGCCTCGTACGCGGGGGCGAACCGTTCCAGGAACCCGGTCCACGGCTTGTCCGCGGCCCGCGGCCCCGCCGGTTCCGTGGACGCGATCGGTGTCCGGTCGTCGAGTCCTACCGCGACCTGGTCCGTCTCCCCGGCCAGCTCCATCCGTACGTCGTACCCCGCCCCGTTCAGGCGGGTCGCCGTGGCGGTCGCGAGGGTCCCGTCGTCCAGGGTGAGCAGCGCCGCCGCGGTGTCCACGTCGCCCGCCTCGCGGAACATCGCGGGCCCGGCGTCGGACCCCACCGCGTGGACGTCGACGATCTCCCGGCCGGTGACCCAGCGCAGGATGTCGAAGTCGTGCACCAGGCAGTCCCGGAAGAGGCCCCCGGACAGCGGCAGGTACCCGGCCGGTGGGGGCGCCGGGTCCGAGGTCATCGCCCGTACGGTGTGCAGGCGGCCGAGCCGCCCGCTGCGCACGGCCTCCCGGGCCGCGGTGTACCCCGCGTCGAAGCGCCGCTGGAAGCCCATCTGGAGCACGGTCCCCGCGCGCTCCACCTCCCGCAGCGCGGCCATCGTGCCGGGCAGGTCGACGGCGATGGGCTTCTCGCAGAACACCGGCAGCCCGGACCGCGCGGCCCGGCCGATCAGCTCGGCGTGCGCGGAGGTGGCGGTGGTGATGACGACCGCGTCCACTCCCCAGGTGAAGATCTCGTCCACCCCGGGCGCGACGGTCGCCCCGACCCGTTCGGCGAGCGCGTGCGCCCGTGCGGTGTCGGCGTCGGTGACGACGAGGGAACCGACCTCGCGGTTGCGGCAGAGGGAGGCCGCGTGGAACGTACCGATGCGGCCCGTCCCGATGAGTCCGATGCGCATGGGTACAAGCTGACGGGGCGCACGCCCCCTGTCAATGGTTTGTCCGGACAATCGAACCTGATGGGTTCACGCGCCCGGACGTGACGGCTACGCTCGCCCCCGTGCCCACACCAGAAGCCGATCCCGTCCGTCCGCTCCAGCTCGGCGTCGACCGGGGCAGCCCGGTCCCGCTGTACTTCCAGCTCGCCCAGCAGCTCGAAGCGGCGATCGAGGACGGGACGCTCACCCCGGGCAGCCTGCTCGGCAACGAGATCGACCTGGCGGGCCGCCTCGGCCTGTCCCGGCCGACCGTCCGCCAGGCCATCCAGTCGCTGGTGGACAAGGGACTGCTGGTGCGCCGCCGGGGCGTCGGCACCCAGGTGGTGCACAGCCAGGTCAAACGCCCGCTGGAGCTGAGCAGCCTGTACGACGACCTGGAGACGGCCGGTCAGCGTCCGTCGACCCGGGTGCTCGCCCGGGACCTGGTCCCCGCGTCCGCCGAGGTCGCCGCGGCCCTCGGGGTCGCCGAGGGCGCCGAGGTGCAGCGGCTGGAACGGCTGCGGCTGGCGCACGGCGAACCCATGGCGTACCTCCGCAACCATCTGCCGGTCGGACTGCTGGCCCTGGAGGAGGACCGGCTGGAGGCCACCGGGCTGTACCGGCTGATGCGGGCCGCGGGGATCACCCTGCACAGCGCCCGGCAGTCCGTGGGCGCCCGCGCCGCCGACGGGCCGGAGGGCGAACAGCTCGACGAGTCCGAGGGCGCGCCGCTGCTGACCATGCGCCGCACCACCTTCGACGACACCGGACGTCCCGTGGAACACGGCTCCCATCTGTACCGCGCGTCCCGCTATTCCTTCGAGTTCCAGCTCCTCGTACGCCCCTGAGACGGTGTCGGCACGGGATCACGCACACCTCGTAAGAATGTTCTGACAAACCCATTGACGGGGTCCGGCCCCACCACTAGAACTCCCCTCAGCCGCATCCGGGCGGCCGGGGAGAAGAGGTGGACCCACCATGCGTACCGACCGCAGGGCAGCAGGTCCGGCGGAACCCCGCGCCGTGACGGCACGCGGCGGCTCCCGCGGCGAGGGCGCCGGGGCGAATCCGCCGGGCGTGCCGCGCCCGGCGAAGCGCACCGCGCGGTACCCGATGACCACCCGCGCCCTGCCGGTGGCCGATACTGGAGCGTTCGAGGTCGCAAAGTCGACCCCCGGGGCCGGTCGGCCGGTCCCGGCGCACCGGGGAGTACGGCAAGAAGGGCACGGGGTCGTGGCAAAGGCACGGACAGGGGTACGCGCGGTGGGAGCCGTGCTGGTGGTGGCGCTCGGGATGACCCTCGCCGGATGCAGCAGCACGGGCGGCAAGCGCGCCGAGGACGCCCGGAAGGCCGCCGCCTCCCAGGGGAAGTCCACGGTCAGCACCCCCCGCTGGACGTTCGCCATGGTGACGCACTCCGGTGACGGCGACACCTTCTGGGACATCGTCCAGAACGGCGCCCGGGAGGCCGCCGCCAAGGACAACATCAACTTCGTGTACTCGCATCACGACGAGGCCCAGCAGCAGGCCCAGCTGGTCGACGCGGCGATCGACAAGGAGGTCGACGGGATCATCGTCACCCTCGCCAAGCCCGCCGCGATGAAGTCCGCCCTGGAACGCGCCCGCAAGGCCGGTATCCCCGTGATCACCGTGAACTCGGGCTCCGCGGAGTCCAAGGAGTTCGGCGCCCTCACCCATATCGGCCAGGACGAGACCGTCGCGGGCGAGGCCGTCGGCACCGAGCTCAACGAGCGCGGGCGCCGCAGCGCCGTCTGCGTCCTGCACGAGCAGGGCAACGTCGGCCACGAGCAGCGCTGCGCCGGGGCGAAGAAGACGTTCGAGGGCCGGATGACCAATCTGTACGTGGACGGCACCAACATGCCCGACGTCCAGGCCTCGATCGTCTCCAAGCTCCAGGCCGACCGGGACATCGACGCCGTCGTCACCCTCGGCGCGCCCTTCGCGGACACCGCCGTCAAGGCCAAGCAGGACGCGGGCAGCAAGGCGGAGATCGACACCTTCGACCTGAACGAGAAGGTCGCCGCCGGACTGAAGAGCGGTGATCTGGGCTTCGCCGTCGACCAGCAGCCCTACCTCCAGGGGTACGAGGCCGTCGACCTGCTGTGGCTCTTCAAGTACAACGCCGATGTGCTCGGCGGCGGCAAGCCCGTCCTGACCGGCCCGCAGATCGTCACCAAGGACCAGGCCGCCGAGCTGGAGGACTACACGAAGCGGGGGACCCGATGAGCGCGACCGCCCCCGCCGCGCCCGCCCCGGGCGGCGCCGGGCCCGACGAACGCCTCGGGCGGACCTCACCGCTGCGCAGGCTGATGGGCCGCCCCGAGCTGGGGTCCGTCGTCGGAGCCCTCGCGGTGTTCCTGTTCTTCGCGGTCGTCGCGGACAGCTTCCTGCGCGCCGCGAGCCTGAGCACCGTGCTGTACGCGGCCTCCACCATCGGCATCATGGCGGTGCCCGTCGCGCTGCTGATGATCGGCGGGGAGTTCGACCTGTCCGCCGGGGTCATGGTCACCAGCTCCGCCCTGGTGTCCTCGATGTTCAGCTACCAGATGACCGCGAACGTCTGGGTCGGGGTCGGGGTGTCCCTGCTGGTGACCCTCGCGATCGGGGTGTTCAACGGCTTCATGCTGACCCGGACCGGACTGCCCAGCTTCATCATCACGCTGGGCACGTTCCTGATGCTGACCGGGCTGAACCTCGGCTTCACCAAGCTGATCAGCGGCACGGTCTCCACCAAGTCGATCGCCGACATGGAGGGCTTCGCCTCCGCGAAGAGCGTCTTCGCCTCGACCCTCACCCTCGGCGGCGTCAACTTCAAGATCACGATCCTCTGGTGGTTCGCCCTGGTCGGCGTCGCCACCTGGCTCCTGCTGCGCACCCGCGCCGGGAACTGGATCTTCGCGGTCGGCGGCGGCAAGGACGCGGCCCGCGCGGTCGGCGTACCGGTCGCCCGGACGAAGATCGGCCTCTACATGGGCGTCGCGTTCGGCGCGTGGATCGCCGGACAGCATCTGCTGTTCTCGTTCGACGTCGTCCAGTCCGGCGAGGGCGTCGGCAACGAACTCATCTACATCATCGCCGCCGTCATCGGCGGCTGCCTGATCACCGGCGGGTACGGCTCCGCCATCGGCTCGGCGGTCGGCGCTCTCATCTTCGGCATGACCAGCAAGGGCATCGTCTTCGCCGAGTGGAACCCCGACTGGTTCAAGTTCTTCCTGGGAGCGATGCTCCTCCTGGCGACCCTGCTGAACGCCTGGGTCCGCAAGCGCGCGGAGGCCACGACATGACCCCTGAAGCCGCCCCGTCCGACGGCCCGGCCCCCGGCGCCCCCCTGGTCCGGCTGGACGACGTCAGCAAGCACTACGGCAACATCCGGGCCCTCGAAGGGGTCTCCCTGGAGGTGCACGCGGGGGAGATCACCTGTGTGCTCGGGGACAACGGCGCGGGCAAGTCCACCCTGATCAAGATCATCGCGGGGCTGCACCAGCACGACGCGGGCACCCTGAGCATCGAGGGCGAGGAGACCCGTCTCGCCTCCCCGCGCGAAGCGCTCGACAAGGGCATCGCCACGGTCTACCAGGACCTCGCGGTGGTGCCCCTGATGCCGGTGTGGCGCAACTTCTTCCTCGGCTCCGAACCGACGAAGGGGGCCGGCCCCTTCCGGCGGCTCGACACCGAACTGATGCGGTCCACCACCCGCGCGGAGCTGCTGCGCATGGGTATCGACCTGCGGGACGTCGACCAGCCCATCGGCACGCTCTCCGGCGGTGAGCGGCAGTGCGTGGCCATCGCGCGGGCCGTGCACTTCGGGGCGAGGGTACTGGTGCTGGACGAGCCGACCGCCGCGCTCGGCGTGAAGCAGTCCGGAGTCGTCCTCAAGTACGTCGCCGCGGCCCGGGACGCCGGGCTGGGTGTGGTCCTCATCACGCACAACCCGCACCACGCGTATCTCGTGGGGGACCGGTTCGTGCTGCTGAAGCGGGGCGCGATGTCGGGCAGCCACACGCGGGACGGGATCACCCTCGACGAGCTCACCCGCCAGATGGCGGGCGGCAGCGAACTGGACGATCTGCGGCACGAGCTCCAGCGGTAACGCCTTCGCTTGCGCTTCTGGGTCTGTCCGGCTGGACGGACTCCGTTCCTGTGCCGTCGTTCGTCGGGTGCGCAGTTCCCCGCAGGTCGCCTTCGCTTGCGCTTCCGAGGTCCGTCCGGCTGAACGCGCTTGTCCCTGCGCCGTCGCTCGGTGGGTGCGCAGTTCCCCGCGCCCCTGGGTACTCGGTGCTGGGCGCACTTGTCCCTGTACAGGTTGTCCGGGGGTGCGCAGTTCCTCGCGCCCCTGGGTACTCGGTGCTGGGCGCACTTGTCCCTGTGCCGTCGCCCGCCGTTTTCGCGCAGTTCCCCGCGCCCCTGGGGTTCCACACCTGGGCGTATCTGTTCCCGTGCGGGTTGTTCGTGGATGCGCAGTTCCCCGCGCCCCTTTGGGGGTGCCCGCCTGGGGGTGTTCTCAGTCTGCGGGTGGTCGGCGTCGGCCGGGGGCGGGGTTGGACCATCCTCCTCGTGCAGTCGCAGGGCTGCGGGAGGGGGTGGGCGGGAATCTCTGCCCGCAGACTCCGATGCTCTTCAGTAGGACCACACGTACGTCGTACCGAGCGTGTCGGATCGAGGACGGAGAATCCCGACCGGCCCCGACCCGAAGAACAAACAGAACGCGCCCCAAAGGGGCGCGGGGAACTGCGCACCCCCGAAGTACCCGCACGGGAACAGGTACGCCCAGGTATGGAACCCCAGGGGCGCGAGGAACGGCGCAGGGACAAGCGCGTCCAGCTGGACGGACCTGAGAAGCGCAAGCGAAGGCGTCACGTGCGGCCCCCCGCCTCCGTGAGGCAGAATCGGCCTGATGAGCACCTACCGCGACCTAGCGCACCGCGGCACCGCGCGGGCCACCGTGCTGCGCACCGTCGGCACCCGCGAACGCCGCTCCCTGCTGACGGCACCCCGTGTCCCGACCGTCGGTATCGACATCGGCGGCACCAAGGTGATGGCGGGCGTCGTGGACGCGGACGGCAACATCCTGGAGAAGCTGCGCACGGAGACCCCGGACAAGTCCAAGAGCCCCAAGGTCGTCGAGGACACCATCGTCGAACTGGTGCTGGACCTCTCCGACCGGCACGACGTCCACGCCGTCGGTATCGGCGCCGCGGGCTGGGTCGACGCCGACCGCAACCGCATCCTGTTCGCCCCCCACCTGTCCTGGCGCAACGAACCCCTCCGGGACCGGATCTCCAGCAGGCTCGCGGTCCCTGTGATGGTCGACAACGACGCGAACACCGCCGCCTGGGCCGAGTGGCGCTTCGGCGCCGGCCGCGGCGAGGACCATCTCGTCATGATCACCCTCGGTACCGGCATCGGCGGCGCCATCCTGGAGGACGGTCAGGTCAAGCGCGGCAAGTACGGTGTGGCCGGCGAGTTCGGCCATATGCAGGTCGTCCCCGGCGGACACCGCTGCGCGTGCGGCAACCGGGGCTGCTGGGAGCAGTACAGCTCCGGCAACGCCCTGGTGCGCGAGGCCCGCGAACTGGCCACCGCCGACTCCCCGGTCGCGTACAACATCATCGAACGCGTCAACGGCAACGTCTCCGACATCACCGGCCCGCTGATCACCGAGCTGGCCCGTGAGGGCGACGCCATGTGCGTCGAGCTGCTCCAGGACATCGGGCAGTGGCTCGGCGTCGGTATCGCCAATCTGGCCGCCGCCCTCGACCCGTCCTGCTTCGTCATCGGCGGTGGTGTCAGCGCCGCCGACGACCTGCTCATCGGCCCGGCCCGGGACGCCTTCCGCCGCCATCTGACGGGCCGCGGCTACCGTCCCGAGGCCCGTATCGCGCGCGCCCAGCTCGGCCCCGAGGCGGGTATGGTCGGCGCCGCCGACCTCTCACGGCTGGTGGCCCGCCGCTTCCGCCGCGCGAACCGCCGCAGGGTCGAGCGCTACGAACGCTACGAGCGGTACGCCGAGGCGCGGCGGACGGCCCAGGGGACCTGAGCCCCATGCCTAGCGTCCCCCACCAGGCCCCCCCACCCGACGAGGAACCCCGCCCCGAGGCCCGGGGCCGGATGATCCGCCGGCGGGCCCTGACGCTGCTCATCATCGGGCTGCTCATCGGTGTACCCGCCGGGTATCTGGTGATCTCCGCCAACCAGAGCCGCGACAGCGGCCGTGACAAGGCCGCCAAGTACTCGGCGACAGGACTCACCGAGGGCTGGCCCTCCCGGGTCCAGCGGCGGGTGTACGACGTGTCGATCCCCCCGTACTCCAGTGATGTCGCGCACTACGAGACGAACAACTGGAAGACCAGCAGGCTCTACGTGCAGTTCCTCACGAGCAACGAGGGCCTCGACCGGTTCCTCGGCGAGCTCGGCTTCAGCAGTGACGCCCTGCGCAGGGACGACCTCACCATCGGGGTGCGCGACCGGGGCGTCGTCGGCTGGGACTTCACCGGAGACGGCCCCTGGTGGGGCCTGAGCCGGGAGCAGAAGGACCCCATGCCCTCCCAGGACGTCGTCGTGAACTGGTCGAACCCCGATCATCCGATGGTGTACATGGTTTCCGCGACCACGCCGTAGCGGCGCCGCCCGGCCGCCGGAGCCGATTGTCAGACCCCGCCCGTAGAGTCGAAGACGTCCGATTCGACCAGGGGCCGGGGAGGTGACCGTCCGTATGAGCGCCACACGTCTGAGTGCTCTCTTCCTGCCCGCCGACCTCCCGCGCGAGGGCCGTGTCGCCTTCTGGGACCCGGCGGGTGACCCGCTGCCCCCGGCCGTCCCCGGCGCCGAACCCGGGACCGCGGAGCACGGCGAGCTGACGGTGGTGCGCCCGCACGGCCCCGGCGTCCGCAGCGTCACCGTGCCGGTGCTGTACGTCTCCCTGGAGGACGCGCTGCCCCTGCTGGTGGCGGCCCGCGGCGACGCGCACGCGCCCAGGGCCACCGCCTGCTGGGGCGCCGCCGCGCTCCTCGCGCTGCGCCTGATCGCCCGGGGCCGGATGCTCCCGGGGCTGACCGCCGCCGGGGACGACGCCTGGCGGGCCGGCCCCCTGGAGGCCGCCGACCTCGCGCAGCTGCGCGCCGTCGCCGCCGCCCTGCCCCCCGAGGGATACGCGACACCCCTGCCCGGCCGCACCCCCTGGAGCTGCCGCAGCCCCAGGCCCTCGTCCGCGCGTTCCTCGACGCCGTCGCGGACACCCTCCCGCGCACCCCGGCCGCCCCGCACGCCCTCGGCGCGCCCTGGGCCGCGCGGGCCCCGCAGCGCGTGCCCCACGCGCGGGACTGGGCGGCCGAGGTCGCGGCGGGCGCCGACGCGGGGGTGCGGATCTCCCTGCGGCTCGACCTCGACGCGTTCCGGGTGTTCGACGGCGTCCCCGACACCCACAGCGCGGGCGCCGCGATCGTCCAGGTCCACAGCCTGGCCGACCCCGGCCTCGTCGTGGACGCGACGGCCCTGTGGGAGGGTGACGCGCCCGAGGCGTTCGGCCCCCGCGCGCGGGTCGACGCCGCCCTCGCGGTCCGCCGCGCGGCCCGGGTCTGGCCCCCGCTGGAGAGGCTGGGGGAGCAGCACGTCCCCGATGTCCTCGCCCTGTCCGAGGACGAGCTGTCCGATCTGCTGGGCCCCGCCACGGACCGGCTCGCCGCGGCCGGCGTCGCCGTGCACTGGCCCCGTGACCTCGCGCAGGACCTCACCGCCACCGCCGTGGTCCACTCCGCGCCCGGCTCCGCCACGGACGGCTCGCCGTTCTTCGAGAGCGAGCGGCTCCTGAAGTTCAGCTGGCGGCTCGCGCTCGGCGGCGACCCGCTCTCGGAGGCCGAGATGGACCTCCTCGCCGAGACCCACCGCCCCCTGGTCCGGCTGCGGGACCAGTGGGTCCTCGTGGACCCCGCGCTCGTCCGCAAGGCCCGCAAACGCGAGCTGGGTCTCCTCGACCCGGTCGACGCCCTCGCCACGGCCCTCACCGGCACCGCCGAGGTCGACGGCGAGCAGGTCGACGTCGTACCGGTCGGCGCCCTCGCCACCCTCCGGGACCGCCTCACCGCGGGCGTGCCGCCCGTCGACCAGCCGCCCGCCCTGCGCGCCCGGCTGCGCGACTACCAGCTCCACGGGCTCGCCTGGCTCGATCTGATGACCTCGCTCGGCCTCGGCGGCTGCCTCGCCGACGACATGGGCCTCGGCAAGACGGTCACCCTGATCGCCCTCCATCTGCGGCGCGCCCGCCCCGAACCGACACTCGTCGTCTGCCCCGCCTCCCTGCTGGGCAACTGGCAGCGCGAGATCACCCGGTTCGCCCCCGGGGTCCCCGTCCACCGCTTCCACGGCAGCGCCCGTACCCTCACCGCCGAGGGCGAGCTGTCCGGCGGCTTCGTCCTCACCACCTACGGCACCATGCGCTCCGCCGCGCCCCTCCTCGCGGAGCAGCCCTGGGGCATGGTCGTCGCCGACGAGGCGCAGCACGTGAAGAACCCCTGGTCGGCGACCGCCAAGGCACTGCGCACCATCCCCGCGCCCGCGCGCGTCGCGCTCACGGGCACCCCCGTCGAGAACAATCTCTCCGAGCTGTGGGCCCTCCTCGACTGGACCACCCCCGGCCTGCTCGGCCCCCTCAAGTCCTTCCGCGCCCGGCACGCCCGCGCCGTGGAGAACGCCACCAGCGGGACGGTCGCCCTGCGCGCCACCCGCACCCCCGAGGACGGCGACCCCGCCGCCGCGCCACCCGCCCCGGCCGACGCCGACACCGAGGCGGTGGAGCGGCTGGCCCGGCTGATCCGCCCGTTCCTGCTGCGCCGCCGCAAGTCCGACCCCGGGATCGTCCCCGAACTGCCGCCCAAGACGGAGACCGACCACCCCGTCCCGCTCACCCGCGAGCAGGCCGCGCTGTACGAGGCGGTCGTCCGTGAGTCGCTGCTCGCCATCGGGACGTCGGAGGGCATCGCCCGCCGGGGCCTGGTCCTCAAGCTGCTCACCGCCCTCAAGCAGATCTGCGACCACCCCGCGCTGTACCTCAAGGAGGGCGCGCCCGGTCCGGGCGCCGCGCGCGGCACGGCCCGTGAGGCCCTCCCGGCCGGTCCGCGCCTCGCCGGGCGGTCCGGCAAGCTCATCCTGCTGGACGAGCTGCTGGACACCCTGCTCGCGGAGGAGGGCTCGGCGCTGGTCTTCACCCAGTACGCGCGGATGGCCCGGCTGATCGGCGCCCATCTCGCGGCCCGCGCGGTCCCCGCCGAACTGCTGCACGGCGGCACCCCGGTACCCGAGCGGGAGCGTCTGGTCGACCGTTTCCAGGACGGGGCGAACCCGGTCCTGGTCCTCTCCCTCAAGGCGGCGGGCACCGGGCTGAACCTGACCCGCGCGGGCCATGTGATCCACTTCGACCGCTGGTGGAACCCCGCTGTGGAGGAGCAGGCCACGGACCGGGCGTACCGCATCGGCCAGACCCAGCCGGTCCAGGTGCACCGTCTGATCACGGAAGGCACCGTCGAGGACCGCATCGCCGACCTCCTCGCCTCCAAACGCGCCCTGGCGGACGCCGTCCTGGGCTCCGGCGAGGCATCCCTGACGGAACTGAGCAACCGGGATCTGGCTGACCTGGTATCACTGCGGAGGCCACGATGAGCGCGGCGAAGAGTTCCCGTACCGCACACGCCGGCGCCGGGCAGCCGCCGCCCCGCCCCGCGTCCGACGGCCCCTCGGCCCGGCCGTCCGAAGCGGCCAGGCAGGCGCTGTACGCGGCCCGCCGCGCCCGGCTGGCCGCCCAGGCGGGCGACCCCCGCTCGCCGGGCACCCCGTCCAGTACCGCGCCCTCGCCCGGTACCCCGGCCATGGTGGACACTTCGACCGCGTCGGACCGCCTGGCGGTGCCCGTATCGGACACCTCCGCCGCGGTGGGCACGGGCCCCGCGTCGTCGGCCTCGGCCGCCGGGCCCGGTTCGCCCGGGGACGGCGGGGGAGGGGCGGCTGTCACCACGGCGGGCGCGGACGCGTCCACCGAGGTACGGGGTGCGCCCGTGGGTACGGACCCGACCACGGACACCGGTGCGGCCACGGACACCAGTCCGACGGAGGACACCGGTGCGACCACGGGTCCGGCCGGGTCCGGTCGTCCCGAGGGCGACCACATCGCCCGGCCGCCCCGTACCGGTGACGCGCCCTCTACCAAGGACGCGCCCCCGACCGGTGACGCGCTCCGCTCCGGCAGCGGTGACGATCCGGCTCCTCGCCCCGCTACCGCCCCCGCGCGCCCCGGGGACATCGCCCGGGAGGCCCTGCGCGCGGCGCGGGCCCGTACCGCCGCCGACGAGACCCGGGTCCACCCCACCGCGCCCGCGCGCAAAGCACCACGCCACCCACGGCTCCCCGCACCGCCCGCGCCCACCACCGAATCCCTCACCCGCGTGGACCCGCGCGCGGCACGCCCCCTCACCCTCCCGGCCCGGCTGTTCGAAGCGGTGCCCGACCTGGCCGACCTGGCCTTGGCCCACTTGGATGCCGAGCGGGGTCCGCTGCCGCAGCTCCCCCCGTCCCCCCGTCCGGCACCGCCAGGTCCGAAACCGCTCCGTCCGGTATCCGCCGGGAGCGGCCCGAGCCCCCTGCGTGACCTGATCGCCCACGTCACCCCACCCACCCTGTCCCGGGACCTGGACACTCCCGGCCCGGGTACGCCCACCCCGGTCACCCCTCGCCCGGACCCCGCACCGGCCGAGCGGTCCAGCGGCGCCGGGCCGTCCGCCGACCCGGCTTCCGCCGCCGAGCCGTTCGCCGCCACCTGGTGGGGCAACGCCTGGGTACGGGCCCTGGAGGACGGCGCCTTGGACGCGGGGCGGCTCGGCAGGGGCCGGGAGTACGCGGAGAAGGGCAACGTCGGCTCGGTCAAGGTGATGCCCGGCCGCGTCCTCGCGTACGTCCAGGGCAGCCGTCCCCGCCCGTACCGCACCCAGATCCGGCTGCGCACCCTGACCGACGACGAATGGGACGCGTTCCTGGACACGGCGGCCGACGAGCCCGGCCGGATCGCCGCGCTGCTCGACCGGGACATGCCGCACTCGCTCGCGGACGGCGAAGTACCGCTGCTTCCCGGCGCCCAGGACCTCGACCCGTCCTGCGGATGCCCCGACCAGGGCCGTCCCTGCAAGCACGCCGCCGCCCTCGCCTACCGCACCGCCAGGCTGCTCGACGAGAACCCGTTCGTCCTGCTGCTCCTGCGCGGCCGTACGGAGGACGACCTGCTGACGGAGCTGTCCCGGCGCAACGCCGCCCGTACCGCGCGCGAGAAGGACACCGCCGCGCCCTTCCCCGGTGTCCGCGCCCGCGCCGCGTTCGCCGCGGAGCCGCCGCCCGCGCTCCCGTCACCCATGCCCGCGCCCCGGCACCCCGAGCAGCCACCGGCGTATCCGTCGGCCCCGGGTGGCCCCGACCCCTTCGCCCTCGACCAGTTGGCGACCGACGCGGCGGCCCGCGCGTACGCCCTGCTCACCACCGGGCGGGACCCGCTCGCCGGACTGACGCTGTGGCAGGACGCCGTACGGATCGCCGCCGCCCGCCCCGGCTCCGGTCTCACCGCCGCGTCCCGCGCGCTCTACGCCTCACTGGCGGAGGCCACCGGACGCACGGTCCCCGACCTCGGACGGGCGGTCGCCGCATGGCGCCAGGGCGGCTCCGAAGGGCTCGCCGTGCTCGAAACCCCCTGGGACCCGCCCGCGGGCCGTTTCGACCTGGCACGCCCCGCCCTCCTCGCGGCGGCCCTCCCCGTCTTCCGCCCCTGGCGCAACCAGCTCACGCACCCCGGTGGCCACGCGCAACTGCGGCTCGGCCGCGACGGCCTGTGGTACGCGTACGAGTCCGAGCCCGGCGAGGACGACTGGTGGCCGCGCGGCACCCCGGACCTGGACCCGGTCGGCGCCCTCACCGGCCTCGCCCTGAATCCCCTGGCCCCGTAGGCCGGGTAGGCCCCGTAGGCCGGTCGGCTCCTGCCCGCCCCGGCCCGCCCCGCCCCGCCCCGCCTTCCTGGCCCTGAGTTCACGGTCCCGCCCCCTCACACACACACGGCCGTGCCCCTCGCCCGCGCGTGCCCCTGCCCTGCGACTCCCCGTCGCGTCTTGCGTCACCCGGCTGTCGGGCGGGGCCTGAGCAGCGGAAGGGTCCGCCCCGGTCGCACCCCAACACCCCTGCCAGGAAACGGAATCGGGCCCCGGAGCCGACCGCCTCCGACGTAGCATGAGCGCCATGGCCCTCGCCCACGGTTCCTCCGCCGCCCCGGCCCGCCACACCCGCCCCACGCGCGCCTGTTGTTGACCTCCGCGGCGCTCGTCCACCACCCGGGGCACCCGCCCGTCACCCCGCCCTGGCCGCGTCCCCGCCGCTGAGCCACGGGCCCGGACCGTCACCCGCTCGCACCACGGCTCCATCCGCGTGCACCACGGCTCCACCCCGTCTCAGGCGCCCGCCCCGTACATGGTCTTCGGCCCCGTGCACGGTTTCCGGCCGCCCGGGGCCACCAGTTGTCCCCGCTGTCCGACCCACACCCGAGGGATGCCCATGCCCCGAACGTCCGAGTCCGAGTCCGAGTACGACCGCCGCCGGATGCGGCAGTGGTTCGCCGGGGAGGCCCGTGCCGACGGTGTCGACCGGCGTGAACTGCTGCGCCTCGCCGGTGCCTCCGCGGCCCTCGGCGCGCTCCCCACCGTTGCGCAGAGCGTGCTGCCCGGCGCCGCCGCCGTCGCGCACGCGGCGGCCGGTATCGTCAAACCGCTGCCTCCCGAGTGGTTCACCGTCCGGGGCACCAACGCCGAGGCCCGGTTCGACGCGCTGGGCGACACCGGCTACCACACCCCCGCCGAACGGTTCTTCGTCCGCAACCACACCACCACACCGCTCCTGGACGCGGCGACCTGGACACTGACCGTGTGGGGCGACGGGCTGCGCGGCGAGCCCCTGGTCCTCGGACTGGACGATCTGCGTGAACTGCCCGCCGTGACGCGCAGCGCCGTCGTCGAGTGCGCGGGCAACGGCCGCAGTCTCTTCGGCACCCAGCAGGGCCGCACCGGTTCCGGGACGGCCTGGACCATGGGCGCGATCGGCGCCGCCCGCTGGCGGGGCGCCCGGCTGTCCGACGTCCTGCGCGCCGCCGGGGTCCGCCGGACCGCGGTGGACGTGATGCCCCGCGGCCTCGACGCGGCGTACACCACCCCCGAGGGCGCCGAACTGGGCCACGTGCGCCGTCCGCTGCCGCTCGGCAAGGCCCTGGACGACGTCATTCTCGCGTACGAGATGAACGGGGAACCGCTGCCGCCCGACCACGGGCACCCGGTACGGGTCGTGGTGCCGAACTGGGTCGGCATCGCGTCCATCAAATGGGTCGGTGACATCGAGGTGTCCACCACCCCCCTCTACTCACCGTGGAACACGTCCTTCTACCGGCTCTGGGGCGACTCCTATCCACCGGAGGGCAGCGCCCCGCTCACCCGGCAGACCCTGAAGTCGGTGTTCGAACTCCCCTGGAACGCCACGCTGGACGCGGGGCTGCGGCACCGGCTCACCGGACGTTCGTGGTCCGGCGCGGGCGGTGTCGTCCGGGTCGAGACCAGCACCGACGGCGGTGAGCGCTGGCGAGCCGCCCGGCTGCTCGACCCGCCCCGCAGCGCCGGATGGGTCCGCTGGCACACCGACTGGCGGCCCACCGCCCCGGGCCCGGCGACCCTGATGTCCCGCGCCACCGACACCACGGGCCGCACCCAGCCGCCCACGACACCGCACAACATCCAGGGGTATCTGTTCGACGCGATCGTCCGGCACCCCGTCACCGTGCGCTGACCGAGTGCTGGGAGCCGCGCCGCGACCGGCCGCCACGGGCGGCCGACGATGCGCTGGGGCCGGGGGCATCGCCCCGGAGCCCACCCCGGGGCAGACCCCCGGCCCCGGCCCGTCCCTATACGACGACCGCCGCACCCCTCGGGGGCTCCTGCTCCCGGGGTGCCGGGAACCCGGCCGCCGACCCGGTCAGCGCGCCGGCCTCGGCGCTCACCGCGCCGGTCACGGGCGCGGGAACCGACCAGTGGCCGAGGGCGATCTCGGCGGTGATGCCCGGTCCGAACCCGGCCAGCAGGCCGCGCGCGCCGGGCGGCGGGCCGCCCTCGGTGAAGAGCCGGTCCAAGGCGTCGAAGACGACGGCACTGGCGATGTTGCCGCGTTCGGTCAGCGTGGCCCGGCTGTGCCGGAACGTCTCCGGGGGCAGTCCGAGCTGCCGGCCGAGATCGTCGAGGATGCGCGGGCCCCCGGCATGGACCAGATAGAAATCGAGGCCGGTGATGTCCCAGGCGAACGGCGCGGCCATCCGCCGCATCGCCGGGGCGAGCACGGCCATCGTGCCCGGGACCCGTTTGTCGAGCTGGAAGTGGAAGCCGGTGTCGCGCACCGCGTAGGAGATCCAGTCCTCGGTGCCCGGCACCAGATGGGAGCCGTTGTGCTCCAGCCGGATACCGTGACCGCCCTGGCCCCGTACGACGACGGCGGCCATCGCGTCGCCGAACAGCCCGTTGGACAGCAGACTGCCCACGCCGAGGTCGGTCGGCTGATAGAGCAGCGAGCAGAACTCGCAGGCGACGATGAGCACATTGCGGTCCGGGTAGGCGGTCACGAAATCGTGCGCCCGGTTGACCGCGGCGCCCCCTCCCGCGCAGCCCAGCTGGGAGACGGGCAGCTGCCGGGTGTCGGAGCGGAACCCCATGCCGTTGATCAGATGGGCGGTCATCGACGGCATCATGAACCCGGTGCACGAGACGTACACGATCATGTCGATGTCCGCCGTGCCGAGTCGGGCGTGGGCGAGGGCCCGGTCGATGACCTCCGGCAGTCTGCGCTTGGCCTCCTTCTCGTAGCGGAGGTTGCGTTCCTCGAAGCCGGGGTGGCGCAGGGTCTCCTCCAGCGGCCGCACCAGGTGCCGGGTGCGGACACCGGTGTTGGCGATCAGCCGCAGGGCGAGTTCCAGTTGGGGATGTCCGGCGTGCAGCGTACGGGCGAGGTCGAGGGTCTCCTCGGCGGTGACGACATGCTCGGGGACGGCCACCTCGGGACGGCACAGGGTCGCCATCGCGGTCACCGCCCGACCGGCGGCGCCAGCGGGCCGCGCGGGACCGGGCCGGTGTTCCGGAGCGTCGCCCCGGCCCCGGTCCCGCGCGGCACGGCTCCCCTCGCCCACGTCCGCCGCCGGAGCGGATCGACGGCCTCGCCCCGGGCGGTCGGCACCGGGGTGACGCGGGGAAGCCGCCGCCGATCAGTGCGGCCCGGCCGAACCGGCCCCTGGCGGCGACCGGTCGGACACCGGCGCGACGGGGCACCGGTCGGCGCGGGCCGGTGTCGCGGGGCACCCCGGCCCGTGCGGCGGGCGCGTCCCGCCGCCGGGAGCTCGTGAACGGTCCAGTCTCCGGTGCCATGTCGTGGCGGAACAAATAGGTCTGACTCACAGACTGATCAAACGACCGGTGATCTGCCTGGTCACGGCGTCGGGCACCACGTGTTCGACGGACGGACGACGGGAAGCGGGCCCGGCGCGACCCCGGGTCCGCCCGCCCCCGCCGACCTGTGGTCCGTTCAGCGGCTCTCCGCCTCAAAGGCCCGGGCGACGGCGAGGCTGTCCTCGTAGACATGGTGCCGGGTCACGAGCCCGTTCTCGACGGTGAGGTGCAGGGCGAACCGCGCGCGGTACGCGCGTCCGGTGGACCGGGCGGTCTGCCGGATCTCGCCGAGGACCACCGCGTTGTCCCCGTCGACGAGGATGCGTTCGATCTCGGTCGCCACCTGCTCCGGCACATGGTGCTCGGCGAGCTCCCGGTAGTGGGCGGCCGCGTCGGCCCGGGTGGACCGGTGACGGATCCATGGAGTGGCGGCACGGCCGTGTTCGTCCTCCGGCCAGGACAGCTTCCAGTCGCCGTGCTCGGCGTACAACTCGGCGATGCGCTCGGGGTCCCCCGCACCGATCCTGTTCAGCAGCTCCACGATCACGGTACGGGTGTTCTCGGCTGCGGCTGCGGCTGCGGCTGCGGTTGCGGCTATGGACATGGCTGACCCCTCCGACCTGACCCGCGCCGGTCGGCGCGGGAGGACCACCCATCCTGCCAGCGGGTACCGCCCGGGACGATCAAGTATTTCGGCCCCGCCCCCGGCTCGCCCCTGCCCGCTGACCCGCGGGCGTCCCACCCCTCGCCGAGCCGCACGGCTCGGCGAAGCATTCGGCGCGGGACCGCACCGCACCGTTCCCGCCCGTACCGGTTCTCCTGGCCGCACCGGACCGCTCCCCACGGCACCGGCCGCACCGCACCGGCCGCACCCGCCCGCACCGCACCCGCTCCCGGCCGCGCCGCCCGTAGCCGGACCGCACCGCCCCGCTGGCTACCCTGCACAGGTGACCCCCGAGCTGACCCTGCTGTCCCGTGTCTCCTGCCGTGGGCAGGAGATATCCGCGCCGCGGTTGCGCGGGCTGCTGGCGCTGCTCGCCGCCGATCTGCGGGCCGGGTGCGGCACCGGGCGGCTCGTGGAGGGGCTGTGGCCGGACGCCAGGCCGCAGCGGCCGGGCAAGGCGGTCCAGGTGCTGGTGTCCCGGGTGCGGTCGCGCTGGGGCGCCGAGCTGATCGTGAGCACGCCGACGGGATACCGGCTGGCGCTGGACGGGACGCAGGTCGACAGCTCCGCGCTGCTGCTGCACGCGGCGGCCGGCCTGGCACGGGCCCGCGAGGGCGACCACCCGGGCGCGCTGGAACAGGCGGAGGCGGGCCTGGCCCTCTGGGACGGGACGGTGGCCGAGGGCGCCGGGGAGGAGCCGCACGACCCGGTCGCCGCGCTGCGCGCCGCGCGGGCCGGGACCCACCGCACGCTGGTGCGCACCCGGGCGCTCGCCCTGTCCCGGCTCGGGCGGCGGGAGGAGGCGGCGGGAGCCCTGGCCGCGCTGGCCGGGGAACTGCCGCGCGACGAGGAGGTGCTGGCGGAACTACTGCGCTGCGAGGCGGCCGGATCCGGACCCGCCGCCGCGCTCAGCCGCTACGACAGCTACCGGCGACTGCTGCGGGACGAGCTCGGCACCGACCCCGGGGCCGGGCTCCGTGCCGTGCACCGGGAACTGCTGCGCGCCGGGGCGCCGGTGGTCCGGCACGGCGTACCGCACGAGCCGAACCCGCTGCTCGGCCGGGAGAGCGACATCGCCGCCGTGACCGGACTGCTGCGCACCGCACGGGTCGTCACCGTGGGCGGCCCCGGCGGACTGGGCAAGACCCGGCTCGCGTACGCCGTCGGCCGGGCCGCCGAACAGCGGGTGGTGCACTGCGTACCGCTCGCCGGTGTCACCGCCGACGACGATGTGGCGGGAGAGGTGGCATCGGCGATCGGGGTCGGGGAGAGCCGCCACTTCGCCGGCGCCGGGGATCTCGTCGGCGTCATCGCCAAGGCACTGGGACCGGGCCCCGCACTGCTGGTGCTCGACAACTGCGAGCACGTCGTCCGCGGCGCCGCCGACCTGGTACGGGAACTGGTGTCGCGGACAGCGGAACTGCGGGTGCTCGTCACCAGCCGGGCCCCGCTCGGACTGACCTCGGAATCCCTGTACGCGCTGCCCCAGCTGACCCTCGCCACCTCCGTCGAACTCTTCGGGCAGCGGGCCCGGTCCGCCCGCCCCGACGTGGAGCTGGTGCCCGCCGACGTGGCCGGGCTCTGCCGTCAGCTGGACGGTCTGCCGCTCGCGGTGGAGCTGGCCGCCGCCCGGGTGAGGGTGCTGTCCGTGGCGGAGATCAGCCGCAGGCTGCGGGACCGCTTCGCCGTGCTGCGCGGCGGGGCGCGCGACACCCCCGAGCGGCATCGCACCCTGCACGCCGTCGTCGAATGGAGCTGGAACCTGCTGGAGCCCGGGGGACGTGCCGCGCTGCGCGCGCTGTCGGTGTTCCCCGGCGGCCTCACGGAGGAGGCCGCGGAACGGGTGCTCGACGCGGGCGCGGACACGCTTCTCCTGCTGGAACAGCTCACCGGTCAGTCCCTGCTCAAAGCGGGCGACACCGCCTCCGGGACGCGCTTCCACATCCTGGAGACCGTACGGGAGTTCAGCGCCGCGCAGCGGGCGCGGGCAGGCGAGGAGGAGGCCGTCACCGCCGGATTCCTTTCCTGGGCACGGGACTTCGGCCGCGCCCACCACGACGCGCTGTTCAGCGACGACCCCCATCCCGCCTGGGTGCGTATCCGGGCCGAGCAGGACAACCTCGCCCTGGCCCTGCGGCACGCCCTGGCACGCGCCGACGGCCCCGCCACCGCGGCCCTCACGGCGGTGCTCGCCGCGCTGTGGGTCACCGACTCCAGTCACACCCGGCTCGCCGCCCTCGCGACCGAGACCGGTGAACCGCTCTCCCGCTTCCGCCCCGCCGCCGAGGACGTCGAGACGGCCCGGAGCGCCGCGGCCCTGTGCGCGGCGGCCCTCTTCATGAGCTACGGACCGCGCGCCATGCGGCAGCTCGTCACCCTGCGCCGCCTTCCGCCCGCCCGGCCGGACACCCTGCTGCGGGCGCTCGCCGTCGTACTGTCCGCCGCGCCCGAGGTGCGCCCACCGCACTACACGCGGCTGCGGGAGCTGTGCGCCGCGGACGAGCCGCTGGTGGCGGGTCTCGCCGAGTGCGTCGCCGGGTACGTGTGGGAGTACGAGAACGACGTGGACCGGGCGCTGGAATCCGCCCGCCGGACGCTCGCCGCGCTGGGGCGGCTGCGGAATCCGGCGACGCAGATGCTCACCCACGGCCGGATCAGCGAGCTGTGTCTGCGGACCGAGCGCGGCACGGAGGCGTACCACCATCTGCGGGCCGCGCTGCGCGCGTTCGACCGGTTCGAGGGCACGTCCGACGCGGTCGGCGTCCGCTGGGGACTGGTGTCCGCGTGCTTGCAGCGCGGGGACGTGACGGAGGCGGAGCACTGGCTGGAGCTGGCGGCCCTGGAGCGGCAGCCGGAGGCCGGCCTGGACTTCTTCACCCCGGACCTGGCGGCGCGGGCGGAGATCGCGCTGGCCCGCGGCCGGACCGAGGACGGGCTGGGACTGTGGCGGCAGGCCGTGGAACGGACGCTGCGGGAGCGCCCGCCGCGGTCCACCGACCGGTTCGTGGACCTGTGGTCGCTGGAGGTGCGGTCGGCGGCACTGGCCGCGCACGCCCAGCACGGCCGCCCGGAGCTGCTCGACGGTATGGCCGGGCAACTCCGGCAGCGGCTGCGGTCGTTGCCGCCCGACGGGCCGGGAGCCGGTCCCTCGGTGGGTCTTCCGGTGTACGGCACGGTCCTGCTGGCGCTCGGCCTGGCCGGACTGCGTCAAGGCGCCGCCCCGGCCGTACGGCTGATGGCGCTGGCCGAACGGACGCGGGTGCTGCGGGTCTTCCCCACCCTGTCCGCCGCCCGCGCCCGGCAGGCCGTCGACGCCGCCGGACCCGCCGCCGCAGCCGGGTACGCCGACGCGGCGGAGGAGTACGCCGCCCTGACGAACGCGGAACTGCGCGCGGCGGCGCTGCGCGCGATCAGCGCACCGGGTCACGACCGAACCGCGCCTTCGACCAGCGGTGGCCCAGCACGGTCAGGGCCAGGCACCACACCACGGTGAGCCATCCGTTGTGGCCGATCGGGCTGCCGAGGAGCAGCCCGCGCAGGGTCTCGATGGCGGGGGTGAAGGGCTGGTACTCGGCGAACCAGCGGAACCACCCCGGCATCGCCTCCACCGGCACGAACGCGCTGGACAGCAACGGCAGCATCATCAGCGGCAGCCCGTTGTTGCTCGCCCCCTCGGGCGTCGGCGCGGCGAGGCCGAGACCGACGGCGACCCAGGTCAGCGCCAGGGCCACAAGTGTCAGCAGACCGGCCGCCGCGCACCACTCCACCACGGTGGCCTGCGGCCGGAACCCGATCGCGATCCCGATGCCGAGGACCAGGGCCAGGGCGGCCAGCGTCTGCGCCACACTGCCGACGACATGGCCGATCAGTACGGCGGAACGGGAGATCGCCATGGTCCGGAAGCGGGCGATGATGCCCTGGGTCATGTCGACGGAGATCGACACCGCGGTCCCGACCGAGTGCCCGCCGATGGTCATCAGCAGGATGCCGGGCACCAGATAGGCGACGTAGTCCGCGCGGTCGGCGCCGCCGCCCATGATGCCCGCGCTCATCACATCGCCGAAGACATAGACGAAGAGCAGCAGCAGGATGATCGGCGTCAGCAGGACGTTGAGGGTGAGGGAGGGGTAGCGCCGCGCGTGCAGGAGATTGCGGCGCAGCATCGTGGACGAGTCGCGCACGGTACGGGACAGGGTGCTCATCGGACGGTCTCCTCGGCGGCGGCGGACACGGCCACGGATGCGGATGCGGATGCGGATGTGGACGTGGTGGTTCCGGTGGGTCCGGCCGGGTGGCCGGTCAGGGCGAGGAACACGTCGTCGAGGTCGGGGGTGTGCACGGTCAGCCCGTCGGCCTCGACACCGGCCGTGTCGAGCCGGTCGAGGACGGCCCGCAGCTCGCGCTGGCTGCCGCCGCTGGGGACGGTCAAGGAGAGCGACTCGTCGTCCCGGGTGCCGTCACGCAAGGCTCCGGCCGCCCGTTCGTACGCCGCGGCCCCGTCGAACCGGAGGCGGATGTGCCCGCCCGGGACGAGCCGTTTGAGCTCCTCGGCGGTCCCCTGGGCGACGATCCTGCCGCCGTTGAGCACCGCGATACGGTCGGCGAGCCGGTCGGCCTCCTCCAGGTACTGGGTGGTGAGGAAGACGGTGACACCCCCGGCGACGAGTTCGCGGATGATGTCCCACATGCTGTGCCGGCTGCGCGGGTCGAGGCCGGTGGTCGGCTCGTCGAGGAAGATGATCCGCGGGCTGCCGACGAGGGTCATGGCGAGATCGAGACGGCGGCGCATCCCGCCGGAGTAGGTGACGGCGGGCTTCCCCGCCGCCTCGGTCAGCTCGAAGCGTGCCAGCAACTCGGCGGTGAACCGGCGGCCCTCATCGCGTGGCAGATGATGCAGATCCGCCATCAGGAGCATGTTCTCCTCACCGGTGATCATGTTGTCCACCGCGGAGAACTGCCCGGTGACGCCGATCGCGGCACGTACCGCGTGGGGGTCGGTGGCGAGGTCGTGCCCGGCCACCCGCAGGGTGCCCGCGTCTGCGGTGACGAGGGTGGAGAGGATCTGCACCGCGGTGGTCTTCCCGGCGCCGTTCGGCCCGAGGAGCGAGAAGACCGTACCCGGGGGGACCCGGAGGTCGACACCGTCGAGGACGGTCGTCCCGCCGTAGGACTTGCGCAACCCGGTGGCCGAGATCGCGAGTTCGTCGGTCGTTGTCGTCATGGGGCAGAGCCTGGGCCCGAGGCGGTTCAGTACGGCTTCAGCACGGTTTCAGCCACCCTGGTGACGGGCGACCGCCCTGGGTGTGGAGCGGCCCCGTCCGGGCACGCGGTGGACAGGGCGCCGGGTGCCGAACCCCTGGACGGCGAGGCCGGGGTCGCCCGTCGGAGAAGGGTCGTGCCGCCGTCCGGCGCACCCGGGTTGTGGCCCGCCACGGCGCCCCACTCCATGGAGGGAAGGCCCCGCCGCGACACCGATCCGGAAGGAAACGTCATGCCCCGAGGTTCCAGTCCCAAGCGGGAACGCCAGTACGAGCACATCAAGGACTCCGCCGAGAAACGCGGTGCGTCCATCGGCCGGGCGAAGGAGATCGCCGCCCGCACCGTCAACAAGGAACGCGCCCGCGCCGGTGAGTCGGAGACAGCGAGCAGGGCCTCCCTGCGGGACCCGAAGTCCGCGTCCCAGCGCGGCGGTCAGCGCTCCCACAGCGGCGCGCAAGGCCCCACCAGGGACCAGCTGTACCAAGAGGCGAGGAAGAAGAACGTCGAAGGCCGCTCCACGATGAACAAGCAGCAGCTCAAACGCGCCCTCGGCCGCTGACGGGCACACGGAGGACCGACCGGCCCGGCCGCGTCGCCCGGCTCCGTACGAAGTGCCGCCCCAGGCGTCCTGGCCACGGGTGCCGGGGCGGCGCGACCGGGAGCCCGGCGAGCGCGTGAACGCCCGGACCCGTCCCGGACGCGGGCCCGGGCCGCCCCGGAGCCCCAGCCGTCGCCCGGTGCGGCCGACTGTCAGTGGCCGACTGTCAGGGGAGAGGGGTGCCGCCGGTGGCGTTGACGATCTCGCCGGTGATGTAGCTCGCCTGTGGTGAGGCGAGGAAGACGTAGGCGGGTGCCATCTCGGCGGGCTGGGCGGGGCGGCCGAGGGGGGACTGCTTCCCGAACTCGGTGGTGTCGGGCATCGTGGCGGGGATGAGCGGGGTCCAGACGGGGCCGGGGGCGACCGCGTTGACGCGGATGCCGTCGCCCGCGAGCATCTGCGCCAGTCCCTGGGTGAAGGTGGTGATCGCGCCCTTGGTCATCGCGTAGTCCAGCAGATGGGGGCTGGGTTTGTAGCCCTGTACGGAGGTGGTGTTGATGATGCTGGCACCGGCCCGCATATGGGGGAGGGCCAGCTTGGACAGCCAGAACATGCCGTAGAGGTTGGTGCGCACCACACGGTCGAACTGCTCGGTGGTGATCGCGGCGATGCCGTCGGGCTGTGACATCTGGTAGGCGGCGTTGTTGACGAGGACGTCGATCCCGCCGAACTCCCCGACCGCACGTTCCACGAGACCCCGGCATGCCTCCTCGTACCGGATGTCGCACTCGACCGCGATCCCGGTCCGCCCCGCCGCCTCGACCAGACGTACGGTCTCCCGGGCCTCGTCCCGTTCCTCGGGCAGATGGGTGAGCAGGACATCGGCGCCTTCACGGGCGTAGGCGAGGGCGACCGCCCTGCCGATCCCGGAGTCGCCTCCGGTGATCACGGTCTTGCGGCCCGTCAGGACCCCGGAGCCCACGTAGGTGTCCTCCCCGTGGTCCGGCGGCGGGTCCATGGGCCCCGTCCAGCCCGGATGCCGCTGCTCCTGCTGGTCGAATTCGGGCCGCGGGTGCTTGTCCACCGGGTTGGCGTCGGGTCCGTTCTCGGGCATGGGGCGCCTCTCCTTCCGTCCGCCGGCGGCGGCTCGGTTCCTGTGCTGGTTCAGGCGGGCGGGTACCCGCGTTCAGGCGGGCGGGTACGGCGTGTGCCGGAGGAGTCCGGCGAGGTGGGCGGCGTTGGCGGCGAGGGTCTTGGTCGTGCCGGCGACGGCTTCGGGGGTCTGGTCGAGGTCCTGGTAGTCCGTGCCCTGCTGCGCCTCGCCGACCCAGTAGGTGACCGCCCCGGGCGCGAGGGAGAAACCGAGGTCGTTGAGGCCCTGGAACAGATCCGCGCTCACCTTGTGGGCGCCGTCCTCGTTGCCGACGACGGCGACCGCACCGACCTTCCCGGTGAACAACTGCCGTCCCTGGTCGTCGGTCTCGGAGATGTCGGCGTTCAGCCGTTCCAGTACGCGCTGGCAAAGGCTGGACGGATGGCCGAGCCAGATCGGGGTGGCCAGCAGGAGGATGTCGGCGGCCATCACCTTCTCCCACAGCGCGGGCCAGTCGTCGCCCTCGCCCAGGTCACGGGCGATCCCCGGCCGGATGTCGTGGTCGGCGACCCGGACGGTCTCGCCCTGGACACCGAGGGCGGCGAGTTCCGTCATCACCTGCCCGGCGAGGAGATGGCTGCTGGAGCGGTCGGAGGACGGGCTGAGGGTGCAGACGAGCGCGAGCGCGCGGGTCATGGGAACTCCCGGTCGGGGTGGGGGCGGACTGGTGTCCGGTGTCAGGGGGTGAGCAGGGTCTTGACCATGCCGTCCTGTCTTGCCTGGAAGGTCTTGTAGGCGGCGGGACCCTCTTCGAGGGGCAGCCGGTGGGTGGCGAAGCCGTCGACACCCAGCGGGTCGGAGTCGTCGAGGAGGGGGAGGATGTCGTCCACCCAGTGCTTGACGTTGGCCTGGCCCAGGCGCAGTTGGATCTGTTTGTCGAAGAGCGTGAGCATGGGCACGGGGTCGATGGCGCCGCCGTACACGCCGACGACGGAGATGGTGCCGCCCCGGCGGACCACGTCCACGGCGGTGTCGAAGGCGGCCATGCTGTCCACCCCGGCGCGGGCCATCACCTTCTCGCCGATCGCGTCGGGAAGCAGCCCGGCGAACTGCTGTACCGCCTTGGTGACCGGCGCCCCGTGCGCCTCCATGCCGACCGCCTCGACGACGGCGTCCGTGCCGCGCCCCTGGGTGAGCCGCCGGATCTCGTCGCCGACGTCCTTGCCGTGCTCGTCGAGGTCGAGGGTGTGGACACCGTTCGCGCGGGCGCGGGCGAGCCGCTCGGGCACCCGGTCGACCCCGATGACCAGACCGGCGCCCTGGTGGAGGGCGATACGGGTGGCCATGTCACCGATCGGGCCCAGCCCCAGCACGGTGACACTGCCCCCGGGCGGGATGTCCGCGTACCGCACGGCCTGCCAGGCCGTCGGCAGGACGTCGGAGAGGTAGACGAAGCGGTCGTCCGGGGGCCCGTGGGGCACCTTCACCGGCAGGGTGTTCCCGAAGGGGACGCGCAGGAACTCGGCCTGGCCGCCGGGGACCTGTCCGTAGAGCTTGGAGAAACCGAAGAGTGAGGCGCCGGTACCGCGTTCGGTGACCTGGGTGGTCTCGCACTGCGAGTGCAGGCCCCGCTCGCACATCCAGCACGTTCCGCAGGAGACGTTGAAGGGGACCACCACCCGGTCCCCGGCCGACAGGGCCGTGACCTCCCGGCCGACCTCCTCGACCACGCCCATCGGCTCATGGCCCAGGATGTCGCCCGGGTCGAGATAGGGGCCGAGAACCTCGTACAGATGCAGATCGGAACCGCAGATCCCGGACGAGGTGACTTTCACGATGATGTCGGTCGGGTCCTGGATCCCCGGGTCCGGGACCGTGTCGACGCGTACGTCGCGTTTTCCGTGCCAGGTCAAGGCCCTCATGATGCCTCCTCCGTCCGGATGCGTGACTTTCTGTCACCGTGGTGACGCCGACCGCCTCATTCCGAGGGTACAAATGCTGGCGAACCCGCGCAGAACACCAGTGGCGCCGTCGCATCGTTCCGTCCTGTCGGCCCCGTCCGTCCGTGGCGTGGAACCGAGCCGACGGTGTACCGACCGGCGACAGGACACCGGCTACCCGACGGCTCCCCGCCGACACCTGCCCGACCCCGTACCGCGCTACCTCACGAGGTTCGCCTCCTGAACAGGAACCCCGAAGCCCCTACCGAAACCACCAGGATCCCCGCACACCAGGCCAGCGCCACCCACGCGGTGGCTCCCACCGGCTGCCCGAGCAGCAGCCCCCGAAGCGCCTCGATCACCTTGGTCACCGGCTGATGGGCCGCGAAGCCCTGGAGCCAGCCGGGCATCGTGTCGGTCGGGACGAAGGCACTGCTGGGGTAGGGGAGGAAGCTGACGAAGAAGGTGTAGCCGCCTGCCGCTTCGGGAGATCTGACGAAGAGTCCGATCGCGGCCGAGAACCAGGACAGGGCGAGGATGTAGGCGAGGAGGACGGCGGTTGCCGCCAGCCAGCCCGAGAGGGTGGCCGAGGGGCGGAAGCCGATGGCGAAGGCGAGGCAGAGGACCAGGGTGGTGGCCAGCAGGTTGCGGGCCGCCGAGGCCAGGACGTGACCGGTCAGGATCGGGGCGCCGCCGATGTCCAGGGAGCGGAAGCGGTCGATGATGCCGCCCTTGAGGTCCTCCGTCACCGCCATCGCGGTGGTGGCCGAGCCGAAGCCCGCGCAGAGGAGGAGGACGCCGGGGACGACGTAGGTGACGTACTGGGTACCGGTGTTGATCGCACCGCCGAAGAAGTAGACGAAGATCAGCAGGATCATCACCGGAAGGGCCATCGAGGTGATGAGGGCGTCGATGTTGCGGCGGCTCAGGCGCAGCGAGCGGCCGGTCATGATGAGGGCGTCAGACATGGGCCTGCTCCGCGGCGGGGGATCGGGTGAGTTCGAGGAAGACGTCGTCGAGGGTCGCCGTGTGGACGGAGAAGCTCGAAATGGCGGTGCGGGTGGGATCCAGCTCGTCCAGCAGGGCGCGGATGTGGGCGGCCGAGCCGTCGGTGGGGATGCCCAGGGTGCGGGTGCCGGGGTCGGAGAAGGCCGCCCGGGAGGCCAGGCGCAGATAGCTCGCCGGGTCGGCGAGGACCAGGTCGAGGCGGTGGCCCGCGACGCGTCGCTTCAGTTCCGCCGGGGTGCCTTCGGCGACCAGGGCGCCCTTGTCGAGTACCGCGACGCGGTCCGCCAGCCGGTCCGCCTCTTCCAGGTACTGAGTGGTCAGGAAGACCGTGGTGCCTCGGGCCGACAGTTCGCGTACGACGTCCCAGAGGGCGGCGCGGCTGCGTGGGTCCAGGCCCGTGGTCGGCTCGTCGAGGAAGATCACCTCGGGGTCGCCGACCAGGGACGCGGCCAGGTCCAGGCGGCGGCGCATACCGCCTGAGTACGTCTTCACCAGCCGGTCGGCCGCGTCGGTGAGGCCGAACCGGTCGAGGAGCTCCGCCGCCCTGGTGCGCGCGGCCGCGCGGCTGTGACGGGCCAGCCGGGTCATCATCCGCAGGTTCTCGGTGCCCGTCTGCATCTCGTCGACCGCCGCGAACTGGCCGGTCAGGCTGATCGCCCGGCGGACCTGGGATCGCGCGGTGCGGATGTCGTGGCCGGCCACCCGGGCCGTGCCCGCGTCGGCGGTCGAGAGCGTGGCCAGGATGCGTACGGCGGTGGTCTTGCCCGCGCCGTTGGGGCCGAGCAGCGCGTGCACGGCACCACGCGGGACGGTGAGATCCACACCGCGCAGGACCTGTTGGTCGCCGTAGGACTTGGTGAGGCCGGTGGCCTCGATGGCCGGGGGTACGTCGGACGGGTGCTCTGGCATCGCCCCTCATCTCCGCTCCACTTAACTGCGTAACCCTTACGCATTAGTGCGTAAGGGTTACGCAGAACTAGGATGTGGGTCAAGCGGCTGGGTACCGGATGGCGGCCAGGGCGACGGGAGAGGCGTACGTGGCGGACATGGAGAGCGGTACGGGACTGCCCGCGAGCCTCGAAGTGGCCTGGGGTCTGCGCGAACGTCCCGCGAAGGGGCCGCGGCCCGGACTGAGCCTCGACCGGATCGTGGACACCGCCGTCCGGATCGCGGCCGCCGAAGGGCTCGGCGCGGTGTCCATGGGGCGGGTCGCCAAGGAACTCGGCGTCTCGACCATGTCGCTCTACCGCTATGTCGGAGCCAGGGACGAGCTCTATGTGCTCATGCAGGAGGCGGCCGTCGGTGCGCCCCCCGAGGCGCCGCCCGCCGGTACCGGGTGGCGCGCGTGCCTCGCGTGGTGGGCGCGGGCGCAGCGGGCGGTCTTCCGGCGCAACCTGTGGCTGCTGCGCATCCCGACCTCGGGACCGCCCGTCGGCCCCAACTCCCTGGCCTGGATGGAAGCGGCGCTCGCGGGGCTGGACGGCACCGGGCTGCGGGAGGAGGAGAAACTCTCCGTGCTGATGCTGGTGGGAGGCTACGTACGGAACGCGTCCGTGCTGGTGTCCGACCTGGAGGCAGGGATGCGGGCGAGCGGGGTCGGGCCCGACGAGTCGCTGCGGCGCTACGCGGCGGCGCTCGGAGCCCTCACCGACGCCGGGCGGCATCCCGCCCTCACCCGGCTCCTCGGCTCGGGCGTGTTCGAGCACGGGGATCACGGGGACGAGGCCGACGTCGACTTCGACTTCGGGCTCGACCGGGTACTCGACGGGATCGAGGCCTTGGTCGTGTCGCGACGCTGAGGTCGCACCCCCTGGCCGACTCCCGCCGGCCGGCTCGTCCTCAAGGCGGCCCCGGAGTCCGGCCGCCGGCCGCGGACCGGTGGCGGCAACCGGGAGGGCTCGTCCGGCTAGGGTCACCTGGGAGCCGCGACGAAGGGGGAGGCCTTGCCCGTACGGACAGAGGGACGCGTGTCCGGACAGCCCGCTGTCCGAACGGACATGAGGAGACGCCGGAGAGCGCGTACCCCCACTCCTGAGGGTTCCCACGGCGCCGGACCTGCCGTCGTGGGAGAGCCGAGGTCCGCCGGGTCAACCCCGGCGATGTGACATCTGGTGACGGATGAGAGGGTCGGACGAGTGAGCGAGACACCGATGAAATCCCTGCAATACCGCTTTGACGGGCCGGAGGACGCCCCGGTCCTGGTCATCGGGCCCTCGTTGGGTACCACATGGCACATGTCGTAGAAACCTTCCACGAGCGTCCAGTTGGTCCAGGGCGAGCATGTAAGTCCAGGTCAGGGCCTTGTGACGCGACAGCGTCTGCGAGGTTGGTGACACGCCTGTGATCGCTCGTGACACGTGCGGACCCCTCGTCGGCTTGCTCCGGAGGGGGCCCTGCGTAGACGGGGAACTGATACGGCGAAGCCCCACCGACATCAGGCGGGTTCTATTGATCCCCGCAACACCCTGGAGTCCAGGGAGCTGCGAGGGTCCTGGGTCTCGAGGTGCTGAAGGCGGGGTTCTTCGAGGCGCTGGACAGGGAGAATGGCAGCATCACTGCTGCGGCTCGTGTGGTCGGGGTGAACTGCAACCCGGCGTTCGGACGGGGACGTCAGGCCGGAACCCGTGGTCGCGGCAGGCTGCGCAGGCCCGGTCACCCCGAACGGGCGGAGTACGAATGGCTGCGTGCGGCGGGAGTCCGGCGCCGTGAAGCCGCCGCGCAGGCTGACGTCCATGAGCGCACTGCTGAGGACTGAGACCAGGGCATCCGGCAGATCGGTCACTCGCGCCTACGCGCTGACGGTCGCCTGATCGACTACAAGACCGGCGTGACCATCATCGTCGCCACTGCTTCGGAGTCATCCCTCGCAATGGCTGAGGCCGTGTTGCGAGGACCCCAAGAATCCGCCTGCTGCGGCGGTGCGTCGTCGTGCAGTTGGTCATGACAGCTTGGGGCTTGCACTGGAGGCTCCGTTGTACTCCGGCTCGCCGCTCTCGAGTACGCGGAGGAGCGAGGCGGTGACGACGCGGGCGGTGCGGCCTATTGGTAGCACGCGGCATGGGAATTCTCCGCGGCGAACGAGGTCGTAGCTCTTCGATCTCGACAAGCCGAACGCCTGGGCGGCGTCCTCGACGCTCGCCGTTCCACTCCAGGTGGCGCGGATGTGCTCGGGGCTGAACTGGTCGTGAGGCGTTGCGCCGCTCTGACTGGGCATTCCTGTCAGCAGTGCCTTTCGGGTTTCGTTGCTTCCGCGGTAGTGGGGAGGCAGGGAGACACGGTGGACTGCCAATAGTCTGCGGAATCACCGGTTTCGGTAACCGGCCATTGACGGATACCCTGCGGGCTCAGCGCTGGAGGTGAGTTGCATAGGGTACAACCGGCGCCAGCACCGCTGGTGGGGACGTCGGTATTGTTTCCATGTTTTCCCGATGACACACCACGTAGAGTGCTTGGCGATCCTTGAACCTGCCGCAAAGGGCGCCTGACCTGCGGTTTTGTCGATGCGCATTATGTGCGTTGTGGGCGTTACGGGCGATATCTTGACGCTCGTTTGACGCTCGTTGATCATGGTCTGGCGGGGCTCTGACCACGGGGTTTGCCGTTACTCAGAGTGGATGCTGACGCTCGGAGGCGGCCGTTTCGGGCAACATCAAAGGGGCTAGTCCCGTGCTCGCATCGACGTCTACCTGCCCTTGACTCCGGGCTGAGCGCTTGTGGTCGTAGCCAAAGAATCGGCCCCTCTCCTCTCACTGGACGAGAGGAGAGGGGCCGGTTCAGGTGCATCTATGCGACGAGAGTCAGCCGCGCCTCAAGTCGCTCCCAGGCCCCGAGGACGGCCTTGTGGGCGTCGGGCTGGAGGTGTGATGGTGGAGTCGGCTGTTGGAACTCCCCAAATGCCGTCTGCGGAGAGCAAGGCGGGCGGCCTACTGGGGCGCCTGCGGACTCCGGTCAAGTGCATTCGCTTCGGTGGCGGGCGCACAAAAGGGCACGCCGTGGCCGAGGGACTGCCATCACCAGCGCCTCGTCCCGGCACTGGTCCCAAACCGAACCGTTTGGGTCTGAAACAGGGGCACCCCCCACGTCCTGCGAGATACTCCAGCTTCCTGGCCGCGCCCTCGCGTACCAGGTCAACGCGTTCAGGCTCAGTTGCCTGGGTGAAAGAAAGCGGAGACTTCGTGGCATTTCAGCGTCGGAGCGGCAGCAGCCCGGTCAGCCAAGCCGACGACCCCGAGCAGTTGTATCGGCTTCTGGCACGGTCAAACAACGGTCCGGACTCGGTATGGGGCCATCAGTCGAAGGTCCTGGAGAAGTGGCACGCCGATCACTACTCCGAAGCCGATGTGGCGATTGAGCTTCCGACGGGCGCGGGGAAGACGCTGGTCGGGGGGTTGATCGGTGAGTTCCTCCGGCGCAAGGAGGGAAGCCGGGTCGCCTACCTGTGCCCCACTAAGCAGCTCGCCCGGCAGACAGCCAGCAGACTCGCCGACTACGGGATCCCGCAGGTTCTGCTCACCGGTCGTGTCCCGACTTGGAACCAGGCCGAACGGGCACAGTTTGACTCCGGTCGGGCCGTGGCGGTCAGCGTCTACAGCCATGTCTTTAACTCCAATCCTGCGCTGGTGGGTGCCGACCTGCTGGTGCTGGACGACGCCCACGCGGCGGAGGGCTACGTAGCCGGGCCCTGGAGCCTGAAGATACCCCGCTCGCATTACGAGAGTGCCTACAAAGATGTGCTGTCGACACTATCGTCAGCACTGGACCCCTTGGTCTACAAGCGGCTGGTTACCCCCAACCCGGATGGCCAGTACTTGTCCAGCGTCTACCTTGCTTCGCCGCTCGGCGTTGCAGCCCGGTCCGCCGAACTCGAAACGGCGTTGAGCGACGCTGTTGCGATGGGGAAGGTCGGTGAGGACGCAGTTCATGCGTGGCGGTTCATCGAGGGCCGGGCGGCCAGGTGCATGGTCTACATCTCGTACAACCAGATCCTGATCCGACCGTTGATCTCGCCCACGTTCCTGCACCCGGCGTTCAGCGAACCCCGCCGTCGGCTCTACATGAGCGCGACCCTGGGTGCCGGGGGTGAACTGGAGCGCAGCTTCGGCCGACGGAAAATCAAGCGGATTCCTGTCCCAGCGGGATGGGACAAAGAAGGGACTGGCCGTCGGTTCTTCGCCTTCCCTGAACTGGCCGAAGACCTCGCAGCCGACAACCAGAAACTCGCTCCCTTCGTCGCTGGCATCATCGCCAAGGCAGGCCGCGCCGTCGTCTTGACGCCGGACAGCCGCACCGCCAGCACCTTCCGGGAGCACTTCCTACCGGTCGGCTACCCGACCCTTAACGCCCAAGAAGTTGAGGACGACCTCACCCGGTTCACCTCCCAGACAGCCGCCGCGCTCGTACTGAACAATCGCTACGACGGAATCGACCTCCCCGACGATCAATGCCGTCTGGTGGTCCTGGTCGGACTGCCGGCAAAGGGAGACCTCCAAGAGCGCTTCCTCCACGGCTCCTTGGGAGCAGTAGAGGTCCTCCAGGAACGAATGCGGGCCCGGATCCAGCAAGGCAGCGGCAGAGCGACGCGGAACCTTCGCGACCACGCGGCCGTGCTCGTACTGGGAAGGGACCTGACCTCATACCTGACAAGACGTGAGATTCAGGAGGCTATGCACCCCGAGATCCACGCGGAACTCGAATTCGGCGTCGACACCAGTCTGGGCTTCACCTCGACCGCGATGCTGGAGAACCTTGACGTCTTCACCGAGCACGCAGATGCGTGGACGGCCGTGGACGACAGCATTGTCGCCGCTCGTGAAACATACAGCCGTGCCGAAGCCCCCGGTGTAGCTGACCTGCAGCGTGCAGTGCGACACGAGATCGTTGCCGCCGAAGCCATCTGGTCCGGCGACCTGCCCTTTGCACTCAATTCCGTCAGGAGCGTCCTGGACAAACTTCGCGGCGACCGTACACCGAAGCGCTACGGGGCACTATGGAGCTACCTGGGGTTCAGCATTGCTCGCCAACTCGCGGACCAGACCGGCGACTCCAACTACCGTGAAACCGCAAACATCTACTACCGGGATACCTGGAAGAACAGCCAGGGCACCACCTGGCTGTCACACCTCGCGGCCCCGGCCGAACACGACGCTGCGCCCCAGCCACCCGAACTTGCCCTCACCGACGAAGTCGCCATGCGCAATATCCTTGCCGCCACCGATCTGGCCGGCGTCGAAGCCTTCGAAGAGCTCCTCAAAGCGCGCGCTGGGCTGGAAGGCACCGAATACACGGCATACGAAGCAGGTCTTGTTCACCTTGGCAGGCTCGCCGGTGCCCAGCCCAGCTACGGCAACGAAGGCGACGAAGGCGACGCCCTCCCGGATGCTGTTTGGATCTTCGACAAGGCCCAGTGGGTCATCTGGGAAGCGAAAAGCCAGGCGAAGGAAACCGGACAGATTGGCGCCGACCAGGTCCGGCAAACCGGTGCACACCTGCGTACGGCAGAGAAGGAACAGGAGAAGGCCGCGCCAGGCGACTCGGTGTGTCTACTCGCGTCCCCCAAGAACAAGGTCCACTCCAGCGCTCACGCGGTTGCCGAGGAGAACGTGTACCGGGTCCGCCCGCCCGAGGTGCTCGACCTGTTCGACCGCCTGAGTCGTGCCTGGCAGACAGCCCGCGCACGAGGACTGGCGACGCTTTCAATTCCCGAACTGGCAACGATTTTCAAGGCCGAGCAAGCACTCCCCTCCCAATGGCTGCCTTTGATGAGAAATCGACCGCTCTGGAAGAAACCCGCTCAATGAGGATCAGAGTGTAAGAATCGGGAACGCCTGGTGGCGTGTTCGGCTAACAAGGCTCCCGACTCCGCAGCGTCGGGGGATACACAGGCTACCGCCGAATTGGAAGAGGGGACGTTGATCCATGGGAAAATCAGCACGGGTGCTGGGCCGGGAGTTTGACCGAACGGCTCGCGAAATGAATGTCCTCCTCAAGAAGCACGGCTATCTGGACGGCGACCCCGGCGCTTATGGACTCACCGAGAAGGGGCAGCAGTACGCGGAGGAGCAGTACCACTCGCGCGGCACGGGCGGCTACGCGCAGTACAACCCAAGTTGGGAAACTCGCACCTGGAGCGACGAGACGGCAGCGGCGCTTAAGGCTGACATCGAAGCCAACTCTGGGGGCTTCGACGCAGGAGATTCTCCCGCTGAAGAAGAAGACGCTTTCAGGAACGGACCCTTCGTGGACTACAGCGGAGGTGGTGATGACGACGGCTCTCAGCCCAGTTGGAAGGAGTTGGCAATCGGCGGAGTCGTAGTAGCTGCTCTTCTCATCGTTCCTTATGCCAAGCCCTTCTGGTACGACAAGGTGAAACCTGCTGCGAAGAAGCTGCGGGGTGGGTTGGCGAAACAGGAGCCGGTCGAGTCCACCGACTCATGACGCTAAGGAGAGACCGATGTCTCACCGCTGCACCGTCGATTGCGATGAGCCCGTTTTCGAGGGCAAGAAACCGAAGACTGGCCATCCATGATTGTCATGTCGGCGTGGGCCGTCGACTGACGTCGGCGGCGTAGGCGGCCCAGTCCCCGCCCGATGCTTATTGCCACTGGACAGCAACTTTGATGTGGACCCCGAGCATGCGGGCGGGGACTGCGGTGGCGCGAGGTCAAACAGCGCGGTGGAGCAGTCCTGCTTGGGCCGTATCCCGATCTTGTGGAGGCGCTGGCCCACCCAGTCGTCGCCGAGAGGGCGTCCCGACTGGCCTCCGGGGAAAAGCCAGGCGTCCTCCGGGGTGCCGATCTTGGCCTTGCCGCGGCGAGTAGCCACGAATTCGCGCGACCGC
Source organism: Streptomyces uncialis (assembly GCF_036250755.1). Lineage (NCBI taxonomy): Bacteria > Bacillati > Actinomycetota > Actinomycetes > Kitasatosporales > Streptomycetaceae > Streptomyces > Streptomyces uncialis. The sequence goes on along the minus strand of NZ_CP109583.1, from coordinate 2,028,657 downwards.
GACGCAGTGGTCTTCACGACCATCACCAAGGGCCGCTCCGGGCGCCTCCTCGCCGATAGCAACTGACGTTGGCAGACCTGGTGGTCTGCTGTCGAGGCTGCCTACCATTTCGGCGGCAACGGCGAGTTGCAGCTCGTCCCGCACAACCCGCCGCACTCCGTGCGTCACACGTGTGCTTCGTGACTGGTCCATAGAGTGTCTCGCTCTCCGAAGTCCAGCACCTTCTCGGCCACGAGAGCTTCCAGGCCCCCAGCGCTATCCCCCGGCTCCAGCCGGACGCACACAAGGCTGTGCTCGGGGCCTGGGAGCGCATGGCCGTTCGCTGACCGGCGCCGCATGAGCGAGCCGTCTCTGCCCCGTCCGGCGCGGACGGGGCAGAGACGTTTGCCTGCTCAGGTGGACGTTCACTGTCGGCCTGTGCCGAGTGTCCTTGGATGGGCTGCCAGGAAGATCATCTTGAAGGGGCACACGGAGCCATCCTGCGTTCGGTGGAACCCAGGCACAGTCAGACCACAGTGGTCACAAGAGAAAGAGCGTTGTCAGTGCTGGGGGTGATGATGGCTACTCACGTACTTCTTGTCCATGGGGGGCATGGTGCACCTGAGTCGTATCGCAGTGAGCGGGTTTCGGGCGAGCGCAGACGGCGAGATGGTCTGCCATTTGCCCGGCCGTTTCAGCGTGCTGATCGGAGCCAACGGCGTCGGAAAGACGACGCTCACGGATGCGCTCTACCTTTCTCATCCCGGCTCTCGTTTCCCAGCCCTGCCTAGGTACGGTTCCGCCACGCTCGCACCCGAGAGGTCCACCCGGACCATCAAGGTGGAGTACCGGCTGGGCGATAGCCTCACCGAGGAAGGTCGTCTCGGACGCCAGTTGCACGAGGTCAACCACCAGCGTCTTGGGGATGTCGCTCAGAGCTGGGGTACCACGCTGAGCCGCAGGCTCGGCAGCGTCACCCCGAAGATTGACACGGCGTACGGCAGGTCTTTGGATCTGGACCCGTACAAGCTGATCTACCTGCCGGCCTGGCGTCATCCTCTGGACGAACTGGCGCGTCGCGAGGCGCGGATTCTGGTTGAGCTGCTCCGTGCTGAGCAGCAGCGCCTGAACGGCACCCGGAACCTCGTAGGGCTCCGGGCACGGGCCTCCCAGCTGCTCGAGGAGCTAGCTAAGGAGAGCGTCATCGACGCCGTCGAGACGAGGATCGGCGGCTACCTCACGGACCTGTCGGCTGGGGTGAGTCGCCAGTGGCCGTACATACGTGGGCAGGTCATCGACGATACCTACTTGGCTCGCGTGCTGGAAGTCATGCTCGCTGTCATGGAGGGACGCAGGTTCGCTCGGCCTCTTGAAGTGTCCGGGCTGGGGTACGTCAACCTGCTGCATATCGCCGTGATCCTGGCGGCGATACCGGACTCTACCGAGCTTCCCCAGGACGCTGTCTGGTCTCACCAGGATGCTCCCGACCAGCCGCCCCCCACGGAGATGGAGCAGATTCAGCAAGCTACCCGGAACCTTCAACAGGCCCAGGCTGATGCCGAGTCGGAGGAGGACTCCTTCTTCGGTACGAAGCCCTTCCATGCGACGGTCGTCATTGAGGAGCCTGAGGCGCACCTCCACCCGCAGTTGCAGCATGCTCTCGTTCGGTACTTGCGCAGAACCGTCAAGAAGCGGCCGGAGCTGCAGGTCATCCTCTCCAGCCACGCGACGGACGTCATCACATCCTGCGCCCCTGAGGAACTCGTCGTTGTGCGCCAGACGGCGCAGGGGAGAGTGTGCCGCACCGTCGCCGATGTCGTGCCGACGAAGCACCGCGACATCACACTGCGAAAGACACGGCTCCATCTGGACGCGAGTCGGTCCGCCGCCCTCTTCGCCGACCGCCTCGTCCTGGTTGAGGGGGTCACCGACGCCGCCATCCTAAGGGAGTTCGGCAGGACCTGGGCCGGAGAGGACGCGCGTAAGCAGGCATTCGTCGATGCACTCAGCATTGTGCCCATGGGGTGGAAGGTCGGGCAGTGGCCGGTGCATCTCTTGGCAACTCGGGGCAAGGAACTGTGTACCAAGCTGGCGATCCTCGTCGACAGCGATCTACCGTTCGAGAGCAAGGAACACAACAAGCCGACTTGGCTTCCTGCCCACGACCCCTCGGTCGTCGACGCCTTTGTCAGCCATCCGACCTTGGAACCATCAATCACCGAGGGTAACGAGGGCTTGATCGCAGCGGCCCTGCGCGAGGCTGATCTGGACGAGCCGCTCGTGACGGCCCGGACGGTGTACGAACTGTTCCGCAGTGCGCGGAAGGGCAAGGAGGGGCAGCCGGCCGTCCCGGCAGGGCGGGGTTCCAGCAAGAAGGGCGACTTCGCGCTTGCCTTCGCCGGTCTCCTCGCAGAGGTCAACGAAGCAGGTCCCGAGCAGGCGTCGAGCCTTCCGAACGTGCCCGACCACATCCGGCGACTGTTCGAGTTCGTGTACCCGCCCGACCCGGCTGATGAGACCGCCCCCCAAGAGTCCATTGTTGAGCCGGACTGGCTCGTGCTGGACGGCGAACGGAACACGGACGAACAACAGGCCGATGACGCGGAGGAACTTCACTGGTCGGACGATTGGCAGAAGGAAGAGCGGGAGTGGGCGGAAACAACCGGGGACGAACCGATCCCAGAACCGCCAGACTCTGACGCGCCGGATCCAGATGCACCGCCATGGGAGGAACTCCGATACTGGCGGCCCGGAGGCTGGCCGACAACCGCACGTCCGATGACGGTTGCCGATGAGTAGTCGCTGGCCTGGCACGCGCGCTCTCACACCGGAACAACTCCTCACCGCCGCAAGCCCTGACCGCCTTGTCTACGTAGAGGCGTTTCCCGGCTCCGGGAAGACGACCGTCTCGCACCAGCGCTTCGGCCTGCACCGCTTCGCGCGCACTACCGATCACCGGGCAGTCGTGGCGGTCAGCTTCACTCGCTCGGCCACCGAGGAAATACGTAGCCGCGTGGTTCGGCAGTGGGGTCCTTCGGCCCTGGCATGGCCCCATCGCATCGTCACACTCGACACCATCCTGAACGACCTACTCACCCACCTCCTGAGGTCTGGTCTCCTCCAGTGGCCAGGCGGCCACGAGGAACTGGAGGTGCTGGACACGTGGCGGACCCGCTTCCCCACCATCCGCACTACCGCGAAGCCCGCTCTCCGCCTGGCGGGCACCCAGGTCAGCACCACCTACCTGCCAGAGGCAAAGCCGGACAACCACATAAGGCCAGCGGACTTCGCCGCTGCCGTCAACAGAGGATGGTGCACACACGAGAACGTACGCGAGGTCGTGCACGGGGCCCTCGGCATCGACGGTATCCGCGCCCAGGTGTCGACCTACTTCGCCAGGACAATCAGGTCCCTGCTCGTCGACGAGGTCTACGACGCGAACGACCTAGACGTGGAGATCATCCGCATCGCGGCGGAAGCGGGACTCGCAGTCACTCTGGTGGGAGACCCTTGGCAGGCCCTCTACGCCTTTCGTGGCGCCCGCCCGGAGAGCGTGCGCCGGCTCATCGAGCTGCTGGGATTCGAACGCGGCGAACTTCAGACATCGTTCAGATGGCGGGACAGCAGTGACCAGGCGTCACTGGCACGTCTACTGCGCCGTGGAGAGCGAGTACTCCTTCCCACGGGGGCGGCGCGAGACGTCGATGTCGTCCTCGCTCGGCGGTGGAAGACACTGTGGAACGGAGACGCCCATGTCCTCCCGCTGGCAGTCAAGCAGCCGTCAGGACCGTTCCAGGAAGCCGTGTGCACCTTGCTTCTAAACGAACTCACCCAGAGCTCCTTCGGCCTGCCCGCCGCGTTTCTTGCCGACGCCCGAACTACCCTGGGTATCGAAGAAGCCGAAACGTTCGAGGAGCTGCGTCCGGACCTACAGTCTGCTCTCCAGGGCCTGGCGAGCCAGGACGACCTCGGCGACATCTGGACCGCCTTGGCGGACAGCGTGCTCACCAAGACGCACATCGAGCCGTCGGAGAGCCAGAAGCGGACACCACGCAAGGCCCTCGGCAACCTGCGTATGCGGCTGCAGAACGCGCACGAGCGACTCGTTCCCGGCCTGACATGCCACCAGGCCAAGGGCAGGGAGTGGGACAGGGTCGGGATGAGACTGGAAGAGTCCGACGCGGCTGTGCTCCGGAAGGGTCTCGACCCCGCCGACGAGGCCCACCGCTCGCTCTACGTCGCACTCACCAGGGCACGAGTCCACAGCCTTGCGGTATAGACAGAGGGGAGCCTGCAGAGGGCCAGAGGCGGATATTGGTTGGTGCCGCGTTCAAACCTCTGGTGCAGACTCTCCCCCAGGGACCGTCGGCAGTGCCTTCCAACGCTGGCGCTCGTTGACCCGTCCCGCAGTCGGGGCGGGGCTGCGGCGTGACGCTCGTTTGACGCTCTCGGCGCCCGCAGAGCCCACGAGGCGCACCGAAAGCGCCGCCTGACCTGCGGGTATGCCAGCTCCCCTTCCGGATGGCGATTTCCGATGACCCACCATGTGGAGTGCGTGGCTATCCTTGAACCAGCCGCGAAGGGCTCCTGACCTGCGACTGTTTCTGCGTGCATTATGTGCGGTGTGGGCGTTAAGGGCGATATCTTGACGCTGAAATGACGCTTGTGACGCTCATTTGACGCTTGTTCTGATGGGGCGTCAGGGGGCCTGTCGTGCAGGTCAGGCTCTGTGCAGGGGCGTACATCAGGAAGGCATCGAGGAAGAGCGACGCTCTGCGTCGAGATGCTGGTTCCTGCTGGTCATTTGTCCCGGAAATGATCAGGAGGCTCTGTTGCCTGTGTTTGCCGAGGCCGGACTGCTGACCTGCGAAGGTTTTCCTTGGCCTCGCCGTTTCAGTTACAGCTGCCGGATGTTTGAGCGGGGGTTGCCTGAGGCAGTGCTGGTGGGTGGGCAAGGTGGGATCCCGGCGCGGTGGTCGGGTTCTCCAGGTTCCTTGGGTCGTCGATGGTCAGGGGCTGCTGGTCAAATGGCTGGGCGGGGTAGAGCCGCGAGTCGGTGGAACGCGGCGGCGAGGTCGTGTCTCCAGGGCCAGGTGGCGGAGATCCGCAGGTGGAGGCGTCGGCCGCCGCAGGTGAGGCGGGCGGCGACGTGCAGCAGTCGGTAACGGAGCTTCTGCGGCTCGGCGTCGGCCAGCTCTCCGTCCAGCAGCAAGTCCCGGGTCCAGGCAGGTCGATCGCTGCCAGGCTGAGTTCGAGCCAGTCGGCGTTGATGGCGAAGTGGCGGGAGGGGAAGCGGCCGAAGCCAGTGTCCTTGCCGCACCGGATGTGGTCTTCGACGGTGGCGTGTCCGCGAGGGCGGACCTCGAGGAACTGGGCGGAGCCGCCACCGGAGTAGGGGGCGTCGGTCAGGAACACCTGGTGCCGCAGACCCTCGTCCTGGTCGAACAGGGAGAGTTGGGCACCGGAATGCGGCCGCTCACGGCGCACGATGATGCGGGTGCCTCCCGGGTAGCCGGTCAGCTCGACCATTCCGGTCAGCTCGGTGACCTCGGCGTCGGCACGGAGCGAACCGTCCTGGTCCAGAGCGGGATGCCAGAGACGGTCGGGCACGGCCCGGATCGCGTCGCGGACAGACTCGGTGACTGCGTATCCGACGGAGACGAAGGTTCGGATTCCTCGTTTGCGCATGTCCCGGACGTGGCTGAGGGAGGCTCTCGCGGATCCGGCGCTGTCGGTGCGGACGAGGATGTCGGTGCCGTGGCGGTGGGCGTCGGGGATCTGCGCGAGCGCCTGGTCGAACACCGTGATGTGGTCGGCGGCGGTATTGGCTCCGGCATTGCCGGGCCGCAGCCGCCCGGACATCGCCTCGCCGGTGTTGGCCAGGAAGCACAGGAGCGGGTGGAAGCCGAAGCCGCCCCTGTAGGTCGGGGCAGCTTGATCCTTCTGCGAGTGCGAGGTGATCAGCGTTGCGTCGAGGTCCAGGACCCGCCCGGGCAGTACACGTCCCCCGGCCCGGGCTGCGGGTATGCCCTCGCCCCGCTCAGCGGCCTGCAGCCAGGCCACCTCCCGGGCCTGAGCGCGAGCTGATCGCAGCCGGGCCAGTACCCCTTCGTCAATGCGGCCAGCAGTCGCCAGGCCGTCGGTGTGGAGGCGACCGGGCCGAACGTTTCGCGCTTGTCCCGCAGAACGGCCAGTTCCGTGATCGTCTCACCGCTGGCAGTGATCGTGCCTGGTCCCGTGCGGCCGAAGCGGCCTGAGCGCAGGGGAGTACGCGGCGGTCAGCCCAGTGGCCCCGGCAAAATCCGCCAGCAACCGTGCCCCGGCGTGCCCCACCACCCCCGCACCGTCAGCGGAGACATGGAGCTTGGGACGCGAGCCGATACCCTGCACTCAGAAAGTGCCTTCCGTCTGGACCGACAGAACCCCTTGACAAGGTTCATCGTCCCAGCTCAGAAGGCGCTTTCGCGATAGCGCCCAGAAACCCGGCCCCACACCAAGCGAAACGGCGAGGTTTGGCTATTTCGCGGTGATGCCGAGGGTCGCAACCGGCGACTCTGTCCGGGGTGATCTATGACCGGATACAGTCGCTAGTTGCGAACCCTCCAGGGTTGATGACGACAGGAGCGGGTCCGCCACGCCTGGGGCGCCCTGCTCGGTTGCGAACCCTCCAGGGTTGATGACGACCAGGGCATCGGTGCGGCAGGGCATCGTCCCCGACATGTTGCGAACCCTCCAGGGTTGATGACGACTCCGCACTGCCCGGTCCCAAGTCCGGGGCCGTCAAGGGTTGCGAACCCTCCAGGGTTGATGACGACCCCACATCCGTTCGGCGCCCGCGAATGCGAGCGCGGGTTGCGAACCCTCCAGGGTTGATGACGACTACGGACACCGCTCGACGCGTACTGCTTGTACTCGTGTTGCGAACCCTCCAGGGTTGATGACGACCTCGTGGGTGCAGCTCGCGCTCGCCGAGTGCCACCAGTTGCGAACCCTCCAGGGTTGATGACGACCGGAGTGCGGGTCCGTCCTCGACCTGGGGACCCTCGCGTTGCGAACCCTCCAGGGTTGATGACGACCTGTAGCGGCGCAGGAGACGCCCGCAGCCCCGGCATGTTGCGAACCCTCCAGGGTTGATGACGACCCCAGCAGCAGGAGGAACGGGCACCGGAGTTCTCCGCGTTGCGAACCCTCCAGGGTTGATGACGACGGGCTGGCGCACCGGGACGAGATCACCGCGTGGGCCGCGTTGCGAACCCTCCAGGGTTGATGACGACCGGCAGCCGCCAGATCGCCCTGCCCACCCCCATCCCGTTGCGAACCCTCCAGGGTTGATGACGACTGGTGGTCGGGTCCTGGGCGGACCCCTGGGAGTAGGGTTGCGAACCCTCCAGGGTTGATGACGACGGTGGCTGCGCGGCGCACAGCAGGTGCAGGCCAACCGTTGCGAACCCTCCAGGGTTGATGACGACCAGTCCGGGCAGGCCGCCCGGAGCGCCGCGACGTCCTGTTGCGAACCCTCCAGGGTTGATGACGACCTGCTACCGAGTTCCAGCCTGGCGACCGCCTCCCGAGTTGCGAACCCTCCAGGGTTGATGACGACCCGAGGGTAAAATCTCAGGTCAGACTGCTTCTGCAGGAGTCATTGGGCGATGGTTTTGCAGCAGTTCGATGGTGATGCAAGTGTGCTGGTCAGAGGATGTCTCCGGGGCCTCCGAGGGCGACCCCGAGGGTCGTCGACTCGACCATGTCGGGTGACCGGGCGGTGTACGTGACGATGCTGTCGTATCCCGGGTCGATCACGGTGCCCAGTGCGGCCATCAGTGCTCTGTACTGTGCTGCGGACAGTTCGCCCTGAAAGACGCTGCGCTGGGTCCAGTGGAGGTATTTCCTGCAGGTCTTGAGTACTTTCGGGTTGCGTTCCACCGCTGTGTCGTAGACGAGGATGACGAACATCTCACCACCACGGCCGGAACGGCTTGTACGGTGTGCCCTCAAGACAGAGCCTGACGACTTTCAGGGCTTCCAGGTGCATCAGCTCCTCGTAGCTGACCTGTCGTTTGAGGCCCCGGTGATGGACCGTTGTCGAGAGTTCTTCCCGCACCAGTGCGGCGATCTTCTTGCGGCCGTTCTTGCTGAGGGAGGCCCGGCCCACGTCGGTCTCGAAGTCGCTCTCTTTCAGGTGCTTCTGGCTTGCGGCGCGTCGCAGCAGCCGTTCCGCGAACAGGGGCTTGAAGGGTTCGGCCAGGTCGAGGGCGAGTGTGTTGCGGCGGCGGTCGGTGTCCGCGTGGAGGAAGCCGATCGCGGGGTGCAGTGGTGTGCTTCGCAAGGCGGTCAGCAGTCGTGCGTACACGAGGGCGTTGAGGTAGCTGATGAAGGCGTTGCCCGCGTTGGTCGGTGGGCGCCGTGTGCGGCCGTTCATGCGGAGCCATGGTGGGAGCCGACTGTCGAGTACGGCCCAGGCGGTACGGCGGAAGTTGCCTTCCTGGCCCATGATCGCGTCGTTGGTCCGGCATGCGGGCAGCGCGTTCCTGAGCGCTTCCAGTGCGGGGTCGAGCAGGTCGGTGTCGAGGGCCCAGCGGATGTTCTCCGCGGTGGCGAGCACGAGGGACCGGCTGATTGCGAGCCGCTGCTCGTCGTCGGCCGAGATTTCGACCTGGCGTCGGACGGTGGCGGCGGACGACATCGACTCGGCGGGGCTGAAGTGCCCGGCGTGGTTGCCGTAATGGTCGAGGATGTGCACGGTGACGCCGTTGCGGCTGAGCAGTGACAGTGCGGACGTGTTGATGTCGACGTGGTCGAAGACGACCAGGTCGCGGATGTCGGTGATGGGGATACGGACCGGACTGCCGTCCGGGCGCTCGACGCGGACGCTGTTGTCCTCGCGGCGGATGCGGCAGGGTTCGGTCAGCCAGTACGTGCGGCCGACGGCGGGCATCAGTCTCCCCAGCAGTAGTCGAGGTAGGAGCATCCGCGGCACTTGCTGCGGAGCAGCCGGTCGGGTGCGGTGGACGCGGCGATGACGGTCTGTGCCTTCGCTTCCGTGTCCTCGGCTTCGGTGCGGGCGCCGTCGTCCCAGACGACATCCGTGGTGCGGCGGATCAGGGGGTAGTGGACGACGCCGCCCCGGACGTTGACCCCGCGGCGCTCCAGGAGCAGGCAGTAGTGCCTGACCTGGGCGGTGTGTCCGGGTGCCGGGGCGCGGGAGGACTTCGTCTCGTGGATGACGGCGCCGGTCGTCACCCAGTCGATCTTCGCCTCGCCGAGGTCGACGTCGCGGCGCCGGGTGAAGGTGGTGTCGTCGACGACTTCGCCGAAGGCGACCAGGTCGCTGCGCTGCTCGGGGCGGTATCCGCGGGCGTACAGCCAGAGCTGGCGGGGACAGTGGACGAGGTATTTGATGTGCACGCCGCCGACGGCGGTCTGGTCTTCGGCCGGCGGTTCGGGGCCGGGGCTCACAGGATGGTCTCCTGGCCGGCGGGGGGCTGCAGGCCGAGGACGTTGTCGTACATGCCTTGGCTGATGTGGATCCTCAGATGCGGGTCGTAGGAGCAGGCGAAGGCATGCAGCTGCCCCAGGCGCAGCGGGATCAGGAGCCGGGAGGCCAGCAGCGGGTCGCCCTTCTTTCCCCGGGTCAGTTCCCGGTACTCGGCCACGTCCTCGTGGTGCAGGACCTCCACACTGTCGAAGGCGCGGGTCAGCTCCCGGGCGAACTCGGTCCTGTCGTGGAACGGGTCGGTGAAGGTGAGGAAGTGCTCAGTGAAGGCGTCACGATGGCGGCGCGCCTCCTCCGCCCATGTCGTGCCCCACTCGGTGGCGTAGGCGCGGCGGAGCAGTTCGTCGATGTCCTGTTCGCTCAGGGTCGTCGCTCCGGCGGCGACGAGACCTTCGAGGGCCTCCCAGGAGGCGTTCATCGCCCCCTGCGCGTAGGGGAGGTGCCTGTCGGGCCGGTGGACGCGGAATTCGACCGGGCCGTCGGGGTGAAGGCCACGCCGGTTGACGCGTCCCGCGCGCTGGGCGACGGCTTCCACCGGCGCGCATTCCACGGCCCCCCGGTCGAAGTCGAGCTGGAGGGACACCTCCACCACCTGAGTGGCGACGACGAGACCGCCGCGACGCGCCGGTTCGCCCGGCCGGCGTTCGGGGTGCCGTCGCAGCAGCGCCTTCTCGATGGCGTCCCGGTCGCCGTTCCTGAAGCGCGAGTGCAGCAGCATGGCGGCGCACGGATCGGAGGGCAGCGCTTCGCGGGCGTCCTCGGCCAGCTGCTCGTACAGGTTCTGGGCGCGGGCGACCGTGTTGGTGACGACGAGGACGCTCTGCCCGTCGCGTAGCCAGGCCCGCAGGCGCTCGATTCCCTCCGGTGCGTCGACCGGGGAATCGTCCAGCGTCAGGCGGTGCCGTACGGGACTGGTGCCTTCCGGCGCCCGGTGGACGGTGACCGGTTGTCCGACGCTCTCCTCGATGATCTCCGTCATCACATGGGAGAGAGTCGCCGAGAGGACGGCGAACCGGCTTCCGAGCCGTTCCCACAACCGCACGGCGGCACACAGTCGCCCGAAGGTGTCGGGTTCGTAGGCGTGCAGTTCGTCCAGGACGAAGACCGCGTTCGCCTGTTCGAGGAGTACGGAGGAGTACGCGGGTCCGGCGATCGCTGCGCTGAGGAGCTGGTGCGGGGTTGCCACCCGGAGCCGCTGGGTGAACAACCGCATCGCGTTGGCCTGGGCGCGTGCCTTCCGTGCCAGGTCCGCCGTCGGTGCGGTATGGGGATCACCGGGGGCGCAGTCGTCCTCGAGAGCCTCGGTGAGGAGTGTCTGGGCAACGGTGCCGTGCAGCAGTCCGATGTCGGCCTTCCGCTCGCCGGGCCCGGGGAGCAGGGTGTCGGCGAAGCGGCGGCGGATCGCGTTCAGCGACGCCCGGTAGGGCAGCGTCCACACGACACGCGGGAGTCCGGGCATGGTCCGCGTCTGCGCGGCGGCCCAGGCCAGCCCGGCCTCGGTCTTGCCGCTGCCGGTCGGCGCGACCAGCACCAGATGGCCCGAGGCGTCCGCGGCCTGCCGCTGGTGGGCATAGGGGTCGTACGGCAGTCGCGTCAGGTAGTCGGGAGCCAGCGGCATATGGGTCTGGAGGCCGATATGGGCGGAACCGGACCGGTCGGCCAGCGTGAGCGCACCCTGGGCGAGGACGGCGAGCAGCCCTTGATGAGGTTTGACGGGATGCCGCCACATGTCCAGCAGCCCCTCCAGCGTGCGCTGGGCCCGGTGGGCCAGTGACGGGTCCCCGGGGGCGGTCGCGGGCGGATCGGCCGTCAGATATCCGCAGAGCCACGCCAGCCACTCCCGGTGCAGGAAGCGCGGCACTTGCAGTACGGCCTCGCCTGTCCTGGGGTCGGAACTGGTGCCGAAGGCCTCGTTCCAGTCGGTCTCCTTGTTGTACTGCCGGCTGAGGGCCGGTTTGCCTGTGTGGCCGCTGTTGCCGTCGACGATCAGGGCACGATGATGGGTGGCCACGAGCGTGGCCACCATCAGGCGGTCCTCCTCGGTCCACGTGGTGGCTTCCGCGATCAGGTCGACGTAGGCGAGGGACAGCACTTCGTGCCGTTCACCCCAGGGGGTGCCGCCGATGTCGATCTGGCGCTGGAAGCCTTCGGCGATCTTCCCCGCGTCGTGCAGGAGCGCGGCCATCCGGACGCGGGACCAGAAGGATGGAGCGTCGGCGAGGACGCCCGCGTTCCCGATGCGTTCCTCGATCGGACCGACCGCGGCGTGGACCGTGCGGGAGTGGGTGGTGAGCCGCTCCCGGTCGTGAGCGGGTCTCGACTTCGCCCGGACGTCGTCGAGGGACGTCCGCCGCGGTGGCGGGCCGGTCACGGCTCCAGGAGCCACAAGGCTTGCCCTTTCCCCTGGTAGCTGCCGTCTTCCAGGGCGCCGCGCACCGGGTGCCTGCCTGCGGGCCTGTCGCACCACAGGTAGTCGGTCCAGCGGGTGGTCATCCGGTCCGCCGACACGGACGCCGCCATACGGTGCGTGACCGCGTACGGCACGTCATGGCCGGTGGCCGGGGCCAGGGCCGAGCCCACGACCGCCTCCGTGACGGGCCTGAGCACCACCTCCAACCGTTCCTCAAGGTGGACCAGGTCCTGCGAGCGGCCCAGCCGGAGCCCCCACTGCGGGCGCCGGAACGCGCGGGCGACGCGGTCGCCCGCCTCCTCCGGCAGCCACACCGTCAGATGCACACCGGTGAGGAACGGACGGGTCCGCAGGGTCATCCCGCCCTTGCCCGGGCGCACGCGCCCCGACACGGCAGGATTGGCGCCGCCCGCGTCGATCGGATGGTAGGTCTCCGCGTCCACCCCTTCGCCTTCCGACCAGGCGGCCATACCGAAGGCCAACGACTCGTACGGCGCCCCGGTCGCCGCGGCGAGCAGGCCCCGCACCGTGGACGGCGGCGGCACCGGAAGCCCGCGGGCGAGCCCGGGGAAGAACGGATCCCTGAAGGACGCCACAGGCGCGTAGAACGTCAGCCTCCACGCCGGGAGCGGCTCCGCGTACGACACCCCGGTCACTGAGCCGCGTCGTCGAACCAGGCGTCCAACGCGCCGCCGCGCATCTCCGACGCCAGACCGAGCAGAACCGTACGAGGATGGTCCACGACAATGGTGCCGTCGGCGATCTCCTGCGCGCACTCCTTCTCGAAATCCGCCCGCAGATCGTCACGGAATCCGGGCCGCCACCCCACCCGGACCGGCGGGATCCACTCCCCGTTCCACGCCGCCAGCTCCTTGCGCAGCACATCGCCCCGCACCAGCAGACCGCCCTCATCACCTGTGATCACATGCGCGAGCGGATTGACGCCCCCCTTGAACGGCACCATGACGATCAGGGACGGGACCCGGTCCCCGTAATGCAGGGCCTGCTTGGCACCCCCGTGGAGATGAGCGACCGCCTCCAGCAGCAGCGCCGCCCGGTGCCGACGCTCCTTCACCGGCAGACGCACCGCACCCTGACCGCGGAACACCTCCGTCCCCGCGCCCAACGCCGCCGCCTGCGCGACCTGGAGAGCCTGCTCCTGCGTGAGATAGTTCGGCCGCCCCACACCGTCGGCATTCGGCAGCGTGAACGTGCCGACCCTCGGCAGATCGAACAGAAACGGGGCCGCCAGATCGGCGGTGTAGAACTCGTGCCCGTGCAGAACCGGCTCACCCACCCCGCGCGACATCACCCCGAAGTCCTCCGTCGGATGCACCGGCGCCACGGACATCAGCGTACCGAGCATGAACGGACTGTCACGCAGCGTCGTAGCGGCATCGTCCTTCTTCGCACCCGCACGCATGTACCCGAACAGATCGTCATCCGCGTACGTGATCGGATCCGCATCGGTATTGGCCTTCTGCGCCCGGTTCTGCGCCTTGCCCACCCGGGTCACGGGCGACGCGGGCGCGCCCCGCCCCGCCATCCCGTCCCTGATCCAGCGGCGCACCGCCTGCGCGGAGACATAAGGGTGGCGGCGGCCACGCACGGTGGCGTACTTCACCCGTGCCGTCGTGTCCTCGCCCTTGCCGTTGTTCGGGGCCCCGGCCTCCACAGAGATCAGCATCCTGCCCGCCAGATACGCCATTACGCCCCTCCGAAGTAGTACTCGTCATCCGCCGCCAGCACGGGCTGGTTCAGCAGTTCCTCGACCCGCTCACGTTCCTGCGGATCCTGCGGCGGCTCGGCGACCTCGATGCCACGCTCACCGAGGATCCGCAGCACCTCGGCCCCCAGCAGCATGCGGTGCTCCCAGGCGCGGGACCGCTTCTCGATGAACGGCCGCCACGCTTCGGGATCGGTGGCGGCCTTCCGCCCGTTCAGCTTCAGCCGGAAGGCCGCCTGATACAGCAGCTGCCCCAGCTGGTAGCCGCTCAGCCCGGCATTCCGGTACTCCGCCAGCCGCCCGCGGGGACTGCCGCTCCCGTGCTCGATCCAGTCGGCGATCAACGTCGCCACGCCATTCAGGTCCGGCTCCATGCCGTGCACCTCTTTCTCGTAACGAAGGGCCAGCCGGGTCAGCGCCGCACGATCCCCGCCGGTCCACCGGCCGGTGTCCCACAGCAAACGGTGGATCTGGGACAGCAGGGAGCGGCTGCGCCCGTCCTCGGCCTCGAACACGAGCCGCGCGGCCTCCCCCGCCCCGTCGGCGGATACCCGGCCCTGACCGTCCCGTTGGGTGAGCGCCAGCTCCAGAAGCCGCCAGCCCCGCCGCAGAACCCTGTTGCCGTCCACCGCCGCGAGGAACCGCGGAACCGCCCGGCGTGTCCGCGTCACCCGCAGCCACGGCTCCTGGTTGTCGTTCTTGAAGCTCCACAGCGTGGTCGCGGACAGCTCGCCGTCAGCCGCGCGCAGCGCCCGCAGCGCGACCAGCTCCGGCCGGGCACCCGCGCCCAGGGCGGAGAAACCGGTCTGGGCGATACGCCGTGCCCGGGTCACGTTCCGCACCGCGAACTCGTACTCGGCGGACGGGTTGTCGCACGAAAGGACCGTCGCCGAGCCAGCCGTCACCCACGCCCCGTACGGGAGCACCCACATGGCGACCCGGCATCCCCGGCACACGGGCCAGCCGCGCACCCCGGGCGGCAACGAGTTCAGTGCCTTGCTGGTGTCGAAGAGCGGCAGCATCGACTTGGCCCACAGCACGGATGACGAAGTGCCGCAGAAGACACAGGGGAGCGGAGCCCGCGCATTGCCGTCCGGGGCGAACATCGGCTCCAGGGCCTCCCTGAGCAGAGCCTTGTCACGCGGACGGCCCGCATGGGTGGGCTTGGAGTTGGGGTAGAGCGCGAACAGGACCTTCCACCAGTCGTACGCAGCATCCGTCTTCGCCGCGACAGCACAGTGCGTGACATCGGTCAGCACGGACCGGACGACGCCGTCGAGGTCCTGGGCTGTCACCTGCTCCGGCCGCTCCCTCCCGGCGAGGACGGCCACGGCCCAGGCCCCGGCGCGCTGCAACGGATGACCGGTCGTGCTCAGCGGCCCGTGGCTCACCGGATCCACCCGAACCCCTGCACCGTGTCCAGACCGAGCCCCCACGACCGAACGGCATCCACGAACCGCGGATCGGCCTCCATCCCCACCCGGACCGTCGCCCCGACCCGCGGCGCACCCCGTACCGAGAACATCCTCCTGGGCCCGGCCCCCAGCACCCGCAGCCCACGCGGAGCGGGCAGCTCCAGAACGTCGGCCTTGTGCGACAGGTTGTGCTGCAGCCGCTCGACGTAGTGCTCATCGTCAGGCAGCAGCTCGCGCCCCTCGCGCCGCAGGACGACCGGAGTCGCCGTCTCCAACTCCACGAGCCCCTCGACGGCGGCAGGTGTGCCGACTTCGACGGTGAACCCGCGCACCCGCAGCCGGGCCGCACCCCAGACGATCTCGGTGCGGACGGCCAGCGCCGCCACGAGCGCAGCTGCGATCTCGGGAACCGGCGAGCCGAACCACACCGAACCGTCCGGGGACGTGGTGTAGACGCCACGCTTCCGGGGCGCACCCTTGAACTGGGGACTGGTCACCCCGACCGGCTTGAGGGGGTGACCCCGCCAACCGTCGTCGTGCAGCGAACGGGCGAGCACCGGATCATGCTCCTCCAGCAGCCCGTAGACGACGGCACGTGCCGGCCCGTGTACGTCATCCCACGCCAGACTCGGCCGATCGGCCTCGACATCGACTTTCACGCGCATCTCAACCACCCGCGAGCGCGCACCATCGCACTAACGTGCCTAACCTGCATGCTGTTTACCGTACGGCGGCCTAATGGCGCGTGTGGTGACTTCTTGTCATATGACATCTTGATTGCCTTGTGTGTGATAGGAGGCTCCAGTGCCGAGAGAGGCTGAAGTGTCCCGGGGTCTGGTACCCCGATCGCCGCTCGGCCTGCGTCTGGACGCCAGCATCTCCTCGTAGGAAGCCACTTACCAAAACGCTCTGACCTGGGAGGCGGCGCTACCGAAGAGTCGCGGCAAGGCGGTCCACTCCCCGGGAGCGAACGACCGGGCCGTGGCTACACCGCCGGGGACAGGACCGGCCGGCAGCGGCGATACCTTTCGCCCCGCGAGACTGCGCACGGGTGCCTCGCGGGAAAGCCCCTTCCGGGAGGGTCCGCACATCAGTGCCGACCTACGTCGGCGGAAGACAACCCTCTTGGGTTGATGACGACGGTCTGCGCCGATATCACGCCCGACGCGTGAACGATGTTGCGAACCCTCCTGGGTTGATGACGACGACCACCGCCGCGCCGCGCTGCGCGTACCCCGGGTGGTTGCGAACCCTCCTGGGTTGATGACAACCACCCTCGTCACCCCGTTCACCGGGAGCGCGTACCTGTTGCGAACCCTCCTGGGTTGATGGCGACTCCTGTGGTGGTATCAGGGCGACACAGGCACACCGTGGGTGTTGCGACCCTCCTGGGTTGATGACGACCCCTCGGCGCCCTGCTGGACATGCCTCAGACGGCGCTGTTGCGAACCCTCCTGGGTTGATGACGACATGACCAGGCCGGGCCGGGTGGCGGACAGCTCACCCAGTTGCGAACCCTCCTGGGTTGATGGCGACCGGTGCTGCACCGGCTGTCGGGCGCGCCGGATCACCGTTGCGAACCCTCCTGGGTTGATGACGACAGGGCGGTTCACCAGGCGCGGTCAGGAGGTGAGCGGGTTGCGAACCCTCCTGGGTTGATGACGACCGGCATCGACGGCCTGATCATCGCCCTCTACACGGCGTTGCGAACCCTCCTGGGTTGATGACGACCCGTGCCGTCGCACCGGGCGCACACGGTCGCGCCGGAGTTGCGAACCCTCCTGGGTTGATGACGACGGAGACAGCGTCCACGGATCAGGAAGCGCTTGACGCGTTGCGAACCCTCCTGGGTTGATGACGACCGGGACCGTGGCCGGTGGAGTGGCTTTTCCCGCCCGGTTGCGAACCCTCCTGGGTTGATGACGACCATCATCCTCCGAGCGCTCGTCCGCCTCGCCGGGTCGTTGCGAACCCTCCTGGGTTGATGACGACCGCCTGCAGGGCGAAGCTGACCAGGCCGTCAAGAAGGGTTGCGAACCCTCCTGGGTTGATGACGACGAGAGCTCCCTACGGTCGCAGCATGACCAACACCTCGTTGCGAACCCTCCTGGGTTGATGACGACCCCAGCAGCAGGAGGAACGGGCACCGGAGTTCGCCGCGTTGCGAACCCTCCTGGGTTGATGACGACCCGAGAGTAAAGTTGCTGGTCAACAGCCCTTTTCGTACTCTTGTTGCCAAGTATTTCGCAGTGATCGGGCGATGATGCAACTGCGCAGGTCAGACCGGTGTATCGATGCTCGTCAGAACTGGTCCGGCCAGGTCGGTTAAGCATGCCACGGACAGCCCCTCGGTCATCGTTGGTGGTGGGCCTGGACGCGATGTGGAACGTGGTCCGTTCTGTTCGGCCACGGGGGTCATGATCTCGCCTATGGGCGAGACACGGATGCGGCACGGATTTTCCGAGGGCGCTCCCCTCCCCCAAACGTTCATGTAGCGCGGCAGGGCTGCATCTACCACTCCGCGAACGGCGTCAAGTTCCTAGCGGGCGACGGGAGCTGGCAGCCACCGTGGTGCTGGTGCTTGTCATCGTTATGGCTGTACGGGCCGGGTGACGTCGGCACCTCCGCGACCATGAGCGGCAACGCACCCGGTGGGCGGCGCAGGCGCCTGACGATTCTGCTACGGCGCGCCTTGAAGTGATGCTTGAGGCGCTCGGAGCGCATCTCGTGGACCCGTTGTCGGCGCCCCGTCCCACACTCAACGGCCCGAGTGGCGCTCCCAGGCTCCCTTCGTCGCAACGTCTGGGCTGGCCTGCAACGCTGTGAGGGCATCAAGCCCTTCAGCTGGATTTCCTCTGCGGCGACCACTAGATGGACGCCGGGGTCGCCGAGTGATAGCCAGCACGCATCCGTGGTTTCCAGGACGGCAAGGAGACCGCATACCGCGGTCTGTTCGTGCGTTGCGCCAACTGTCGGTTGCTGAGGCGTGAAGCCATGGATACCTCAAGTGAACAGAGCCGACGCTCAGAAGGATCTCGCTACATGCGGCGCCCTATAGACTCTGACCTGCGAAAACATGACTTCCCGCTGTTGTTCCGCGCGCCCTGGGGGACGCATGGGGGACCAGCCCATTTTCGGTGACCAAGGGACGCGTGTCTCCTGTGGTGCGAACGCAGCCTCTCACGTCCACCTTCATACTTCCGGGCGTCTTTGCGGAAACATTTCCGCCTGCGGCGGGCGTTGCATGTGGCGGAGCCGAGAAAGAGGGGGTGGCCAGGCTGAGGCTGTTCAGCGTGCGGCATGGCGTCCGGGAGGTCTTTCCGCGTCTGGCGGAGGTCGAGGCGGATGTCCAGGGCCTGATCGAGGCGCATATGGAGGCCATGCTTGGGGTGCGGTTCCTGGCGAGTGAGTACAGCACCGGGCCCGTTCATGGTGGGCGGATCGATTCACTGGGCCTGGATGAGAACGGCGCGCCGGTGATTGTGGAGTACAAGCGGGCCACTGACGCGGGGGTGATTCACCAGGGCCTGTTCTATCTGGCCTGGCTGATGGACCACCGCGACGAGTTCCAGCGCCTGGTCCGCGACCGGCTCGGCGCCGAGGCGGCCGGGCAGACCCTGTGGAGCGCGCCCCGGGTGATCTGCGTCGCCGGGGACTTCACCCGCTACGACATCCACGCCGTACGCGAGCACCGGCGTGGCATCGATCTGGTCCGTTACCGGTTCTACGGCTGCGACCACATCGCGCTGGAGACCGTAGCCTCGGTATCCGGGCACACGGGAGCGCCCCGGGGTCGCCGGGGTGCGGGTTTCCGGCCGGGGTGTCGCCTCGCCGCAGGGTGTCGGAGAGGGTGATGGCGGATCTGTCGGCGGCTCTGGGTGAGGTGCTGCTCGGGCTGGGTGCCGATGTCACGGCGGTGCGGCGCAAGCAGTACACGGCCTACCGGCGGATGCGGAACGTCGTCTGTGTTCCGCATCCGCAGCAGGCCAAGGTCCTTGCCTACGTGAGGCTTCACCCGAAGGAGGTGCACCTCGTGCCCGGGTTCACCCGGGACGTGACCGGGCTCGGCCACCACGGAACCGGTGACCTGGAGGTCCAGCTCCGGTCCGAGCGTGATCTGGAGCGGGCTGTGGACCTGTTCCGTCTGGCGTACGTCGGGGCGTAGGGCTCGTCCTGTGTGCTTGCGGCGGGCTGTGGTTGTCGTCGCTGGTGTTCCCCTCGGAAGAGGTGGACAGGACGTGGCGGTGGAGTATTCAAGGGTCCAGGGGTTCCCCGGTTTCGCGAACCGGGGAACCCCTGCTGTCTCCCGCCGTCCCCGACAACGGGGCTGGTCTCCGGGACAGCGGCGGAGCAGGTCTTGGGGGCGGATGGCCAGGTACGTCTCGAGAGCGGTGGCTCCGAGGACGTGCGGATCGAGGGTGAACTCCGCGGTGGTTTCGAGGCGGTGCTCTCGGGGCTCGCCCGCCGCGTGCCTGGTGGTGGGCGGTGCAATAGACGGCGCTGGACATGGGCCCGGGCTTCTTCCTGGCGTTCGCCGGTACTCGCGCCGCACCACTTGGGACTGTTGGTCGCGGTCGAGGCCGTCCTCGTCCAGGGCGGCGGGGGCCGTTCGGTCCTCGGCGCGCAGACCGCGACTTCCCGGTTCGCGGGTTGGTCAGCGGTGCAGGGTGGCGGCGAGGGCGCCGAGGAGGTTGGCGGCGGCGAAGGTGACCATGAAGGCCCGGCTGTGCCGGGCGGCTGCCGAAGCCCCGGTCGCTGACGGGCGGATTCCAGTAGCCGTTGCAACACAGGTGGTCAACTGACAGCGGCAAGAGCCTGAATCAACAGCGACCGCCTCCCCATAGTGGTGAATCCGGCGAGGAAGTCCGCTGCCGTGCGATCAAGCCGCTAGAACGGGCGGTATGACAATCGGAGACGATCCGTGGATGGTTGATGCGACGTGACGGGCGGCCGATCTGACTCGGGCCTACCTCGCCGGAAACCGGGACCGAGTCACGGACTGCCTCACCGGTCTGGACACCGGTCGGCTGGAGCGCGTGTTGGCCTGGCTGATCCTCAACCACGACGAGCTCTTCGACAACCTGGGCGAGCCGTCCATGTCGGTGCGCGAGATCGACGCTATGGCGGCCCTGGCACCGATGGAGACCGAGTTCGCGACGACGGCGGCGGTCCGCCGGCTCGCCACCGGTGAGGTGGGGCTGACCCGCGCGGTGGAAGGGCTGGCGCTTGAGGACCAGATCAATACCCTCGCGATCTGTACCACGGTCATCCTGCTGGAAGGATACGGCCGCGATCACGCCCTGAAGCACGTCGAGGCCGAGACCGCAGAGGACGACCGGAGGGGCTGCCCCAAGCCCTACACGATCACCTGAGCGCACCAGCTGCCAGGCACTTGACGAAACGCTCGGCTGGGGTTGCCCAGCCGAGCGTCTTGGCCCCTTCGGGCCGGGCGCGGTGCTGACCCCGACGCGGTGTAGGTGCGGGTCAGCGTATGCGTGTGGCAGTCGGAGTCGGGGGCGCGACCGGTTGGCCCGGCAGGGGTGTTCCGGTGGCGTGAGGCATGGCCTGATGCGGGCTCGGGTCTGGGAGTTCGCGGGTGCTTTCGCCGTGTGCGAGTTCGTAGGTGAGGGCTTGCAGGATTGCGGTGGGGGTGTGTGTGGAGAGGTGGATGGTCCAGGTGGGCTGGTGGGGGGTGTTGCCGCCCCAAAGGGTCCATGTGGGAAGGGGGCCATTGGCGTGTTGGGCGGCGAAGGCATCGAACCGGAGCCCGGCTGCGCCTGCGTCGGGTGCGGTCCAGTTCATGCAGCGACCGTCGGATGTCTGCGGCCAGCCGGTATCGGCGAACGGGCGGGTGACCTTGGCGAGGGTCTTCTCGCTGACCTTGGTGTCCAGCCCGGCGCCCCAGGCGTCCCCGGAGGCGAGGCTGTCGAGGAGGGTGCGGACGACGTCGGTGGGGGTGGAGGCGGTGGCCGTGGCGTGCCAGAGGCGCTCTCCCACGGGTGACTCGTATGCGGCGATGGTCCAGGCGGTGTCGCGAGGGTCGGATTCGTGGACGAACTCGGCCCGCAGGGTGAGGCCTTCGTGGACCGCGTGGGTGGTGGAGTCGGACCAGGTCCGGTATTTCCCATTCGCCCCGGACGTCGAGGAATTCGTTGAGGAGCGCTTCGTGGTCGCCGGGGCCGGCGGTGGGGGCGGGCAGGGCATCCGGGGCGACGCGTTCGGGACCGGCATCGGCATGGGTGCTGGTGCCGTGTGCTGCGGTCACGGCGCGTTCGGTGTCGGTGGGGGGTGCGGGGCCGGGGCGTACGGCGACGGTGTACAGGCGCTGGAATTTGGCGACGGCTTGGGTCTCGGTGTCGTGGATGCGGGTGATCTGCCGGAGGTGGTTCTCGCCGTGGAGGTGGAGGTGGCGGCCGTCTTCGTGGGTGCCGACGGCGACGGTGGTCCACCCGTCGTGGGCGTGCAGATGGATGGTGAGGCGGCCTGCGGTGATGTCGTCGTGGATCTCCTGGGCGGCGGCGCCGACCTCGCGTACCTCGTCGCGGGTCAGCCAGGGCATTGGGTAGTTGGCCCAGGTCCACTCGGTGTCGATCTCCTCCTGCAGTGCGGGGTCGACGGTCACCGTGTGGTTGTGGTGGGTGAGATCCTCGGCTGCCCGTGACGCGTAGTGGGGTTCCTCCCGGTCGATGCGGCCCAGCACCATCACTCCTTCCTGGGTGTCCCGGAATCCGTGGGAGAGGAGGACCGCTCGGGCGGCTGCTGCCGGGGGGCCGGTCAGGGTGGCGGTGACCGAGGGTGCGTGGTCGGGGTGGAGCGCCAGGTGGACGTGGGCCGCGCGGGGCTGGGTGGGCATCGGGTGATCCTTACGGGGTGCGTACGTAACGGGTGCCCTGGACGGGAGCGGTGCATATGGGGCTGGGTGGCTCTGTCCACGTCGAAGTCGTGGACAAAGCCAGGCTGGGCTCGGCCGTTCGGTGGCGGCTATCGGGTTGCGCGGGCTGTGCTGGCCGGCGGGGTGGTCCGGAGTGCGGGTCCGGCCCGGGGCGTTGCGGCGGGGGAGCGTGAGGCCGGCGCCGTTGCTGGTGCTTGTGGGTGGGCGGTCCGGTCGAACCGGGTGCGTGTCGCGTGGAGGCCGGCGAGGGCCCGGCGTGCGCCGGTGGTCAGCTGGTGCGGGCTGTTGGCCCGGTCGGCGGTGAGGGCGCGGATGCGCGCGGCGGCGGTGTGGGCCTGGTGGAGCAGGGACCGTTCCAGGGCGCGTTCGGCCCAGTGCTCGACGGTGCCGGCCGGGGTGGCGAGCAGGGCGAGGACAGCGGCAGGGTCGGTGGGGTGGCGGTGCAGGCCGTGGCGCTGGGCTGCCCACAGCACGGTCACCGGGTCGATGGGCTCGCTGCGCCGGTGGAGGGTGGTGATGCAGCGGTAGAGAGCGGTGTGCAGGGGGACGGTGAGGTCTTCTGGCAGCAGCCACCGCACCCGGTCGAGCCGGTCGGGGTGGGCGGTGGCGCAGGCCAGCAGCAGCCGCTCTTCCGCCGTCACGTCGTCGTCGCTCCTGGGCGCCGGGTCCGGTGGCAGCGGGGTGCGGGGAGCGGGACCGGGGTGCGGAGGGAAACGGGCGGCGATCTCGTCGAGGCAGCGGGCGAGTGTGTCGGCCGCAGCGAGCACGGGGGGCACCGGCCCGGGGGCTTTGGGGTCGGTGGCGAGCTGGGCCAGGTGTGCGACGTGATGGTCGAGGGTGCGGTGTGCGTGCTCCTCACGGATCATCCGTGCGTACACGTCGGTGTGGGCGGGGTCGGGACAGGCGCTGATGAGGGTGTGGAGGTAGGAGGCTGTGAGTCCGCGCGCCTCGCGGCGGGCCGTGTCCAGCACGGTGTTGAGCCACAGCGGCTCCTTCGCGTGGGCAGCCGGGTCCGGTGGTTGCACGGCCTTCATCGCGGTGAACAGGGCGGTGTGCGCGGCGGTGGAGAACTCCGCCGCCGCCAGGGGGAGGCCGCTGAGCCGGTGGGGCTGGAGCAGGAGGGCGCCGAGGAGGGCCTGCTCGGCGTGGTGCACCGGCGGGAACGGCACGAGGTCCGCAGGCCCGGCACCGTCTCCGTGCGGGTCGCTCGCGTCGGGCATCAGGCGGCCAGCGTGAAGTCGTCGGGGCTGAGGGTCCTGCCGAGGTGCGGGGCGAGGAGATGGGCGGCCAGCCTCGGGGGGACGGCGTTGCCGATCTGCGAGAACTGCTGCCCCTTGGTGCCCTGCCACGGGTAGTCGGCCGGGAAGGTCTGCAGAGCGCCGGCCTCAGCCGCGGTGATCCGGATCGGCTCGACCGTTCCGCTGCCCCCGCCGGTCTCGTCCGGGAGGGACTCGGCGACCCAGACGCATTCGTTGGCGCGATGGCCGAAGAACAGCGTTCCGGCCGGCTCGTCGGCGCGGCGGACGGTGGCGTTGGCCTGGTTGTTGCTGCGCAGGCTCCACGACCAGCGGTGCGCCTGCGAAGCGGAGGTCGGGGCTGCGCTGTCGACGGGACGGTACTCGCGGGTGCCATGCCGCTCGGCCCCTTCCAGGCGGGACCCGAGCAGGATCCCCGTACCGGCCTTCCGCCGGGCCCAGGCGCCCCGGTCACGGGCAGCGGCGAGGGCTTTGCGGGAACCGGAGGGAAAGGGCTCGGGTCCGCCCCCGGGCCCGCCGCCCGCGCACACGGTGGGGACGGGCCGGTCGGTGGCGCCCCAGCCGAGGGCCTCGGCCATGGACACCCACCGCCGGCGGCCAGGCCCGAACAGCGTCTCCGGCTCACATGTCCTGGCATGAGTGGGCGGGGGCGGTTCGGCGGTCCGGACGCGGGAGGCAAGGAGGATCGCGCGGCGCCGCGTCTGCGGTACCCCATAGTCCGCGGCGTTCAGGATTCCCGTCCATGCGGAGAATCCCCGGGTACGGAGGATCGCCGCGTACTGCTTCCACAGGGGCAGGACGTGCGGGACCTCCTCCATCGCCACCCACTCCGGCTCACCGACCGAGTTGAGGGCGTGGAGGTAGCGCATCGGCTCCGCTGCGAGGAGGCTCCGCTCGTCCCGGCAGGCGCCCAGCAGCCGTTCGCGTGTGTCCCGGCCCTGGGCGAGGTCGGCGACAGCCTGGTGGACCAGAGGCTGGTCGAGCAGACCGAGTCGCTTGCCCGCCGTCGACCACGCCTGACACGGCGGGCTGGCGATCACCCCCCTGGTGCGGCCCGTGAACGGCCCGACCGGGTAAAGGGCGACGTCCGTTTGGATGGTGAGCTGGCCCGCTGCTGCCCGTGTGCGGCACGCCCACTCGTCCCACTCCAGACCGACATCGCGCACACCGAACACGCTCAGCGGATACGACCAGCCACCCGGACCGGCGAACAGGTCCAGGATGAGCCCGCTCACGCGGCCAGCCCGAAGTCGCCCTGCTCGGATCCGGGTTCCCGGCACGCCCAGGGGGAGCAGCCGTCGGCGATGCCCGTCTCCAGTTCGTCCGCGTCGGGTCCGGCGCTGTCGAGGTCCTGCCGGCGGGCGGTCCGTTCGGCGGCGGTGACGTGGTCGATCGGCGCCTCGCTGAGGGGGACACGGGAGCGGTGCAGAAATGCCTGCCCCAGCAGTGGATTTCCGGAGGCGTTCGCCCGGGCGTTGCCCTGCCGGATCGCCGCGTCGAAAGCGACCACGTCCTCCCACTCTTCAGGGGA
The DNA here is from genome assembly GCF_036250755.1 of Streptomyces uncialis. Classification (NCBI taxonomy): domain Bacteria; kingdom Bacillati; phylum Actinomycetota; class Actinomycetes; order Kitasatosporales; family Streptomycetaceae; genus Streptomyces; species Streptomyces uncialis. The sequence continues at coordinate 2,003,955 of NZ_CP109583.1, read as the reverse complement.
TTCGTCCCTGATGTTCCGCCACTGCGCGTTTCCGTGGAAGGGGCATCCCAGGCAGCTGGATTTCGGAGTGGCGCCCAGTCCACGGGCGGTCAGGTAGCGGATGCAGTCCGCGCGCGACCAGTCCATATCGATGAGGGGGTGCCGGTTGCGCATGTACTGGACGTCGGCATCCTTGGCCCGGTGGAATTCGTCGGTGGATATGCCGACCCACTGCTCGACGAAAACACCTTTCGGGATGCGTACCGGATAGGGGTAGCCGAGAAGGTCCCTGACCTGCTTCTTTATCGGCTTTATCTTATATTCGCCTGTGCTTCTCTGCACTTCACTCTCATGGGTGAAGGCGGGTATGTGACTCGTCAAAGGGCCTCCGAGATGGATGGGATGGGGTCAGGGGGGGCGCCGGGAGCGCAGGGCAGATCCCCACGCGTCGGTAAGATCAGCGCTCTCACTGAGGTTTTCTCAGTGAAATGATCTTCGCGGAGCGGGTTGATCGGTACACCCGGGTGGATTGGGCTGGACAGCCCCGGCTCCGAACAGACGTGAAGCCCCTGGTAGGACAGGTCTCACCACAAGATCATGTCCGTAACCACCAGAGGCTTCACGTTGGTCACCTATGTTGCCACGCTCGACGTCCCACGCCACGTCGTGGACTACCTGTCCCGCCTGCTCGCAGCACACCGACGGCACATCGGTACCCCGCGCGGCAGCCGGGCCCTGGGCCCGTTCCGCCAGGCCGTGCTGGTCCTGCGCTGGTTCCGCGAGCGCGGCTGCGTGCACTGCCTGGCCCGCGACGCCAACATCTCCCAGGCCACCGGCTACCGCTACCTGCACGAAGGCATCGACGTCCTTGCCGAGCATGCCCCGGACCTGCACGAGGTCCTCGCCCGCTGTCGACGCGAAGGCATGACACACGTGGTCCTGGACGGGACGCTCATCGAATGCGACCGCGTGGCCGGTGTCCGCGAGAACGGCAACGACCTGTGGTTCAGCCAGAAACACAAGGCATTCGGCGGCAACATCCAGTTCCTGTCCGCCCCGGACGGCACCCCATTGTGGGTCTCCGACGTCGAGCCCGGCAGCGTCCCCGACATCACCGCCGCCCGCATCCACGTGCTGCCCGCGCTGTACAAGGCGGCCACCGCCGGCCTGCCGACCCTGGCCGACAAGGGCTACATCGGCGCGGGCATCGGCATCCGCGTTCCCGTCCGCCGCCCAAAAGGCCGCTCCGAGCGCGCACTTCACATCGACACCCGCATGACAAACACCCTGATCCGACACCTCCGAGCCCTCGGCGAGCGCACCGTCGCCGAGCTCAAACAGCGATGGCGCACCTTGCAGCACATCACGCTCAGCCCCAGCCGGGTCGGCGACATCACCCGAGCCGCCCTCGTCCTCAACGGAATCTGGAAATGATCATCGCTGAGAAAACCTCACTGGGGGTGCGATGCGAACATCAGGGCGAGGCGGCGAGGGGCAGAAGTACGCGCTGACCTCGGACGAAGACGACAGCGACTTCTGGGGCTTTGCTCACGAAGCCGAGGGGTTGTTCACGCCCCTGCCGGATGAGGAGGGAGCACGCCGAGTGCACCTCGCAGGTTGCCTCCCGCAAGGTGGCCTACTGAAGGGCATCGATCACGTTGGCGGCCGTCGTGCTGTGGCGGGGAACGCCTGGTTCGAGCTCCTCGACGGTGACGGTGCCACCATGGGGTCCTACTTCGTCAACGAGGTCACCGTCATCGACGTCAAGCCCTCCGCCCGCGGCGCCGGCCTCGTCGACCTCACGGTGACCCTGTGGTGCGAGAACGCCCTGACTGGAGCGGAACAGGTGTGGGACCTGATCCGCACGGGGCACCTGAATCGCACCGGCATGTGGCACGAACTTGCCCCCGAGGACAGACACGCGTGGCTGTCGGTGGCGCTGTGGTCCCGGGAGTACCAACGTCAAGGGAAGCCCGACGCTCCTGCAGGCCAGGTGTTCACCCTGGACGGCCGGCACATCGTCGACAGGGACACCTTCTACTGCGCGATCGGTGAGGCCATCAACGGGCCCGGCGGATACTTCGGCTGGAACCTCGCCGCCCTGGATGACTGTCTGAGCGGCGGCTGGGGCACCACCGCCCCGTTCACCTTGCACTGGGAGTCGTCGGCCGAGAGCAGGGCACGGTTTGTAGAGCGTGTGCCCGCCGGCGATCGCGAGGTTGCGCTGTTCGACCTGCTCCTGGAGATCTTCGAGGAACAGGGCGTAAGCATCATCCTTCGGTGACAGCTGATTGCTTCCAGGCATCGGTCTGGGGAAGGTCATTCGGACTCGTTCGGACGGCGGCGGGCGGGGATGCCTAGGTGGACAGCTGGCCGCTGGGCTCGGCGTTGGGTCTCGTCGCGCTTGGCGCGAAGGAAAGTGAGGGTGAGGTCGATTCCCTCGATCTCGCCGATCCAGCCCTCGGCTTCGGCTTGCTGTCGGCGGTGCAGTAGGTCGGCTTCCAGCTCGGTGAGTCGGGCGAGCATCTTGGGGTTGACGTGGAGCATCGGGCAGCGGATGCAAGCGTGTTCGTGCTGGCAGGGGGTGCCGTAGGGACGTCCGCAGGAGCCGAGCTCGACCTTGCGGCGGTCGAAGTGCTCCTCGAACTCGGTCCACTCTTGCTCGGTGGCGTCCCGGTATTCCTCCGAGGGCCGGACCTGGCGCCGTTGGTGCAGGTGGGCGTGGTAGTGGCGGATTACGTCCTCGTCGAAGACGGCGACGTAGCCGCGGGTGGTCTGGATGCTGAGGTGGCCGAGCAGGGCGGCGCCGATGTGGATGGGCAGGCCGCTGTTGACCAGCTCGGTGGCGAAGATCCTCCGGAAGTCGTGCGGGGTGAACTTCAGCCCGCGGAAGCCGGGGTGGGTCTCGGCCAGGTCCTCACAGCGTCGGCTGATCATCTTCTGGATGGTGCCGGGGTTGAAGATCTTCGATCCGATCGCTCCGTTCTGGCGTTGGAAGAGGAAGGGCATCGGAGCGCTCCAGACCTTGTCGTGCGGGTCATGGCGGCTGACTAGGGGGATCGGCCTTCCCCGCCGGCCGTGGCGGCGGATGATCGAAGCGATGACGTGGAACAGTTCGGCGGACATCGGGATGACGCGCTCGCGGTCGGTCTTGGATGGAGCGATGACCAGCAAAGCGATGACCTCGCCGTTCGCGCGCTGGTACTGGCGGATGCTGAGGTGGGTCAGCTCGCACATCTCCTCGATGCGGACGCCGGAGTGCCGCAGGGTTTCCACTGCCGCCCAGTCCCAGAAAGCGGCCTCCTCCTCGGTGCCGAGGTGCACCAGCTCGCCGGAGTTCTGGTTCAGTACACGGGTGGGAACGGCGTCGCCGTGCCGGAGGCGCTTCCGGTCCGATTCGCTGATCACCCGGCGGTAGGCGGCACCGGCATGGGTGAACACCTCGCCGTCGGCGGCCTGGTCGGCGCGTTCGAGCAGTAGCCTGGCCTGGTCGTAGCGGGACTCGACGTGCTCGACCAGGACAGGCAGGAGAGGCTGACGCTGCCGGGTGCGGTCCGCGGAGCGTTCGCTCACCTTCCGCCGGCGGACGCCCAGACCGTGGAGCTCACCTGGCGGGACGGGACACGGTGCGACCCAGGTGGCCCAGCGCTCGGGTTCGGCAGCAGCCCAGGTGTGCAGGTCGTAGTAGAAGCTCCGGACCGAGATGACGATGTCGTCCTGGCCCATCCTGTGGGAACCGTCGTCCTTGAGGCGGATCGTCTCCCGCCAGCGCGTATAGAGGTCCGGAGCAATCCGCAGGCCCTGCTGACCGGGGTTGAGCTGTTCGATCTTCACCCAGAAGTGCTTGACCAGCAGGAGCGCAAGCTGCTTCAAGCTGGCGTAGTCGAGATCAGCGCGGCGGCGGCCGAAGTAGTCGATCAGCAGCCCGCGGACGGCCTGGTCGCGGACTCCGTACTGGTCGACGAGTTCTTCGATGGTCCGCTGACCGCGCATCATGGCCGCCCGCATGGTCGTCGGCGTGGAGGCCGGGAACCGGCCCATGCCGATGAGAGCCGTCCACATTCCGTGCCCGAACAGGCGGTTGGAGGCGGGCTGACCGGGCTGGAGACGGCAGCGGGCCAGACGGTTGTCGTGCGCGTACTGGAGGATCGACGCCGGCGTGACGTCGGCCAGCGCGACGCCCTGATAGGTCAGGAGGGTGCACATGTCGAGCACCGCCTCCCGCTGGTGCTTGAGCCGCAGCTCCTGTGCGGCGATGTGCTCCTCGAAGGTGATCAGCAACGGGTCGTTCTGCGCGGAGATGAACAGCGGCGTGAAGTTGTTCAGCTGGTTCTGCCGGAAGGCGATCATCGAGGGCTGGACGACGCGGAGACAGAACAGCGTGCGGACCCCAGGGGTGACCGCGAGTCCGGTCGTCCGGCGGGATCCGAGGCTGTTCGCCTTGATCAGCCCCTTGCCCAGAGGACTGGCATCCCAGCGCTCCTGCCAGGTCTGGCCCGGGTAGGTGGACAGGTACTGGAGGATCCCGCGGGTGGCCTGGCTGCGCTGGTGTCGGGTGACGGTGGGAGCGTCCGCCCAGACGTCGAAGGCCAGTCGGGAGATGTGGTTGATCGAGGCGGCAGACAGCTCTCCACGCGGTCGCGGCGGAGTATCCGCGACTGCGGCCTGCGGCTTCATCGGACCGCCCACGAACCGGCTCGGGAAGGTGAGCCCCTCCACGATGGGCCCGTGTCGGCGGCTGACGCCCGTGGTCGGGCTGGCCTGTGACCTAGGCACCGAACACCGCCTTGATGTCGTCCGCGGAGTACCCGGTGGGATAGCTCGTCGCGGGCCGGGGAGTGCTGTAGTGCTCGGCGAGCTTGTCGAACATCTCCTCCACCCGGGCGGTCAGGTAGCGGCTGGTGGTCTGGATGTTGGCGTGCCGCATGATGGCCTGGACCTCGACCGGGGTGAGTTTCCCGCCGTTGGCCATCCGGGACGCCGCCGTGTGCCGAAGGTCGTGCAGGGTCCAGTTCGTGCCCAGCAGCTCGTTCGCGCGCTGCATGATCCGGCGCATCGCCCAGTAGGACAGGGGGCGATCACTCCCGCGCCGGGTCCGCCAGACCGACTCGCCCCGTGACGGCGTGCCCGCCTCGTCGAGGTAGCGGGCTAGCCGGAGGAATGCCTGCGGCGAGGCCGGCACCGCTTCCCTCTCCCGGGTGCCCTTGGAGATCACGTAGATCCGCTTGCCGGCCCAATCGATGTCGTCCACCCCGACCCCGAGCAACTCGACCGCTCGGGCGCCGCTGGAGACGTAGAACTCCAGCAGGGCGCGGTCGCGCTCGCAGCCCATGCGGTCGAACAGCTCGTCCCAAAGCCGATCCGGGATTGAGCGGGGCGGCCGGTCCGAGACCTTCTGCCGCAGCCGGGCCCGCCCCACGACCGCCCGTGCCTCCAACGGGCTCCGGTGGGCGAGGGCCCGCCGACGCTGCGGAGAGATGGGGACGGGATTGACCACCGGCCCGTTGCCCTGATGGGCGTGGAACCCGTAGAAGCCGCTCACCACCGACAACGCGTGGTTGATCGTCCTGGGCGCATACCCAGCACGCAGCGCAGGCTTGCCGGTCCTCAGGTTCACCGACCCCGGCGCGGCGCCACCTGCCTGCGTCCGCTGGCGCTGCGGATTCGAGGCCGTCCGCAGCCATCCCGCCAGCACCGCGACCTCAGACTCGGTCGCCTTCTCCCACGCCACCCCCAACAGCCACAGCAGCCGGAACCACCGCAACAGGCCGTACCCGTAGCTGCGTACCGTCAACGGGCTGCAGTCGTTCAGCGCCAGGTCCCGCAGGTAGGCGGTGGCCGCCTCGATCTCGTCGTCGTACGCGTTCACGACGATGTACGGCGGGTGGACGCCCCGAGCGGGGACAACGGCCCCCACCCGGGGCAGCTCGGCCCGCCCCTCGATCAGTTCATGTCGCAGTTCCACGGTGTTCCTCCTCGTTGATCGCACTGACCATCACGCTCATCAACGAGGGGACTTGGTGCAGATAACTGTGCACTGCCGCCGGGTAATTCCCGGACGTCCGTCCTTGTTGAGGATGTGGAGAGGCATGCTCGCGAACCGGTGTTCCGGGTCGAGTGCATCGTCTCTGATGTTTCCGGAGGAGACCCGCAGGATGGGTATTCCTGCGGGTGCGGCGATCTCCTGTTCCAGCCGGTCGAGGTGGTCGTAGACGGCCCTTGGTTCCCAGCCGGTATCGGCGAAGACGGCGTAATCGACCTTGGGGAGGTGGCCTTCTGCGGAGAGGGCGAGCATGGCGCTGGACTGAATGCCCGCGCCCAGGGAAATGGCGCGGAATCGAGGGGTGGCGGAGATGACGGTTCCTGACGGGTGGGGGTTCTATGGGCGGCGGCCGGACGCGGGCGCCGCGTGCCGGGCGGGTGTGGTGCCGGGCGGTGTTGTGGAGGGTCCTGTCCGTGTGGGGGGAGCCGGGGTGCCGAAGGCGTGGGCGGCGTGGTCGAGGGTGTCGGCGATCTCACCGGCGTGGGCGTGGGCGTGGCGGAGCCGGGTGGCCATTTCGTCGGGGAGGCGGCTCCAGCTGGCTTCGTGCTGGTAGCGGTGGATGATCTCGGCCGCGTTGCGCAGCTGGTCGGCGAGCCGCCGCAGGATCGCCGCGTGCTGGTCGTTGGTGGATGCGGTGTGTGTGGCCTGGAGGAGTGCGTCGAGGGCGGTGGGCAGGGGGTCGGCGTCGGCGGGGAGGCCGTAGAGCTGGGCGTGCAGCGACTGGGCCAGTGATGTGACGGGGCCGCCGGTGGACTTGTGGCCGAAGTCGGCCGCTGCCTGCCGTCGGACAGTGAAGGAGACGATCACGTCGCGGGGAGCGGCGGCGGGGTCGATCCGGGCGGCGAGGGCGCGGGCGAGGTCATGGGGCGTCGGGGTGCTGTCGGACGTGGTGACTCCAGGGGCGGGTGCGCGCTCGCGCTGGGGGCGGGGTGTCGCCCCGGGCGGGCCGCGGAAAGGGCCGGGTACAGGGAGACATCGGCGTCGTGGGCGGTGGTCCAGCCGAGGAGAGGGACGAGTGGTCTGAGGGCATCGGCGAACCGCTCGCCGCAGTCGGCGGGGTGCCGAGGGTTTCGGCGGAGAAGTGAGTACGGGGCACGGGGAGGCCAGGACACGGTCGCCCCCGGCGGTTTACCGGCGGACTCCGCCCTGGAGCTCGCTGACGGATGGAACGGGCGCCGCTGCCTGCGCAGGCCGCGCTGAGACGGGGGCACGTGGGGCCTGGTGAACGGCTGCCGAGGTCAGGGCGGTGCGCCCTGCCGCGGTGAGGTGCAGCCGGTGTTCGGTGGTGGTGCGGGGCAGGAGTTCGCGGTGCAGGAGGCCGCGGTTCTCCAGGGACCGCAGGGTGGCCAGGGTGAGCCCGGTGCGGTTGGTGACGCGGGAGCGGGAGCGGGAGTGGCGTGTGCTGATGGTGACGTGGCCTGCGGCGATCGCGTGCAGGGCGTGGTTCTGGGTGGCGGAGAGGCCGGTGGGCTTGTAGCGGAGGAACGCGGCGACGGATGTGTGGCGGGCGAGGTGGGGGTGGACGGTGGCCAGGCGCACCATCTCGGCGGTGACGGTGTGCGCTGTCTCGGCGCAGGTGCGGGGCCCGAGCGCGGTGAGGTCCCGCGCGAGCACCAGGCGGTCGTCGGCGGACCGGGGCATGTGGCGGTGCGGCACGAACACCTCCTCAATCGCAGTGGTCTCGTCCCGTGCGCGGTCGATGGCATCACCGGCGTCGATCAGGTGTTCTGCGGCCTCGGTGGTGAGGTGGGCGAGGTGCCGCAGCCGGATGCGCGCGTCTCGGCCATCCCCCGGGTGGTGCAGCGGCAGCTGGTACACCGCCTCATGCAGATCACCGGTCTGGTGGGCCAGTTCCCGGGTGAGCGAAACGTGGTCCAGTACCGCGGTGGCCGGGGCGCGCTCGCCGATACGGACCATGCGCAGCGCGTCGTTGTGACGGGTGAACCTCTCCGCGAGGGCGAGCAGCCGCTCGGGAAGACGCTCCTCGGGCCCGGCCGCGAGGTCGGCAACGGGTGAGGTCATCGTCGCGGCGTCCCGGTCGGCCCGGCCCCCGGGGCCTTGGGGACACGAGGCCGCCCGGCCTTCGGGCCGTCGGGTGACGGGTGCCTGGTGCCGGTGCTGCCGGCGGCGTAGTGCAGACAGATCGCGCCGGCGTCGAGCTGGTGAGCGGCGTCCGCCAAGTGCTCGGCCATGATGGTCCGCGCCTCGCTGTGCCGGGCGCGCCGTTCCTCCTGGGTGGGGGCGAGGTGTCCGGCGAAGGGGCTGGCGTCGTATGGGTTCTCCATGAGTGCGGCGGTGAGATCGGTGACGGCGCATGCGGCGGAGAAGGCGGCGGACGCGATGGTGGACCGGGTGGAGCTGCCGGGGAGTGCTCGGGAGATGGTGTCGGCGTTGAGTGCGGTGAGCCGGGCGAGCGTCGCGGTGGTGAGGCTCTGGGCCCGGGCGACGAGGGGGCCGTTTTTTGCCAGGGCGTCGGTGCCGGGGCCCCAGGCGAGGGTGCGGATCTCGTGGTGGAGGGCGGTGAAGCGGCCGGCGAGATCACGGAGCTGACTGCTCCGGTCGCCTGGAGGGTTCTGGGGCATTGGGCGTGGTCCGTTGCGGGAGAAGGGGCCGGGTTGTCAGCGGGTGCGGGGCTGGCCTGGCCGGGCGAGTGAGGGCGCGGGAGGATGTGTCCGGCGGGATCGGGCGTAGTGATGCCGAGGGACAGCCGTACGGCGATGCGCTCGGTGTGCAGGTGGCTTCCACGTGGACGGCTGGTGTCGATCCGCTTCCGCTCGCTCAGCTCCCCGGGGAGCGTGATTCCGGTCGCCGTGGGGAGGAAGCCGTGCCGGGCGCGGGGCGCGTGCTGCGGGCAGTCGCGGTTACCTGGCTGTCGCTGAACACGACGTGCACAACTGCGTTCTCGGCGCAGGGGCCGGGCCGGCGGGTGGTCCAGCTCACGTCGGCGAATTCCGGCGTGTGCGCGAGGAGCCCGTACAGCGCCACGCCGGTCCGCTCGTACGCGTCGGGGGCCGGGCGGCAGGAGGTAGACGGTGCGGTCCTGGTGGGTGCGGGCGGTGAATCCGGCGGTGGTCAGGGTTCGGTGTGCGGTGGGGAGGGAGGTGCTGAGGACAGCGGAGGCCCGGCCGTCGTCGGTGGAGCCGGCGAACACGTCGTGACGGTCGGCGACGGCGATACGAGCCCTGGGGCAAGTCCGGACAACCGGTCGTCTTGCGTGTGGTGTTGGGGCGTTGGCTATGCGGCGGTGTCGTAGTCGTCCGGCTGAGGGTTGTGCTTGCCGATGGCTCGGGCGGTGATCGCCTTCGATGCCCGTGCGGACGCGGCGGACAGGGCGTCGGCGCCGCGTTCCTGGTACCAGGGGCGCAGGTCGAGCATTGCGGCGCGCATGCCGGTCGCGAACAGCAGGGCGGTGCCCTTGGCGAGGGCGCGGATGGCGTCGGCGGGCAGGATGCGTTCCTGCCGCATGCTGATGCTGGTGGACGTGCCGGAATCGCTGGTGGAGGTCGATTTGGTCTCGACGTCGTGGTCCCCGATCAGCCGGGACAGCTTGTCCGCGAAGTCGGGGTCGTCGATCCCGGCCCCGATGACCTTGATGGTGGACGCGGACCACATGGCGTCCATGCCCGCGTCGCCCCACACTTTCTGGCCCTGGCGGTAGGACTGGAGGATGGTGACCGGGATGATTCCGCGCGATCCGAGGTGGGAGTAGAGGTCGGGCAGATCGCTGATCTTGCACACGTTGGCGGCCTCGTCGAGGATCGCGAGCATCGGCGGGTCGAGTCGACCGCCGGCGCGTTCGGCCTGGGCGGTCGCGGCCCGCATGACGGAGTCCGCGCACGCGGCGATGAGCGCGCTCGCTCCGCCTCCGCCGTCCTTCGACAGCAGGTACAAGGTGTCCTTGCTGGTGACGAAGTCGCCTGGTCGGAACTCCGGTACGTCTTCCTGGGGGGTGACCCAGCGGGCGATCTCGGTGTTGAGGAGTGCGGCGGCGTACTGGCGGGCGGTCTCGTAGATGCCGTCGCGGGTCTCGGGCGGTCCTTCGACGGTGCCCTTGAGCTGGGCGGCGACAGCCGCGAAACCGTGGTCGCGCAGGATGTCCAGCGGGGCCCGGTTCGCGGGGAAGGCGAGCCAGTCCATGACGTCGGTGATCGGCCGTTCGTCGAGTGCGGCGGCCAGGAACAGCTGGGACAGGATGTTGGATCCGGCTTTGGACCAGAAGTCGCCCTGCTGGCTCGCGTCCACGGACGCGGCGAGGAAGTGGCCGGCGAGCCTGCCGGCGCCGTCGAGTGTCTTCGCGGAGTCGAGGGGGTTCCACCACATCTTCCGGGCGGCGTGGGCGATCTGCTGGGGGTCCATCGTCCACACCCGGCCGACGGTTGCGCGTGCGTCCACGGTGGTGGTGAATGCGTCCTGCGCGGCCTTGTTGCTGGTGAGGAGGACCGGGCCCGGGGCGGTGAGGATGGAGGGGATCGCCAGGCTGGTGGTCTTGCCGGAGCGGGGGGCCATGATCGCGACGGCGACGTCCTCGTACCCCATCCGCACCTCGGTACGGGTCCCGGCCAGGTTGCCGAGGAGTATCCCGGTGTCGGCCGGAGGGATGGACTTCGCCTCCTTGAGGCTGGGGCGCAGGGAGCGGGCCTTGGCGGTTATGGCTTTGGCGAGCAGCGGTTCGACGTCCTTCGCCTTGGCCATCCCGGCGACCTTCCGGCCGCTGCTGCCGCCTCTGTGCTGCCGCCAGCACAGGGTGGCGATCACGGCGAGCAGGATCAGAAACGCGGCGGGGACGATCCGGCATCCGATGAGCAGGGATGTTTCTCCGATGCCGGGCCAGAGCCGGTCGGGGTGGAGGAGTGCGTCGGCGGGCTGGTAGGGGGCCCAGGGTTCACCGGTGATGCGGGCGGTGAGGTTGCCGCTGAGCCAGGCGGCGTTGGCGGTCGGGACAGCGACGGCGAAGGTGCCGAGGAGGGCTTTGAAGGCCAGGTCGGTGCCCGGGCTGCTGGAGGCGGAAGGGGAGTTCGGCAAGCGGGACGGTCCAGGGGAGAAGGTGACTGGGGTCAGCGGGTGCGGCGGTGCGGGGCAGGAACGCGCGGAGCACGCGGACCTGCCTCCGGCGCGTTCGAGGGGCGGGACGTCAGCTGCTGGACGCGGTGCTCCGGCGCGTGGGCCACCTCCTCCGCCGGGACCGCACGCCTCCGCGACAGGCCGCAGACGTTGGGCGGCAGGCCCAGGGGTCCTGGACCAGCGGCGCTGGGTCGCCCAGCGCGCGGGTGAACGCCGTGACGAGACGCGGGGGCGTGTGACGGCTGAACCAGGCCCGCCACAGAGGAACGCCGTTCCTCTTTTCGAGGGTCGTGACCAGCCAGCTCCCGGGACCCTTCTCGGGGGCCTTCGTGATCATGGTCAGGCCGTCGGGAGACGGGAGACCACTGACATACGGCCTGGGTACCCTGCCGTTCTCCACGAGCGGGGGTGTACGGATCGGATTCTGCCGGGGCGCCCGGCTGCCGGATCGGAGGGTCGGTGAGGGCGGCGCTGATCTCTACGGGAGTCCGGGCCCCGAAGCTGGCCGACCACCCTGGACCAGCGCTTGTCCGCGTGTGCTGGAGCGTCCACCACTGCCCGTCCGGGTTCGGCTCCAGGCGCAGCAGGGTCTGCTGATGGGGGCTGGACAACAGGAGGGGCAGCAGCGGGTCTTGTTCGTGGCTCCACCCGGCCGCCCGGTGGATCGGGACGGTGACCGCCGGGTTCCCGCCGCCGGCCACAGCGCGTGGGGAGAGCAGGGCCTGGACGGCGGTGCTCCCGCTGGTCACCGGCGTGCCGCCGGTGTGGTGGAGGCATCGGTCACCGGCCGGGCAGGGGCGGAGGTGGTCAGCCGCGGCTGGTCCGTCCCGACCGTTGCCGCGCGGATGCCGACGACGGCCGGGGCATGCAGGGCCCACTCCTCCAGCAGCGGCCACGCGGCACTGTTCCGCGCGGCGAGCACCGCGTCATGGGCGTTGCTGCCGGGCCCGGCGCCGGGCGGAAGCTCACTGAGAGCCTGCTCGGCCGAGGTGCCGATGGTGTCGAGGTGGTGGGTGGCGGCGGTGAGTACCGAGAGCTGCCAGCCCCATCTGGGCTGGACCAGGTCGGCGGCAAGACGGGGCCGGTGCTGTTCACCGGAGGTCACAAGCCGTGCGGCGATCAGTGCGATGGGCTCGAACGCCGCCCAGGCTTCCGCGTTGCGCTGGAATTCGACCTGCTGGTGGACCTCGTCGTCGTACGGAACGCCGCTCGGATCGGTGTGCGTGTCGATGTAGGACTCCCACGCGTCCTGGAGCTGGTTCATACGCGTGAGGAAGGCGGCCAGCAGGGCATCGGGTCGGGGGTCGTGCGCGGAGATGGTGGTGTCACCTTGCCTGTCGTAGCGATGGGGGTGGGGCGGGTGAAGGCGTCGTGCTGGCCGGGGAGTTGGCGCGGCGGGCGGCCCGGACTCTGGCGCGGACCGTCTCGATACGGGCGCGGTGGGCCGCGACGTGCGCCTCGGAGGTCACCCGGCTCTCGGTGCGCCGGGCGCTGTAGTGCGCCCTGTTCTGTGTCCAGGTGCGCTGCAGCGGCGCGGGGTCGGCGAGCGTGGCCGCCAGTGCGCTGATCAGGTGCGGCGGGGGCTCGTACGCGATCCAGGCGGTCCAGATCACCGGCCCTTCGTCCGGCCTGGGCCGGACCTCGATCCGCCACGCGCGACCCTCGTAGCCCTCAGCGATCCGCCGGTGCTCGACGCTGACCAGCGCGTCGGGAGACCGGGCCTCGGCGCCGTCGCCGTGCGAGGTGGTGTGGCTCCAGTCGGCGTCGGCCAGCAGATCCCACACACAGGGCGGCTCCTTTACCGGGCGCGGCAGGACTAGCTGGTCCGTGAGGCCGGCGAGGATCTCCGCGGGGATCGCGGTGAACTGCGCGTACCAGTGTTCGTGAGGGTCGTTGCTACGCAGGCGCCACACCGCACCGCCCGCCATGGTCTGCGGCTCGTGCCGCAGCCGGTAGCGCAGGTCGGGGCTGACCAGGTCGACCACCGGGGCGAGCGGATCGGACCTGACTTTCCACCCGGCGGCGGCCAGCGCGTGGGTGATGTGGCGGGCGTCCCCCGGCCCGGCCAGATACCGGGGTGCGATGTCGTCGAGGATTCCGGTGTGATCGTCGGCGAAGACGTCCAACTGCTGCCGGCTCAGCACGGCGCACTCCACAGTCCGGTCGCCGGAACCGGAGCCGGGCTCACCGGTGGCCCTGCCGACGCGAAGGAGTCGGGCCGGGCGCCAGTGCCCTCTCAACGGCGCCGCTGGAGGAGCCGCGAGCTGCGGGGCGGAGGCTGGACCGCTTGCGTTCGGCCGCGGCCCGGGGACTGACGGCGGCGTCGAGTTCGGTGACCGCGCTGGCGCCGACGGCCCAGGTGCCGAGCGCGGGCCAGGCTTCGTCGTAGAACTCGGTGAGGATACAGTCGACGGCGGCCACGCCGGAGTCGCCCTTCACCAGATGGTTCCGCAGCCGGTCGATGGCGCGGTCGTGCTCCGTGGCCTGGCTTTCGGCCGCATGGGACAGAGCGGTGATCCTGGACTCCCACGCGCCGCGGTACGCGCCGGGGATCTGGTTGAGCTGCGCGGCGGCGGTGGCGAGCATCGCATTGGCATGTTCGCGAACCGGCCGGAACGCTTCCCACAGGGTGCGGTCGCGGCGGTGGGCGGCCCAGCCGAACGCTTCGCCGTCCGTCGGTCGGCCGTCGCCGTCCTGCTGCTGCGCGGGATCGCGCTCGAAGGCGTGCATGATCGCTGCCGCTTGGCGGAGGAAGCGGTCGAGCCGGGCGAGATGGTCGTCGGGCTGGGTGATCGGGTCGATGGTCGTTCCTTCGGGCTCGACCGCTCCGCCCCGCGGCCGGGACGGAGCGGCGTGGTGCGGGGGTCCTTCCACTGCGGTCCGGGCGGGGACGTCAGGAGTTCTGGCGGCGATGCGTTTCGAGGAGCGGCCCCCAGTAGGTGGGGATGACCGGGGGATCGCGGCGCTCGCGCTCTGCCCTCGGGGCGGAAGAGGAGCGGCGGATCAGGGATCTGGCCAGGCGGCGCAGCCGGGACGGCGCGGCAGGGGCCGGGGTGAGGTCAGGGATGGGAAAGGGCTCCTGATGACGTTGCGGATATGTGGCGGGGCCGGGCACGGCGGGCTCGGCCAGGGTGGTCAGCGGCTGTGCTCGGCCGACCCGGTGTGCCCCGGCGGCGGTAGGGGGAAGCACGGGGGTCCGGGCTCGTGACCTGGGCTCTGCGCGATGCGCAGACGGGGCCGGTGGGTCTGCGGCACGAGTGAGGGTGGCGGCGGAGACGGTGTGAGTCGGATGACGGTGGGTGATGTCCGGCGCGCCGTGGTCCCCTTGCGGCGAGGCGGGGCTCAGCGGCGCGCGTGGGCCTGCCCGGTAGGTGAGTACGGAACTGCGGCGGGCGTGGTGGTGCGGGGGCGGGCCCCGGCCCAGTTGCTCCGTGCCCAGACGGCGGCGCGGGCGGCGGTGATGCGTGCCTGTTGCCACGCGGACAGCTCTGCGGGCCGGACGGAGACGGAGGTGGTGCGGATCCGGGTGCTGGGCGGGAACATCCCGCGCGGCCGCATCACCGGCTTCGGGTCGGCCAGCGCCGCGCTGAACGCCTCCACCAGGTGCATCGGGGTGGTGGGGCTGAAGACCGCGTGCCACGCCGTGCCGTGCTCGGTACGTGCCGAGGCCCACCAGTGCGCCTCGCCCGCCCCGGACTCGTGCCACTGCATCCAGGCATTCTGGTCAGGGCTGACAGCGGTGACCTGCGGGCCCGGCTTGGCCTCCCACCCCTGGCGTTCCAGGGGCGCCCACGGGTTGGGGGCGTGGGCGGAGCCCGACCGGGTGAGCGCGTCGGTGAACCCGGCGACGATCTCCACCGGAGTCTGGTGACCGAGGGCGGCGTGCCACGTCTCCTGGTGGCCGCTGGCCTTGCCGCGGATGGTCCAGCCGCCGGGCCGGACGAGCGGGTCGAAGCCGAGACGCACAGTCCTGTCGGGGCTGTCGAAGACGATCGGCCCGCCGGCCCTGGAGAGGTCCTTCCAGCCGGAGGCGCGCAGGTACTCGGTCACATGCCGCAGGTCACCTCCGCCGGCCAGGTACCGGGGCTCGACGAGGTAGTGCTGCTGGGGCCGGGCGTTCCGCTCGTCCCAGAACTGCTTGCTCACCGGCCCCTCCCCGGAGCAGACCCGTCGGCGGGCTTCGGGGGCGGGGCCGTGCCGTCGGCCGCCGTTCGCCGGGCGAGCTGCCGGAACGTGTCCGCGTACGCGTCGAGGTCCAGACCCACGTCATGGAGTTCGTTCGCGGCGCGCCCGAGAGCGAGCCACACCTCGGGCGGGAACACCCTGTTCTCGGTGCGGTCCTTCGCGTAGTGGGAGGCGGTGGCCAGCAACGTGGTGATCCGCCCGAGGACGCCGCCGTCCGGATCGAGGACCGTGGCGATGATCTGGGCGGCCTCGCGGGGCGGGGCCTGAACGAGGTGTCCGGCGAGCTGGTCGATCTGCCGGGCGATCTCCCCGGCGAGGCGTACGTGGTAGGGATTCGTGTCGGTCATGGTCCTCCCGGACACAGAGATGATGGGGACGCTCAAAGGTGCTGGCCGCAGCGGGCTTCGTGGAAGGCCACCCAGTCGGCGGGGGCGAGCGGATGCGGTCGTCCGCGGCTGATGGGGGTGCAGGCGCGCAGATAGCGGCGGACGAGGAACACGGCCAGCCGGGGCGGCCGGGACGTGCTGATGGACGGGGGCGTGCGGTCGGGGATTGCCGGAACTCCAGGGAGGAACATGCGCGTGATAGGGGTGGCCCGACCCCGACCCCGACGCGGGTCGGGTAACAGCAGGCGTCGGCGCGGCTGCCGGTCAGGGCACGGGGCCGTACCCGCCGCGGCGGGCTGCTGCTCCGGTACTGCGCGACGGCTTCCTGGTAGGCGGCCGGGTCGACGATGTCGTCGGTGATGCTGACGAAGTATCCGGCTATGAGGAGTGCCGGGGCGGCCCGGGTGACGAGACGATTCTGCTCGGCCTCGGCCTCAGGGCCTCGTGTCACACGTAGGTGGCTCCTGCGGTGGCCAGGGCCTGTCGGTGCAGGCCGATTTGGGCGAGCAGGGCCAGGAGCTGTTCCGTCGCCCGCAAGGCTTCATCGGGCGCGGACGGCAGACCTGGCGCGCTGCGGCTGCGCCGCAGGTGCCGTGGCGGGGGCGGGCCGGTTCGGCGGATGCCGCACCACGGTGCCGATCCCCAGCACGGACAGCTGCGCACCGACGGCTTGGGCGGCCTGCGCCTGGCGGGCGATGTCGTCACCGGACAGGACGAACGCCTTCTCCGCCGGGTCCCAGACGAATCCGTTCGTGTGCAGGACGGCTGCAGCCTTCTGGCTCCCGGGCTGCGCGGCGAGCAGCCCGTCGTCGAACCAGGTCATCGTCACGGCCTCCCGGGCGGGCGTGGGTGCCGCGACGGCCGCCGGGTGTACGTCGTTGTCCTGGACCTGGGCGAGGGCCTTGTCGTAGCGGGGCAGCAGATCGACGACGATGTCCTCCACGGCACGGGACGCGTCGTCCGGTACGGCGATCCCGTCCGGTTCGCGCACCCCTCGGAACGCCTCGGGACCGATGCCTGGCGGGGCCATGGCGCCGACGAGAAACTCCTCGGTGCCGGGGCG
The DNA here is from genome assembly GCF_036250755.1 of Streptomyces uncialis. NCBI lineage: Bacteria > Bacillati > Actinomycetota > Actinomycetes > Kitasatosporales > Streptomycetaceae > Streptomyces > Streptomyces uncialis. The sequence goes on along the minus strand of NZ_CP109583.1, from coordinate 1,987,238 downwards.
GCCGATCACGTAGAGCCGTGTTCCGTCGTCGCGGGTCACTACCGCGTCCTGCCCCAGCACACGCTGGGCCAGGGCGCCGGAGACGAGGTTCATGTCCCACACGTCCTCGGCACGGGAGAACTGTTCGGGATGGTCGGTGTGCTGGTGGTAGGCGCTGCGCCAGGTGCCGGGGAGTGCGTCGGCGAGGGCGATGGCGAACGACTCCAGGTCGTGGGTGTCAGGGGTGTCGGGCAACAGGTTCCTCTGCGGATGGGGTCCGCGGCCGGAGCAGCCGCGGACGGGGTGCGGGGCGCCGGGGGTGGGCATGCGCGGACGGCGGAGGTTGCGCGTCCGTCGGGCGGGACCTCGCCGCTGCACACCGACCGTGTCGGGTGGGGCGTGTGACGGTCGGCGATGCCGGTGCGGATACCGCGCAGGTCGGCGGCGACGGCGCCGAGCCCGTGCAGGGCGAGAGCGCAGCCGCTCGGCCATCTGTTTGTCCGCAGGATGGCCGAGGCCCTGGTGGAAGTCGGCCGTGGCGGCGAGAACTGTGGCGAGTCCGGCGAAGATGCCGTCGTATGCGGCCGTCACCTCGTCCCTGATGTCGGCGACCTCGCCGCTGGTCGTCGCCCGGATGTTGTCCGCGAGGCTGCCTACCTGGGTGCCGAGGGGGAGACAGCGCGCCTCGCGGGTGTCGGTGTCGAACGCTTCGTCGCACTGGAGGGGATGGCCGACGGTGCGGAGCCGGGCGACGGCGCAGGTGGCGAGCCGTATCTCCTCGCCGTGGTCGGGGCCGGTAGGCAGCCGGTGGCACTGCTCGTGGGTGCGCATGACGGGAACGAAACCCGTGCGTTCCAGAATGCTGTGGGCTTCCGGACCGCCTCCCCGGGCGAGGACCTCACCGGAGTGCTCGTCCCCGCTGGAGGGTCAGGAAGCGGTGGGCCAAGGACAAGGACGGCTCTCTGTTCGGTCAGGTCCGGGAACGGTGCGCTCGGGGCGCGGGCGGTCGGGCGGCGGCACCCGATGACGGCGGGACGCTTCGGTCCGCGCGGCTCAGGGTGGCGGCGGTGGTGTCGAGGTCCTGCTGGAGGACGTGAAGGTGGCGCGCGGTCCATTCCAGATGCTGTCCGGCCTCGGGCCCGTACCCTCCGGGCAGTTCGGTGAGGCGGTGGGCGGAGTACTCGACCCGCGCACCATGGCCAGTGGGCCGTTCGTCTCGTCGGCCGGCTGACGGAGCACCAGACCGATATGCGCACCCGCATCGGCGACGTTGACTCGCGCATCCGCGTCCGGCTCACCGGGGCGGCGAGGGGGGGGCGGAGCCCGAGGTCGGCTTCGATGCGGCGGGACTCCGCCGCGAGATGCCGCGGGAGCTGGGAGGGCTGGTTCTGCCAGGTGCCGTCGAGGCGGATCAGGCTGGCCAGCAGGTCGAGGCGGCCGGGCTGGGCCTGGACAACGATCCAGCGGCACGCCTGCTCGTCACCCGGCGGTGCGATGCCGCTGGCGCGGGCGAAGCGGTGAGCGATCTCCTTCCACTCCGCCGGCTCCAGTTCGCAGTCCCCGGGATGGAGTTCGACCGACAGGTGGAAGACCGGCTCGCGGTTCCCCCGGGCGTCGGCGGTGAACGAGAACTCCAGGGCGGGGTCGTCGAGGTGCTCGGCCCAGCCGACGGAAGTCCACCCCTCCTGTTCCCCCTCGGTGTGGTAGTCCAGACGGTTCCAGTGAGCCACGACCGTGTGGCTGGTCAGGCCCTCCGTCTCGACAACAGGACGGCCCAGCGCCTCTTCGAGAGCGTCGGCAGCCAGGAGGCTCCGCCCCCACATGCGGGGGATCACCGGCCGCTCCGCGCGTCGTCGGTGTGCACCAGATGGTTGAGCACGGTGACCGAGTACCAGCCGCAGTCCACCGGCTCACCCGCCGAGATCAGCTTCGGCAGGAGGTAGTCCTCCATCGCCCGCAGGTGGATCAGGCAGTCCGGGCACCGGCGGGAGGGGTGGATCATGTAGCGGGGGTGCGCGGTGACGTAGGTCTGCCGACCGCCGGACGGGTTGCGCAGCCGCCATCCGTCCTCGTCCGTCGGCGTGTGCCAGGACGGGGTGACGACCGTCATCGCCTCACCCCACAACTCCCCGCCCGCCACGCCTTTGACGACCATCACGTGGTCACCGGGCCGGAAATGGACGTGGGTGATGTCCCGGTGGGGCGTGAGCATGTCGTCGGGAACATAGGGCGGGCGGGAAGCGTGGGACACGGCGGAGTCCTTCCACAGAGCGCGGGTGGCGGTGGGGAGGATTCAAGAGTCCGCAGAATCCCCGGTTTCACGAACCGGGCATCATCAGCTATAGAGCCCCGCGCCTACCGGTACGGGTTCTCCGTCCCGCGATCAGCGTCGGCCGCGGCGTCGAGGAGTTCGGGCAGGTCAGTGCCATCGGCATCGCGCTGGTCGATCCACCACCCGGCTCGTGAGACGGTACGGGTCTTCTCCTCCAGGACGGCCCAGTCGGCCTCGTCCCAGGTCCCTTCGGCGACCAGGGCGGTATGGGCGGCGGTCATCAGCTGGTGACGCGACCGCTCGCCCCACGCCAGGGCCTTCTCCGGGCCCTCCAGCGGCGGCATGTCGAACTGTCGGGCCCACGCGGTGGCGGCTTCCTGTTCTTCGGCGCGCTTGGCGGCGAGCCATTCCTCCCGGCTGGCTGTGTCGCTGTCGCGGGTGGCTTTCCAGCAGTCGGTGCAGTCCCGGCCGCCGAGCCAGCGTGCGAATCCTGCGCGCTTGTCGGCGGGGCGGCCGGATAGGTCGTGCGTGATCTCGTGTCCACAGGTGTGGGCAACCGTCCAGCTTTTCCGGACCCCCGGGGAATTCCGTTTGATGGGCGTTGCGTTCGAGGTCGGGCTGCTGGTCTGGGGCTTCAAATCGAGTCCCTTTCGTTGGCGGTTGGGGTGGTGGCCTGCGTCGTTGCGGAGGGTCGTGCATCAGATGCACGAGTCATGCGGCGGACGGAGGTGGTCCGGAGCGCTTGGCGGTGGTCTCGGGGACGCTTCTGCCTTCTGCGTCGTCTCAGCGTGTCCTGCGGATGGCGTTTGTGGCCGCAGTGGCGATGGCGACGGGAGCGCTGGAGGGCTGGGGCAGGTGCAGCAAGGTGGTCCCCGGCAAGTGGTGGGAATTCGCGGTGAGGGTGAGCTGGAGTACGGCGCAGCCGGCGGTCGTGAGCTGCTTGACGCGGGTGACGGCTTGAGCGGTTTCGTCGCTGTTGTACCGGGCGTCGGTGACGATCACGAGGAGGCGGCCGGCACCGGGGCGGCTGAGTTCGAGGCCGTGGTCGAGTGCGTCGACGGCGTCGCCGAGGTTGTGGTGGCCGCCGTTGGCATCGAACGTCGTCACGCGCTCTGGTGCTCGGTGGGTGGGTCGGGTCAATGCGGTGAGGTGCCTGTCATAGGCGATGGTGGCGGTAAGGGAGTCGGGGTCGGTCAGGGCTGCTGCGCGTGCCACGATCCAGGCGGCGGACGCGACGGGCGCGCAGGCGGCACGCATGGAGCCGGAGACGTCGACGGCGATACCCACACGCAGCGGTGGGGTGGGGGAGTTCCGGCGGCGGGTGTGGGTGAACGGTTCCGCGGTGGGGACCGACCCGGCCGCGCGCTGAGCGTCGCGGGCGAGGGCCGCGCGCATGTTGAGGCGGCCGGGCGGGGTGGGGCTGGTGGTCCGCTCCTCGGTCCGCTCGCGGTAGGCGGCGGCGCGCAGGGCGCGGCTCAGGCGCGCGGCGGCACTCTGCTCGGCGGCGGTGGGCCTGCGGGTGCCGGTGACCGGGTTGCCGTAGGGCGCCGGTGTGCCGTCGGGGGTGACGGTGGCGCCGCGGGCGTTGAAGACCGACTTGGCGGTGGCGGCGGCTTTGCGTCGCTGGCCGGCCCGCTGGGCGCGGTCCTGAGCCTGCGCCTTGGACTGCGCGGCCATGGCGTTGGCCGCTGCGGCCTGTGCCGCGAGGTCGGCGGCGTCGGTGGCTGCCGTGCTGTCCATGACGACCCCCACGGCGCCGGACAGCAGATCGGTGAGGTTCTCCGGCACGGGCAGGGCGGGGGTCGCGGTGTCGAGAGCGCCGCACCATTTTTGAGCGTGCGCGAGCATGGTCGTGGCGTCGTGGTCGGCGCACTGGTGGGCTGCGGTCCAGATGCGGGTGAGGGTGGCCAGCAGGTCTGCGCCCAGCACCCTTTCGCACAGATCGGTGACGGCCCGGGTCTCCCCGGCGTCCAGGATGCCGACGTCACGGCGGCCGAGGACCAGGGCCGCCACGGCGGCGGCCTGCTCGATGCCCTTAAAGGTGGGGTGGGCGATGTCGGGCATGACCAGGGTTCGGGCACTGGTGCGCAGGTACGTGCGGTCCGTGGGCCGCGTGATCAGGTGTGCGCCTTCGACGCGGCTCTCCTCCAGCAGGAGCGCGGCCTCGACGACACGGGGGTCCGCTCCGGCAGGCTGTGTCCAGACGGAGTGGGCCGCGTGCGCGGCCTCGTGGACGAACACTCCCCAGGCGGCGGGATACCGCTCCTCGTCGCCCACGATCCGCGGATGGATCTCGTGGGGCTTAAGCGGGGCGAACAGGCCGGCGTCGAACTCGACCTCGCCCAGAGTGGGGAAGAACGCGGCCGGTGCGCCGCTGCGCGTGCCGGGGCGGCAGGTGACGAGGAGGTCCTGGCGGCCGGAGAGGGCGACCAGCCGGTCGCCGAGTTCGGCTCCCACGCGCAGCCACGCGTCCGGGGAGGAACGGAGTTGCGCGGGCGGGGCGCCGTCGTCGTCCCATCGCGCGAGGTCGGCGTCGCTATCCGGCGTGGTGGCGGGGGACTGGACGTGGTGGTGGGCGCTCATCGCGAGCGGCCCCGGTGTGCGGAGACGGTGCTGCCCGGGGGCTGCCGGGCGGCTGAGGCGGGGAGCTGCTTGCCGAGGGTGAGGGGCGCGATCTTCGCGACGCCAGCAGCCTTGATGACGGCGGCGGCGACGGCGTCGCGATCCTCCACAGGAGCGATGCCGACGAGGTTCGCGAGCGCGGCTTTGGTGCCGAGGACGGCCTCGGTCTTCTGGTAGCTGAGCAGCTCCCGCAGTTGGGGGGCCCATCCCAGCTCGCCGAGTTCGACTTGGCGGGCGAGGTGTCGGGCGACCCGGACCACCCGGGCGTCGACCCTCAAGGCCAGGGCGAGGTCGTAGTCCGTGCCGATCTGGATCTGCACGCTGAACCGGCTCGCGAGCGCCTCCGTCAAAACCGCCCCGTGAACGCCGGGATTGTGGCCCGCCACCACGTAGAAGCCCGGCCCGGCCTTGATGGTCTCGCCCTTGTGGGCCTTGACCTGGATCTGCCTGCGCCCGTCCATCGCGGGATACAGCGCCGCCAGGACCTTCGGTGAGATCAAGGTGGCATCGTCGATCAGCAGGGCGCGGCCCTCGGTCATCGCGGTGACCAGGGGACCGTACTGGAAGACGTAGGCTCCCGCGTCGTCCTGTGTGTACTCGCCGACCAGGTCGCCGACCGTGGTGTCGCCGTCACCGGCGACGGTGAGCAGGTCCGGGAACGCCGCCTCGACCAGACTCGTCTTGCCGGTGCCCGGAGGGCCGTAGAGCAGCACCGGCACGTCGGCGTCGCGCAAGCGATTCAACGCCTCGACGTCGGGCAGATCGGCCAGCTCCCGGGGGTGGTAGACCTGGCCCCCCGCGCGGCGGATCGGGCCGGTCTGCCTGGGCGTGGCTGCTGCGGGAAGGGTCGTGCGGGCCGTGGCCGCCTGGGCGCGGGGAGAGTGGGTGCCTGGTGGGCTGATCACAGCGGTCTGCGCGGCTGCGGCGGTTTTCGCGTTCGCGCGGAACTCCGGCTGTCCGGTTCCGCCTTGGTCGGCCTCGCCGCGTCGCACCAGGGTGAGGGCGGCGTTGCGGACGGCGCCGTGGGAGTGGCCCAGCTGCCTGGCCATGTCCCCGATGGTCTGCGTGTCCGCCGGTCGGTCGGTCAGCAGTCGGGCCACCTTGGCCCGTAGCTCGCCGCCCTTGGTGCGCGCTGGACTGGTGGGCGTTCCGGGTGTGGTCAAGAACGAGGCCCCTTCAACAGGTCTGGATGCGTTCGGGGTTGGCGATCTGCCGGAGAGGCTGGCCGCTCGGAGCGGATCACGGACTGTGCCGACATCGGCGACCGAGCCAACCGGGGCGTACCGTCGGCGCTCACCGGACGACCGAGGGCTCGGTCCAGGTGCAGGGAATGGCCGGCGACGAGCAACTCGCTGGCTGCCGAGCAGGCCCGTGCGTCCGCTCCGTACCGGGTTCCACCGCTCGGCAGGCGCAGCCCGGCGTCTCTTCAAAACCATCCTGGAGCAGGATCCGCCGGGCGGCGGCGTTGTAGCCGGTGGTGGTGATCTCGCCGGTGACGGTGTGCCGGATCGTCATGAACGGCTCTGCTGGTGCTTCGGGCAAGACGGATCTCCTATCGGTGGTGGCGGCAAAGCGGTGGGGTGTTGGGCGAAGGCGAGGCGGGCCCGGAGCTTTCGGCACATCGACGGTGCGTGGCTGCACCACGAACGATGGGCACTGACTGCCCACATGCTCCAGGGCGGGCCTCACCGCCCCGCAGCTACCTGACTCGCCCTCCGCATGTTCTGATAGCCGGGTGTACCGACAACAGCCAAGTGATCCTCAACGGGGTCAGGGGAGTTGAGGTGTGGTTCTGTGCCGGTGCCGCTGTTGCCCGGACCTTAGGGATCAGCGGCGGGTGCGCGGGCGTGTTGGCGGGCGGTGCCGTGGCCGGGATCGTCGTAGGGATGGCCGGCGGGCCGGTGCCGGGAAGATGGTGGGGGAGCGGGGTCCGGTGGGGTGGCAGCACGGCCACAGTGGAGCCCAGATCCTCACCGGCCTCACGCAGTTCGGCGGTGAGCGCGCCGAACTGGCTGGCCAGGGCGCTCAGACGCCCCGCGACACGCTGTGCGTGCTGGTCCCCAGGGCCTGGGCAAACTGTGCGCAGATGCTGACGAACTCCTCCAAGCGAACGAGTTGGCCGCGTCCTGTGCCGTAGCGGTCGGCGACGGTCTCGATCGCCTCCGCCACATCGGACGCCCGCCGTGCCTCGCGCACCTCCTGGATCAGGACCTGGAAACTGACTTCAGGGGCGTGGACGCTTTCTGCGTACCGGGAGGCGTCAGGGTGCAGCACTCCGGCCGGAACGGGAGGAGGACTCGCGTCGATGGCCTCCAGTTCGTCCCAGTAGTTCCCCAGGACCTGGACGTCCGGACTGTCGGGGTCTCCCGCGAGCGCCACCGCCGTGTACGTCTCGTCCTCGTGCTGGAGAACGGCGATGGCGATGAGCCGCTGATGGGCGTCGTACCAGGACTCATACGAGTCGAGGCGGCCGGACGCCCGCCCGGGCCATCTCCGTCCACTCCCGCAGCTCGTCGCCGGACAGAGCAGCCGCTGCCGGGGCCCGGTGCTGGTCGGCCAGGTCACAGGCGGTGCCCGTGTGCTCGGCCCACGTCACGAGGAGGGGCCACACGGCCTGGTCCCGGTCGTGGGCGGCCTCGCTGTCCGACCCGGAGGCCGTCTCGGAGAGGGTCTGCTGGATCTGATCGGCTGCGTGCTGGAGGCAGTCCAGCCGCGCGGCCCATCCGGCGTGGTGCCGGGCGGGCGGCATGCGGTCCAGCGCGCCGCGTGCCGACGCCAGCAGCGTCTCGGTGTGCGGCATGAGGACGGTCCGGTACGCGTCGGCGGCGGCCCGGTTGCGTTCCGCGACCGCCGCGGCGGCGGCGCGGGTGCCGACAATGACTCCGTGCTGGTTGCGCAGGCCGTCGAGGACGGTCTCGCAGCGCAGGTGTATGACCGAGAACCGCAGGGCGAAGTCGCGGGCTCGGTCGGCCGAGAGCGCGGACTGCTGGGTGGCTGAGGGGATCTGTGCCTCCTGAACGAGTAGTTGGTGGACGGTCCTGGATGGGTCACGACCGTATGTTCGGCGCTGTGTGTGCTGGTGTGCGGAGGGCCGCGGCGAGGGTGAGTGCGGCGCCGAGGGCTGGGAGGACGGGCCCTCCGAGGGGGTGTGCGGACAGGGCGCCGGCCAGGGCGGTGCCCAGAGCGTGCCCGGAGCCGCCGGCAAGGATCAGCCATGCGTACGCTTCCGCCCGTCGTCCCGCCGGGGCCAGGGCCTGCACTGTGAGGACGACGCTGGTGGTGACGACGGTGTGGAACAGACCCGGCGCAGCCATGGCCGCCACGGTGACGCTGCTCGCCGGCTGGTGGTGCGCGGCGAGCAGGGGGACGAACCAGGCCGCTTGGAGTCCAGCCGCGCCGGCGACCAGGTGCCGTCGGGCGCCTCCGGGGTGGAGGCGGTGGGCGAGCAGGACGCTCCCGATCAGGGCACCGAGGGAAAAGACGGCCGGCACCAGTCCGGTGAGGGCCGGGTCATTGTTCTCGTCGGCGAGTTGGACGGCCCACACGTTCATCGCGCCGGTCGCGAGGCCCGTTCCGGTCAGGACGGCGACCAGCCCTCCGAGCCAGGTGGTCAGCAGCCGTCCGGACGCCCGTACCGGGCGGCTTGCCGGGCGCCATGAACGAGCCGGGACGGAGGTGAGGACGCCTGCTGCGCCAGCAGCTCCGAGGACGGCCGCCATGGTGAGTGCGGCGTCGGGGCTGTGCACGGCGGCCAGGGCTCCGGTGAGGAGGGGGCCGGTGATGAAGACGAGGCCGGAGCATGTGCTGTCCAGGACGACGGCGGCCCGTCGTTCGCCGGGGTCGGTCAGTATCCGGGGCCACAGGGCCCGCAGGCCCGCTTCCAGCGGGGGAGCGGTCAGGGCGGCGAACATCGCCGCTGCCGCGGCGCCGGTCCGGTGCGTGCTGGCGGCGTACGGGAGCGCGAGCAGGGTGGCGGCGTGCAGAGCGGCGCCCGGTCCGGAGACCCGCACGGGTCCGTACCGGTCCAGCAGCCTGCCCTTGGCCGGTTGGGACAGGGCGGCGGTCAGGGAGTAGACGGCGCCGATCAGCCCGCCGGTGGCGAGAGTGCCGCTGGTCGTGGTGATCAGCAGGATGACCGCGACCGGCACCATGACGGTGGGGAGCCGCCCGACCACCGTGGCGGCCAGCAGCCGGACGACATGGGGGCGCGCCAGGACCACTCGCAGGGGGCCGCGCGGTGGTGTGGGGGCCGGTTGTTCGGCGGAGCGTGGCGCAGAGATGGGTGGTGGGCTTTCAGTCGGGAAGGGGCGGAACGAGCCCACTCGGTGCGGGTCGGTCAGTGCGGGCGGGGTCCTGTTGGTCTTGCCGGGGGCCCGGGTGGCAGCCCTGGGACGGCACGCGGGGGTGTGGGTCTGTCGGCGGGGTAGGGGGGCGAGAGCGTCGACCGTGTCCGTGAGGCTGGTGCCGTGTTCGAGCCACCGCTCCAGCAGCTCGGCCGTCTCCTGTCCGTCCGCGGGCACGTCGGCGGTGAGCGCATCCTCGGCGTGGTTGAGTGATGCGTGGATGATGGGGGTACCGTCCAGTGCCTACCGCGGGCGGCGAACGAACGTCGGTTGTCAGATGGGCGTGATGCGGGCGGTCACCGGCTTCTCCCCGCCCGCCGTGCAGCCGTCGCCGCGGCGCCGAGTACCGGGGCGGGCACCGGTAGCGGGGCCCCTGTGGTGCGCAGTTGGGGTGAGCGGGCGGCGGCGGCCCGGGCGAGCCGGGCCTGCCGGGCGAGGGCGAGCCGCTCCGACAGGCTGGGCTCGGATATCGGGTCGAGCGAGTAGTCGGCGTAGACGGCGAACCCCTGGGCGCGCAAATCATGCACGGCCTGGCGGGTGCGGCGGGGACCGTCCTGCTCGGGGCGGGTCAGCCGGTACAGGCCCGGTGTGCCGGAGACCTGCTCGAACGTTTCGCGGGTGAGGTACCAGTCGGCGAGATGGATCGGGGTGTGTGCGGTGGCGGTGGCGACGAAGCCGTGGTCGGGGTGGGTGCCGAACACGAAGTGGGAGCGGTGGTCCATAGGCTTGGGGGTTCTTCCTGTCGGGGTCAGCGGCGAGGGCTGGCGCCTGCGGGCGGGGGCAGTGCCCTCGGGGCGGCTGCCGGGAGCGCGGGGGAATGGGAGCCGGGTGCGGCGGCGCGGGCCTGGAGGGTCAGGACGTCACCGTCGGCCAGCCAGGTCCGGATCGCCGGCCCCACCTGTCGGCTGCGCCGGGCCTTCGCCACCGGATCGCGCTCAGCCTGAATAAGGACGGCTGCCTGCTGCGGGTTTCGTTGTGCCGCCTGCCAGTCGTGGAGGAACTCGCGCCCCGTCTCCAGGGCGCCGCGCAGCCGCTCCAGCGCTGCCCGGTCGGCTGACGGGCAGTGGTCGGACGTGCCGTGCGCGAACAGCGCGGGACCGTGCACGAGGAACTCACGGAGCTCGTACCACGCCTGTTCGGCAACGGCATTGTCCAGGGCGCCGGGTCGGCCGTTGTCTCCCGGGACAGCGGGGCTGCCCTGCTGCTGGTTCTGGACGATTGCGCGGGCGCGGGTCAGTGCCCGTTCGACCGTCTCGATACGCCGGTACTGGAGGGCCTGGTGGTAGGCGGGCAGGAACTGGTCGGTGATCGCCTGAGCGGCGGCGCTGCTGTACGAGTCGGCGCCGTTGAGCTGGTCCGTCAGCGCCTGCAGGTGCAGGCCGAGGAGGTATTCGCCGGGGCGTCGGTGGGGCTGAGGCTGTAGCTGTCGGTGGTGCCGTAGGCGATGTGGGTCAGGCGGACGCCGTCCGGGAGCACGGCGCCAAACCGGCTTCGGAGGATTCGAGGTCCGCCAGCTTTTCGCGGGCGTGGTCCTCGTCAAGGGCGCGCAGTGTGAAGTGCCGCGTCCCGTCCATCGCCACGTCGAAGGTGCGCTCGGGGCCGGAGTGATCCATAGGGGGTGTACTCGCAGATCGTCCGATGACGGTCGGGGTAAGCGGCGGAGCCGGGCAGCGATGACGAGGTGGTTCCGTAGCCAGGCGCGGCCCGGTCTCATGACCGGCCGACGGGGGTCACCGTGTTCGCCGTGGACGGGGTTGTGGCGGCAAGGGTGTGGTGGTGGGACGCCGCAGCATGGAGGCGAGGAGACGCCGCAGTTCGGCGTGTTCCTTGAGCAGCGTGATGGTTTCGCCGGTGGCCTCGGCCGCGCGCCGCAGTTCGGCCCGGGCCGAGGCGTGATCCACGACCATCCGGCCCTCTCGCCGCTGCGCGCCGGCCGAGCCGGGTGCCGGCGTGGGGGATGCGGAGGTCTCCGCGGTCCGGGTGAACAGGTCCACGGCGCGGAGGGTGTGCTCCGCGACGTTGGCCAGCCGGGCGCGGATCTTGCTGTCCATTTCCCGGTCCACGACGGAGTCCGCGTCGGGTATGCCGACCACGGCGGCCAGGTGAACGGCGGTGCGGGAGAGTTCCTTGGCTGCGTCGGCATGCTGCATCAGTCTGCTGAAAAGGGGAGTTGAGGGGACGCGGCCCGTCTCGTCGAGCAGCTCGAACCGGGCGAACGCGTCGTCCAGGCCGGTGACCAGAGTCTTGAGCTGTTCCGTCATTTCCTCGGTGGTGGGGCTGGGCATCGGTCCTCATGGTGTGTGCGGAGCCTCGGAAGGTGTGAACTGGCGGGGGCGTCTCGAGAGAGTGGTTCTTTCCATCCTGAAGCGGCCTCCGGCTCTGAAGGAGGGGCAGCGCAGGGTTCACGCGGCGCGGGATTCCCGGTGCTCCGCCGGGTATTCCGGGAGCGTGTCGGTCGGCTCGGCGCTCCAGCCGAAGGCGAGGCGTTCCCGGTCTCCGAGGTAGACGACATCGGCGTGAGCGCGGAGGGCGTCGATGCGCTGGGCCAAAGTAGCCCTGGACCTCGGTGTCCGCCAGGTCGACGCGGGCGCGGTTGCGCCGGGAGAGGCGGCTCCACTCCAGGAGGTCGGAGTCGGTGGCCCGGTCCATCCATACACAGACGCCGGTGCCGAGTTCCACGAGGTCACGGGGGTGGAAGAGAGCACCGGTCCGTCGGCGCCGGGGGTTGCGGTGCTCGCCGAACCCCGTGACCAGGCTCTGGGCGAGCTTGTCCAGAGCGGCGGCTTTGATGTGCGGGTCGAGGTCTTCGCTCGTGAGCTGCTCGCGCACCACGTCGGTGAGGCGGCGCTTGTGGAATGCGGCCGTCGCTGTCGCTGAGGTCAATGGCGCTCTGCTCGACGATGCGCCGGAGCCGGATGTCGGCGATGGGTGTCACGGGATGTCACGCTCCTGCCAGGTCTGGTCCATCTCCGTCAGGGCTGTGATGGCGTGCGCGATGGTCTCGCGGGTGATGGGCGTGCCGCTGGCGTAGGCGGGGTCGTAGCCGGCTGGAGGTACGGGTGCCGCGGGCCTGAGCGAGGGGAGGGGAGGGGGAAAGGCTGCTGTGCGCAGCAGGCGTTCGGGATTCGTGAACGCGGCGCTTTTTCAGTGCATGCGGGCGTCGGTGTCGAACAGGTCGCGCTCACTCGGATGCAGAAGATGTTGAACGATGAAGGACCGTCCGGCGACCTTCCACAATCCTCGGCCGCGGTTGAGGTGGGCGATGGCCTGGGTTTCGACGCTGGTGAGGCCGAGGAGGGCGGCTGCGGCCTGGATCTGGTCGGTCTCCTGGCGGTAGATGATGCGGGTGGAGCAGTCGGCGAGGAGTCCCTCCGCCAGCGCCCGTCCGCGGGACCCGGCGTCCCCTGCGGTGAGCAGGTCGGACAGCCGGTGGATGACCATGAGGTTGGCGATGCCGAGGCCGCGGGAGAGTTTCCACTGGGCCTGCATGCGCTGGAGGAGGCCGGGGTGGCGCATGAGTCGCCAGGCTTCGTCGTAGACGATCCAGCGCCGGCCGCCGTCCGGGTCGGTCAGCGCCGACTCCATCCAGGCGCTTGCGCAGGTCATGGCGAGGACGAGGGCGGTGTCGTCGCCGGCGCCGCCGAGGCGGGACAGATCGATGGTGAGCATCGGGCTGCCGGGGTCGAACGTGACGGTGGAGGGGGCGTCGAACATCCCGGCGAGGTCGCCGTGGACGAGGCGGCGCAGGGCGTGGGCGAGGTCGCGGGCGGCGTCGCCGAGGCGTCCGGTCATGGTGCCGCCGGCGATGTCCAGCAGGCCCGGGTTGTTGAGGGTGGAGGCGATGCCGCCGAGCAGCGGGGGTTGCCCCGTGCTGGTGGCGTGGGAGACGACGGCGTCGAGGGCGACGTCGAGGGCGGTGTGCTCCATCGGCGCGAGGTCGCGTCCGAGGACGGTCCTTGCCAGTGACCCGAGAAGCAGTAGCCGCCGTTTGCGGATCTCATTCGCCCAGTCCGCCTCCGACACACTGTTCGGCCGTGGGGCCGCGTCGAGGGGGTTCAGTTTGCCGGGCAGGCCGGGGCCCAGGGCGATGGAGGTGCCGCCGAGAGCGGTCGCGACGGGAGTCCACTCGCCCTTCGGGTCGCAGGGCACGTAGACCCGGTAGCCGAAGGCGATGGAACGCAGCGCGAAGGACTTGGCGAGGGCACTCTTGCCCTGTCCGATCACCCCGGCCAGCAGCACGTTGGGGTTGGTGAAGCCCTCGATCTTCCCGTAGAGGGTGAACGGGTCGAAGGAGAAAGCGGCTTCGGCGTGGACGTCGCGGCCGATGTAGATGCCGTCGGCGCCGAGGCCGCCCTCGGCGAGGAAGGGGTACGCCCCGCTGGCGGTGGCCGTGGTCATGCGGTGCGCGGGCAGTCGCAGTCTGCTGCCGCGGGCGGACGCGGGTCCGGGACGTCCGCCCGGCCCGTAGAGCGGGGGCGGCATCTCCTCCTCGGCCATCTGCTGTCCGCCGGAGTACGCGCTGGCAGCGGCGCGGGCTTGGGCGGCGGCTTCGGCAAGCTCGCGGCGGGCCTTCCTGCGACTGGCGCGGTCGGTGCCGTGCGGGGTGAAGAGGGGAGAGGCGCTGGCGCGTCGGGCGCGTCGGGACGGCCGGTGACTCATCGGAGGCTCGTTTCGGCGGCGTGGCCCGCTCATGAGGCCCGGGTGGTGTGGCCGTGGAGCGGGGTGAGATCGGTGGGGGTGGTCTTGCGGCGGATGGCGTGTCCGGCGGCGAGGTGACGCTGGCAGATGGTCAGCACCGTCGGGCCTTGCGGCAGTCGCTCCGGCTCACAGTCCGAACCGGTCGCGCCGGGGGTGGCGGGGAGGGTGTGGAAGGCGTCGTGGACTGCTGCGGTCGCCTGCCAGATCCGGGTGTGCGCGGCGGCGAGGTGCCGACCGGCCGTGGGGTGCGGGGGCCGGATCTGCTCGGCGCACTGGTCCAGGAGCCGGTGCAGCGCGCTGAGATGGGCATGCAGGGTGTCCAGGTGAGCACGGTCCGCCGGCCGCGGTGCGCAGGGGGTAGTGGTGGTGAGGTGCCGGGCGTGATGGCGCAGGCCGGCGGTCGCCGCCCGGAGGTAGGGGGAGGCGTCGGGGGGAGAGGTCAAGAGGGTCCTTGGTGCCAGGCGGTGGGGTGTCGGCGTACGACATATGCTCCCCAGCCGCGTACGGATGAACGTCCCCAGCTACGTCGCGGGAGGCAGCACGGCTGAGGAACCTGGTTGAGATCGTCAGGTCGGCCGGAGACACTCGCATGATGAGTCGTAGCGCATCGCCCGGATCGGTCGAACGAGGCTGGGACGAGCCGTGGTACCGGGTTCGCACGGACGCCTTCGAGGCATCGTTCCTGCCTAGCTCAGGCGAGAACCTGGACTCGGTGTGCAACGTCGACGTCTTCGTGGACCTCAAGGACGGATCCCGGTGGAGCGCGACCGTCTTCACGGTCGCAGAGGTCGAACGCTTGATGCAGACCTGGGCTGGAAGCGGCGAGGCTCTCGGCGGCCGCTACTTCTGGGTCTCGGACGGCCTGATCGTCAGGGATCCCGGCATCGACAGCATGACCCAGGTGATCGCCGGACTGATCGAGAACGACGAGTTCACTGCGATCTTCCAGCGACTCGAAGACGACTGACCAAGCCCCCGGCCACTTCTGTGAAGTGGCCTATTAGGCTACGTCCGTGTCCCGCTCGATGGCCTTGAGCCGGTTCTTGAGCCGGTAGCTGGGGCCGTTGATGGAGATCACGTCGCAGTGATGCAGGAGCCGGTCGAGGATGGCAGTGGCGAGGACTTCGTCGCCGAACACCTGTCCCCATTCGCTGAAGGTCTTGTTCGAGGTCAGGATGATCGAGCCCTTTTCATACCGCTTTGAGATGACCTGGAAGACCAGGTTCGCCTCTCCGCGCTCGAGGATCTCGTAGCCCACCTCGTCGACCACGAGAACACCCGGCCGCAGGTAGGTGCCCAGCTTATTGGCCAGACGCCCTGCGGCTTCCGCGGCTTTGAGGTTGCGGACCATGTCGTCGAGGCTTGTGAAGTAGACCGAGTAGCCGGCCCGGCAGGCCGCGACAGCCAGAGCGACAGCAATATGTGTCTTGCCTACCCCCGGCGGACCCAGGAGAGCTGCGTTCGCCTTCGCCTCGACGAACGACAGCGTGGCCAGGTCCTTGACCTTGCGCGGGTCGAGATCGGGCTGGAACGAGAAGTCGTATTCATCGAGCGTCTTGTGGTGCGGTAGCCGGGAGAGCCGCAGGCCCTGGCGGAAGCGGCGGTCGTCGCGGACGGCCAGTTCTTCGGAGAGGACCAGGTCGAGGAAGTCGAGGTAGCCCATCTTCGCCTCGTCCGCCCGGCGGGTGAACTCGTTGATGGTTTCCGCGAGGTGGGGCAGGCCGAGCTTGCTGGCCGTGGTGCGGATGCGGTTGCCGGTCAGCTCGCTCAAGACGATTCCTTCGTCGCTCGATGGGTGGTGAAGGGACGGGTGCCGGTCAGCTCGTCATAGACCGACAATGGTCGGCGCCCGACCTCGATCCGGGTGGCCGCGGCCCGGTTCAGCAGGGCCTGCAACGGGCCGGTCTCCTCGCCCCGCGGCCGTTCGGGGCGAGGCTGAACCGGGACGTCGCCGGTGGCGGTCCGGCGGTTCTTGCCGGTGGGCAGGCCGTCCCAGTGCGTCTCGTCGACGACACGGGCACCGCGGCCGATGGCCCGGGGATGTGCGGCCAGGAGCGTGCTGCCGTGGGCGTCGGCGAGGGTTGCATGCAGCATGACCTGGGATTTCGTGGCCCGGATCTCGACCAGCTGGCGAGCGCGGACTCGGCGGGCCGGCACGGAGTAGAGGTTGCCGTCGAAGGCGACCAGGCAGTCCTTGCCGACGTGCCGCAGCTGCCGCTCGGCCACCAGATAGGGGGTCGGCGGCAGCGGTTTGAGAGCCGCGTGATCGCGGGCCGCCCGTTCCGCGATGACCTCCCGGTGGGTCTTGTGGATCTGGCCCCGCCGCAGGGGCACCCAGGCGGTGAACGCGGCGTCCATCTCCTCGAGAGAGGAGAACGACCTGCCCGACAGAACGTGGTCGCGGACGATCAGTACTTGTCGCTCGACCCGGCCCTTGCCCTGCGGCCGGTAGGCGGCCAGGACGTCGATGTCGAAGTCGTAGTGGCCGGCGAAGCCGACAGCTTCGGGATGCAGCGGGACCGCCTCACCAGGAGCGACGTGCCGTCTGACGACGGTCTTGGTCCGGTCGTAGACGATCGTCATCGGGGCACCGCCGAAGTGGGCGAATGCGCGGCGGTGGCAGTCGAAGAACGTCTGCAGGTCCTGGCTGGTGGTGAAGCAGCAGAACGGGTCTCGCGAGTACGAGAGCGTCATGTGGAAGGAGTAGACCTTCGCGATCCCCATGTGGGCGAGGATCTTGCCCTCATCGCCCCAGTCGACCTGGGCCTGGGCGCCGGGGATCACCTCGAACCGGCGGTGCATCCCTGCCAGTTCCTTGGGCGTGATCCCCAGTTCCTCAGCAATTCTGGGCCGGGCCGTCTGGACGTAGAGCTTGACTCGCTGATAGTTGCCGGTGAAGCCGTACTCCTGGGCCAGCCGCTCGTGGATGACCGCGGCCTTCATCAGGACTTCGGCCCTGAGCATCGAGTCGATCAGCGGCCCGAACTCGTCGATCACCCTCACCCGCCGACCGCTCGGCGACCGGCTCGGAGGCGTCGCCGGCCCCGGTGCCGAGAGGTACTTGCGGACCGTCTTGCGGTCCAGCCCGGTCTCCCTGGAGATCTCCGACAAGCTCATCGCCCCGGACTCCAACAGGCCACGAAAGCGCCGAAGCTCCAGCCAACGCTGCGGATCCAAGACCACTGCCAGCCCCCTCCGCCGCCCGTATCGACCAAGCAGCAGAGTGCCGAGCAGCAGGTCTCACCGCATCAGCAACTGTCCCCTTTCATCCGTACGAGGCTGGGGACGTTCACGTGTACGCCGACATGGGGTGTGCCGGACTCTTCAGAAGGCGGGGAACCGTCGGGCCGGGGGCTGGAGAGGAAGCGTTGGAAGCTCGCCGGGAGGTGCCGCCATTGGCGGGGAGGCCGGAATGGTGCGGGCCTGTTCGTGCCGCAGGTCGATGAAACTCCCGGGAGCGGGCAGTCCGGGGTGGCTCGCGCCGGGAACGACCACGACGACGGGTCCGTAGTCGGAGGGCCCCCCGACGCGGGCGTCCGCCAGCCACTCCCGGTAGGTCGGCAGACGGACGAGGGCGGCGTACGCGGCCTCGATACCGCTGCTGTTGACCACGAAGAGGTGAGGCGCTTCTCCGTCGTGGCGCTCCGGTCCGCAAACGGCAACGGTGAACGGCTCTTCCGTGCCGGGCGTGATGAGTTGCTGCAGTTCGTCCACGAGCCGGTCGAGCCGGTCGCTGGCCTCGATGGCGGTCTCCAGCCGGGCGTCCTCGTACGCGGCGTACTCGCCCTCGATCACGTCGCCGTCGAGGCGGTGCTCGTCGAGCTGTGCTTGGTGGCGGCGGTTCATTTCCCGGAGCTGGCCGATCACGTTGCGGATCTGTGCGGCCAGGTCGTCCGGAGGGGTCACAGGGCGATCCGGGCGAGGGGAAGGGCTGCGGTGGTGAAGGCGTCGGGCTGCTGGAAGTCGAGCCTGCGCAGGTCTACCTGGGCGGATCCGGCGGCGGTCTCGATGGTCGCGCACGCGGCGTCCAGCAGGGCGTCGGTCGGTGCGGAGACGGTGATCAGGCCGGTCAGGTCGACGTCGGAGTGCCCGGCGATCAGCTGCCGCTCACGGTTTTTGGCGTCGGCGTACTCGATGCTGTCGGCCTCGGAGTCGACCATGCCCCGGCGCCTGCGCTCCGCCGCGTCGGCGATGATCGTCGCCTTGGTGCGCTGCACATCGCGCAGCGCGGCCTCCAGGGTTTTGGGCACGTAGATGAGGGAGAGGCTGCGGCGGACTCCGGCGGTGAACATCAGCCCGTGGAGGAAGCCCGCCGACGTCTCGGTTCTCGGCCAGTCCTCGACCCAGTAGGTGGCGTGCCGGGCGGAGTCGGTGATCAGCCGGTCGTACTCCTCGACCTGGACGACCGGCCCGGCGGCTGAGTGAGTGGCTTCGGCCCGGCCGTTCTCGGACCACTGCTGCAGCCGGGACAGGGACGCCGGATCGTAGGCGGTACGGATCACGGCGGCGATCTCCGGGGCGGTCAGCCACCCGTTCACCGTCAGCCCCGCACCACGCGCGGCCTGTGTGACCGAGGAGGTGGTCTGCTCCATCACCGTGAACGCACCGGGCAAGCCTCCGCCCGCCTGGCTGATCAGTCTTTTGGCGGCCTTCAGGTCGAGCGAGATGACGAGGTAGGACTCGTGGGGGGCGGCGGCCGGTCCGGCGGAGGCGACGAGGTCGGCATACACCTGCCCGGCGACCGGGGTGTCGGGATGGCCCTGCTGGACCCAGTGCCGGGTCAGGGTGTCGCCGGAGTCCGGCACGGTGCGCTCCAGGACCTGGATCGCGGCGATGTGCCCGGTGCGGGAGACGCTCGCCAGCGCCCGACCCCAGCCGCTCACGTTGGCGTTCTGTGTCGCGGGGTCGAGGAGCGCGAACGCGCGGGAGGAGATGCGGGCGACGGCGGTCAGGGTCTGGCGGTGCGGGTCGTGCACCGCGGCGGCCTCGGACCCGTGCGGGGTGACGACCCGCAGCGAGGCGGCGGTGCCGGGCAGATGGAGGACGCCGTCTTTACGGGGCCGCGACACCGGCCTGGCCAGCCACTTCGTCTGCCCGGAGCGCCGCCGGAACGCGTAACGCGCGACGATGGGCGCCCAGTCGATCAGCGAACGCCCGCCGCGGCGGATGAAGACAAGGGCGGCGACCGCAGCCCACAGCGGAGCGAGGGCCGCGGCGCCGGTCAGGCCGGTGGACACGACGGTGACCATCAGCAGGGCGAGCGCGCCGGAGACCAGGGTCAGCTGGGGCAGCGACAGGCCCAGGAGGATGCCGCGCCGCGAGCGGTGCGGGAACTTCACCGTCACCGGTGCGACGGGTGTGGCTGCGACAAGTTCAGACAAGACGAGAACCGTTCCGGGAATCGCGGGGGCGGAGGCCGGGCGGGGCACCACAGACAAACTGCCCGTGGCACCCCGCTCGGCAGGGGGAGGAAGAGGTCAGGAACCGGTAGGCGAGGGCGGCGGGCTCGCCGGCCCGCCGGACGAGACCGGACCGGTCTTGGCCGTGGTGTCCGGCGCGGGCGGAGCGCCCTGCGGGGGCGGCGGCGCGGTACTCACCGGGGCACCGCGTGACGCGGGCCCCGCGGGCGGCACAGCCTGGGGTGCAGGAGACGACTGGCTGTTGCCGTCCTGCTCCGCGGCCGTCGGTACCGGTCCGCCCTGCTGCCCACCGGAGCCGGAGCTGGAGCCGGAGCTGGAGCTGGAGCCGTTGTCCGGTGCGGGGCTGACCGGGGCTTCCTGGACGGCCTGCTTCACGCCCTTGGCCATCGCGCCGGCAGCGGGCGACACACCCCCCAGGCCACCACTGCCCTGACCACTCTGCTCGCAACCGCTGTCGCTGCTGGTGGACGAGGAGGCGATATCGCCCGGGAACCCACCGTCGGCGAAGTCCGGGCCCTGCGGCGCGGCACTTCCCGCCCCGCCTGCGGCACCCGCCGCTCCGCCGGTCCCGGCGGTCGCCGCCATCGCGGCGGCCTTCCGGCCGGCGCGCTCTGCGTGCTGCTTCGCCAGCTGGGCACCGGCGCCACCGGCACGGTGGATGTCCTCGCCGTTGGTGCCCTCGGATGCCCAGTGGACGAACTTGAACGTGGCGTAGGGACAGAGGAGGACGAGCATCATGATGACGATGCCGGCCATGACGTCGGCGAGTGCGGCGATGCCGCCGTCGGCGTCGGTGTTGCCCATGGCGGAGATCCCGAGCAGGAACACCACGGTCATCAGGAGCTTGCTGACGATGAGGGTGGCGGTGGCCTCGATCCAGCCACGGCGCCACCGGCGCGTCGCCTCCCAGCCGCCGCCCGCAGCGGCGAACACCGCGAGGGTCACCAGGACGAGGATGCCGACCTTGCGGACCATCATCACGCACCAGTACAGGAACGCACCGACGGCGGCGCCGAGGGCGGCGAACACCATCACCAGCCAGCCCAGGCCGGACAGGCCGGCGATCTGGGACACCTTGACCATGCGCCGTACCGCGTCCTCGATCGACGAGTTCGCCGCTCTGAACAGTCCGTCCGACAGGGCATCGGTAACCTCGATCGCGACCGTGGTGAGGGAGACCGCGGCGAACGCGAAGATCACACCGGAGGCGGTGCCGGTGAATGCCTGGGCAAGCGCCTGTCCGTCGCGTTTCATCGCGGCACGGATCAACTGGGCGCAGAACGTGGCGACCAGCACGATCAGACCGATCGGCAGCAGCGTCGCGTAGTTGTCGCGAAACCAGGAGGCGTTGAGGTCGATACTGGTGGTTGCGTTGACTGCGTCCGCCGCGAGATCGGCTGCCGCGGCGGCGAGTTCACCGGCACTCTTCGCCATCCAGGAGCCGATGGCGGCGCCCGGGTCGGACACGAACTTCGCGGCATCGACGACACCGCACACGGTGTTCGCCAGGGGGATGTCACAGAAATCCATGGGGTAACGCACCTCCTCTCGGGGTGGCGGGGTCGGTTACGGGGCGATGAGCGGCGCGATGGACACGAGCGTGCAGTCCGCGCTCGGCCGGCACTGGACGGCGAGGGTCACCGAACGGTCCTCAGCCCCACCCCCGCCGCCCTTCCAGCGGATCGACTGCTTGCCGGTGACGGTGACGGCGTAGATGTACGCCTCACTCAATGCGGTCGGGTCCTCCGCCAGGGCCTGCTTGAACGCCGACGGAAACCGGGCATCGCCGATCTTCGCCGTGGCGTGCTGCGCGTTGTCCCGCATCCGCGACCACAGCACCGGATCCGGCACCTGCGCCTGAACACCCGTCCAGTCGCTGTACTTCGCCTCGTTGGTCATCCACGCCCGCATCCCGGTGAGCTGCTGGTCACGGCTGGTGGTGCGGGTGTCGTAGGACCAGAGCATCGCGGCGGCGGCCTTGCCGTAGGCGAGGGGGTCGGAGACCTGCGGGGGCGCGGCCACCGAGCCCCGGCCCTGCGTCGGATCGCCGTCCTTGCCGGTGGGCGGGGCAGAGGGATGCGCGGGAGCGCTGGGAGCGGAGGGGCTGCTCGCCTGTTCGCCCCGGCCGGTGAAGTAGGCGGCGAGGCCGGCGACGGTGACCAGGACGGCGATCACTGCGGTAACGGCAAGGACGCGGCGGTTGGCCGACCAGCCGGCGGTGTGACGGTGCAGGGCGGCCGTGGTGCGGGATCGTTTCATCTCAGTTGACCTGCGTTCCCAGCGCGGAGAAGAAGGCGACGATGCCGTTCGCGGCACCGAGGCCGAGCGCGGCGCCCGCAGAGACGAGGGCGCCCTTCTTGCCGTTGGCCTCGGCCTGGTGGCCGCCGGAGTGGTGGCCCCAGGCCCACACCCCGAGGGAGACAGCCAGCGCCCCGACCACGGCGATGATCCCGAACATATTGATGCTGCTCACGACGTTGCGGAGGACATCGAGGCCCGGCAGGCCGCCGCCCTTGGGGGTGATGCCCGGGTCGAAGGCGAGATAGGTGACGCGGTCGGCGAGAGACATGGCTATGGCGGAACTCCTTGCATACGCAGACCAACCGGGTCTGCGGAAAACGGAGGAAGAGAAAGAGGGGGAGGGGACGCCGGCCGAGGTGCCGGAGGGGAGAGGGTCGTCACAGGACGCGGCGCACGGTGAGGATCTTGGTGTTCTTCACCGGCTCGATCCGGACGTCCGTCCCGGTCCGCGGTGCGTTGACCAGGAGCCCGGAGCCCATGTAGAGGCTGACGTGCTCGGGCACGGCGGCGGTGCCGCGGGAGAAGATCAGGTCACCGGGACGCATGGACTGCGCGGACACAGCCTTGCCTTCCTTGACCTGTGTGTATGTCGTGCGGGTCAGGGTGAGGCCGGCCGCGCGGTACGCCTGCTGGGTCAGGCTGGAGCAGTCGCAGCGGCCCATCGGGTCGGGCCCGCGCGGATCGGTGCAGGTTCCGCCCCACTGATAGGGAGTGCCGAGCTGCCGCATCGCCCAGGTGATTGCCTTGCGGGCCTTCGGATCGGCGTCCTTGGGGATCTCATATCCCTCCGGTACCGCGCCCTCAGGGATCGGCCCGAACTCGGACCCGTCCTCACCGGGCACACACCCGGCCGTGCCCCCGGCCGGCTCGCCGGAGCTTTCGCCCTGGTCGGGAAGGATCTCGATGATCGCCGTCTGCAGCGCCCGGGAGAGCGGTTCCCACTGCGCGTACGCGTCGGGGAGCCCGGACTTCTGGACTGCCTGGGCTGCCTGGGTGATGGTCATCTGCTGCCAGCCCGGGGTGTCCAGCAGCCCTTCGTAGAACTGGGTGGAGGAGTAGACGGGATCGCGGATCTGATCGGGGGTGCCCCAGCCCATGCTCGGCCGCTGCTGGAACAGCCCCAAGCTGTCGCGGTCGCCGTAGTCGAGGTTCCGGAGCCGTGATTCCTGGAGGGCGGTGGCCAGGGCGACGACCTGCCCGCGGTCGGGCACGCCGAGGGAGATGCCGGTGGCGACGATGGTCTTCGCGTGAGGGATCTGCTCGGCGGGCAGTTCGAGGCCCTCGATCTTCAGGTCTTGGTCGGCTCCTTCGCCGCCGAGGATGGCAGCGACCTGTTTCGCGACCGCCTCGGTGTCGACGTCGGTGCCGGTGGTGCAAAAGGTGTGGTCGAGGGCGGCGCTGCTGCCGGACGCGACCACGACGGCGGTCCCGGCGAGAAGGAGGGGGGAGAGGCAGAAGACGCCGATGGCGGCGGCTGCGGCCTTCAACCGGTGCCGCCTCCCGGAGTGGAATCGTCAGCGGGTGGCCGGTCGCCGGACATGGCGGAGCGGAGGTGTGTCACAGGGAGGGTTCCTTGAAGTGAGGTTCGGCCGCGGTGTCCTGTGTGAGAGACGACGACCGGTGGTGAGGCGTCAGGGATGTTCTCCGGGGCACGAGTTGCCGCTCGCGCCCCAGGGAAGCGGTGTCGTTCAGGACATGGGAATGCTCCAATGGGCGTGATCGGAAATGGCCAGCGGCGGTGTTCGCCGGGCAGTTCCAAAACAGTAAGCCCCGATCCCCGGTTGGCGAAATAGTTCGCCACTTCGGTGCCGGTTCGGTGGCGATAGCGGCCAACCGGGGATCGTGCCCTAGAGTTTCGGTATCTCCCCCTCGCGCCCCCGCCCTTCTGCGGGAGCTTCGGCATGCGTGATTTTGCAGACGAGGCCAGGTGCCGAGCCGGGGTGATTCCTCCTGCCCTCATTCCCGACCCGAATCCGGGGTATCCCTTTGCCTTTTTCCCTCCACCAGGGCGACGCCCTGACCGTCCTCGCCGCCCTTCCCGACGACTGCGTCGACTCCGTGATCACCGACCCGCCGTACAACTCCGGCGGCCGGACCGCGAAGGAGCGCACCAGCCGTAGCGCCCGCCAGAAATACACCTCGGCCGACGCCGGGCATGACCTGCCGGACTTCACCGGCGAGAACATGGACCAGAGGTCGTACGGCTTCTGGCTGACGCAGATCATGACCGAGGCCCACCGCCTCACCAAGGTCGGCGGGACCGCGCTCGTCTTCACCGACTGGCGCCAGCTCCCGGTCACGACGGACGCGATCCAGGCGGCCGGCTGGCTGTGGCGCGGCGTCCTGGCCTGGCACAAGCCGCAGGCCAGGCCGCAACGCGGCAGGTTCACCCAAAACTGTGAGTTCGTTGTGTGGGCCAGTAACGGTCCGATCGGCGCCGCCCGGAACCCCGTCTACCTCCCCGGGCTCTACAGTGCTTCGCAGCCGTCGGGGAAGGCCCGGCAGCACATTACGCAGAAGCCGGTGTCGGTGATGCGGGAACTGGTCAAGATCGCTCCGCCGGGCGGCACCGTCCTCGACTTCTGTGCAGGCTCCGGCTCGACAGGGGTGGCGGCTCTGCTGGAGGGCCGCGACTTCATCGGCGTCGAGAAGACGGAGCACTACGCGCAGATCGCCTCCGACCGGCTCACCGAAACCCTGCAAAAGACCCGCGCACAGGCTGACTTCGGCCTCACCGCATAGCCTGCGGCTGTCCGGTCCGGACGCGCCGGTTAGCTCATGCTGGCCCGTCCGGGCCGTACACGGAGCGCATATAGCACCGGATCCCCGGTTGGCGAAACCGGGAGTCGTTCGGATCGTTGGTGCCGCAATTCCGATTCAACGGCGGCGGCTTCAAGGAGACCCCTTTCGTGCCCGAATCCACAGAATCCCGAGGCGACGGGGAATTTTCCCCGGTGCGGCTGCCCGATGCTGGTCTGGAGTCCATCGAGGCGAGCGTCCGCAAACTGCTTGACCAGACGGCGGAGCAGGCACGGCAGCTCGACAGCCTCTCGGCCGCCCCGGACCCCGCTCCCCGCCCGGACCCGTTCCCGGGCTTCGGCCTGTCCGGCTTCGCGGGGATGCCCGGCATGCCCCCGCCTCCGCCCGAGCCGAAACCGATCCTGGAACTGGACGGGGAGGCGTACGAGAACGAACTCGACTCGCTGTCGGACTGGGTGGACGACTTCCTTATGCCCGCCTATGGCGCGGAGGTCACCACCGGAGCGCCGTGGTGCAAGCAGTGGCAGGACCACCAGGACGTCACTGCCTGGCTGCACGCCCTGTGGATGGCCTACCAGCAGCACAAGGACCCCGAAGCCGGGCTGGCCGGGCTGTTCGTGTGGCACCGCGACTTCCTCACCCATGCCATGGCCGCGGTCCGGGCCCCGGGCGGGCCGCTGTCCGCGTGCATGACCGACCCGGACCGGCCCTCCCACCGCCTGCTGGCCGGACCCACCCCCTCGGTCCGCTCGCAGACCGAGACGCCGGGCGAGCCCGGATCATGACCGGGGGCTCACCGCCACCGGCATTCGGTCTCAGCTTCGACCCGCGCGCCCTGACCGACCTCCTCGCCGCCCCGGGCGACATCCGCGACCTGGTCCTCGCCCAGCTCCAGGACCTCGTCACCGCGAAGCTGTTCGGAGGCAGGCTGACCGGCGACCTCGACGGATTCCGCAAGCTCTACGTGGATCACCGCGCCGAGTGGCGCGTCGTCTACGCCCAGCGCCCGGCACCGCCCGCGTCGGCGCACCGCGCGGAAATCCACGTGGTGGCGGTACGGCCCCGCGCCCGGCAGGACGCGTACGACACCGCCCGCTCCCGCCTCGGCATCACCCGCCGCCCCATGAGCGCCCTCACCCACGCCGCCCGCACCCGATCCCCCCAACTGGCCGCCAACGAGGCTCAGATTCCCAAGCCGGGGCCACCTTCCGCCATGCGGCCCGGCCTTCCCCACCCCGCACCACCCCCGAAAGGACCCGTTCGATGACGACCGCGTTCCCCACCCTCCTCGACCAGCTCACCGCCACCCTGCGCGGTGTCGAACTGCCCCGGGAGAACCCCCACCACCGCGCCATCCTTGACACGTTCGCCGAGGTTCAGCGGCTGGACGAGCGGATCACCGGCCCACATCTCACCGCCCTCGGCCCGCTCGGCGACGCGGGACAGCTGGACCAGCTCACCGGAGCACTCGCCGAACGCCTCGCCGCCGGCCATGACCTCGCCCTCCTCCTCTCCTCCCACGCCTGCTGCTACCCGGACGCCGCGGAAGAGGACATGACCGAGGACGACGCGGACTTCCTGTCCTGCCCGGGCGAGCACCCGCGCCCCTCCGGCATCGTCCAGGCGGCCCTCGACGTCTTCGCCGAGCTCGGTGACCCGGACGCCGTCGCCTCGCAGGAGCTGGTGGCCGCGCTGCGGCGACTACCGGGGGTGGCCGAAGGCCGCTGGCGCTACGCCGACCTCACCCAGGCACGCCTCGCCCAGTTGCTGGCCCCCTACGAGATATCGACCCGCGATGTCACCCTGCCGGACGGCCGCCGCCGCAAGGCGTACCGGCGTGCCGCGCTCGCCACTGCACCGGCGGGCCGCCGGTGACGGGGGCAGAACCGAAGACGGGGGAGCCGGGCCCGTGAGACCGGCGCCCCAGCCGGCGCCCAAGGCACTCACCGGCCTGGACCACCGTGTCGAGGCAGCCGTCGGTCACAGCATCGACACCCTGTGGGACCAGCGTGACGCCGGTCTCCTCGACGAGCCGCGCGCCCGCCTGGTCGACGCTCACCGCGCGCTCGTGTCGGCTGAGACCTCGGTGACCTTCTACCGTGTCCTGCTCCACCGACTGGCGTCGGGAGAGTTCCCGGTCGACGAGGCCCTGGTCGACCGGATCGGCCGCACTGTCGATCAGCTGCAAGAGGCGGCTGCCGCCCGCGACGAGCAGCATAGGAGCGTGCTGGCCGTGCTGGAGCCGGTCGAGGAGGCCGCCCGCGCGCAAGCGCCCGCCGGTGCGGTGGACCTTCCTGCCCGGGATATCGCCGCCCTGCTCGCGATCACCCAGGGCGCCAAACTTCACGAGCACCTCCTCACACAGCGGCTCTCCGTGGTCACCGCCTCCGGGACCCGTGTCGGATACGAGCAGCTCCAGCAACTGGAGCGGTCCGGCCTCGTCGTCCGGGACACCGGCCACCCCGTCCACGCCGGACAGCCCGTCACCCTCACCGACGCCGGCCGCAGCGCGCTTGCCGGAACGCGGCGCCCACCGGCAGCTGTCACCGGAGCCGTTCCGCGGACGGGGACGTGGCCCTCAGCAGCCCGCTCCCGCAACTGAACCACCATGACACCTCACGGCGCACGTATCCGACCACCCGAGAGCCCCTCCTTGCCTTCACACACCCCGGATTTCCGCCTCGACGGCTACAAGGCCGTCAACCCCCACGCCGATAAAGCCTTCTGGCAGCACATCGCCATCAATCAGAACGACCTCACCAGACTCGCCGAACATCACAGTGACGACGGGCGGCACAGTCACTACGTCCTCCACGACAGAACGGTCACCTGGGGCATTCCCGGCGAACCTCAGCTCATCGCCCTCCACCTACAGCGCATCGCTGAAAGCCGAACGTTCCGCTTTCAGCACACCACGCTGCCACTGCCCGCCATGGCCCAGTCCTGGCTCATCGCCCGCGGATGCCCGGCCGACGCCATCCGCCTCCCCGACGACATGGGCACAGCATCCGCCGACGACACCACCCGCGCCCTGGAAGAACGCCTCACGCGCGGCGGTGACGACTTCGTCCTCCTCACCAGCTACACCGATGACACCTCCACCAAGCCGACGACCACCGTGCTGCTGAGAGCGTTGGACGAGGGGGAGCCGCTTCCCTTTCGGGTGCTGCTGGAAGTGGTCGACACCGATGCCTGGACGCACACGCTGCGCGAAGGAGCCTTCTCGTCGTTCGAGGAGGCGACCGCCTGGTGGGAGGGCCACTGGAGCGGTGAGGCTGTTCCGCTGCCGGCTCCCGCGCACCCCGCGCGCCGTACTTCCGTTCCCGGACTGCCGCCCCGGCCTCCCGCCGTACCAGGGCCCGGGCGCGCCCGCTGAAAATCCCATTCCCGGCACCCGTTTGTCCCGGGAATGCGAGGGATCAGTCCCGCCTGCTCTGCGCGGGGTTGGCGAAAGTTAGCAGCACATTCCCGGTTCGTGAAACCGGGGATTCTCCGGACTCTGGAACTGCCCCGAACGCTGCGCCCGGGGCGCCATTTCGTCATTCTCCTGTCACGCCCGGAGTTTCTCATGCGCTCGACCCGTTTCGCTGTCTGTGCCGCCGCTTTCGGCGCACTCGCGTTTCCTCTCGCCGCCGCACCGACGGCGACCGCCGCTGCCCCGACTGCCGCACCTGCCATCTTTGCCGAGCATGGCCATCGGCCGTGTGACCGGCCCGGACCGTGGGTGATCGGCACGAAGGCCGTCACCATGCGCTCCAAGGCGACCACCAAGTCCACGGCCGTCGGCATCCTCTACCGCGGGCAGAGTTTCACCGTCCACAAGACCAGCGGCAATTGGCACCACATCACCAACAAGACCACCAAGGTCAAGGGCTGGGTCTCGGGCACCTACGTCTACCGCGACGTCCGCATGTGCCTGAGCTACTAGACGCCGCTGCGGAACTCCGAGCCGCCGTCCGTATCCGCCGTGATTCCCGCTGAACAAGAGCATTTGGCCACGCCATTCCCGCCCCGGAACGGCCGAATCATGAAGAGGAGACGTGCAGTGTCCGATGAATCCGACGATGTGATGGGCGTCCTGAAGGATCGGATCGAGGAACGGTTCCAGATGACCCTCCCGGCGCTGCGCCGAGCGGTGGCAGCCGCACCGCATGCCAGCGCCGAAGCGGTGGAGGCCGTGCGCTGGTACGGCCTCCTCACCACCGCTCAGGAAGCGCTGCAACGCGCCGAGGACGCCCTCGTCACAGTCCTCATGGCCGAACCGGGCGGCGAGCTCGACGATCCGGCCATGGAGGTCGCCCACCGGGTGAATGCCGCTGTCGACCTCCGTGACGGGCGGGCCATGGTCCTACGCTTCCTCCTCGACCCGGACGCGCCGGGCAAGCACGGCCCGGGCGCCTGGCGCGGGAGCACCCCGGCACCCCGCCGGGGCCCCGCCCCGAACACCACCGTCCCGGCCCGCCCCGCCGTTCCGGTATCCGAGGTGCGGGGTGTGTCGCGGTGAGCGTGACCAGCAGGCCCACCAGCCAGGACACCGCGCTGGAGGAGGCGTTCGGCGCCCCGCTCCACCACCTGTACGTGGCCGCCACCGCCCCCGGGACCTCCGCCGCGCTGCGCCGGGCGCTGGAGCTGCGGTCGTTCCTGGCCTTGGCCGAGGAGCAGGCGGTCCGGGTCCGCGACCGCGTCCACCAGGCCACCGACCCTGGCCGTGACCTGGGTGAGCTGTTCGCCGGTGCCCTGCGTGTCGACGCCCAGTGGCTGGACGCCGCACTCAGCGCCCGCGACGGATACCTCACCGCTCTGACCGGCCTGCTGCGGTCCATGCCCCCACCCGGACCGTCGGCCGGCCGACCGGTGGAGTTCGCCCAGGCCAGGATCACCACCGCCCTGCCCCCCGACGCCCCGGCCGCCCCCGCGCGGGCCGGGACGGCAGGGGTTCCGATCGCGAAGGCCCGCTGATTGACCACACCCCGTCCCACCCCCACGGCCCGGATGCTGGTCGAGCGGATCGAGACCCTGTACGGACAGCCGCTCGCCGCACTCGAAGGCCACATCGCAACCGCTCCGCACGACAGCATGCTGAGTGCCCTCCTCGGCAGCCTGACCGATCTCCAGCTCGCCGAGCGGAGTATCACCTTCCATCAAGATCGGCTGCGCCAACTCGCGCACCCAGAGCGTTCGATCGAAGCGTTTGACGCGGGTCACATGCTCGACAACGCCCGCCGTATAGGCGAAGCCGTCGCCGTCCGCGACGCCCATGCCAGAACGCTCAGTGCGGTCCTGCAGAGCCTGCATCGCGTCCCCGCCCCGACGCCCCAGCCCACCCCGGCAGCAGCCCCGCCTGTTCCGTCGGCCAGACCCGCTCCCGCCGCCCCGGCCCGGACGCAATGACCCGCCCCCTATGTCCCTGGAGTTCCCCTCTCTTGATCCCCACCGGTCTGCCCCGCCCCGTCCATGCCGACCTGTCACGGGTCAGCGAATCCCTCGGCATGCTCAGCCCCCGCTGGAACGTCCAGATCCTCACCACCGTCTCCGCACAGGCCCTGCGGTACACGGAGATCAAGGCCCGGATGCCGTGGCTGCAGGACGGCCAGCTCCACCCCAAGCTCCGCTGGCTGACCGCCGCCGGGCTCCTCGACCGCACCGAACACGGCACCCGTCACGTCACCTACGGCCTCTCCGCCCGCAGCACCGATCTCCTGCCGGTCCTCGCGGTGATCGCAGCCTGGGGCGGCACCCACCTGGAGAAGCCCACCCCCGCCCCGCCTGGCACAGCGGATGCGCGGGCCGGCGCGGTTGTCCAGAACATCGAGGACACCCTGGTCCTGATCGGCGCCCGGCACGCCACCCCGATCCTGTGGTCCCTCCAGGCCCGCGGAACTTCCAGCGCCAAGGCGGTCGCCGCCGACGCGATGCCCGGCCACGGCCTCAGCGCCGTCTACCCGCGCCTGCGCCAGCTCGTCGACGACCGACTTGTCGACACCGACACCGACACCGACGCGGATGAAGCCGACTACCGGCTCTCCCCGCCCGGCCAGGCCCTGGCCCCGGTGTACCGCGCCCTCTCAGCCTGGGCCACTGGGCGCCCTCTCACCGACGCCGCCACCCATCCCGTGTGGGGCCACCCGCCGGCCCCGTCCCAGGTCGCGGGCGGCATGTGGGCCTCCGCCGCCTCCCGCCTCCCGGCCCCCGCCGCGCCTGCACCGGCTCTGCAGACCACGCCATCCGCCCAGTGGCGAGCCGGTGAACTCTTCTCCCACCGGCACCCGGTACCGGCCCGTGCGTCCGCAGGAACCCTGACGGGGGGACACCGCCGATGACGCTGACCGCCGATCAGGCCGACCGAGCTGTCGCGGTTCTGGGCCATCCGGGGGTGATCCGGCTGATCGCCGAGATCGATGACCACGGCCCCGTCGCCCGGCACATGCTCAGCCGCACCCTCCCGGATCTCCCCCTCCAGCAGGTCCGCGACGGGTCCGTACTGGTCCGCGAACACCGGCTCGTGCGGGCCGGACAGCGGGCGGGGCAGCCCGCCTATCAGCTCACCGGCAGCGGCACCGCCCTGGCCGATGTGTACGACACCGCCGCCCGCTGGGCCCGCGCCCACCACTACCCCACCCAGCGCGCCGACTTCACCACTCGCGTCCGGGCCACCCTCTCCCTCCTCGCCCAGGGCGCCGTTCCCGCCGAGGCGACGGAACCCGCACGGGCGCTGCACCAGTGGATCCGGGCGAACCGAACCCTGCGCGCCGCCGCATCCCCGCCGCAGAGCCATGCCACCGCCCCGATCAGCTCTTCCAGGAATGCCTGTGACTGACCTCGACGGGGACGCCTACGTCCACCCCCGTCACCTGGCAGGTTCGACCGCCATCGGCGACCCCGGCCTGCAGCCCGGACTCGACGCCGACTGGAAACTCGCCCACGACGATGACGGCAATGTGTACCTCCCGGCTCCGGACCAGCGAATCCGGATCGGCTACCTGCCCGAGGGCCGGCGACGACGCCCTGTGGAAGATCGCCGCCTACCGAGAGCAGTTCGCCCGGCCCCACTGGGCCGCGGCCTTCAACACCGCGTGTCCCACGGAGTACGTCACCGCTTTCACCACCGGACTCGTCGCCTCCTACGATCCGCACGGCGACGCGTTCCTGCGCGGCGGGCTCGGAAACTACCGCGACCCCACGCCCGTGCTCGCGCCGATGCTGGAGGCCGACTGGATCATCGACGACCGCAGAACGATGCTGAAACTGACCTCGCCGGACGGACTCGCGGGGGCCTGGTACGACCGCCGGGACCTCGACCCCGACAACGAGCTGGTCAGCAACGAGACCCGATGGGGCATGTGGGGCGGCCCACCCCGCGTGGGCTGGTACGCCGTCTTCTCCCACCACACCCCCACCGCGCTCATCACCGCCACCGCGGCAGCGGTCGTCGACCCCGCACCCGTCCTGCGCTGGCACGGTGAACTCACCCGCTCCGTCCGGCAGCACGCCCAGGCCACCCCGGTCCGCCCGCCGGCCCCCACCCCGGGGGACACCGCCCGCACCCACTGGCGGCCCGCGCCGACCCTCGGCACGGTCTCCGCCCCCCCCGCTGGTCCACCACCACCCCCAGCGCCCGCCTCCCGGCCCCGGCCCGCCCGGCTGGCCGCCGCTGACCCGGCGCTCCCCTTCGACTCGACCAGGAATCCCATGTCCCTGCACGCCGAGCAGTTCTTCACCGAAGCACTCCCCCTCCGGATACAGGGCTCCGTGGTGGGGAACAGCTTCTACGCCGTCCCGCCGCCCGGCTCACAGATCCGTCTCCGGATCGACTTCTACGAAACGATCTACCACCAGAAGTTCGGCGGCCTGCGCCTCACCGTCCTCCACCCGGACCAGGGCAAGATCGACGTGGTCGCCCTGTCCTTCAAGGAGTACGGGACCTTCCGCGCCCGCGCCACCTCCGCCAGCTACGACCGGCACGTCATCAACGCCGGCTCCGGCAGGTCCGAACCACCCTGGAAGGGCGGTGATTTCACCGCCCTCGCCCAAGCGGTTCATGCCTACGCTGGTATGTGGGGATACCCCGCCCCGAAGCCCACGGTCCGCTCGTCCCAGCGAGCCGCACTCCCCGTTCCGGCCCCTTCCCGCGTCCGCGGCCGATAGCACCCTCCGCGCCCTCCGGACCCACGGCATACATCCGGCTGTGACCCGTTCCCGGCCGGTTCAGCCACCACACGCCGTCCGGGAACAGTGTGGAAATCCACCGGCTCCCCGTGCACCTTACGCCGCGAGTCCTGAACGCGGTCGGGGCCACGGTCGATGCCAACCTGGTCGGCTACAGCCTCCTGGACGACTACGAAGGCGAGGCTGCCCAATGGCTCGATAGACAGACCGGACACGCACTCGGCACGGTCGCCCAATTCCCCCTGCCCGGCCACGAGGACGACGCGCTCCCACCGCTCTACACCAGCGAACTCGCCGCCAACTGGATCGGCTGTGAACACGCCCTCGTCGACCTGCCAGGCCCGTCCATGGACGCCGTCTGCAACCTGTGGCTCTCGGGGCTCACCAGCCCGGCTGCCCGCGCCGTCCTCACCGCATGCGCCGAATCTCTCTGCGTCCGGGCACCGGCCGCGCCCTCCCCTTCGCGCCCGCTCAGCCCGGCGAAGGCACCCCGCGGCTGACGAGCCGTGCCACCTATGTCCACAGGGCTCGGCGGCCGACACCGTCCGGCTCCCTCACCCAATGAGAAAGGCCACCGCTTGCCCCTCGACAATCTCGCCCCGGAGGCCGAGGTGCAGGTCATGCCCCGATACCTGGCCGGCCCCGGCAGCGCCGACTTCCAGAGGGCCTGGCCCTTCCCCTTCGAGGAGGGCTGGTCCCTCCACCGCCCCGACAAGGGCCACCGGATCGCCGCCAGCCCCTGCCTGCGCGTGCACACCGGATTCCTCCCCGACCCCAAGAACCCCTCCAGCGGCACCTGGACCACCACCGTCCAGCAGCCCTTCGGCCCCGCCCGGTGGAGGGCCACCTTCACCGGCGCGGTACCCCTGGAGCTGCTGCGCGACGTCCACACCGCGCTGCTCACCCTCTACCTGGCGGACCAGGACAACGTCGAGGACTACCTCCTCGACGAAGACGTACCCGCCGTGGAGGGCTACCTGCCGCTCCTCACGGAGGGCTGGAGCCACACCGTCCGCAGAGACGGCAAGCAGCTGTTCTGCAGCCTCGACAACGTCGCCGTCCTCTGGCACTTCTACACCGAAGGGATCCAGGGCAGCTGGGTGTTCCAGGCCGCGATCACCGACCGGTCACCCGTGTGGAAGGCGACCTTCACCGCCGGCACACCGGTCCCCCTCATCAGCGCCTTCACCAACTCCCTCGTCGAGGACGAGCCGCTGACCCGAGCCGTTCGGGACCTCCCCGCCCCCACCAGGGACTACCTGTACTTCCCCGACGGACTGCCGACCGCGGCCCCCGCGCCGAAGCCCGCTCTGCCACTGCCGGCCCCGCCCGCAGGCCGCTCCCGCTGACCACCCGGCCACAGCGGGAACACACCCATCCCCTTCGATCTGGAGCACCCCCGCTTTGCACGCATCTGCCACCCGCAGCATCCGCCGTCCGCTCGCCGTGGCGGTGGCCGCCACCGTCGCCGGAACCCTCGCCACCGGCACCCCGGCGCACGCCGCCGACCACCTCGGTCCCGGCTACAGCATTCCCGACAGCGACGGAAATCCGGGCGCCAGCCACATCGGCGCGTACGGCCCGCCCGGACCCCAGGTCTGGGGCGACTCGCAGACCTACTGCGCGGACCCGCTGAAGAAGGGCCCGGCCGACGCCGACGGATACAGCGCTCCCCAGCCCGTCTCGTCCTGGACGTCCTCGGTCACCGGGAAGAAGGTCCCGAAGAAGAATCTGGCATACGCCTCCTACGTGATCGGCAAGTACGGCCAGACCCAGTCCGACGCGCAGGCGGCGGCCGTGGACGCCGCCGTCTACGAATGGCTCGCCGGAGGCATGTACGCGATCGACGGCAAGCGCGGCAAGGAACGCCTCGCCTACCCGGTCGTCTCCCCGACGTCCCGCACCCTGGCCCTGCGCTACATCGGCGAGGCCCAGAAGTACGCCGGCCCCTACGCCCTCACGATCACCCCGTCGGTGAAGACCACCCACACCGGGAAGAAAGTCACGGTGGACGTGAAGGTCACCTCCACCCTCACCGGCACCGCGATCCCCGGCGTCCCGGTCAGCCTCACCGGATCCGGCGCCGGCACCGCCACCGGCAAGGTCACCACCGATAGGACCGGTGCCGCGGAATGGGAGTTCACCCCGTCGAAGGCCGGAACCGCCACCGTGGCCGCGACGGCGACCGGCCTGCCCGGCGCGCAGCTCAAGGTCCTCACCCCCAAGAACCCCGTGGCGCAGCGGATGCTCCTCGCCGGGGACACCACCGCCGCCAAGGACACCGCCACTTTCGACGTGACGCCGGCTCCGGGCGGCGTCACCATCCACAAGGAGAATCCCGAAGGGGACGTTCTCGCCGGCGCGGTCTTCCAGCTCCTCGACACGATGACCGGCAAGCTGGTCGCCGAGGGCAAGACGGGCAAGACGGGTGTGCTCGTCTTCGACGGGATCGCCCCCGGTATCTACACTCTCCGGGAGACCTCTACCGGCGACACCATCCACGAGCTGGTCCCCGACCAGGACATCACCATCGAATCCGGCCGCAGTGCCCAGGCCCACCCGATCACGATCGTCGACCCGTTCAAGAAGGCCGATCTCCTGCTCCGCAAGACCGACAAGGCCAGCGGACAGACCCTGCCGGGAGCGGTCATCAACATCGCCCAGGACGTCGCCGGGCCGGACGGCAAGCGCGCACCGGGGGAGAAGCTGCTCTCCCTGACGACCGGCAAGGACGGCACCGCGAAGACCCAGCTCGACGTCAAGCTGAAAGCCGGGACCCGCTACTGGGCCACCGAGATCACCGCCCCCGACGGCTACCAGCTCAATCCCACCCCGGTCGCCTTCACCGCCGAACCCGGCAAGACGGTGACCGTCACCCTCCCCAACACCACCATCCCGCCGACCACTCCGCCGCCCACGACCCCGCCCCCGACGCCCCCGCCGACCACTCCGCCTCCGCCGGTCCCGCCCACCACACCTCCGGCGACCCCGCCGATGAATCCCCCGGCCACACCGGACATCACCCCGCCGTCCGGCAGCCTCGCCCACACCGGCGCCGACACCACCTGGTGGCTCATCGGCGGAGCGGGAGCCCTGCTCGCAGCCGGAAGCGCCGCCTACTGGGCGGCCAGGAACCGGCGCGACCGGACCGCCGAAGCCGAGGACGAGACGGCGTCCAGCTGACCCTTCCCCGCATTCCCCGGTGCCGGGTGCGGACCTACGCATCCGCACCCGGCACCGCCGTGTCCCCGACCCTGGCCATGGAGGCTTCCTTCTTGATCCGTATCCGCCCCGCCCGCCGCAGAAGGCCGGGTGCCACTGTCGCCGCCGCGACCGTTGGCATGCTGGCCTGCGCGCCCACCGCCTCGGCCGAGCCCACCCAGCCATCCCCGTCCTCCTCGCCGTCGGCCTCTCAGCGGGACGAGCCCGAGACCCCGGCGACCGGCGGGATCGCCCTTCTCAAGAAGGACACCGGCGGAGATGTCCTTGCGGGGGCCTCCTTCGCCCTGCTCGACGACACCGGTAAGGGCATCGCCGACGGGAAGACCGACGCGGCGGGCCGCCTCGCGTTCGCGGACCTCCCCGCCGGGGTGTACCGGCTCAAGGAGACATCCAGCGGCAGCCCGCTGCACGACGTGGTCGCCGACCAGGACGTCATCGTCACCCCGGGCACCACCATCCCCCTGACGATCACCGACCCGTTCAAACCCGCCGCGCTCACGCTCAAGGCGACCGACCGGCACAACGGCAAGCCCCTGCCGGGAGCGGTCGTCAACATCACCACGGCCCGCGGGGGCGGCACGATCACCCTGACCACCGGAAGGAACGGCACCGCGACCGCCACGCTCCCGGTCACCTCGCGGACCGGCACCCCCTACACCGCCACCCAGACCGCAGCCCCCGCCGGATACCGGCCCGGCAAGCCGGTCAAGCTCACCGCCAGACCCGCCACCTCCCTCATCGCCGCGTTCGCCAACACCAGGAAGCAGCAGCCGGCCAAACCGCCCACCAGCCCGCCCGCTCCCACGCCGAGCGCCACTCCACCCATCGAGCCCTCGGACACACCGCGCCCGGACACGCTCCGCGAGACGGGAACCGCCGCCTCGGCGTCTGTCCCGGCCACCCGGTCCCCGGCGCGGAAGGAGACCACCCCGGCCGCCGAAGCACCTGCGGCGAAAGGGGAGCTCGCCCGCACCGGCGCCGACACCATCTGGTGGCTCCTCGGCGGAGCAGGCGCCCTGCTCGCAGCTGGAGGCGGCGCGGTGATCGCCGTACACCGGCGGCGGGCGGACGATGGTCCCGTCCGGACATCCGGATGGAGCTGACACCCCTGCTCCGGACCATCTGACGAGGCCCCAGGAATCCCCCCGGATTCCTGGGGCCTCACGCATGTCCGCTTCCGGCGGGCGCCCGCAACTCCGGACGTCGGTCAGCGCTGCCGGCCCACCGGCCACACCGCCTGTTCACCCGACAGGCGTTCCTCGCGGGTCAGCACGCCCAGCTCCTGGCGCTGCTCGTAGGGGAAGAAGTCGAACGCGAGACGGCGTGCGACGTAGTCGGGGACGGAAGTGGCCTGCCGGATCTGCGGATCGTCGGTCATCCCGGCCGGTTCGAAGCGGGTGGACAGGCAGTCGGGCAGAAGGCCACCCAGCGGGATGCCGAGCCTGAGCGCGCGGGTCAGCGTGGTGGACAGGACGTCCAGCATCCCCCGCAGGGTGGAGCCCTGCTTCGCCATCCGGATCTCCACCCGCACCGGCTCGCCGCCCGCCGTGTGCGACACGATCAGATGCCCTGTCACCGGACCGACGGTGAACGCCCGCGTCAGCGAACGCAGCCGCCGCCCGGCACCCGCACTCGGGACCCGGGGCACCCGTGCATCCCCCTGGTTCCGCTCCTGCTGGGCAGTGACATCCGCCTTTATCGCCATCCCGCGATACCCCTCTCCTGCCGGCCGCCGGCCCGCGCCCGCCGTGAGCGCCACACGATGCCCGACGGCGGCACCGCAGCGACACCACTTCCGTCCTGTCCGTCCCGACGGGATCGTACTCGAACATGCGTTCCCATAACGATTGGGGCCCCGGACGGGACCGGCATGATTCGTACATTTTTCTGCCTATTCGCTGGGGGCAGACAGGAAAGATCCCGAAAGGACTGGTGCACGCGGGCAGGGGCATGTCAACGTAGACGACTCCCCGGAAAACACCAGGTCAGAGAGGTGATCGCGTTGACCGTCGATCTTTCCCAGCCCGGATTCTCCACCACCGCCGAGGCGCTGCGGCTCCGCTCGTGGCAGCTCGGCCCCGGACAGCCCACGCTGGTCACCGACCAGTTCACCGACGCCGATTTCAAGCTGGTCGTGGACGACCGGGCCGATGTCCACATCAACTCCCGTGACGGACGTTTCTACCTCGGCTGGTTCCCCACGGGCCGTCCTGGCACGGACGGCGAGGGCTGGAAACTCGCTGTCACCGGGACCGCCCGGGTCCCCGGCTACAGCGTCAGCTTCGACACGGGGACCCCGGCGCAGATCGTCGCCGCGGCCGTGGCCACCGTCCTCGCCACCTCCCGCCCACGCTGACCGGCGGCGCCGGCTGTTCACACCGGCCTCGTACGCTGCCCCATGCCTGAAGCACTTCCGCCCCTGCCGAACGGAGAGCCCCGTGGAACCGGAAACACCCGACGCCCCTGAAACGCCGGAGATGACGGTCGGCGAGCTGATCGACCGCCTGTCCGAGCTGGACCGCGATGCCGTGGCGCGGCTGGCCGTCAACCCGTTCTTCCCCATGGCTCACCGGATCGCCGACGTCGTCACCGCGACAGACGAGACCGGCCGGCCGGTGGTCTTCCTCGCGGACGGCGAGCAGCTCGGTCACCTGCCGCCCGCTGTCGCGGTCCGGCTGACCTGGCAGCAGCCGACCACCGCACCCCCGCGCGCCCGTCGCGGAGCGGCCCGCCCCAGCGGCGGCGACCGCTGAACCACCCCCGAGCCCGGAGGCGCCGCTGAACCCGCACCCCTTCCCCTACCCAGCCACCCCTGACCCGTCGGGCTACTGGGTGTCCCCGCGACACCTCGCCGGAGACGACGACGCCCTCGCCGACCTGGTCGGTGCCACCCTCACCGCCGCGGGCTGGCGCATGTGGCCAACGGCCCGCCAGACCCTTCTCTACGTGAGCCCCGACGAACTGTGCGGCGCCGAATGGGTCCGCGCCTCCTACCCGTTCGCACTGGGCGGTCTGCCGGTGGCCTGGCAGATCACCGCGCGCTCCCACCCCACGAGCGCGATGCGTGAGTGGAACGCCTACTTCACGGCCGGCATCCCGCCGGAGGCCGTCACCGACTTCCTCCTCGCACTCGACGCCAGCCCCGAACCCCACGCCGGATACGACGGACCCGACGCCGTGCTGTCCGCGCTCGCCGCGCAGGGCTGGATCCGCGACATCGACCGCCCCCACACCACCGCCAGCGATCCCGGCTTCACCGCCAGCCTCTCGCTGGAGACCGTGCCGGAGCACGTCTTCGACGCCGACCC
The DNA here is from genome assembly GCF_036250755.1 of Streptomyces uncialis. Taxonomy (NCBI): domain Bacteria; kingdom Bacillati; phylum Actinomycetota; class Actinomycetes; order Kitasatosporales; family Streptomycetaceae; genus Streptomyces; species Streptomyces uncialis. The sequence goes on along the minus strand of NZ_CP109583.1, from coordinate 1,948,147 downwards.
GCGCCCCGACCTGCCCGGCTGGCAGGCATGGGCCGAACCCGCCATCGGCACGCCCCTGTGGTGCGCCACCTTCAGCGCCAGCGTCCCGCACGACCTGGTGGCCGTGTTCGCGTCCTCGCTCGCCTCACCCGTCCCGGTACGGCGCCGGCTGCTGCCCGAGAGCTCCCAGGGCCATCTCACCCTGATGCCCCCGCACTGACCTCCACCACCGCCTCCTCCGTCTTCTTCCCGAAGGAGAGTGCCTCTCTGTTCTCCACGACGTCCGTGCCGGACCGCGAGCGCGGGGAAATCTGCCAGCGGTGCGGCGCCACCGGCTTCCTCGCCCGCAACCGGGACATTCCCGCCGGGCCCGCCTGGTGCGTCGACTGCGACGAACACCAGGCCACCTCCCAGGCGCGCGCCGGACACCCCTGTGAAGACCGCTGCCGCCAGGCCGTCGACCACGACGGCCTCTGCACTCCGTGCGCCTGACCCTCCTCTGTCCGCTCCGTCGCGCACGGTACGGGCGTCCTTGCGGCTGTGGAGTGGGCGGCGTCCTCTGGATGGTCTTCCCTCTGGCCAGGGCGGTGCCCCGGTGTACGGCGGGTGGCCGTACACCGGGGCACCGGGCATCATCTGTGGTGACCTGGCGGCTATTCGCTGACGTCGTAGTACTCGGAGAGGAGCAGGCTGATCTCCAGTGCGTAGGGGAGGAGCTGGGGGAGGTGTTCGGTGAGGGCGGTGCGGGTGGCGTCGGCGAGCTGGGACTGTGAGCTGGTGAACGTGGAGACGTAGGGGTCGAGGCGGCGGATGAGTTCGTAGTTGCTGGCGACGTCGATGGTGCGCATCTTCTGCTCCAGCGGGGGTGCGGTGGTGGCGGGCACCGGGGGGAGGATGCGGGAGACGAAGGTGACGCGGTGCAGGACTCGCCAGCAGGGGGGTGTGCGGTCGCTGTGGCGGGCCTCGCGCAGGGCGGCGGCGTTGGGGTCGTTGCTGGTTTCGAGCCAGATGGGGTCGGCGACCTTGTTGTAGAAGTCGTTGAAGTGGCTGGTGTCCTGGCCGAGGTAGAAGCTCATGAAGCGGTAGGCGTCGACCTTGCCGGGTACCAGGACGGGTGCGCCCGCGGGGGTGTACTGGGCCTTGCCGGTGCTGTCGTATTTCTGGAGGTCGCCGCTGGGGTTGCAGGTGACGTTGAGGCTGTGGGAGCGGGTGGCTTCCCTGGAGCGGTGGCGGGTGGTGGTCATGCCGCCGCCGAGGGAGGCGTCGAACTGGAGGCCGACGCCGACTCCGGCGACGTCGAAGCCGACTTCCAGGGAGCCGGTGACGGAGCCGGAGAGGCTGTAGGAGCCGCCGGTGGTCTCGGTGACGACGTCGACGGTGCCGGTGGTCTCGGCGAAGAAGCCGCCGTCGGCGGTCCAGACGTAGGTGTTGGCGATGTTGCGGTTGGCGAAGGAGCCGGCCGACTCGACCGGTTGTGCCTTCTCGGTGGCGTTCTTGGTGCCGACGATCGGGGCCAGGACCTTCGCCGCGCGCTCGGCGGTGGGGTCGGTGTCGCCGGTCTCGGTGGAGACGGTGCTGTAGTAGGTCTCCAGTTCCTGGCGTTCGCGCAGGATGCGGCGTTTGATGGCGTACGCCTCGCGGGGTTTGAAGTAGCTGTACTCGCCGCGCTGGAAGGCGTTGGGGTAGGCGGGGTCCAGGACCTTGCCCTGGTCGTTGAAGCCGACCGCGCCGTCGAGGGTGCCCTGCTTGGTGTACTGGGGGTTGATGGGGAAGGTGATGATGTTCCAGTCCTTGGGAATGTCCGGGTTCGGCAGGATCCGGTAGGCCACCAGGGCGCCGGAGTGCGCCAGGCGCAGCGCGTACACGTCGGCGGTCTCGGACTGGACGAGTGCGTAGCCCTTGTTGGCGGGGAGGTAGCGGCGGCCGACGGCGGTGTTGAGGATCCGGGCGGGGTCCTCCCAGTTTCCGGTGAGGGTGGCGGTGGTGTCGTGGGTGGTGCTGGTGCCCTGTCCCACGGAGGTCTCGTCCGTCCAGGCGTTGGAGAACTCCATGGTGCCGCCGACGTGCGCTTTGAGGGTGAGGGAGGCGAGCGGTTGCGCGGTGCCGATGCCGAGCGGGGCGGTGATCATGAGGATCTTCTCGTCGACCTCCACACCGGCGGCCATGCTGAAGCTCGCGTCGATGCTGCGCTCATGGGTGGAGGAGAGGGTGGAAGTGACCTCGTCGGCCTGCTCGAAGGTGACGCTGGACGATCCGGCGGGGTCGATCTGCCCGGTGAGGTTCTCGGAGGGGACCGGGGGCGCGCCTTCGATGTAGCCGATGAGCTGGGGGTCGAACTGGACCTGGCTGACCCATTCGCTGACCAGGTCGCCGACCTTGTAGCCGGTGGTGAGGTGCCAGGCGCCGTCGGCGGTGTGGGTGTAGCAGCGTTTCAGTACACCCAGGGCCTCACCGGTGGCGGTGAACTGGAGGTCGGCGTACTCGGTGGCGGCCGGCGGGGTGGAGATGTTCTGGTGGAAGGGGGTGCGGATGCCGGCCAGTGCGGAGCGGACGGCGGCGGTGTCGGTGGAGATCGGCGCGGTCGAGGGAACCTTGTTGCCGCTGAGGTCGAGGTGGTTGCCGCGCAGGCCCTGGTCGGTGATGGAGTCGACCCTCTCGTCCGCGGTCGTGTCGAAGGTCCAGTAGCCGATCAGGTCCTGTTTGTCGCCGGTGACGCGGGTGAAGAGGTTGTCGAGGATTTGCTCGGGGGTGCGGGCGGTCCGCCAGTAGCGGACTTCGTCCAGGGTGCCGTCGAAGAACTCGGCGAACTGGTTTACCGAGGCCCGGTAGGCGCCGAGGGTGAGGAGTTCGTCGCCCCAATTGGCGAGGGGGTTGACGGCGGGGGTGTCGCAGGGGATGGAGCGGCCGTTGCGGTGGACGGTGAAGGAGCTGGCGGCCGGGTCCGGGTCGGTAGCCCACTTCGCGCCGTGCAGCCGCAGATCGTAGCCGCCGGCCAGGTCGGCGGTGGTGTTGCCGGTGTTCTCCTCGAAGGTCCAGCGGGCGATCAGTCCCTCGTCGCGGGGCTGGAGGGGGGCTCCGAGCTGGTTGGTCTCCCGGGCCTTGCCCCAGATCCGGACCTCGCCGACCGTGCCCTTGAGCGGGTATAGGGCGCTGCCTTCCCCAGCGCGGCCGATGTCCAGGGTGCCGTCGTTGCCGCGCGGGCCGGTGCCGGTGTAGCGGCCGGTGCCGGTCTCGGCGCCGTCGACGACGAAGCGGATGTCGTCCCAGGATTTGGTGTCGACGTGGTCGATGGTGTCGACGGTCTTGGTCTGGGTGGCACCGTTCTCGTCCTTGTAGGTGATGTTGCGGGTGCCCTTGACCTGTTCGCTGGAGCTGCCGGCCTTGCGGACGACGGCGATCCGGTGGAATCCGGCCGTGATGGCGGAGCCGGAGGTGTAGCGGACGGTCCTGGGGCCGGGCTCCTCGAAGGCGAACTCCAGCTTCCCGTCCGCCAGCACGGAGAGCTGATAGGGGACCGTGCCGCCCGCGCCGTCGCCGAGGCGGCCCTTGGAGACCAGCCCCTGGCGTGACCCGATGGCGTCGATATGGGCGAAGACCTCGATGGTCAGGTCCTCGGTGAGGTCGAGAGCGTCCGCGTCAGGGGTGTCCGCCCAGGCCGAGCCGTTGAAGCGCAGCGCCCAGGACTGCCGGTGCACCGCCGCGACATGGGCCCACTCCCCGCACAGATAGGTCTCGCGGCTGGTTCGGTGCTTGTCGCCGACCGCGGCCAGGATCTTGTAGCCCTTGACCGCGGATTCACTCGCCGCGGCGCTGCCCCAGACACCGCCGTGGCGGCCCTGGCCGCTGATGTCGGGGAACTGGCTGAGCTGGGGACGGCTGCCGTCGTAGATCCAGGCGCCGGTGAGACCGGGTTCGCCCGGGGCGACGCGCCGGTTCTGGTCGGCGGCGATGTCGGTGGCCGAGCGGGCCACGTTCCAGGTCCGCAGCTCGGCCAGCCGGCCGGAGAAGAAGGTGTAGGTGCCGGAGTCGGTGCGGCCGACGATGAGCTGGGCGGTGCCGCTCGGAACTCCGCCGGCGGTGCGGCGGGCGACCTCGGTCCCGTCCCGGAGGATGACCTGGGCACGGGTGGTGCGGTCGAAGGTGACGGCCCAGTGATGCCATTCCCCGTCCGTGTAGGTGGCGGTGGTGGTGAGGGTCTGTCCGGTGAAGCCGAAGGTGAACGCGCCGGTGGAGGTGAAGCCGATGCTCAGACCGTTGGCGCCGATCGCGACGATGGTGTCCGCGACCGTGCGGCCGGTGGTGCGCTTGAGCCAGCACTCGACGGTGAAGTCCGTCCCGGTGGGGTCGGCGCCGGGGATCGCCATGGCGACATCGCTGCCGTTGAGGATCAGACCGCCAGTGGTCGGCTCGGGGCTCAGGGCGATCGCGGCCTTGGTGTCACCGGTCCGCACATGGAAGACCCGGGACCGGGGCGCGGGAACACGGCGCGGATTGATCCACGCCTCGGCGGTCAGATCGCCGGTGACGGCGGCGTTGCCCGCCCCGCCGCCCATCACGAGGTAGCTGGTGGTGCCGTTGAGGGAGAAGGCCCGTCCGGGGGCGTCACCGCGCCAGCGGCTGCCGTGACCGGGAATCAGGGCGGTGGCCGTGCCGTTGGGCACGAGGACATCGCTCTTGTCGGCGGCGGCGGTGATCCACCGCGAGCCCTGGGCCAGAGAGGCGCCGGGGCGGGAGGCGACGGCACGGGCCGTGTCGTAGCGGATCAGCGACACCGCCGTGCCCTGAGCGAGCGGAGTGGCCGGGGCAGGAGTGACCCGCAGCGTCGCCCCGCCGGTGTCGGCGGCGCTGGTGACCAGATGGGCACTCTCCCCGATCAGCAGATGGGAATGGGCCGGAACGGGGAACGACAGCGCCCTCGCGAGCGTGAGCTGATCCCCCGCCGCGCTCGCCGCCGTGCCGAGCGGAACCGGCTCGTCGGTGACACCGTTGACAGCGGCGGCCAGATCCTGGACGCGGCGCGGCAGCCGGGCGAAGGTCTCGGTATCGCCGCCACGGGTGATCGTCAGATCACACAGGCTGGGGGCCGCCGCACCGTTCACGGTGCAGTCGCTGACCCTGATCTGCGTCCCCGACAGCCCCACGCCCGGGTCGCGCGCCGTGAACAGAGCGGTCAGCCCGCCACCGGTCAGCTGCTGACTGCCCCGCTGCGCCGAGGTGTCCAGGTAGGCGGCGAAGAACTGACCGTTGGCGCCCTGGAAATAGAGCGCGACCCGGCCCGCCGCACTGTCCATCAGCGAGGGTGTGGCGGCGGTCCGGGCGAACTTGAGCAGCGCGCCCGCACTGCTGAGCCCGCGCACATCGATGCCGATGTGGGGTACGGGCAGGACCAGGTCGGCCTCGCCCAGCAGGGTCACGGTGCGGCGGGCCAGCTCCTCACGGGCGGGTGGGATCTCGGCCTGTTTGGCGATGAGGTCGCGGTTGCGCTGGACGAGGAGCGGGTTGATGACGGCGAGCCGGTTGACCTTGACCTGGAGGGTCGGGTCCGGGATGATCCCGACCTTCTCGACCGTGAAACTGATCGCGCTGGTCTGGTCACGGAGTTGCAAGAAGGAGATCAGGCCCATCCAGACGTCCTGGCCGGCGTTCTGGAACTGCACACTGGTGTTCCATGTGCCGCGCACATACCACTGCTGGTGGACTTCGGCGGTGTTGAGAGGCTGAAACTCAGCCGAGTAGAAGGAACGAAAGTACGTGTGCACGCCCATACCCGCTGCGCTGTCGTTCACCAGAGCGTAGGTCGGGTTGCCGTACCGGGAGGCCGACCCTGCCCGCACCAAGCGCCATCGGGTGTTCTGGGTATCCCTCGGCACCAGTCCGACCAGGGTTGCCTGTGTCAGACCGCCGCCCACGGGACCCAGGAGGCATCCGAAGGCCGAGAACTGGACGATCCAGCGCGCCGGGTCGTTGGCCGCGGCGGCGTTGGACGCCGCGATCGCCGCTTCCAGCGTCGCCTTCTCCGCCGTCAGGGTGGTGATCTCGGTCTGGATGGCGGTGGCCTGCTGCTCGATGCCGGTGAGGATCTGCTGCTGGGCGCTGACCAGGTCGCTGGTCTGTTCCACGGGGCGGCCGAGTTCGGCGAGGGTGACGACGTCGGGGATGTCGGCGAGGCGGCCGTCGATGCCGACACCGAAGTCGACGGTGGCGATATGGGCATCCGCTGTGGTGTTGCCGGACGGGCGGGTGGCGCAGGCCAGCAGGACCCGCGCGTTGCGCTTGGCGGGCCTGGGGGTGTCCTGGTAGCCGGATACCGCGTCTTCCTGCTGGTAGTAGAGCGTGGAGGTGAGCCCGGAGACGATGTCGCGGCCGGCCAGGGTAAAGCTGTCGCGCCGTACTCCCGGGTGCTCGCCGACGGGGGCCTGGGAGGTCACCCACAACGGGCTGTAGCTGTTCAGGGTGATATGGGCGGCGGTGTCGGTCTGATCGTAGGCGGTGGTGCCGCTGCCCTCGTCGAAGCGGTAGTAGGCGGTCAGGCCAGGTTCGTTGCCGATCAGCCGGTAGTGCCTGCTGTCGGCGATCTCGCTCTGGCCGCGTGACCGGTTCCAGATCCGTACCTCGTCGATGACACCGCTGAAGAGCGGACCGCCCTCCTTGGCGCCGATCTGCAGGCGCGCGTTGCCGTCGCCGGAGCTCGGGAGGGCCTTGTCGCCGCTGAAGGCCCCGTTGACGTAGAGGGTCGCGGTGGTGCCGTCGAAAGAGGCGGCGATATGCGCCCAGGTGTCCGCCGGGATGTTCTGGAGGGAGGTCAGGGTGCCGCCGCTGTGGTCCAGTGCCACCTGGCCGGCGCTGGTGATTCGGAGCTGGAAACCGCCCTGGCTCGCGGTGCCGGACCAGCGGGCCAGCACCGGGCCGCCCGCCGCCCGCGGCTTGACCCACGCCTCCACCGCGTAGGCGCGACCCTGGAACTTCAGCGCGGGCGCGGCCCCCACGTCCACGTAGTTGCTGGTCCCGTTGAACTGAAGCGCGGTCTCGGGGTGCGGAATGTCGGGGGTGATCGGAACCAGCGAAAGGTTGGTGAACGGGCAGATCCCGGGCGCCCGCTCGTACACCGAGCCCCGGTAGCGCGCGTCGGGGCTGGTCCAGTAGCGGCTGCCCTGGGTGTTGAAGAGCCCGTCCGCGGCCTGCTCGACATTGAAGGAGTCGATCCGGCCCGTGGCGCTGTTGTGGGCGAAGAACTGCCACCGCTGCTGCCCCTGCACCGCCGTGGGCGTCAGGACGGCCGAGAACCGGCCCTGGGTCAGGTTCCGGATGAACTCCAACTGCTGGGTCGGCTCGTGGAACGGCTTGCCGTCCATGTCGGTGGCACCCAGGCTGTCCTTCGCCGACGCCGGGCGGGTCTTGTGCCGGCTCCGCTTGAACCGCACCTCGGAGACCGGCTTCAGCACATTGCCGACCAGCAGGAACCGGTCGCACAGGAGCGTGTCCGCCACCACCGGTATTCGCGCCGTCCCCGCCAGCTGGAAGTCGGTCCGGGCGGTGTTCCCAGAGGCGGCGCCGTTCGTCAGCCGGAACACCGCGTCCGCGTCCGCCGCGCCGATCGCCTGCCGCAGCAGCACCACATGGGTGCCGTCCGAGATCACCTGGAACGGGGCGTCGGCCGACAGCCGCGCGGTGGTGGACAGGAACCGGTCCATTTCCTCCGGCGCCAGTTCCTCATCGGCGCCCGCCTCGGTCCGGCCGCCCTTCTTCACCACCGGCATCGCCGTCGCGCCCACCACCGAGTACCCGACCGTCACCAGCTCAGCGGGGAAGGGGACCTCCTGAGGGCTCTCCGACCAGTACGCGGCGTCCAGTTCCCCCCGCTCCTCGTCGTGAGTGGACAGATCGAGAACCGTGTACACGATCCGCCGCCGGTCGTCCACGGCGAACGCGAGCGCGGTGCCCTGATGACGGACCATCGTGGTGCGGGTGTAGGTACGGTCGCTGTAGATCTTGAGCGTGCCCTGATCAGACTGCATGCATATCCGTCCGGTCCTCCCACGCCGCCGGCGGGGATGCCGGATCGGTCGGGGGCCTGGCAGTGGCGCATGACGAATCGGCCACCGGACCACGACGGCCCGGTGAGCGGGAAAGGGGAGGCGTTCGATGTACGGCTGCCATTCGAGCATGCGCCGAGCACGCCGTATATCGAACACATTCCCTCTTCGGGAAAAGGCGTGAATCCGACCGATCAGCACCTTGATGCCGTAATTGGCCGGGAACCACCGCCAACCCACAGCCCCCGCAGCCTCCTTCTCCGACTCGCAATCGGGGCCGAACCAGCACGGAGCACTGGATACAAGGTCCCCGAGCCGGGCGGTGCCTGCCCAGGGCTCCCGCCTGGCAGCGGAGTCCCCTTCTGGCGAGCGGTGTCCTCGCCAGGCTGAAAGAGAACAGACCGGCGAAGCCGGCACCCGGGCGAAAGGCACGGAACGGTCGGACCGGTACCCAACCCCCTGCGGAGGGATGTCGAAGCCGGTCGCAATACGCGCGCGGGCAACCGACACAACGCTCACCTGCGATACCCGTCGACCCCGAGCCACCGTCCGAGCGCCCGCGGCGGCCCAAAAACATCCTGCCCGGTGGAGTACACCGAGGGCCCGTCAAGGGGTGGTCAAGAGAGAGAAAGAGTCAACCGGACCGGACCGACGGCGGGCGCTGTAGACACTCGCACCCAGTAGCGCAGCAACTGCACCATACGGATCACGCACCCGTTCTCCCCAAATACGGCTTAGGTGACGATCTTCCTGGTGATCACCAGGAGCGTTCCAGCCGTACAAAGCCCTCGGCAACAACAATCACTTGCTACAGAACGTCCGTGCCGCACCGCGAGCGCGGGGAAATCTGCCAGCGGTGCGGCGCCACCGGCTTCCTCGCCCGCAACCGGGACATTCCCGCCGGGCCCGCCTGGTGCGTCGACTGCGACGAACACCAGGCCACCTCCCAGGCGCGCGCCGGACACCCCTGTGAAGACCGCTGCCGCCAGGCCGTCGACCACGACGGCTACTGCACCCCGTGTGCCTGACCCTCGTCTGTCCGCTCCGCTCCTCGGAGGTTCTTTGCCGCTGACGCTGATCCGTCTCGCTGTCGGCCCCGTGAACGGCACCGTTCACCACGGCGCCATGCTTGGCGCCGTCGCGGTGACCGCCTGCGCCACCCACACACCCGACCTGCACCCCATCTCCGATCTCACCGCCCACACCCCCTGCCAGAGTTGCGTCCGCGCCCTCCTGGTTCTCACCACCGCTCCGCATCCCGGCGGTGAACCCGGGGTTCGGCCCGCAGTCGGCACCGGACGGGGTGGGGCCGGGCACCGGCCCATCCCCGGACACCTCTTCTCCTACTGCGGCAGACCCCTTGACACCCGGCCGGTCACCACCGGTCGGCGCTGCTCGATGTGCACCCGGCTCAGCGACGCCCTTGACGCGCTGCACCGGAGGGCGGGCGAACTGTCCCCGCCTCCGGGGGGTGAGCCGTGCCACGGCGACGACACCCTGCTGGGCACCGCTTGCCCGCGGCAACCTCGTCACCGGGCACCGTCGCAACAGCGTGACGGGCAAGGGGTTCTGCGAACGCCCGCTCTCCGGCCCCCACCCCGGCTCCGTCAACGAGTGCGCGTCGTGTCGCCGCCGCTGGGAGGAGGCCGAGGTCGCCCGGCAGATTTTCACCTGCCCCTGATGCAGGACAAGGCCCGGACCTGGGACCAGAACCGGGTCGACATCTTCGAGGACCGTGCCAGCACCCTCGACGCAGGCGACGCTTACACCCTTTCCGGCTGTGCGGAGAGGCACTACGTCGTCGCGGTCGCCGACCGGGCGGGGGAGAGCCACACCGACCTCCTCGTCTACCTCCCCGCAGAGGAACGGTTGAGCGATCTGCGCCTGCGGCGCGACCGGCTCGTCACCGTCCGGCGGCCCCCACGCTGAACCGCATCAGCACCGCGTTCCGTCGAGGACGGGCGGCGGACAGCCCGAAAGCCCGGAGGGCCAGGCCACTGTCGGCCTGGCCCTCCGGGCCTTCACGTTGTCTCCCGTCGACTGTGGCCGACTCTGTGGGAGCTGTTCTGGCCTTGCGGCGTCCCCCGCCTCACGTAGTTGAGCTGTTCCCGCAGGGGCCCGCATGGATCCTTCCCTCCAGAGCGGCCTCGACCGCTCGGTCGAACCGGTGCCGGACTGAGACCGGTTGCCCGGCGAGATTCTGGTCCACCACCCCCTGCGGCATGTCCAAAAGGGCTTTGATGGCGGCCATCGCGTCAGGGGCGGATTGCAGGGAGTCATGGATGGCAGCGAGGCTGTCAGCCATCTCCGGTGCCGTGCGGCGCATGCCGACCGTCATGGCAACCATCAGCGGGCCCAGCTCGGGTTCCTCGTCCAAGTGGGCGATCCCGCCGAAGCCCGCGTGATTGTCGTTGCCGTGGGTCGCGCCGATGAGCCGGGCGGCGAGAGGCCTCAGATGGAATAGGGAGCGGGCGAAGGGGCGGGCTTCTTCCAGCTCGGAGTCCGAAGCGGTCTCCATCGTTTGGGCGAGGACCGGCAGGGCCAGAGTGGGCCCGGCGGAGAGCAGGTCGTGGGGCGAGCCGGTGAGCCACGGGCCCGCGCCGTCCACCTTCTGCCGGCGGCCCGGGGCGACACCGAGAAGCCGTTCGATCTCGAAGGCTTCGCTGTCGGACGCGGTGGGAACTTCACCGAGTCCGAAGGTGCGCAGGAGCAGCTCGACGGAGCGGACCCGATCAGCGGCCGACTGCCGGATCGGGCGGGGGAGAGCGTCGGGGCCCCGCTTCGATGCGAGTTCGGCGGCGAGGGACGCGATGGGTTCCTGGCCGACGGCGGACCCCGGCGCGGCGGCCGGAGCCGGTGACGGCGTGATGTGCTTCCGAAAGGTGTCCTCGGCTGTGTGAAGGGCGGCGACGAGCGCGCTGCGGGCGGCACTTGTCGGGACGGGGAAGCCCTCCAGCCACAGCAGGACACGGAGTACGCCGAGGTCCTTCGTGCGCTGCCGCCAGCGGCCCAGGGACACGATCTGCCGCTCGGTGCCGGGCGGGTAGACCCACACCGGAGTGATCCCCCGGTTCGAGGCCCGGCGGGGGCGCGGAATGAGCCCCTGGGCGCGCAGCGTCTCCAACTGCCGTTCAGTGAAGGGGAACCCCGCGCGACGGGCCCTCCGGAGAAGTGCGGCGCCGTCTAGGCCCGGGTGTGTCGGCGGCGGACTGGGGGGCGTGGCAGGGCTCATCGGCGCAGCCTAGTGCGCCCCGTCCCCGAGGGGCAGGGGGCGGCCGAAGACGGGATGGGAGGGCCTGCCGGGAGGAGGTACTCCCGGCAGGAGGGCCGGCATCTCGCATCCGGGGCCTCGACCGTTGCCGGGACGCCTGGCGCGGTGCTTGTGTCAGGAGAACAGGCCCGCCGAACTGGCGGTGCCGCTCGCGCGGGGCGGTCACGCCCCCCGTACACAAGGAGGATGCTGTGGTGTCGAAGAAGACGGTGGCGGTGGTGGCGGCAGCGGTCGCGCGGGCATGCGCCCAGCGGTGGGCAGCCCGTAGCGGGTACACGGAGTGGCAGGTATCGCTAGTCGGGTACGCGGCGGGAGTCGCGGTCACGGCCGTGATCCTGCGGGCGTGACCACGACGCCCGAGCTCTGGTCCGAGCAAGCCGGAACCTGCCGTGGACGAATGGTCCGCGGCAGGTCTCCCTCTGGACGAAAGGGACTTCAGCTCGGCGACCCGGCCTTGGCGAGGGCCTTGTCCACATGAGTGTCGACGAGGCCGGGGGAACCGGACACGATCACGAGCAGCGTGCCGGTGCGGACCGCCGTCTGCCTGACGACGCTGTCACGCCCGCCGGTGGTGAAGGTCAGCAGCTGGGACCACTGCTCGTCGCCCAGTGCCGGGGCGGTGATCTTCTGGGTGGCCATCCTGACCGGGGTGCTGCCGACCACGACCTGGTACACCGGGCAGGAGACCATGGCATCGAAGATCCGCTTCGTGCCCGTGGAGAGCCTGGTCGCGGTGTCGCTGTACAGCTCCTCGGTGACCTCCGAGTCGGCACTGCCCGTGTACGTGAACGCGGCCTTCGCCCGGTTCGGGAAGTTCAGGGAGCCGCCGGCCGCCGCGTCGCCGCCGAGCTTCTCCAGCGCGGGGCATCCGATCACCGTCACATCGTCCCGGCTGACGTCCCGCTTCGGCTTGCGGGTGTACCCCTGCCCGAGATCGGCCTCGTCCAGCAGCCGCTCCCGCAGCTGCGCCGGCGTCAGAACCTTCGCGGGCTTCGCGTCGTCTACCGCGGCCTTGGGCTCGGCGGCGGTACCGGTCGGGGTGGGAGCGGCTGGGGAGGGGCTGTCGCTGGAGCAGCCCGGGAGGGTCAGGAGCGTGAGGGCGGTCAGGGCGAGGACGGCGGTGGTGGAACGGCGGCGCATGCGGGTACCCCAGGGGATTGGTGCGGAGGGTCTGACTGGCCGAACCTCCGGTTCGGCGGGGTAGGGGGACCGGAGGTCAGTGGCCGAGGTGGCGCAGGCCCTCGCCGAGACTGTCGAATCGGTGTGCCATGGGGCCGCTGTGACGGTTGAACCACGCGCCGTCCAGGACGGGGTCGAGGGTCTCGTGGCCCTCACGGCAGCGGCGCCACACGCTGTCCCCCATGGCGAGGAGGACAACGTCGCGGTACGCGCCGCACCGCGGGCACTCGCGGACCTCGCCCTCGACGACCAGAGGCCCCTTCCAGGGCATCATCATCCCGGTCACCCCGCCCTGAGAGGCCGCCAGCAGGCCCGGGGGCAGGAAGTCGTCCACCACCGGGGAGGAGGCCGGGTCGGTCGCCGGGACGGTTTCGGGACGGGCATCGGGGTCCGGCTGGCGCTGTGCCCACTCCATCATCCCCTGGGCCGCGCGCCGGGTTTCGCGCCACTCACGGTTGTCGCGTCGCTTGAACAACCTGCTCTCCCTCATGTTGTGTCCCTCGGGCCACACAGAGCGTGCCCCATACATCTGTCCGGCTTCAACTCTGAAATTCATTAATCACTGAGTGTTTCGCCGCTGGTGAGAACGGTTGGCGTAGGGCCGGGACTTCGGTTGCCGTGTGGCCGTCGCCCGCACGGCGACGGGGGGTTGGGCGCTGGTGTCGGCGGGGAGGTCGGCCATGCGGCGCAGCCGCCACACCAGCACTTCGGCGATTGAGCCGGCGGTGTCCAGCTCCCGGCGTCCGGCGGCGTCGGCGAGGAGGCAGGCGGGGTCGTGGCCGGCGACCTGGGCGTCGGCGAGGGTCGCGGCCAGCGCGGGCCAGGCTGCCGCGCCCAGGACCTGCTCGGCGAGCTCCGGCACCGCGGTCCGTACGACTGCGGCCTGCTGCCGCTGAACCGCCAGGGCGAGTTGGCGGCCTCGTTCATGGATGACGCCCAGCGGGTACGCGGCGGACTGCTGGTAGGCGGCGCGCAGGTGTTCGGCCGTCTGCCGGGCGGCGGCGGCCTGCTGCTCGTGCCCCTTGCGTGCGTGCCAGTGCGCGGCGGCGGTCACCAGGAAGAACACCATGTCGATCAGCATCGCCGTGGTCGCGCCGTCCTCGCCCCGCCCCAGCGCCGGTCCGCCGTGGGCGAGCTCCCGGGCGGCCCGCCGCAGCGCCCGGTCGTGCCCGGCGGCGGCCCGGACGTGAGACCGGGTCGCCCGCTCGAACGCGAAAGCGGCGTCCGCGAGCTGTCGACGGGTGTGAGCGGCCGAGGTCTTCGCCAGCGCGTCGAGGACTTCCCCGGCGCCGGCGACCTGCCCGGCCACCAGGCCGTCGTCGCCCTGGTCCACGACCAGCACTGCCTGCCACACTGCCGACGCCGCCCGCCGCCGTGCCCCCGCCGGACCGGCGGTCACCGGCTCGAGCTCCACGGGCGGCTGCTCCTCCGCGCTCTCCACCGCCTGCCCGACCGGAGCGGTCCAGCGTTCGCGAAGTCGGGGGAGGCTGAGGTCGGGGGCGAGCTTGGAACCTGAGTAGAAGACCGGTTCGCCCTGGCCGTTGCGGTCGTCAGGCAGGGCGACGGTGTACCCGAGCAGGTCCCCCGACGGTGCGACCCGGCACCGGACGAGGAGCCCGGCGGCGGCCAGCCGGTCGAAGAACTCCGTCTCGTCCTGGGTGCCGGCCACCGCCCGGCGGACCGTCTCCCGCAGCTCCTCCCGCGGCGTGCGCTCCCTTTTCTCCCTGGTGGCCTTGTGCCGTTCGGCACTGGTCGGCCGCTGAGCGGCGGTTCCGTCACCGGCGGCGAGACGGCGAAGGCCGTATTCGGCTTCGAGGAGACGGGCTTCGGCCTGGGCGCGGGCGGCGTCGTTGTTGAGCCGGGGGGTGCGCCCGTCCTCGCGGGTCAGGGTGGCGATGATGTGGATGTGGTCGTCGGCGTGCCGGACGGCTGCCCAGCGGCAACCGGCGGTGTCGCCTTCGGGGGCGATGCCGGTGGCCGCGACCATCCGGCGGGCGATCTCGCCCCACTGCTCGTCCGTCAGGACCGGGTCCTCGGGCGCGGCCCGCACCGACAGGTGCCAGACGTGCGGCTTCCCACGCCGGCCTACGGCCGCTTCGACGGGCTGGTCGAGGAGTTGCTGGAGATCGGCGTACGACGCTTCGGGGTCGCGGCCGGGGTCGGGGGCGAGACTGTCCCAGGCCGCGACCAGGTGCGGGTCGATGTGCTCCTCGTGCGTGCCGGGGCCGTACAGGTAGTAGAGGAGGCCGATTGTGCGCGTTCCGCGTTTGTGGACCCGGGGGATCACGCCGGGCCCGCTTGCCGTACGCGCTGCTGGGTGAACTCCTCGACCCGCCGGGCCGCCCGGCGGACGGCCTGGAGCACCGCTTCTGTCTGAGGGGCGTCGGCTCCGGAGTTGAGGGTCCTGGCGACCTGGTTCAGGTTGTTGCCGATGTGGCCGAGGTGGCGGCGCAGCGCGAACAACTCGGTGAGCATCTCGCGTTCTTCGGCGACCTCGGCGGCGCTGCGCGACAGATCACGGGCGGCTGCGAGAGCGGCACGGGCGAGGAAGCCGGACGGAGTCATGGAACACGCTTCGGCGGCGGCGAGCAGACGCTTCTTCTCGTCGTCGCTGAAGCGGCTGGCGATCATGTTCACGCGCTTGTCGGCGGGCTTCTTGCGCGCACGATTACGGCGCGGCGGGGACGGCACGCTCTCTGTGTGCGTGCAGTTGGATGCGTGACACGGCTCGGGCGTCTCCTCCTCCGGATGAGGGCCGCCCCCGGCCTCATCCGCCCGGACCCGCGCCCCCCGGCGCGGGTCCGACCCCGCCACCCCCGGAGCAGGGAACCCATAAGTAGCACTCCCGATGGGAGTGCTACTTATGGGATAACTTGCTCGTCCTCGGGTCGAGTTGGGGCCCCGCGAGCCCTCGTTGGTGGGGGCGGCCGTGTTCGGGTGTGTCATCGGGCGCGGGTCTCCTCGGTGCGGAGCCGGTACTGGATGTGGGCGGCCAAACGGATCATCTCGGCGGGTCCGTCGAGCAGACGTACGGGTGCGGTGGGGGTGCGTTGGACGAGCCATTGCCCGGTCGGGCCGAGAACGGCGGCGTGTAGGAGTCGGCGGCGGAGCAGGATGTCCGCCCAGACGTGGGCTTCGGCTGCTGGGTCCGCCCAGGCGGGCGGGATGTTGCGGTGCATGTGGGGCCTTTCGGATGGTGGTGTCCCGGTGCGGCGCGGGGCACCACCACGGACACGAGGAGGGGGTTAGCCGCAGGCTTGGGGCCTGCTGTGCGGGGTTCAGCCGCATTCGGGGCAGCGCTCGTAGTGCCGGTTCAGGGCGCGGGCCATGGCCCGCTTCGCGCCGGCGGCGTGCTTCGCGCTGGCCTTCGCCGACGGTTTGCCCTCGTGGCGCTCGGAGTGGCTGCGCAGGTACTGGATGTCCTGCTCGTAGCCGGTGCGGATGCGGGTGAAGCGGTGGCAGGTCTTCATCGGGTCGGTCGGGCCTTTCGCTGGGGCTGGGGCAGGTGGGCGAGTGCTGAGTCCTGCTGGAGGAGGGTCTGGAGGGCGCTGAAGCGTTCGTTGCTGATCTGGATGTCCAGGCTTCGGAGATAGGGGCGGATGACGCGGCGGGTCATCCGCCCCTCGGCGAGTGCGGCTTCGCGGGCGATTTCGACGAGCCGCTCCATCGGTACCGGCTCGTCCCCGCCCTGGTCCGCGGCGGTGGTCCGCTGCTGGTCACGGACGTCGGCGGTCTGGTCCGCGGTGGTGGTCCGCGGGTGGTCCGGTCCGGTGACGGACCGGACCGCGATGGCATGGTTCGGGCCTGGGAGCGGGTGGTCCGCCGGCTTTTCGGCGGTCCGGTCCGGGCGGTGGTCCGCGGTGGTGTGCTGGTGGGAGGAGGTGTTCACCGGGTGGTCCGCCGCGTAGTCGACGGCTGTTCCAGGTGTGGTGGGCTGGGTGGTCCGCTGTTGCTCCGCAGCCTGGTCTGGCGTGTGACCTGCGGTGATGCTGGTCCGCGGAGTGCTGGGGCTGTGATCCGTGTGCGGTTGGTCCGCCGTGTCGGTCTGGTCCGCGCTGGTGGTCTGTGCGTGGTCCGGCCCGGTGGCCGACTGGTCCGCGGCGGCTTGGTCCTGGTCCGCGGCGGGTTGGTCCACTGTGCTGGTTCGCGGTGGGCCGGGCGCCGGTCCGTGGTCCGCGCCGACAGGCGGTTGGTCCGCGGCGGTGGTCCGCGCGTGGTCCGCGGCGCTGCTGCCAGCCTGGTCCGCACCCTCGGACCGTGTTTGCGGTCCGGTGCCGTGGTCCGGCCTCTCGGTGGTCCCGGTCTGCCGGGTCGAGATGTAGCGGGGTTCCGCCACCGTGGCGGGCATCGTTTCCGGGGTGGTGTCGGCTGCGGTTGTCGTGCTGTGGTCGGTGGGTTCGGTGACGAGCTGGTGGATCTGCCGCATCAGGACGCCGAAGGCGACCAGGGCAGCGGTCGGCGGGACGGCGGCGACCACATAGTCCAGGACGGGTATGGAGCCGGCGCGGTCGGTGCTGTTGACCCCGGCGATGTTGAGCGCGATCGATCCGACCGACCCGCCGGCGGTCAGGGCGATGGCCCACCAGTCGACCTCCTTGCGGAGCCCGGCTCGCAGCATCAGGAGCTCGCCCGCGATGATCGCGGCGTCCAGGGACGCGGGCCAGGCCCACTGCCGGGCTGGGGAGTGCCCGAGGCCGTGCTGTCCGGCGATCTCCGCCAGATGCGCGTAGGAGAGCCAGAACGCCCCGGCGGTGAGGGCGATGATCACGGCGCCCGCCGCGGCGAGGGCCCACCGTTCGGCGGCCTGACTGTTCATCACCGGCCTCCCGTCGCCGTGACGGAGAGGCCGAGCGGGCCGGGAGCAGGAGTACGCGGGACGGGGATGACAGCGTGCGCGGTGGTGCGGGAAGTCATGCGGCCTTTCCGAGCGCGGCGATCAGTGCCTGGGTGTGGATGTGTCCGGGGACCGGCGAGGACACTGGCGGGGTGCTCTCCTCGTCGCAGGGCTGCTCGTCGTCGGGTGTGACGACCGTGGCGTCCGCCTCGTCCTCGCCCTGGTCCTCGGTGGTGCCGTAGAGGTCCCAGTACCGGTCGCGGTCCTCGACGGCGTGGGCGGCCTCGCGCATGAGGTCGCGGGCGTAGTCGAGGTCGAGCTGGAGGGTGTAGGCGAGGCGCTCGGGGGTCCAGCCGCGGACGTGGGCGTGACGGGTGACGGCCTCCCGCTCCGCGGCGGACAGGTGGACGTCCCGGCCGAAGAACGCGGCCCGTACCCGCGCGTAGTCGAGCCTTTTGCTGATCTTCGCTTGCCAGGCCCGGCGTTCGGCTTCGGTCAGGCCGCCCCAGACGCCCTCTTTGATGCAGTTGTCGAGGGCGTGGTTGAAGCAGTCGCGCTTGACGGGGCAGCCGCCGCAGATCGACTTGGCCTGGGCGATGGCCTTGTGATTGCGCGGCCGTGGGAAGAACAGCTCGTCCGCCCGCTGGGGGGCCAGGCCGCGGCAGAGGGCGCGGGCGTGCCAGCTGTGGTCGGCGATCCCGCGAAGCGCGGGGCGGGTGGCGTCGATGGTGGTGATGTAGCGCAAGGGGGTCTCCGGAGTACGCCTCATGGGGCCGTCGGCGGACACGTGTCACCGCGAGGGCGGGATGCGCGTGTTCGGGAGGCGGGGCGGGCAAGGGGCGCGGGCGTGGGCCGTCGCGCCGGAGGTCAGATGCCGGGAAGGGCGGGTCAGTGGGCCTGGAAGCGGCGGTCCGGGCCGGTGAGTTCCACGGCGGTGCACATGCCGGACAGGCGGGACAGTACCCGGTCGCCGACCCGGTCGCGCAGCACCGGCTGCCCAGGCGGGATGCCCTGGGTGCGGACCGGGGGCAGGTTGCTGGTGATCAGCGTGGGGAAACGATTCTGCGCCCGCCAGTTCAGCAGCCGGAACGTGACCTCCTCGGTCCACTCCGAGTTCTTTGCCGCGCCGAGGTCGTCCAGGAGAAGGACCGGGACCCGCATGATGCGGCGGAGCAGGACCTCGGGGTCCGCGACGCCGCGGGAGCGCATCTCGCCGTAGAGGTCGGCGGCGGTGGTGGCCTGCCAGGGCACCGCGCACCCGGCGTCGGTCAGCGAGCGGATCGCCCCGAAGGCCTCGTGCGTCTTGCCGGTTCCGGTCGGGCCCCAGAGCAGCAGCGACGGTCCGCGGGCGACCACCCGCCGCCCGGCCGTGCCGTAGTGCGGCTGGAGGGAGTCCGCGTACGGGGCGGTCGCCGACCCGGCGATGGTCCGCACCCAGGCGGTGACGTCCGGGTGGGCGGCGGAGGCGGTCCGGTAGTCGTACGGGATCCGCTTCTGCGCGGCTTCCAGCGCCGGGTTCGGTTCGGGGGCGCTTGGCGGCAGCGGGGTGCCGGCGTCTATGCCGCGAGCGGCGAGCCGGGCGTCGAGGCGGGCACGGAGCCGCTCCCCGATCGCGGGCTGCGGGTCGGCCGACCGGCTCAGGGTGCGGGTCACAGGCTCCTCCCGAAGGTCGTCGGCTCCGGCGTGTTCGGGTTCAGGTAGGGCTGATGGCCGGTGGCGGCCCAGGGGCCCCCGCCGGATGCGCTCGGTGCCCCGGCGCCGACAAGGGCGGGCGGGTTGACGACCTCGTTCACCAGGCTCGGCAGCACGCTCGGGTGGAGCGCCTTCGCCCGCAGCCGGTCCATCGCCAGCCGGATGTGCTCCGGTGCGAAGCCCTCGTCCAGCAGGGCCTTGAGGTTCCGCCCCAGCTGGCCGATGAAGTTCCCCGGCGGGCGCTGGTGGCAGCCCCTCACGTACTCGGCCACCAGCTCGTTCGCCGAGCCCCTCTCCGAGGCGGCGTCGGGTGCGGGCGCCTCGCGCCCCCTACGGGAAGATCCAGGATCCAAGATCCTAGATCCAGGCCGTGAGTCCTCCGTGAGATGTGCGTGAGTCGCGCCCAGATCCGAGTTCTCGGCGCTCTGAACAGCAGTTTTCCTGCTGGACGGCGCTAGCTTCTCCGCAGGGCTCTCGTGCAGGGCCGAGGCTGCCGGTTCCAGCGTGCGCTCGGATTCCGCTGTGACCCGGGCCGTCGCGGAGCCGACCGCATCCGGCTGTTCGAGTCCTCCGGGAGTGTTCACGGAGACCCCGAACCGGCCGGGGCTGGGACCCGCCTGGGTGGAGTGCGCGTGCGTGATGCTGGCGCAGCGGGGCTCCTGGCACTTCCCGCACTTGCGCGCGCCCTGGTGTCCCGGGCAGCGCGGCAGGCGCGAGTCGGTGGCCCGGTTGATCTTCTGGTGCTGCTCCCACTTCACGATGTGGAGGTAGGTGCGGCCGTCGCAGCCGGTGTACCGGCAGATCAGCCCGGCCTCCGCCAGTTCCTCCAGGTCCTGCGCGACGTGCGCGGGGCTGTGGTCCTGGCGCAGCGCCCACAGCCGTCCGGCGATGATCGCCGGGTGGTCGCGGCAGCGGCCCGAATCGTCGGAGAGGGTTAGCAGGCCGATGAAGGTGAGGACCGCGGTCACGGAGACGGAGGCGATGTCCTCGGACTCGAACATCTCCGGCTTGACGGTACGGATGCGGGACATCAGGCGGCACCCCCGTCCTGGGGTGCCGACCGGTGACCGGAGTATTCGGGCATCGCACAGGCCGGGACGTCCGGCCTTCCGCGCCTGGGGGTGGACATGCAACACTCTCCACTGAAGTGATGCCGCGCCGGTGTGTCCTGTTGTGAGGGCCGGAGCGGTGAATTGGTGGTAGGTCTCAAGGCCCTTGCCGGGGCCGGAGATGTAGAGAACGGCCGGCGTCTGAGAGCTCCAACTCTCAGGCGCCGCCGCCGTTTTCAGGCAGGCGGGCTCACCGCTATGGCCGTCAGGTACTTCATGGTCTCTCCCCGGGGTCCGGTTCTCGGCTGCCGGGGTTGACCCTCGGCAGCCAGCCAGCCAGCCAGCCAGCCAGCCAGCCAGCAACACACCACACACCTCGGGCAGAAGTCCATGGATAGCTCTCGTCCGCTGTACACCTCTGAAATTCCACAATGCGACGAGGGTGTGGAAAGGGTCCCTGGAGGCGGGTCCGAGGGTGAGCACCGAGTGCCGCGCGGCTCGATGACGCTCCGCACTCCAGATCCCCCGTCTTCCTCTGTGCCGATCGGTGTACCGGCTGGTCACAAGGATCTAAGCCCTGCGTAGACGCCCCGTCAACGGGCTGCTACCCCCCTCGCCGAGCCCTGCGGGCTGCCCGCCGCGACCACCCGGAGAGGGTTCGGGGGCGCCTAACTTCCGCTCCCCGCAAGGGGAATGGAAGTGCGGCAGGAATTGCGGCTGCGCGATCGGGGCACTTGATTCGGCCACCGACATGCCGGTAAAACTCGTGACCGGCAATTATTTGCCGGTTAGCGGACCGGCAAATAATTTGCCGGTCCGCATGTCCATTTCGCGTCGAGAATGCCATGTTGTCCGACGTGTTGCTGAGATTCTCGAATACGACTCCCCTTCTGCTGTGACCTGGGCCACTACTTGCTGTTCGTTCTGGTCAAGGGCGATTGCATATTGCGTATTGTGTTGGTCACCGCCGGAGGTCAAGAGGTCGGGACAACTGATCCCTTCCGTCATGCGCGGCACCCCTGCGACGGCGAATTCCGGCCCGTCCCACAGCACAATGGAACGAAGGGCTCCCCATGGCGAAAAGCGCCCCCCACGATGACAGTTGCAAGCACGAGAAGACGTCTCCTGGAACACCCCGCCCGGGACAGGTCATGGGCCTGGGCGGACTCCTGCGTGCCTGGCGCACCACCGCGAGCGCACGTCTGGGCCGGCCCCTCACGCAGCAGGAAGCGGCGGAAGCGATAGGCCGCTCCGAGCGCTGGTACCGCAACCTGGAGAACGGCGCCACGGCCAAGTGGCTCGACCGGAAGCAGTGCGAGGCCCTCGCCGACACGCTCCAGCTCGGCCGCGACGAACGCCACGCCCTGCTCCTGCACAACAACGGCGGATCGCTCGACATCCGTTCCCGGGAACTCGACGACCGGCTCCGCAGCGCGCTGGGCCTGCTGATCGACAAGCAGATGCCGAGCCCGACCTACCTGTGCGACAGCAACTGGAACATCCTGGGGTACAACCAGGCCATGGCAGAGTGGTGGCCCTGGGTGATGGAGCCCGGCGCCAACCTGATGCGGTGGACCCTCACCAGCGCTGAGGCACGCCGGCAGTTCCACGACTGGGGCCGGCACGCGGTCGCCTACGTGCGTCTGCTCCGGTTCGCCCTCGCGGGCCGCGGCGACAGCGCCGAGCTGGTCCAGCTCATCGGCGACGTCTGCAAGGACCCCGAGGTCCGCCACATCTGGGAAACCTGCAGTGACGTCCTGGAGAACAGGGACGGTCACGCCTACCGCCTGAGCCTGCCGGCCTTCGACTGGGAGCCCGTCGAAGTCGTCAGCCACATCCTCTACCCGGCCAGCCTGCCCGACTGCCGCCTCGTGGTGATGACCTGGGTCCAGGACGACGACGAGCGCGACCTCCTAGAAGCCGCCGCGACGGCCGAGAACCCGACGCCCAAGGGGAAGGGGAGCGCGGGTTCCGGGGCTACCGCTCGACGGCGCCTGCTGACCCGCAAACTGACCGACCGGCTGGTCGTCTCCACCGAGGAAGAGGCCGTAGCACTGGCCGGCGACGGCGGTCGCGCCCTTCCCGTCCTCAGCCGCATGGTCGGACCGGACTGCCGCCTGACGCTCTCCCCCCGCACCCAGACCGTCATCTGGGCCACCCTGGAGGACGACGGCCGCTGGGGCGTCGCAGAGGTCGACGCCTACACGGTGGCTGTCCGCCTGCCGCAGGCTTCCGCCCTGCCGGAGGCGCACCCGGAGGTCAAAGCGCTGTCCCGCGCCGTACTCCCGCTCGAACCCGCCGACGCCGTCGACCGCATCCAGGCCCTCGTGTCCCAGCTGAAGGCACGCGTCGACCTGCTCGAAGAAATCCACCGGGACCTCTGGGAGACGGACCGGACCCTCCCGCGAGCCTGGCACCCGGTGGACGAGATCTAGCACCGCGCCTTCACGAAGCACCCTGTCCGACAGGCGGTCAGGAAGGCAGAAAGTCGACCTGGCAGCCGTCGGCCCCGACGCGGACGTGTCAGGACGATGCAGGGAGCGGTTGCAGAGAAATGACAGGTGGACTCTGCGGCGGTCGGATGTGGGAACCGCACCGGAGGAACCCTTCACACTGCCTGAGCGAGCCCTATGAGGCTCTTCGGCGTTCACTGAGCGGAGATATGGGGGCAGTGAACGAAAGGTGCGGTCGGATGGATTCGACCGGCAGATGATTTGCCGGTTGAGCGGAGCGGCAGATTTCCTGCCGGTCCTCCAGAGGTGCGGAGGAGAATGTGCCGCCTGTCACGCTGGGTGTAAATTCTTGGGTCGTGCACCGAATCGCGTAGGATCCATCTGGATTTCCCGTTCACGCAAGATCAAGGAATTGGTGCAGTGAGTGCTCCCCCTGCGGCTCGCCGGCCCGGCAGCAATGGTGAGAGTGACGGGCCGGCACCGCCCACCGCCGCGCCCCGGATCACCGGCAGGGCGCTACAGCTCGGTGATCTTGTCAAAGCGTGGCGGACCACCGCCGGTGATCACGGTCAGCCGATAACGCAGGCGGCGCTAGCCGCCGCGGTGGGCCGCTCCGAGAGGTGGGTGCGCGACCTCGAGACGGGAGCCGCCCCGGTCCAGGTCGGCAGGCGCCTGCGGGAGCTCGCCGACGCACTCCGCCTCGATCCTGCCGAGCGGAGAACACTCGCGGCCCTGGCCGGCCGCCCCGCGACAGCCTCCGCACTCCCGGACGACGACGGCGCCCGGACGAAGGCACTTCTGGACCTGCTGGTCGCCTCGCAGTCCGCCCCGGCCGTCGTGTACGACAGCTCGTACACCGTCGTCTCGTACTCCCGCGCCGCCGCCGCGCTGTGGCCCGGCCTGCTGGAACCCGGCGCCAACCTGATGCGATGGCTCCTGCTCGACCGTGACGCCCGCACGCAGGTACACGACTGGCACCGCCAGGCATCGGAGATCGGCGTGCAGCAACTGCGCTACGCCCTCATACACCGGGGCTCCGACGACCCCCGGATCCCTGCCCTCATCGACGAGGTCTGCGCCGACCCGGACGTCCAATCAATCTGGAATGCGTCCACCCGCGTACGGAAGAGCGCCGACGGAGCCTCACTACGGCTCAGCCTGCCAGCCCTGGGCTGGGAGCCCATCACCGCCGTCGCCCACGTCCTCAGCCCGTCCGCCGCCCCGGGCCACCGGGTCCTCATGGTGAACTGGACAGGGGCCGGGACAGAACGCCTCCGCGCCGTGACGGCAGTGACCCCGCAGCTCGATCTCGTCGAGCGCCGCCGTCTCGTCCAGGAGGCCACTGCCCGCGTCAGCGTCGCGACGGCACACGCTGCCGCAGACCTTGCCGGTGCCGACGGTGTACCTCTGCCGGGGCTCGCCCGGCTGATCGGACCGGGGTGCAGCCTGACCCTCGTGCCCCGCAGCGGCACCGTGCTCTGGGCGACGCAAGCCTCTGACGGCCGGTGGGACGTCAGCGAGATCGCCGCGTACCCGGTCATGGTCCGCCTCCCGGAAGCCGCGGTCGACCCAGCCCTCCGCAACGAGTTCACGGCCCTGGCCCGCGCCAGCCTCCCACCCGAACCTGATGCGGCCACACGCCAGTCAAGAGCGCTCAAGGAGCAGCTGAAGGCTCGAATCGAAGTGCTGGACAGCATCGAACGCGACCTCCGTGTACCCGTACCGAAGACCGACCACTGAGTCTGCGGGAAGTATTGTCAGGACCTTTGGATCGGTCCGCCGGGCACCACGCCGAGCCGGAAGTCCGCGGTCCCGGCGGCAACTGGCGGGACGACGTGATGGCGTTACTGGACTGCGATACGACGGAGTCGAATCATCCGGTACGGGTGCCAGGCTGCGGACAGCGAAGAGTTCGATCTCCTCGGATACCACCGCTGGGGCGGTCATCAAATTCGCCCCGGTCAGCCGCAACAGCTTCTGCCTCCGGATCCGAGGCGGCGACCTCCTCCAGGTCTCCCTCAATCCCTTCGGCGCGTGGCCCGCAGCGACACCTTCGGAATCGTACCGGCATGACCTTTCACCCCGCTCCCTGCCTCGCGTCCGCGAAGGCACGCCCGCTCCTTGCGAAGCACCTCCGGCGATGGCGATCCCGGCGACGCGATGAAGGGCGTTGTGGTACGCCGCGGCATTGCCTGGCTTCTTCTGCCAGGTGCGGATGGTGATGGCCGCGGAGTGCAGCGATCCCAGGAGGATGCCGAGGCAGGGAGCGGTCGGTGGCCAACTGGACGAGCATCGGGCTCAGGAGGTGACGCGGATGGTCAGTTCGCGGAGCCGGCGGCCGGTGGCGGCGATGTCGTATCGGCGCGCGTTGTCGAGAGCCGCCTTGCTCAGGGCCTTGCGCCGGTGGGGGGCCCGGCCCATCCCGTCCAGGGCCACGGTCAGTGAGCGTGGGACGCCGGGAGTGTAGGGAACTCCGGCGCCTCCGAGGGTTTCCTTTACACCGGGCAGGTTGGAGTAGACGACCGGAAGCCCGTGGGCCTGGGCTTCGATGAGGACGAGCCCGAAGGCCTCAAGACCTGTGGTGGTGAAGACGAAGGCGTCGAAGTCCGGCAGGAGGCGCCAGAGTTCGGCGCGGGGCAGGAACGGGACGAAGCGGACCCGGTCCCGGAGCCCGAGTTCGACTGCCCGCTGTTGCAGGTGCTCTTGGAGGGTTCCTTCGCCGATCACGGTCAAGTGGTGCGGCTGGTCGGTCAATGAGAGGGCTTCGACTGCGGTGATCGTGGATTTGTTGTCGTCCAGGCGGCCGGCGTGGACCAGGGACAGGGGTCCGGTTCCGGTGAGCGGTTGAGTGCGGAGCCGGGCATCGCCCGGGCGGATGCCCCAGGGGATGACGGTGAGCCGATCGCTGAACCGTCGTCCGGTGACACGGTCGATGCGGTCGGCGAGTGCGGGGGTCGGGGCGACGATCGCGGCGCTGGCGGCGGCGACTTCGTTCAGGACCCCGCGTTCCGATGTGTCGCGCTCGGCCGCCATCACGTCGGGTCCGTGGGCGATGGCGATGACGGGGATGCTGCCGGCAGTTCGGGTGAGGGCCAGGCTGAGGGCGAACCCGAGGTACTGGGCGTGGATGGCGTCCGGCCGGGACTCCTTGATGAGCGCACCTACCTCCCGCGTCAGCTCGTCGACGTACGGGCCGAATGCGGGGCCGTGGGGGCGTTTCGGCGTGGAGAGGGTGATCAGCTGGTCGAACGCAGTCTTCCAGGCGTGATCGACCGGTGCCCTGCCCAGGAAGGTCGTGCGGGTGTCAGGCATCGCGCGGTAGAGATCGTGGACGAGGATCAGGCTCCCGGACGATGGCGTGGAGGTGCGGTTGATGCCGGTCAGGATGTTCAGGGGCCGGGTGGGCATGCGGTATCCCGTCGATGGGTGCTCGTTGGGCGGGAAGGAGAGACCGGGCTCTCGGGGAGGCCTCGGCTCGCGGGTCGTTGGCAGCGGTCTGTCTCCCGCGCTGACGAGGCGGTGCCCACCATGACGCCAGATGCGGCGTGAGGACGGCCATGACTTCTTCGGCCGGATGCAGACAGCCCTTGCTGTCCTGTTCTGCCGTCCACAGTCTGACCTGCGCTCGGGGGTAGACGGGATGTATTCCTATCTCTCCCTTGGGGAGAATCCCGTTGAAGGGGGCGGGTATTCCTTCGCTGTTCCAGTATTCCCACGCCTCAAGAGCCTTGGCCTTCTCGAAGCAGTGGTACAGCTGCAGGTAGCGGGGCATGTACCGGATCTCGCGGAAGATCATCTGGCCGATCAGTCCGGGCGCCGATTTCCGTAGCGTGCCGGGATCGGTGCCCTGGAAGGTGACCGATGCCGCGTCCTGGGACGGGTGCAGCGCGGTCCGGGCGAACAGGTGGGACAGTCGTCGCCGGACGTACTCGGCGACACCCGGGGCGAGAGCCGGTTCGATGCCGCCGATGAGCTGGACGAGCAGGTGATGACGCGGGTGGAAACGGGCCAGGTCGAACAGCCGGTCCATGCCGTCCACGGCGGCGAACGCGAGTCGCTTGTACAGCCAGTTGTTCAGCTCGCCCTCCTGAGCACAGGCCTTGGTCTCCGGGGTGACGGAGTGGAGCATCAGGTACTCGGACAGAACCTCGAAGTACAGGTAGCCGAGGAACGGCACGTGGACCACGGCGTCGGACAACTGGTCGATGAACTCGGGTGCCGGGGTGGCACGGCCGGTGGCGTTGCGCAGTGTGATGTCGAGGAACACGGCCGCGGCTCGCAGCCCGGTCAGCACGGCGTGGTCGAGGTGGTCGTTCTCGGCCGGGGTCAGGAAGCTCTGGTAGCGCTGGTAGGTGCGCAGGTGGATGGTACCGAGGTGCAGGTAGTCGATGCCCTGTGGTGGGATCGGGGCGTCGGGGGTGACCTCGAGGATCAGGGGTGTGGTGGAGGGCTTCGTCCGCATGAGGTAGGCGCCGAGGTTGTGAGGGCGCAGCCCCCCGCGGTGACGGGTGAGAGGGGAGCAGTACAGGGCCCCGACCAGGCATCCGGTGGAGACGTGCAGCTCCCCGCTGGAACGGATGGCGTCGATGTCCTTGGTGGTGTGCAGCAGGTGCATCGGCTTTCCGCTGAGGAGCGCTTCGGTCATGGCATTGTTCCGTATGAGCCAGCCGTTGGGGGTTGACGATTCCAGGTAGTGGCGCCAGTCATTCTCACTTTCGGCCAGCGAAGCGGGGATTCGGCGCCGCGCGGGCATGGTGTAGTCCGTGTGGGCGTGCTCCCATTCGTCGCGCACGACAACTCCCGGGGCTGGAGGATTGGCGGCGGGGCCGGGGGTTTTGGAGAACCTAAAGCGTCTCGACGCTCGGCCCGGAAAGCCGGTTGCGGCAGTCGAGAACATAGGTCGCACACTTCTCGATCATCGGGAGGTCGAATCGTGGGTGATCCATGAGGAGGACCACTGCGTCAGCGGCGGCTACCTCGTCCGGTGTCGCATCGACCCGGGGCACGTTCAACTCGGTGTTGTCGCCGTCCGGGATGTTGGGTTCGGCGCCGCGGACCTCTGCGCCGAGACCGATGAGCAGTTCGGCGACACGTGACGAAGGGGAATTGCGAAGGTCGGTGGCGTTGTACTTGTAGGTCAGGCCGAGCAGCAGAATGCGAGATCCGCTGACGGATATGCCGCGCTTGCCGAGTGCTTCCACGACGCGCCGGACGACGTAGTCGGGCATGTTCCGGTTCACGTCGGCGGCGAGTTCTGCGAACCGGAACGGGACACCAAGCTCCTGCTGGGCCTTCCACGAGAGAAACATCGGATCAATGGGCAGGCAGTGTCCGCCGACTCCCGGCCCCGGGGTGAACCGCGTGAATCCGAAGGGTTTGGTCGCGGCGGCGTCGATCGCCTCCCAGATGTTCACGCCGAGGGAAGCAGCTAGCATTGCCATCTCGTTGACCAGGGAGATGTTGACGAACCGGAAGGTGTTCTCGACCAGCTTGGCCAGCTCGGCGACCTTCGTCCCGGACACCGGCACCGTGGTCTGAAAGATGCCGTCGTAGAAAGCCTTGACCGCGCTGAGTGATGCGGCGTCGATTCCCGATACCAACTTCGGCGTATCGAACGACCAGCGCTTGTTCCCGATCCGCTCGGGGCTGAATCCGGCCAGGAAGTCCACCCCGCCCTCAAGGCCCGACACCTCTTCCAGGATGGGCAGCAGCAGCTCCTCCGTGGTCCCGGGATAGGTCGTGGACTCCAGGACCACCGTCGCGCCTGGGCGAAGGTGCCCGCCCAGGGTCCGGGCGCAGGACTCGATGCAGGACAGGTCGGGCACGCCGTCCCGCAGCGGTGTCGGCACGGTGATCACCGCGATGCCGAAGCCGGCCAGCGCGGCAGCGTCGCCGGTCGCGGTGTAGGCCCCGGAGTCCAGCACGGCCCGCAGCCGCGAGGAGTCCACGTCCCTCACGTAGGACTGGCCGGCGGCGAGCTGCTGGACGCGGTGTGTGTCCACGTCGTAGCCGACGACCCGGTGACCCACCTCCGCGGCGCGTACGGCCAGAGGAAGCCCTACGTAGCCCTGACCAGCGACGACTACCTGCATGGCAGCTCCTGCTCGATTGCGGTGCTTGAATGGACCGTCGTTCCTGATCTGGCAAGGAGAACCGCTGTGCCCTTGGTGTCTGTCGTGATGCCCGTGTACAACTCGGCAGCGACATTGAGCGCAGCGGTCCGGTCGGTGCTCACACAGACCCACAGCGACCTGGAGCTGCTGGTCACCGACGACCAGTCCTCCGACGGCTCCATGGACCTGCTCCGCGAGTTCGCCGGGCACGACGAGCGCGTCCTGCCGCAGCAGGCACCCGAACGGGGCGGAGCGGGCCGGGCCCGCAACCGCTCGATCAACAGGGCCCGCGGGGACTACGTCGCCTTTCTCGACTCCGACGACATGTGGCTCCCCGCGAAGCTGGAGAAGCAGCTCGCCTTCGCTGCGGAGGGCGATGCGCCATTGACGTTCACCTCGTACTTCAAGATGGACGCCGACCATGAAGGCGAAAGCACCGACTGGGTTCCGAACGGGCGGGTGGTCCGTGCACGGGAGCACGTGGACTACCGCGCGATGCTGCGCCGGGACCACATCGGTGCCTTGACGGCCATGTACGACCGCAATGTCCTGGGCACGAGGCTGATGCCGGAGATGCGCAAGCGCCAGGACTACGCCCTCTGGCTGTCGATCATGCGGGACGGAGCCGACGCCCGGGGCCTGGCCGAGCCGCTGGCGGTGTACAGGGCCCACCAGGCGGGATCGCTGTCCTCCAACAAGATGTCCTTGGTCAAGTACAACTGGGAGCTGTACCGCGAACACGAGCATCTGTCGGTCGCGCGGTCGACGCGGGCACTGGCCGGCGCGGTATGGCAGTCGCTGCGCAACTCGCGCATCTGACGCGCACGAGCCCGGGGAGCCCGACCGGGCCCCGCCCCGTGGCCGTGCCGCGTGCTCGGGGACTGTGCTCGGGGGCAGGACCCGGTAGCAGGTCACCGGTGCCGTCGGTCGACTACGCGGCCCGCGTCGGCGCCGGTGCCGGCACGCAGGAACAGCTGGAGGAGCAGCCGCCTGCCGTCGACGGGGACGGTCTCCTGACCGCTGTGGAGCGCCTCCCGGCCGTGCAGGAAGCGGCGCTGGTCCACGATGAGATAGTCCCCTGACTGGAGCGTGAAGGAGACCTGACCACGGACGAGCTCCTCGGCGAGTTCCCGGGCGGCGTCGGCGTGTGACCGGCCGAGCGGGGACCGCTCCAGCATCTTGGCGGTGAACCGGACGAACCCCTCACCCGGGCCGGAGCTGTCCAGGACCGGGAACGGCCTGTACTCCTCACCGACGCCGTGGAGGTCGAAGAAGGTCCCGTAGTGGTAAGCCGTCTCCGTCAGGAGGGCCCGGCTGCGCTCGGGGAGCCGCGCGACCGCCGCGTGGGCGTCGGAGAGGATGCTGGCACCGCCGCCCAGCGGGTCGGGGCGGACGCACAGGAGCGTGGTGCAGTCCGGGGGCCGGGTCGCGTTCACCAGGTCCATGTGGAAGGCGTTGTACCCGATGCCGCTGGAGCGGCCGGGGTCCTTGTCGGCCTTGACCCCGATGTCCTTCCACAGGGGCCACCGGGGGAAGGGCGAGAAGGGGACCGCCACCTCGGCCGCGAAGGCCGTCGCCAGACGCCGGAACCTGTCACCGGTCCCCAGGGCCCTGGCGAGGTTCCCCAGGCGCAGAACGGCGTATCCGCCGGCATCCCCGGTCAGGGCGTGGCGCAGCGCCGAGGCGGTCTCCTCGAACTTCGGGGAGGCCGCCAGCCTGGCCTGGTACTCCTCCATGGTGGATTCCGCCAGGAATGAACCGTCGAGAGTCCAGGGCGGGAGGGGATGGTCGGTCAGAGCGGCTTCGAGTTCGCTCGGGATCTCGATGAACACGCGCAGCTTCCTTCTCTCTTCGGGTGATGTCCGGTCTGGCGTTCGGGTGCTCCGCCGTGGCTCGGGCGCTGAAGGGCAGGGGCTCGGTAGCGGGCAGGTCTCGTTGTGCCGTGCCCCGGACGCCACGGAACCGCTCGGGAGCGGTGACCGGCAGCGGGCCCGTGGCGTGCGCGCACGGACTTGCAGCCGGAACGATCCGGGGTCGAGGTCTCAGCCGGGGGAGGCGAGGACCACCCGCGTTGGAGGCGAAGAGCACACCAGGGTGGGGGCGTCATCCGCCGGGCACGACGGTGCCGGCGGATGTCGTCGCCCGGCCATCCCGGGCGGACCGGCCAGTCCGAGGGACAACTGTTCCGCCATGAATGGGCCCAGACTCTCCTGACTGACCGACTTGCGTCGGCGTCCTGCGCGGGTACGTGACCGTACTCTCGGGGCCGACCGGCGCGCGGGGAAAACGACACGGGGGACTCCTGGCATCGATGGGAGAGCGGCGAACAGCCCGAAGGAAGTACAGGCCACCGCGTTCAGCGCCCGCGGGCCACCGAACTCCGGTAGACCCAGGGGGCGTAGGAAGAGTGAACCTCCGCCCGGGCCGTGCTGCTACGGTTCCCGCCCGTCGGACCCGTTCGACTTGTTCATGATCACTAACAGGAGGTACGCACATGCCCGAAAACCGGACACCGAACCTGCTCCTGGCGGCCGTGATCGACGAAGTCGGCATCACCTACCACGCGCTGGCCTGCGAGATACGCGCCGTCGCCGCGGAGGCTGGGCAGCGGCTGGGCACCGCACCGTCGACCATCTCTGCCTGGGTCGCCGGCGCGGCACCGGCCGGCCGGACCGCTCTCTACATCGCCGAGGCCCTCAGCCGAAAGGCCCGACGGACGGTGACGCTCACCGAGATCGGATTACGCTGCGCGGGCACCGGAGAAACCATGGCCGCCAACCCGCTGGTCACCGCCGCCGAATACGGGAGAGCCGTCTTGCTCCGCCGCAGGGAATTCCTCGACTCCGCCTTCACCCAGGCGGCCGCCGCACTCCCCGTGGCCTACGACCACGAGGCCGCCGCCCGCACACTCGCTGCGGCCCGCACCCAGGGACGCGTCGGCGCCAGCGAGGTCACCGCCGTCCGGCAGCTGACCGAACACTTCCGCACCGTCGATGACCGCCTCGGCGGCGGCCACGGCCTCACCACCGTCACCGCCTACCTCACCGACACCGTCAACCCGATGCTCCGCGCCCGCTTCCCCTCGGAGACCCTGCGCCGGGACGCCTTCGCCGCCGCCGCCCAACTGGCCTGCCTCACCGGCTGGAAACTCCACGACCTCGGCCGCGACGGCGCGAGCCAGAAGTTCTACCACCTCGCCTACCAACTGGCCTGCGAGGCCGACCCGCACGGCCTGGCGGCCTGGATGATGCGAGCCCTCACCCACCAGGCCCTTGACCTCAACCAGCCCGGCTCCTCCGCCGAACTGGCGGAGGAAGCAGGACGCCGCGCCAGCGGACATGTCGACCGGCAGACCGAAGCACTGCTCCTCGTCACCTGCGCCCGCGCCCACGGCACCGCGGGCGAGACCGGCAGAGCCGCCCGCGCACTGCTCGCCGCCGAAGACGCCGCCGCCGACACCCGGGACCCCGTATCCCCGTACGCCGCAGGATCCGGACCGGTCGCGGCCACCGTCGCCTCGCACACCGCCAAGACACTCACCGCGATGAACGACCACCCCGCAGCCGAACGCCACTACCGCACCGCCCTGGCCGGACGCGCCCCGGGCAGATACCAGCGCGGACACGGACTCACCCTCATCAACCTGGGACGCTCGGTAGCGGCCCAGCACCGCTACGAGGAGTCCGTCACCCTGTGGGGCCGTGCCCTCGACGTCATGGACGGTGTCATCTCCCACCGCGGCCGCCAGGAGATCAAGACCATCCGCTCCGCAGCCGCCGGCTACCAGCAGCGCGGCGTGACCGGCGCCGGACACCTGCGCCGACAGGCCACCGTTCTCCTGCGAGCTACCGCATGACCGGCACAGCGCGCGGGACCAGAGCGCGAGTGTCTCCGTCCCGATAACGAGTGACCAGCCACGCGAAATTCGACGCTCGCCGTGACCGCCCAGCACGGGACCCCGCCACGGTCATCGTTGGTCAGGGCAGGGGCTCCCAGACCTCCCGCCCGGAGCGACCCGCACTGAGACGCAGCCTTTTGCAACGGCGACCTCACCGACCCCGGCCACAGTTCAGGGCGTGGGCTCGGGCATCCCGCCCGCAGCGCGGGGGAGGCGAGTACTCCCCTCTACGCCAGCGCTGCTGGGCTGCGACATTCCTGAGGCTTTCCCGGAGTCTTGCGTATGCGGTATCCGAGCCGGTCATGGCGTTGGCGAGCTCCGCGCGGGCGGCCGCGCCCACTTCGCGGCTCAGGGTCGTCTCACGCATGGCCGCACCGCTTGGTGAGCGCAGCGCTCTGGAGGTGTCGAGGACGGCGAAGAGGAGGCCGTGCACGTGCAGGAGCGGCGGCGCGACCGAGTCTGCCGGGAAGGGCTACCCGACCGCGTAAAGCACCAGCGCCTCGCCGTAGCCGCACACCGCTGCGGCCTGTGGCGCGGGCGGCTTCTGCAGCGACAGATTGTCGGGGGAGAAGGCTGCCGTGTTCTGGAAGTCTCCGCCGACCGGCAGAACGCCTCAATCTGGACCTACATCGGGAGAACATCCACTTGAGGCGGACACTTCCTCTCCTCCACCGTTGCTCGACGCGTATGCCAAGCCGCCCGGAACCGCGTAGGCGACGTATTCCTTGATGCCCGTCCGGTGGTATCCGAGCAGACAGGCGGCTTCGGCGGGGTCGGTGGGGAGGGGGGCGCCCCAGGTGATGACGTAGGGGTGGGGCATGGGTGGCTCGCGGCGTCGGAGCGTGAGGTGGGGGAAGCGGACGGGGTCGGCGAGGAGGCGCAGGGCGTCGTGGACGGCGTAGTCCTCCAGGGCCAGGAAGCCCGCCCGCCGGTTGTCGCCGAACGGGACGGCGAGCCGGTGCAGGGGTTGGTGGCCGCCGGTTCGGCCGGTGGTGATGCGGATGCCGTGCTGGATGAGGCCGGGGCCGTGCAGCCGGTTGCGGAGGTCGTGGTAGTCCCAGTCGAGGCTGGTGCGGGCGTGGGGGTAGGCGTGGGGTGTGATCAGTCCGGTCCGGCATGCCTGGGTGACGAGGTGGCCGGGGAGTTGGCGTTGAGGGTCCGTATCAGGGAGCGGGCCGTGTTCTGGATGTCGTCGACGGGGGCGCGTAGCTGGTCGGCCATGTCGTCGGCGTCCATGCCGAGGGTGATCAGCGTGAGAAGACCGGCCTCAGGCTGCGGGAGCAAGGGCAGGGCTGTGTCGGCGGACGGCCAGTCGAGAAGGCCGCAGTGGTAGGCGGCGAAGACCAGAGCCGGAAGGGAGGCGAGGCCGAACTGGACCTTCAGGGGCTCGAGGTGCTGTTGTGCGTGGAGTGCGGACAGCCCCGCGTCCTCAGCGGCTGCGGGCATGGGAAGTCCGTGGGCGAGGGCGGTCAGCAGATGCCGCGCCTGTGGCGGG
The DNA here is from genome assembly GCF_036250755.1 of Streptomyces uncialis. NCBI lineage: Bacteria > Bacillati > Actinomycetota > Actinomycetes > Kitasatosporales > Streptomycetaceae > Streptomyces > Streptomyces uncialis. The sequence continues at coordinate 1,914,151 of NZ_CP109583.1, read as the reverse complement.
GCGTCGTTCCTGGTGACGGCTCGTCGGGAGACCGGCACGCCATCGGTCCCCGTTTCGGGGTTCAGGTGGTGGGTGATGTCCTGTTCGCCGAGAACGCCTAGTTGGTGGAGACGGGTGACCATTCCCCAGCGGTTGCGGGACTGCACGGTGCCGATGAGGACGCGTAGGTGATTGCGGACCATGCTCGCCGACATGGTGCCCAGCAGCTCGGCGGTCTGGGCGGCGGTCAGGCCCTGGGCGACGTAGGACCCGAGCGCGCGTTGCTGCGGGGTGAGCGCGATGGGGCGGCAGGGCCGGGGCTTTGGCAGGACGTTCTTTGTATAGGCGGTGTGGACCAGGAGGCCGTATCCCTGGTAGCGGAGGGTACGGGTGATGCCGAGTGCGTCGCGTGCCCCGTTGATGTGGGTGGACGCCGTGCCCAGCGTGATGTGGAACTCCTGGGTGATCTCCATGATCGTCGCGCCCGCGGCCAGACGTTGGAGGACTTGATACTGGCGGGGAGTGAGGTGGGGGGCGCTGTCGGGGCGTGGAGGACGGCGGGGAATCAGCGCGTCAGTGCTGTCGCCGTTGTGGTCGTCGTGCACAAGTACTCCTGCGAATGCGGATGGGGGCCGTTCGATCGACCCGGCACGGGGATGCGTCCGCTCGGCTTCCCTGGGGCGGTCGTGGTGGGTACCGGGCTGGAGAAGTTCGTGGTTACGGGGCACCGCCCGTCACACCCCTTCGGGCGGGAGCTGGTGGGCTTTGGCGAAGTCGTGAGCCGCGGCCGGGGTGCAACCGAAGGCGAGCGCCGCGTTGAACGGGTCGCCGAGGGCGACCCTGTCTTTTCGCATAAGGATGGGCGAAGTGCGGGGTGGGTCATCGCGGCCATGGGGAAGCCGACCCTGTGGACCAGGCGCATCAGAGCGGTGACGAAGTAGGGCTCGTCGGCGCGGAGGGTTCCGGCTTCGCGGCTGCCGTAGAGGGGGACGGCGAGCCGCCACGCAGGGTGGATTCCGTTGTGGCCCGCAGCGATGACGAGGGAGTGGTGCACGAAGTGGGCGTCCCTGCCGCGCAGGCGCCCGGTCATCTCCTCCCGGTCCGCGCGCAGCAAGTCGGAACTGACATCGGGAGCCGTTTCGGTCGTCGGCGGCGCAGGGTGGACCTGCGGGGGAGGTATAGACGTCGGCCCGGTGCTCGGGAGGAGACGGAGCTGGCCGGGTGGGGTGCTGCTCACGGGGTCGTCCCTCTGGGGATGTTGGGGTGCGGGGGAGGCCTGGCGGTGCGGTCTCGGGCGGATCACCACAGGCCCTCGGGTGTGGGCCGGGTGTGGGTGCGGGCGTAGGTCTCGGCTGCGGCGGGGTGGTATCCGTACAGGTGGGCTGCTGCGTACGGTTCGTCGGGGACGGGTTCGCCCCACTCGACGCACACGATTCCTGTCTGGCTGGGCCGGCGCAGCCGGGGGCGGGGGAATCCGACCCTCGCGCCGAGCTGGTCCAGGATGTCGATGACGTCGTGGTCGGGAGCGGGATGGATCCGGAGGGCGCCGGCCCGGCGGTGCCCTCCGACAGGTACGGCGAGCCGGATGTGCCGGTAGCCCTCCCTGGCGTGTCCGACGGTGAGGGGGAAGGCGGCGTGGAGCAGGTGGACGTCGTGCAGCCGTGCTCGAGAAGTGGTCGCGGTCCGCTCGCAGCGTCAGCGTCGTGCTCGGCCCGGCCGTGGCGGGCTGTGGCGGGAGGGGGCTTGTTCCTCGGTTCCGGTTCCCGCCTCGTACGAGGCGCAGTGCGGGGCTCATGGGGCCGACTCCTGCCGGTAGGGGGTGCGGGGCAGGCCGGTAGCGCGGGCCACGGTCACGAAGTGCGTGCTGTTGGCGGCCATGAACGCGCTGCACAGTCCGCAGCGGGTGTGACGGACCTCCGCCGGGGGACAGTTCAGGCGCAGGGCGATGTCCTCGGACGTGACTCCGGCGGCCAGGTGCGGCAGCACGTCACGCTCGCGCTCTGTCAGGCGCAGATGCTTCGGGGGCTGGCGGGGATTGGGCTCCGGCAGGAGTCCGGCTTCGCAGGCGACGTAGGCGAGCGCGGCGTTGCCGGTGACACCGCAGGCCCGCGCGGCACGCTCCAGCCTGAGCCGGGCCTGCTCGGGGTGCTGGCCGAGGATGCGGACGGCGGTGCTGAGGTGGATGCCGCGTGCGGTGAGGCGGAGCAGGTCCACGACGGGGGGCGGCAGCGTCCGGCTGGCGAGAGGTGCGGCGGTCATCGCGGGCCCCCGGCGGGGGAGACGGCGTCGGACTGCTGCGCCGGGAGGTGGGCGAGGTAGGCGACCTGGTGGTCGGTCGTGGGTGATATGGGGCGCTCTCGGCGGGTCAGGATGTAGCCGTGCGACGCGAGGAGTTCCTCGATGCGGGCCGTGCCTGTCTCCCAGTGCTCCGCGGTGCGGTCCGGGAGCTGCCCGTCCCCGGTGGGCCGGAAGAGCGGGTCCGGTTCCCAGATGACCAGTGCGCATGCGGCGGAGCCGGGAGGCCACACGGTCATGGTGATACTGCGGGTGACGCACCGGCCGTGGCCCGTCGGCGTGATGGGCTGCTGCGGGCGAAAGCCGGCATCGTCGAGGAGGGCGCTGATCCGCTCGGCGGGGGCCGGATACCGGTAGGCGACCTGGAGGTTGGGAGTCTGCGGGGGCCACCCGGCGAAGGCGTCGGCGGGCTGCCGGGGGGCGGGCATGCCGGGTGGCATGCGGTACACGAGGAGTTCGGCGCCCGGGTGGTAGCCCGGTCGCCGCGGCGGGCCCGTCTCCTGTGCGACGAAGCCGAGGGACTCCAACGCCGCGATCGTCATGGTGATGCGCTCACGCCAGTGCTCGTCGGCCCCGTCCGGCACGGTGACCGGCTGGTGCCGGTCCCACGAGTTGTGCTGGTAGCGGCTGTCCGGGGTCCAGATGACCAGCGCGCACAGCTCGGCCCCGCGCGGCCAGGCCTCTTCTTCCAGGGTGTGCGCCCGGCAGACGCCGGAACCGTCAGGGACGACCTGACGCAGCCCCGTGCTTCCGTGTACCTCCGTGACCCCGAGGCCGAGCCGGGCGAGGTGGAAGGCCACGATCTCCCTGCTGCTGAGGGCAGGGGCCGTCGGGTCGTGATGCGGCTCCCGGCCTTCCACCCGGTACCGGACGTAGGGGGAGGAAGGGATCTTGGCACTGATGGGGCCGGCTGCGGGCACGGGTGTCTCCAGGTCTGGCGGGAGGGAGGGTGGGTGGATGGGGCCCGGGGCACACCCAGGCCGGGGTGCGCCCCGGGCTGCCCCGCCCGGCCGCGACGTCAGGGGGAAGTGACGGCACGGCCGCAGGGACCACCCCGGTGCCGGGAGCCGGGGGAACCGGCTCCCGGAGTCGGGGCGCGCCCGCGTCTAACGGCGGCGGGCGGGCCGAGAGGGGTGCTGCCGGGGCATCAGATCGGAGGGGACGAGGCGCAGGGCGTAGGCCTGGGTCACGGCGTGCGCCCTGTTCGTGGCTCCCATCCGCTCCCAGAGGGCCCGCACTCGACGCCGCGCGACCGCGAGGGGCTGGTGGGTCCGCGCGGCGATCTCCTGTACGGGCCGGCCCTCAGCCATGGGCCGGATCACCGTGTGCTCGGCGAGCGACAGCTCGAAGGGCCGGGTGTTGCGGGTGGGCAGTGGGAGCTCGCCTCGCGCGTAGGCGGCGGCGACTGCCTCGCCGGTGCCGTGCGGACAGCAGCCCAGGGCGCGCCTGGCCTTCTCGAAGCGGCTCTGCACGGCGTAGATCCCGAGGCCGAGGTGCTGGGCGACGGCCTCCAGGGTCAGGCCGTCGGCGAGACCTCTCACCACCGCTCGTTGCCCGTCGTCCAGTAGTCCGCGAGGTGGCGGGCGGACCTCGTCAGCGCGATCGGGCGGCGCATCCATGGATGGTCCTCTCAAGTCGTGGTCAGGGCTTGGGGTGCGGCAGGGTCGGTCCGTCGGCGCCCCGGGCGGGAAGTACCGGACCGGGTGACGGCGGTGATCCGGGCCGTTACGGGAGTGGCGGCGGTACGGGAAGCCGGCGCAGGCGATGGCCTGTGCCCGTGGGGCTTTCCGTACCGCCCTTCGGAGTGCTGGGCGGGTGATGGCGCCCGGCACCCCGGCGTGGCCCGCCTCCGGTTGGCGGGAGGACGGAGGCGGGCCGGCTCGGGGAAGGAGGGTCAGTCGCGATGCAGAACAAGGGTGACGGCATCCCCGGTTCGCACCAGGCGCGGGGTCCGCCAGCCCTGGAGGGTCCGCACGGCGGTCACGTCCGTGGCGGCGAGGCGCTGTCCGAACCGCACATCGCGGGTTTCGTCGGGACCCTGTGCGGACGGAGGGTTCGTGCGCGGGTTGTCCTGGATGTGGAGGGCGCCGCCGGGCCGCAGTACGCGGTGCACGTCATGCAGCAGCCGGTAGACAGGCAGCCACTGGAGGGAGTCCCGGAACGTGACGATATCCATTGACCCCGGACGCAGGTCGCGGGGCAACGGGGCCGCTTCGATGTCCCATTCGGCGTAGCGGCCGGACCGGTCACGGTGGGCCATGACCAGCGCGTACGGCGAGAAGTCGAACCCGGTCACCTCGGCGCCCGCGTCAGCGAGGACATGCGTCCACTCACCCGTGCCGCAGCCCAGATCTGCCACCCTGTCCCCGGCCCGGAACCCGGTCAGCTCCCGGAAGAGTTCCAGCTCACCAGGGTTCACAGGACAGGCGGCGGCCCGGCTGTGCTGCTCGTCCCAGTCCTCCGGCGACAGCCGTACGGTCTCCGTCCGGCTCATGACCGGCTCTCCGTCGCTGGTGCCGCGACCCCGTACGGGCGCTCAGCCGCGAACATCCGCACACCGTCGGGGTGATAGCCGAGCATGAAGCCCGCTGCCGCCGCCTCGCAGGGAGGCTCGGCGCCCCACTCGATCCGGGCGAAGGGCTCCCCTCCCGTGCGGAACGGCTGATGCCTGCGAATGTTCGGGAACTCGCCGGGGGCCAGACGCTGGAGGGAATCCAGCACGTCGAGCACCAGCTGTCCGGGCACCCATAGATAGCCGCAGACGCGCAGTCCGCCGACCGGCACGAACAAGCCCGCCCACCCCGGGCACTGCCCCTCATTCAGGACCAGGGCGAAGGCTCCGTCCAGAAGCTCGGGGACGGCCAGTCGCCCGGCGAGCGCGGTCCGGTCCCGGTCGAGTTGCTGGTCGAGATGGTCGTTCACCGGTGGTAGCCCTCGCTGTACGGGTTGATGGCGGCGGGCGCATACGGCCGGGCCCTCCCGGCGGCTGCCGCGCGCCTGTCGGGGTCCAGATGCGCGGCGAGCGCGCGGTGCGGCGACGGCACCGGCTGGAGCTGATGGAGCATGCGGCGTAGCGCGGACGGCGGGACAAGACGGTCATCGCCCAGGGGTCTTGCCCAGTACGGGCCGGGCGGCCGGACAAGGTCTCGCGGAGGCAGCGGCATCCGGTGCCGGGCCCCCACACCAACTCCGAACTCGTGACACCACCGATCGGCGGTGCCTGGTGGGACAAGCCAGTACCACCAGCCCGTATCGGGATCTGACACCACCGGTCCGCACTGACCACCCTGCTCGGCGTCCATGATGTGCAGCGCCTCGGTACCCACAGGCCCGGAGACCACGACATCGAACGCGATACCGAGGTCCACGCTCAGCCACCCGGCTGCGCGGTCCAGGTCGGCGATCATCTGTGCCAGGTGAGCGGCTGGCCGTCTACCCGAGGGCGGCAGCGGCTGCATCTGCTGAGCGAGAAGCCGTTCAGGCAGCGTCGAGGTCACCGGAGGCTTCCGATCGTGGGCGTGCCGGGCGGGTGAGAGGCCGACCACGTGCCCAGTTGTGCGTCGGCATACTGCCTTCTGTATGCCGCTGCACGAAGATCGCACGCCTTGCCGTTGGCTTTATCGGCGGACCAGCGTGTGAGGATGAGCCGGGTCGTGCACAGCAGAGCAGACATGAAATACTCCGGGGGAAAGGGGTGCGTACTTGAGAGGTGCACTCCGATGTCCGAGGCGGCTCCTGCGGCACCGGTAGACCGGGGCGGCAACTGCCCCGGGACGCATCGCTGTTGGTCATTGGCTGCGTGGGTTCATCCTGGTCCGCGATCGGCTTGGGAACCTCACCCAAATCCGCTTCTGGGTACCGTATGCAGGATCTGGGTACCGTATGCAGGAATGCACGCTCTTCCTGATGGCTCGTCGCAGTACCGTCGGAGTATGACGCTCAGCAGCAGTGGGTCCGTTGGTGCGGTCGTCAGAGCGGCCCGGACCATGGCGAACCTGACACAGCAACAGCTCGGTGAGTTGTGTGCCATCGCCCAGAGTGGCATCTCCCGTATTGAGCGCGGCCAGCACGTACCCGACGCAGCGGAGCGGCGGGCCTTGGCAAAGGCTCTGAAACTCAACGTGCCCCTGCTCGGCCTGAGCACCGGGGACGACGGTGACACCAGTGAGGTCGACATGCTCAGGCGCGATCTGATAACAGCAACCGGCGCAATCGGACTGGCCTCGGTTCTTCCAGGAGCCCCATCCCCGACTGCGGCTCCAGTGCCCTGGGACGCAGTCCTTCTTCGGCAACCCCACCCAGGGCGCCCCCTGACTGCCCCGCAGATCCGTACTGCCTTGGCCACTGTCGTGGGGTACTACGCTGACGCCCATTACGCCGAAGCCGCCGACGCAATTCCCACTGCGGTCGCGGCCGCAGACCGCAACGCCCATGACCACGGTGGGCGCGGAGCTGCCGCGCTCCTTACCCGCGCCTACGTGCTGGCCACCGCCGTGGCCGTCAAAGAGCGCGGAGACCTCGCCATGATCACGGCAGACCGCGCTGTGCAGGCAGCCCGCCTCTCACAGGACCCTCTCGCCGCCGCGATGGCCGCCAGGGCCCAGACCGTCGTCCTGCGCCAGCGGGGTCACCACACCCAGGCACGCCAGGTCGCGGACAACGCCTTGAACGACCTCGTCAGCGAGCCAACTGCCCGGCCTGTCATCGCCCACATCGCGCTCGAATCGGCCTACGGGGCCGCCCAGGCCGGACAGACCACAGACGCCTTGAACCTCTGGGCACAAGCGAACGAACTCGCCGAACGAGGGCCAATCACCACCCACTGGCCCGACCACGCGGGTCCCCTCACCCCCGACCAACTACACCGCTATGCCCTGTGCATCCACCACCTCCTCGGCGACACACGGTCGGCACTGCACCATGCGAGTCAGGTCGCAGTTCGAGCAATGCCGACCGCCGAGCGGCGCGCCCGTTACCGGCACGACAGCGCCAAACTCGCCCAGGACCTGGGCGACCTCCCGCGGGCTCTGGCCCTGCTGCGGGAGCACGAAGCCGAAGCGCCACAGGATGCCCGGCGGAGTTCTCTGCGCCGCATGGTTTCAGGGATGCTCGCGACCAGTCCGTCGCTGCCCGGACTTCGCAAACACGCCACGCTCGTCGGCGCGGCCTGATGCTGTGGTCTGCTTAGGAAAGCTTGACATCCACCACGGCCCAGTCATCTCCGGCCAGCGCATCGAAGCTGGGCAGCCACGGCTCGGCGACTCCACTGTCTCCTTTATGGGGCCGCACGAACACGGCGTGCCCGACGAAGTCCCGGATGAGTCCGTCCGGCGTCCGGACGGTCGCAGCCGGTAGCCAGTAGACGTACTTGCCTGGCTCTATCCAACTCGTCCGGGTGATGCAGGCACCCAACTTCATCGCGCGCAGCGCCTCGGAGAACTCCATGGGGCAACGGTAGCGGTCCTGCGCCGAGGGCGACTTAGGGCGTGCAGATCTTTAACTCGTAGCTTTCCGTTGGGTGGTTCGTTGGTCTGGCATGAGAGAGTTGGATAGGCAACGGGCCGTGCTGGCTGCCAAGTTCGCGGCGGTTCTGCCGCACCTCGATGAGCGGCAGCGTCGTCTGTTGTTAGGGGCGGAGGCCCAGTCTCTCGGCCACGGCGGGATCACAGCGGTCGCCCGTGCCGCCGGTGTCCGTGAGGCCACGGTGTCTGCCGGAGTACGGGAACTCGACTCCGGAGAGGCGCCGTTGAGACGCATCCGTCGGCCCGGCGCTGGTCGCAAACGCGTCGTCGACCGGAACCCGGCCGTTCGGGAGGCGCTTCTTACACTGGTCGAGCCCGATGTTCGCGGGGATCCCATGTCGCCGCTGCGTTGGACCACCAAGTCCACCCGCAAGCTCGCCGAGCTGCTGACCCAGCGGGGCCACAGGATCTCCGCGGACACGGTGGGCGATCTCCTGCGCGAGGAGGGCTTCAGCCTGCAGAGCAACGCCAAGACGCTCGAAGGCAAGCAGCACCCCGACCGGGACGAACAGTTCCACTACCTCAACGAGCAGGCCCGCGACCACCAGGGCTGCGGGACTCCCGTGATCAGTGTGGACACGAAGAAGAAGGAACTGGTCGGCCCGTTCAAGAACAACGGCCGTGAATGGGAACCGGTAGGCGAGCCGGTGCGAGTCGACACCCACGACTTCCCCGACCGCGAGCTGGGCAAGGCGGTGCCCTACAGCATCTACGACGTCGCCGCGAACACCGGCTGGGTCAACGTGGGCACCGACCACGACACCGCCGCCTTCGCCGTCGAATCGATCCGCCGCTGGTGGAACGGAGGCGGGCGGGCCACCTAACCGAGTGCCGGCCGGCTGCTGATCACCGCCGATGCGGGCGGCTCCAACGGCTGTCGCACCCGCACCTGGAAGACCGAACTCGCCCGGTTCGCCGCAGAGGCCGGCCTGACGGTAACCTTCTGCCACCTGCCTCCCGGCACTTCGAAGTGGAACCGGATCGAGCGCCGGCTGTTCTCCCACATCACCATGAACTGGCGGGGAAGGCCCCTGACCAGCCACGAAGTCATCGTCGAGAGCATCGCGGCAACCACCACCAAAACCGGCCTGACCGTGCACGCCGAACTCGACACCAACCCATACCCCACCGGCGTTCAGGTCAGCGACGACGAGATCGCCGCCCTGCCGATCACCCGGCACCGCTTCCACGGCGACTGGAACTACACCCTCCACCCCCAGCACTCACGGGACACGACGGCGATCAACAACACCTCGGCCCGGGACCCCTCGAACGGGCTGGATCACCTCACCCAGAGTTCACTGCGAGCGCCAGAACTGACCGGCATGACCCGCCAACAGCTCAACCAACTCATCGAGACCCTGACGCCCGCGCTGGAGACGCAACGCGAGGAAGTACTCCACGCACGTCGTGGTCACGAGCGCCTGGTCGCACCGGGCACCGGTGCCAAGGCCAAGCTCACCCCAGCCGAGCGGATCCTGTCTACCGTGCTCCACCTGCGCAAACTCGGCAACATGGACCTCTTGGGTCAACTCTTCGGCGTCTCCGCCGTGACCATCTGCCGAGCAAGTAAGGAGGTTCGCCCACTCCTTGAAGCACACGGCCACCGTATCGCTGCCTCCACGGCACGCTTCCGCACCACAGCCGACGTCACAACGTTCCTCGCCCCTGATCCCGCCAAGGACAAGATCAAGACAGCAAGTTAAAGATCTGCACGCCCTAAGAAGCGCCTCCTGAACGGCCGGGTTCCGGTCGACGACGCGTTTGCGACCAGCGCCGGGCCGACGGATGCGTCTCAACGGCGCCTCTCCGGAGTCGAGTTCCCGTACTCCGGCAGACACCGTGGCCTCACGGACACCGGCGGCACGGGCGACCGCTGTGATCCCGCCGTGGCCGAGAGACTGGGCCTCCGCCCCTAACAACAGACGACGCTGCCGCTCATCGAGGTGCGGCAGAACCGCCGCGAACTTGGCAGCCAGCACGGCCCGTTGCCTATCCAACTCTCTCATGCCAGACCAACGAACCACCCAACGGAAAGCTACGAGTTAAAGATCTGCACGCCCTAAGGCCGTGTCTTCGACGGCAACCGCGCAACGGTGGACTGGCCCGTATCGCCGGGAACTGGTGTGGCGTGTCCTCCTCCCTCTCATGCGTATTCCGCTGCTGGCTGCAGACAAGCGTCTGCGGAATTTCCGGCAGGTATTCGACGTCATCTTCCGGCGGCATTTCGGCAACCGGCCCATCGACGATCAGCACGCGGCAGTGTCGGTCTTCCAGGAGCACACCGAGCGGGTACGAGTGGAGATAGCGCCGGGTCGGCTGCTGGAATATCAAGTCGGACAGGGGTGGGACCCCCTCTGTGAATTCCTCGGTGTCCCGGTGCCGGACGATCCCTCATACCGCGCGGGACCTTCACACCGCGGTCCGGGCATTGACGAAGGACCCCGTGCACAGCATCATCTACTCGCACGGCCACGTCGATCACGTCCTGGGCACAACCCCGTTCGACGAAGAGGGGGCCAGGACCTGCAACACGGCTCCCCGGGTGATCGCACACGACGCCGTGCAGCGGCGATTCGACCGCTATGTGCTGACCGCCGGCTACAACAGCGTGATCAACCGTCGGCAATTCCGCGTACCGAAGATGACGTGGCCCACGGTGTTCCGGCGTCCCGACCAGACCTACACCGACCGGGAGGACCTGCGGGTCGGCGAGGTGGAGGTGCACCTCAGGCATGGCAGGGGCGAGACGGACGACGCCACGAGTGCCTGGCTCCCCGACTCCCGCATCCTGTGCTGCGGTGACTTCTACGCGTGGAACGCGCCGAACACAGGCAACCCGCAGAAAGTCCAGCGCTATGTTGCCGAGTGGGCCCAAGCGCTGCGCTGGATGGCGAACCTAGGGGCGGAACTGCTACTGCCCGGGCACGGTGTGCCGATCGTGGGCAGCGACCGGATCGAGGAGACCCTTGTGGCCTCCGCCATGTTCTTGGAAAAGCTGCACGACCAGGTGCTTGCCCTGATGAACCAGGGCGCCTCCCTGGACGAGGTGCTGCGCGGGGTGACGCCGGACCAGGACTTGCTGAGCAAGCCCTATCTGCGTCCGACCTATGATGAGCCGGAGTTCATCGTCCGCAATCTGTGGCGCTACTACGGGGGCTGGTACGACGGTGACCCATCCGCGCTGCGTCCAGCCGCAAATGCCGAACTGGCCTGTGAAATAGCGGAGTTGGCGGGTGGGGCCCTTGTCCTGGCGCGTAGGGCGAGCGCCCTCGCCGACCGGGGTGAGCACCGGCTGGCGGGGCACCTGGCGGAGTTGGCAGCGATGTGTGCGTCCGTGACCGACCCGGGCTACGCCGAGATACACGCGGCTCGCGCCCGGGTCTTCACCGCACTGGAGGAGTCGTCGGGTTCCTTCATGGCCCGCTCCGTCTACAGCTGGACGGCTGCCCAGTCGAGGTCCCTTGCCGCCGGTGGGGACGGAGAGCAGGAGATGAGCGGCGAGCGCTGGGCCCCGTGACAGCGCCAGCCGACGGTTGAACGGACCCGGCCGCGGTAGCCACGGGGCGGTGCCCGGCCGGAACTCACCGGCCGGGCACCGCCCCGTGGCTACCGCGATCAGCTGTCCTTGGGCTCCTTGACGATCAGCAGGTGGTTCCCGTCAGGGTCGTTGATCGAGAAGAACGATCCCCACGGCGCTTCCATCAGGGGTCCGTTCGACTGGAGCCCCTTGCCGTCAAGTTCCGCGTGAAGGATCGCCACGTCGTCGGCGGCCACGGAGAGCTGCGTCCTACCTCCTGTACGTGCAGTCCACGATCGCCCTCGCCTGACGCGGCATAGGGGGACCTCGGCTGCGCGCACCGGGAGATCCCGGGCTGACTCCTATGAAACCGATGATCCGCGCTCGCCGCGGCAGCTCAGGGGTGTACGGCAGTTCGGGCCAGGCCGGGCGGAGTTCCGAGATGCAGGTGGGCAGTCAGCTCCTGGGCTTGCGGGGGAGGGCGCCGCGGACTTCCGCGACAGCGGCGGTCGCGGGTGCACTCCCGGAGTTCCCGCGCCGTGTCGCCAGGGCTGTCGTCCGCCGTGCGCGGCGTGGGATACGGGGTCGAGGTATGTTCACGCGTTCTCGCCGAGATCCGGTCGGCTGGAAGTGGTGATGGTGGCGTACGACCGCCGGGCCCCGCGTCCCACGAATTGGCGACGAAGCTGTGCAACAGGCTTTCCAGCAGGGCGGTGCGTGGCGTCTACGCCGCATGTTCCAGGTCTGTTTCGATCGGGATGCGTGACGGTCCACCGTTCTGAGGTCCTGCGCCTGTATCGCGAGCCGCGTGGACGCACGCCCAGTGCCCGCGTGGTGCGGAGAAGCCTGCGTATCGCTCGCAAGCAGCACAGTGATGACGGAACGGCCTCCGTGGGTACCGCCCACCAGTTGCGCATGGACATCTCCGGCTTCCAGCAGAGCCCCGCCGGGGTGCAGGTGTCCTGGTACACCTGGCTGGAGCAGGGATGGGCCGTCACCGTGTCGGCAGGAGTCCTGGGCGCTGTCGCCCGCGTGCTGCGGCTGACTCCCGCTGAGCGGGACCACCCGTACCTGTTCGCCGGGCAGCCCACCCGCAGGGTGACCAGGGTTACGTCCACGATCAGCACGGTCCCTGCGGAACCGCTTGCACGGCTGGAGCGCAAGCCGAGCTCGCCGGACCGCCGCAGGCTCCACCCGGTGAACGGTGCCGGCCAGGACGGCTCCGACGCCGTGATCGCACCGGCCACAGCAAGTTCAGCCCACTCGTGACCTGCGCGTACGGGACAACCCTCAGCCGGTTCCGGTGGCGGCCCGTGCGGTGAGACCGAGGCCGACAAGGACCACGAGGAGCGAGGTGGCCGACGGCCCGATCCGGGCGAGATTCTCCAGGGTGGGGGAGCGCTTGCCGGACGGAGAGCGGATGTGTGCCTCAAGACGGTCGCGGAGGCGGATCAGGAACAGGCCGGCGAGGGTGAGGGTGGCGGCCATGCCGAGTCCGTAGGCGAGGACGAGGAGCACGCCGAAGGCGGTTCGGCCCAGGGCGACGGCGCCGAGGAGGACCACGAGGGCGGAGGGGCTGGGAACGAGTCCGCCGGCGATGCCCATGCCGATGAGGCCGCCCTTGGGAGTGCGGCGGCGAGGTGTGGTGGGCGCGACGGGGCGGGTAGGGTCCGGTCGGGTCATGATCGCGACGCCCGTTCGGCCCTGTAGGGGAGTGGGGTCGGGGCCGCGCCGGGTCGGCAACAGTCCTCCGAGGCTGCGTCGAGGGCTGTCGTGGCTGAGGTCCTCGTGCCCATGGTGGCTGTGGCTGTGGCTGTGGCTGTGGCTGTGGCTGTGGCTGTGGCTGTGCGGGTGGTGATGCCCGTGGGCGTGGACCCTGTCGTCGTTGTGGTGGCCGTGGTGATGGTCGTGAGGGGGTTGTCCGCGCAGGGCCGTGACGAGAAGCCCGATGCCGATGCCGGTGACGATGAGGCCGCTTGTGGCGCCGAGCCAGCGGAGGACGGCTTCGCCCGCGAGGTGGGTGACGGCGGGCAGGGCGAGCCCGAGGGCGAGGACCCCGCCTGTGTGGGTGAGTGTGACCGTGGCGCCGATGGTGACCGCGTCACGCCGGGTGCCTCGGCGGCCCGCGAGGTAGGCGGCCATGATGGTTTTTCCGTGGCCGGGCAGAACGGCGTGGGAAGCCCCGAGTACGAGGGCCAGAAGCAGGGCGAGCGCGCCGACCGGGACGGTGAGTTCACGGGCGCCCACGAGCGAGTCGAAGCGCGCGGCGATCCGGTCGAGGACCGTGGCGATCCAGCCGGTACCGGCGAGGGCGGTGCTCTGCCGCCCGGGAGAGCTGTTCTCGCCGGGTGCGGTGCGCAGGTGCGCAGTGTGCTGGTCGAGCGGTGTGGCGAGCTGGTCCCGGGGGTAGCGGCGCAGTTCTCCGGTGGGCGAGGCAGCGGGCAGGCGGGTCCCCGTGACGCGTACGTCCTGGCCGCTGACGGTCATCTCGCGCCAGCCGACGCGCCGGGTGTCGTAGGTGGTGCGGATGTCGATCGCGGCGGGCCGGGCGAGGCCCGCGGGTGCGCGGTAGGCGCAGGTGAGCCGACTGGTCATCAGTCCGGCTTCGCCGCGTTCCCACACGAGGTGCGACGACCGCCGGTGCCAGCGCAGGGGGAAGCCGGCCACCGCTGTGTGGAGTTGCCGGCCGAGCGTGCCGCAGGTGGCGGTGGCATAGACGCGGACTTCGTCCGGGGTGGTCGTGCCGTTGCGGTCGAGGTCGATACGGGGCCGTTCCTGGACGGTGGCGATCTCGGCGCGGTCGACGATCACGGTTGCGTCAACGCGGTCGGGGTGCAGTGCGAGGCCAGTGTGGTAGTTGACGGTGAAGTTGCCCAGGGGGTGCGCGACGGCCCGGGGCGGCGCTGCGGCGGTGATCATCAGGATCGAGACCGCTGTGATCAACGCGCGGCGAAAGGCGGGGTTCATGGGGTGTGGTCGATTCGTCGGAGCAGGGCACGGGCCACGGGGGCGTGCAGGGGGTGGAAGCGCGGTTCGGTGCCCAGCGCCGTGGTGAGGTCCCGGCGGGCCGCCGCGGTGTTGCCGAGGGCGTGGTGGATCACCGCTCGGTGGTAGTGGAACAGGGCGCTGCGGGTGCCGAGCGCGAGGGCACGGTCGGCGTGGTCGAGGGCCTCGTCCTCGCGGCCGGCACGGTGCAGGGCCCATGCCTGGGCGTCGTGGACGGCGATGAACGGCCGGGTGCGCAGGGCTTCGGCGGCCATGGCCACCGCCTGATCGGGGCGGCCGTGATCGGCTTCGAAGAGGATCGCGTCGGTGTCGGCCGGCCCGCTGCCCGGCTCGCCGCCGGATCGTCGCATCGTCTCCTGTGCCCGCAGCAGTGCGTACTGTTCCTCGGCCCGGTCCTGGCGGCCGAGGGACTGCTGGAGTTCGCCCAGGCCCAGGAGGTAGTGGGGAAGCGGCGCTACTGCGAGGGCGGCCTCGTAGGCGCGGATCGCCTGGCGGGTCCGGCCGAGGGCGGTGTGGGCGCGGGCCTCGGCTTCCAGGAGCGCCGGGTCACCGGGGTCGGTGCGCAGTCCCGCGCGAGCCTGCTCCAGTGCTTGGGGGGCGTCGCCTTCCTGAAGGGCGAGCGCGGACAGGGTGCCGCGGGCGAAGGAGCGTTCGCCTGGGGTGGCGGCGGCGGTGAGCGCGCGCCGCATGAGTGAGCGGGCCCGGGTGGTGTCGCCGCGCAGTTCGAGGGCGTAGGAGGCGCGGGCGAGCGCGGAGCTGTCCGGGTTCAGGTCGTTCATGCGTTGCACGGCCCGGTCCGCGGCCTCGTACTGGCCGAGCTGGGTGCGGGCGTCGGCGAGGACTCCGTGGGCCGCCGGGTTGTACGGGTCGCCGGTGGTCGCCTTTCGCGCCCAGGTGAGAGCGGTGGGGAAGTCGTGGCGGGCCGCGGCGAGGGCTCCGAGTCCCGTTTCGGCGGCGGTGTTGCCGTCCGGCTGAACGGTAAGTGACCGGCGCAGGGCACTCTCGGCCCTGTCATGAGCGGCCGGATCGGCGGTGACGCGGGCCTGTTCGAGGTGGGCGATGCCCAGGGCGGCCCAGGCCCCCGCGTCCCGTGGCAGCCGGTCCACCCGTGCCCGTAGCGCATCGACGCCCCTGTCCGGTGCGGGGTGTTCGGATGTCCCCCCGGCTCGGCGGGCGCTGGTGTTCCCCTCCGGAGCGAGGCCGATTGCTCCGACGGTGAACATCACGGCGCCCAGGAGCAGGGCCGCAGCGGTGCTGCCCAGCCATCTGCGGGTGAGCGCGGGGGTGTCTTGACACATAGGAGGTCTCTCCCCATATCGGTGATGCCGGTTGCCGGTCCGGTCCCTTGGGGGACCGGGCCGGCAACCGGCATGCGCGGGCGGACGCGGCCCGGTCCGGTCCGGTGATGGTTCAGCCGGTCGTGCCGCGACGGCGGCGCAGACGGAGTCCGCCGATGCCGAGCAGCGCGAGACCGGCGGCACCGATGGCGGCGGACTGGTGTGTCCTGAGCGACGACTGCCGGACGCCGGGACCGGGGCCGCTGTTGACGGACTTGGTGTGCGGCAGGGCCAGGTAGGGGAAGGAGGCGCCGAAGGGCACCTCGTTGGTGTCGACCTTGTCGCCGTCGGCCAGGGCGGGGACGAGCTGTCCGGTCTGGGCTGCGCCCTCGACGGCCTGGAGGGAGATGTCGATGGCGTCGTCCGTCAGGCGCCGTCCGTTGGGGAAGCCCGCCAGGTCACCGGCGAGCACTCCCAGACGCTGCGGCCGGGCCGTGGGCGGCACGTTCATGTTGAGGCGCAGCTCCTCGGCCGGGACGATCTTCTTGAGGACGGCGTCCTTGTTGAGGCGCTGCGAGTTGAGGTCGGCCTTGATCGGTCCGCACGCCTTGCAGATGCCTGTCAGGTAGATCTCGGCGAGGTCGTTGCGGGGGGTGGCCGGGGCCGGTACTCCGTAGACCCGCTGGATGAGCTCGGGCAGGATCGGGTCCAGGACCTTGTCCACCACCGGCTGCACCGTGCGGTCCTGCGAGGGGTTGAGGGTGTTGAAGGCGTCCTTGTACTTGAGCGGGACGACGACTTCGTTGACCAGCGGGTTGCCCAGACGGGACACCTGCTGCCACTTCGCGGCCCGGGAGTCGGTGAGGGCCACCCCCTTGCGGTCGGTGGTGGACCAGACGCCGACCACCGGGTTGCGGGTGGTGTTCCCGGCCAGTGCGAGGTCCTTCTTGGGGATCTGCAGGGCGACCGAGTTGACGTTGTAGCCCGCCAGCGTGTCCTGTCCGCGTTCGCTGAGGTCCCCGCCGTACAGGAGGTCGAAGACCCGAAGATCGGCGAAGAACGGGTCGTCCGACTGTCCGGCGAACGCCTTTCCGCCGCCGGGCAGGCCGCGTACCGCCTGCGAGCGCAGGGCGCCGTAGTCGGGCATGGACGCGTTGCCGGTCCTGGACGGCGCCGCGGTCGCGCCGGCGAGCAGGACCGTGCTCCTGCCCTTGCTGGTGCGTACCAGGTCGTAGACCTGCCGGAAGTTCAGGTCCGGGTCGGTCAGCGAGGTGACGGGGCCGGTGTTGTAGAGGAACTGGTCGGCCGCGTCGCGGATCTTGTTGCGGAACCGCCAGGTGTAGGTGACATCGGCTACTCCGTCGCCGGTGTTGTCGATCTTGATGTGGTAGCGGGCGTCCTCGGCGAAGGCGTAGAAGTTCGGGCCTCCGTTGGGCTCCTCGAACGGGAGCCAGTTCGCGAGCAGGGTGACCGTGTCGGACTTGTCGGGGCTGGTGAACGCGTACACGTCGGTGTTGTCGGCCCGGGGGTCGCCCGCGATCAGCGGCGCCTCACGGTGGCTGGAGGCGGTCGCCGTCACGGGGGCGAGGGTCAGCGCGCCGAGTGCGGTGGCCAGGGCTCCGGCGCCGAGCACCATCAGGGAATGGTCCAGTACGCGCCGGGAGCGGGGCCCGGCGGGGATTGCCTTCACGTCTGAGTCTCCGGTGTGCGAGATCCAGGCGGCGGCCACGGGGGCATACCGCGAGGAAGATCGGTGGGGGATGGCGGTCGGCACCGCGGCGAGAAACGACTCGCACTTGTCCCGGACGGCGGGTGGAGCAACGGGGTCACCGGTCCGGGACACACCACGCATCTCTGCGCAAGCGGCAGACAAGCACGCCGTGCCGGGTTCCAGCGGGCGCCCCGGTGGCCCGGTGTGCCTCTCTTGCCGTCGCGATTTCCTGGAAACCACTGGTGAGGTGGGTCGCGCCGCTGCTGAAACGTGCCGGGAAACTGCGTGCGACACGACGCGGACCGGTTGAGCCGAACGGGGCGAAACCCTTCTGTTGCAAGCGTTGTGCAATAAGGAGGCGGGTGGATGGAAGACTGCCGAGTCCCTCGTTCGGGGCATGGGCCGGACCAGCGGCACCGCCCCCTCGGTCGTGGAGAACACGGTGCGGGTGGCGGCTGCCGACATCCGCCACCCGCCGTGGACCCCTCCGCAGGATCTCCGGAGAAGGAGCACGTGCGCTCCTTCTGCCATGCGGAGAGGTCAGCCGGCCCGCGCTTCCCCGATGTCAGCGCGGAGCCGGGGACCCGGTGTACCCGTCAGTGGTTGACGCAGGTGTTCCCGAACGCGGGGTTGAGCAGCCCGATGACGCTGACGGTGTTGCCGCAGGCGTTGACCGGGATGTGCACGGGAATCTGGATCAGGTTGCCCGAAGCCACCCCTGGCGATCCCACGGCGAAGCCCTGGGCGCCGGCGTCGGCCGAAGCGGCTGACGCCCCGCCGGCCGCCATCGCACCGCTCAGCGCCATAGCCAGCGCGGCCGTCCTCAGGAAACGCTTCATGAACGTCACTCCTTCTCGCTTCCAACGATGCGGCCGAGCGCGCACACCGTACGGGCCTGCCGAGCCCCGCACTGACGGTTCGTCGCCGACGCCCGGCCGGATGGGCCGGAGCGGCACTGTTCCCCCGGACGGGGCAACCCCGGTGCCGGCCGGGCGGGTGGAGAGCGCGTCCCGGCGGCATCGGCTGCGGCGCGGCGCGGGTTCGCGGCACGCGGCCCGCCGGGGCCGGCATCGTGCCCGGTTCGCCGGGCGGGGCGCCGAACAGGACGGCGCCGGTTCGTGACCTTCCGGTCGGCCGCGCCCTAGAGTCCTGCGCATGCGTGTACTGGTCACCGGGGGCGCGGGCTTCATCGGCTCGCATATCGTCGCGGCACTGACCGCCCGTGGTCACGAGACGGTGGTCCTGGACGCTCTTCTGCCGTCGGCCCACGGCGCGGCGCCCGTGGGCGGCACGGAGCTGGTGCGGGTGGATGTACGGGACCGGGACGCGCTGGCCGGGGTGCTGCGCGGAGTGGACTCGGTGAGTCATCAGGCGGCCATGGTGGGGCTGGGGAACGGGTTCGCGGACGCCCCCGAGTACGTCGCCTGCAACGACCTGGGGACGGCGGTGCTGCTGACGGCGATGGCCGAGGCGGGGGTGGGCGATCTCGTGCTCGCCGGGTCGATGGTCGTGTACGGGGAGGGACGTTACGAGTGCCCGCGGCACGGAGCGGTGCGGCCGGGCCCCCGTACGCGGGTGGACCTGGACGCGGGCCGTTTCGAACCCCGCTGCCCGCGGTGCGGTGCGGAGCTGGTCCCCGGCCTGGTCGACGAGGACGCGCCGACCGATCCACGCAATGTGTACGCCACGACCAAGCTCGCGCAGGAGCATCTGAGCGCTGCCTGGGCCCGGGCCACCGGGGGACGGGCGATCTCGTTGCGCTACCACAACGTGTACGGGCCAGGGATGCCCCGGGACACCCCGTACGCGGGTGTGGCCTCGTTCTTCCGGTCGGCGCTGGCGAGGGGGGAGCCGCCGCGGGTGTTCGAGGACGGCGGGCAGCGGAGGGACTTCGTCCATGTGCGGGACGTGGCCGCCGCGGGGGCGACCGCCCTGGAGGGGCTGACCGGGCGGGAGCCCGGGACGCTGGCCGTCTTCAACACCGGCAGCGGCCGGCCGCGCACGGTCGGGGAGATGGCGTGCGCGCTGGCCCGCGTGCACGGCGGACCCGAACCGGTGGTCACCGGCGAGTACCGGTTGGGCGACGTACGGCACATCACCGCCTCCTCGCACCGGCTGACGGAGGAGCTGGGGTGGCGGGCAACGGTCGGCTTCGAGGAGGGAATCACGGAGTTCGCGCGCGACGGCCCCCGTGATCCGGGGCAGGGCGCCGTCACCCGAGCGCAGGACAGAAAGGGAGGAAACGACCGACGGCTCCTAGGGTGAACAGATGACCGAGCCGAGCCCCGCCTCAGTGGACGTCGTCCTGCCCTGCCTGGACGAAGCCACCGCGCTGCCGTGGGTTCTGGCGCGAATCCCGGCAGGGTGGCGCGCGATCGTCGTCGACAACGGCTCGTCGGACGGTTCCGCCGGGATCGCCGCGGCCCGCGGCGCGACCGTGGTGCGCGAGCCCCGGCGCGGCTTCGGAGCGGCCTGCCATGCCGGACTGGAGGCGGCCACCGCCGAAATCGTCTGCTTCTGCGACTGCGACGGCTCGCTCGACCCGGGACTGCTGGCCGCACTGGTGCGTGAAGTGGCACAAGGGCGGGCGGATCTGATGCTCGGACGGCGCCGCCCGACCCGCCCGGGCGTCTGGCCCGTGCACGCCCGCGCGGGAAACCTCGCGCTCTCCCGGATGCTGTACCGCCGGACAGGACTGCGGCTGCTGGACCTCGGGCCGATGCGGGCCGCCCGCCGGGAAGCCCTCGTCGGGCTGCGACTGACGGACCGCCGCAACGGCTACCCGCTGGAGATGGTGGTCCGCGCGGCCGACGCGGGCTGGCGAGTGCGGGAGGCCGACGTCCCGTACCTGGCGAGGCACGGGAAGTCGAAGGTCACGGGCACCTGGCGGGGCACCTGGCAGGCCGTGCGGGACATGCGGTCGGTGCTCGCCGTACCACCGCCCGGGACCGGCCGGGCGGGTGTCCGGTGACCACCGTGCTGGTGCTCGCCAAGGAGCCCGTACCCGGTCGGGTGAAGACCAGGCTCAGCCCGCCGTACTCCCTCTCCCAGGCGGCCGCCCTCGCCGAAGCGGCCCTCTCGGACTCGCTGGCGGTCGTGGCCCAGGCCCCGGCCGGGCGGCGGGTGCTGGTGCTCGACGGACAGCCCGGCCGCTGGCTGCCCGACGGCATCGACGTGGTGGCCCAGTGCGCCGGACCGCTCGACGCCCGGCTGGCCGCCGCGTTCGCCGGCTGTGCGGGGCCCGCCGTCCTGATCGGTATGGACACCCCGCAGCTCACCCCCGCCCTGCTCGCCCCCGCGCTCAGGGACGACGCCTGGCACACCTGCGACGCCTGGTTCGGGCCTGCGGCGGACGGCGGATTCTGGGCGCTGGGGCTGGCCGTACCCGAGCCCGCGCTGCTGAGCGGCGTGCCGATGTCGCGGCCGGACACCGGCGCGTTGCAGCGCCAGCGGCTCCTCGACGCCGGACTGAGGGTGCGGGAGCTGGCGACACTGCGCGACGTCGACACCGCCGAGGACGCGCTGGCGGTGGCGGCACAAGCCCCGCACACACGTTTCGCCGCACTCCTGGCCCGGATGACACCCGCCGGAGGCGAACCGGGATGAGTCCGCCCCCGGGCACGGGACGCGCGTCCCCGCACACCGGAGCGACCGCCCGGCGGGAGGGGCACGTCCACGAAGCCGCGGCCCGGCGGCAGGAACGCGCGTGGTGACCGGTACGCGAACCGCCCCCACCGCCCTCCTGGTCGCCGCGCTGACCGTCACCCTGGTCCTGGCCTTCCGCGACGGCGACTACCACCGCGATCCCGCGGGGCTGTTCGGCCGGTACGCGGTGTGCTGGCTGCTCTTCGCGGCCGCCGTCTGGTCACTGCGCCGGGTCCCTGTCCGGCGGACGGCCGCCGTGGTGCTCCTCGGCGGCATCGTGGTGACGGCCACCGGACTGACCGCACAACCGCGTACCAGCACCGACTCCTACCGGTACGCCTGGGACGGCCGGGTACAGGCCGCCGGGATCTCGCCCTACGACCACCCGCCGCGTGATCCGGCACTCGCACCGCTGCGCGACGACTGGCTCTTCCCCTCCGGCGCGGGATGCGCCGGGGCCGACAGGGTGCGCGTGCCCGCCCCCGCCGGGGAGATCCGCTGCACCCGGATCAACCGGCCCGCGGTGCTTACCATCTATCCGCCCGTCGCCGAGGGCTACTTCCTCCTGGTCGACGTCCTGTCGCCGGACGGCTCCCGGCACAAGCCGTTCCAGCTCGGCGGGGCGTTGTTCTCCCTCGGCACTACGGTGGCGCTGCTCCTCGTACTGCGCGGGCGCGGTGAGGTCCGGTGGGCGGCGTACTGGGCCTGGTGCCCGGCGGTGCCGATCGAGGCGGTCAACAACGCCCATGTGGACGCGCTCGGCGCGCTGCTCACCGTCGTGGCCCTCGGTATCGTCACCTCGCACCGCTGCTGGGGCGGAGCGCTGCTGGGCCTGGCGGTCACGACAAAGCTGCTGCCCGTGCTGGCCGTGCCGGGCGCGCTCGGCGGAGTACGGCGTATCCGGACGGCGGCCGCGGTACTGCTGTCCGGCGCGGCCGTGACCGCCGCCGTCTACCTCCCGTACGCGCTGGTGTCCCACGGCTCGGTCCTCGGCTATCTGCGCGGGTACCTGGCTGAGGAGGGATACGACGACACGTCCTCCCGGATGAGCCGCTTCGCCCTGCTCCGCCTGGTCCTGCCGGACAGCTGGACCCTGCCCGCCCTCGCCGTCGTGCTGTCGGCCGTGGTGTGGTGGGTGGTGCGGCGAGGTTCCCCGGAACGGCCCTGGAGCGGCGCCCTGGTCGTCACCGGCACCGTGTTCCTGCTGCTGACGCCCGGATACTCCTGGTACGCGCTGCTGCTCGTCGCCCTGGTGGGCATGGACGGCCGCTGGGAGTGGCTGGGGGTCGCCCTGGCGGGGGCGGCGACCTACCTCCTGAGCCCGGTCATCGGTGACGGATACACGGTGGGCACCACCGCGTACGCCGGCGCGGCGGGCGCGGTCCTCCTCGGCTGGGCCGTGCGCCGCCACCGCGCCGGGAGCGAACGGCCGACAGGGAGGGGCAACGGCTCCGGGAACCGTCGTGACGGACGGCCCTGGCCCGTCCGTCACGACGAGTAGCGCGCCCCTCCCGGGCCACGGCGGGAATCCACCCGAACGGCCCGGACCGTGTAGCCGAAGCACTCCGGTGTACGCACACTGACGACGATGTGCCACTACCCCGACTGCGCCCCGCCCGGCACGCTGTGCGGACCCTTCCGGTGTCCGTCGGCGTGGAATACGTCATGACAGGCGCGCGGGCGGGCTCATGGAGCGACGACCTCTACGGTGCCGCGCTGACGACGGGCCGCGGCCGGCTGTTCCTGCGTGTGACGAACGGCCGGTTGCTGCGCATGGACATCGACCGGTGGTGCGCACGGGCCGACGCGTGCGATCTCGCCGTGCTGCGTCGCTGCGACGGGCCGGTGCTGGACATCGGCTGCGGGGCCGGACGCCTGGTCGAAGCCCTGTCCCGGCGAGGTCAACGGGTCCTGGGCATCGACGTCTGCTCCGCCGCCGTCGTCTCCACGCTCCAGCGCGGCGGACCGGCCCGCCGGGTGTCCGTCTTCGACGCCCTTCCCGGAGAAGGACTGTGGGGCACGGCCCTGCTCCTCGACGGGAACATCGGCATCGGCGGCGACCCGACCGCCCTCCTCGGCCGGACACGTCAGGTGGTCCGTCCGGGTGGCCTGCTGCTGGTCGAGACGGCCGATACGGACGCGGACGCCCGCTACCGCGTCCGTATCGACGACGGGCTGGGCAACCGGGGTGCGCTCTTCCCCTGGGCCGTCGTCGGACGTCGGGCGCTGCACGGTCATGCCGTCGCGCGGGGCTGGAGGGTGACGGAGTGCTGGACGACCTCACGCGGACGGCACTTCTCCGCGCTGACGGCCCAGACCTGAGCGGGGGAGCGGAGCGGAGGGTGAGCCCGGCCCCCGGGGTCACCGCGGTGGTGCCGCCCTGCCCGCCCGTCGCATCCGCACCAGCAGACACACGGCCGACACCGCGAGCAGGCTCGCGGTGATCAGCAGCCATCTGCCCAGGAACACATCGGCGGGCAGGCCGGTCGTTGCCGTGTAGTGGGGTACCTGCCGCAGGATCAGTGGCCACCAGACCAGCAGCAGCAGTCCGGAGAGGAAGAAAGGCACCCGCAGATGGTTGACGGTCGCCACCGCGGGGACGGGCGTCGCGTCATGCCCGGACCGGACCGCAGGTGGCCCGCACCACCGCTGCACGACCCGGTCGGTGAGGGAGTACACCGGCAGGAAGAGGAGGTCGTGGACGAGCGCCGCCCCCACGAACCAGATCAGCACTCCCAGGGTGTCACCGCGAAGCAGCCTCAACCCCGCGTACAGGGCCACCGCGAACGAGGTCAGCACCAGCAGCAGATGCAGGGGTGACGCCCCGTACCGGTCACGGAAGCCGCTCATGACAGCTCCCCGAAGCCGAGACGGGTGACCCATTTGGTGTTGTGGACGCCGGGAGCCCCCGGGACGATGGTGCGGGCCGGATAGCCGTGATCGGCCGAGAGCACGGCACCGTTGACACGCAGCGCCAGCAGGGTGCGTCCGTCCCGCACCTGGTTGTCCCGCAGCACGGCCGACGCGAACGACCCTCCCCGCTGCACCGACTGCACCAGGACGTGCGGCGGGTCCGCAGCCAGTCCGACCAGCGCGGCGAGATCGGTGAGCCGCACCCCCCGCCACAACTGGTCCGGCGTGGACCAGCCCTCCACACAGGCGATCGGCAGCGCCGACTCGTGCTGACGCATGGCGCGCAGCTCGTCGAGGGTCAGCACCACCCGGCGTCCGCCGCCGTCGACCGTGAGACGCCAGCCGGGGCCGGTGTCGCTCGGCCGGATGCCGAGCGAGGCCGCCGTCTTGTTGATCTGGAAGCCGTTCGGTCCCGTACCGGGCTCCTGGCCGTGCGGAGCCAGGACAGCCGTCCGGCGGAAGGGGCCGCCGACGCTCTGACCCACGGTGACGGCCAGCAGCGTCCCGGACCCCACCCCCACCAGCGCGACCGCTCCGCGGCGCGACATCGTCGGTGCCGCCGGACGGGGCGTCACCAGCACGGCGGCGGATTCCCCGGCGGGCGGGGGCCCGGTCTCCGCCCGGCGGCCCCGTACCGCGCGCAGCGCGGCGGGCAGCCGGAGTGCCACATGGACCGTGAACGCCCCCATCAGCACCCACGCGCCGTAGAAGTGCAGCGTGTAGAACGAGCCGGGGAAGAGGTATTCGAGCTGGATGTTGAGAATGCCGGTCGCGAACTGGAACAGGACACCGCCCACGAGGAGGAGCAGCGACAGCCGTTCCAGCGCGTGGGCGGGCGAGCGCAGCGGCGGCCAGGCGAACAGCCGGGGCACGACGGACCACAGCTTCGCAAGGAGGACCGGTACGAGCACGATCCCCAGCGTGACGTGAATGCCCTGGGTCACCCGGTAGATCCAGTAGGGCGAGGTCGGCCAGGAGAACAGATAGAAGCCGAGCACCCCTTTGCCGGGTGTCTCATCGTTGATCCTCGCCAGGTCCGGGTTGTACGCGGCGTACGACAGCAGCCCGGTCACGAACATGACCGGCACCCCGACCAGCAGGACCAGCCCGAACACCGCCGTCAGCCACGGACCCCGCAACGGGCTGCGCCAGAACCCGGGGCGCGCCGGACCCGGTGGAGGTCCCCCTGGAGACCTGACCCGGAACCGCCGTCGGTGCTTCCCGTCCTTCCTCACGTCCACCGGGTCCCTTCACCTCATATGAGTCCGTCCCCCTCCTGCGACCGCGTCGGCCTCCCGCAGTCCCCTCGGGCGGTCACGGCGAGGCGGTCGACACCGGCGGGGCCCACACTGGCCCATCAGTGCTCCGGGTCGGCGCAGGCGACCGGCGCGTTCGCTCCTCCTGCGCCCGGTGTCACCCGTCCGTCCCCGGGTGACGGCCCCGCTCCACAGCCGGCCGCTCCCGGAACCCTTCGACCCGGGCGGACGCAGAACCTGGCCCAGCGGCTGTGTGGCCAGGCAACTACGAGGTGGACCGGATCATCCGCGCTCGGGTGTTCCCCTGGCAGTGACGGCCCCCACGACGTTCCCTGCATGCCGTGCTCCGCCCGGTGCGGGGCGCCGACCGAGCGGGGGCGGAGTACCGTCGAAGAGGAAGGCGGGCGACCGGGACGCCCCGGTCGTCCTGGTGGTGCTCGGGCACACGAGGGGCGCTCACGGAGGTGACCTCCCTCGGCGTCCGCGGCCCGGTCACATGGCGACCCGAATGGATGCGCGTGCCGAAGGGGCAGGTGTACGGAGCGGATGAATCCTCGCAGAGCCCCGTGGGCGCGGTGGGGAGGGTGACGGTGCCCATCCCGGCCGACGGCCCCGGAGAGGTGCTGGTGGCCGTGCGGGGCGGCTCGGAATCCTACGCGGCGTGGTCGGCGGTGGCGATCGGCAAGGATGTGCGCGTCCTGGTCGTGGACTCCCTGTCCGCACGCTCCGTGCTCGTGGAGGCACTGCCCCCCTGAAGTTCCGCGTCCGACGGACACGAGGTGGTCACATGCTGTTCTGGCAGGTTCCAGCGCCCAACGAGGCGATGCTGATCTCCGGTTCCAAACGGCAGGCACAGGACACGCAGTTCCGGATCGTCACCGGACACGGCAGCTTCGTCCTGCCGATCAAGCAGAAGGCCCGCATGCTCTCGCTCGCCCTGCGGGAGGCGGAGATCGCCGAGGACTGCGTCACTCAGCAGGGCATCCGGCTCACGGTCCGGGCCGTGTGCGTCTTCAAGGTCGGGGACGACGCCGTGTCGATCGCCAACGCGGCCCGCCGCTTCCTGTCGGAACAGAGCCGGATGGAGGAACTGGTCGGACGGATCTTCGCCGGACATCTGCGCTCGATCATCGGCGGACTCACGGTGGAGCAGATCATCCGTGAGCGCAGCAGGGTCGCACAGGAGGTGATGGCGGGAAGCCACGGCGAGATGGAGAAGCTGGGCATCGTCGTGGACGCTCTTCAGATCCAGGAGATCGAGGACGCCACCGGATACATCGACAACCTCGCCGCTCCCCATGCCGCCGCGGTGGCCGGCCAGGCCCGGATCGCGCGGGCCAAGGCCGATCAGGAAGCCTCGGAACGCGAACAGCAGGCCGCCGCGCTCAAGGCCGAGTACGAACGGGACACGGCGATCAAACGCGCGGGGTTCACCGCCGAGACGGAGCAGTCCAACGCCCGCGCCGCACAGGCCGGACCTCTGGCACTGGCCCGGGCGTCCCAGGAGGTCATCGAGGAACAGACCGCGCTCGCCCAGCGCCAGGCGTCACTGGCGGCCCAGCACCTGGAGGCGGAGGTGCGACGCCCGGCGGACGCGGAGGCGTACCGGCAGCGCACCCTTGCCGAGGCGGGCCGGGACCGGGCCAAGTTCGAGGCCGACGGCACGGCCTACACGGAGCGGACCCTGGCGCAGGCCCAGGCGGACGCGAACTCGGCCCGCGCCCGTTCGCTACGGGACGGCAACCAGGAACTTCTCGCGGCCAACCGGGTGGTGGAGAACCTCCCGGTCCTGGCCCAGGCGGCTGCCGAGGGCATGTCGGGAGCCAACCTCACGGTGCTCAACGGAACCGACGGCGTCGACGACATGGCGGCGGGCCTGGTGGGACAGGGCATGGCCATCCTGCGTTCGCTCCGCTCCACGACCTCCGGCGGAGCCCTCGGACAGCCACCCCGGCGCGAAGCGGAGGAAGACCGACATGGATGAGGAACGCGCCCGCCGCATGGTGGAGCAGCTGCGGGCCCGCGAGGTGATGGCCCACCTCGTGGAGGCCGGGGTCTACGAATTCGGCATCCGCGTGGTCATCGACGGAGGGATCGAAGCGCTCTGGGACGTCGACGGAGCCGCCGGGCTGGACGCGGAGATCGTCGACGAGGGCACCCTCATCGGCTTCGTCCCCCATGTCCCCGGTTCCGAGAACTTCACCGAACAGCAGCTCGTGGACACCATCGCGACCACGAACTACTCGACGGAAGGGCTGCATCCCCCGACGGACACGTCACCCGGCCCGCCCCCTCCCGGACCGGTCGCCCCCGCGCCCCCGGACGGCGGCGGCCTCCCGTACCCCGACGCCCCACCACCTGCCCGCCACCAGCGCCGCGCCCACTGGTTCCGGCGGGGCGGACGATGACGGTGCCCGGAACGGGTGGGGACACCGCCCCCGCCGAGCGGCCCGCGCCGGCCCGCGCCGCGCACGACCCGGACGCCCCGGTCGTGGTCCGCACCACCGGCCTGAGGAAGGTGTATCCGGCCGGGAACGTCGTGGCTGTGGACGGGATCGACCTCACCGTGCGGCGGGGCGAGATCTTCGGTCTGCTGGGCCCCAACGGCGCGGGCAAGACCACCACGGTCGGGATGCTCACCGGCCGTGTGGTGCCCACCGCGGGCTCTGCCCGCATCGGCGACATCGACATCGTCGCCCAGCCGACCCGGGCGAAGCAGATCATCGCCGTGGTAACCCAGCAGAACACCCTCGACCGCTCGCTGACGGTCCGGGAGAACCTCTACTTCCACGGACTGCTCTTCGGATTCCCGCGCCGCGAGTCACGCCGGACGGCGGACGAGCTCCTCGACGAGTTCCGTCTCGCGCGCTGGGCGTCCTCACCCGTCCAAGCCCTGTCGGGAGGCATGGCCCAGCGCCTGATGCTCGCCCGGGCCATCTTCCACCGCCCCGCCGTCCTGTTCCTCGACGAACCGACGGGCGGCCTGGACCCACAGGGCCGCCTCGCCTTGTGGGAGGTGCTGGAGCGGCTGATCGCCGACGGGCAGACCATCGTGCTCACCACGCACAACATGGAGGAGGCGGACCGCCTCTGCGACCGGGTGGCGATCGTCGACCACGGCCGGGTGCTCGCCCTGGACACCCCCGACGCGCTCAAACGGGGGCTGGGCGCCGACACCACCGTCACGGTCATGGCCAACGGCCCCGTGGACCGGCTGGAGGCGCTGCTCCGCCGGGACATCCCGGAGATCATCCGCACCCGGCCCCTCGACGGCGGAGTCGAACTCCAGGTCAAGGGCAACGACCGGCTGCTGACGAGGGTCGTCACCAGCGCCGAGGCCGGGGGCGTCGAACTTGTCGACCTCTCGCTCGCCCGGAGCACCCTGGAAACGGTGTTCATCGGTCTCACCGGAAAGGAGCTGAGGGAGTGATGTCCACCCCCGGTACGGCCCCCGCCGACCGTGTCCCGCCCGCGCACCGGATCGACCTCGTGCCGCGGCGTTCGGCCGCCGCGTCGAGCCGGCTCGCCCTGGGCGCCCTGATCCGGCGCGATCTGACGGTGCTGCGCAAGAACTTCGGCGAGTTCGCCGGACGGACGCTGATGCAGCCGTTCCTGCTGGTGTTCGTGTTCCTCTACGTCTTCCCCGTCATCGGGCAGGGCGTAGGGTCCGCCGGGGGCAGGGCGGGGGAGTCCGCGTTCGCCACCGCCCTGGTACCCGGCGTGGTGTCCATCGCCATCATGTTCCAGGGCATCCAGTCGGTACGGGTGGCGAGAGCCGACGCGGCACAGATGCGCGAGTCCTGCCACGCCGTCGTGGTCTGCCCACGGGCACCATTCACCAACACCGCTCACAGCGATGTGCGGATGGCCGGCCTCACCGCCAACCCACCCGTCATCGCGGCGATGGGAAAGCAGCTCACCGGATACACCGGGCCTGTGGTCGTGGTGACGACCCCGTGGACCCCCTGACCCGCCTGATGACCGAGACCTCCGGCGCCACCCGCGTCTTCGGCGTCGGCTCGGCCACCGACAGCGCCCGCTACCGTCTCACCCTCGCCCGACTCCTCGCCGTTCCCGTCGCCTCCGTCGAAGGACGCGTGATCGGGGAGCACGGCGACGCCGCCGTGGTGTGCGCCACCGCCACCCGCGTCAACGGCCTCCCCACCGCCGTTCCGATGCAGGCCGTCCACAAGGAACTGACCGCCCGCCCCTGCCGGATCAACGCGCGACTAGGCCGCGCCCGCTCCGGCCCCGCCGGCGCGGTCCTCACCGGACCGCACTCACCGCCGCACTCGGCCTGGTGAACAACGTGGTGGAACTGTCCCGTCGTCAACCCGGACGGGTCCTGCCTCGGAACCCCGCTGAGGTTCACCGCGGGCAAGGGCCACCGTAGTCCTTGCCTGCCTCGACGCCGCGGAACAACGACTGTTCGCCGAGGCGGACCAGAAGGTCCGCACCGCCTACCAGAAGATCAGGCACTACGCCGAAGGAGACACCCGCCCCGTGAGCCCGAACATCACTCGCATCACCACTGCCGGCCACACCGTCACCGTCACCAGCGACGCCCACTCCATCCCCGCATGGTCCCGCCGCTACTTCGGTCCCTGGTGGAACGCCACGGAGCACACCGGCCCCCTCACCGGACCGGTCGTGGCCGCCGACATCGACGCAGCAGAACTCTCCCGGCTGACCCGGAACGCGCTCGACCGCCCGCACCAGACCAGCCCCTACGCCGGAACAGTCATGGTCCACCGACGCCACAGCGACGGCACCGTGACCGCCGCCCAGCCCGGCCAGGACCTCGCCTACCACTACGAGCCCGCCGAACGGCGGCTGCGGATCGTCGGTGGCGCCCCCACCCCGGTCGCCACCGCGGCCGCACGCCTCGCCCGCGAACTGCTCCGCTCCCAGCTCATCGCGGACGGATGGCAGATCCTCCACGCCTCAGCTGCCGTCAAGGACGGCCGCGCTGTCCTCACGCTCGGCGGGAAAGGCGCGGGCAAGAGCACCACGGCCCTGCTGCTGGCCCGCGCCGGATGGCGCCTGCTGGCCAACGACCGCGTCTTCGTCCGCCCCACCGCCGACGGCGGAGTCCAGGTGTTGCCCTGGCCCGCAGCCGCCGCCATCGGACTCGGCCTGCTCGACGCCCTCGGACTGTACGACGGCGTACGAGCACGCGTCCTCGCGGGCGAAACCCTGCACCCCACCCAGCACCAGCGCGTCACCGACGCCCTCACCTCCGGCACCCGCGAACCCCTGTGGAACGAGAAGGGCAAGGAACTGAAACCCCAGTTCTTCCCCGACCAGATCCAGACCTGGCTCGGCGCACCGCTCGCTGCCGACGGTACGGCAGCCCACATCCTCTTCCCCCGCATCACTACCGCGCAGGACCCGGCCGTCACCGGCGAAGGCCGCGAACTCACCCCCGACGACTTCTTCACAGCAGGCACCGAAGACCGCTACCCCGACATCTTCGGTCTGGCCCCCGCCAGCACCGAACCCCACCCGGCCCAGCGGGACGACCTCACCAAACTCCTGTCCAGGCTCCCCCGGCACGGACTCACCCTCGGACACGACACGGCAACCAACACCCGTCTCCTCCAGAACCTCACCAGCCAGCGGGCCGAACCGCAGCACTGACCGGGAGCAATTCAAGACAGCTCGGGCCCCGACCAGACACTCGTTTGTACTTTCCACACCCCTTCGACGCGGGGAGCACCGGTGGTCGTCTGCTCGGGTACGGGCCAGCACAGACGATGAGCGGACTTGTGGAGAAGCCGAGCCGGGCCCCGGTGCCACAAGCTGGTGGAAGAGCGCGGCCCGGGTGCTCTGCGGTTCCTGCAGGGCCTGTTGCGGGTCACGCCGCACTTGCTGGCCCATCTTGCGACGTCCGGCCGTGCGGCATGCCGCCGCTGAGCCAAAGCTGTCGCTGGCCGTCGCCTTGTAGGCCTGCACTCACCAAGTCCAGGTCGTCACCACCACTCGGCCCATGGTCGACTTGGGATCGGCTGATCACGAGCTGTAGTCGGAATGAGGCCCGACCGCCCGTGAGGGTGGCTCGCTTTGGCGCCGAGCCAGGCGGCTGGTCCGATCAGGGCCATAGTGCCCAGCGGTCCGGTCGGCCACGTAGCGGTGCAGCGTCTCTCACCGCTACAGGCCGAGAAGGTATTCGCCCACAGCAGACGAGAAAGAGCCCCACGGGACTGGAACCATCCCCGGAGGCCATGTCAACGTATAACTTCCCGGAAACACCAGGTCAGAGATATTTATGCAGTGAGGAGGCCAGCCGTTTCGATGCCGCTCGCCGTGCCCTTTCTCGCGCCATGGCCCCTCCGAAGGAGGCCCGCCTCCCGCAGCCCGTACTTCGATCGGTCCGCTTCACTGCCTCCGGTCCTTCTGACGCTTGGCGCCAGAAACGCGTAGACCGCCCAGTCGGAAGCCTGGCTACGACTGCCTCTGCGCGGCCGGGCTATCGGTAAGGGCTTGGTGCAGCACGGAGATCGCAAAGCAGTTGATGGTACTCGCAGGGCACAGCCCATCCCGGTGCTGTCGCCCGAGTTGTCGGTGCCCCGAGCGCGTCGTTACTCGCAACCTCAGACGACCCACTGGGGGCGGGCTGGTCGTCTTGGTCGAAGACGATGCCCACCCCGCGCTCCGGTCTGTCCGGTTGACCTCGTAGCCTCGAATTTGGGGTGGAATATAGGCCACGATCCCCGGTAGCCGAAATCGGGGATCGTGAAGAGAATTGATCGAGTTCGCTCGCGGCTGTGCCTGGCGGTGGAGCGGGAGCAGATAATGCCGTAATTTCGCCTAACCCTTATCGGTAGAAGCTGCATTGTTGATGTGCCGCTGTTAAGGAGAGTGAGTGTTCTGACCGATCCCATCAAGAAACTTCCGCCGAACTCGAAGGGGAAGATTAGATACCGTTTTGTTGTCGACGCAGGAATCGACCCCGAAAGCGGGAAGCGTAAGCAGGTGAGGCGCACCTTTGACTCGTTGAAGGAAGCTAGAGCTGAGTATGCGAGCATAGCTAATCGGCGGCATGAGGGATCGTTTGTGCCGCCCAACAAGATTACTGTGAATGAGTGGCTCGACCGATGGCTGGCCATGAAGGCGGAGGATCTCGAAGAAACCACCATATACAATTACCGGATTACCCTGGACCGAGTTCGGGGGAGGCTAGGAAACATCCGCCTCCAGGATCTTACTGAAGAGCACGTGGAAGAGTGGAGGGACTGGGCGCTTTCGCATGGCCGTGTGCGTGGCAAAAGGGTCGGGACGCCACTCAGTGTCACGAGTGTGGATATGAGCCTCGGACGGCTGAAGGAAGCGCTGGGAAGAGCCGTTACCCGGCGGTTGGTGTACGTAAATGCCGCTACACACGTGACCATTCCACGGAGGGCGCGTAAGGAGGAGCGGAAAGCTAAGGAGGAAGTGCGGCCCTGGAACGTCCAGGAGGTTCAGGAGTTCATCCATGGCATCAGAGGAGAGCGCCTGTACGCTGGCCTCCTTCTATCGCTGATGGGGCTTCGTCCAGCTGAAGTCTGCGGCCTTCGATGGGAAGACGTCGACCTGGAGAACGCCATCATCATCATTGCCAACACACGTACGATGATGGGCAACCGGTACGTCGTGGAGAAGGACACCAAATCCCTTTCGGGTGAGCGTGCTCTGCCGCTGCCAGCTCCGGTGCTAGGTGCCCTCAAGGCATTTCGGGCTCTCCAAGCCGAGGAGAGAATCATTCTGGGGGAGGCGTACGTGGTGTCCGGCTACGTGCTCGTACACGAGGCGGGCGATGCCTTCACGATCAAGCAACTTCGGCGGCGCGCGTACCGGCTTATGGAGGTTCTGGGGCTCCGTCGGGTCAGGCTCTACGACGCACGTTCGTCGTGCTTCACCTTCCTCGCCAACAACGGCGTGCCTGACCACATACTCGCGCGATGGGCCGGGCATACGAATATCAAGACGACCAAGCGGTGGTATGTAAAGCCGGATGTAGAGGATCTTCGTGGAGCCGCCGCCACGTGGGGCGGCCTGCACGGGGCTACGGAGGAGGAAGCGTGAGCCACGCGGTCTACCTGCTGAGCGTCTCGCCGAGCCGAATGGCCAGCAAGGTCGAGGTGGATTCGGAGTCCGGCTGCTGCTTGTGGACGGCAGGAGTCCGGGAGGGGCATCCGGCTACAGTCAAGCGTTCTACGTGGGGAAGGCGCGCAACCCGAGCCGCCTGGGGAAGGGCACGCCAGGATGACCCCGGACACGAGTACATGCCGGTGAGCCATACCTGGTCGCTTGAGGGTCCCGGCGCCGGAGCTGGCATTGTGGGAGAGCCGAGACTGGCCAGGTCCACCCCGGCGATGTGACATCTCGTGACAGATGAGAGGGTTTTCCGGGTGACTGAGACACCACCGAACACCCTGCAACACCGCTTTGACGGGCCAGAAGACGCTCCGGTCCTGGTGATCGGGCCTTCCCTGGGTACCACATGGCACATGTGGGACCGCCAGGTCCCGGAGCTCGCCGGTCAGTGGCGCGTCCTGCGGTTCGATCTGCCCGGCCACGGAGGCGCCCCCGCCCGCCCGGTGTCCTCCGTCGGGGAACTGTCCGACCGGCTGGTGGCACTGCTCGACGAGCTGGGTGTCCAGCGCTTCGGCTACGCGGGCTGTGCCTTCGCGGGCGCCATAGGGATCGACCTCGCGCTGCGCCAGCCCCACCGGGTCGCCTCGCTGGCCCTGATCGCCTCCTCGCCCCGGTTCGGCACCCCCGACGAGTTCCGCCAGCGCGGGGTCGTCGTACGGACCAACGGGCTCGACCCGATCGCGCGGTCGTCGCCCGAGCGCTGGTTCACCCCCGGGTTCGCCGCGGCCCAGCCCGCGATCACCGAGTGGGCCGTGCAGATGGTGCGCACCACCGACCCGGGCTGCTACATCGCCGCCTGCGAGGCGCTCGCCACCTTCGACGCGCGGGCCGCGCTCGCCCGGATAGGAGTGCCGACGCTGGTCCTCGTCGGCTCCGAGGACAAGGTCACCGGGCCCGCCGAGGCACGGACCCTTGTCGCCGGCATCCCCGACGCCCGGCTCGCCGTCGTCCCCGGCGCCTCCCATCTGGCCGCCGTGGAACAGCCCGTCGCGGTCACCGATCTGCTCGTACGGCACTTCTCCACGTCCTGGGCCGCGCAGTCCGACGCGACCGGACAGCACCGGCTCGTCACCACGGCGACCGTCCCCGCCCCGGCCGCACCGCCCGCGGCGGTCGCCGTCGCCGCCATCGCGCCCGCCGCGGAACAGTCCGGCGGCAGGCCCACGGGCGACGCCTACGAGGCGGGGCTGAAGGTACGCCGCGAAGTGCTCGGCGACGCGCACGTGGACCGTACGCTCGACGCCGCCGACGACTTCTCGGAGGACTTCCAGCGGTTCGTGACCCGCTACGCCTGGGGCGAGGTGTGGGACCGCCCCGGACTCGACCGGCGGCTGCGCAGCACGGCCGCCCTCAGCGCGCTGGTGGCGGGCGGCCACACCGAGGAACTGGCCACCCACACCCGGGCCGCGCTGCGCAACGGGCTCACCCCCGCGGAGATCAAGGAGATCCTGCTCCAGGCCGCCGTCTACTGCGGTGTGCCCGCTGCCAACCGCGCCTTCCGTGCCGCCCAGCAGGTCATCCGGGAGGAGACGACCCCGCAGGAGTGACCCGCCCCGGGACCGGATCGGGGGCATCCCGGGCCCGCCCCGGAGCCGTCCCGGGACCGGATCACGCGGGACCAGCCCTTCCGGGTCGCCGGGGTGACCCGCTGTGGCGTGTGCGCGGGCGCCGGGCACCGCGCGATGGAGGATGGTGCCCATGAAGCTCACCAAGAAGACACACGCGTGCGTACGGCTGGAGAAGGACGGCCGCTCCCTGGTGGTCGACCCCGGCGGGTACACGGAGGAGGACGCCACCCGGGGGGCCGCGGCGATCCTCGTCACGCATGAGCACCCCGACCACTTCAGCGAGGAACGTCTGCGGGCCGCGCTGGACGCCGACCCGGCCACCACCGTGTGGACGCTCCGGTCGGTCGCCGCGCAGCTGTCCGCCGCGTACCCGGGACGGATCCGCACGGTCGGGCACGGCGACACCTTCTCGGTCGCGGGCTTCGACATCGAGGTCCACGGCGAACTGCACGCCGTGATCCACCCGGACATCCCCCGGATCACCAATGTGGGATTCCTGGTCGACGGTTCGGTCTTCCACCCGGGCGACGCGCTCACCGTTCCGGGCCGCCCGGTGGACACGCTGATGCTGCCGGTGCACGCGCCCTGGAACAAGATCTCCGAGGTGATCGACTACGTCCGCGAGGTCGGGCCGCGCCGCGCCTACGACATCCATGACGCGCTGCTCACCGACCTGGCCCGGCCCCTCTACGACCGCCAGATCGGGTCCCTCGGCGGAGCCGAGCACCTGCGGCTGGCCCCCGGCGGCACCGCCGACCTGTAGCCGCCCCCGGGCGGTCCGGGGCCCCGGGTTGTCACACCCGCCGGGTAGGTTGGGGGACATGCGTATCGCCACCTGGAACGTGAACTCGATCACCGCGCGGACCCCCCGTCTGCTGGCCTGGCTGGAGAGCACCGGCACCGATGTGCTGTGTCTCCAGGAGGCGAAGACGACCGAGGCGCAGTTCCCGGTCGCCGAGCTGCGCGAGCTGGGGTACGAGTCGGCGGTCCACGCGACCGGCCGGTGGAACGGCGTCGCGGTGATCTCCCGGGTCGGTCTGGAGGACGTGGTCAAGGGCCTGCCGGGCGACCCGGGCTACGAGGACGTCCAGGAGCCCCGCGCCGTCGCGGCCACCTGCGGTCCGGTCCGGGTCTGGTCGGTGTACGTGCCGAACGGCCGGGAGGTCGGGCACGCGCACTACGCGTACAAGCTCCGCTGGTTCGAGGCGCTGAGGGCGGCCGTCGCGGACGACGCGGCGGGCAGCCGCCCGTTCGCCGTCCTCGGTGACTACAACGTCGCCCCGGCCGACGAGGACGTCTGGGACATCTCCGTCTTCGACGGCGCCACCCATGTCACCCCCGCGGAGCGGGCCGCGCTCGCCGACCTGCGCGCCACGGGCCTCGGCGATGTCGTCCCGCGCCCCCTGAAGTACGACCACCCGTACACGTACTGGGACTACCGCCAGCTCAGCTTCCCGAAGAACAAGGGCATGCGGATCGACCTCGTGTACGGGAACGAGCCCTTCACCAAGGCCGTCACCGACGCGTACGTGGACCGTGAGGAGCGCAAGGGCAAGGGCGCGTCCGACCACGCTCCCGTCGTGGTCGACCTGGACGTCTGAGCGCCGGACGGCCTGGTGGCCCGGCGCCGGGCGGGCCTGAGAGGTACCGCCCGGCGGTGGGGCCTCAATGGCGCAGTTCCCTCAGGTCCACCGAGTCCGCCAGCGCGGCCATCCCGGCGTCACCGGGGTGCAGATGGTCCCCGCTGTCGTAGCGGGGCGCCATCCGGGACGGCTGCTCCGGATCGCGCAGCACCCGGTCGAAGTCGAGGACCGCGTCGAAGGGCGGCCCCGGCTCGGCGCGCAGCGCGTCGTTGACGGCCCGCCGCTCGGTGTCGACGGCGGCCGTGCAGCGCTTCTCGCCGCCGCAGGGCGTGAGCGTCGCCACCACCACCCGCAGTCCCCGGGCCCGTGCCCGGCCGGCGACCTCCCGCAGCCCCGCCAGCACCTCCCCGGCCGTGGCGCCCCAGCGCAGATCGTTGACGCCCTGGAAGACCACCAGGGTCCGGGCGGAGGTCTGGGCGAGCGCGTCGCGGTCCAGCCGGGACAGCACGCTCACACCCGACGAGTCCTTCGACACCCCGTCGCCGGGGTAGCGGTCGGTGAGGACGCGGTTGGCGGAGATCCCCTGGTTGAGGACGCCGTGGCGGGGTGCGCGCGGGCGGTTGTGCAGCCGGGCCGTCAGATGGTCCGTCCAGCGCAGATCGGTGTCCCGGTTCGCCTCCGACGCGTCCGTGATGGAGTCCCCGATCACGACCACCGACCCGGGGCCGCCGCCGACGTCGACCCCGGTGAGCAGCGGCCAGGTCGTGATCTCCTCGGGGAAGGCCGCCGGGTCGGTCGTGCCGGTGCGGTCGCCCGCCCCGCCGAGGTACGAGGTGCGGGCCGACTCGCGGTGCAGGGGAGCGGCCCGGACCGTCCCGGGCAGATGGAAGCTCACCAGCAGATCCGTGCCGGGGGGCACGTCGAAGGGGAGCGGGTCGCTGAAGACCTGGGCGCCCGCCGGGATCTCTGTCCCGTCCGCGCCGCCGAAGGCCAGCGGGACGGGCTTGTCCCGCGGTGTCGCCCCGGCGTCGCGGACGGCGACGCTGGCCGCCCCGATCCGTACCGGCTCCGGGGCGAACGTGTTGTCGAGTCGGACCCGCAGCCGGGGGCCGCCCGCCGAGGTGCGCACCACGAGCCGCAGGGTGCGGTCCGTCCAGGGGCCGACCTTGGCGTAGGTGCCGGTGG
Organism: Streptomyces uncialis; assembly: GCF_036250755.1. Lineage (NCBI taxonomy): Bacteria > Bacillati > Actinomycetota > Actinomycetes > Kitasatosporales > Streptomycetaceae > Streptomyces > Streptomyces uncialis. The sequence goes on along the minus strand of NZ_CP109583.1, from coordinate 1,876,555 downwards.
AGGTCGCCCAGCTGCCGGTCCAGCCGGTCGTCGAGGGCCGTACCCCGATCGCGAACACATGGAGGTCCGCGCCGGACCCGTCCCGGGGCAGGGTGACCGAGGCGATCTCCCGGCCGGGGACCAGCGGGACGGTCACGGCGTACAGCTTGGCGCGTTCGGTGAGCCGCCCGGAGGGCTTGTTCACATGGGGCAGCGCCACGGCCTTGGTGGCGAGCGGGCCGCCGCGCCAGTCGGGGGCGGTCAGCCGGTACGGGGTGCGCAGCCCGTCGCGGTAGCGGACGGTGCCGTCGCCGGTGGCGGTGCCCCGGGTGCCGGTGACGAGGAGGACCAGCGCGTCGCCCTGCCCGGTGACCCGGACGGCCTGTCCGTCCGCCCGGACGTTGTCGAATCCGCCGTCCACGGGCCGGGGCCAGGTCAGCGGCGCTCCGGCGACCGTCATCGTCCGGCCCGGGGTCCAGCCCGCCGCCGCGAGATCGCCCGCCGACAGGGACGCGCCGGAGCCGTCGAGGTCCGCGTACTGGGGCCGGTCGTCGTCGCTGATGCCCCGGTTGTCGAACAGGTGCTCCAGGGGCAGCGGGGCCCGGGACGCCTCGGGGACCGGAGTCCGGCCGGCCGCGGCGGCGGTGCCCGGCGGGCCGGGGATCGTGCCCGGGGTGAGCGGAGTCACAGCCGTCACCACGGTGAGCAGGACCGCCGCCGTACGGTTCCGCCACCGTCTGCCGGGCCCTTCCACTGGGCTCATGGCCGTTCCTTCCGCTCGGGTGGCGGGAGGCCACGCGCAGGTCGTACGGGGACGACGGGCTTGCCGGGCCCTGTACCCACCGGGCTTCCGTGTCCCGGCCGGGGTCCGGAAGCCGCAGGTCCACGCACCGGAGGCCGGTCCGCGCGCACGCCGTCCGTCCGCCGACGCTAGGCAGCGCGCCCCCTTACGTCAACGCACGACGCGCGTACACCCGTCGAACGGCCGCGCGTACGGCCGCGCGCCTGTGGTGCGGTGGGCGGCACGAGTGCCAGGCTGGAGGTATGAAGATCCCTTTCGTGGACAAGTGGCGCAATCGGCGGCCCGGCTCACACGGCCAGGGGCTCGCGAGGGTGTTCGAGGACGATCCCGGGGCGGTGGCGGAACTGTTCGCCGAGTGCGAGCTGCTGCGCTCGCAGGCGAGCGGCGCCGGACTCGAACTGGACGACACGGCGGCGTCGTTGACCGACCTCGACCAGTTGCTGCCGCGCTGGCGCGATGACCCGGAGGCGCTGCCGTGGCTCGGCAACGACGCGGGTCTGTATCTCGGCACGGTCATCATCCGTACGGTCCCCGGCGCCTCCTGGTGGGTGTGGCCCGGCGGGCGGCCCGTGGTGCGGCTCGCGTCGGGGCGGGAGATCCCGGTCGTCGAGGCGGGTCTTGAGTGGGCGGTGCACGGCGCCCCCGGTCTGTCGCAGGTCTACGCGGAGGCGGCCGAGTTCTGATCCACCCCGCGCCCCGCCGCGGGCGGGCGCCGTGACCGGGCCGCGCGCCCGCCCGGCCGCCGTGCCGCACGGGAATGCGCGTGGTCCGGCCCGCTGACCTCAAATACGGTTAATGACGATACGTGCGTGTCGTCGCTTAAGTCCCATATTGCGGTGGATAGTTTGCGCGGACCGACACCGCTGAGAGTGGGCAGGGCAGGGCATGGCCGTCGATCCGTTGATCGAACTGCGTGACGTGAACAAGTACTACGGGACGGCGCATGTCCTCAAGGACATCGACCTGACCGTCGGCAAGGGGGAGGTGGTCGTCGTCATCGGCCCGTCAGGGTCCGGCAAATCCACGCTGTGCAGAACCATCAACCGGCTGGAGACGATCGAGTCCGGCTCGATCCGGCTCGACGGCCGCCCGCTGCCCGAGGAGGGCAAGTCCCTCGCGCGGCTCCGGACCGAGGTCGGCATGGTCTTCCAGTCGTTCAACCTCTTCGCCCACAAGACCGTCCTCCAGAACATCGCCCTGGCCCAGATCAAGGTGCGCGGACGCCGCCGGGAACAGGCCGAGCAGCGGGCCAGGGAACTGCTGGACCGGGTCGGTCTCGCCGACCAGGCCGACAAGTTCCCCGCCCAGCTCTCCGGCGGCCAGCAGCAGCGCGTGGCCATCGCCCGCGCCCTCGCCATGGACCCCAAGGCGCTCCTGTTCGACGAGCCGACCTCGGCGCTCGACCCGGAGATGATCAACGAAGTGCTGGAGGTCATGCGCCAGCTCGCCCATGACGGCATGACCATGGTCGTCGTCACCCATGAGATGGGCTTCGCCCGCTCCGCCGCCAACCGCGTCGTGTTCATGGCCGACGGCCGGATCGTCGAGGACCGCACCCCGGAGGACTTCTTCACCCACCCGGAGAGCGACCGCGCCAAGGACTTCCTCTCCAAGATCCTGAAGCACTGAGGGGGACACCTCATGACACCCCGGGGGACCCCCCGCGCACTCCGCCCGACCGCCGTCCTCCTCCTGCTGCTGGCCGCCCTGGCCGTCCTCACCGCCGCCTGCGGCAAGGACGGCAGCCCGCCCGTGAAGGGCCCCGAGGCGGGAGCCCTGCCCACGTACGAGGTCGACAAGGACTTCACCCTGCCCGGCTCACCGACCTGGGAACGCGCCAAGAGACGCGGATATCTCACCGTCGGCGCCAAGGAGGACCAGCCCTACCTCGGCGAGAAGGACCCGGCGAGCGGCGCGTACTCCGGCTTCGACATCGAGATCGCACGGATGATGTCCGCCTCCCTCGGCTTCGCCCCCGCCACCCTCCGCTTTCGCACCATCGCCTCCGCCAACCGCGAGACGGCGCTCCAGAACGGCCAGATCGACTTCTACGTCGGCACCTACACCATCAACGACAACCGCAAGAAGCTCGTCGGCTTCGCGGGCCCCTACTACCTCGCCGGACAGGGCCTGCTGGTCCGCGCCGACGAGAACGACATCAAGGGCCCCCAGGACCTCGCGGGCAAGCGCGTCTGCTCGGCGGCCGGCTCCACCCCGTACCAGCGCATCCAGAAGGACTACCCGAAGGCCGACCTCGTCGCGTACGACACCTACTCGGTGTGCGTCGACAACCTGCTGACCTACCAGGTCGACGCGGTCACCACCGACGACGCGATCCTCATCGGCTACGCCGCCAAGGTCCCCGAGGAACTCAAGGTCGTCGGCAAGCCCTTCTCCCAGGAGCCGTACGGCATCGGCGTCCCCAAGAACGACAACGCGCTGCGCTTCGCCCTCGACGACGCACTCGCCGCCCGGGAGAAGAACGGCGACTGGAAGAAGGCGTACCAGGCGACCCTCGGTCTGTCCGGGGTCCCCGCGCCCGAGCCGCCCGCCATCGACCGCTATCCGGCGAGCTGAACGAGGCCCCCTGTTGAACGTACTGACAAGCAATTTCGACACCTACGCCAAGGGATTCCTCGGCACCGTCGAACTCACCGTCTACTCCTCCGCGCTCGCCCTGCTGCTCGGCTTCGTGATGGCGTCGTTCCGGGTGGCCCCCGTCGGATCGCTGCGCGCCTTCGGCACCGTATGGGTGGCCGTACTGCGCAACACCCCGCTCACCCTGCTGTTCTTCGCGGTCCTCCTCGGACTGCCGCGCTTCGGGCTCGTCCTGCCCTTCCAGGTGTTCGCGGTCCTCGCGCTCGGCTGCTACACCTCCGCGTTCATCTGCGAGGCGCTGCGCTCCGGCATCAACACCGTGCCCAAGGGGCAGGGCGAGGCCGCCCGCAGCCTGGGGATGACCTTCGCGCAGACCCTCACCCTGGTCGTGCTGCCGCAGGCGTTCCGGTCGGTGATCCCGCCGGTCGGCTCCACCCTGATCGCCCTCGCCAAGAACTCCGCGATCGCGGGCGCCTTCAGCGTCACCGAACTCCTCGGCACATACAAGACGCTCAGCGAACTCGGCTACAACATCGTCTGGACATTCATCTGGATCGCCGTCGGCTATCTGATCATCACACTCACCATCAGCGCCCTGTTCAACCTGATGGAACGCCACTGGGGGGTCGTCCGGTGACCGTCGCTCTGCCCACCGCCGACAGCGGCTCCCCGCACCACGCGCCCCGGGAGTCGAACGCCCTCTACGACATCCCCGGCCCCCGGACCCGCCACCGGCACCGGATCTACGGCCTGATCTCGACGGCCGTCCTGCTCGCCCTGATCGGCTGGATCCTCTACCTCCTCTTCGACACCGGACAGTTCACCGCCACCAAGTGGACGCCGTTCGAGTACAAGGGCATCCAGGAACTGCTGCTGCGGGGCCTCGGCAACACCCTGAAGGCGTTCGGGATCGCCGCCGTGCTGTCCCTGGTGCTCGGCGCGCTGCTCGCCACCGGCCGGCTCTCCGACCACGCGCCCGTGCGCTGGCTGTCCACGCTGATCGTGGAGTTCTTCCGCGCGATGCCCGTCCTGGTGATGATCTTCTTCATCTTCGTGGCGCTGAAGGTGCAGCCGCTGCCCGCGCTGGTCGCCGGGCTCACCCTGTACAACGGCAGTGTGCTCGCGGAGGTCTTCCGCTCCGGCGTCAACGCGGTCGAACGCGGCCAGGGGGAGGCGGCGTTCGCGCTCGGGATGCGCAAGACGCAGGTCATGTCGTACGTCCTGGTGCCGCAGGCCGCGCGGGCGATGCTGCCCGCGATCATCAGCCAGCTCGTGGTGGCCCTCAAGGACACCTCGCTGGGATATCTGATCACCTATGAGGAGTTCCTCCACGCCGGGAAGCTGATCGCGTCGAACCTCGACTACGATCTGCCCTTCATCCCGGTCGTGATGGTGATCTCACCGATCTACATCGGGATGTGCATGCTGCTGTCCTGGTTCGCCCACTGGGTGGCCCGCCGGCAGCGCCGCAATCCCAGGACGGAGGCCGTCGACATCGCACCGCCCGAGCCAGGGACGCTGCTGCCGGGCGGGAATCCCCCCGCCGCTCCCCGGGGCTGAACCCGGGGAGGGAAGCGGCGGTTCGCGGGGCCGGGCCCGCCCGGCGGCGGCCGGAGATCACCGCTCGCGCGGCGGTACCGACAGAGCAGGGCGGTCGGCCGCGGGCGAGGGGAAGGTCAGTCGCGCGCCGGACGGGTTGCGCTCCGGGCTTCCCGCGGAGCGGGGCCTTGGCACACCTCAGGTGTCCGCCGTCGTACGGGCACCTCATCGGCCGGTCACCATGACGCGCACCTCGTGTGACTGTCACCGTGACTCGCACCTCAGGTGTCCGTCGCCGTGGCGCGGGGCGGTGGGCTACCCCGCGTCCGGCGGTGCCGACGCGCCCGGAACGTCCGGAGCGTCCGGGGAACCGGCTCCCGACGCTCCCGACCCGGTCCCGGCCCCGGTCTCGTCGGCTCCCGCTCGCGCCCCCGCGTCGGCGTTCTTCTCCGGCTTGCGCACCGTGCACACCAGCGAGTCCTGCCGGACATCCGCCACCACCGTGTCGCCCGGGTCCGCCTCGCCGCTCAGCAGCAGCGACGCCAGCCGGTTGTCCAGCTCCGTCTGGATCGTCCGGCGCAGCGGCCGGGCCCCGAACTCGGGCTGGGTGCCATGGGCCACCAGCAGCTTCTTCGCCGCGTCGGTCACCTCAAGGCGCAGGCCCTGGGCCCGTACCCGGCGCTCGCTGCGGTCCAGCAGCAGCTCCAGGATGCGCGCCAGATCCTCCGGACCCAGCCCGTGGAACACGATGATCTCGTCCACGCGGTTCAGGAACTCCGGCAGGAACCGGTCCCGCAGATCCTCCATCAGCTCGTCCTTGAGCCGCCCGCTCAGCACCCCGCTGCCGTCGTCCACCTCGCCCCGCCGGGCCAGGATGCGCTGCGCGCCGATGTTGCTCGTCATGATCACGACCGTGTGCCGGAAGTCGACGGTCCTGCCCCGCGCGTCCGTCAGCCGGCCGTCGTCCAGCACCTGGAGCAGCGCGTTGAAGACATCGCGGTGCGCCTTCTCGATCTCGTCGAACAGCAGCACGCTGTACGGCTGTCTGCGCACCTTCTCGGTCAGCTGGCCCGCGTCCTCGTGGCCCACGTACCCGGGCGGCGCCCCGACCAGCCGGGACACCGTGTGCTTCTCCTGGAACTCGCTCATGTCGAACCGGACCATCCGGTTCTCGTGCCCGAACAGCAGCTCCGCGAGGGCCTTCGCCAGCTCCGTCTTGCCGACCCCGGTCGGCCCCAGGAACAGGAACGAGCCCACCGGCCGGTCCGGGTCGCCCATCCCCGCGCGGCTGCGGCGCACCGCCTCGGACACCGCGACCACCGCCTCGTCCTGGCCCACCACCCGGGAGTGCAGCGCGTCCTCCAGCTTCAGCAGTTTCTCCTTCTCGCTCCGCGTGAGCTGCGAGACGGGGATACCGGTCCGCCGGGACAGCACGTCCGCGATGTCGTCGGTGGTGACCCGCATGACGCCCTCACGGCGTTCCGCGACCCCCGCGACCTCGTCCTCGACCGTGGCGATCCGCCGTTTGAGTTCCGACGCCCGCTCGAAGTCCTCGTTGGCCACCGCCTGGTCCTTCTCCCGCTGGAGCCGGGCGACCCGGTCCTCCCGCTCGACGACCTCCGTGGACCGGCCCAGCGACCGCAGCCGGACCCGGGCGCCCGCCGTGTCCATCAGGTCGATCGCCTTGTCCGGCAGGAACCGGTCCGCGATGTAGCGGTCCGACAGCTCGGCGGCGGCCACCAGCGCCTCGTCGCTGAACCGCACCTGGTGGTGTGCCTCGTAGGTGTCCCGCAGCCCCTCCAGGATCTGGACCGTCTCCGCCACCGTCGGCTCGGGGACGGTGACCGGCTGGAAACGGCGCTCCAGGGCCGCGTCCTTCTCGATGTGCTTGCGGTACTCGTCGATCGTGGTCGCCCCGACCACATGGAGCTCACCGCGGGCCAGCGCCGGTTTGAGGATGTTGCCCGCGTCCATCGCGCCCTCGCCCCCGGACCCCGCGCCCACCACCGTGTGCAGCTCGTCGATGAACAGGACGGTCGACTCCGAGGCCGCCCTGACCTCGTCGATCACATTCTTCAGCCGCTCCTCGAACTCGCCCCGGTACTTCGACCCCGCGACCAGCCCCGGCAGATCGAGGGCCACCACCCGCCGGTCCTTGAGGCTCGCCGGTACCTCCCCGGCGACGACGCGCTGCGCGAGGCCCTCCACGATCGCGGTCTTGCCGACCCCCGGCTCACCGATGAGCACCGGGTTGTTCTTGGTGCGCCGGGACAGCACCTCCACGGTCTGCTCGATCTCCTCGGCGCGGCCCACCACCGGGTCCAGCCGCCCGGCCCTGGCCTCCTCGGTCAGATCGAGGCCGTACTGGTCGAGGGTCGGGGTGTCGCTCTGCCGCTCCGGTGCCTCACCGCGCCGGGGCGGGGTGTCGGCGGCCCGCCGCAGCGAGGCGGCGTCCGGCACATGGTGGGCGATCGCCCGCGCGGCACCGGAGTTCCGGTCGTCCAGCAGGGCGCCCAGGATGTGCTCCGGACCGATGTACGACGACCCGGCCGCCCGGGACCGGGCGTGGGCGCCGATCAGCACCCGTTTGGCGGCGGGGGTGAGCCCCGGCTCGGCCGAGGGTGACGAGGACTCGCCCGGCAGCGCCCGCGCGATCTGTCGGCCCAGCTCCTCCGGGTCGGCGCCCGCCTCCTCGATCAGGGAACGGGTGGGCTCGGTCCGGGTGGCCGCCCACAGCAGATGTTCGGTGTCCAGATCCGGACTGCCGTCCTGCTCCGCTCTGGCGGAGGCGGTGGCCAGCAGCTCCCGGGCCGAGTCGCTCAGCAGCCGCCCGATCGGGACCCGCTGCACCGCGGGCGGGGCGGAGCCCGGCGACATCCCGAAGAAGCGGTTGAGCAGGTCGGAGAAGGGGTCCGGGCCGCCGGGAGACCCGAAGGAGGACAGCGACATGGCACGCTCCGCGGAAGTTCGTGAGGGACAAGTCCACACAAACACCGCGTGATGCGCCCTGCAATCGGGGCGCCGGGGCCCGCCGGGCCCGGGGGCGGGCGGGGAACGGGTCCGGGAGCGGCCCGGGAGCGGGCCTGGAGTCGACCCCGGACGGCTCCGGACGGCCCCGAACGCGAAGGAGCCCCCGGTGTACGGGGGCTCCTCGGACGGGTCGGCGAACCGGTCAGTCCAGTGCGCTCAGGTCCTGCCACTTCGCCCAGGACAGGTTCCACGCGCCGTAGCCGTTGCCCGCGTCGGGGACGCCCTTGTGCCCGGGGCCCGTCACCTCGAAGGGGTCACCGGCCCGCACCTGGCCGTACAGCCAGGAGGCGTTCGAGTCGCTCATCCCGATGCAGCCGGAGCTGCGGTTGGCGTTGCCGAAGTACGCGGCGTTCCACGGCGCGGCGTGCGCGTACATCCCGGACCAGGTCAGCCGCATCGAGTGGTCGACCATCTTGTCGTACGCGTCGCCCAGGCCGACCGTCTCGGAGTTCATCCGGATGGTGCCCTCCTTGGCCATCAGCACGGTCGTCCCGCCCCAGGACCGCTTGTCGCCGCCGGGCGTCCCCGCGGACATCGGCACGGTGTTGACCACCTTGCCGTCGCGCTCCAGCCGGAGCTTCTTCGTCGCGAGGTCGACCTTGACGATCTGGGCGGCGCCGATGGTGAAGTTCGTGTCGTAGTCACGGACGAAGAAGCCGCCGCCGGAGTCGATGCCGTTCAGGTCGGCCTTGAGCCGCACCTGGGTGCCCGAGCGCCAGTAGTCCTTGGGCCGCCAGTCGATCCGGTCCCGGCCGCTGTAGTCCTTGATCCAGCCCCAGGAGCCGACGGTGTCGTTCGACGTGCTGACCTTCAGCGCGCGCTCCACGTCGGCCTTGTCGGTGACCGGGTTGTCGAAGACGATCGACAGGGGCTGGCCGACGCCCACGGTCGTCCCCTTGCCGGGCGCGAGGGTCAGCTTGTTGACCTTGGCCGCGGCGGCGGTGGTGAACGCGGCGGTGGCCGAACCGCCCTCCTTCGTGGTGGCCTTCACCTGGTACGCGGTACCGGGCGCCGCCACCCGCTTCGAGGTCCAGGTACGGCCGTCTGACGAGACCTTCCCGGTCAGCGCCGCCCCCTTGGCCGCGGTGACGGACACCTCCTTCAGACCGCCCTTGGCGAGGGTCACCGTCACGGGCTTGCCCGCGGCGGCCTGCCGGCCCTTCAGGTTCACGGATATCTCGGCCCGGGCGGGAGCGGCCGCCTGGGTGCCCGATCCGCCCTTGCCGTCGTCGGAACCGCCGCCGGAGCAGGCGCTCAGCAGGACGGCGAGACCGGCGGCCCCGGCCCCCACGGTGAGCAGCCGCCCGCGTCGGCCGGGGGAACGCTTCGCAGCGGCGCCCGTGGCCGGGTGCGGTGCGGTGGGCAGCGGTGCGCTGGACATCAGTGTCGTACCTCCGTGCGATTCGGAATCGTCCGGAGAGAGTGCGGGCCGGGCCGTGAGGTTCCGCCCGTGCGCGTTGGTCGTCCAGCTGTCACAGAACCGGGACATTCCAGCGCCTCATCAGCGGATTCCCGCCGCGGTGGGCAGCCTCAGGGAGCCCGGTGCGACGTACGGGGCACGACGGCCGGGACCGGTTCCTGGGCCGCGCCCGTCACGTCCGCCACCAGCTCGACCACATCGGGCCCGTACGCCTGCGAGTTCACGACCTTCAGCAGCAGTACGAACGAACCGCCCCGGTGCTTACGGGCCAGCCGCTCGTGATGACGGGCCAGATACCGGGTCGCCGCCTGGTTGGTGATCGCGCGCTGGCCGCAGAACAGGAACACCGGCCGCGCCGTGTCCCCCTGACCGGCGGTGAGCCGGGCCAGCAGCACGTACTCGGTCCGCCCGGGCTCCAGCCGGTACCGCTCGGAGCCGATCTGGAAGGCGCCCCGGTCCGGCCCGGGCTCCGGATCGGCGTTGACCCGCACCCCGGGCAGCAGCCCGGCCATATGGGCCGCCATCCGCCGGTTCACCGTCGGGTTGCCGAGGCAGAACTCCGTCCGCTCCCCGAATCCCTGCTGCACCGCGTCGTGCGGGACGATCTGCGCGTGCGCCCCGCAGTCCTTGACCAGGGCCGACAGCTCGATCAGGGCGAACATGTCGGGTTGCGGCACCGAGAGCTCGGGCCCGCCCGGCCCCCGGCTGACGACGAGCAGCGACTCGGCGTGGTCCGGCAGCCCGAGGAACGCCTGCTTGCGGCGCAGCTTGCGCCGCCAGAGCTGCGTCCGCGCGGCCCACCCGAGCAGGGCACCGACAGCCGCGGCGGCCGGCCAGGCGGCGATGAGGAGCACGTCGTCGGTCATGGGCGCGCATGTTAGCGCCCCTCCGTACGGAGGTTCGAGGGGGGACCGGGTGGCGGGACGGCCCGCCACCCGGCCGTCGGCCGTCCGGCCCTGCCTGGGCGAGGCGTCCTGGCGACCGGCCAGGGCTGAAGTTACAGTGCGCGGACGCCCGTTGACCGGAGGTACGCATGCGTCGTTCCCGTGCACGGAACCTGTCCGTGCTGGCTGTCACCACCGCTGTCGCCTCCCTCGGGGTGACCGCGCCACCGACGGCCGCCGCCCCGCCGCGCACCCCCGACAAGGTGCCCGTCGCCGTCGGCCACGGCGGCGCCGTCTCCAGCGTCGACCCGGACGCGACCGCCGCCGGGATCGAGATCCTGCGCAAGGGCGGCAACGCCGTCGACGCGGCCGTCGCGACGGCCGCCGCCCTCGGGGTCACCGAGCCCTACTCGGCGGGCATCGGCGGCGGCGGCTACTTCGTCCACTACGACGCGAAGTCCCGCACGGTGCGCACCCTGGACGGCAGGGAGACCGCGCCCCGCTCGGCGGACACCGGGCTCTTCCTGGAGAACGGCCGGCCCATACCCTTCGACCAGGCGGTCACCAGCGGACTCGCCGTCGGCACCCCCGGGACACCCGCCACCTGGCGCTCCGCGCTCGACGCCTGGGGCAGCGAACGGCTCTCCACCCTGCTGAAGCCCGCCGAGCGGCTGGCCCGCGACGGATTCACCGTCGACGCCACGTTCCGCGCCCAGACCGAGGCCAATCAGGCGCGGTTCAAGGACTTCCCCGCCTCGGCGGAACTCTTCCTGCCCGGCGGCGGGCTCCCGGTGGTCGGCTCGACCTTCAAGAACCCCGACCTCGCCCGCACCTACGCCGAGCTGTCCCGCAAGGGCATCGGCACCCTGTACCGGGGGAAGCTCGCCGAGGACATCGTCCGTACGGTCGCCCGGCCGCCGGTCGACCCCGCGTCCGGGCGGACCGCCCGGCCCGGCGACCTCACCGAACGGGACCTGCGCTCCTACCGGGCCCTGTTCCAGAAGCCCACCGTGACCTCGTACCGGGGCCTCGGCATCCACTCCATCGCGCCCTCCTCCTCCGGCGGGACGACGGTCGGTGAGGCCCTGAACATCCTGGAGAGCGAGGATCTGTCGAAGGCGAGCCGGACCGCCTACTTCCACCGCCTCATCGAGGCCAGCCGGATCGCCTTCGCCGACCGGGGCCGCTGGGTCGGCGACCCGGCCTTCGAGGACGTACCGCAGAAGGAACTCCTCTCCCAGCGGTACGCCGACTCCCGCGCCTGCCTGATCAAGGACGACGCGGTCCTGCGCAGCCCCCTCGCCCCCGGCGACCCCCGCCGGCCGGTACCGTGCGCGGCGGGCGGCAAGGCCGCGCCCACGACGTACGAGGGTGACAGCACGACGCATCTGACGACCGCCGACAAGTGGGGCAACGTCGTCGCGTACACCCTCACCATCGAGCAGACCGGCGGCAGCGGGATCACCGTCCCGGACCGGGGCTTCCTGCTCAACAACGAGCTGACCGACTTCTCCTTCGCGCCCGCCGATCCGGCGGTCCACGACCCCAACCTGCCGGGGCCGGGCAAGCGTCCGCGCTCCTCGATCGCCCCGACCATCGTCCTCGACCGGAACGCGCGGCCCGTCCTCGCGCTCGGTTCGCCCGGCGGTGCGACGATCGTCACCACCGTGCTCCAGACGCTGACCGGGGTGGTCGACCGGGGGCTGCCGCTGGTCGACGCGATCGCGGCGCCGCGGGCCAGTCAGCGCAACCAGGCGACCACGGAGCTCGAACCCGCGCTGTGGGACAGCGCGCTGCGGGCCGAGCTTGAGGCCATCGGGCACGGGTTCCGGCAGAATCCGGAGATCGGGGCGGCGACGGGGGTCCAGCGGTTGGCGGACGGGCGGTGGGTCGCCGCGGCGGAGCGGAGCCGCAGGGGCGGCGGGTCGGCGATGGTCGTGTCGCCTTCCCCCGCCTCTCCGGGGCCCCTCGGCTGAGCGGCTCCGCGCCGCTTGCGCCCCAGGTGGCTGCCACTTGCTGTCGCTTCGCGGCTGCGGGTTGGCCCTCGTCTTCGCGCAGTTCCCCGCGCCCCTGGATGCTGCCCCTGTTCGTCGCTCTTCGGGTGCGGGCCGGTTCTCGTTTTTGCGCAGTTCCCCGCGCCCCTTTGGGGCGCTCCCGGTGGGTTCTTCGGGTCGGTGCCGGTCGGGATTCTCCGTCCTCGCTCCAACGCGCTCGGTACGACGTCCAGTGGCCGCACTGGTGGCGTCGGAGTCTGCGGGCAGAGATTCCCGCCCACCCCCTCCCGCAGCAGCGCGACTGCGCGAGGAGGGGGGTCCCGCACCCGAAGGGCGGCCTCAGGCGGGCGCCCCTCAGGGGCGCGGGGAACTGCGCGAGCAACCAAGAACCATCCGCAGCCGAACAGGGACCGCAAGGGGCGCGACCTAAGGGGCGCGAGGAACTGCGCACCCACGAACGACCCGCACAGGGAAAAGTACGCCCAGCACAAGAAACCCAGGGGCGCGAGGAACTGCGCACCCCACGAGCGACGGCGCAGGGACAAGTACGCCCAGCACAGGAAACCCAGGGGCGCGGGGAACTGCGCACCCACGGGCGGCCTGCACAGGGACAAGTGCGTTCAGGGGCACACACTTGGAAGCGCAAGCGAAGGCGGACCGTCAGAGGGAGGTCAGGACGCGAGGTCCCGTGTCGGTGATCGCGACAGTGTGCTCGACGTGCGCCGCCCTGCTCCCGTCCCCGGTGACCAGCGTCCACCCGTCCGCCGCCTCGCGATACCCGTCCCGCCCACCACCGATCAGCATGGGCTCGATCGCGAGCACCATCCCGTGCCGCAGCCGCATCCCCCGCCCCGGACGGCCTTCGTTGGGCACCGCCGGGTCCTCATGCATCCGGCGCCCGATCCCGTGCCCCCCGAACCCCTCCGGGATGCCGTATCCGGCGTCCCGGCACACCGTGCCGACGGCGTGCGCGATGTCCCCGATGCGATTGCCGACCACGGCCGCCTCGATCCCCGCCGCCAGCGCCCGCTCGGCCGTCGCGATCAGCCGGAGGTCGGCGGCCCGGGGCGTACCCACCGTGAAGCTGACGGCCGAGTCGCCCACCCAGCCCCCCAGCGCCGCCCCGAAGTCCGCGGAGACCAGGTCACCGTCCCGCAGGGGCTCGTCCGTGGGGATGCCGTGCACGATCGCGTCGTTCACGGAGACACAGAGCACCGCGGGGAAGGGCATCGGCGCGAACGCCGGGTGATAGCCGAGGAACGGCGAGGTCGCCCCCGCCTCGTGCAGCACCTCGCGGGCCACCACGTCGAGCTGCCGGGGGGAGACCCCCACCCGGGCCGCCTGCCGTACGGCCGTGAGCGCTTGGGCGACGACGCGGCCGGGCACACGCATCGCGTCGATCGATACATCCGTCTTGAGTTCCACCATGCCAATTACTATACCGGTATAAGAATGGGGTTCGGCGCTAGAATGCCTTCCATGGTGCGAACACCCCTGACCCAGGAAGAGCGCGAGCGCGGCGAACGGCTCGGCCGGCTGCTGCGCGAGGCGCGCGGCGCGCGCAGCATGGCGGAGGTCGCCGCCGAGGCGGATCTCTCGCCGGAGACGCTCCGCAAGATCGAGACGGGCCGGGCGCCGACCCCGGCGCTCTTCACGGTCGCCGCGCTGGCCCGTGTGCTGGGGCTCTCGCTGGACGAGCTGGTCGTGCGCTGCGCGCTCGTCGTGGCGTGAGCGGGCGCGGGTGGCGGGTCGGGTGAACCGGGGAGCGGTGGCCGTGATCCTGGCCACCTTCCGTGGTGTCCCGCTCTCTTTCCGTAGTCGCGTCTAGTGATCAAGTCGTAGACGTGCTGCGCATGATGGGCCGGGAGCTCTCCTGTCGCCGCCGTGTTCGGGCTGCGCCGCCGACGGTACGCGGGCGAGGTCGACGCAACATTGGTCTGCCTGAACTGTCGCGAGTGGCCGGATTCGCCCGGGAATCGTGGACGTGCTTTGGAAACGGCGCGTAGCCATCCTGTAACACCGTGGGTGTTGGCTACCGGACTGCCGGGCTCCAGTCGCACGGGGGCGAGCTTCGATGAGTGTGCATCAACTCCCTGAACAAATCGGGGAGTTCGCGGTCTATTTCAACAACCTGCTGGCGCGCGTGGATCAGGCGGCCGGCTGGTGCGGTGTGTTCTGGCAACGGGACCCCGACGGCATGCGGGCCTGTCTCGACGGGCGCGAAGTGCCGCCCTGGGATGTCGTCGAGGCCCTGCTCCAGGACCTCGCGGCGGATCAGGGCGCCCGCGTGGCCCGGATCGAGACGGCCCGCGCCCGTGCGTTGCACGCCGCGTCACTGAGTGTCTTCGACACCCGCCCCGGCGGCCGTGACGTGCTCGGCGAACGGCTCGGCGTGATGCTCGGGGAGCAGCGGTACGCGGCGGAGCGCCGACTGGAGCTCGGACGGCTGATCGGCACCGCCGCCTCCCCCGAGGAGGCCGACGAGTACCGCCGCGATCTGGCCTGGGCCCAGGACGACCATGAACGCGCCACCGCGCGCTGCGGTGAACTGCGGGCCCGGCTGGCGGAGCTGGAACGGCGCGCGGGCGCCATGGGCACGCCGTCCGCCGGTGCCGGAGCGGGTACGGGTACGGGTGCGGACGGCACCGGGTCCGAGCATGTCGTACCCGTTCAGCGCCGGTCCGCCGGGGACGACGACCCGTTGACCGGTCCCCTTCCGCGCCCCGCGGAACGTGCCGCGTACCCGACCGGCGCCCAGGGCCCGGTGGGCCGCCCGGACGCCGACCACCCCGCCGGACGACCGGCCGAACGGACCGCCGAACGAACCGCACCCCGGGCGCCCGGATCGCCTGGGCCCGCCGACCGCACCGCACCGGACGGCCGACCGGACCGCCCCGGTTCCCCGCGCCGCTTCCCGCACACCCCGACCCCCGCGTCCGGCACCGCCGCCCCGGCTCCCGTCCCGTCCGGCCCCGCCGCAGGTGCCCCGGAACACCCGTACGGGCCGGGCCCGGCCCGCGCGTACCGTTCGGGCCCCGACGGCGAGCGCACCTCCGCCGAGCCCGCGCCCGGCCGGGAGCCGTCCTCCGCGGGGTACGCCACGGGCGGGCCGTACGCCCCCCAGGGCTCCGGCGCCCCGGGGGCACCGGGTGCCCCCGGGCCCGGGTACGACGGTCTTCCCGCCCCTGACGGGACCGGAGGCGGCCGACCGGCACCGGACCGGGGCATTCCCGGCGGGCATCCCCGCCATACGCCCCCCGGCCCCGGCACCCCGGTGATACGCCCGCCCCGGGTCCCCGGCGCACCGGCCCCCGGTACCCGCACCCCGGACCCCCGTCCACCACGCTTCCCCCAGCAGGCCCAGCAGGCCCAGCAGGCCCAGCAGGCCCAGCAGGCCCAGCAGGCCCAGCAGGCCCAGCAGGCCCAGCAGGGGGCGGGTGGGCCTGCCGCGTGGACCCCGGCCCCCGGTGCCGGTCCCGTGTCCGGTCCCGGGCCGGGGCGCGGTACCCGCTCCCCGTACCCGGACCCCGCCTTCCCGGGCGCCCCCGGTCCGACGGCCGCCCCCGGCCCGTGGACCGACCCGGCCCCCGCGCCCGGCCCCGGTGACCCCGCCCCGCCCGGCGACTCCCGTCCTGCCCCGCGCCAGCGCCCGGGGCAGCCGGCTGCGCGGTGCCCGGTTCGCCGGGGCGGACGACAGCGCCGACCCGGGTCCGGCAGCTGCGCCCACGCCACCGAGCGGGACCAAGGCACCGCGCGGTGCCCGGTTCGCGGGGGCCCTCGGCCGCCGCGAGCGCACGCCCCCGCCCGAACCGGCGCCGGACGGCGCCGCCCTGCGGGCCACCGCCGAGGCCGTCGACCGGTTGGTGCGGCTGCGGTCCGAGGGCCGTGGCGGGGAGGCGCACGGGGTGCTGGTGGAGGCCGCGTACGGCCCCGCCGACCGGTTCCCGCTGCTCGCCGCCGGACTCCACCGCGCCGGGCTCGCCGCCGACTGGGCCACCCTGCTGTGGGAGGCGGCGTCCCTGCCCGTGGAACGGCTCGTCGCGATCGCCGACGTGCTCGCCTCCGCAGGGCGCGTCCAGGACGCCGCGCTGCTGCTGCGCCAGGGGGTGGGCCGCCCGCCGTCCGAGATCGGTGAGGTGATCACCGAACTCACCGCCGAGGGCCGCCGCCGCGAGGTCCGCGCACTGGTCGAGGCGTATGTCAGGGTGCGGACCCCGGAGGAGATCGCGCGCTGCGCCGGTACCGATCCGGCACGGCTGGTCCCGCTGCTCCTGGCGGCCGCGGAGAAGGTCTCCGACCAGCGGCGCTGGGACCTCGTCCACGCCCTGCGGGTGGCGGGGATCGACACCTGAGCGGGCCGATCCGCTCGCGGTCCGGCCGTGGTTCGCCCACCGGCCGCATGCGATCCGCCGACCGCGGCGGGGTCGGCGGCGCGCTCCGTCCCTGTCCGGCCCGCCGGACAGGGACGACCCGAACCCGGGTCCGTACCCGCTCGGCGCCCGGCCGAAGCCCCGCCCGGCTACGTACCCCTCAGCCCGTACCCGCCCGTACCCGGCCGTGTACCCCTGCCCGAACCCCTCGCGGTGCCCCGGGCCCTCCCGGGCCGGGGGCTGCCGGCCCGGGCGGTGGGCCGTCGTCGTCCAGCCGGGTAGGAATCGAGATCGACTCACCCGGTTCATGACGATGGTCTTGCCCCACTCGTCGGACAGGCTTACGTTCGTCCCCCTACGGCCCGCTTCTACGGGCGTAGAGGCTCTCTGGCGTCCCGTCGAAGGAGCAGCTCTTGGCACCCGTCGTCCGCGCCGCACTGGTCCAGGCAACCTGGACCGGCGACAGCGAATCCATGATCGCCAAACACGAGGAGCACGCCCGGGAGGCCGCCCGGCAGGGGGCGGAGGTCATCGGGTTCCAGGAGGTGTTCAACGCCCCGTACTTCTGCCAGGTGCAGGAGCCCGAGCACTACCGGTGGGCGGAACCGGTGCCGGACGGGCCCACGGTCACCCGGATGAAGGCGCTCGCCGCCGAGCTGCGCCTGGTCATGGTCGTCCCCGTCTTCGAGGTCGAACAGGCGGGCTTCTACTACAACACCGCGGCCGTGATCGACGCCGACGGCAGCTACCTCGGCAAGTACCGCAAGCACCACATCCCCCAGGTCAAGGGGTTCTGGGAGAAGTACTACTTCAAACCCGGCAACCTGGGCTGGCCCGTCTTCGACACGGCCGTGGGACGCGTCGGCGTGTACATCTGCTACGACCGGCACTTCCCCGAGGGCTGGCGGCAACTCGGCCTGAACGGCGCCCAGCTGGTCTACAACCCGTCCGCCACGTCACGCGGACTCTCCGCGCATCTGTGGCAGCTCGAACAGCCCGCGGCGGCCGTCGCCAACGAGTACTTCATCGCCGCGATCAACCGCGTCGGACGGGAGGAGTACGGCGACAACGACTTCTACGGCACCAGCTACTTCGTGGACCCGCGCGGGCAGTTCGTCGGTGAACCGGCCGGGGACCAGGCGGAAGAACTCCTGGTCCGGGACCTCGACCTCGGACTGATCGACGAGGTCCGCACCCAGTGGGCGTTCTACCGCGACCGCCGCCCCGACGCCTACGAAGGGCTGGTCCAGCCGTGAGCGAGCTGTACGAGCGGCACCGGGCCGTGCTGCCGCAGTGGCTGGCCCTGTACTACCGCGAACCCCTCGAACTCACGCACGGCGAGGGACGTCATGTCTGGGCCGCCGACGGCACCAAGTACCTCGACTTCTTCGGCGGCATCCTCACCACGATGACCGCGCACGCCCTGCCCGAGGTCACCAAGGCCGTCGCCGAGCAGGCCGGACGGATCATCCACTCCTCGACGCTGTACCTCGACCGGCCGATGGTCGAACTCGCGGAACGGATCGCCGCGCTCTCCGGAATCCCTGACGCCCGGGTCTTCTTCACGACCTCCGGCACCGAGGCGAACGACGCGGCCCTCCTGCTGGCGACCGCGTACCGCCGCTCCAACCAGATCCTCGCGCTGCGCAACAGCTACCACGGCCGCTCCTTCAGCGCCGTCGGCATCACCGGCAACCGGGGCTGGTCCCCGACGAGCCTGTCACCGCTCCAGACCCTCTACGTGCACGGGGGCGTGCGCACCCGGGGCCCGTACGCGGAGCTGTCCGACGCCGCGTTCATCGACGCCTGCACCGCCGATCTGGAGGATCTGCTGGGCCAGACGCGCGGGGGAGCGGCGGCCCTCATCGCCGAACCCGTGCAGGGCGTCGGCGGGTTCACCTCCCCGCCGGACGGGCTGTTCGCGGCGTTCCGCGAGGTGCTGAAGCGGCACGGCATCCTGTGGATCAGCGACGAGGTGCAGACCGGCTGGGGCCGCACCGGCGACCACTTCTGGGGCTGGCAGGCCCATGACCGCAACGGCCCGCCGGACCTGATCACCTTCGCCAAGGGCATCGGCAACGGCATGTCCATCGGCGGGGTCGTCGCCCGCGCCGAGATCATGAACTGCCTGGACGCCAACTCCATCTCCACGTTCGGCGGTTCCCCGGTCACCATGGCCGCCGGACTCGCCAACCTCACCTACCTCCTCGAACGCGACCTCCAGGGCAACGCCCGCCGGGTCGGCGGACTGCTGATCGAACGGCTGCGCGCCGCCGCCGCGCGCGTCCCGGCCGTCCGGGAGGTACGCGGGCGGGGCCTGATGATCGGGATCGAACTCGTGAGGCCCGGCACCGACGAGGCCGACCCCGACGCCGCGACCGCCGTCCTCGAAGCGGCCCGCGCGGGCGGACTGCTGATCGGCAAGGGCGGCGCGTACAACACCAGCGTGCTGCGGATCGCGCCCCCGCTGTCCCTGACCGTCGCCGAGGCGGAACAGGGCGCCGTGATCCTGGAGGACGCCCTGCGGGCCCTGTAGGGCCCCTGTCGCCGCACCCCGTGGCCGGGTGGCCTCCGGGGTGTCACCCCGGGCCGTCCGGCCGTCCGGGCGGCCCGCACGCCCTTCCGGGACGACCGGTCCCGGTAACCCGAGCATCCCGGCACCGCCCCGGCGCGGGGCGGTGCCGCACCCGTACGAGAGGGAGCGCCCCCATGAGCACCCGCACCCTGATCCGCGGCGGACTCGTCGTCACCGCCGCCGAGGAGACCCACGCCGACGTGCTCGTCGAGGACGGCCGGATCGCCGCGCTCGCCGCGCACGGGACGGACGCCGCGCGCGCGTGGACCGCCGACCGGATCATCGACGCGACCGGCAAGTACGTCATCCCGGGCGGCGTCGACGCCCACACCCATATGGAACTGCCGTTCGGCGGCACCGCCGCGTCCGACACCTTCGAGACGGGCACCCGGGCCGCCGCCTGGGGCGGCACCACCACCATCGTGGACTTCGCCGTCCAGAGCGTCGGCACCTCCCTGCGCGACGGACTGGACGCCTGGCACGCCAAGGCCGACGGCCGCTGCGCCGTCGACTACGGCTTCCATATGATCCTCTCCGACGTGAACGAGCACTCCCTGAAGGAGATGGACCTGCTCGTCTCGGAGGGCGTCACCTCCTTCAAGCTCTTCATGGCCTACCCCGGGGTCTTCTACAGCGACGACGGACGCATCCTGCGCGCGATGCAACGCGCCTCCGGCAACGGCGGGCTGATCATGATGCACGCCGAGAACGGCATCGCCATCGACGTCCTCGTGGAACAGGCCCTCGCGCGCGGGGAGACCTCCCCGCGCCACCACGGAGAGGTCCGCAGGGCCCTGCTGGAGGCCGAGGCGACCCACCGGGCCATCCAGCTCGCCCGGGTCGCGGACGCGCCCCTGTACATCGTCCATGTGTCCGCCGAGGAGGCCGTCGCCGAACTCGTCGCCGCCCGTGACAAGGGACTGCCCGTCTTCGGCGAGACCTGCCCCCAGTACCTGTTCCTGTCCACGGACGACCTCGCCGCGCCCGGCTTCGAGGGCGCCAAGTACGTGTGCTCCACCCCGCTGCGCCCCAAGGAGCACCAGCGGGCGCTGTGGCGCGGACTGCGCACCGACGACCTCCAGGTCGTGTCCACGGACCACTGTCCGTTCTGCTTCAGCGGCCAGAAGGAACTCGGCCGCGGCGACTTCTCCAAGATCCCCAACGGACTGCCCGGGGTGGAGAACCGAATGGACCTGCTCCACCAGGCCGTCGTGGAAGGGCGCATCAGCCGCCGCCGCTGGATCGACATCGCCTGCGCCGCCCCGGCCCGGATGTTCGGGCTCTACCCGAAGAAGGGCACCCTCGCGCCCGGCGCGGACGCCGACATCGTGGTGTACGACCCGCACGCCGAACAGGTGCTGTCCGCGGACACCCACCACATGAACGTCGACTACTCCGCGTACGAGGGCAAGCGGATCACCGGACAGGTCGAGACCGTGCTCTCGCGCGGGACGGTCGTCATCGACGGGCGCGCGTACACCGGCCGCGCCGGACACGGGCGCTACACCCCCCGGGGGACCTGCCAGTACCTCGGCTGAGCCCGGCCCCGGCCGCGACCCCGTACACGGTCTGCGTACGCAGACCGGTACGTAGACCCCGACCACGACCCCGCACCCGGTACGCAGACCCCGCACGCAGACCCCGTACGAAGCAGGAGGCCCACCCATGGACTTCGGACTCGTCCTCCAGACCGATCCGCCCGCCTCGGCCGTCGTCGGGCTGATGCGCCGCGCCGAACGCAACGGCTTCCGCTACGGCTGGACCTTCGACTCGGCGGTCCTGTGGCAGGAGCCGTACGTCATCCACAGCCGGGTGCTGGAGCACACCGAGCAGCTGATCGTCGGACCGATGGTCACCAACCCCGGCACCCGCACCTGGGAGGTCACGGCCTCCACCTTCGCCACCCTCAACGACATGTACGGCAACCGCACGGTGTGCGGTATCGGCCGGGGCGACTCCGCGATGCGGGTCGCCGGACGGGGACCCAGCACCCTGGCGCGGCTCGGTGAGGCCATCGACGTCATCCGCGACCTCGCGGAGGGCCGGGAGGCCCTGGTCGACGGCTCGCCCGTGCGGCTGCCCTGGGTCAGGGACGGGCGGCTGCCGGTCTGGATGGCCGCCTACGGGCCCAAGGCGCTCGCCCTCGCGGGCCGCAAGGCCGACGGCTTCATCCTCCAGCTCGCGGACCCGTACCTCACCGAGTGGATGGTCCGCTCGGTCCGGGACGCCGCCACCGAGGCGGGACGCGACCCCGCCGACATCACCATCTGTGTCGCCGCGCCCGCCTATGTGGGCGACGACCTCGCCCACGCGCGCGACCAGTGCCGCTGGTTCGGCGGCATGGTCGGCAACCATGTCGCGGACCTGGTGTCCCGCTACGGCGAGCACTCCGGTCTCGTCCCCGAGGCCCTCACCGCGTACATCAAGTCCCGCGCGGGCTACGACTACAGCCACCACGGCCGGGCCGGGAACCCCGACACCGCGTTCGTGCCCGACGAGATCGTCGACCGCTTCTGTCTGCTCGGACCCGTCGAGGCACACATCGAGAGGCTGCTGGAGCTGCGGGAGATCGGCGTCGACCAGTTCGCCGTGTACGCGATGCACGACGCGCGCGAGGAAGTCATCGACGCCTACGGGGCGGAGGTCGTCCCGCGCTTCCGGTGACCGGGACCCGCGTGAGCGGTGACCAGCCGCGTGCACGGGTGCGGGCCCCGGACGCCTCCCCGCGCGGGGGCAACGGATGCCCGTTGCTGCGATGATGACCGCGACCTTGCCCGTCCCAACCGCGCGGGGGCCACGGGCACGCGCGCGTGCCGCGTGCCATGATCGGGCGGATGAGCGGGATACGAGTGCGACCGTCGTGGAAGCCCCTGGCCGTCACCGTGTTGACGGCGCTCGCGC
This sequence comes from Streptomyces uncialis, assembly GCF_036250755.1. Classification (NCBI taxonomy): domain Bacteria; kingdom Bacillati; phylum Actinomycetota; class Actinomycetes; order Kitasatosporales; family Streptomycetaceae; genus Streptomyces; species Streptomyces uncialis. Next base: position 1,854,463 of record NZ_CP109583.1, on the reverse strand, counting down.
TGTCCGGGTGCGGCCTGCCGACGGAGCTGGAACGCGAGCTCGACCCCGAAGGCCGCCCCCCGCCCCCCACCCAGCGCCACACCCCCGCGCCCGCGACCCCCGGCGGCCCGCCGACGCCCGCCCCCACCGCGTCGGGCCCGGCCACCCCGTCCGACCCCGCCGCGCGGGACGCCGACCAGCCCTGTCCGGCCGACGGGGTACGGCTGCGGGCCGATTTCTCCGCCGCCGCGATGGGGCTGCGGACGATGACGCTGACCCTCACCAACTGCGGCGAGAAGCCGTACGTGCTCGACGGCTACCCGGTGATCCGCGTCCTCGGCGAGGACGGCGCACCGCTCCCCGGTGTCCGCGCGGTCCGCGGTCTCGACGACGTGTTCCAGGCCCCGCCCGCCGCCGATCCCACCTCGTTCACCGTGGCCCCCCGGCAGTCCGCCGTGGCCGACCTGATGTGGCGCGTGAACACCGAGCCGTCGACCGCGCTGCACGTCACCGCACGGCCGGGCGCCCCGCGCGTCACCGTCACCCCCGACGAACACCTCGACGTCGGCCCCCGCAATGTCGTCGGCACCTCGCCCTGGCGCCCGCGCTGACCGGCGCCGGGGGCCGCGTTCACACGGATTCCACCCACCCTGCACCACCCGGGCACGGAATGTCAGAGGCCCGTGCTTCGATGGAGGCATGATCGATGACTTTCTCGCCCATCACCTGACCGATGTCGAAGAAGCGGTCCGCCAGGCCGCCGCGGCCGAGATCACGCCGCGGTTCCGGCAGCTCGCCGTGGACGAGATCGTCCAGAAGACCGGCCCCCACGATCTGGTGACCATCGCCGACCAGCTCGCCGAGAAGCATCTGACCGGCGCGCTGACCGCGCTGCTGCCCGGCTCGGTCGTCGTCGGCGAGGAAGCCGTCCACGCCGACCCGTCGACGTACGGCGCGCTCGCCGGTGACGCCCCCGTCTGGATCGTCGACCCGGTCGACGGCACCCGGCAGTTCGTCCACGGCGACCCCGGGTTCTGCACCCTCGTGGCCCTCGCCCGCCACGGCGAACTGCTCGCCTCATGGACGTACGCCCCCGTGCTAGGCGAGATGGCCGTCGCGGTGCGCGGCGGCGGCGCCTTCCTCGACGGCACCCGGCTCACCGCCGGATCGCCCGCCCCCGGCACGGACCTGCGGGTCGCCATGTCCCACCCCGACTACACCACGCCCGACCAGAAGCGGGCCCTGCTCGGCCTCGACAGCGAGGGCGTCGCCGCCCGGCCCTGCGGCTCCGCCGGGCTGGAGTACCTCGCCATAGCCAGGGGCGCGCTGGACGCCATCGCGTTCTCCTGGGAGAGCGCGTGGGACCACGCCGCGGGCCTGCTGCTCGTCGCCGAGGCCGGCGGTACGCACGCCACCCTCGACGGCACCCCCTTCACGCTCCCCGGGGGCAACGCCATGCCCTTCAGCGCGGGCCGCGACAGCGCCACCGTCGAGCGGGTCCTCGGCCTGCTGCGCCCGGGGCCGTAGCCCCGCCCCGCCCGGGGCCGCAGCCCCGCCGCCGCCCCGCCGGGCATATCCTGAAGCCCCTGGCCATCGGCTGACGAAGGAGTCCGAAGGTGCCGTCGATGCTCGATGCTGTGGTGGTGGGCGCGGGACCGAACGGACTGACGGCCGCCGTCGAGCTGGCCCGCAGAGGCTTCTCCGTGGCCGTCTTCGAGGCCCGGGACACCGTGGGCGGCGGAGCGCGCACCGAGGAGCTGACGCTCCCCGGCTTCCGCCACGACCCGTGTGCGGCGGCCCATCCGCTGGGTGTCAATTCCCCGGCGTTCAACGCGATGCCCCTGGAGCGGTACGGCCTGGAGTGGCTGAACGCCCCGCTGCCCATGGCCCATCCCTTCCTCGACGGCAGCGCGGCCGTGCTGTCCCGCTCCGTCGCCGAGACCGCCGCGTCGTTCGGCCCCCGTGACGCGGGCGCCTACCGGCGGCTGGTCGCCCCCTTCACCCCCCGCTGGGACGCCCTCGTCCGCGATTTCATGGCCCTGCCGCTGACCGCGCTGCCGCGCGACCCGGTGACCCTCGCGCGGTTCGGCCTCACCGGGCTGCCCCCGTCGACCTGGCTGACCCGCCGCTTCCACGACGACCGGGCCAAGGCGCTGTTCGCCGGACTCGTCGCCCATGTGATCGCCCCGCTCGGCGGGATCGCCACCGGCGCCGTCGGCCTGGTCTTCGCCCTCGCCGCCCACGCCCGCGGCTGGCCCGTCGCCCGCGGCGGCTCCCAGTCCGTCTCCGACGCCCTCACCGCGTACCTCCGGGACCTCGGCGGCGCCGTCCACACCGGCTTCGAGGTCAAACGGCTGGACGATCTGCCGCCCGCCCGCGCGTACGTCTTCGACACCTCACCGCACGCCCTCGCGCGGATCGCGGGCCTGGGGCGCTATTACGAGCGCTACCGCTACGGCGCCTCCGTCTTCAAGGTCGACTACGCCCTCGACGGCCCCGTGCCCTGGACCGCCGAGGAGGCCCGCCGCGCCGGGACCGTACAGGTCGCCGCGAGCAGCCAGGAGATCGGCGCCGCCCTGAACGCCGTCTCCCGTGAGGGCCGCGCCCCCGACCCGCCGTTCCTGATCACGGTGCAGCCCAGCGTCGTCGACCCCTCACGCGCCCCCGAGGGCAAGCATGTGTTCTGGGCCTACGGCCATGTGCCGAACGGCTGGGACGGTGACCTCACGGACGCCGTCGAGCGCCAGCTCGAACGCTTCGCCCCCGGCTTCCGCGACCGGGTCCTCGCCCGGGCCACCGCCGGCCCCCCGGAGCTCGCCGCCCGCAACGCCAACTACGTCGGCGGGGACATCGCCTGCGGCGCCGCCGCGGGGCTCCAACTGCTGTTGCGCCCCCGGCTGACACTCCGTCCCTACCGCACACCGCACCCCGCGGTGTTCCTGTGCTCGTCCGCGACCCCGCCCGGACCCGGTGTCCACGGTATGTCGGGCCACAACGCGGCCAAGGCCGTCTGGCGCAGGCTGCGCGCCACGGACTGACCGGCCCGCGGACGACCGCCCGGCGGACCCCGGCCGACCCCGTCGCACGCCCGCCGACCCCGACGGCCGACCGTAGCCGCAGCCGTATGGGCGCGCGCCGTCGGCGGGGCCGGGTTCGCCGTGTGCGCCACCGCCGCGTACCGCACCGCCCTGGGTCCGGCCACCCGCGAGTGAGCCGTCACCCCCGCGCCGGAACCCTCGCCTGAGCGCCGGGCCGCACCCACTGCCATGCGGCCGGCCGGGCCGCACCCACTGCCATGCGGCCGGCCGGGCCGCACCCACTGCCATGCGGCCGGCCGGGCCGCACCCACTGCCATGCGGTCCCGCCACTCCCTACCCACCGGCACCGGCGTCGACACCGAACCCGCGCAGGTATCGGCACCGGTCCGGCCCCAAGCCCGCCCACATATGCGGATATCGCCTCCGGTCCTCTCCCGTGTGGCAACCGTGCGGCGAGAACCGGTCAACCGGAGAACCATTCCCGCCGTGCGCCTCCCGCCGCGCAAACCCGCTTTCCATGAACGTTTTCTCATTCCTGCTTCCATTGACACGCATAGGCACGGACTCCTAGCTTCCAGTCAGCGAAAGCGCGGTGAATGCCGTGCTCCAACCCCCACGGAGGTCGTAATGGAGCAGCTCATCAAGAAGATGGCCCAGGACGCCAACTGGCAGGCGTGGAACTCTCTCAACTCCGCGAGTGCCGGTGACAAGACCGGTTGCGTCAGCTCGGCGCCCAAGAGCGGCTGTGTCAGCTCCGCGCCGAAGACCGGCTGTATTTCCTGACCCGCTGCTGACCCGGTGAACCTGCCGGGCGGCGACAGCCGGCCGCCGCCCGGACATTTCCGGCCCGCACGCCACCCTCCCCTCCCCGTCACTGTTCGTCCCGAGTTGTTCTCCTGCTTCCGCAGCCCCGAAGGTGAACATGGAAAGCCAGCCCACCGACGATGTCGTCGGCCAGATCAGGGACATACCCCTGTACCGGGAATCGATCGAGCAGGGTCATTTCCCGATTCTGGAGAAACCGGATACGGCCCGCGGATTCCCGGACAACTGGATGACTCCCCGGCTGGCCGCCGCACTGGAGACCGGGGAAGCGGAATTCGTCCTCTCGACGGGGACGAACCACGCCCGTATGCAGATCATCCGGCCGCCGTACTTCCTGCTGAAGAGCTACTACCGGCTGTGGAGCGAGCACCCCGACATCGCGGAGACCTGGCACGCGGGATGCCGCCGGGTGTCCCTGACGACCGTGCTCGCCACCGAACACGTGGCCCGCGTCAACGCCAAGAAGCGCGGCACCACCCCCGACGCGGTGCCGGCGCTGGAGGACCGCAGGCTGGACGACCGCACGGTCTACCTCAACCTCGGCCTCGACCCCGGTCTGTGGGAACGCGCCGACGTCGAGCGCATGACCGAGGAGATCCGGAGCGAGCAGCGGGCCCATCCCCAGGGCTGGTACCACCTCGACTGCTCCGGCTACCACCTCGCCCAACTGGTGCGCAAAGCGGCCGAGTGGGGCCTTTGGGACTCCTTCCCGCTGCCCGCCAGCGTCATCACGGCGTACGAGTACACCCCGCTGAACGTCCGCCGGTTCCTGGAGGAACGCCTCGGGCGCCCGGTCATCGACCTCTTCGGCAGCACCGAACTCGGGTATCTGTACTACAGCGACCGAAACGGCCGCTATCACCCTTATCTCGACCGGATGAGCCTGGAACTCCTCCCCGTCACCCCGGGAAGTTCCCTCTTCAGTCTGATCGTCACGAGCGTGCGTAATCCGTATATGCCGCTCATCCGCTACCGGTCCGGTGACTGTGTGCGCACGCTCGACGGCACACCGGACCCGTCGAAGGTCGCCCGCTTCTGCGGCCGGGAGAAGGAACTCCTGCACACCCCGGCCGGCGCCGTTTCCCAGGGCGACCTCGATGAATGCGTGGCCGCCGCCTCGCCCCGTGTCTTCCTGTACCAATTGCGGACCGCGGGTCCTCAGGAAATCCGGCTGCTCTGCACGACCTTCGACGATGTCCCGCTCGAACCGGCCGAGAATTCCGCTCTCACCAAACTCGTCGGCGACCTCACCGGGCTGCGCTGCGTCACCGAACACCGGACCCATATCCCGGTAGGCGCCTCCGGAAAACACGCCTGGCTCGTGAAGGAAACTCCCACACCCCGGTATGGAGAACGATGAAGACGCAGCAGCTCACGACGGAAGAGGATCTCAGGAATCTGCTCGGTGAACAGATGTACGCGGAAGTCGTCGCGTATGTGCGGAACGGCACCGGCGTCAGCGGCCCCGAGGCCGAACGCCAGGTCATCGAATGCCTGCGGTACCTGTACCTCGTCTCCCGCCACCGCGACCAGCTCGCCGGGCTCTTCCTCCCCGTCGAGCAGCACATCGACGAGATCTGGCACTACCTGATCCTCCAGACCCGCGAGTACCGGGCCCTGTGCGAGGAGCGCCTGCCGGGCAAGGTCCTCATCGAGCACCGCAGCATCGGGTACGAGGAGTACCAGCAGGAACCCGGACGCGAGCGGACCATCGAGGAGGCGCTGCGCTGGATCCCGCTGTACTGCCAGGAGTTCGGCCCCTTCGAGGAGGACGCCGTACCCCACTGGACGATCGTGCGGTTCCTGCACGAGCGGATGGACCTCTCCCTGGAGGACATCGCGGCGCTGCGCTCGGCACGCGCCGCGTAACCGACCCCGTCCGGGGCGCACACCGCCCTCCCCGCGCACCACGAGGAGCGAGCGCATGGTGTCCCGTACCGCACCACCCGACACGAAGGGCCACGAGGAACACCCCGCGCAGCGGCGGGTCCTCCGGGTTCTCGTCGTCACCCAGATCCTGAGCGGCGCGGCCCTCGCGGCCGGAATCACCGTCGGCGCCCTGCTCGCCGAGGAGATGCTCGGTTCCACCGGCCTCGCCGGGGTGCCGAGCGCGCTGTTCACCATAGGCGCGGCAGTGGGGGCCGCGGGGATCGGCCGGGCCTGTCAGCGCTGGGGCAGACGGCCCGGCCTCACCCTCGGCTACGGGGGAGGGGCCTTCGGCAGCCTTCTCGTGGTCGCCGCCACCATGTACGACAGCGTCCCGCTGCTGTTCCTCGGGCTGCTCGTGTACGGCGCCGGGACCGCGTCCGTGATGCTCGCCCGCTATGCCGGGGCCGACCTCGCCAGTCCCGGACGACGGGGCCGCGCGGTGAGCACCGTCCTGTTCGCGACCGCCGCCGGAGCGGTCGCCGGACCCGGACTCGTCGGGGTCATGGGCGACCTCGCCCACTCCTGGGACATCCCCCGGCTCGCCGGTCCGTTCCTGCTGGCCTTCGCCGCGTTCGCGTCTGCCTCCCTGTTCGTGGGCACGTTCCTGCGCCCCGACCCGCTGCTTCTGGCCCGTGACATGCCCGGCCCCGCGAAACCGGACACGGCCCCCGGCGACGACGGTCCCGCTCCCGCGGCCGGTGGCCTCAAGGGGGTGCCGAGGGAGGATCTGCGGCGGATGGCGGCCGGTGCCGCCGTGATGGTGCTCAGCCAGGTGGTCATGATCGCGATCATGACCATGACGCCCATCCATATGACCGACCACGGCCATGGCACCGGCACCGCCGGAATCGTCATCGGACTGCACATGGCCGCCATGTACCTCTCCTCGCCGCTCTCCGGACACCTTGTCGACCGCGTCGGCCGCACCCCGACCGCCGGACTCGGCGCGGCCGTCCTCACCGTCGCCGCCCTCACCGCCTACTTCGCGCCGCCCGCTTCCGGCACCGCCCTGGCCCTGGCCCTCGTCCTGCTCGGCATCGGCTGGAACCTCGGGTTCGTCAGCGGGACGACGATGGTCGCCGACGCCGCGCCCCCCGACCGCCGCGCCGCCTACCAGGGGCTCATGGACGTCGGTGTACTGATCGCCGGAGCGGGCGGCAGCCTCGCCTCCGGGGTGCTCGTCGCGTCCGGCGGCTTCCGCCTGCTCACGGGTATCGGCGCGGCGCTCGCCCTCGTCTCCGCCGTCGCCCTCGCCGCCCGCCACGCCCGGCCGCGCACCGCCGCCCCGGCGACCGAGGACCGCACCGTCTGACACGATCACCGCCCCGGACCGCCGGAACCCGTGCGCCCGGGGAACCCGCATGCCCGGGGAACCCATGAGCCCGGGGAGCCCGGAAGTACCCGGAAGAGCCCCGCCCGGTCCCAGATGCCCCGCCCCCGGCACCCGCCCCCGCACCACGACCTCGATGTCGGATTCTCGCCAGCCGGACGGCCCCGCGTCCCCGATGCTGGAGTCATGCGAAGCGCGATGCACTCCGACACCGAGCGGTGCGTGAGAGCCGTCCAGTCCAAGGACGGCCGATTCGACGGATGGTTCTACACCGCGGTGCTCACCACCCGGATCTACTGCCGTCCGAGCTGCCCGGTGGTGCCGCCCAAGCCGCGGAACATGGTCTTCTACCCCAGCGCCGCGGCCTGCCAGCAGGCCGGGTTCCGGGCCTGCAAACGCTGCCGCCCCGACACCAGCCCCGGTTCCCCCGAATGGAACCAGCGCGCCGACCTCGTGGCACGGGCCATGCGGCTCATCGCGGACGGACTCGTGGACCGCGCCGGGGTACCCGGACTCGCCGACCACCTCGGGTACAGCACCCGCCAGGTCGAACGGCAGCTCCTCGCCGAGCTCGGCGCCGGACCGCTCGCCCTCGCCCGCGCCCAGCGGGCCCAGACCGCGCGGCTCCTGATCGAGACGACCGCGCTGCCGATGGCGGAGATCGCCTTCGCCGCGGGCTTCGCGTCGATCCGCACCTTCAACGACACCGTCCGCGAGGTGTTCGCGCTGTCCCCGAGCGAACTGCGGACCAAGGCGGCGTCCCGGGGCCCGCACCCCGGACGGACCGCACCGGCCGCCCCCGGCACCCTCTGTCTGCGGCTGCCGTTCCGCGCCCCGCTCACCCCCGACAACCTCTTCGGCCATCTGGTCGCCACGGCGGTGCCCGGCGTCGAGGAGTGGCACGACGGCGCGTACCGCCGCACCCTGCGGCTGCCCTACGGGCACGGCATCGTCGCCCTCACCCCCGAGCCCGACCACATCGGCTGCCGGCTGACCCTCACCGATCTGCGCGATCTCACCGTCGCGATCAGCCGCTGCCGCCGCATGCTGGACCTGGACGCCGACCCCGTCGCGGTCGACGAACAGCTGCGCGGTGATCCGCTGCTCGCCCCGCTGGTGGACAAGGCCCCCGGCCGCCGGGTGCCGCGGACCGTCGACGAGGCCGAGTTCGCCGTACGGGCCGTGCTCGGACAGCAGGTGTCGACCGCCGCCGCCCGCACCCACGCGGCCCGGCTGGCCGCCGCCCACGGCGAATCCGTCGAGGACCCCGAAGGCGGCCTCACCCGGCTGTTCCCCAGCCCGCAGGCCCTCGCCTCACTGGACCCCGGGAGCCTGGCGATGCCCCGTAGCCGCCGCACCACCCTCACCACCCTCGTGGCGCGGCTCGCGGACGGCTCCCTGCGGCTCGGCGCCGAGTCCGACTGGAACGAGGCACGGGCCCGGCTCCGCGCCCTGCCCGGCTTCGGGCCATGGACCGTGGAGGTCGTCGCCATGCGGGCGCTGGGCGACCCGGACGCCTTCCTGCCCACCGACCTCGGGGTGCGCCGCGCCGCCCAGGGCCTCGGACTGCCGTCCACCCCCGCCGCCCTCACCGCCCGCGCCGCGGCCTGGCGCCCCTGGCGCGCGTACGCCGTCCAGTACCTCTGGGCGACCGACGACCACCCGATCAACATACTCCCGGGGTAGATTCCCCGGCCGTGCGTCCGACCGTCCCGCCCCACCCGGAGCGCCACCATGAAGCAGCACACCCTCATCGACAGCCCGTACGGCCCGCTCACCCTCGTCGCCACCGACGGCACCCTCTGCGGCGTCTATATGACCGACCAGCGCCACCGGCCGCCCGAGGAGTCGTTCGGGGACCGCGACCCCGGCCCCTTCACCGAGACGGCACGCCAGCTCGACGCGTACTTCGCGGGGGAGCTCACCGACTTCGACCTGCCGTTCTCCCTCGACGGCACCCCCTTCCAGCGGTCCGTCTGGGCGCAGCTCCTGCGCATCCCGTTCGGTGAGACCCGGACGTACGGCGAGCTGGCCGAGGCGCTCGGCAATCCCGCCGCGTCCCGTGCGGTGGGGCTCGCCAACGGCAAGAACCCGATCAGTGTGATCGTGCCGTGCCACCGGGTGATCGGAGCGAACGGCAACCTCACCGGATACGGCGGCGGACTGCCCCGCAAGCAGCGGCTGCTCGACTTCGAACGGGGCAGCGCCCTGTTCTAGGCCGCCGCGCCACGGCCCAGGGGGCGCGGCGGGTGGCTCACTCGTCCCGCTCGGGGTTGTCCTGGCCGCGGGACCGGGCGATCCGGCGCAGCCGCTGGTGCCGTCCGGGGCCCGTCTCGGAGATCACCTCACCGACCATCGCCCGTACCGCGTCCCGGACGCCGTGCAGCGCCTGGCCCCGCGCGGGACCCGCGCCGGGGTCGGACCGTAGTTCCTTCAGCAGCGCCCAGCACAGCAGCAGCATGACCACGACGAACGGCAGCGCGACGAGGATCGTCGCCGTCTGGAGCGACTGGAGCCCTCCGGCGACCAGCAGCACCGCCGCGACCGCCGCCATCAGCACACCCCAGACGACCACCAGCCAGGTCCGGGGGTTCAGGGCGCCCCTGCTGGTCAGGGACCCCATCACCAGCGACGCGGAGTCCGCGCTGGTGATGAAGTAGGTCATCACCAGCAGCATGGCCACCCAGGAGGTGACCGTGCCGAGCGGCAGCGCGTCCAGCATCGCGAACAGCGAGGCCTCCTCGCCCTCCTTGAGCTTCGCCGCCATGTCGACCTTGCCGGTCGAGTCCAGCCGGATGCCGGCGCCGCCCATCACACAGAACCAGACGGCGGTGGCCCCGCTCGGTACGAGCAGCACCCCGATCAGGAACTCGCGGATGCTCCGGCCCCGGGAGATCCGTGCGATGAACGTTCCCACGAACGGGGCCCAGGACAGCCACCACGCCCAGTAGAAGATCGTCCAGGCCCCCAGCCAGGCGCTGTCCGTGAAGGCGCCGGTCCGGGACGCCATGGTGACAAGCTGGCTGACATAGCCGCCGACGCTCGCCGGGATCGCGTCCAGGATGTACACGGTCGGCCCGAGCACGAACACGAACAGCATCAGACAGGCCGCGAGCACGATGTTCATCGTGCTCAGCCATTTCACGCCCTTGTGCAGCCCGGTGAACGCGGAGACCACGAAAGCCCCGGACAGCACCACCACGATGAGCAGTTGCACCGTCGTCGAGTCGTCCACCCCCGCGGTGAGGTTGAGGCCCTTCGCGACCTGGAGGGTGCCCACGCCGAGGCTCGTCGCGGTGCCGAACACGGTCGCGAACACCGCCAGCAGATCGATCAGCCGACCGGGCCAGCCGTTCGCCCGGCGTTCCCCGAGCAGCGGGACGAACACCGAACTGAGACGGTTGCCGCGGCCCTTGCGGAAGCCCGCGTAGGCGAGCGCGAGGCCGGCGATCCCGTAGATCGCCCACGGGGTCAGGGTCCAGTGGAAGAACGAGTACTCCAGCGCGGTTCCGGCCGCCGCGGGGGTGCGCGGCTCGACGCCGCTGGCGGGGGGCGGGGCCAGATAGTGGGTGAGGGGTTCACCGACGCCGTAGAACATCAGGCCGATGCCCATGCCCGCGCTGAACATCATCGCGATCCACGCGAGGTTGGTGAACTCGGGTTCGCTGTCGTCCTTGCCGAGCTTGACCCGGCCGTAGCGGGAGAAGGCGAGCAGGACGCACAGGACGAGGAAGGCGTCCGCCGCGATCACGAACAGCCAGGCGAAGTTGTCCAGCACCCAGGCCAGGGCGCTGCTGGACGCGCTGTCGAAGGACTTCTTGCCGATGGCCGCCCAGGCGACGACGGCGAGGACGACCGTGACGCCGACACCCACGACCACCGCGTCGGGGGAGGTGTCCCGTCCGGTGGGTCCCTGGGGTTCCTCCGGCCCCTCGGGGCCTGACTCCTCAATCGATTCTGCGCTCATCGGGGTCACTATGGTGGGGATCGTGCCGTCTTGTACGCATGGCACGCCGTCACCGTCGTTCACGCCGAGGTTCTCCCCGGTACCCGTACCCGTACACGTCCCGGCGCGGGCCGCCCGTGGCTGCGCAGTTCCCCGCGCCCCCTTGGGGGCGCCTTCCGCCGGTTCTTCGGGTCGGGACCGGTCGGGATTCTCCGTCCTCGATCCGACAGTCCGGCGAGTGCGCGAGGAGGGTGGTTCCGCAGACGACGGGCAACCCCAGGAGGCTGAAGCGCCCCAAAGGGGCGCGGGGAACTGCGCAAAAGACGAGGCCGGACCCGCAGCCGAACAGGAACCGTAAGGGGCGCGAGGAACTGCGCGAGCAACCACAGGCAACCCGCACCCGAACAGGAACCGCAAGGAGCGCGACCAAAGGGGCGCGGGGAACTGCGCACCCACGAACGACCCGCACAGGAACAAGTGCGCCCAGGTATGGAACCCAAGGCCCGCAGGCAACCGCACGACCCGGCCGAAGCATTCCGCACGGCGAGGCGCAGGCACAGGCTCACCGCCGGGGCCGGGGCCGGGGCCGGGTCCGGGCCGAGGGCCGGACATGACCGTGGGCCCCGGCCGACCCGCGGCTGGGACCCACGTCGAGCTGTACCGCCACCCGCCCGGTCAGGGCATATGCGCGGCGCGCGCTTCCCGCCGGTTGTCGCGGAAGTTGTTCACCCGGCGGGCCGTCGCGAAGAGGGGGATCACCGCGCCCAGCACCACCTGGAGCGCACAACCGGTCTGGAGGAGCAGCTGCCCCCCGGGCGCGTCGAACGCCCAGGCCGCCAGCAGCCCCATGCTGAGGACGATCCACGACAGCATGGCCACCGCGAGCCGTCCCTGCGGCTTGGGGTACTCGACCCGGCTCACCATCAGCCACGCGGTCCCCACGATCGCGAGCAGCGTCGCGAAGAAGGGCAGCCCGAGCAGCACGATGGAGACGACGGTGAGCGCCCCGAAGGGGCTCGGCATGCCCTGGAAGACCCCGTCCCGGAGGGTCACGCACGAGAACCGGGCCAGCCGTAGCACCACCGCCAGCAGCACCACGATCGCCCCCACCGCCGCGACCTGCTCGTTCGCGTCATGGGCGACCATGCCGTAGACGAGCACGAAGTACGCGGGCGCGAGGCCGAAGCTGATGAGGTCGGAGAGGTTGTCGAGCTCCGCCCCCATCGGCGACGACCGCAGCTTGCGGGCGACGAGGCCGTCGAAGAGGTCGAAGACGGCCGCGCAGAGCATGAGGATCACGGCCGTGGCGGCGGAGTGCCGGGCCATCCCGGACTCGTCGCTGCCCATGAGGTGCGGGATGAGGATGCCCGTGGTGGTGAAGTACACCGCCATGAATCCGCATGTGGCGTTACCCAGCGTGAGGGTGTCCGCTATCGACAACCTCAGGGACAGCGGCATTTCCTCCGCGTCGTCGTCCGCACCGTCGGCGCCCTCTGCTTCGGGCGCCCAACCGGTCTGCGGTGAGGTTTCGGGCTCAATCACGGTCAATGCGAGTCACCCCAGCTGTGGTCTTCTGTCCGACCTCGACGGCGACGTCCACGCCTTCCGGGAGGTAGATGTCGACACGCGAGCCGAAGCGGATCAGTCCGATCCGGTCGCCCTGCTCGACCTTCGTGCCCTGCGGCACGTAAGGGACGATACGGCGGGCGACCGCTCCGGCGATCTGCACCATCTCGATGTCGCCCAGCTCCGTGTCGAAGTGCCAGACGACGCGCTCGTTGTTCTCGCTCTCCTTGTTGAACGCCGGAACGAACCCGCCGGGGATGTGCTCGACGGAGGTCACCGTGCCGGCCAGCGGGGCGCGGTTGACGTGGACGTTCAGCGGGCTCATGAAGATCGCGACCCGGGTCCGTCCGTCCTGCCACGGCATGATGCTCTGCACCACACCGTCGGCGGGGGAGATGACCCGGCCCTGCGCGATCTCACGCTCGGGGTCGCGGAAGAACCACAGCATGCCCGCCGCGAGCGCGGTGGCGGGTACGGCGACGACCGCCGCCTTCGAGGAACGGCGCGACCGGGCCAGGCTGAGGGCGGCGGTGGCGACGGTCGGCAGGAGCCACGGCGACGCTCCGCGGGCGAGGCGGACCCGGCCGCGAGGTGCAGAGGTTTGGCTGTCGGGCATGGATGACCTTCGTAGCGGATGATGCCGCGCTTGACGGGGGACGGCGGCTGTCCGGCGATCGTATCGGTTACCGGCCGCAACTGGGCAAGCCAGGAAGCCGAGTCGAGGTCGGAACAGGGTGGACAGGGTGTGACGTTCTTCTCGAAGAAACCACCCTTATCGGGGCAACCGACCCGGAGGTCAGCCCTGAAGCCGATACTCTTCGAGCAGTCTGCGCCCGATGATCATCTTCTGGATCTCCGCGGTTCCTTCGCCGATCAGCAGCATCGGCGCCTCGCGGTAGAGGCGCTCGATCTCGTACTCCTTGGAGAAGCCGTAGCCGCCGTGAATCCGGAAGGCGTCCTCCACGACCTCTTTGCAGTACTCGGAGGCGAGGTACTTCGCCATCCCTGCCTCAAGGTCGTTTCGTTCCCCGGAGTCCTTTTTGCGCGCTGCGTTCACCATCATCGCATGGGCGGCCTCGACCTTGGTAGCCATCTCGGCCAGCTTGAACTGGATGGCCTGGTGCTGGGCGATCTGCTTTCCGAAGGTGTGCCGTTGCTGTGCGTAAGAAACGCCCAGCTCGAACGCACGGTGCGCGACCCCGCAACCACGCGCGGCGACATTCACCCGCCCGACCTCCACCCCGTCCATCATCTGGTAGAAACCGCGACCGGTGGCGCCCCCCAGTACGCGATTGGCTGGAATGCGTAGGCCATCCATGATGAGCTCGGTGGTGTCGACGCCCTTGTATCCCATTTTGTCGATCTTTCCCGGGATGGTGAGACCTGGCCGCACCTGGCCGAAGCCGGGTTCCTTCTCGATCAGGAACGTCGTCATCGACTTGTGCGGAGCGGTTCCCTCCGGGTGTCCTTCGTCACTTCGCACGAGCACGGCGACCAGGCTCGACGTCCCGCCGTTGGTGAGCCACATCTTCTGACCGGTCAGCACGTACTCGTCGCCGTCCCGCACCGCCTTCGACGTGATCGCCGAGACATCGGAGCCGAGCGCGGGCTCCGACATCGAGAACGCGCCACGCACCTCACCGGCCGCCATCCGGGGCAGGAAGTACTCCTTCTGCTCCGCCGTGCCGTGCTGCTTCAACATGTACGCGACGATGAAGTGCGTGTTGACGATGCCCGAGACGGACATCCAGCCCCGGGCGATCTCCTCCACGCACAGCGCGTACGTCAGCAGCGACTCGCCCAGCCCCCCGTACTCCTCGGGGATCATCAGCCCGAACAGGCCCAACTCCCGGAGCCCGTCCACGATCGCCTGCGGGTACTCGTCACGGTGCTCCAGCTCCGTGGCGACCGGGATGATCTCCTTGTCGACGAAGTCACGGACGGTGGACAGGATCTCCCGCTGCACCTCGCTGAGGCCGTGGGTCTGCGCGAGTCGGCTCATGGCGTCACTTCTCCTGCGGCTTCTTGGGCGTGTCGAGCGGAACGGGGCGGCCCGGCTGCTCGCCCCCGCGCTCCCTGACATAGCTCTCGGTCGGCACCATCACCTTGCGCCGGAACACACACACCAGCGTCCCGTCCTGCTTGTGGCCCCGGGTCTCGACCTGCACGACACCCCGGTCGCTCTTCGAGCGCGACGGGGTCTTGCCGAGCACGGTCGACTCGCCGTAGATCGTGTCCCCGTGGAACGTCGGCGCCACATGCCGCAGCGACTCGACCTCCAGATTCGCGATCGCCTTGCCCGACACATCCGGCACGGACATGCCCAGCAGCAGCGAGTACACGTAGTTCCCGACGACGACGTTCCTCCCGAAGTCGGACGCCTCCCGCGCGTAGTTGCTGTCCAGATGCAGCGGATGGTGGTTCATGGTGAGCAGACAGAACAGATGGTCGTCGTACTCGGTGACCGTCTTGCCGGGCCAGTGCTTGTACACGGCGCCGATCTCGAACTCCTCGTAGGTGCGGCCGAACTGCATCGCGCTCACACCTCCGGGGCTTCGAAGACGCTGGTGCGCCGCAGCCCCGCGGCCCGGCCCTTGCCCGCCACGACCAGGGCCATCTTCCGGGACGCCTCGTCGATCATCTCGTCACCCAGCATCGCCGAGCCCTTCCGCCCGCCCGCCTCCGACGTGTACCAGGCGTACGCGTCCAGGATCAGCTCGGCGTGGTCGTAGTCCTCCTGCGCGGGTGAGAACACCTCGTTGGCCGCGTCGACCTGACCGGGGTGCAGCACCCACTTGCCGTCGAAACCGAGCGCGGCGGCCCGGCCGGCCACCTCACGGAAGCCGTCGACATTCCTGATCTGGAGGTACGGGCCGTCGATCGCCTGGAGCCCATGGGTACGGGCGGCCATCAGGATGCGCATCAGGATGTAGTGGTACGCGTCTGCCGGATACCCGGGCGGCTGCTCACCGACGACCAACGTCCGCATGTTGATGGACGCCATGAAGTCCGCCGGGCCGAAGATGATGGTCTCGGTGCGCGGCGAGGCGGCGGCGATCGCGTCGACGTTCACCAGGCCCTTGGCGTTCTCGATCTGCGCCTCGATACCGATCCGCCCGACCTCGAAGCCCATCGTCTTCTCGATCTGCGTCAGCAGCAGGTCCAGCGCCACGATCTGCTGGGCGTCCTGCACCTTCGGCAGCATCACGCAGTCCAGGTTCTGCCCGGCGCCCTCGACCACGGTCACGACATCGCGGTACGTCCACTCGGTCGTCCAGTCGTTGACCCGCACCACCCGGGTCTTGCCGGTCCAGTCGCCCTCGTTGAGGAACTTGACGATGGTGTGCCGGGCCTCCGGCTTCGCCAGCGGCGCGCAGGCGTCCTCCAGGTCCAGGAACACCTGGTCGGCGGGAAGACCCTGGGCCTTCTCCAGGAAACGCGGATTGGAACCCGGCACCGCGAGGCAGGAGCGGCGCGGACGCAGTCGGTTGACGGGGGCGGTCATGCGGGGACCTCCAGAGGGTCGAGCTTGTTCGCTTTGCGGATCTCGTCGACGATACGGCCGATGATCTCCGTGATACCGAAGTCCTTCGGGGTGAACACGGCGGCCACTCCGGCCCGCCGCAGTTCCCCGGCGTCGCCGCCCGGGATGATCCCGCCGACGATCACCGGTACATCCGCGGCACCGGCCGCGCGCATCCGTTCCAGCACGTCCGGGACGAGAGCGGTGTGCGACCCCGACAGGATCGACAGCCCCACACAGTGCACGTCCTCCGCCAGCGCCGCGGCCACGATCTGCTCCGGGGTCAGCCGGATGCCCTGGTAGACCACCTCGAACCCGGCGTCCCGCGCCCGGACGGCGATCTGCTCGGCGCCGTTGGAGTGCCCGTCCAGACCTGGCTTGCCGACCAGCAGCCGCAGCCTGCCCGAACCCAGCTCCGCGGCGGTCCGCTCCACCTTCTCCCGGACCAGGGCCATCGGGGTGCCCGCCTCGGCGGTCACGGCCACCGGGGCCGACGACACCCCGGTGGGGGCCCGGAACTCACCGAACACCTCCCGCAGCGCCCCGGCCCACTCACCGGTCGTCACCCCGGCCCGGGCGCACTCCAGGGTCGCCTCCATCAGATTGGCGGTGCCCGCCGCCGCCTCCTTCAGCCGCTCCAGCGCCTTGCACGGACGCGGATGGTTGAACGGCGGCTGATAGCGGGTGTCCCGCCAGGCGCCGAGCGCCGAGACGACCCGGGCCTCCACCGCAGGGTCCACCGACTGGATCGCCGCGCCCAGATCGGCGGTCAGCGGGTTCGGCTCGGTGGTCTCGAAGATGTTGACGCCGATGATCTTCTCGTCACCGGACTCGATCCGGGCCCGCCGCTCGGCGTGCGACGCCACCAGCCGCGACTTCAGGTACCCCGACTCGACGGCGGCCATCGCCCCGCCCATCTCCTCGATCCGCGCCATCTCCGCGAGCGAGTCGGTGACCAGCGCGGCCACCTTCTCCTCCACCACGTGCGACCCGGCGAAGATGTCCTCGTACTCCAGCAGATCCGACTCGTGCGCCAGCACCTGCTGGATACGCAGACTCCACTGCTGGTCCCAGGGCCGGGGCAGCCCCAGCGCCTCGTTCCACGCGGGAAGCTGCACGGCCCGCGCGCGGGCGTCCTTCGACAGCGTCACCGCCAGCATCTCCAGCACGATCCGCTGGACGTTGTTCTCGGGCTGCGCCTCGGTCAGCCCCAGCGAGTTGACCTGCACCCCGTAGCGGAACCGGCGCTGCTTGGCGTCCCCGACCCCGTACCGCTCCCGGGTCACCCGGTCCCAGATACGCCCGAACGCGCGCATCTTGCACATCTCCTCGATGAACCGGACACCCGCGTTCACGAAGAACGAGATCCGCGCGACGACATCGCCGAACCTCTCCTCCGGCACCTGACCGCTCGCGCGCACCGCGTCGAGCACCGCGATCGCCGTGCTCATCGCGTACGCGACCTCCTGGACGGGTGTCGCGCCCGCCTCCTGGAGGTGGTACGAGCAGATGTTGATCGGGTTCCACCGGGGCAGCTGATGGACGGTGTACGCGATCATGTCGGTCGTCAGCCGCAGCGACGGGCCCGGCGGGAAGACATGGGTGCCGCGGGACAGGTACTCCTTGACGATGTCGTTCTGGGTGGTGCCCTGGAGCCGGGTGACATCGGCGCCCTGCTCCTCGGCGACCACCTGGTACAGCGCCAGCAGCCACATCGCGGTGGCGTTGATCGTCATCGAGGTGTTCATCCGCTCCAGCGGGATGTCCTGGAACAGCCGCCGCATGTCGCCGAGGTGGGACACCGGCACACCCACCCGGCCGACCTCACCGCGCGCCAGCACATGGTCGGGGTCGTAGCCGGTCTGGGTCGGCAGGTCGAACGCGACGGACAGGCCCGTCTGGCCCTTGGCGAGGTTGCGGCGGTACAGCTCGTTGGACGCCTCGGCGGTGGAGTGCCCCGCGTAGGTCCGCATGAGCCACGGCCGGTCCTTGTGTCGTTCGGTCATGGTGGAGTTCCGCCCCTCAGGTTCCGTCAGACGTTCCGGAAGCGGTTGATGGCGTCGAGGTGCTCGGCGCGCATCCGTTCGTCCCGCACCCCGAGTCCCTCGGCGGGCGCCAGCGCGAGGACGCCGACCTTGCCCTGGTGGCGGTTGCGGTGCACGTCGTACGCGGCCTGCCCGGTCTCCTCCAGGGAGTACACCCGCGACAGCGTCGGATGGATCTTTCCCTTCGCGACCAGCCGGTTGGCCTCCCACGCCTCGCGGTAGTTGGCGAAGTGCGAGCCGATGATCCGCTTGAGCGACATCCACAGATAGCGGTTGTCGTACTCGTGCCGGTATCCGGACGTGGACGCGCAGGTCACGATCGTGCCGCCCTTGCGGGTCACGTACACGGACGCGCCGAACGTCTCCCGGCCCGGGTGCTCGAAGACGATGTCCACGTCCTCGCCGCCGGTCAGCTCCCGGATGCGTCCGCCGAACCGCTTCCACTCACGCGGGTCCTGCTCGTGCTCGTCCCGCCAGAAGCGGTAGTCCTCTGCGGCGCGGTCGATGATCGCCTCGGCGCCCATCGCCCGGCACAGATCCGCCTTCTCCGGGCTGCTGACGACACAGATCGGGTTGGCGCCCCCGGCGAGCGCGAACTGTGTCGCGTACGAGCCGAGTCCGCCGCTCGCGCCCCAGATCAGGACGTTGTCGCCCTGCTTCATCCCGGCGCCGTTGCCCGACACGAGCTGCCGGTACGCGGTGGAATTGACGAGCCCGGGGGCCGCCGCCTCCTCCCAGCTCAGATGGTCGGGCTTCGGCATCAGCTGGTTGGACTTGACGAGCGCGATCTCGGCGAGGCCGCCGAAGTTGGTCTCGAAGCCCCAGATGCGCTGCTCGGGGTCCAGCATGGTGTCGTTGTGCCCGTCGGAGCTCTCCAGCTCGACCGACAGACAGTGCGCGACGACCTCGTCCCCGGGCCGCCAGGCGTTGACCCCGGGTCCGGTGCGCAGCACCACGCCCGCGAGATCCGAGCCGATGACGTGGTAGGGCAGGTCATGGCGCCGGCTGAGGTCGCTGAGCCGTCCGTAGCGCTCCAGGAATCCGAAGGTGGAGAGCGGTTCGAAGATCGAGGTCCACACCGAGTTGTAGTTCACCGAGGAGGCCATGACGGCCACCAGGGCCTCACCCGGCCCGAGCTCGGGCACGGGGACCTCGTCCAGATGGAGCGACCTGCGGGGGTCCTTCTCGCTGGTGGTGAGGCCCGCGAACATCTCCGTCTCGTCCTTGTGGACGGTGATCGCGCGGTACGACTCCGGGATGCGCAGGGCCGCGAAGTCGGCGGCCGTACTGTCCTGCGACTGGATCGCGTCCAGGATTTCCTTCACGGTGTTGCCTCCGGCGAAGCGGTGCCCCCTCGAAGGGGGACAGAAGGGATCGCGTGGGGCCCCTGTGACAGGGGTGCAGCGTATGGATGGTCTGCCGTCGGTCCGGCGGAGGTGCGGGGCGCTGGTGGCGCGGAGGTTGCCTGTGACGCAGGCGTCCGGGCGCGTGGGCGGGTGCTCACGGGGACAGCCGGCCTTACGAAGGTGCTCCGCACGCCGGCCGCCCGGACCATTTCAACGTAATGGCACGCCGTGCCAAGTCGCAAGACACTGCGTGCCAAGACTTTCTCTCATTTGGGTTACGCGTCCCACAAATGAGCGATGATCGATCGTTCGGGCCTCTGACGTGGCCGTTCGGGCGTTTCGGGGGGTGCGTGAAGGGCTCCGCGAGGGGGCGCGCAAGGCGAGAGGCGCCCCCTCGGGGACGCCTCGTCGCTGCCTTCACTGTCTTTTGAGTACTCCGGGGCTGTTCCCGGAACCGCTTCACGGGTGGCGGCGGACGGTGGCCCGCCGCGTGGGACCCGGACCGGTCAGCGACCGCGCAGCGCGGACTCGATCGTCCGCATGACCTCGTCCAGGGGCGCGTCCGTCCGGGCGACGGCCACCAGGACCTCGCCCCGCGCGGACTGCGCCGACGAGACCTCCACGGGCCGTCCCGCCCCGATCCCCGTCCCGAACGTCCTGCGGACGATCGCGAAGGCGCGGTCGAGCTGGGTCTCCACGTCCCCTTCGCCGCCGGCCCGCAGCCAGCGCCGCAGCACATGGTTGTGCGCCGTGACCACGGCGGACGCCGCGACCTCCGCGAGCAGCGGGTCGTCGTTGCCGTCGTGGTGGGCCTGCTCGTCGAAGTGGGCGAGCAGATAGCGGGTGAAGAGCCGCTCGTACCGGGCGACCGAGGCGATCTCCCGCTCCCGCAGGGTCGGTACCTCACGGGTGAGCCGGTAGCGCTCCACGGACACGGCGGGGGACGCCGCGTACATCTTCATGACCTCTTTGATGCCCCGGCACACCGTGTCGAGCGGATGCTCGTGCGGCGGGGCGGCGTTGAGGACGGCCTCGGCGCGGATCAGGGTGTCGTCGTGGTCCGGGAAGATCGCCTCTTCCTTGGACCGGAAGTGCCGGAAGAACGTCCGCCGCGCGACCCCGGCCGTCGCGGCGATCTCGTCGACCGTGGTCGCCTCGTACCCCTTGGTCGCGAAGAGCTCCATCGCGGCCGTCGCCAGCTCCCGGCGCATCTTCAGCCGCTGGGCGGCGGCCCGGGTCCCGGCCGCGCTCTCGGGCACTTCGGACACTGCGGTACGGGGCGGACGGCGGCCTGGATCCGCGGACTGGGACATGCCACGAACGTACTCCATCGGACCGGGGGAACGCGCACGTCCCCGCCCCGCGGGACGATCCGCCGGGCTCCTCCCCGGGGGCGCGGCGACGGGTACCGGGCCGGGCGGCCCGCCCCGGCCCGTGGCCGCGCCCGGCGGGTCAGCGGCGGGCATGTTCGCGGAAGCCGCGGCCCGTCTTGCGGCCGAGGCATCCGGCGGCGACCAGATGCTCCAGCAGCGGCGCGGGCGCGAGCCCGGGGTCACGGAACTCGCGGTGCAGCACCTTCTCGATGGCCAGTGACACATCCAGCCCGACCACGTCGAGGAGTTCGAAGGGGCCCATCGGGTAGCCGCCGCCGAGCCGCATCGCGGCGTCGATGTCGTCGAGCGTCGCGTAGTGCTCCTGGACCATCTTGACGGCGTTGTTGAGGTACGGGAACAGCAGCGCGTTCACGATGAACCCGGCGCGGTCGCCGCAGTCGACGGGGTGCTTGCGGATCGTCGCGCAGACCTCGCGGACCGTCGCGTGGACCTCGTCGGAGGTGAGCACGGTCCGCACGACCTCGACCAGTTTCATCGCGGGCGCCGGGTTGAAGAAGTGCATCCCCACCACGTCCTGCGGGCGGGAGGTGGCACGGGCGCAGGCGACGACGGGCAGCGACGAGGTGGTGGTGGCGAGGACCGCGCCCGGCTTGCACACCTCGTCCAGCGCGGCGAACAACCGCCGCTTGACCTCCAGGTCCTCGGCGACGGCCTCGATCGCCAGATCGACCCCGGCGAACGCGTCGTACGTCCCGGCGGGCGTGATCCGGTCCAGCGCCCCGGCGGCGGCCCCGGCGCTCATCCGGCCCCGGTCCACCGACCGGGCCAGCGACTTGCCGATCCGCGCCTTCGCGAGGTCGGCCTTCTCCTGGCCCCGGGCCGCGAGCACCACCTGGTACCCGGCCTTCGCGAAGACCTCCGCGATCCCCGAGGCCATCGTCCCGGACCCGGCGACCCCCACCGAACGCACCTCGCGCCCGGGGACGGCGGACGCCCCGCCCCGGCCGGGGGTGAGCGCGTCGGGCACCACCGTGGCGCTGTCCGGCTCCTCGTACGTGTAGAAACCGCGGCCCGCCTTGCGGCCGGTCAGTCCCGCCGCGGCGAGATGCCCCAGGATCGGCGCGGGGGCGTGCAGCCGGTCGTGGGAGGCCGCGTACATCGCGTCGAGCACGGTGCGGGCGGTGTCGATCCCGATCATGTCGAGCAGGGCGAGCGGCCCCATCGGCAGTCCGCACCCCAGCCGCATCGCCGCGTCGATGTCCTCACGGCTCGCGTACTTCGCCTCGTACATCGCCGCGGCCTGGTTGAGATAGCCGAACAGCAGCCCGTCCGCGACGAACCCGGGCCGGTCGCCCACGGCGACGGGCTCCTTGCCGAGTTCGACGGCGAGGTCCGTGACGGCGGCGACCGCCTCCGGTGACGTGAGCACCGAGGACACCACCTCGACCAGTCTCATCGCGGGCGCCGGGTTGAAGAAGTGCAGCCCGAGGACGCGTTCGGGGCGGGCGGACTCGGCGGCCAGCCGGGTCACGGACAACGCGTTGGTGCCGGTCGCGAGGATGGTGTCGGGGCGCACGATCGCGTCGAGCTCCTGTATCACCCGCTGCTTGGCCGCATAGGACTCGGGGACCACCTCGATCACGAGATCCGCGTCGGCCACCGCCCGCAGATCGGTGGTGGCGCGGAACCGGGCCAGCGCCCCGGCGCGTTCGGCCTCGGTGAGCCGCCCGCGGCGCACCGCGTGGGCGGTGGCCGCCTCCAGGGCGCTGACGGCGCGCGCGGCGGCCGGTTCGGTGAGGTCCACACCGATGACCTCACGGCCGGCGCGGGTCAGCACCTCGGCGATACCGGTGCCCATCGTGCCGAGGCCGATCACGGCGACGGTACGCAGAGGCTTGGGCGACGGTGCGGAGGGGGAGAGGGACGGCGGGGACAGGGGAGCGGCCATCGCGGGACTCCAAGGGTACGAGTGACGGCTGACGGGCGCGGGGTCGCCGTACCTGGTACGGGCGCGGTGCGCGCGGGAGTTGCTGGGGTGGCCGGGCCGCCGCGCTCGGCGGCCCGCGCGGGCCGCGTGCAGCGGACCCGGTGGGGAAGCGACGCGCCCTGTCCCGAGCCGCGTCGTACGAAGATGCCCCGGTACCCGGTGTCGCCACCGGACCGAACTGCGCTCCCTGCGGCTGCGTCACCAGGCCGTCGGGAGGAGTACCGCGGGAGGTTGTCCCGCTCGCCCGAGCTTAACCGGCCAGTAACAACCGCGCCAGCCCCCCGCCCCACAGGTCGCCTTCGCTTGCGCCTCCGGGTGCTGCCTTCCGCTGCCGCTCCTCGACTGCGGCCCGGTTCACGCCCTCGCGCAGTTCCCCGCGCCCCTGGGCCTGCGGTCCTGCCCGTACGTGTTCCGGTGCGCGTTGCCCGTGGGTGCGCAGTTCCCCGCGCCCCTTCAGGGCACCCCCTGTTGCCTCCGGCAGCAGAGCGGCTGCGGGAGGCGAGAGCCCAAAGGAGCGCGAGAAACCGCGCACCCCGTGAGTACCCGCACAGGAACAGGTACGTCCAGGAATGGAACCCCAGGGGCGCGAGGAACCGCGCACCCACGTCCGTACCCGCACGGGAACAGGTACGTCCAGGAATGGAACCCCAGGGGCGCGAGGAACTGCGCACCCACGGGCAACCTGCACAGGAACAGGTACGCCCAGGAATGGAACCCCAGGGGCGCGGGGAACCGCGCACCCCGTGAATACCCGCATAGGAACAGGTACGCCCAGAGGTGTGCCCCAAAGGGGCGCGGGGAACTGCGCACCCACGTCCGTACCCGCACGGGAACAGGTACGCCCAGGAATGGAACCCCAGGGGCGCGAGGAACCGCGCACCCCGTGAGTGCCCGCGCAGGAACAGGTACGCCCAGGAGTGTGCCCCAAAGGGGCGCGGGGAACTGCGCACCCACGGGCAACCCGCACGGGAACAAGTGCGCCCAGAGGTGGAACCCCAGGAGCGCGAGGAACCGCGCACCCACGGGCGGCCCGCCGGATCGCGGAGAGGCGGGGGGACCCGGACAGCCAAAGGCCCAGCGCCGGCGTCTACGCTCTGACGCATGGACGAACAGTTGCGCACCGTGACGGACCGCTTACGGAAGGAGTCCGGCGCGTCCGACGAGTTCCAGCGGATCGCGGACACCCGGGACCCGGAGGCGCTCGCCGACGTACTGACCGCCGCGGGCCACCCGCTCTGGGCCCGTGAACTGGCCGCCTTCCGGCTCGGCACCGCGGGGGACCGCCGCGCCTTCGAGGCCCTGGTGCTGCTCCTCAACCACCGTGACCCGGCCCGCGGCGCCGCCGCCGCGACCGCGCTGGCCCGGCTCGCCGACCCCCGCACGGCCCGCGCCGCCGCCGCGCTCGCCACCAACGAGCTGCGCGCCGCGTACGCGCTCCACCCCGTACGCCTGCTGGTCGAGTTGCGCGCCCCCGAGTCCGTGCCCGCGCTGATCACCGCGCTGGAACGCCGTCTGACCACCCACGATCCGTATCACCGGCTCGCCCTGGCCTGCGTGGAGGGGCTGGGCGAGCTGGGCGACCCCCGGGCCCGCCCGGTGCTGCGGGCGGCCGGTGCCCACCCGGGGCTGGCGGAAGCGGCAGGGCGCGCGCTCTCCCGGCTGGCGTAGCGGCCGGGTCGCGCGGGACGGGGGACGGGCCGTCAGCACCCGTCAGCGGCCGTCCTCCGGAACGATCGCGTACGCCTCGATCTCCATCAGGAACTCCGGACCCACCAGCGCGCCGACCTGGACGGCCGAACTCGCGGGCAGCCGGGCCGGGTCGAGGAAGTCGCCGCGTACCTCCCGTACGGCGGCCAGATTCCTGATGTCCGTGACGAAGTACGTCAGCTTGACCACGTCGTCGAAGCCCGCGCCCGCAGCCGCGAGACAGCGGCCGAGGTTGGTGAAGACTTGCCGGGCCTGGGCCGCCGGGTCACCGGCGCCGACGAGCTTCCCGTCCTCGTCCAGGGCGAGCTGCCCGGAGATCGCGACGAAGCGGCCGGTGCCGAGGACCACATGGGTGTAGGCGGTGGCGGGGAAGACCCCGTCGGGCGCGGGAACATGGGTGAGATGGCTGCTCATGGCACCCATCCTCGCCCACGGCTCCGCCTTCGCCCAGGGCACCTTCCCCACCCCTCACGGCCTCACCGGTGGCCGCGGGGGCCGGGCTCCTCAGGGAACCCGGCCCCCGCGGCCGCCCGCCCGCTCCGGTCAGCCGCCGAAGGCGAGCGTGCCGTGCGGGGACACGCTCCGGCCGGTGGCGACCCGGCCGCGGGGGAACGGCCGGGGCTCGGGGAGCCGGTCGCACACCGCGTCGGGACCTGGACCCGTACCGCTCGGCACCTGGCCCGTCGCGAGATAGTCGGTCAGATACCGGTCGAGACAGTCGTTCCCGCTCAGCGTCACCCCGTGGTTCCCGCCGCCCCGCTCCACCACCAGCCGGGAGCCGCGCAGCTTGTCCCGGGTGGCCACCGCGCCCTCGTAGGGGGTCGCGGCGTCCTCCGTCGCCTGGAACAGCAGCACCGGCGGCAGCTTGCCGTTCGAGACATTGGGCGGGGTCAGCGGCGCGGTGGGCCAGAACGCGCAGGGGGCGTTGAACCAGGCGTTGTTCCAGGTGGAGAACGGTGCCTTCGCGTGGACGCGCCGGTTGTCGGCTCGCCAGTCGTCCAGATCGCGCGGCCACCAGGAGTCCCGGCACTGCACCGCCGTGTAGACGCTGTAGCCGTTGCCGTCGTCGGAGGCGCCGAACGTCTCGTACGCGCTGACCAGCGCCTGCTCGTCCCGCTCGGTGGCGTACGCGGCGAACGCCTCGGCCAGATGCGGCCAGTAGCCGTCGGCGTAGGCGCCGGGCAGGAATGTGTCCTCCAGCTCCGCCCCGCCGACCGTGCCGCCCGCCGGGTCCCGGGTCACGGCCGCGCGCATCGCGTACCACCGCTCCTCGACCCGGGCGGGGTCGGTGCCGAGGCCGTACGCCTCGTCATGACGTGCGACCCAGGCCAGGAACGCCTGGTGCCGGGAGTGGAAGGCGTGGTCCTGGCGCAGATTGGACTCGTACCAGACGCCGTTCGGGTCGACGACCGAGTCGAGGACCATCCGGCGCACCCGGTGCGGATACAGCTTGCCGTACACCGCGCCGAGGTAGGTGCCGTACGAGTAGCCGAGGAAATTGATCTGCCGGGCGCCGAGCGCGGCGCGGATCGCGTCCATGTCCCGGACCGTGCTCACGGTGTCGATGTACGGGAGCACGTCCGCGTACTTCTCACCGCAGGCCCGTGCGAAGTCGCGCGCCCGCTCGGTGTTGTCCCGCTCGATCGCGTCGGTGGTGGGCACGCTGGGCGGGCGCACCGGGTCGGCGTGGCCCGGCAGACAGTCCAGCGCGGGGGTGCTCCGGCCGACCCCGCGCGGATCGAAGCCGATCACGTCGTACTGCGCGGCCACCTCCTTCGGCAGCGCCCCCGCGACGAACCGGGCGAGCCCGAGACCGCTGCCGCCGGGGCCGCCCGGATTCACCAGGAGCGGTCCCTGGGAGATCCGGGCGGTGTGCGGGACGCGGTTCAGGGCGAGGGTGATCCGTCTGCCGTCGGGGCGGTCGTGGTCCAGCGGCACCTTGAGCGAGGCGCACTGGAGGGTCGGCCGGGCCTCGGTGGCGCACAGCTTCCACACCGGCGCCGCCGCCGGGCGCGCGGTGTCCACGGGTACGGCGTCGGCGGTCGCGGGCCGCGGCACGGCCGTGATCATCCCGGCCACCGCCGCGGCGGCACCGCACAGCGCCGCTGCGCGTTTCTTCATGGGGCCTCCGTCAGGAACGGGTACGGGGCCGTGGGCCCACGACCCCCGCGCGGCATCGTCGCCGAAGGGCCGTCCACGAGGGCCGGTTCGGCACCCGTGTTGACGTATCCGACCCGATCGGGTGGGGCCGTCCACCGGGGACGGAGTCAGGAGGCCGCCGCGCGGCCGGTGCTCAGAGCAGGGTGAGCTGGGTCGGGCCGGGTTCCGGTCGGGCGGCGGGCCCGGGCGGCGGCCCGGCACGGTGACCGGTGCCCGCGCCGCTCGGGCCGATGCCGAACTCCTCGGCCAGTTCATGGACCTGGCGGGTGATCCGCCGCTGGTACCACTTCGGGGCGTACGAGCCCTCCGCGTAGAGCCGTTCGTAGCGTCCCACCAGCCCCGGGTGGTGATGGGCGAGCCAGGCCATGAACCACTCGCGCGCGCCCGGCCGCAGATGCAGTACCAGCGGGGTCACGGAGGTCGCCCCGGCCTCGGCGACTGCCCGGACCGTCTCCCGCAGTTGCTCGGGGCGGTCTCCGAGGAAGGGCACCACCGGGGCCATCAGCACCCCGCAGCCGATGCCGTGCGAGCCGAGGGCGCGGACCACGTCCAGCCGCCGGTGCGGGGCGGGTGTGCCCGGTTCCAGGGTCCGCCACAGGGCGGGGTCGGTGAAGCCGACGGACACCGAGACGCCGACCCGGGTCACCTCGGCGGCCTGGCGCAGCAGATCGAGGTCGCGCAGGATCAGGGTGCCCTTGGTGAGGATCGAGAAGGGGTTCGCGTGGTCGCGCAGCGCCGCGAGGATGCCCGGCATCAACCTGTACCGGCCCTCGGCGCGCTGATAGCAATCCACATTGGTGCCCATCGCCACATGCTCGCCCTGCCAGCGGCGCGAGCCGAGCTGGCGCCGCAGCAGCTCCGGCGCGTTCACCTTCACGACGATCTGGCTGTCGAAGCCGAGACCGGTGTCGAGGTCCAGATAGCTGTGCGACTTGCGGGCGAAACAGTAGACGCAGGCGTGGGTGCACCCGCGGTACGGGTTCACCGTCCACTCGAACGGCAGCCGGGAGGCACCCGGCACCCGGTTCAGGATCGACCGGGCGTGTATCTCGTGGAAGGTGACCCCGCGGAACTCCGGGGAGTCGAACGTCCTGGTGGTGACCGAGTCCGCGTCGAACAGGGCGGGGGCGGGATCCGGTCGGTCACCGGGCCCGGTGGTGAGGTTCTCCCAGCGCATGACGTCTCCTCGGTAGCACTGGGCACAGAATAGAACACATGTTCCCTTGATCGTGCGAACCGGACCCGGCGAGTCCCCGGCGGCCGGGCCGGGCGGACCGGGGGCCGGGTAACGGTGTGACGTGAACCATGACCCCGATTTGGGGGGCCGAGCACCGGGGTGGTTGGCTTTCCGCGGACCGTTGTAAGAACAAGCCTTGGAGGAAGTGCAATGGCGCAGGTCGAGGCCACCACGGAGCGGATCATCGCGGCGAACCCCGACGACGTCTTCGACGCGCTGGCGGATTACTCCGGCACCCGCGCGAAGCTGCTGCCCGAGCACTTCAGCGAGTACGAGGTGCGCGAGGGCGGCGACGGCGAGGGCACGCTCGTCCACTGGCGGCTCCAGGCCACCAGCAAGCGGGTCCGTGACTGTCTGCTGGAGGTCACCGAGCCCAACAGCGGGGAGCTGAGCAACGGCGAACTCGTCGAGAAGGACCGCAACTCCTCCATGGTCACCACCTGGCGGGTCAGGCCCGACGAGGAGGGCAAGGCCAGGGTCACCGTCACCTCCACCTGGCAGGGCGCGACGGGTATCGGCGGCTTCTTCGAGCGGACCTTCGCTCCCAAGGGCCTCGCCCGGATCTACGACCTGGTGCTCGACCGGCTCGCCACGGAGATGGAGAACAAGGCGTAGCAAGGAGGCACCGCCACCGCTCCGACGGCGGTGAGCGCCGCGCTGACCGCTCCGGGTGGCCGCGCCCGTCCGCCCCGCTGCCCGTGACGATCCTCCGGCCGCCGGCCTCGCCCGTTCCGGGCGGGCGGCGGCCGTTCGTCGTGCCCACCCGTGTCCGTCACCCGGAGCGGGAGGGGTGGTCCCGGCGGTCGTCTCAGCGGGGTACGTCCCCGAGGCCGGTCAGCAGCTCCCGCAGCAGATCCGCCAGCCGCCCCTGGTCAGGTCCGGAGAGGCCGGTGAGCAGCCGGGCCTCGTTGGCGACATGCCCTTCCAGGGCGGCCTCGACGGTCCGATGGCCCTCCTCGGTGAGGGTGATCAGCAGACTCCGGCGGTTGTCCGGGTCGGTCTCCCGGGTGACCAGCTCCCTGGCGACCAGCCGGTTGAGACGGTTGGTCATCGCCCCCGACGTGATCATCGACGCCGCGCTGAGCGCACCCGCGGTGAGGCGGTACGGGGACCCCGAGCGCAGCAGGGTCGCCAGGATGTCGAACTCCCACAGTTGCAGCCCGTGCGTGGCGAAGTAGTCGGCCAGCTCGCGTTCGAGCAGCCGGGCCGCGCGTTGGACGCGCCCCACGACGCCCATCGGTGAGGCGTCGAGGCCGGGCTTCTCGGTCCGCCACTGCTCCAGTACCCGGTCCACGTTGTCGCCCATACGCCACCCCTTCCCTTGATTGCTTTACGTTGAACTGTTTGACGTGAAGGTAGCAGGGTCGTAGTCTCCTTTGCGTCGAACAGTTCAACGTGAAGCAATTCCGGGCGGGGAGCCCGGACAGGGGAGGGGAACGCCATGCGCATCACCGTCTTCGGGGCCGCGGGCAACGCGGGGAGCCGGATCGTCAACGAGGCGCTGGGCCGGGGGCACGAGGTCACCGCCGTGGTGCGGGACGCGGCGAGGTTCGCGGGACTGCCCGCCCTGGCCGGTCACCGGGTCGGGGACGCGGCCGACCCGGAGGACGTGCGGCGCCTCGCGGCGGGGCAGGACGTCGTGATCACCGCGACACGTCCGCCCCGGGGACGGGAACATGAACTCGCCTCGGCGGCCCGCGGGTTGCTCGCGGGACTCGCGGGCAGCGGGGTGCGGCTGCTCGTCGTCGGCGGGGCGGGCAGTCTGACCGTGCCGGGCTCCGGCGGCAGGCTGCTGGTGGACGACCCGGCCTATGTCCCCGCCGGGTGGCGTGACATCGCGCTCGGCGGCGTCGGGCAGCTGGACGTCTTCCGGGCGGAGGAGGAGGTCGACTGGGCGTATGTGAGTCCGCCCGCGGTCCTGGAGCCCGGGACACGGACCGGGCGGTACCGGCTCGGCCGGGACGAGTTGCTCGTCGGGGCCGACGGGACGTCGATGATCTCCATGGAGGATCTCGCGGTGGCGCTGGTCGACGAGGCCGAGGCGGGGAGGTACCGGCGGGAGAGGTTCACGGTGGTCACGGGGTGACCGCGCCGGGCTCCGGGCCCGTCCCTGTGCCGGTCCTCGCGCGGGTGTACGGGGTTCCCCGCGCCCCGGGGTCGTCACGCTGCCGCACTCGTCCGTGTTGGGGTGTGCGTGGCTCGGGGCGAACGGGCCGCGGCGCGTGGCCGGGGCCCGTTCACCCCGTTCTCAGTGGGGTGGCCGCTACCGGCCGCTCATCGGACGGCGAGTGCGACGAACCGGGTGACCTCCTCCTGGGAGAAGTTGTCGTCGCTGACCAGGAGCAGGGTGCGTTCGCCGTTCGGCAGGTTCGGACCCCAGGTCATGCCCTCGGTGTTCTCGATGGTGGACACGCCCAGGTCATGGAAGTCCGCGACCAGCTTCTTGCGCATCGGTACGACGGGCCGCCCGGCGAGGGAGTCCACGCTCCGCACATCGGTCGCGCCCCGCGTGGTGGCGTCGAAGACACGGATCTTGTAGCCCGACCCCGCCACCCAGGTGCGTTCGAGGACGAGATAGCGGCCGGGGTCCCCGGGGAACGCGAGGATCGCGGGCACGCCGGTGTCCGGGGCCCACGGGCTCGACGGGTCGGACTCGGCGAAGATCTTCTCCAGCGGATAGGCGAACTGGCCCAGCACCGCGCCCCGTCGGCTCTGCTGGGTGACGCGGATCAGGGCGCCGGTGTCCAGGGTGGGCTCCGGGCCGTCCTGGAGCAGCGGACCCTCGACGGCGCTGGTCAGCACGGTGCTTCCCGCGCCGAACGTGATCGCCTCCACCGCCTTGTTCCGCCGCGGGCCCCGCTCACCCGTGGTGAACGCGTAGTTGGACGGCAGGGCCAACCGGCCGCGGTGGGCACCGGAGCGGTTGGCGAACTGCACCGACGGCTGGACCAGCGGGGCGCCCGCCGCACTCGGCCGGTCGCCCTCCTGTGCCCACCAGTAGCGGCAGGTCAGCGGGTCGACACGCACCTCCTCCGGGTCCACGGCCTTGCCGTCGCCCGCGCTCGGCGCCGGGTAGACCGTCCCGTCCGGCTGACGGAACGGACGGGTGCCTGTGAAGTCGACGGAGCGCACACCGGTGCCGTCCACCTTGATCCGGGCGGTGTAGAAGCGCGCGGGCTGGAGGTTCGAGCGGTCGTCGCTGACCATGACGTACTCGCCCGTGCACGGGTCGCGGTCGATGCCGGACAGTCCGCCGACCGTCGTGTCACGGAAGGCGAGTTTGTGGGGGACGGTCGCCTCGCCCAGCAGCCGGGCCTTGGCGCCGATGGGGGCGCGGGCGGCCGTGTCGCCAGACTGGGCCGCCACCGCGGGGGTCATCGTCGTGGCCAGTGCGAGGGCGGCGGCGCACGCGCGGCGGAATAAGGAAGGATTCATGTGTTCGATCTTGGCGTGGCGGGTGGATGAGGCGCAGTCACTCGTTCGTGTGAAGTGCGCGGGGGTTTCGGGTGGTTCCCTGCCTGGTCAGCATGTGTTGTCGTATTTATTCCTGAGCGGGTCGCCTCCGCTCTCGCGCGCGGGTTGTCATGGGTTGCCGCACTTGTCCCGCAGAGCCATCAGGGCGCGCCCGCCGGGCCCGACCGGCCGCACCCGGCAGTCGGCTCCTGGCCCGCCCGCGCCCCGGCGCGTACCGTGACAGCCAGTGGCGAGCAGGGAGGAGCCGGGCTTGAAGATCCTCATCAGCGCCGACATGGAGGGCGCCACCGGAGTGACCTGGCCCGCCGACGTGCTGCCCGGCACCCCCGAGTGGCAGCGCTGCCGCTCGATGTTCACCTCCGACGTGAACGCCGCCGCGCTCGGCTTCCTCGACGGCGGAGCCGACTCCGTCCTCGTCAACGAGGCCCACTGGACCATGCGCAACCTGCTCCTCGAACAGCTCGACGAACGCGTCGAGATGATCACGGGGCGGCACAAGACCCTGTCGATGGTCGAGGGCGTCCAGCACGGTGACGTCGACGGCATCGCCTTCGTGGGCTACCACACCGGAGCCGGGATGGAAGGCGTCCTCGCGCACACCTATCTCGCCAACTCCCTCACCGGCGTCTGGCTCAACGGCGCCCGCGCCAGCGAGGGACTGCTCAACGCGACGGTCGTCGCCGAGTACGGCGTGCCCGTCGTCCTCGTCACCGGGGACGACCTCACCTGCGAGGACGCCCTCGGCTACGCTCCCGGCGCGGTCAAGGTCGCCGTCAAGGACCATGTCTCGCGGTACGCGGCTACCTGCCGCACCCCCGCCCGCACCGCCTCCGCCATCCGGTCCGCGGCGAAGGAGGCGACGGCCCTCGCGGAGCGCCACGCCCCGGTGTCCGACGGCCCGTTCACGGTCGAGATGGAGTTCGACGCGGAACATCTCGTCCTGGCGTGCACCGTCGTGCCCGGGGTGGCCCGCACCGGTGAACGCCGTGCCGCCTACACCAGCGGCACCATGTACGACGGCATCCGCACCTTCAAGGCGGTCACCACGATCGTCTCGTCCGCGGTGGAGGAACAGTATGGGTGACAGCACACGGACCCGCGACAGCCACGACCCCCGCCCCCGGTACGACGCCGCACCGGGCGACGACCGCACCGGCACCGGGGACCCGTCCGGCACCGGCGACCGGTCCGGTGTCGACGGTCAGGCCCTGGACGAGGTGGTGCGGTTCACGTCCGACCTGATCCGTATCGACACCAGCAACAGGGGCGACGGCGAGTGCCGGGAACGGCCCGCCGCCGAGTACGCCGCCGCGCTCCTCGCCGAAGCCGGACTCGAACCCGCCCTGCTGGAACGCACCCCCGGCCGCACCAACGTCGTCGCCCGCTGCCCCGGCTCCGACCCCGCCGCCCCCGCCCTGCTGCTCCACGGCCATCTCGACGTCGTCCCCGCGCAGCCCGGCGAATGGAGCGTGCACCCCTTCTCCGGGGAGATCCGCGACGGACTGGTGTGGGGCAGGGGCGCGGTCGACATGAAGGACATGGACGCGATGATCCTCGCGACCGTGCGGTACTGGGCGCGCACCGGTCTGCGGCCCCGCCGGGACATCGTCGTCGCGTTCACCGCCGACGAGGAGGCCAGCGCCGCCGACGGTGCCGCGTTCCTCGCCGACCGGCACGCGGCGCTCTTCGAGGGCTGCACCGAGGGCATCGGCGAATGCGGCGGATACACCTTCCACGACGGACGCGGCACCCGGATCTACCCGATCGCCGCCGGGGA
This sequence comes from Streptomyces uncialis, assembly GCF_036250755.1. Classification (NCBI taxonomy): domain Bacteria; kingdom Bacillati; phylum Actinomycetota; class Actinomycetes; order Kitasatosporales; family Streptomycetaceae; genus Streptomyces; species Streptomyces uncialis. Next base: position 1,821,260 of record NZ_CP109583.1, on the reverse strand, counting down.
GCGCGGCACCGCCTGGATCAGACTCACCGCGCGCGGCCGGGCGGGGCACGGCTCCAAGATCAACCACACCAACGCCGTGACCCGGCTCGCCGCCGCGATCGCCCGGATCGGTGACCACCGCTGGCCGGTCCGGCTCACCCCCACCGTCCAGGCGTCCCTCGCCGCTCTCGGCCGGCTCTACGGTCTCACCGCCGACCCGTACGCCCCCGGGTTCGACGTGGACGCCTACCTGGACGGACTGGGACCCGCCGCCGCCCTCGTCGCGCCGACCGTCCGCAACAGCGCCAACCCCACCGTCCTGAAGGCTGGTTACAAGGTCAACGTCATCCCCGGCGAGGCCACCGCCCTGGTCGACGGGCGCTGTCTGCCCGGCGGCGAGGACGAGTTCCGCGAAACCCTCGACCGGCTCACCGGCCCCGATGTCGACTGGGAGTTCGAGCACCGGGAGATCCCGCTGGAGTCCCCGCTCGCCACCCCGACCTGGGACCGGATGTGCGCCTCCCTCGCGGAGTTCGCCCCCGAGGGCCGGATCGTGCCGTTCTCCATGTCCGGCGGCACCGACGCGAAGCACTTCTCCCGGCTCGGTGTCACCGGCTACGGCTTCACCCCGCTGCGGCTGCCCGAGGGCATCGACTACGGGGAGATGTTCCACGGAGTGGACGAACGGGTCCCCGTGGACGCCCTCCACTTCGGGGTGCGCGTCCTCGACCGCTTCCTGCGTACGGTCTGATCCCGTGCCCGACGCCGCATCCTCACCTGCCCGGGACCGCGCCCTGGTGCCGCTGGCCCGGCCGCCCCGGCTGCGGCCCGGTGCCCGGGTCGCGGTCGTCGCGCCCAGCGGGCCGGTACCCGCCGACCGGCTCCGGGCGGGGCTCGGGGTCCTGCGCGGCTGGGGACTCGAACCGGTCGTCGCGGACCATGTCCTCGCCGGGCACCCCCGGTTCGGCCATCTCGCGGCCACCGACGCCCAGCGGGCCGCCGACCTCCAGGACGCGTGGTGCGACCCGTCCGTCGCCGCGGTGTTCTGCGCCCGGGGCGGATACGGCGCCCAGCGGATGGCCGACCTCGTGGACTGGGACGCGGTACGGGCCGCCGGGCCCAAGGTGTTCGTCGGGTTCAGCGACATCACCGCGCTGCACGAGGCGTTCGCCGTCCGCGCGGGGTTCGCCACCCTGCACGGCCCGATGATCGCGACCGCCGACTTCCTCGGCCCGGACACCCCCGACGGTCCGGAATCCCCCGACGGCCCGGATGCCCCCACCGGTACGGATGCCCCCGACGGCGCGTACGGCCCCGGCCGGGTGGTCCCGGGCGCCGCGACCGACTCCGCCCCCGCCCCCGCCGCCTCCGCGTCCACCGCCGCCGCCCCGGCCGTGGGCGCCGGGCAGCGCACCCGCACCCGCGCCCGGGACCATCTGCGTGCCACGCTCTTCGACCCCGGCAGCGTCCGCACGCTCACCGTCGGACGTCCCCTCTTCCCCGGCCGGGCCGAGGGAATCACCTTCGGCGGCTGTCTCTCCGTCCTCGCCGCCGAGGTCGGCACCCCCGGCGCCCGCCCCGCCGCGCGGGGCGCGCTGCTGTGCCTGGAGGACGTGGGGGAGGAGCCGTACCGGCTCGACCGGTATCTCACCCAGCTGCTGCGCTCCGGCCGGTTCGACGGGGTCACGGGCGTCCTTCTCGGCTCCTGGCGGGACTGCGGGCCCTATCCGCAGGTCCGCGAGGTACTGGCCGAGCGGCTGGCCGGACTGCGGGTCCCGGTCCTCGAAGAGGCGGGCTTCGGGCACAACACCGGCGCGCTCACCGTGCCGCTGGGCGCCCACGCCGTACTGGACGCCGACGCGGGGACCCTGACCCTCACCCGTCCCGCCCTTTCCTGACACCCTCGCCCTTCGCGCGCCCGTGACCCAGGGTGCACCCGCCGGGGCCATGGGTGAGCGGGGCCGGGCTCGCCGTGCGATCGGCCGGGACGGTGCCCATGCTGGTGGGGGGAGGACCGGACCTACCGCGCGGGAAGGGTGACGGCATGAGCCCGAGGACCACCACGAGCAGCAGCGGGAAACGCTCCGTCAGCGACTACACGACCCCCGGCCGGATCGTCGTCATCGTCCTGGCCGTCCTCACCCTGATCTTCATCGTCGAGAACACCCACGACACCAAGATCCGGCTGATCATCCCCGAGGTCGTCATGCCGCTGTGGCTGGCGCTGCTCGCGATGTGGGTGATCGGCGCGGTGTGCGGGGCGTACGTGATGCGCCGCCGCGCCCGCCGCTGATCCCGGCAGCCGCACACCCGCGGCCGACCCCTGGCTCCGGGCCCCTGCCGCGCTCGCCGCTGCCCCCGGCCCCCGGCCTACGGCCCGCCCCCGTACCGCAGTTGTCATCCGGTCCGGCACCGGCGAGGACGATGTGATGCGACGGATCGCGGTCGTCCATGCCTTCACCCCGGGCCCGCGCCCGCCCGCCCCCACCGTCCTGGTCGCCGACGCCTTCCCGTCCCACGGCCGACCGTACCCCCGGTGGTATGAGGCGAAAGTGACACCGGGAACCCCTGGTCAGCGGGGACGTCACACGGTTCGATGGTCATCGTGACGAAGGGCAAGCGAACGGCGACACCAGGGGCCCGCACGGCCCCGGGCGCCACAGGGATGGGGAGGCTGCCTTGACGCCGACGGCCACGACGATCCGCCGGGACACCTTGACACTGCCGGCCGCGGCACCGGGCCCGTACAACCCGCTGCCGCCGCTACGGCCGCGCGACGAGCTCCATGAACTGGACGAACGGTCCCGCGAGGGCCTGCCGCGGGACATGGCCCGCCAGCTCGGCTACGGGCGGCTGCGCGGCATCCTGCCCGCCCGGGTCCGCGACGACTACGGCCGCGACCGCACCGACACCACCGTCGACACCCTCGTCATCGAGAACGCGTCGCTGCGGGTCACCGTGCTGCCCGGCCTCGGGGGCCGGGTCCACTCCCTGCACCACAAGCCCACCGGCCGTGAACTGCTGTACACCAACCCGGTGCTCCAGCCCGCCGACTTCGCCCTCAACGGCGCCTGGTTCTCCGGCGGCATCGAGTGGAACACCGGCGCGACCGGCCACGGTGTGCTGTCCTGCGCGCCCGTCCACGCCGCCGTCGTCCCCGCCCCCGACGGCGGGTCGATGCTGCGGCTGTGGGAATGGGAGCCGCTGCGCGACATCCCGTTCCAGGTCGACCTGTGGCTGCCCGCCGACTCCGAGTTCCTGTACGTGGGCGTGCGGGTGCGCAACCCCCATGAGACGGCGGTCCCCGTCTACTGGTGGTCCAACATCGCCGTCCCCGAGGAACGCCGGGTCCTCGCACCCGCCGACGAGGCCTGGCACTTCGGGTACACCAGCGCCCTGCGCAGGGTCCCCGTCCCCGGCGCCGACGGCACCGACCGGACCTACCCGCTGCGCGGCGAGTACCCCGCCGACTACTTCTACGAGGTCCCCGACGGACAGCGCCGCTGGATAGCCGCGCTCGACGAACAGGGCCACGGCCTCGTCCAGACCTCCACCGACACCCTGCGCGGCCGCAAGCTCTTCCAGTGGGGCTCCGGCACCGGCGGGCGCCGCTGGCAGGAGTGGCTGACCGAACCGGGCACCGGCGGCTACGCCGAGATCCAGGCCGGACTCGCCCGCACCCAGCTCGAACACGTCCGCCTCGACGCCGAGTCGGAGTTCAGCTGGCTGGAGGCGTACGGTCCGCTGCACGCCGACCCCGCCGCCGTGCACGGCGGCGACTGGGCCGCCGCCCGCGCCGCCACCGAGGAACGGCTGGCCGCCGCGCTGCCCCGCGCCGACGTGGACGCCGCGTACGACGCCTGGCTGCCCTACGCCGACGCCGAACCCGGTACGGTCCTCGCCACCGGTTCCGGCTGGGGCGCCCTCGAAGTGCTGCGTGCCCGGTACAAGCTGCCCGGCACCCCCTTCGACGAGTCGCTCATCGGCCCCGAACAGCGGCCCTGGGCCGAACTCCTGCACACCGGGGTGTTCCCGGAGAGCGGCGGACCCGGCGCGCCCGGCCCGACCCTCGTCGCACGGCACTGGCGCGACATGCTGGAGACCGCGCCCGCCGAACCCCTCACCGAGTACCACCTCGGCATCGCCCAATGGCACGCCGACGACCGTGCCCAGGCGGTACGGAGCTGGGAGCGCGCCCTTCCGCACGCCCCGTCCCGCTGGGCGCTGCTGCGGGCCCTCGCGGTCGCGGACCAGGTGGACGGCTTCCGGGAACGGGCCGCCGACGGATACGCCAAGGCGTTCGACGAACTCTGCGCGGAACCCTGGGACGACGGCCCCGACCGGACGGCGGCGATCGCCGCGCTCGGCCGGGAGGCCGTCGCCGCGCTGCTCGCCGTGGACCGCACAGCGCCCGCACGCGCGGTCTGGGACCGGCTCGACCCCGGCACCCGCGCGCGGGGCCGCTTCCGGCTGGTGGAGGCGGGGCTGCTGCTCGCCGAGGGCGACCGCGACGCCGTCCGGGCACTGTTCGCGGACGGGTTCGAGGTGGCCGATCTGCGGGAGGGCGCCGAGACCATCGGGGAGCTGTGGGCCGAGGTCAGCGACGAACCGCTGCCCGCCGCGTACGACTTCCGGATGCGCCCGCCGACTCCGTAGCGACCACCGACCACCGACCACCGACCCCCGACCTTCGACCGGCGCGCGGCCCCGCGCGCCGGTCAGGCCGGGGCGCCCTGGTCCACGTACTCGAACACGGCCCCGTCCGGGTGCATCGCGATGAGGTTGCGTCCGGCCGGGGTCCCCACCGGACCGACGAGGATCTTCGCGCCGGACGCGTCCAGCACCCCGGCCGTCGCGCCGACGTCCTTGACGGCGATGGTCGCCGCGATCCGCCGCAGCACCTCCAGTTCCTCCTCCGGCCCGCTCATCAGCAGGAAACAGCCGACGGCGGCGACGGACACCCCACCCCGTTCGAAACGGAGGGCCTGACTCCCCGTCAGCCGCTCGTAGAACGGCACGGAGGACTCCAGGTCGGTGACACAGACGCGAAGAGTGGTTCCGAGGATCTCCATACCGACGAGCGTAGTCGGGCCGTTCCCCGCAGGTGATCGTTTCACCACGAAGCCCCCGCCGCCTACGACGGGACGCCGGGGGACGTCGGGAGGCGATTCCCCCGGGCACGCGGAACCCGCCTCCCGGAGCACCCCCGTCCCGGCCCCGCACCGACCTGGCGGGCTTTCGCACCGACCCGGCCGGCACCCGCAGGTAGAGCCGCCGCCGACGGGGTAGCCGGGGGAGGCGGCGCCCGGCGGGACCGGTCGGCGGGGCGGAGTAACCCGATCGGCTGGTCCTCGGACCGGGGAACGCGCCGCCGGGCCGGGAAGCACCGGCCCGCACCGAAGTCCGGGGAAGGCTGGGAACCATGACCGATCCGCGCTACGTGTACGCCGTGTGCCGTCCCTGGGACACCCCGCTCCAGGCCGAACTGGGGGGTGTCGCGGGCGCCCCGCCCAAGCGGCTGCGGCACGGCCCCCTCGTCGCGGTCGTCAGCGTCGTCCCCGCCCGGGACTTCGCCCCGGGGCCGCTGCGCGACCGGCTCGCCGACCCGGCGTGGCGGGACGCCCTGACCCGGGCCCATGAGGCGGTGGTGGCCGCCCTCACCACGGTCACCACCCCGCTCCCGCTGCGCCCGGCGACGGTGTTCCCGGACGACAGCGCGGTCCGCGTGATGCTGGAGGAGGGGGGCGAACTGCTCCAGGAGGCGCTCACCGCCCTTGACGGGCATGTGGAATGGGGGGTCACGGTCACCGGCGCGACCCCTTCCGGGAGCGCGGGGGAGAGCGGGGAGGGCCTCGGGCGGCGGCTGCACACGGATCTCTCGGCCATGGCCGCCCGGTCCCGGTCGCTCGCGCCCGGTGACAGCGAGGTGCCGCGCGCCGCCCCGGCCACTCGCGGCGGGGAACCCTCCGGAACCGGGCTGCCTTCCGGTGGCGGGGAACCGTTCGGCGGTGGGGAACCGTCCCGCCGTGGGGAACCGGTGCTGCTGAACGCGGCGTATCTGGTGCATCGTTCGCTGTCCGAGGAGTTCGTGGAACGGGTGGAGCGGTTCAGGGAGCGGTGTCCGGGGGCGGTGGTGTCGCTGAGCGGACCCTGGGCGCCGTACTCGTTCACCCCCGCCCCCTACGGTTCCGGCTGACCGGGCCCGCGCGTCCCGGGGCGCGCACGGCACGGCCCGGGGACCGCGTACGGTCCCCGGGCCGGGGTGCTGCCTTGAATCTTGCCGGGGGCGCTACCAGCGGTACCAGCGCGAACGGGCGCCGCCCGCGCCCGTGCTGCGGAGCAGGAAGCCGAGCAGCCAGATCACCAGGACCGCCACGGCGATGTACCAGAGCACCTTCACCGCGAAGCCGAGTCCGAAGAGCAACAGGGCCAGCAGCAGAACCACCAGGATGGGAACCATCAGTGTGTACCTCCTGAGCTCCGTTTGTCCCCGAACCCCGGACCTACACCCCTTCGGTTCGCGAAGGTGCCGCCCCTCACACCCGGCACAGGATCTCGCCGTGCAGTACGGAGAACCAGCCGTCGGGCGCGGCAGTCCACTCCCGCCACGCCCCGGCCGCCGCGTCCAGGCCCGCGCGGTCGGTGTGGCCGCCCTCGACGGCCAGTCGGGCGTACCCCGAGGCGACCGTGCGGTCCGCCCACAGCCCGCCCCACCAGGCGCGTTCCTCGTCGGTGGCGAAGCACCAGGTGCTGGTCGTCGCGGTGATCCGGGTGAATCCGGCGGCCAGCGCCCAGGACTTGAGCCGCCGTCCCGCGTCCGGTTCGCCGCCGCCCGCGCGCGCCACCCTCTCGTACAGGTCCAGCCAGATGTCCAGCCCCGGGGACGCCGGGTACCAGGTCATGGCCGCGTAGTCGGCGTCCCGGACCGCCACCAGCCCGCCGGGCCGGGTGACGCGCCGCATCTCGCGCAGCGCGCGCACCGGGTCGCCCACATGCTGGAGCACCTGGTGGGCGTGCACGACGTCGAACGAGTCGTCCGGGTAGGCGAGCTCCTGGACGTCACCGACGGCGAAGTCCGTGTTGTCCAGGCCGCGCCCGGCGGCGGTGGCGCGGGCCTGGTCCAGGATCTCCGGGGCCCGGTCGATCCCGGTGACCCGGCCCCCGGGCACCAGGGCGGCCAGATCGGCGGTGATGGTGCCGGGGCCGCAGCCGATGTCCAGGACGGCCGCCCCGGGGGTGAGCGACCCGATCAGATAGGCCGCCGAGTTCGCCGCGGTCCGCCAGGTGTGCGAGCGGAGCACGGACTCGTGATGGCCGTGCGTGTAGACGGCGGTGTCCTTCGGCATGGTGGATCCCCTGTCCCTCGGCTGTCCCACGGCCGCGGCCGGCCGGTACGCGGACCGCTCCGCCCACCCGCGCCGGTGATCCGCGCACCACACGGAAAAGGCCCGCGGCGCGACACTGCGGACCGTTCCGTCACCGTACGCCTCAGGTCAGATGCTGAGACGAACCGTCTTGATATTCGGGACGAGGGGGAGGGGGCGTCTCACAGGCTCAGCGGCCGGTACACCGTCAGCGCCTCGTGCAGCTTGTCGAGTCGCAGCACCGGACCGCACGGACCGATCTCCCCGTCGTACGCCAGCTGGGTCCCCGGCGCGACGCCGTCGACCCGCAGCCGCACGCGCCGCACCGCCGCGTGGAACGGCGACCGGGACAGCGGCCCCGACAGCGCCGCGCCCAGCAGCCGCACCCCGGGCCACCGGCCACCGTGCACCGCCCGTACGTCCAGCACTCCGTCCGCCAGATCGGCCCGCCGGCCCGCGGTCAGCCCCATCCGGCGATAGGTGCAGTTGCCCGCGAACAGCAGCCACAGCGCCCGCTGCTTGCCGTCCACGACCGCGCGCAGCGGCCGTCCGCGACGCCGTACATGGAAGGCGGCGACCACGTCCGCGAGACGGCCGCCGATCCGGCCCGACCAGCGCTCCCGCTCGTGCACCAGCTCCGGGTACACACCGAGACTGAAGGTGTTCAGGAAGATCCCCGAGGTGCCGTCCGCCCCGGAGGACCGGAACCGGCCCACGTCCACGGCGACCGCGTCACCGCGCTCCACCGCCCGCACCAGGTCCCGCGGGTCCTCGACCCCCAGGTCGTACGAGAAGTGGTTCAGGGTGCCACCGGGCAGCACCGCCAGCGGCAGCCCGTGCTTCAGCGCGGTCGTCGCCGCCGCGTTCACCGTGCCGTCGCCGCCGCACACCCCGAGCGCCACCGCGCGCGCCGCAGCCTTCTCCAGCTCCTGCTCCAGGTCGGGACCGGTCGTCTCCACGATCTCCACCAGCGGCAGCGCGTCCCGCAGCACCCGCACCCGGTCCGGGGTCCCGGCCCCGGTGTTCACCACCATCACCAGCCCCCGCCCGCCGGGCAGCGACGGCGCGTCCACCATCGGACGGCCCGGCGACGGCATCTGGTCCCGGGTCGGCACCAGACCCCGCACCGCGAACGCGGCACCCACCCCGAGCGCCGCGCCCGCCAGTACGTCACCGGGGTAGTGCACCCCGGTGTACACCCGCGAGAACGCCACCGAGAACGCGATCGGGGCGACCACCGCGCCCCAGCCCCGGGACTCCAGCGCGACCCCCGTCGCGAAGGCCGCGGCCGACGCCGCGTGCCCCGACGGGAACGACGTGGTGATCGGCTGGCGCTTCAGCTGCCGCACCACCGGGACCGCGTCCAGTATCGGCCGGGCCCGCCGCACCGACCGCTTGCCGAGGGTGTTGATCGTCGCCGACGCCACGGCGAGCGACGCCATGCCCCGCACCGCGCCCCGGCGCGCCCGGGGCGAGCTGGTCAGCGCCAGCCCCGCCGCGACCGCGCCCCACAGCACCCCGTGGTTGGCGCAGCGGCTCAGCACCGGCAGCACCCGGTCGCCGTACGGCCAGTGATGCGTGGCCACCGCCTGGAACAGCTTGGTGTCCACGGCCGACAAACGGCCCGTGCCGCCCGCGTCCGTGACCGGCCCTCCCGAGGCGCCCGACATCCGCGCCGCCAGGCCCCGCAGCCCGCCGGGTACCTCGCGCAGCCCGTCCGGCAGCCCACGCAACCCCTCCGGCAGCCCACGCAGCCCGTCCGGCAGGCCACGCAGCGTGCGCGGCAGCTCCCGCAGCCCCTGGACCACCTCAGGGGCCAGGGGCAGCCCGGCCACCGCCACCGGCACCGCCGCGCGCCCCCCACCGGCCCCGAGCACCCCGGGCCCACCGCGCAGCCGCTCGTACACCGCACGGCCGGCGCGGCGCGCCGGACCCCCGGGGCCCGCTCCGGGACCGCTCAACCTCTGATCAGAACGCATTGCTGTCGCCTACCCACTCCCGCTCCGAAGATCCCGCACCAGGGAAAACCGCTTGGACACGTCCCCCGGGTGCCCGCCAGAATGCGGGACATGGGTCATCTGGAAGCCGCGCATCTCGAATACCACCTCCCCGACGGGAGGACCCTGCTCGGCGATGTCTCGTTCCGGGTGGGCGAGGGCGCCACCGTCGCACTGGTCGGCCCCAACGGCGCGGGCAAGACCACCCTGCTCAAGCTGATCTCCGGCGAGCTGAAACCGCACGGCGGGACCGTGAGCGTCAGCGGCGGCCTCGGGGTGATGCGCCAGTTCGTCGGCTCGGTACGCGACGAGACGACCGTCCGGGACCTCCTGGTCTCCGTCGCCACCCCCCGCATCCGCGCCGCCGCCCAGGCCGTCGACCGCGCCGAGCACGGCATCCTGACCGTGGACGACGAGGCCGCCCAGCTCAAGTACGCGCAGGCCCTGTCCGACTGGGCCGAGGCCCGCGGCTACGAGGCCGAGACCCTGTGGGACATGTGCACCATGGCCGCGCTCGGCGTCCCCTACGAGCGCGCCCAGTGGCGCGAGGTACGGACCCTCAGCGGCGGCGAACAGAAGCGTCTCGTCCTCGAAGCGCTGCTGCGCGGCACCGACGAGGTACTGCTCCTCGACGAGCCGGACAACTACCTCGACGTCCCCGGCAAGCGCTGGCTGGAGGAGCGCCTGCGGGAGACCCGCAAGACGGTCCTGTTCGTCTCCCACGACCGTGAACTGCTCGCCCGCTCCGCCGAGCGCATCGTCAGCGTGGAACCCGGCCCGGCCGGGGCCGACGCCTGGGTCCACGGCGGCGGCTTCGCCACCTTCCACGAGGCCCGCCGCGACCGGTTCGCCCGGTTCGAGGAGCTGCGCCGCCGCTGGGACGAGAAGCACGCCCAGCTCAAGAAGCTCGTCCTCAGCCTCCGGCAGGCCGCCGAGATCAGCCATGAGCTGGCCTCCCGCTACAAGGCCGCCCAGACCCGGCTCCGCAAGTTCGAGGAGGCCGGACCCCCGCCGGAGCCGCCCCGTGAGCAGGACATCCGGATGCGGCTGCGCGGCGGGCGCACCGGGCTGCGCGCGGTCACCGTCGAGGGCCTGGAGCTGACCGGGCTGATGCAGCCCTTCGACCTGGAGGTCTTCTACGGGGAACGGGTCGCCGTCCTCGGCTCCAACGGCTCCGGCAAGTCCCACTTCCTGCGGCTGCTCGCCGGGGGCGACGTCGCCCACACCGGCGACTGGAAGCTCGGTGCCCGGGTGGTGCCCGGCCACTTCGCCCAGACCCACGCCCATCCCGAGCTGGAGGGCCGCCCCCTGCTCGACATCCTGTGGCGCGAGCACGCCAGGGACCGGGGCGCGGCGATGTCGCTGCTGCGGCGCTACGAGCTGACCGCCCAGGCCGAGCAGTCCTTCGACCGGCTGTCCGGCGGCCAGCAGGCCCGCTTCCAGATCCTGCTGCTGGAACTGGCGGGCGCCACCGCGCTGCTCCTCGACGAGCCCACGGACAACCTCGACCTGGAGTCGGCCGAGGCCCTTCAGGAAGGGCTGGAGGCATTCGACGGCACGGTGCTGGCGGTCACGCACGACCGGTGGTTCGCGCGTGCGTTCGACCGGTTCCTGGTGTTCGGCAGCGACGGCCGGGTCCGGGAGAGCCAGGAGCCCGTGTGGGACGAACGCAGGGTGACCCGGGCCCGCTGACCCCGGGCCCGTCCGGGGATCTTCCTGCGGGCTCCCCGGGTGTCTCCCGTGCACACCTGTGCACCCGTGTGCTCCGGGGTGTCTGCTGTGCGCGGCCCGTGCGCGTCCGTGCCTGCCGGGCTCCGACAGGCGGCGGGGCGGTCCAGCGGGGACAGTGGGAGGAGAACGCGACACGACAGGAGTGGGGTGCCGCCATGGCCGGAGTCGATCCCGCGCGTCTGGATGACCAGCAGCTGATGCGGGAGCTGGACACCATTCACCGGACCCGTCATGACACCCTCCTGCACGGTTCCAACGACGCGCTGCGGGCGCACAATCTGCGGATGGCTCAGCTGGAGGGGGAGTATCTGCGCAGGCATCCCCGGCGGCCGGTCGCGCGGGGGCGTACGCGGGAGGGGGCGCGGGAGCGCGACGTGGCTCTGAGCTAGTCGCCTTCGCTCGCGCTTCGCAGGTCCTCCGGTGCCGGTACTTGTTCCTGGTGCCGTACTTGCTCGTCGCGGCCCTGGGTTCGGACCTGCGCCCGTACTTGTTCCCGTGCGGGTCGTTCGTGGGTGCGCGGTTCCCCGCGCCCCTGGACGCTGCCCCGTCCGCTGTTCTTCGGGTGCGGGTCGGCCCTCGTCTTCGCGCAGTTCCCCGCGCCCCTTTGGGGCTCCCGCTTCTCCGGGTGCCCGGCTGCGGGAGGACGCACGCCGCGTCAGGGGTGCCCCGAAAGGGGCGCGGGGAACCGCGCACCCCCGAAAGGCCCGCGCAGGGACAAGTGCGGGCACAGGTCCGGACCCCGGGGTGCGGAGCGGGGGCGGTGTGTACAGGAGGGGTGCGGAATCTACGTCGCAACCCCTACCGGTGTCGACATCGGGTACGTCACCGGGCCCGGGCGGCACGAACAGACCCGTGTCCCCTCCCGCTGGCGGCCCGGCAGCCGGATGGCCAGACTGGGCCCATGGACGCCGGAGCGCAGCCGCCGACCGTCCGCCGGGACGCCCGCGCCCCGGCGGCACCTCCACCGCACCGGGCGGCGACCGGGGCCGGCCGGTGACCGCCGCGGAGCCCACCGCACCGGTGAGCGCCGGGACGCTGCGGCAGCGCTGTGCCGCCGAGATCGACCGGCTCGACCCGCGGGGCGCGTTCCACGAGCGGGCCTGGCTGCGCCGGGTGTTCCTCGCCGTGCCCCGTGAGCACTTCGTCCCGGAGCGGGTCTGGTGGCCCTATCCGCGTCCGGAGGACGGACGGTGCCCGGCGCTGGACCGGGCCAAGGCCCCCGGGGTGTGGCTGAACGCCGTGTACACCGCCGCCGCGGGGCTGGTGACCCGGGTCGCCCCGGGCACCGACCGGCCCGGCGACGGGGTGCGCGAGGAGGACTTCGACTCCGGGATGTCCGCGCCGCTCACCGTCGCCGGGATGATCCACCACCTCGACCCGCAGGTCGACGACCGGGTCCTGGAGATCGGCACCGGCTCCGGCTACGACGCCGCGCTCCTCGCCGGACGGGTCGGCGCCGACCGGCTCGTCACCATGGAGATCGACGCGCAGCTCGCCGTCCGCGCGGGCGGCCGTCTCCATGAACTGGGCATCCGCCCCAAGGTCGTCACCGGTGACGGCGCCCACGGGTACGCGCCCCGCGCCCCGTACGACCGCATCCTCTCGACCGTGGCCGTCGGACGGGTGCCGCAGAGCTGGGTCGACCAGCTGGCACCGGGCGGGGTGATCGTCGCCCCGCTCGTCACCCCGTTCGGCCGGTCCGCCTGTCTGCGGCTCGTCGGCGACGGACACGGCCACGCGGAGGGCGGACCCGTCCCCGGTATCGCCTGCCGTCCCGAACCCTGCGGCCCCGCCACGGGGTTCGGCAGCTACCGGATCACCGTCGGCGACGGCGGGCAGCACATCCGGTTCACCCCCGCCGCCCCGGACTGACCCTCGCCGTCAGCCCCGCTCGGCCGCTCAGCGGAGCGCCGCGCCCCGGGGATCGGCGTACGACTGCTTCCCGGTGCCCCGGGCGGGGGGCCGCTGTCCGCAGAACTCCGCCTCCACGACCTCGGCCATGCCCTCGCCCGTCCAGTCGCCGTTGAGGTTGTACGACAGCGCGTGCCCGCCGTCCTCCGTGGTCACCGCCAGTGACAGCGAGCCGAGCCAGCCGCCGCTGTGGCCCCACAGCTCCACCCCGCAGGTCGTGTTGAACTTCGCGAGCCCGAGACCGTACCCCGTGGACGGGTCGTCCGGATCGGGGACCAGCGTCTTCATCGCCTTGAGCTGCTTCGCGGGCAGCACCTCGCCGCCCAGCAGCGCCTTGAGGAAGCGATTCAGATCCGCCGCGCTGGAGATCATGTCCCCGTCGGCCCAGGACTGCGAGCCGTTCTGGAGGGTGACGTCGTAGACCTTGGTCGCGGTCGGCTCCGGTGACAGCTTCGAGTACGAGCGGCTGCTCGGGTCCGGCAGACGGGAGGTGGTGCCCGGCATGACCGTCCCGCGCAGCCCCAGCGGCTTGATGATCCGCGTCCGCACCTCCCGCTCGTAGGAACGGCCGCCCGCCTTCTCCATCACCAGCGCGGCCAGCACGTAGTTGGTGTTGGAGTAGCTGTAGCCGGTGCCCGGCCGGAACGTCGGCGCGTGCTTCATCGCGACCGCCACGGCCGCCCGCGGGGTCCGGTCCTTCAGCCGGTTCTTCATGTAGTTCGGCGCGAACATGTAGTCCCGCTGGTAGTCCGGGTCGCCCAGGTAGTCGAACACCCCGCTCGTGTGGTTCAGCAGCTGGCGCACGGTGATGTCCCGCCCGTCGTGGCCGTTGCCCCGCACCAGACCCGGCAGCCACCGCTCCACCTTGTCGTCGAGTCGCAGCAGGCCCTCGTTCTCCTGCTGGAGCAGCACGGTGGCGACGAACGTCTTGGTGATGCTCGCGATCCGGAACCGGTCGTCCTTGCCACGCGGCGCGCCCGTCCGCAGGTTCCCGACGCCCGACGCGCCCTTCCACACCCCGTGCTTGTCGCTGACCTGACCGGTCACCCCGGGGATGCCCGCACGCACGATCCCGTCCAGGGCCCGCTGGGTCCCCTCGTGCCCCCGGCCGTCGCCGTGCGCCGCCGCCGGGGCGGTGAACGCGCTCGCCGCGACCGCCGCCGCGGCGATCCCCACCGCGCCCGTACGCGCCCAACTCCTCGTTGCCATAAGCCCGCTCCTCGCTTCGACCGGCCTGGTCGAGCCGGTGTCGCAGGAAATGACCGCGCACGGCGCCCACGGGTTGACTCCCGTTCCCGCCGGACGGCGCCGCCCGTTCGGCGGGCCGCACGCGCCACGGCGACTCGTGGGTGCGGCCCGCCGGGTGGGGGGCGCCGGCGCGGCGGGGTGAGTACGTCCGGTCCGCGTCGGCGGCCGGCCTCCGCCGGCACACAGGAGTACGTCCGCCGGAGCCGTCACGTTCACCGTCCCCCGTCCTTCCGCCACCCTGTCCCGGTCACCCTGTTCCGGTCGTCCCGTCCCGGTCACCCTGTTCCGGTCGTCCCGCCACGTTCACCGCCCTCGTTCGGCCGCTTGCGCACCGGCCGTGCCCCCGTTCGCCGGACCCGGCGCGTTCGCCGGTGATCCGGGTCGGCCGCCCTCCCGGGTCACCCGCCCGGACGCGCCGCCCCCTGGACCGCTCCGCCCCCGTACCCGGGCGCCCCGACCCGGGGCCGGGGCGCCCGGGGCCAGGGCCGTCCCCGGCCCCGTGCCCGATCCGCCGCTCCCGCCGGGTAGCGCGTGCCGGGCCCCGGCGGAACCCTGGGAGCACGGCGGACGCACCGACCGGTGCACGGGCCACGGAGGCAGGGATGCGGCGCACGCACGAGGAGGACGGTGACCCCGCCCGCGCGCCCTCCGGCACTCCGGCGCCGGACCCGGGACATGCCGCCTCGGGCTCTCCTGCGGCGGACCCCGCCCCTGCGCCCGCCTCCGGCACCCCCGCCGGGGACCCTGTTCGTGCGCCCTCCGGGACCCCCGCCGCAGCCCCGGCTCCCGGGACCCCCGCCCCCGTTCCCGGGACCCCCGCCGCGGACCCCTGGACGCAGCGGCTCGGGCACGGCCCCCTGCGGTACGGTCCCGCGCTGCCCGGCAGCGGACTGTCCGTGCCGCCCGGGATCGTCCGGGCGGCCCTCGCCGCCGCCGGGACCGAGGAGGCGGCGCCCGTCGGGGGCGGCCCGGACCTCCTCCGCGCCGCCGCCGGGTACTGGGAGCGGCGGGGAGCGCGTGCCCGGCCGGACCGGATCGCCGCCGCGCCCGGCGGCGCGCCCCTGCTGCTCGCCGTGGCCGCCGCGCTGGGCGGGGACGTGCTCACGCCCCGCCCGTGTCCCGCCTGGTGGCTGCCGCAGGCCCGGCTGCTGGGCCGCACCACGTACACCGTGCCCACCCCCGCCGAGTGCGGCGGCGTCCCCGACCCGTACGCGCTGCTGGAGACGGTCCGCCGGGTCCGTGCCGAAGGCGGCGACCCGCGGCTGCTGGTGATCGCCGTCGCCGACGACCCCACCGGGACCGTCGCCCCGCCGGAGCTCGTCCACGAGGCCGTCGAGGCGGCGGCGGGGGCCGGGCTGCACATCGTGAGCGACGAGACCTGGCGGGACACCACGCACCCGGCGTCCCACGGCCGGGAACCGGAGCCCGCCCGGCCCGCCGGGATGGCGCCCGACCGGGTGACCGTCCTCGTCGACCTCGCGGGGGCGCTGCTGCCCGGGGACTGGCCGGCCGCCGTGGCCCGGTTCCCCGCGACCGCCGGGGGCGGCGCGCTCCACGACGCCGTCCTGGACGTCCTCGCGGGCACCGGTGCCCGGATCGCCGCGCCGGTCGCCGCGGCTGCCCGGCATGTCCTCACCGAACCTGCCGAGGCAACCGCCCGGACGACCGCCTCGGCCCGGGTCCATGGCCGGATCGCCGCAGCCGTCCACGACACGCTCCGGCGGGCGGGCGTCCTCGCGCTGCCGCCCACCGCCGGACGGCACCTGTACGCGGACCTGGGACCGCTGCGCGCCGCGCTCGCCGCCCGTGGCGTCACCGACGCCCAGGAACTGGAGGACCACCTCGGCACGCTGCTCGGGATGCCCGCACCGGGCGGCCACCGCTTCGGCGACGCGCTGACCTCGCTGCGGGTACGGCTGGACACCGCCGCGTTCCTCGGGACCGACCCACGGCTGCGGGCGCAGGCCCTCACCGTCCCGGACCCGCTCGAAATGCCACAGGTGAAACGCGCCTTGACGAGGTGCGCAACGGCACTCGACGGTCTGCGTGCCGACGCCCGGCGAAGGGAGCCCACGTCATGAGGACCCAGCCGGGCCGGTCGCACCCCGCACCGCCCCCGGGCCACGACCCCCGTACGCCCCCGGCCCCGCCGACCGCCCCCGAGGCACCGGCCCCCGCTCCGGTCCCCGACGCCCCGGCCCCGCCGACCGTCCCCGTCCCCGACGCCGTGACCCTGCCGACCGTCCCCGACACCGTGGCCCCGCCGACCGTCCCGGGCGACCCGCCCACGGCTCCCGCCGCCCGGTTCACGGCCACGGCTCCCGACAGCCCGCTGTCCCGCACCCCGGTCACCGCCATCGCTGCGCCCATCGCCCCGGCCACGGCTCCCGGCCCCGATGACGCGGCCACGGCTCCCGGCCCCGATGACGCGGCCACGGCTCCCGGCCCCGGTGACCCGGCTCCGTCGACCGTCCCCGGTGACCCGCCCACAGCTCCCGCCCGGTTCAAGGTCGCGGCTCCCGACGGCCCGCCGTCCCGCACCCCTGCCTCCGCCACCGCTGCGCCCATCGCCCCGGCCACGCCCACCACGCCCACCACGCCCGTCAACCCGTTCGTCGCCCTCACCGTGCCCACCGCCCTGGCCACGCCCACCGCGTCCGGAGCCCCGGCCTTCGCCGACGCACCCACGGCCCCGCCCGCACCCACGGCCCCGCCTCTGCCCGTAGCCACGCCCGTACCCGTAGCGCCGCCCCTGCCCACCGACACGCCGCCGGCCCCGGCCCCCGCCCCGCCGCTGCCCAGCGGGCCCGGCACTCCCACCGGGCCCGCCCCGCGTCGGATCTGGCCCCGGTCCTTCGCCGACCGGCTCACCGCCCCGCTCCCCGGGCTGCGGGGACTGGCCCGGTTCGCCCGGGAGGGGGCGGTGCGGCCCCGGCCCGAAGGGCTGCGGGACATCCCGCTGCTGCCGTTCGCCCCCGGACCGCTGCCCCGCGCCGACGCCGGGACCGTCGCCGTCACCTGGGCGGGGCACGCGAGCTGGGTCGTGCGGATCGGCGGCCTCACCGTCCTCACCGACCCGGTGTGGTCCCGGCGCATCCTCGGCACGCCCGCGCGGGTGACCCCCGTCGGGGTGGCGTGGGACGCGCTGCCGCCCGTCGACGCCGTCGTCATCAGCCACAACCACTACGACCACCTGGACGCCGCCACCCTGCGCAGACTGCCCCGGCACACCCCCGTCCTCGTACCGGCCGGACTCGGACGCTGGTTCCGGGCCCGGCGCTTCACCCGGGTCAGCGAACTCGACTGGTGGGAGGCCACCGCGATCGGCGGTGTCCGCTTCGACTTCGTCCCCGCCCACCACTGGTCCAAGCGGACGCTGTTCGACACCTGCCGCAGTCTCTGGGGCGGCTGGGTGCTCACCGACGCCGACGGCCGACGGCTGTACTTCGCCGGGGACACCGGGTACGGCCACTGGTTCTCGCGGATCGGCCGCCGCTACCCCGGGATCGATCTGGCGCTGCTGCCGATCGGGGCCTACGACCCGCGCTGGTGGCTGCGGGACGTCCACTGCGATCCGGAGGAGGCGGTCCGGGCCGCCCAGGACCTCGGGGCCCGCCGGATGGCACCCATGCACTGGGCCACCTTCGTGCTCTCGGCGGAACCCGTACTCGAACCCCTCACCCGGGTCCGGGCCGCCTGGCGCCGGGCGGGACTGCCCCGCGAGAACCTCTGGGACCTGCCCATCGGCGCGTCCCGTGTGCTCGCCGGATAGCCGCCCCCGCCTGCGGACCCCCGGTCGGTCGGCCGGGGACGGCTCAGCCCGAGGTGCTCGGACGCCGTACCCGGCGCCACATCGCGGGCACCACGCTCAGGAACAGCGTCAGCCCGACCGCCGTGGCGACGCCCTCCCACGGCTCCGTGAACAGCGAACCGCCCAGGATCCCGATGAGCTGGTACGTCACCGCCCACGCCAGACACGCCGGTACGTCGCCCCGTGCGAAACGCCGCAGCGGCCAGTCGGCCATCAGACACGCCAGCATGACCGGGACCCGGCCCGCCGGAACGAGCCGGGACAGCACCAGGACGGTCACCCCGTGCCGCTGGAGCTTGTCCTGGGCCTGCGCGAGCCGGTCCTCCGGCGCGTGCGAGCGTATCGACTCCAGCCAGCGGGACCCGTTGCGTGAGCGGGTGCCCCGGCTGCCCAGCCAGTACAGGGCGACATCACCGAGGAACGCGGCCAGCGCCGCCACCGCGAACACCAGCAGCAGGGCGAGCGGCGCCGACGAGTGGAACGCGACCACCGCCGCCGAACTCACCAGCGCGCCGGTCGGCACCACCGGCACCAGCGCGCCGATCATCACCAGCAGGAACAACGACGGATAGCCGAGGGCCAGCTGGGTCGCCTCGGGCGGCAGCACCGAAACGGCGAGCGGGTTCACCGCGCGACCTCCGGCCGGACGCTCTCGCCGTGCGTCAGCAGATGCACCGCGACCCGCGGGGCGCGTACGGCGGCCAGCCGCACGAACTCGTCACCGGGGGAGTGGAACTCGTGCGGGCGCACCCCGTCCATCCCGATCGGCCAGTACGTGCCGAAGTGCACGGGGACCGCGCTGCGCGGGGCCAGCCGCGCCAGTGCCTCGGCGGCGCGTCCCGCGTCCAGATGACCGTGTCCGAGGAACGGGCCCCAGCCCCCGACCGGCAGCAGCGCCACGTCCACGGTGCCCACCTCCTCGGCCATCCCGTCGAACAGCCCGGTGTCCCCCGCGAAGTACGTCCGCGCCTCCCCGTTCACCACATAGCCCAGCGCGGGCGAACGTCTCGGGCCCATCGGCAGCCGCCGCCCGTCGTGCGCGGCGGACACCGCCCGGACCGTCAGGTCCCCGTGCGCCGCCTCCTCGCCCGGACCGATCTCCGTGAGCCGCAGCCCGCCGAGCCTGCGCAGCGCCGGGACGGCCCGCAGCGCGCCGCGCGGCACCACCACCCGGGTCCCCGCCGGGAGGGCGGCCAGCGACGGTACGTGCAGATGGTCGGCGTGCAGATGCGAGACCAGCACCAGATCGGCCGCCCGCGCGCGCTCCGGCGGCAGCGCGCCCCGTCGCCTGCGCAGATGCGCCAGCCGCCGGGCGAACAGCGGGTCGGTCAGCACCCGGGCCCCCGAGTCCTCGACCGTGCAGGTGGCGTGACCCCACCAGGTGATCTCCACCGGCACCGCTTTTCCTCCTCCGTCGGCTCCCCCCGAGCCTACGGGCAGCGATAGGGTCGACGCCCCGACAATGAGGTGAGGGGCGACCATGGACAGCGGCGATGGGGCCGACGGGATTCCGGGCACGGTGCGGGTCGCCGCGATCGCGAGCCTGACCCCGCTGGAGGAGCTGGACGCGGACCCCTTCCTGGTCGACTCGCGCAGCCAGTACGCGATGTGTGCCCGCTGGGCCGCGGCGCAGGGCTATGTCATCACCAGGGAACTCCTCGTGCACGCGCTGCGGTACGACCACTGCGCGCTGTGGTCGGACGTGGACGACGGCCAGGTCGATCTGTTCGTCGCGCCGAGCCGCCGGGTGCTGGAGCGGGCGCTGCGGTCGGTGGACGACTTCACCGCGGAGTGCGGGCGGCGCGGGGTGCGGGTCGAGACGGTCGGTACGGAGGAGCCCCGTTACGACGCGGAGATGAAGGCGCGGGTGCATCGTCGGTTGTCGATGCCTACGGCGGGGTACGACGGCCGCTGACCCCTGACACCGGGGCGGCCCCAGCCCTCCGGTCCCCTCGGACCTCGCGCCCCGGGGTTCCACCCCCGCCCCCACCCACCCCGCTGCGGGCCGTCCGCGGACGCGCAGTTCCCCGCGCCCCTGGGGTTCCCCACCTGGACGTACTTGTTCCTGTGCGGGCTGTCCGGGGGTGCGCAGTTCCCCGCGCCCCTGGGGCTGCGCTCCGTGGCGTAGCCGGTCGGGTGCGGGGACGCGCGTTGCATGCGCGGTGGCCCGCGCCCTTGGGGTTCCCCACTTGGGCGTGCTCCGTTCCTGTGCGGGTCGTCCGGGGGTGCGCAGTTCCCCGCGCCCCTAGGGTTCCCCACCTGGGCCGACTCCGTTCCTGTGCAGGCTGTCCGGGGGGTGCGCGGTTCCTCGCGCCCCTGGGTACTCGTTCGTGGGCGTACCTGGTCGGGTGCGGGTCGCACGTGGTGTTGCGCAGTTCCCCGCGCCCCTTGCGGGGCGCACATACCCGCTGTCGATTTCTCCCCGCGGCCCGCACCGAACAGCGGAACGTGCGGAACGCCCCAAAAGGGCGCGGGGAACTGCGCACCCCCGAACGCCCCGCACCGGACAAGATTCGCTCAGGTGGGGAACCTCAGGGGCGCGGGGAACTGCGCCCCCCGTCGAACCCGCACAGGGAACAAGTACGCCCAGGAACGAGTACCCCAGGGGCGCGGGCTACCGCGCATACAACGCGCGACCCGCACCCGACCAGCTACGCCAGGAAGCGCACCCCCAGGGGCGCGAGGAACCGCGCACCCCCGGACGGCCCGCACCGGACGAGGTCGGATCAGGTGGGGGACCCCGGGGGCGCGGGGAACTGCGCCCCCCGTCGAACCCGCACAGGAACAGAGTCGGCCCAGGTGGGGAACCCAGGGGCGCGAGGAACCGCGCACCCACCGAGCGACCCGCACAGGAACAGGTACGTCCAGGTGGGGAACCCAGGGGCGCGAGGAACTGTGCACCCCCGGACGGCCCGCACCGGACGAGGTCGGATCAGGTGGGGGACCCCGGGGGCGCGGGGGAGCGCGCGGACCGGCGTGCGGGGTGCGGGGGGAAACTCGGGCCTCCCCGGACGGGGCTACGCTGGGGACCCGTACCAACAGGCGAGGCGGGAGGCCACGTGCCGGTCAGGCGATGGCGAAGACTCGGCAGCGCCGCATGGCGCTCGGTCACCGTCTGGGCGGTCAGCACCCTGACGATGCTCGCCCTCGCCGGCGCCCTCCCGGACTTCCGCCTCCAATCGCCGGACGGCGACAGCGCCACCCGTATCGCGATCACCGCCGCCCTCGGCGCCGGTGCGTTCGGCCTGCTCAGCGCACTGGTCTGGCCCCTGCTGGTCCGCGCGCTGCTCCTGGTGCCCGCCCTGGTCCTGGGCCTGCTCGTGTTCTTCCTCAACGGCTTCCTGCTGCTCCTCGCGATGCGGCTCAACCCGGCCGGCCGCGGCGAGGTCGCCCCCGAGACCGCGGTCGTCGTCGCCGCGGTGATGTCCGCCGTCGCCTCCGCGACGGGCGCCGCCCTCGCCGTACGGGACGACGACGCCTACCGCCGCCGTCTGTACCGGCTGGCCGACCGGCGCCGCCGCCGCGCCCCCGACGGGGACTGCCCGCCGACCCCGGGCACCGTGTTCATCCAGCTCGACGGCGTCGGCCACGACATCCTGCTCGACGCGGTGGGCAAGGGCCTGATGCCCACCGTGGGGGGCTGGCTCGGCCGGCCCGTCGACGCCGACGGGCGGCACGCCAGCCACCGGCTCACCCCCTGGCGCACCGACTGGTCGAGCCAGACCGGCGCCAGCCAGCTCGGCATCATGCACGGCAGCAACCACGACATCCCCGCCTTCCGCTGGTACGAGAAGGACACCGACGAGCTGATGGTCTGCAACCGGCCCACCAGCGCCGCCGAGCTGCAACGCCGTGCCATCGAGTACACCGGCGACGGCGGACTGCTCACCGTGGACGGCGCCAGCCGCGGCAACCTCTTCAGCGGTGGCGCCGACCAGCTCGCCCTGGTGCTGTCGGTGTCCGCCCGCCGGGGCCGGGAGAACCGCTCCCGCGCGGGCTACTTCGCGTACTTCAGCGACCCGGCGAACGCCGTCCGCACCGCCCTGTCCTTCGTCGCGGAGGTCGTCCGCGAGATGGGCCAGTCCACGTACGCCCGTATCCAGCGCCGCCGCCCCCGGGTGTCCCGCGGCGGGCTCTACCCGCTGGTGCGGGCCTTCGCGACGGTCGTGGAGCGCGATGTCGTCGTCGCGGCCGTGCTCGGCGACATGCTCGCGGGCCGGGGCGCCGTCTACGCCGACCTCGTCGCCTACGACGAGGTCGCCCACCACTCGGGCCCCCGCGGCCACGACACGGACCGGGTCCTCGTCCGCCTCGACCGCTCCCTCGCCCTGCTCGCGAAGGTCGCCGAGCACGCGCCCCGCCCGTACCGGATCGTGGTGCTGTCCGACCACGGCCAGAGCCCCGGGGAGACGTTCCTGGGCCGCTACGGACTGACCCTCGGCAATCTGGTCCGCGCGGGCTGCGGACTGCCCGTGCCCCGGCGCGCGAGCCGTACCCGCAGCGGCGCCGAGGCCCGCGCCGCCGTCCGCGCCGCCCTGCACCGGCCCGCCGAGAAGGAGGGCCCCGAGCGGCACGCCCGCCGCACGGAACCCGTCGTACTCGCCTCCGGCAACCTCGGACTGGTGTCCTTCCCCGACGTACCGCACCGGATGACCAAGGAGGAGATCGACCTGCGCCACCCGGCGCTGCTCCAGACCCTCGCCAACCATCCCGGGATCGGGTTCCTGCTGGTCGCCAGCGAGGAGCACGGCGGGGTCGTGCTCGGGGCACGCGGCGCCGAGATACCGCTCGCCGACCTGGACGAACACCCGGGTCCGCTCACCGACTTCGGTCCGGGCGCGGCCGACGCGGTCCGCCGCACCCACGGCTTCCCGCACACCGCGGACATCATGATCAACTCCATGTACGACCCCGGGGAGGGCGAGGTCCACGCCTTCGAGGAGCAGATCGGCTCGCACGGCGGCCTCGGCGGCTGTCAGGGCAAGCCGTTCCTGCTCTCCCCGCTGGACCTGCCGGACCCGCTGGCCGACCGCGCCGAACTCGTCGGCGCGGAACAGCTCCACGGACTGTTCCGGCACTGGCTCGGCGTCGAGGAGGGACCCCAGGTACCGGTCTCCCTCGCGCACCCGGACCGGCCGCACCCGGGAGCCGCCGTCCTGGACGGCGTACGGGTGCTGCGCGACGGCACCCGTAAGAAGCGTCCCGCGGCCCGGCCCGGTACGACCCGGGCCACATCGCTGCGCGGCGGCGGAACGGGAGCGGCCTCACCCGTGTCCCGGGCCGACCGGCCACCCGCGGCCCCGCCCGGCCGCCGGTAAATTCGGCTGCGCCACGCCACCGTCCCGTCCAGACTGTTCCCGTCGTCACCGGCGCCGCACCGGCCGGCCGCGGCGTGGTCCCGCCGCCCGGCGCCGGCCGCCGTACCCGTTCCCGCACGGGCCGTCGCAGCGCCCCACCCCCCACCAGGAGTCCTCACGTGCAGCCGGCCGTCACCGTCACCCCCGCCCGGATACCCGAGCTGCTGCTCGGTCTGGCGACCGTGCGGCCGGTGTTCCTGTGGGGCGCGCCGGGGATCGGCAAGTCGTCGCTGGTGCGGGACTTCGCGGAGTCGCTGGGGCTGGAGTGCGTGAGCCTGCTGGGGACCCAGCTCGCCCCCGAGGACCTGATCGGGGTCCCGCAGATCCGCGACGGGCGCTCGGTGTTCTGCCCGCCGGAGGCCATCGCCCGCGACGAGCCGTACTGCCTGTTCCTGGACGAGCTGAACGCGTCGACACCGGATGTGCAGAAGGCGTTCTACTCGCTGATCCTCGACCGCCGGATCGGCAGCTACGAACTGCCCCAGGGCTCCATCGTGATCGGCGCGGGCAACCGCGCCACCGACAACGCGCTCGCCCGCCCGATGGCCTCCGCCCTGATCAACCGGCTCACCCATGTCCATCTCCAGGCGTCCGCGAAGGACTGGCTCCTGTGGGCGGCCTCGAACGGCATCCACCCCTGGATACTCGACCACCTCACGGACCGGCCCGACCATCTGTGGTCCAAGCCCCCGAAGACCGAGGAACCGTTCTCCACCCCCCGGTCCTGGCACATGCTGTCCGACGCGCTGCACTCCTTCGGGCCCGGCCTGGACGAGGACACCCTGAAGGTCGTCGCGCACGGCACCCTCAGCCCGGCGCACGCCGTCGCGTTCTGCGGCTATGTGAAGATCGTCCGGCACGCGTACGGCATCGACGCGATCCTCAAGGGCGACGCCTCCTGGCCGCGCGGCCTCGGGGACCGGGATCTGCTGTACTACCTCGCCGAGGCGTTCCGGGGCAGGCTCGTCAAGGAACTGCCCGCCGACAAGCAGCATGTGTCGGCGACGGGCCGTCAGACGGCGTACCGGGCCAAGGCCCTGCTGGTGCAGCTCGCGGAGATCTCCGTCGAGGTCGCCCAGGCCGTCATCGCGGACGACGCCGACGGACAGCCGGTGCTGCCCGCCTGGTTCCTGGTGGAGGCGGCCCGCGACATGCCGCGCCTGGTGGAGGCCCGCCGGTGACCGGCCGTACCCGCGGGGGCCGGCGGTGAGCCGGGGCCCCGGCCGGGGCGGCAAGGGCAAGGCCAAGCCGGACCCGGCGGCCGAGGCGTTCGCCGAAGGGCTGAAGCTGGCGATGCGCAACCCCGCGCTCGCCGCCCTGGAACCCACCGTGTGCCGGGGCAAGGAATGCCGTCAGTACCCCGAGCGGGGGCTGTGCCGGATCGACTCCGGCGGCGCGCTCCACGCGCACCCCACCCGCCGCGCCGAACCCGCCGAGTGGGCCTGGGCGATCGCCCACTGCGTCATCCATCTCGGCTTCGGCCATGTCCCCGCCGCGACCGGCGAGCGCGTCCAGCCCGACCGCGCCGACCTCGCCGCCCGCTGCGCCGTCGTGAACCGGTTCCAGGAGACCTTCCCCTGCGGACAGCCCCCCGACGACCTCCCGGCGAGCTGGCCGGGCGGCGACGAGGAGCAGATCGCCGCGGGCTGGCGCCGGGACGGCGTCCCGGTCGCCTACGAGCGCTGCGGCACCGGCGGCGACGCCCCCGACCAGGTGCTGACCTCCTGGCCCGACGACCAGTTCACCCCGCCGCCCACCGACTGGCAGGAGGCGTTCGCCAGGGCCCTGACCCGCAGTGTCTCCGTGGCCATGGACGTGGCGGGCGGACGCCGGATGTCCTTCTCGGACGAGGCGCCCCACGTCAGGGAGTGGCACCACGCGCTCAACTGGTTCGTGTCCTCGTACCCGCTGCTCGGCGGGATCGCCGCCGGGATGAGGATCGTCGCCGACGCGGAACTGGCCCGCGCCCATGACATCGCCATCGCCGCCGTCAACGCCACGGCGGGCGAGATCTACATCAATCCGCTGGTGCGGCTCACCACGGAGGAGTGGCGGTTCGTCCTCGCCCACGAGATGCTGCACGCCGCCCTGCGCCACGGCGACCGGCTCGGCGGACGCGACCCGTACCTGTTCAACGTCGCCGCCGACTACGTCATCAACGGCTGGCTGCGGGAGATGGACGTCGGACTGATGCCGGACGGGCTGCTCCACGATCCCGAGCTGGCCGGGCTGTCGGCGGAGGAGGTCTACGACCGGATCGCGGGCGATCTGCGGCGGATGCGGCGGCTGTCCACCCTGCGCGGCAAGGGACGCGGCGACATCCTCGGCGAACCACTGGCCCGCGGCCCCGCCGACTACGTCGACCTCGACGAGTTCTACCGGCGCGGTCTGGTCCAGGGCTTCGACCTGCACGGGTACCAGGAACGCGGCACCCTGCCCGCCGGACTCGTGGAGGAGATCCGGGCGCTCAGCCATCCACCGCTGCCCTGGGACGCCCGGCTGGCCCGCTGGTTCGACGAGTTCGTGCCCCGGCCCGAGCCGCTGCGCACCTTCGCCCGCCCGGCCCGCCGCCAGGCGTCCACCCCGGACATCCCGCGCGCGGGGCGCCGGTTCCCGCCCGAGGAGATCGCCCGCTGCACCTTCGGTGTGGTCCTCGACACCTCGGGTTCGATGGACCGGGTCCTGCTCGGCAAGGCGCTCGGCGCGATCGCCTCGTACGCCGCCGCCCGGGACGTCCCCGCCGCGCGGGTGGTGTTCTGCGACGCGGCCCCGCACGACGCGGGGTACGTCCCCGTCGAGGACATCGCCGGCCGGGTCCGGGTCAGGGGCCGCGGCGGCACAGTCCTGCAACCGGCGGTCGATCTGCTGCGCCGGGCCGACGACTTCCCGGCGAGCGCGCCCCTGCTGATCATCACCGACGGCTGGTGCGATGTGCTGACCGTGCGCCGTGAGCACGCGTATCTGCTGCCGCCCGGCGGGGCCTTGCCGTTCACCCCGCGCGGGCCGGTGTTCCGGGTCCGCTGAGAGGGGAAGTGCCCGGCGCGCCCGGGAGTGTGATCGGATGGGGGCACGGACCCCGGCAACGGGACTCCAGGAACCTCTCGGAAAGGGCACTGACGTGGCAACCACGCGCTCCGCACACACCGTGTGGGAAGGCAACCTCCTCCAGGGCAACGGCGTCGTCACCTTCGACTCCTCCGGTATCGGCGAGCAGCCGGTGTCGTGGCCGTCCCGGGCCGAGGCCGCGAACGGCAAGACCAGCCCCGAGGAGCTCATCGCCGCGGCGCACTCCAGCTGCTTCTCGATGGCGCTGTCGCACGGGCTCGCCGGTGCGGGCAACCCGCCCACCAAGCTGGTCACGTCCGCCGACGTGACGTTCCAGCCGGGTGAGGGCATCACCGGTATCCACCTCACGGTGGAGGGCACCGTCGAGGGTCTCGACGCGGAGGCGTTCGCCGCCGCCGCCGAGGACGCCAAGAAGAACTGCCCGGTGAGCCAGGCCCTCACCGGCACGACGATCACCCTCACGGCCAAGCTGGCCTGATCCCCGCACCGGTACCGCGGCCCCGGCCCGGCCGCGGCACCGGTGTGCCCGCCACCGCGGCCGGTGCGCCCGCCTACCGCAGGACGCAGCCCTCGTAGCCGCCCGCGGCGACCGCGTCGCACCGCGCGCGGTAGACATCCGCCCCGCCGGTGTAGGCGAGGAACCCCCGGGGTTTGCCGGGCACGTTGGCGCCCGTGTACCAGGAGTCCGTCGCCGGGTAGAGCGTCCGCGCGGCCGTCCCGGCCGTGTGCTCCACCCAGTCGCGTTCCGCCTCCGGTGTCGCCTCGATCGAGGTCAGCCCCCGCTCACGCAGATACGCGACGCAGTCGGTGATCCACTCCACATGCTGCTCGATGGAGACCATCATGTTGGTGAGGACCGAGGGGCTCAGCGGACCGGTGACCGTGAAGAGGTTGGGGAACCCGGCCGACAGCAGCCCCAGATACGTCAGCGGACCGGCGCCCCATCTCTCCCGCAGGGTGACACCTCCCCTGCCGACGATGTCGACACCGGTCAGCGCGCCGGTCATGGAGTCGAAGCCGGTGGCCAGGACCAGCACGTCCGCGGGATACTCCTGCCCGGCGGTCCGTACGCCCTTCGCGGTGATCTCCTCGATCGGGTCCCGCCGCAGGTCCACCAGCGTCACATGCGGCTCGTTGAACGTCTCGTAGTACCCGCTGTCCAGGCAGGGCCGCTTCGTCCCGAAGGGATAGCTCCGGGGTGACAGCGCCTCCGCGACGACGGGATCGCTGACCGTCGCGCGGATCTTGCCCCGGACGAACTCGGCCGCGGTCTCGTTGGCGTCCACGTCCACGAGGAGATCGGTGTACGAGCGCAGCAGGGCGCTCAGCACCCCCTGGTTCCACGCGTGCTCGTAGGCGGCCGTCCGCTCCCGCTCGTCGGTCTCCAGCGCCGAACGGGTCGGCATCGTGAACACGGAGCCGCCCTTGGACGCCCGCTGGGCGGCCCGGAACGCCGGATAGTCGTCCTTGCGCGCGGTGACCTCCGCCCCGGTCAGGGGGCGGTTCAGGGCGGGCAGCGCGTACACGGGGGTGCGCTGGAAGACCGTCAGCGCGGCGGCCTGCCGGGCGATCAGCGGGACGCACTGGACCCCGGAGGCCCCGGTCCCGATCACGGCGACCCGCCGTCCGGCCAGTTCGACCCCGTCACGCGGCCAGCGCGAGGTGTGGTGCACCGGGCCCGCGAACTCCGCGAGCCCTGGCACCTCCGGTTCCTTCGGGACGGTCGCGCACCCGGACGCCATCACGAGGAAGCGCGCGGTGACGCGCTCCCCGGTGTCGGTGGTGATCTCCCACAGCCCGTCGTCCTCCTGGTGCACGGCCCGCAGCACCCGGGTCGAGAGGGTGATGTGCGGCCGCAGTCCGAACCGGTCGGCGACATGGTGCAGATAGCGCAGGATCTCCGGCTGGGTCGCGTACTTCTCGCTCCACACCCACTCCTGGTCCAGCTCCGGGCAGAAGGTGTACGAGTACGTCATGGACTCGATGTCGCAGCGCGCGCCCGGGTAGCGGTTCCAGTACCAGGTGCCGCCGATGTCGTCACCCGCCTCGAACACCCGGGTGCTCAGACCCAGTTGCCGGAACCGGTGGAGCTGATAGAGACCGGCCGCCCCGGCGCCGACGATCACGGCGTCGACCTGCGGGGCACTTGGGACACTCTGGGACATCACGGCTCTCCTGACGGCAGCGGTCATCCCGGAGCCGCCACTCCGCAGATTCGATCATCCGCCGACCCGGCGCCCCTCCGCCACCCGACAGGCAGGAGAGGCGCGAAGCAGCCCTTGAGGGTGGCGTGATCCGTATGCCCCGACGGTCCTGCCGACCGCTTGCGGGCCGGGAGCGCGGACAGGTCAGGGCTTGACGGCCAGGCCCGCGAGTACGGGGACGGGGCCCGGGTCCGTGGGTTCGGGCGCGGCGGCCGACGGGCCGGGCGGGGGCGGCGGGTACGACGACGGGTCCTCGTCCAGGCCGGGGTGCCAGTCGGGGGCGGTCAGTACTCCCGGCTCCACCACGTCGAGGCCGTCGAAGAACCGGGTCACCTGCTCCCGGGAACGCGGGTGGAAGGGCATCCCGCCCGCCCGGAAGCGCAGCGACACCTGCGCCATCACCCCGGGCGCGGTATCGGCGGTGACCTGGGAGATCGCCAGGGTGCTCCCCGGCGCCAGCGCCGCCGTGTACCGGGCGACGAGCGCGTACACGTCGTCGTCCCCGGCATCGTCGAGGTAGTGCAGCAGCCCGAACAGCGACAGCGCGACCGGCCGGGACAGGTCCAGGGACTTCGCCGCCTGTCCGAGGACGCCGTCCGGGTCGCGGACATCGCCGTGCGCACAGTCCACGACGCCTTCAGGGGTGCCGTGCAGCAGGGCCTGCGCGTACCGCAGGATCACCGGGTCGTTGTCGGTGTACACGATCCGCGCGTCCGCCGCCTCGCCCTGCGCGACCTCATGGAGATTGGGCGCGGCCGGGATGCCCGTACCGATGTCGAGGAACTGGCGGACGCCCCGGCGGGCCGCGTAGCGGGTCGCCCGGCGCATGAAGGCGCGGTTGGCGAGGGCTCCGCGCCGGGCGGAGGGGTCCAGGTCCAGGACACCGCGTCCCAGCTCCTCGTCGGCGACGTAGTTGTCCCGGCCGCCGAGCCACCAGTCGTACACCCGCGCGGGGTGGGCCGTCCTCGGTGGCCCGGTCGGGCGGGCGGTCCGGTCTCGGCCGGGCATCGTGCTCTCCTACGCGAGGTCGTGCCGGACGGGTTCCGCGCCGGGAGCGGCGTCCGCCTCCGCCTGGTAGGCGTCGCGGACCTCCCGCAGGAGCTCCTTCGTCCGGTCGGTGGAGGCGGCCTGGGCCGACATATGGTCCAGGACCTCCAGATGGGTGGCCACCTCGGGACGTCCGTCCAGATAGATCGCCCCGGTGAGGAACTCGCAGTAGACCATGTCCTGCAACTCCGCCTGCGCGAACCGGAACAGGGCGAACGGGCCGTACGTCCCCGGATGCGGTCCCTTGTGGAACTCGGCGATCTGGAGCGTCAGTCCGGGTGTCTGCGCGGCGGCCAGCAGCCGGTCCAGCTGCTCGGCCATCACCTCGGGGCCGGCGACCGGGCGGCGCAGCACCGTCTCGTCCATCACGATCCACAGATGCGGGGCGTCGGGCTTGGCGAGGAGCTTCTGGCGGTCGAGCCGCAGCTCCACATAGCGCTCCACGTCCTCGGGACGGGTGTGCCCGATGGTGCCCGCCGCCATCACCTCGCGGGCGTAGCGCTCGGTCTGGAGCAGTCCCGGGACGAAATGCGGCTCGTAGGACCTGATGAGCCGGGCCTCGGCCTCCAGACTGACGTAGAGGCTGAACCAGTCCGGCAGGACGTCGTGGTACCGCTGCCACCAGCCCGGTTGATTGGCTTCCTCGACGAGTGACAGAAAGCCGTCGACCTCCTCCTGGGCCGCCCCGTAAGCCGTGAGCAGCACATGCACGTAGGGGATCTTCAGCGAGACCTCCGCCATCTCCATGCGGCGGACCGTGGCGGCGGTGACCCGGAGCTGTGCGGCTGCTTGTTCGCGGGTCAGGCCCTTGGCCTCCCGCAACTCCTGCAATCGCTTCCCGAGTACGACCTGCCCGACGGTCGGCGCGGCACGCCGTTCGCTCACGTCACGCCTCCCCACGTGCCGAACATGTGAGCAGTCTGTCATGCGTCGGCTACGCGGCGGGGCGACTCGGGGTTTCACATGGAAAGTTACGTTCCGGTCACGGCCCCGGCGGGGGGTGGTAACCGGGCGTACGGGAAGAGATCAGGCGAGTGACGAGCCCTCCTCGTGGTGGATGTCACACGGCGTCAGCCGCCCAGCGCACGGAGGTGGTCGGCGGTCTCCCGGTCGGCCGGGAGGAACGTCTCGACGGCGAGCTCCGCCACCGTCACATCCATCGGGGTGTTGAACGTCGAGATGGACGACACGAAGGACAGGACACGTCCGTCGTGCTCGATCCGCATCGGCAGCGCGAAGTAAGGGGCCGAGGCGCCGGCCGCCGCCGACTCGCCCCCGTCGGCCACCGGATACGCGGCCACCTCCTCGTACAGCTCGCGCAGGACCGCCGAGCGGTCCAGGGCGATCTGGCGCTCCATCTGCTCCAGCAGATGCCCGCGCCACTCGGCCAGATTGCGGATGCGCGGCGCCATGCCCTCCGGATGCAGGACCACCCGCATCGCGTTCAGCGGCGGCGCCAGCAGTTCCTCGGACACGCCCTCCATCAGCATGGTGATCCCCCGGTTCACGGCGACCACCTGGTACGTCGCGTCGACCACCAGCGCCGGATACGGGTCGTAGCCCTGGAGCAGCCGGTCAAGTCCCGCCCGCAGCCCCTCCATCGCCGGATCGTCCATCGAGGTCTCCGGGAACCGGGGCGCGTACCCGGCCGCGAGCAGCAGCGCGTTGCGCTCCCGCATGGGAACGTCCAGATGGTCGGCGAGCCGCAGGATCAGCTCCTCGCTGGGCCGGGAACGGCCCGTCTCCACGAAGCTGATGTGCCGCGCCGACGACCCGGCGCGCAGCGCCAGTTCGAGCTGGCTGAGCCGCCGCCGCTCCCGCCAGTCCCGCAGCAGCGGGCCCACGCCGCGGCCGGCCGGGCCGGGGGTCGCGCCGGCGCGGTGGGGCCTGGGTCCTGCGGGCAGAGCGGTAGTCATGCCCCGACGGTAATCGACGCGCGCGGTGAACGCGGGAACGGCGGCCCGCCACCGCCGCGCCCCGGGCGGTTCCCATGACGTGTCGCTCGGCGGGAAATCGCAGGTCACGACGGGTGTGTAGGGGGCTGGGAGCCAGGCGCGATCACGCCAGGGCGCGACGGGTCCCGGCCGCGGCGCGAGCCGTTCTGTTAGCGTGAGGCGTATGAAGCGTGCCGCAATGACGACGACGCCGGAGAGTGTCCCGGCGCGCTGACTGCTGAACGAGAGTCCGAAGCCCCGGGGCGAGTGCCCCGGGGCTTCGCCGTGTGGTCACCCGCCTCGCCTCCCGAGGAGACCACCATGCACGACCACCGCGAACTCGGCCGTGAGCTCGGCCTGTTCGGCACCGATCCGCTGATCGGCGCCGGACTGCCCTACTGGCTCCCCGACGGCGCCACCCTGCGCCACACCCTGGAGGAGTACATCCGCGACGCGGAGCGCCGCGCCGGGTACCAGCATGTGTACTCACCCGTCCTCGGCAAACGGGAACTGTACGAACTGTCCGGCCACTGGGCCCACTACGCCGACGACATGTTCCCGCCGATGGACGTCGGCGGGGAGCAGTTCGTACTGCGCCCGAGCCTGTGCCCCCACCACGCGCTGATCTACCGCTCAAGGTCCCGCAGCCACCGGGAACTCCCGCTGCGGATCGCCGAACTGGGCGGTATGTACCGCTCCGAGCTGTCCGGGGTGCTCGGCGGACTGACCCGGGTCCGGGCGATCCAGCTCAACGACGCGCATATCTTCTGCTCCCTCGACCAGGCCGCCGGGGAGAGCGCCGCGGCCCTGGAACTGATCCGCCGCGCCTACGCCGACCTCGGCATCAGCGCCGTGCGTTACCGGCTGTCGCTGCCCGGCCCCGGCGGCAAGTACGTCAGCGACCCCGCGATGTGGGAACGCGCCTCGACCCTGCTGACCGGGGTGCTCGACGACTCCGGGGTGCCCTACGAACGGGCGGCGGGCGAGGCCGCGTTCTACGGACCCAAGGTCGACATCCAGATCGCGGACCCGGCCGGGCGGGAGTCGACCTTGTCGACCGTCCAGATCGATCTCCACCAGCCCGCCCGTTTCGGGCTGCGCTACACCGGTCCCGACGGCGCCCCGCACCGGCCCGTGATGGTTCACCGCAGTGTCGTCGGCAGCATGGAACGCCTGGTCGCCCAGCTGCTGGAGACCCATGGCGGCGCCTTCCCCGGCTGGCTCGCCCCCGTCCAGATCATGGTCCTGCCGGTCACCGACGCCGAGGCGGAGTACGCCGAGCGGCTGGTGCGGCGCTGTGCCGCGCTGGGGCTGCGCGCCCGGTCGGCCGGGACCGACCGGGGCACCCTCGGGGCGCGGATCAGGGCCGCCCGGCTCGTCCCCTACCAGCTGGTGATCGGTGGACGGGAGGCCGCCGACGGGCTCGCGTCGCTGCGGCTGCGGGACGGCCGCCGCCCGGGTCCGCTGCCGGTGGACGAGTTGCTGGAACGGGTGGCGGAGCGGGTCGGGGCCCGCTCCGCCGAGCTCTGGGAGCCCGTCCCGGTCGGCTGACGCACGGCATCCCCGGGAACGAATTTGCCGGAACGGCAAGGCGGCTGGTCAGTGGCGGACCCCGGGCCGCACCCTGGGCGCAGCGGTACGCGGCGGGCCCGACCGGGGTCCGCCGCCTCCCCGTCCGTACGGAAGGCGGTTCCACGAACCATGGCGCAGGAACACGGCAAGCACCCGCATCGGCACGGCGGTCCGGATCAGGGAGCGCACCAGGGCCACGCCGGTGGAGCGCACCAGGGTCACCCGGGCCATGGCGGGCACGAGGGGCACCAGGGCCACCCGGGCCGTGGCGGGCACGATCACTCCACCATGGACTGGAGTGTCATGGGGCCCTACATCGAGCGGGGCGGTGAGGTGTCCGCGCCGGTGTACCGGGAGGCCGCGCGCTGGATCGCCGGGTCGCTGCCCCGGCCGGGCCGGGTGCTGGACGTGGGCAGCGGGCCCGGAGTGGTCGCCTGTCTGCTCGCGGAGGTCTTCGAGGACGCCGAGGTGATCGCGGTGGACCCGGAGGAGGCGCTGCTGGAACTCGCCCGGGAGCGCGCCGCGCGTGAAGGGCTCGCGGACCGGGTCCGGACCGTCCGCGCCGAACTGCCCGACGGGCTCGACGGGCTGCCGCCCGCCGATCTGCTGTGGCTCGGCCGGTCGCTGCACCATGTGGGCGACCAGCGGGCCGCGCTCGCCTCGGCCGCGCGACGGCTGGCACCGGGCGGGGTCCTCGCCCTGCTGGAGGGCGGGCTCCCGTCCCGTTCGCTGCCCCGGGACCTCGGCTTCGGGCGCCCGGCGCTGGAGAGCCGCATGGACGCGGTGGAGCAGGACTGGTTCTCCGCGATGCGGGACGCGCTGCCCGGTTCGAGGTCCGAGACGGAGGACTGGCCCGCCCTGCTGGAGTCGGCCGGTCTGCGCCCGGCCGGGACCCGGACGTTCCTGCTGGACCGTCCCGCGCCGCTGACCGCCCAGGAGCGGGACTTCGTCGTCGCGTCGTTCGAGCGGCGCCGCGAGGCCATGGGCGACTCGCTGGACGCGGCCGACCTCGCGACCCTGGACCGGCTGGTCGACGCCGGTGACCCGGCCGGACTGCGCAACCGGCCGGACCTCCATCTCCTCACCGCCCAGACGGTCCACACCGCGGTCGCGGCGCCCCGCGAGAGCTGACGGACCGGCGGACGACGGGGTCAGGCCGCGTTGAAGTCCGCCGGATCGGGGCCCAGCCTGCGGTCCTCGTTCAGCGCGCGGATCGCGGCCATGTCCTCCGTGTCCAGCTCGAAGCCGTACACGTCGATGTTCTCGGTGATCCGGGTGGGCGTCACCGACTTGGGGATGACCACGTTCCCCAGCTGGATGTGCCAGCGCAGCACCACCTGCGCGGGGGTGCGCCCGTGCTTCTGCGCGATCGCGACGATCGCCGGGACCTCCAGCAGCCCCTTGCCCTGGCCGAGCGGGGACCATGCCTCCGTGGCGATGCCCTGCTCGGCGTGGAACTCCCGGGCCGCGCGCTGCTGGAGTCTCGGGTGCAGCTCGATCTGGTTGACGGACGGGATCACCGAGGTGGCGTCCAGCAGCCGCTCCAGATGCTCGGGGAGGAAGTTCGACACACCGATGGCGCGGGCGCGACCGTCGGCGTGGATCTTCTCGAACGCCTTGTAGGTGTCGGCCGCCTTGCCCAGGGCAGGGGCCGGCCAGTGGATCAGATACAGGTCCACATGGTCGAGGCCGAGCTTCGCCAGCGACGCGTCGAACGCGCGCAGCGCGGCGTCGTACCCCTGGTCGGTGTTCCAGAGCTTCGTGGTGACGAAGAGGTCCTCGCGGGGGATGCCGGAGGCGGCGAGCGCCCGGCCCGTGCCCTCCTCGTTCCCGTAGATCGCGGCGGTGTCGACGCTGCGGTACCCGGCCGCCAGGGCGGTGCCCACGGCCTGCTCCGCCTCGTCGTCCGGGACCTGCCAGACGCCGAAACCGAGCTGCGGCATCTCGACGCCGTTGTTCAGGATGATCGGGGGGACCTTGCTGCTCACGGGTTCTCGATCCTTCGAGTCGTCGGTGTGTCGCCTGATCGGTCGCTCGGTCGAGCGGTGCGGGGATGGTGCGACGGCCCCGCGTACCCTCCCATCGTCATCGATCGCGCCCGGTCACGCATTCCGTTCCCCGGTACGGACTTCCCCGGCCCGTGGACCGGACCCGGCGCAGGGGCGCGCAATCAGACCCGGTACAGGGCTTCCACCTCGGACGCGTACACCCGTTCGATCGCCGCGCGCTTCAGCTTCAGCGACGGGGTGAGCAGCCCGTGCTCCTCGGTGAACCGGTGGGCGAGAATCCGGAAGGTGCGGATCGACTCCGCCTGGGACACCAGGGTGTTGGCCGTGACCACCGCGCGCCGCACCTCGCTCTCCAGCTCCGGATCGCGCACCAGCTCCGCCGTGGCGGGCCGCGCCTTGCCCCGCATCTCCAGCCAGTGGGCCACCGCCTCGGCGTCCAGGGTGACGAGGGCGGCGATGTACGGACGGTTGTCGCCCACGACGATGCACTGCGCGACCAGCGGATGGTCCCGGACCCGGTCCTCCAGCGGGGCGGGCGAGACGCTCTTGCCGCCCGAGGTCACCAGGATCTCCTTCTTGCGGCCGGTGAGCGTCAGATAGCCGTCCGCGTCCAGCGCCCCCAGGTCACCGGTGGCGAACCAGCTGTCGCCGGCGCGGTCCGCGCCGGTCGCGCCCGGAGCGCCGAGATACCCCTGGAAGACATGCGGGCCGCGCAGCCACACCTCGCCGTCGTCGGCGATATGCGCGGACGTGCCGGGCAGCGGCTGCCCGACCGTGCCGAAGCGGGTGCGCTCGGGCGGGTTCGCCGTCGAGGCGCCCGAGGTCTCCGTGAGGCCGTAGCCCTCGAACACGGTGATCCCGGCGCCCGCGAGGAACAGCCCCAGCGAGCGGTCCATCCCGGAGCCGCCGGACATCGCGAACCGCGCCCGTCCGCCCAGGGCCTCGCGCAGCCTCGCGTACACCGGCCGGTCGTACAGCCGGTGCTGCATCCGCAGCGCCGCCGACGGCCCGGGACCCGTGCCGAACGCCCGGTCCTCCAGCGCGCCCGCGTAGCGCACCGCCGTCTCCACGGCCTTCTCGAACGGCGCCGCCCTGCCCTCCCGTTCGGCGGTGCGGCGGGCCGTCTGGAGAAGGCGCTCGAAGATGTACGGGACCGCCAGGACGAACGTCGGCCGGAACGCGGCGAGATCGGGGAGCAGCGAGGCCGCGTCGAGCTGCGGCTGATGGCCGAGCTTCACCCGCCAGCGGACCGCCGTGACCTGCACCATCCGGCCGAAGACATGCGCCAGCGGCAGGAACAGCAGCGTCGCGGGCTCCTCCCCGCGCGCCGAGCGGAACAGGGGCTCCCAGCGGCGGTAGACGGTGTCGGCCTCGAACATCAGGTTCCCGTGGCTGATCACACAGCCCTTGGGGCGGCCGGTGGTGCCGGAGGTGTACACGATCGTCGCGACCGAGTCGGGGGTCACCGCCCTGCGGTGGCGGTGGACCATGTCGTCCTCCAGATGCGCCCCCGCCTCGTACAGCTCCCGGACCGCGTCCGCGTCGAGCTGCCACAGCCGGCGCAGCGCGGGGAGCCGGTCGATGACGGTGGCGATCGTCATCGCGTGGTCCTCGTGCTCCACCATCGCCGCGGTCACCCGCGCGTCGTGCAGCATCCACAGGACCTGTTCGGCCGACGAGGTCGGGTAGACGGGGACGACCTCCGCCCCGACGGTCCACAGCGCGAAGTCGAACAGGGTCCACTCGTAGCGGGTCCGGGACATGATCGCGACCCGGTCACCGGCGCGGATGCCCTCCGCGAGCAGCCCCTTGGCGAGCGCCAGGACCTCGTCGCGGAACTGGGCGGCCGTCACGTCCCGCCAGCGGCCCGTCCCGTCCTTGTGGCCGAGGACGATGTGCCGGGGATCGGTGCGGGCATGCTCGTACACGGTGTCGGCGAGGCCGCCGACGAGCGGTGGTGTCACCGTCGGCAGCGGCGGGCTGGTGAACTCGCGCAAGTGTGTGCTCCTTGTGGCGGCTCCCACGGCGCGGCGACCGTACCCCACTCGTCCGTGCCGTGGGAGAGGGCCTCCGGTCTGTCGCGGACCGCGCTCCCGGGGGAGGAACCGGCCACCTCGGGAGCCCCCGGACAGATCCCTCCCGCTACGTCCACCTTCTGCTTACCCGCCGGTAGGTTCCGGTCCCGTCATCTCCACGGAATCCCTACGGGATCTGCCCGAGCGCGCCGGGTGGGGTGCGGCGCGGGTGCGGGGGGCGGGAGGCGGGAGCGAGCGCCGGGCGTGCGACCGACGCGGGGGCGCCCCCGTGCCCCCGTGCCCCCGGGCTGGCGTGCTCCCGTGCCCCCGGGCTCCCGTGCCCCCGGGCTGGCGTGCTCCCGGGCCGGCGTGCCCGCGCTCCAGCGCTTCAGCGTGAGCGGTGCAGTCGGTCGCCGCCCGCCAGGATCGCCGCCGCCAGGGCGTCCGCCGTGTCCGCGGCCGTCCCCGGGCGCCTGCCCCGGCCGTGCAGCAGGACGAAGTCGACCTCGCCCAGCTCCGGCAGCCCCGCCCGCTCCGGCACCCGGGTCAGACCCGGCGGCATCAGCCCCCGGGAGTGGGCCATCACCCCGAGCCCCGCGCGGGCCGCCGCGATCAGCGCGCTGAGGCTGCCGCTGGTGCACGCGATCCGCCAGGGGCGGCCCTGCCGCTCCAGCGCTTCGAGGGCCCGCGCCCGGGTGATCCCCGGCGGCGGGTACAGGATCAGCGGCACCGGCCGCTCCGGGTCCAGCCGCAGCCGCTCCGCGCCGATCCACACCAGCCGGTCGTGCCACACCGGCTCACCGGCCGTGTCCTCGGGACGGCGCTTCGCCAGGACGAGATCGAGCTTCCCCGCCGCGAGCTGCTCGTGCAGGGTGCCCGACAGCTCCACGGTCAGCTCCAGGTCGACCTCCGGATGGTCGTGCCGGAACGCCTCCAGGATGTCGGGCAGCCGGGTCAGCACGAAGTCCTCCGACGCGCCGAACCGCAGCCGACCGCGCAGCCGCGTCCCCGTGAAGAAGGCCGCCGCCTGCTCATGGACCTCCAGCAGCCGCCGCGCGAACCCCAGCATGGCCTCGCCGTCCTCCGTCAGCTCCACCGAGTGGGTGTCCCGCAGGAAGAGCTGACGGCCCGCCGCGTCCTCCAGGCGCCGCACATGCTGGCTCACCGTCGACTGCCGCAGCCCGAGCCGCCGCGCCGCCCGGGTGAAGCTCAGCGTCTGCGCCACCGCGAGGAAGGTCCGCAACTGCGTGGGGTCGTACACACCTCCACGGTACCGGGGTCATCGCGAATCGCGATCACAGTGAGTCGCTTGTACGGGATTCCCGATCACGCCCCCGGGGAGGACGATGGGGAGGGCGGTGCGCGGGTGCGGCCGGTGCCGTCACGCACCTGTACGCACTCGTCGCGTACGACCGCCGCACCACGTGAACCGCGCCGAACCGCACCGAATTTCAACCGACGACCCCGGACCACGCCGGACCGAGCGAGTGAAGGAAGCGATGCAGCGCACCCCCGGGCCGCGGACCCCCCGCCCCCATGGCACCCCCGGTCCGGCCGCGCCGCGCGCCCGGCGCCCACGACGCCTGCGGCTGCCCGTCGACCCGTTCATCGCCCTGCTGCTCGGCACGGTCGGACTCGCCGCGCTGCTGCCCGCCCGGGGGTCCGCCGCCGACGCCGTCTCCGGGGCGTCGACCGCCGCGATCGCCCTGCTGTTCTTCCTCTACGGGGCCCGGTTGTCCACCCGCGAGACCCTGGACGGGCTGCGCCACTGGCGGCTCCACCTCACCGTCCTCGGCTGCACGTTCCTGCTCTACCCGCTGCTCGGCCTCGCCGCCCAGGGCCTCGTCCCGTATGTGCTGACCCCCGCCCTGTACGGCGGGTTCCTGTTCCTGACCCTGGTGCCCTCGACGGTCCAGTCGTCCATCGCCTTCACCTCCGTCGCACGCGGCAACGTCTCCGCCGCGATCTGCGCGGGCTCCTTCTCCTCGCTCGCCGGGATCGTGCTGACCCCGCTGCTGGTCGCCCTGCTGATCGACGGCGCCGGAGGCGGCTTCTCCGCCGACTCCGTGCTGCGCATCGTGCTCCAACTCCTCGCCCCGTTCCTCGCGGGCCAGCTGCTGCGCCGCTGGGTCGGCGGATTCCTCACCCGGCACCGCAAGGCGCTCGGGCTGGTCGACCGGGGTTCCATACTCCTCGTCGTCTACACCGCGTTCAGCGCGGGCATGGTCCAGGGGATCTGGCAGCAGGTCACCCCGCCGCGACTGCTCGCCCTGCTCGGCGCCGAGGCCGTCCTGCTCGCGCTGATGCTCACGGTGAGCTGGTTCGGGGCGAAGCGGCTCGGGTTCGCCCGCGAGGACCGGATCGCCGTCCAGTTCGCCGGGTCGAAGAAGTCCCTCGCCGCCGGGCTCCCGATGGCCGGGGTGCTGTTCGGCGCGGAGGCGTCGCTGGCGGTGCTGCCGCTGATGCTGTTCCACCAGATGCAGCTCATGGTCTGCGCGGTCATCGCCCGCCGCCGCTCCCGCGACCCGGTGACCGGCGCGGACGGCCATGAGCCGGTGTCCCCGCCCGGTCCGGTCGCCGGTGCGGACGGGCCGGAGCCCGTCAGTCCCCGGGCGTCAGACGCAGCCGCAGGAATCGCGGCCGGTACAGCGACACGTTCCGGTTGACCTCCGTGTGCGCGACACCGGGCGCCGCGTCCAGCCAGTTCACGTCGTAGCTGAGCAGCAGTCCGCCGTCGGTGCCGAGCGCCGGGTGCGTCCGCGGGTTGTACGCGGCGAGGCCCCCGCCGCCGCCGGAGTCCTCCGGCAGCGGGGGCGCGAACTCCTTCACCGGTCCCTGCCAGGGCCCGCTCGGCGAACACGCCCAGTACGCGGTGACGGTCGTCAGCCCCCGTGTCCCCGCCGCCATCGTGAACAGCGTGTACGTGTCCCCGTCCCGGACCACCGTGAACGCGCTGCCGACCCCCTTGGCGTCGCCGTCCCCGAGCACCGGGCGGGGCTCGGCCCGCCGCGACCAGCCCCGGCCGTCCCAGTACCGCCACGCGCCGGACTCCGCGAGCCTGCCGTCCGGGACCCGCGCCACATAGGCGTACGCGTGCCTCCCGAGCGCGGAACGGCCGTCGTCGCCGCCGAAGACGTACGTCCAGCCGCCGTCGGCCACCGCCGCCGTCCCGAACAGCACCCGCTCGGCCGGGTCGGCCACCGACGACTGGTCCAGCACCGTCGTGATCCCCTCGACCCGCAGGTCCGGCAGCGACAGCGTGGCCACCTCGGTCGCCGCGGGCACCCCGTAGATCCACGGCGCCCGGCCCGTCTCCCGCGTCCACAGCAGGACCCGTACGACGCGCTCGTCCGAGCCCGGGGTACGGGGTTCCACCCGGGCCGCGACCGGCCAGCGCCAGCGGTCCGGGGCCGGGTCGGGGAACAGGGGCGCGGGCAGGGTCCGCTCCAGCACGCCCGACGCGGACATCAGCACACCCGAGTTGCGGACGGCCGGTGCCGACATCTCCCGCCAGGTGTGGGGCTGGCCGGACGGATTGGGCGGCTGGTGCACCCGGCCGAGGAAGGTGTCCGAGAACAGCCACAGGACCCGGCCGTCGGGCAGCCGCACGGAGTGCGTGCCGTCGCCGCCGGTCCAGTCGTCGTGCAGGATTCCGTCGTCGCCGTAGCGGGCGAACTCCCCGGTCACGGCGGGGTCCGGCTCCCAGGACGCGACGGTGCGGGGGGTGCAGGTCCGTCCGGTGCGGTCG
Source organism: Streptomyces uncialis (assembly GCF_036250755.1). NCBI lineage: Bacteria > Bacillati > Actinomycetota > Actinomycetes > Kitasatosporales > Streptomycetaceae > Streptomyces > Streptomyces uncialis. Next base: position 1,780,267 of record NZ_CP109583.1, on the reverse strand, counting down.
GGGGAGGTGTCCCCGCCGGGGAGGGTGGCGACCGCGAGGGCGGTCAGGAGGGCGAGGGCGAGTGCCAGGGCACCGGCGAGGCGGGGGCGTCGGGGGAGGAGGACGCGTCGTGAGGGGAAGGTGCGTCGTGGGGGGAGGTCGGCGGCCACCGACGCGACGCTAGTGGCCTTGGCCGGCCTCGGTCCACCGTTTCGTCCCGGCTGGGCGTACCTGTTCCTGTGCGGGTCGCTCGTGGGGTGCGCGGTTCCCCGCGGCCCTGGGGTTCCACGGCTGGGCGTACCTGTCCCCGTGCGGGTCGTTCGTGGGTGCGCGGTTCCTCGCGCCCCTGGGTCTGTCCGGCTGGCCGTACGTGTTTCTGTGCGGGTCGCTCGTGGGGTGCGCAGTTCCCCGCGCCCCTGGGGTTCCACGGCTGGGCGTACCTGCTCCCGTGCGGGTCGCTCGGTGGGTGCGCGGTTCCTCGCGCCCCTGGATGCTGCCCCTTCGGGTTGTTCGTCGGGTGCGGGCCGGTTCTCGTCTTTTGCGCAGTTCCCCGCGCCCCTTTCGGGGCGCCCCTTCGGCTGTTCCTCGCGTTCAGGGGGAGGGGAGGGCGACTCGGTCGGGGTTCGCGTAGATGTTCATGTTCGGGCCGCGGAGGAAGCCTACGAGGGTGATGCCCGTCTCGGCCGCGAGGTCCACCGCCAGCGACGACGGCGCCGACACGGCCGCCAGCACCGGCACCCCCGCCATCGCACACTTCTGCACCAGCTCGAACGAGGCCCGCCCCGACACCAGCAGCACGCCCCGGGACAGCGGCAGCCGCCCGGACCGCAGGGCACGGCCCACCACCTTGTCGACCGCGTTGTGCCGTCCCACGTCCTCGCGGACGTCCAGCAGCTCCCCGTGCTCGTCGAACAGCGCCGCCGCGTGCAGTCCGCCCGTCCGGTCGAACACCTGCTGCGCGGCCCGCAGCCGGTCGGGCAGCGCCGACAGCAGCTCCGGCGCCAGCCGCAGCGGCGGCTCGTCCGCGACCGGCCACCGGGTGGTGGTCCGCACCGCGTCCAGGCTCGCCTTGCCGCACAGCCCGCAGGACGACGTGGTGTAGACGTTCCGCTCCAGTGTGATGTCCGGCACCTCGACCCCGGGGGCCAGCCGCACGTCCACGACGTTGTACGTGTTGCCGCCGTCCGCCGTCGCGCCCGCGCAGTACGCGATCCCGGCGACCTCCTCCGCCGCCCCGACGACCCCCTCGCTGACCAGGAAGCCCGCCGCGAGCGCGAAGTCGTCGCCCGGGGTGCGCATGGTGATCGCCAGCGGTTTGCCGTTCAGCCGGATCTCCAGCGGCTCCTCCGCGACCAGCGTGTCCGCGCGGGTCTCCGCCCTGCCGTCCCTGATCCGGACGATCCGGCGGCGCTCGGTGACACGTCCCATGGTCGTCCGTCCCGGTTCTGTGCGTGTGGTGTCCGGCGAGGGCCCGAGGGCACCCGCACGGGCCCATTGTGCGGTGCCCGGGAACACCGTGGACGACCGGTGGGACGGCGGGGGCGCGTGCGGCGGCCGGCGGTCGGCCTGCGATCATGGGCGGAGCCAACAACGCCCGCGCCCGAATCCTGTCGCTTTACACTCCCTCGTACTGGCGGGTCGCTGAGCAGACTGGCAGATCCGTGATCTCACCCGGTACCAAGGGGGACCCCCATGTCCGGCACGCGCATCACCGCGCTAGGCCACTACCAGCCCGCCGGAGTCCTCACCAACGAGGACCTGGCGGGGATGGTCGACACCAGCGACGAGTGGATCAGGTCCCGCGTCGGTATCCGTACCCGGCACATCGCCGGGGACGACGAGCCGGTGGAGGACCTCGCCTCGCACGCCGCCGCCAAGGCCCTCGCCGCGGCCGGACTCGACCCGGCCGCGATAGACCTGGTCGTCGTCGCGACCTCCACCGCGATCGACCGGTCCCCGAACATGGCCGCCCGGGTCGCCGCCCGGCTCGGGATGCCCAGCCCGGCGACCCTCGACCTGAACGTCGTGTGCGCGGGGTTCACCCACGCCCTGGCCACCGCCGATCACACCGTCCGCGCGGGCGCCGCCACCCGGGCGCTGGTCATCGGCGCCGACAAGATGACCCAGATCGCCGACTGGACCGACCGCACCACCTGTGTGCTGCTCGGTGACGGCGCGGGCGCGGCCGTGGTCGAGGCGTGCGAGCCGGGCCAGGAGGCCGGGATCGGCCCCGTGCTGTGGGGTTCGGTGCCCGAGATGGGGCACGCGGTGCGTATCGAGGGGACCCCGCCGGTCTTCGCGCAGGAGGGCCAGAGCGTCTACCGCTGGGCCACCACCCGGCTGCCCCCGCTCGCCCGGGAGGCCTGCGAACGCGCCGGGCTCAGCCCCGCGGACCTCGCGGCCGTCGTGCTCCACCAGGCCAATCTGCGGATCATCGAGCCGCTCGCCGAGAAGATCGGCGCGGTGAACGCGGTCGTCGCCAAGGACGTCGTCGACTCCGGCAACACCTCCGCCGCCAGCATCCCGCTCGCGTTCTCCAAGCTGGTCGAGCGCGGGGAGATCACCTCCGGCGCGCCCGTGCTGCTCTTCGGCTTCGGCGGCAATCTGTCCTACGCCGGACAGGTCGTGCGCTGCCCCTGATCCCGGCGACGGTCCGCCGCACGGCGTGACCCGGTGAACGTGCCGGGGCGGGCCCGTGTGCCGCGGGCCCGCCCCGTTCTCCTGGTGCCGTGGCGCTACGGCGTCTCCTTCGTCACCTCCAGGTCCGCCGTCGGCCTCTTCACCGAGCCGCCGGGGGTACCGGTCGTGCTGGAGTCGTTGCCCGGTACGGGGTCCTGGGTCAGTGCCCCGACCCGCGCCGTGTTGCGGATGTCGGAGCCGTCACCCGTGTACCGCGGATCCAGCTTCACCCGGAACACCCAGGTCACCGAGGCCCCGGGGGCCAGGGTCGCGAGCGGACCGCAGACCACCGTGTCACCGGACTCGCAGTCGTCCTCCGACGAGACGAACCCGAGCGCGGTCGGCAGCGCGTCGGTGACCGTGATCTGCTCGGCCTGCGACGGTCCGTTGTTGGTGACGGTGACCTCGTAGTCGAACATCTCGCCGGGCGCGATCGGCGTACTCGTCACCGGACGCTTGACGATCCCGAGGTCCGCGGAGGGCGCCGCGACCTGACCGCCCGGCACGGTCGCCGTGTCGGTGTCGTTCTCCGAGGCCGGGTCGATGTTGTCGGCCGTGACCTTCGCGGTGTTCAGCAGATCGCTGCCGTCGCCCTTGTACGCAGGGTCCACCCGGACGGTCAGCACGTACTCGGCCGTCTCACCGACCCGCAGTGGGCCGGCGCGGCGGCAGGACACCGCCTGGCCCGAGACGGTGCAGCCGCTCGGCGAGGACGACACATACGTCAGCCCCGTCGGCAGCTCGTCGGCGAGCCGTACGTTGAACGCGTCGGCCGACGGGCCGTTGTTGGTGATCCGGATGCGGTAGTCGAACGTCCGGCCGGGGACCGGTGCCGTCGTGCCGACCGCCTCCTTCGTCACCGCGAGATCCGCGTACGGCTGGTTGACCGTGCTGCCGGGGAGCCCCGCCGGGGGACTGGTGTTGTTGCCGGGCACCGGGTCGTCGGTGTCGGAGGACACGGTGGCGGTGTTGGCGATGTCGGAGCCGTCACCCCGGTACGCCTCGTCCAGCCGTACCGTGAACCGCCAGGTCTTCGACGCGCCCGGGGCGAGTACCGGCTGCGGACCGCAGGAGACGGTCTGCGCGGTCGCCGTGCAGCCGTCGGGCGACGACACGAACGCCAGCGGGGCCGGCAGCGTGTCGGTGACCCGGGCGTCCAGCGCCCGCGAAGGACCGTCGTTGGTCACGGTGACCGTGTACCCGAAGGTCTCACCGGGGGAGACGGGTGCCGTGGTCGAGGGCTGTTTGGTGGTCCACAGATCGGCCTGCGGACCGGTGACCCCGCCCGGCGGCAGGACCGGCGGCGAGGTGTTGTCCTCCGGGTTCGGGTCCGTCGAGTCGGACGTGGAGGTGGCGGTGTTCCGCAGATCGGAGCCGTCGCCGCTGTACGCGTCGCTCAGTCTGACCCGGAACGCCCATGACACGCTCGCGCCGGGCGCGAGCCGGGCCCGCGGCCCGCAGGTCACCCGCTGTCCGGCCGCCACGCACGGGTCGGGCGAGGAGACGAAGGTGATCCCCTGCGGCAGGGTGTCGGTGGCGGTGACATTGCGCGCGTCGGACGGACCGGTGTTCTCCGTGGTGATCCGGTAGCCGAACTCCTCACCGGGCACCACCGGTCCGCTCCCGAGCGCCGTCTTCACGGTGTTCAGGTCCGACACCGGGTCGAAGGGGCCGACCGGGGTGACCGGGTCGGTGGTGTTGTTGCCGGGGTCCGGGTCCTCCGCCTCGGAGGTACCGGTCGCCGTGTTCCCGAGGTCCGTGCCGTCGCCCTGGTAGGACGGGCTGAGCCGGACCACGAACGTCCACGACTTCGTCTCGCCGACCAGCAGTTCCGGCTCCGGGCCGCAGGTGACCGTGCCACCGGACGCGGTGCAGCCGTCCGCCGACGACACGAACTCCAGGCCCTCCGGCAGGGTGTCCGTCGCGATGACGTCACGGGCCACCGAAGGGCCGTTGTTACGGGCGGTCAGCGTGTAGGTGACCAGGCCGCCGGGCGGGGTGTCCGCACGGAGGCCCGGCGCCCGGCCGAGCTGTGTCACCACCTGCGCGGGCGTCAGCGGAGCCAGCGCGCTCGCGGGCCCGGCGCCCGCGCACAGCACGGCCGCGCAGGCCAGCGTGGCGACCGCGCCGCGCAGCACGGGACGGCGGCGCCCGGCACGTCTCTTCGGTCTCATCGCATCGGTTTCCGTTCATGCTCGGGCCTCACAGGGGCTGTGCGGCACGGATCGGGGGAGCGGGCGCCGGAGCGGGGCCCGCGGACGGGACACGGTGGCCTGGGCGGCCCCTGCGGGGAGGGCGGCTGTGCCCGGGGTGGCCCGTACGGGGCGGGCGGCGGCGGTCGGGGCGGGCCCTGCGGGCAGGGCGGCGGAAACGGGCGGCGGGCCCGTGCCGGGCTCAGCTCGCCTGCTTGGTGAGGACCAGATCGGCGGTCGGCCGGGCGGTCCGGCCGCCCGGCGGACCGGCGGAGCCGCTGTTGTTGGACGGATCGGGGTCGTCGGTGGCGGACGAGACGGTCGCCGTGTTGCGGAGCCCGGTGCCGTCACCGTCGTAACCGGGGTCGAGCAGCACCCGGAACGTCCAGGTCACCGAGGCGCCGGGGGCGAGGGCCGCGACCGGGCCGCAGGTCACGTTCCGGCCGGCCGCCGTGCACGCGCCGGTGGACGAGTCGAATGACAGGGCGTCCGGCAGCGGGTCGGTGAGCGTGACCTGACGGGCCACGGACGGGCCGCCGTTGGTGACCGTGACCTCGTAATCGAAGGTCCGGCCCGGTGCCACGGGCGTCGCGCCCACGGCCCGCTTCACCGTCCGCAGATCGGCCCTGGGGGCGGTGACCCCGCCGGGCGGGAGAGCGGCGGCGCTGGTGTTGTTGGCCGGATTCGGGTCGGACACGGCGTGGGTGAGCGTCGCGGTGTTGCGCAGGGCGGAGCCGTCACCGGTGTACGCGGGGTCGAGCCGCACCCGGAACACCCAGGAGGAGGACCGCCCGGCGGGCAGCGTGGCCCGGGCCGGGCAGGTCACCGTCAGCCCGCTCGCGGTGCAGCCGTCGGTGGACGAGACGAAGGTGAGACCGGCGGGCAGGGTGTCGGTCATCGCGACGTCCGACGTGTCCGAGGGGCCGCTGTTCGTCGCCGTGACCCGGTAGTCGAACTCCTGGCCCGGGGTCACCGGGCCGGAGCCGACCCCCGACTTGGCCGCGGAGACATCGGCGAGCGCGGTGACCGTCGTGGTCACGCTCGCGGAGTTGTTGGACGCGTCGGTGTCGGAGCGGTTGCCCGGCGGTGTCACCGTCACGGTGTTGACGAGCGTGGCGGGCTGCGCGGGTGCCGTTCCGGTGATCGTGTACGTCGCGGAGCCGCCGCGCAGCAGATCGGCGGTGGTCGCCAGGGTGTTCCCGCTGCCGGACGCCTGCCCGCAGGCGCTGCCCGTGGTCGCCGCGCATGTCCAGGTCACGCCGGTCAGCCCGGGGACCGTGTCGCGGATCTGCGCGCCCGTCACGTCGTTGGCGTCGCTGTTGGCGACCCGGACCGTGTACGTCACCGGGCCGCCGCCCGCGGGGACGGTGGTCCGGTCCGCGGTCTTGGTGACCGACAGGTCCGCCGGGACATTGATCTTGAGGTCGCCGATCTCATGGATGTTGGTGGCGCCGCCGGTCCCCGCCGAGAACCCGACCTTCAGGGTGGAGGGCAGCGCGGGCTGGTTGGCGATGGCGCTCACGTCGCTGTCCGTGATGATCCGGTTCAGGGCGGTGCCCGGTCCGGTGTCGGACCAGACCGACACCAGCAGCCTGCCCGAGCGCGGCACCAGACTGACCCGGACCGTCCGGTAGTCGCCCCGACCCGTGGTCTCCACGGTGTTGCCGGGGCCCATCACGGAGGTGCCGAAGCGGTAGCCGGTGTTGCCGTTGCCGCCGCCGCGCAGCACGATCCGGTTGGCCTGGCTGCCCGGCCCGCCGTTGCCGACCAGCCCCGACGAGAAGTTGCCGAACTCGTCGATCCCGATGCCGAGGAACGCGCCGGGCACCCCGGCCCGGGTGCAGGGGTTCCCGGAACAGGCGTAGCCCAGCGCGCCGCCCGGGGCGCCGGTGCCGTTGGCGGCGCCGCCGTCCGAGAGGAAGAACGCGATGCCGTCGCCGCGTCTGCCGTCGAACGCGGTGCCGCCGTAGGAGGCGTAGGTGAACTCGGCGACGATCCCGAGACCCGTGGAGAACGAGTCGTTCATCTGCCAGCCCCCGGCCTGATTGCCGGCGGCGCTGGTGAGCCGCAGCCAGCCGTCGCTCACATAACTCGCCGTACCGGTGAGCGAGCCGAGGTTCCCGGCCGCCCCGTCGAACGGTTCATGGACGGGGAAGCTCAGCGCGCGGGGCTGTGCGCCGCGCTCCGCGGCACGCTGCGGGGGCGACCCGCCGTCGCCGCTCGCCGCGGCGGTCAGCGCCGGACAGAGCAGCAGCCCGCACAGTACGGCGAGCAAGAACCTCGGACGGGCGCGGCGGGTCCTGGCGCGGACCGGGCCCAGGGGGGATCTCATTTCCGCGGAGCCTCGTTCTCTGGTGCGGGTGCGGGTGCGGGTGCGGGTGCGGGTGCGGGTGCGGGTGCGGGTGCGGGTGTGTGGTGTTCGTGGTGCGCGGGGGGCTTCGGGGTGGCCGGGTGCCGGGGTGGCCGGGTGCCGGTGGGGCGGCGCCCGGCCGGATCGCCCGGCCGGATCGCCCGGCCGGATCGCCCGGCCGGATCGCCCGGCCGGATCGCCCGGCCGGATCGCCCGGCCGGGACCGTGCGGGGGCCGGGCGCCGTCCTGGTCAGGCGCGGTCGTGGGTCACGAGCCGTCGCGCATCAATGAGTCGTCGTGGATCACGAGCCGTCCCGGCGGCGGGCGAGGAACACCAGGAGACCGCCCGTGGTCAGCGCCGCGCCCGCGGACCAGGGCAGCCAGCCGGGAACCTCCCGGCCGGAGTCCGCGAGGTGCGGACGGCCGCCGCCCGGCTTCCCGTGCCCGTGATCGTGTCCGTGGCCCGGCCCGTGCCCGTCGCCGGGGCGGGTGGGGTGCGGAGTGGGACGCGGGGTGGGCGGCCGGGTCGGGTGCGGGCTGGGCTTGCCTCCCGGGTGCTTGAGGTACAGGGGGCCGCCGCCGGGGCCGGTGGTGCCGGGCGGGTTGGTGTTGTCGGCCGGGTCCGGGTCCCGGGTGGAGGAGGTCACCGTGGCGAGGTTCTCGATCTCGCAGCCCTGGTGCTGATGGCCGCCGTGCCCGCCGCCGCCCGACCCGCCGCGCAGGGTGGTCTCGTCCAGCGCCCGTACGACGATCCGGTACACCGCGTGCTCCCCGGCCGGGAGCCGCTCCAGCGACGGACATGTCACCAGTTGCCGGGTGGGGCCGGACACCGCGCAGCCGTCCGGTGAGGAGACGAAGCTCAGGACCCGGGGCAGCGGATCGGTGACCTTGACGTCCCGGGCCGTCCCCGGGCCCTGGTTGCGTACCTCGACGCGGTACGTGAAGGTGTCGCCGGGCACCACCCAGGACCGTCCTTCGGGAAGGACGGCGGCCTTGCCGAGCGAGAGGTCCGCGATGCCCACGCCCGGCGGGACACCGCCCAGACCGCCCAGCGACACCTGGTTGTTCCCGTGGTCCGGGTCGGGTGTACCGGAGGACACGGCGGCGATGTTGGTGATGTCGGAGCCGTCGCCGGTGTACCCGGGGGACAGCCGGACGGTGATCAGCCAGGAGTACGACTCGCCCGCCCTGAGCGCGGCGAGCGGCCCGCAGGTGACGGTACGGCCCCGGGCCGCGCAGTCGCGCGGCCCGGAGACGTACTCCAGGGCGGCGGGCAGTTCATCGGTGACGACCACGTCGACCGCGCGCGCCGGTCCGTGGTTGATCGCCGTGAGCCGGTAGGTGTGGGTGAGCCCGTCGCCCTCGGCGGCCAGCCGGTGCGTGGCCGCACGCGGCACGAACTCGGAGCTGAGCGCGAGGTCGGCGCGCGCGGGTGCGGGGCCGGGGCCGGGGGCGCCGGATTCGGGGGTCCCCAGGGCGGTTTCCGAGGGCGTGGGGGTGGCGGTGCCGGTGGGTGGTGCGGTGGGGGAGGCCGGTGCCGTCGGTGTCGCTGTGGCTGTGGCTGTCGGTGTGGGTGTCAGCGTCGGGGGCGCGGGGGTGGGCGTGGGGGGCGCGGCCGGGGCGGACGTGGTGGGTGCGCCGGAGCGCGAGGGCGCGGGGCGTGCGTCCGGCGTGGGGGTGGCGCCGGGCGCTGGTGCGGTGCTGTCGGCGTAGGTGGGTGCGGGGGCCGGAGCCGGTGCGGTCCGTACGTCGGGCCCGTCCTGGGCGATGACGCGGTGTCCGGCACCGGGTCCTCCGGTCACGGGAGGTGCGGGTGACTCCGTGGTCCCCGCGCTCGCTGTCGTCCCCGTACCCGCTTCCGTCCCCGCGAGGGCCGTGCCCCGCGCCGCGTCTGACGACGCGTCGTCGATCGGCCCGCCCCCACTTGCCCCACCCGTACCGTCGGCTGCCCCGGTCGCGCCGACCAGGCCGGTCCGTGAGCCGTCAGCACCGTCAGCACCGTCAGCACCGTCAGCACCGTCAGCACCGGCCGCACTGGTAGCCCCAGTCGCACCGGCCCCGCCCGTAGCCCCCGCCGCGCCCGGTACGTTCCCCTCCGCACCGGACGGAGGCGCCGCCGCGCGGTCGGCCTCCGGGCCGGTTCCGGCCGCCGCGTCCCCGGTCGCCGTACCGGGGCCGGTCGTGACCGTTCCGGTGGCGCTGTCCGCGGGGGACGGCACGACCTCGGCCGCGTTCGCCGGGCCCAGCGGGGTGAGCATCGAGAACCCCGCCCCCAGCACACAGCACGCGGCGGTCACCCCGCCGACCCGGCGGGCCGCCTGCGCGGTCCGTCGACGTTTGCCTCTCATGCGGGGTTCGCCTTCCGTGAGCAGCGGTCTCAAGATCCCGGTCTCACGACTCCCCTTTACCGTTCTGTTTATAAGACTATTTCGGCCAATTGCCCTTATTGCAGTAATGGTGACGTTCATTCAGATCAAGGAGGGCGTCCGGTCGGCGGTGTGTGCTGCCGTCGCGGTACGAGGTGGGCGGCCGTGCCGGTGTGGGTTGCACCGACCTTTGTCCTGAGTCGGGAAAAAGTCGATGCCAATCTCGACGTAACTTCTTCCCAGCCCGCGCAACCGCTGCTACGTTCCACCCGAAAGCAAAAAGGGAACAGCCGAACAGGCGGGGAGGGGCACGTGAGACGTATGACGGCACGACCCGCCAACGCGCATCAGGCGCGACTGCTCAAGCTGCTGCGCGACGAAGGCCCCCACTCGCGGGCCCAGCTCGGCGACCGGGTCGACCTCTCGCGGTCGAAGCTCGCCGTCGAGGTGGACCGGCTGCTGGAGACCGGACTCGTGGCCGCCGACGGGCTCGCCGCCTCCCGGGGAGGCCGCCGCTCCCACAACATCCGGCTCGCTCCCGAGCTCCGCTTCCTCGGTGTCGACATCGGCGCCACCTCGGCCGACGTGGCCGTCACCAACGCGGAACTGGAGGTGCTGGGCCACATCACCCAGCCCCTCGACGTACGCGACGGCCCCGTGGCGGTCTTCGAACAAGTCCTCGCCATGGCGGCCAAGTTGCGGGCCTCCGGGCTCGCCGAGGGGTTCGACGGTGCCGGGATCGGCGTCCCGGGACCGGTCCGCTTCCCCGAGGGTGTCCCTGTCGCCCCGCCGATCATGCCCGGCTGGGACGGCTTCCCGGTGCGCGAGGCGCTCAGCCAGGAGCTGGGCTGCCCCGTCATGGTCGACAACGACGTGAACCTGATGGCGATGGGGGAGCAGCACGCGGGCGTCGCCCGTTCCGTGGGCGACTTCCTCTGCGTCAAGATCGGCACCGGTATCGGCTGCGGGATCGTCGTCGGTGGCGAGGTCCACCGGGGGACGACCGGCAGCGCGGGGGACATCGGCCATATCCAGGTCGACCCCGGCGGCCGTCCCTGCGCCTGCGGCAACCGGGGCTGTCTGGAGGCGTACTTCAGCGGCGCCGCGCTCGCCCGGGACGCCCTGGACGCCGCCCAGCAGGGACGTTCCGACGAGCTGGCGGCCCGTCTCGCCGCCGCCGGGGTGCTGACCGCCGCCGATGTGGCCGCCGCCGCGTCGGCCGGGGACGCCACCGCGCTGGAGCTCATCCGCGCGGGCGGCAACCGCACCGGTCAGGTCATCGCCGGACTCGTCAGCTTCTTCAATCCCGGCCTGGTGGTGATAGGCGGCGGTGTGACCGGGCTCGGTCACACCCTGCTCGCCGCGATCCGCACCCAGGTCTACCGCCAGTCGCTGCCGCTCGCGACCGGCAACCTGCCCATCGTCCTGGGCGAGCTGGGACCCGCCGCCGGAGTCATCGGCGCGGCACGGCTCATCAGCGACCACCTGTTCTCGCCGGCCTGACCGGCGCGCACCACCGCACCACCCGCACGGACGCACCACCGCACCGCCGCAGGACCGGTTGGACCGCACGAACGCTGGACCGCACCGCAGCAGGGCCGCACCGCCGCACCAAGCGTCACCCGTGTCAGCGCACCGCCGAACCGCCGCACCGCCGAACCAAGCGCCATCAGCGCCAGCGCCACCCGCACCACCCGTAAACGAGCAGCACCCGCACCGAGCACCGCCCGTACCACCCGCACCGCCCGTACTCGGCACCGACCGTCCCAGAGCCGCAGCACCGCACGGAACGCACCGCCCGTACCAGGCACCGCTCACATCACCGGCGTCACCCGTATCGCCCGCACGGAACGCACCACGCGCACCACCCTGATGGCACGTGCCACCACGCACCGCACCTGCCCGTATCAGCGCCGCCACCTGCCCGTACCAGCGCCGCGTCGCCGCCGCGCCCGTCCCGCGCGCCGTCGCGCGTCACCCTCGGCCCACCCGCACGGAGCCGTGCTCCGCGCTGCCCGCACGCCCCGCCGCCGACGGCCCTGGCCGTCCGCACACCCGCCTCCCGCACGCCCGCTCCCACCCGCTCAGCCGCCCTCCCAGCCCGCCCGAACCCGTCCCGAACCGCGTCCGCGCTCCGGCCGTACCGCCGAGGGGAACCCTTCATGGCACCACAACCACCGCTGCTCCATATGTCCGGCATCACCAAGTCGTTCCCCGGGGTCCGCGCCCTCGACGGCGTCGACCTGGAGGTACTGGCCGGTGAGGTCCACTGTCTGCTCGGGCAGAACGGCGCCGGGAAGTCCACCCTCATCAAGGTGCTCGCCGGGGTCCACCAGCCCGACGACGGGGAGATCACCTGGCAGGGCGACCGGGTCCGGCTCAAGTCCCCGATCGCCGCCATGCGGCTCGGGATCGCCACCATCTACCAGGAACTCGACCTGGTCGAACACCTCTCCGTCGCGGAGAACGTCTTCCTCGGCCATGAACCCACCACCGCCGGGTTCATCGTCCGGGGCCGGGACGCCCGTACCGCCGCCGCGGCCCTGCTGGGACGGCTCGGCCACCCGGAGATCGACCCCGCGCGGCTCGTCGGGGAACTGTCCGCCGCGCACCAGCAGGTCGTGTCCATGGCCCGCGCGCTCTCCCACGACGTCCGGCTCATCGTGATGGACGAGCCGTCCGCCGCGCTCGACCCGGACGAGGTCGACAACCTCTTCCGGATCGTCACCGACCTCACCGCCGACGGTGTCGCCGTCGTCTACATCTCGCACCGGCTGGAGGAGATCCGCCGGATCGGCAACCGGGTCACCGTCCTCAAGGACGGCCGTGCCGTCGCCGGGGGACTGCCCGCCGCCTCGACCCCGACCGACGCCGTCGTCTCCCTGATGACCGGCCGGGACGTCGCCTACGTCTTCCCGCCGCGCCCCGCCCCCCGGGACCTGCCCGCACCCGTCCTGACCGTCGAAGGACTCAGCCGGGCAGGCGAGTTCGAGCCGCTGGACCTGGCGGTGCGGCCCGGTGAGATCGTCGGCCTCGCCGGACTCGTCGGCTCCGGCCGCTCCGAGATCCTGGAGACCGTCTACGGGGCCCGGCGGCCCACCGCCGGACGGGTCACCGTCGACGGCGAGGTACTGCGCCCCGGCAGCGTCCGGGCGGCGGTGCGCGCCGGGCTCGGTCTCGCCCCCGAGGAACGCAAGGCGCAGGCCCTGCTGATGCTGGAGTCCGTCACCCGCAACGTCTCGGTCTCCACCATGTCCCGCTTCGCGCGCGGCGGCTGGGTCGACCGGGGCGCCGAACGCGCCGCGGCGCAGAAGGCGACCCGCGAACTGTCCCTGCGCCCCGACAACCCCGACGCCCCCGTGCGCACCCTGTCCGGCGGCAACCAGCAGAAGGCGGTGCTCGCCCGCTGGCTGCTGCGCGGCTGCAAGGTCCTGCTCCTCGACGAGCCCACCCGCGGTGTCGACGTGGGCGCCCGCGCCGAGCTGTACGCGGTGGTGCGCAGGCTGGCCGACGAGGGCCTCGCGGTGCTGCTGGTCTCCAGCGAGGTGCCCGAGGTGCTCGGACTCGCCGACCGGGTGCTGGTGCTGCGGGAGGGCCGGGTCGTCCATGAGGCGCCCGCCACCGAACTCGACGAACACCGCGTACTCGATCTCGTCATGGAAGGAAGTCCCGTGCCCACGCAGACCCCGTCCACGGCAGCCGCGCAGCCGGCGGCCCCGTCCACGGAAGGGAGCCCGGCGTCATGACGCAGCCCGTGTCCCCCGCGCAGCGCGACGGGTCCCCGGCCGGTCCCGACCTCCGCAAGACCCCCGGGCAGCCGCCCGACCCCGGCGGCGCGGGCGGGAGGTCCCCGAGGTCCGGGGCGCGGGTCGCCCTGGCCCGTGCGGACGTCCGCACCCTCAGCCTGGTCGGGGTCCTCGCCGTCCTCGTCCTGATCGGCGGGATCACCAAGCCCGAGGAGTTCCTCGACACCACCAATCTGCAACTGGTGCTCACCCAGTCGTCCATCATCGGTGTCGTCACCGTCGGGATGACCTTCGTGATCATGAGCGGCGGAATCGATCTGTCGGTCGGCGCGATCGTGGCCCTCGCCTCCGTCTGGGCGACCACCGTCGCCACCCAGGAGTACGGCTTCGCGGGCATCCTGTTCACGGCGGTGCTCGTCGGGCTGGGCTGCGGACTCGTCAACGGCGTCCTCATCGCGTACGGCGGGATGGTGCCGTTCATCGCGACCCTCGCCATGCTGGCGTCCGCCCGCGGGCTCGCCCTCCAGATAACCGACGGCAAGACGCAGGTCGTCAGCCTCGACAGCATCCTCGACCTCGGGGAGCGCGACGCGTACATCCTCGGGGTGCCGCCGCTCGTCATCGTCTTCGCCGGGGTCACCGTCATCGGCTGGCTGCTGCTCAACCGGACCACGTTCGGCCGCCGCACGGTCGCGGTGGGCGGCAATCCCGAGGCGGCGCGGCTCGCCGGGATCGATGTCCGGCGCCAGCGCCTCTACCTCTATCTGCTGTCCGGGCTGTGCTGCGGGATCGCCGCGTTCCTGCTGATCATCCTGTCCGGCTCCGGCCAGAACACCAACGGCAATCTGTACGAACTGGACGCCATCGCCGCCGCGATCATCGGCGGAACCCTGCTCAGCGGTGGCCGGGGCACCATCGTGGGCTCCGTGCTCGGGGTGCTGATCTTCACCACGATCACCAACATCTTCGCCCTGAACAACCTCCAGAGCGATGTCCAGCAGATCGCCAAGGGCGCGATCATCGTCGCCGCGGTCCTCGTCCAGCGGCGCACCTCCAGCCATACCTAGCGCCCCGCGCGCACCCCTCCCGGCTCCTGGCGAGCCCCCTTGCCCGCCGCCCCCCGCACCCGGATCCACAGCTCCACCACCACCCTCAAGAAGCACCCTCAAGGGAAGAAGGCCAACGCCATGCCACAGATCCCGAGCCGCAGAGGACTGCTCTTCGGCACCGCCGCCGTCGGCGCGGGCGCCCTGCTCACGGCGTGCACCAGCAACGAGTCCGAGGACGAGAAGCCGGCCGCGAACCAGAACCAGCCCGCCGCGAGCGACAAGCCCGGCAAGCCGGTCACCATCGGCTTCGCCGGACCGCAGGCGGACCACGGCTGGCTCAACGCCATCAACGAGAACGCCGAGAGCAGGGCGAAGAAGTACTCCGACGTCACCCTGGAGATCACCGAGGGCGCCAACGACACGGCCGCGCAGATCGGGCAGATCGAGACCCTCATCAACAAGAAGGTCGACGTTCTCGTCATCCTGCCCGCCGACGGCAAGGCGCTCACCCAGGTCGGACTCAAGGCGATGCGTGCGGGCATCCCTGTCATCAACCTCGACCGGGTATTCAACTCCCCGCAGGCGTACCGCTGTTACATCGGCGGCGACAACTACGGGATGGGGCTGAACGCCGGGCACTACATCGGGGAGAAGCTGAAGGACAAGAAGGGCGCCAAGGTCGTCGAACTCGCGGGCCTCGACAATCTGGAGCTGACCAAGCAGCGCACCCAGGGCTTCGACGACGCGCTGAAGAACTACCCGAACATCAGCAAGGTCGCCCGGCAGGCCGCCGACTTCACCGTCGAGTCCGGCCAGGCGAAGATGGCCCAGCTCCTCCAGGCGCAGAAGCAGATCGACGCACTGTGGAACCACGACGACGACCAGGGCGTCGGCGCGCTGCGCGCCATCGAACAGGCCGGACGGGACGAGTTCCTGATGGTCGGCGGGGCCGGGGCGCTCGCCGCGTTCGAGGCCATCAAGCAGGACCGGGGCGTCCTCAAGGCGACCGTGCTCTACCCGCCGACCATGGCCGCGTCCGCGATCGACCTCGCCCGCGCCCTCGGCCAGGGCAAGGGCATATCCGGGACCGCCGAGTTCGAGATCCCGGCGTCCGTCACGCTCTACTCCGCCGTCGTCGACAAGGACAACGTCGACCAGTACATGGCGACCGGGTTCAAGTAGAGGCCCGCGCCCACCCCCACACAGCGAACACGGCGGCATCCGTATCCCCGTGGCCGCCACCCGCGCCGTCACGGGCCCGGGTGGCGGCACGGGCCCCGGTGAAGCGGCCGGGGCCCGGCGGTGCCGGGACCGCCGACGAGAAGGAGGACATCCGTATGGGCCCCAAGGGACAGCCCGACCCGGCCGGCCGTGGCAGCGCCGCCGCGACCCCCGAGCAGCGCACCGAGCACCTCGCCCCACCCCTCGGGATCGGCATGGTCGGCTACGCCTTCATGGGCGCCGCCCATTCCCAGGGCTGGCGCACCGCGGGCCGGGTCTTCGACCTGCCCCGGCGGCCCGTCCTGTCGGCGGTCTGCGGCCGCGACCCGGCAGCGGTCCGGGTCGCGGCCGACCGGCTCGGCTGGGCCGCCGCCGAGACCGACTGGCGGGCGCTGATCGCCCGCGACGACGTCGACGTGGTCGACATCTGCACCCCGGGCGACAGCCATGCGGAGATCGCGATCGCCGCGCTGGAGGCGGGCAAGCACGTCCTGTGCGAGAAGCCGCTCGCCAACACCGTGGAGGAGGCCGAGGCGATGGCCGCCGCCGCCGAGGCGGCCCGCGCCCGGGGACAGGTCGCCATGGTCGGCTTCAACTACCGCCGCGTCCCGGCGACCGCGCTGGCCCGCCGGATGGTCGCGGAGGGCCGGATCGGCACCCTGCGGCACGTCCGGGTCGCCTATCTCCAGGACTGGCTCGTCGACCCCGAGGCCCCGCTGACCTGGCGGCTGCGCAAGGAGTCCGCCGGATCGGGTGCCCTCGGCGATCTGGGCGCCCACATCATCGACCTCGCGCAGTACCTCACGGGCGAACGGATCAGCGGCGTCTCGGCGCTCACCGAGACGTTCGTCCGGGAACGGCCGCTGGCCGGCGGGCCGTCCGGCGGCGCGGCACGCGGCCAGGTCACCGTGGACGACGCGGCCCTGTTCACCGCGCGGCTGCCGTCCGGGGCGCTGGCCTCCTTCGAGGCGACCCGGTTCGCCTCCGGCCGCAAGAACGCGCTGCGCATCGAGCTCAACGGTGAACTCGGCTCGCTCGCCTTCGACCTGGAACGCCTCAACGAACTCTCCTTCCACGACCACACCGAACCGGGCGTGAGCGCGGGCTTCCGCCGCATCCTCGTCACCGAGCCCGACCATCCGTACCTGGACGCGTGGTGGCCGCCGGGCCACGGTCTCGGCTACGAGCACACCTTCGTCCACCAGGCCCGCGACCTCGTGCACGCCATCGCGTCCGGGACCGGACCCGATCCCTCCTTCGCCGACGGACTCCAGGTGCAGCGGGTGCTGGCCGCCGTCGAGGAGAGCGCCGCGAAGAACTCCGTCTACACCACCGTCCCGGCCTAGGAGGTCCGTTTCCCCATGCCCCGCCCCTTCACCCTCTTCACCGGCCAGTGGGCGGACCTCCCGCTGGAGGACGTCTGCCGGCTCGCCCGTGACTTCGGCTACGACGGACTGGAACTCGCCTGCTGGGGCGACCACTTCGAGGTCGACAAGGCGCTCGCCGACCCGTCGTACGTGTCCTCCCGCCGGGAACTGCTCGACCGGTACGGGCTCAAGTGCTGGGCCATCTCCAACCATCTGGTCGGCCAGGCCGTGTGCGACCACATCATCGACGAGCGCCACCAAGGCATCCTGCCCGGCCGGATCTGGGGCGACGGCGACCCCGAGGGCGTCCGGCGGCGGGCCGCCGCGGAGATCGCGGACACGGCACGGGCCGCCGCCGCGTTCGGCGTCGACACGGTCATCGGGTTCACCGGGTCCGCCATCTGGCACCTGGTCGCGATGTTCCCGCCCGTCCCCGAGCGGATGATCGAGCGCGGGTACGAGGACTTCGCCGAGCGCTGGAACCCGGTCCTCGACGTGTTCGACGCGCAGGGGGTCCGGTTCGCGCACGAGGTGCATCCCGGGGAGATCGCCTACGACTACTGGACCACCCGGCGCGCCCTGGAGGCGGTCGGCCACCGGCCGGCCTTCGGGCTGAACTTCGACCCCAGCCACTTCGTGTGGCAGGACCTCGACCCGGTCGGCTTCCTGTGGGACTTCAAGGACCGGATCTACCACGTCGACTGCAAGGAGGCGCGGCGGCGGCTGGACGGCCGCAACGGGCGCCTCGGGTCGCATCTGCCCTGGGGCGATCCCCGCAGGGGGTGGGACTTCGTCTCCGCCGGGCACGGGGACGTGCCCTGGGAGGACGTGTTCCGGATGCTGCGGTCCGTGGGGTACGAGGGACCCGTGTCGGTCGAGTGGGAGGACGCGGGGATGGACCGCCTCCAGGGGGCGCCGGAGGCCCTGGCCCACCTCCGCCGCTACGACTTCGACCCCCCGTCCGCCTCGTTCGACGCGGCGTTCGGCTCCGCCGGGTAATCGGTCCGGGTTCCCGGTGCCCGTACGGCCTCGGCGCCCCTGGGTCCGTGCCGCTGGGCGTACGTGTTCCGGCACAGGTCGTTCGTGGGTGCGCAGTTCCCCGCGCCCCTTTGGGGCGCCCCCTCTGCCGGTCCGTCAGGTACGCGCGGGAACCACACCTGCGGGCCCGCGGTCGACCGGCCACAGCAGGAGGCAGCCTCCAGGGGCGCGGGGAACTGCGCACCCCCGTCCGTACCGCACAGGAACAAGTACGCCCAGCAGCACAGACCCAGGGGCGCGAGGAACCGCGCACCCCACGAACGACCCGCACAGGGACAAGCGCGCTCAGCGGCACAGACCCCCCGGAGGCGAGCCCGCAGCCGCAGAACGGGACCGACCCCGCAGGGGGTTACCGCCGAGGCCCCGCCAGGACCCCCCTTTGTCCTGACACGGGAAAAAGTTCAACTTATCTGTCGCACAAGGACTATCCGCCCCGGATAAAGGAGGCTACGGTCCCTGAGGTGTAAGGGACACCTACGAACCGGAGTGACGGCGCACCCCGGGTCCCGCACCGCACAGCCGAACGGCAACCCTCTTCCCCGGACCCTCCCGGAGGGATTTCGTGCACACGAAACGTCACACCCCGAGAAGAACGCTCACCCTCCTCATCACCTCACTGTTCGCCGGCGCCTCCCTCGCCCTCGCCGCCCCGCCGGCCGGTGCCGACACCCCGCGGGCCCCCGCCGCGGCGGAGGAGTTCCAGCAGATCACCCTCGCGAAGGGCGCCCCCGAGGTCGGGGAGCCCATGTCGCTCGCCGTCCTCCCCGAGGGCGGCGTCCTGCACACCTCCCGCGACGGCACGCTCCGCCTCACCGACGCCGACGGCAACACCCGAGTCTCGGGCAAGCTGCCCGTCTACACCCACGACGAGGAGGGCCTCCAGGGCGTCGGGGTCGACCCCGGCTTCAAGGACAACCGCTTCGTCTATCTGTACTACGCCCCGCCGATGGACACCCCGGCGGGCGACGCCCCGGAGACCGGCACCGCCGCCGACTTCGCGCGCTTCGACGGGGTCAACCGGCTCTCCCGGTTCGTCCTGAAGGCCGACGGCACCCTCGACACGGCCAGCGAGAAGAACGTCCTTGAGGTCAAGGCCACCCGCGGCACCTGCTGCCATGTGGGCGGCGACATCGACTTCGACAAGGACGGCAATCTCTATCTGTCGACCGGCGACGACACCAACCCCTTCGCCTCCGACGGCTACACCCCGATCGACGAGCGCGTGAACCGCAACCCGGCCTTCGACGCGCAGCGCAGCAGCGGCAACACCAACGACCTGCGCGGCAAGATCCTGCGGATCAAGGTCCAGCCGGACGGCTCGTACACCGTCCCGGACGGCAACCTCTTCGCCCCCGGGACGGACAGGACCCGTCCCGAGATCTACGCGATGGGCTTCCGCAACCCGTTCCGGATCAGCGTCGACAAGCCCACCGGCGTCGTCTACGTCGGTGAGTACGGCCCGGACGCCGGAGCCGCCAGCGCCACCCGCGGCCCGTCCGGCAAGGTCGAGTTCGCACGTGTCACCAAGGCGGGCAACTTCGGCTGGCCCTACTGCGTCGGCAAGAACGAGCCGTACGTGGATTACGACTTCGCCACCAAGGAGTCCGGTGCCGCGTTCGACTGCGGGGCGCTGAAGAACAACTCCCCGAACAACACCGGTCTGGTGGACCTGCCGCCCGCCGAGCAGGCGTGGCTGCCCTACGACGGCGGCTCCGTCCCCGAGCTGGGCTCCGGCTCCGAGTCCCCGATGGCGGGACCCGTCTACCGGCACGACCCGGACCTGGACTCGCCGGTCAAGTTCCCCGAGGCGTACGACGGCGACTTCTTCGCCGGAGAGTTCGGCCGCCGCTGGATCAAGCGGATCGAACAGGGCGGGGACGGCGCGGTCCAGTCGATCAATCCGTTCCCGTGGACCGGCACCCAGGTCATGGACATGAGCTTCGGCCCCGACGGCGCGCTCTACGTCCTCGACTACGGCACCGCCTGGTTCGGCGGCAACGAGCACTCGGCGCTGTACCGCATCGAGAACGCCACCGGAGGCCGCTCCCCGAGCGTGGAGGCCAAGTCCACCAAGACCTCGGGGCAGTCCCCGCTCAGGGTCCGCCTCGACGCCACCGCGAGCGACCCCGACGGTGACCCGCTGACCTACGCCTGGGACTTCGGTGACGGGAAGACCGGCACCGGCGCCTCACCCTCGTACACGTACCGCAAGGACGGCACCTACACGGCGACCGTCACCGTCACCGACCCGACCGGCCGCAAGGCCCGCGCCAGTGTCCGGATCGTCGTCGGCAACACCGCGCCGACCGTCACCTTGGAGAGCCCGCCGGACGGCAAGCTGTTCAGCTTCGGTGACAAGATCCCGTTCAAGGTGAAGGTCACGGACCCCGAGGACGGGGCGGTCGACTGCTCCAAGGTCACCGTCCGCTACATCCTCGGCCATGACAGCCACGGCCACCCGATCACCTCGGCCACCGGCTGCGAGGGCACCATCACCGCCCCCGCCGACACCGAGCACGACCCCAACGCCAATATCTTCGGGGTCCTCGACGCCGAGTACACCGACAACGGCGGCGGTGGCCAGGAGAAGCTCACCAGCCACGACCAGGTCCAGCTCCAGCCCCGCCACCGGCAGGCCGAGCACTTCGGCGCCCAGCAGGGCATCCGCGTCTACGACAAGCCGGCGGCCAACGGCGGCAAGACCGTCGGGGACATCACCGACGGCGACTGGATCTCCTTCACGCCGTACAACCTGACCGGCGCGAAGAAGCTCACCGCCCGGATATCCTCCGGCGGCGCGGGCGGCTCCCTGGAGGTCCGCAGCGGTGGCCCGAAGGGCGCCCTGCACGGCTCCGCGCCGATCCCGGTGACCGGGAGCTGGGAGACCTTCCAGGACGTCGACGTCCCGCTGCGGGCCCTGCCGAAGAAGACCACCAGCCTGTACCTGGTCTTCAAGGGCGGCTCCGGAGCGCTCTACGACCTGGACGACTTCGACATCTCCAGCGACCCCAAGGACCGTGACGCCAGGCGGGTCCTCGTCTTCTCCAAGACCGCCGGATTCCGCCACGACGCCATCCCGACCGGCGTCCAGACCCTCAAGGATCTCGGCAAGGACAACAAGATCACCGTCGACTCCACGGAGGCGGCGGGCCAGTTCACCACCGCCAACCTCGCCCGGTACGACGCCGTGGTCTTCATGTCCACCACCGGTGACGTGCTGAACGCGGCCCAGCAGCAGGCGTTCCAGAACTACATGGCCAACGGCGGCGGCTTCATGGGCGTCCACGCGGCGGCCGACACCGAGTACGACTGGCCCTACTACGGCAAGCTCGTCGGCGCGTACTTCGAGTCCCACCCGGCGACCCAGCAGGCCACCGTCCGGGTCACCGAGCACGACCACCCCGCCACCAAGTCCGTCCCGGACGTCTGGGAGCGCACGGACGAGTGGTACAACTACCGCTCCAACCCGCGGGACAACGTCCGCGTCCTCGCCACCCTGGACGAGACCACCTACCAGGGCGGCACCATGAAGGGCGACCACCCGATCGCCTGGTGCCAGGCGTACGAGGGCGGCCGGTCCTTCTACACCGGTCTCGGCCACACCAAGGAGTCGTACGCCGAGGAAGCCTTCCGCAGCCATCTGCTGGGCGGCCTCCAGTACGCCAGCGGCCAGGTCAAGGGCGACTGCAAGCCCGAACAGGGCGCCCGCGACCTCTTCAACGGCCACACCACGGACGGCTGGAAGCAGGCCGGTCCCGGACGCTTCACCGTCAAGGACGGCGTCCTCAACAGCGAGGGCGGCATGGGGCTCCTGTGGTACCAGGCCAAGGAGCTGAAGTCCTACTCCCTGACGCTCGACTGGAAGATGACCGGTGACGACAACTCCGGTATCTTCGTGGGCTTCCCCGCCTCCGACGACCCCTGGTCCGCCGTGAACAAGGGCTACGAGATCCAGATCGACGCCACCGACCGGGCCGACCGCACCACCGGCTCCGTCTACTCCTTCAAATCGGCGAACATCAACGCACGTGACCGTGCGCTGCGCCCGCCTGGCCAGTGGAACAGCTACGAGATCCGTGTGCAGGGCGAACGCCTCCAGGTCTTCCTCAACGGAGTCAAGGTCAACGACTTCACCAACAAGGACCCGCGGCGCAGCCTCACCGACGGACACATCGGGCTCCAGAACCACGGACCCGCCGACAAGGTGGCGTTCCGCGACATCCAGCTGAAGGAACTGCCCGTACCGGGCGCCTAGAACGGCGGCGGGCGGAGGACGCCGGACCTCCGCCCGCCGTCCCGGACCGACCATCCGGCACCGCACCGCACCACTCCGCACCACTCCGCACCACTCCGCACCGCTCCGGACCCTCCCGGAGGGATGCCCGCCCGCTTCCCCTTGCCTCGCCGGGGGCGGGCCGCCCTTCGGCCCGGAGCCGTCGTCCCTCCCGCCTCCCCTGGGCGGGAGGGACCCGCTCCCCCCACCCACGACCCGCCACCCACGCCCCCCACCTCACGTCCCCCCCTCACGTCCCGCCCCCTCACGACTCGTTCCCTCGCGCTCCCGGTTCGCGCACGACAAGGAGGCTGCCCATGTCCGCCGAACCCACCACTCCGTCCACGACCGCTCCGTCCGGCACCGCCCGGTCCACGCCCACCGGTTCCACGTCCACCCGGCCCGGCACCGCCCGCTCCACGTCCGCCCGCGCCACGTCCGCCCCGGGCGGTGTGCCCGCCGCGGCTCCCGCCCGTACCGGCGTCTGGCTGATCGGCGCAAGGGGCTCCGTCGCCACCACCGCCGTCGCGGGCTGCGCGGCCGTCGCCGCCGGACTGCGCCCCGCCACCGGGATGGTCACCGAGACCGACGCGTTCACCGAGGCCGCGCTCCCCCCGCTGGGCACCCTCGTCTTCGGCGGGCACGACACCCTCGACTGCCCCCTCCCCAAACGCGCCGAGGCTCTCGCCGACCAGGGCGTCCTCCCGCACGGCCTCGCCGACGCGGTCCGCGCCGAACTGGAGGCCGCCGACCGCGAGATCCGCCCCGGTGGCCCGCTGCCCGGTGACTCCCGCGACGAGGAGGAACTGATCGAGGTGTTCGCCGCCGACATCCGTGCCTTCGTCCGAGTGAACGGCCTGGCACGCGCCGTCGTCGTCAACGTCGCCTCCACGGAGGCCGGCCCCGGCGACGGCACCCTGCCGCCCAGTTCCCTGTACGCGGCGGCGGCCCTGCGCGCCGACTGCCCGTACGTCAACTTCACCCCGTCCACCGGGCTGCACCACCCGGCGCTCGCCGCCGAGGCCGAGGGCGGCGGACTGCCGTACGCGGGCCGCGACGGCAAGACCGGGCAGACCCTGCTGCGGTCCGTCCTCGGGCCGATGTTCGCCCAGCGCGCGCTCACGGTGCGGGCCTGGTCCGGGACGAATCTCCTCGGCGGCGGGGACGGCGCCGCCCTGGCCGACCCGCGCGCCGCCGCCGCGAAGAACGCGGGCAAGGAACGCGTCCTCGCCGACACCCTCGGGACGGTCCCCGAAGGCGGTACGCACATCGACGACGTCCCCGCGCTCGGCGACTGGAAGACGGCCTGGGACCACATCGCCTTCGACGGCTTCCTCGGCTCCCGGATGACCCTCCAGACCACCTGGCAGGGCTGCGACTCGGCCCTAGCCGCCCCCTTGGTCCTCGACCTGGCCCGGCTGCTGGCCCGCGCCCACGAGACCGGTCTCGCCGGACCCCGGCCGGAACTCGCCTTCTACTTCAAGGACCCGGACCCGGGCGCCCCGGCCGCGCTCGGTGAGCAGTACGCGCAACTGCTGGCGTTCGGCAGGCTCCTGGCGGGTGAACGATGAACGACCCCCGCGACACGGCACCCGGACCCGCTCCGGCTGTAGCCGGTCCGTCGGTACCTGGTGGGTCGGTACCTGGTACGTCCGCGCCCGGTACGTCCACGGTCCAGGTGTCGGCGGCCCCCGCCCCCCAACGCCCCGCGATCCGCGCCGGAACCCGCGCCGACTGGGCCGAACTCCTGCGCCTGCCCGCCCTGTTCACCGTCCCCGGTGACGCCCTCGCCGGAGCCTCGACCGTCGCCTCCCGCCCCGGACGCCGTACCCTGCTGGCCATCGGCGCCTCCGTGTGTCTGTACCAGGCGGGCATGGCGCTCAACGACTGGGCCGACCGGGAGGTCGACGCGGTCGAACGCCCGCACCGGCCGCTGCCGTCCGGGCGGATCGCCCCCGCCGCCGCCCTCACCGGCGCGGCGGCCCTCACCGCCGCCGGGATCGGCTGCGCCGCACTGGCCGGACGCCCCGCGCTCGCGACCGCCGCCGCGCTGGCGGCCACGGTGTGGGCGTACGACCTCGGGCTCAAGCACACCCCGCTCGGCCCCGTGGCCATGGGGACGGCCCGCGCCCTGGACCTCGTCCTCGGCGCCACCGCCAACGGCGGCCGGGCCCGGCGGGCGCTGCCCGCCGCCGCGGCACTCGGCACGCACACCCTCGCGGTGACCGCCGTGTCCCGCCACGAGGCGTACGGCGGCTCCACCGCCGTACCGCTCACCGCCCTCGCGACCACCACCGCGCTGGCCCGGACGCTGCTCGGACCGCGTCCCCCCGCCGGCGCCCACCCGCCCCCGGCAGGCCGACGGGGAGCAGCCCCCCTCGGCCTGCCGGGCACCAGCCTCCAGGGCGCGCTCACCGCCGGATACCTCGCCACCGTCGCCGTACCGCTGTGGCACGCGGCACTCAACCCGTCCCCACCGCTCACCCGGCGGGCCGTGGGCGCCGGAATCCGGGCGATGATCCCGTTCCAGGCCGCGCTCTGCGCCCGCGCCGGAGCGCCCGTCACCGCACTGCTGACCGCCGCCCTCGTCCCCGCCGCCCGGACCTTCGCCCGGCGGGTGAGCATCACATGAGCGCCCTCCGTTTCGCCTACGGCACCAACGGTCTCACCGATCTGCGGCTCACCGACGCCCTCACCCTGCTCGCCGACCTCGGGTACGACGGCGTCGGGCTGACCCTCGACCATATGCACCTCGACCCGTGCGCACCGGACCTCGCGGAGCGCACCCGCGCGGTGGCCCGGCAGCTCGACCGGCTCGGACTCACCGTCACCGTCGAGACCGGCGCCCGCTATGTCCTGGACCCCCGGCACAAGCACGGCCCCACCCTGCTCGACCCCGACCCGGACCGGCGGGCCCTGCGCACCGGACTCCTCACCACCGCCGTCCGGGTCGCCGCCGAACTGGGCGCGCACGCCGTCCACTGCTTCAGCGGCCCCGCGCCGGGCGGGGTCGACGAGGATCAGGCGTGGGACCGGCTCGCGGCGACCCTGGAACCCGTCGTCGCCGCCGCGACTGCCGCCGGGGTGCCACTCGCCGTGGAACCTGAGCCCGGCCATCTGCTGGACACCCTCGACGGGTTCCACCGGCTGCGCACCGCGCTCGGCTCGCCCGAAGCCCTCGGGCTCACCCTCGACATCGGCCACTGCCTGGTGACGGAGACCGCGCCGCCCGCCGACTGCGTCCGGGCCGCCGGGCCCTGGCTGCGGCACGTCCAGATCGAGGACATGCGGCGCGGTGTCCACGACCATCTGCCCTTCGGCGAGGGAGAGCTGTACGTCCCGCCCGTCCTCGACGCGCTCGCCGCCACCGGGTACCAGGGGCTGACCTGCGTGGAACTGCCCCGGCACAGCCACGCGGGCCCCCGGCTCGCCGCCACCTCGCTGGAGTTCCTGCGCTCGGTGGCCCCGCCCCCGTCCGGACACGGTACGGCGCGCCGCGCGCGGCGCCCGGCTTCCCCGCGTACGACGGCCCGGCCGTCCCACGGCGGAAGCGACCGCGTACCCGCCACTGGGCGCACCACCCCCGGCGAAGGGGGCCGGTCATGACGGCCCCCGTCCACCTCCCCACCCGCGAGGAGCTCGGCGCCGCACTGTCCGAGGCCGCCCGCGCCTGGCTCGACCGGGCCCTCACCGAGGCGGGGGGCGAGGCGGAGACGGAGGTCGGAACCGCGGCCGGGTCCGGGTCCGGGTCCGGGGCCGAAAGCGGGGCCGGGGCGGGACCGGCAGCCGAGGCCGGAGCGGCAGTGAACGGTGGGAGCGCAGCCGTCTCGGGAGCCGCGTCCGCACCCGTCCCGGGAGCCGCACCCATCCCGGGAGCCGGGTCCGCGTACAGGGCCGGAGCCGCAGCCGCACCCGTCCTCTCGGGAGCCGCAGCCGCAGCCGCAGCCGCACCCGTCCCGGGAGCCGCAGCCGTACCGGGAGCCGCATCCGCACCCGCCTCGGGAGCCGCAGCCGTCTCGGGAGTCGGGTCCGCGTACAGGGCCGGAGCCGTACCCGGCCCCGGGCAGTCCGGGGCCGCCCGGGGTGCCGCCCGCTGGGAAGCGCTGTTCGCGCAGGCCGGACGCCGCTGCGGGCACGAGCACGCCGACGCCGTACGCGTACTCCTGCTGCGCGCCGCGCACGCCGGTCCCGACACCCTCACCCGGCTCTACGGCCAGGGCACCGCCGCCGAACGCCGCGCGGTGCTCCTCGCCCTGCCCGCCCTCGTCCCCGGACCCGCCGCCCTCCCGCTGGTCCGGGACGCGCTGCGCACCAATGACACCCGGCTGGTCGCCGCCGCCGTCGGCCCCTACGCGGCCGTCCACCTCGACGCGCACGAATGGCGGCACGCCGTGCTCAAGTGCCTGTTCACCGGGGTCCCGGTGACCGCCGTCGCCGCACTCGCGGAACGCGCCCGCGGCGACACCGAGCTCGCCCGGATGCTCGACGACCAGGCCCGGGAACGGACCGCGGCGGGCCGCCCCGTCCCCGACGACCTGCGGTACACGCTGACCCTCACCGCCCCCAGGGCGGCCACTGCCACCGGCGAGGAGTCCTGATGCGCATCTTCGATCCCCACATCCATATGACCTCCCGCACCACCGACGACTACCAGGCCATGCACACCGCCGGGGTCCGTGCCGTGGTCGAACCCTCCTTCTGGCTCGGCCAGCCCCGCACCTCACCCGCCTCGTTCATCGACTACTTCGACGCCCTCCTCGGCTGGGAACCCTTCCGCGCCGCGCAGTACGGCATCGCCCACCACTGCGCCCTCGCCCTCAACCCGAAGGAGGCGGGCGACCCGCGCTGTGTGCCCGTCCTCGACGAACTGCCGCGCTATCTCGACAAGGACGGGGTCGTCGCCGTCGGGGAGATCGGCTACGACTCGATGACCCCGGCCGAGGACCACGCGCTGGCCGCCCAGCTCCAGCTCGCCGCCGACCACGAACTGCCCGCGCTCGTCCACACCCCGCACCGCGACAAGCTCGCCGGACTGCGCCGCACCCTCGACGCCGTCCATGAGTCCGCGCTGCCCGCCGACCGGGTCCTGCTCGACCATCTCAACGAGACCACCGTCAAGGAGGCGAAGGACGCGGGCTGCTGGCTCGGGTTCTCCGTCTACCCCGACACCAAGATGGACGCCGCGCGGATGGTCGACGTCCTCAACGAGTACGGGCCGGAGAAGGTACTCGTCAACTCCGCCGCCGACTGGGGCCGCAGCGACCCGCTGAAGACCCGCGAGGTCGCCGATCTGATGCTGGTCTCCGGATTCACCGAGGACGACGTGGACCTCGTGCTGTGGCGCAACCCCGTCGCCTTCTACGGGCTCAGCGGGCGCCTAGTCCTCGATGTCCCCGGGGCCGGGACCGGCGCGACCCATGAGGGCAACTCCATCCTGCGCGGAGGTTCGTGACCGATGCGCTTCCGGCACCCCGACGGCTCCACGGTCCACCTCGCCTACTGCACCAACGTCCACCCCGCCGAAACCCTCGACGGGGTCCTCGCCCAGCTGCGCGACCATTGCGAACCCGTCCGCAAACGCCTCGGCCGGGACCGCCTCGGCATCGGACTGTGGCTCGCCAGGGACGCCGCCCGCGCCCTCGCCGCCGACCCCGCCGCCGTCCGGTCGCTGCGCGGCGAACTCGACCGGCGCGGCCTGGAGGTCGTCACCCTCAACGGCTTCCCCTACCAGGGATTCGGCGCCGAGGAGGTCAAGTACCGGGTGTACAAACCCGACTGGGCCGACCCCGAACGCCTCGGCCACACCACCGAACTCGCCCGGCTGCTCGTCCAGCTCCTCCCGGACGACATCACCGAGGGCACCATCTCCACCCTCCCGCTCGCCTGGCGCACCGACCATCCCGCGCCGCGCGCCGCGGCCGCCCTCGACGCCCTGCGCACGCTCGGCCACCGGCTCGACGCACTCGCCGACCTCACCGGCCGTTCCGTGCGTGTAGGCCTGGAACCCGAGCCCGGCTGTGTCGTGGAGACGACCCGGGACGCCATCGCGCCGCTCACCGCCGTCGGACACGAGCGGATCGGGATCTGTGTCGACACGTGTCATCTGGCGACCTCCTTCGAGGACCCCGGCCCCGCCCTCGACGCGCTCACCGCCGCCGGCGTACCCGTCGTCAAGGCCCAGCTCTCCGCCGCGCTGCACGCCGAGAACCCCCATCTGCCCGAGGTACGCGAAGCCCTCGCCGCCTTCGACGAACCCCGGTTCCTGCACCAGACCCGCACCGCCACCGCCGCCGGACTGCGCGGCACCGACGACCTCGGCCCCGCGGTCTCCGGCACGGCGCTGCCCGACGGCGCCCCCTGGCGCGCCCACTTCCACGTACCGCTGCACGCCGCGCCCGCCCCGCCGCTGACCTCGACGCTCGACGTGCTGACCGCGTCCCTGGGGCGGCTGGTCGGCGGACCCCGGCCGCTGACCCGGCACCTGGAGGTCGAGACGTACACCTGGCAGGCCCTGCCGCCCGAACTGCGGCCCCGGGTCCGGGCCCAGCTCACCGACGGGATCGCCGCGGAACTCACCCTGGCCCGCGACCTGCTGACGGACCTCGGCCTGAAGGAGCTCCCGTGACCCCCGTGCCCCCGGAGTCCACCGCGCCCGACGAGTCCACCGGGCCCAACCGGTCCACGGCACCCGCCGCCGACGCTCCCGCCGACGCGGTTGCCGACGCCCCGCCCCCCACCCCCCTCCTCGTGCTCGACGTCGTCGGGCTCACCCCCCGGCTCCTCGCCCGTATGCCCCATCTGCGGGCCCTCGCCGGGACCGGCTCCCGCGCGGCGCTCGGCACGGTACTGCCCGCGGTCACCTGCGCCGCGCAGTCCACGTTCCTCACCGGCACCCTGCCCGCCGAGCACGGCATCGTCGCCAACGGCTGGTACTTCCGCGAACTGGGCGACGTCCTGCTGTGGCGCCAGCACAACGGCCTGGTCGCGGGCGACAAGCTCTGGGACGCCGCCCGCCGCGCCCACCCCGGCTACACCGTCGCCAACATCTGCTGGTGGTACGCGATGGGCGCCGACACCGACTTCACCGTCACCCCGCGTCCCGTCTACTACGCCGACGGCCGCAAGGAACCCGACTGCTACACCCGGCCGCCCGCCCTGCACGACGAACTCGTCTCCCGGCTGGGCACGTTCCCGCTGTTCCACTTCTGGGGACCGGGCGCCGACCTCGTCTCCAGCCAGTGGATCATCGACGCGACCCGGCACCTCCTCGCCACCCGCCGCCCCGACCTCGCCCTCACCTATCTTCCCCATCTGGACTACGACCTCCAGCGCTTCGGCCCCGACGACCCCCGCTCCCATGCCGCCGCCACCGCGCTCGACACGGCGGTCGCGCCCCTGCTGGACGACGCCCGCCGCGAGGGCCGCACCGTCGTCGTCCTCTCCGAGTACGGCATCACCCCCGCCGACCGGCCCGTCGACATCAACCGCGCCCTGCGTCGCGCGGGTCTCCTGGAGGTCCACACCCAGGACGGTATGGAGTACCTCGACCCGATGGCGTCCCGTGCCTTCGCGGTCGCCGACCATCAGATCGCCCATGTCTACGTCCGCCGCCCCGAGGACCTGGACGCCACCCGCGCCGCCCTCGAAGGGCTCCCGGGCCTCGAACAGCTCCTGGACGACGAGGGCAAGAAGGCCCACGGCCTCGACCATCCGCGCTCGGGTGAACTCGTCGCCCTCGCCGAACCGGGCGCCTGGTTCACGTACTACTACTGGCTGGACGACGCCCGCGCCCCCGACTTCGCGCAGCTCGTGGAGATCCACCGCAAACCCGGCTACGACCCGGCGGAACTCTTCATGGACCCCGAGGACCCGTACGTACGGCTCAAGGCGGCGGGTGCGCTGGCCCGCAAGAAGCTCGGTATGCGTTACCGGATGGCGGTCGTCCCCCTCGATCCGTCACCCGTCCGCGGCACCCACGGCCGCCTTCCCGCGAGCGACGACGACGGTCCGCTCCTCCTGTGCTCCACCCCCCACGCGTTCGGTGACCGGGTAGCGGCCACCGAGGTGAAGTCCCTGCTCCTGACCCTCGCCGGTCTCACCGACCCCGCCCGTGAACCCTCCGGTGAAGCCGCGAGCGAACCCTCCAGCGAAAGCGAGAGACCGTGAACCAGCACTCCGAGCCCGCCTCCGCACCCGCCTCCGGAGCCACCCCGGACGAGTCCCTGCGCCGGG
Source organism: Streptomyces uncialis (assembly GCF_036250755.1). NCBI lineage: Bacteria > Bacillati > Actinomycetota > Actinomycetes > Kitasatosporales > Streptomycetaceae > Streptomyces > Streptomyces uncialis. Next base: position 1,749,775 of record NZ_CP109583.1, on the reverse strand, counting down.
TCCTGGGCGTGGACCGCCGCCGCTTCCTGAGCACCTGCTCAGCCGTCGGGGCGGTCGCGGTCGCGGCCCCCGTCTTCGGCGCGTCCCCGGCCCTCGCGGACAGCCGCGGCCGGGGCCACGGCCATGGTCATGGGCACGGCCACGGCCATGACCGGCGTGCCCTCGTCCCCGCCCACAAGCGCGGCATCATCCTCTACACCGTCCGGGACGCGATCGCCCGCGACCCGCTGGCGAGCGAGCTGCCGTCCGGCTTCCGCGAGGTCTTCAAGCAGCTCGCCCGCTACGGCTACCGGCAGGTCGAGTTCGCCGGATACGGCCAGCACGCGAACGCCCCCGGCGGCGCGAACCTCGACAACGTCCAGGGCGCCCGGCTCCTGCGCTCCTGGCTCGACGACTACGGGCTGCGGGCCCAGGGCAACCACGGCTTCATACCCGCGACCCTCACCGCACCGGACCTCGACCGTTTCAAGCAGGCCCTGGAGATCGCCAACATCCTCGGCATGGACCACATGGGCACCGGCGGCGACCCCACCTGGTCCTCGCACCGCGCCGACTGGGACAAGGCCGCCGACCACTGGAACGCGATCGGCGCCGTGGCCCGCCGCGCGGGCATCAAGCTGTACACCCACAACCACGACGGCGCGTACGACTTCCTGCTGGACGGCGGCCCCCCCGACGCCCAGGGCCGCCCGACCCGCAGCTCCGGCGTCCGCAAGCTGGAGTACTTCCTGAAGCGGACCGACCCCCGCGACGTCTGGCTGGAGCTGGACATCTTCTGGGCCCATGTCGCCCGGTACAAGTTCCACACCTACACCGCGCACGACGGCTCCCAGCGCCGCAGCCTCTTCGACCCGGCGAAGCTCGTCGCCCGCAACGGCACGCGCTACCCGCTGTTCCACGCGAAGGACGGCACCGTCAACGAGAGCAGCGGCAACGGCTACGACATGGTGCCCTTCGGCACGGGCGACATCGACTACGAACGCTTCTTCTCCCGCGTCGGCCGGAAGACCTACCACAACCCGATGGTCGAACAGGACAACGCCCCCAGCAGCTCGGCCCCCACCCAGTCCCTGGACTCCGCCCGCACCGGCTACACCAACCTGGCAGCCCTCCGAGCCTGCTGACCCACCCCTCCCGCCCGGCGCCCCTGCCCTCACGGGGGCGCCGGACGGGAGCGCCGCGACACCTCCGGTGACCAACCGCGCACGCTCCGCCACCCACCCTCCCGGCCTGCGAATACACAGGTGAAAGCGACTCCGAAACCTTGGTATTGTTGTCCATGTCGCCGCGGGGAACACCCCCGCGAACACCACACCGGTCCGGGTGGCGGAATGGCAGACGCGCTAGCTTGAGGTGCTAGTGCCCTTTAACGGGCGTGGGGGTTCAAGTCCCCCCTCGGACACCAGCAGGAACCCCAGTTGATCTGGGGTTTTTCTGTATTCCCGACGGTGGTCGCGACCTCTGCCGGGTCGGGTGGGCGCCTACCGGCGCGACCCCGGGACGCCTCGTCGCGTAGGGCCAGGAAGCCCCTCGCCGGCCCACACCTCTACCTCCGGATCGCTGCCGCACCCGGCTCGGGCCCGCTACTGCGGGTAACGCTGGACAATGCAGCCCCACCGCACGCACGCCATCGCCAGCAGGCCCATCGCCAGGATCAGCCACCAGCGAGGCAAGGCCCCGCGGCGCAGGCCGACGTAGCTGAGCGACGCGGGGAGCGCGGCGGTCAGGAGCAGCACGAGACGTGTGCCTGTGGCCAGGCGCGCCGCCGCATCCGCCTTGAGCTGTTCCCATTCCTGCCACGTCACAACGCCCTCTCGCCTTCGGACCGCTGCGTCCGTGCCTCCGGCCGTTGCCTGGGGCCCTGGCTGACGGTAGCAACCGGCTCTGACGTGCGTGTCGTTCACGTCGGCACCTGTCTCGACCCGCCCTCAGCCCACCGTCGCCGACTCCCGGGGCGTGGGGTCCCGGAGGGGGCGGGTTCGGTGCAAGGTGTGGATGTCGCGGCCGAAGGACCAGGTCAGGGTGGTGAGGGCGAGGAGGATCACGGGCAGGGCCAGCGGCCGGGGGAGGTAGGTGGCCGCCGCGAGGAGGGCCACGCCCTGGAACGCGGCGACCGCCTTGCGGGCCGTGCTCGGCGTCAACGGGGCGTTCAGCCAGGGCAGTACCCGCGCGGCGGCCACGAACCCGTACCGCATCAGCCCGATCAGCAGGACCCACACCCCCAGCCGGGCGGAGACGTACACACTGAGCACCAGGATCAGGAACGCGTCCACCTCCATGTCGAACCGGGCGCCCAACTCCGACACCGTCCCCGTGCGGCGGGCCACCAGGCCGTCCACGGCGTCCAGGACCAGGGCCACCCCCGCCAGCGCCGCCAGCGGGGTCACCCGGGGCGGGCCGTCGAGCGAGTCCGCCACCAGGGCCGTCACCCCGCCGACCAGGGTCGCCCGCGCCAGCGTCACCCGGTTCGCCGGACCGAACGGGCCGGGCCGCGCCCGGCGCAGGGCGCGGATCAGGAGCAGCCAGGTCCCCACCGCGAAGACGAGCCCCGTCAGCCGTCCCGCCGGGCCCAGCCCGACGGTCCCGGCCAGCAGCGCGAGCAGCAGCACCTGCGCCACCGCGCCCGCCGCGATGTCATGCCGCGCCAGCCGCGTTCCGTCCTCGCCAGATGCCTGGTTCAGGGCCATCGCGCACCTTCCGCCCTGGTGACAGGGCTGATTCCCGCCGCGTACCGTACTCGCGGTCTCTGCTCTCAGTACGTGGGGCCGACCGGGACCGTTCACCACCAGTGCTGTCCCGGCCCGCCCGCCCCATCCGCGCCACGCCCGCGACAGGAGCTGTTCCTTGGTCCTCAGCGCACCTCACCCCGCAGGTACCGGACAGGGTTCCGGTACCGGTCCGGCGGGCGCTCGTACCGCCCGTGCCTACTGGTTGCGCGCACCCGGTCAGGGGGAGATCCGCGAAGTGCCCCTGCCCGAGCCGGGGGACGGTGATGTCGTCGTGCGGAGCCTGTACTCCGGGGTCAGCCGGGGCACCGAGACCCTGGTGCTGCGCGGAGGGGTACCCCGCAGCCAGCACACTGCCATGCGCGCGCCCTTCCAGGAGGGAGACTTCCCGGCGCCCGTGAAGTACGGATATCTCAACGTCGGTGTGGTGGAGGGCGGCTGCGCCGCGCTCCTCGGCCGGACCGTGTTCTGTCTGTACCCCCACCAGACCCGCTACGTCGTCCCCGCCACCGCCGTCACCCCGGTCCCCGGCACCGTTCCCGCCGCCCGCGCGATCCTCGCCGGGACGATGGAGACCGCCGTCAACGCCCTCTGGGACGCGGCGCCCCTGGTCGGTGACCGGATCGCGGTCGTCGGGGCCGGAATGGTCGGCGCCTGTGTGGCGGCCCTCCTCGTCCGCTTCCCCGGCGTACGGGTGCAACTCGTGGACGCCGACCCCGCCAAGGCCGCCATCGCCGACGCGCTCGGGGTGCGGTTCGCGGCGCCCGACGACGCGCTCGGCGGCTGCGACCTCGTCGTCCACGCCAGCGCCACCGAGGCCGGGCTGGCGCGGTCCCTGGAACTGCTCGCGCCGGAGGGCACCGTGCTGGAACTGAGCTGGTACGGCGACCGCAAGGTGTCGCTGCCGCTGGGGGAGGCGTTCCACTCGGGGCGGCTGGTGGTGCGCGCCAGTCAGGTCGGGGCGGTGTCACCGGCCCGCCGTTCCCGGCGGGACTTCCGCGACCGGCTCGCCCTCGCGCTCGACCTGCTCGCCGACCCCGCCCTCGACGCGCTGATCACCGGCGAGTCCGCCTTCGACGACCTGCCTCGCGACATGGCGCGTATCGCGGCGGGGGAACTGCCCGGACTCTGCCACCGTGTCGTCTACGGGAGCGAGGGGCGGTGGGCCCCGTGACCGGAGCGGCGCCCGGAGAGGCTGTCCGGGCCGCGATCCTGGCCGTGCCCCTGGCTGTGACCGCGCCGGGGCCAGGTCGGTGACCCCGGCCCACTCCGGCCGCCGCGGCCGGGCCGTGACCCGGGCCGTGACCTCCAGCCCTGCTGACCGGCGCACCCGCGTAGCCCACCCGTACGACATCCGTACGACATCCGTACGACATCCGTGGTTCCGGGAGGTGACTTCGCTGAACGAGACACCGGCGGCAGCCGTATAGGACAGGAGCCCCGGCAGCGCACCGACATGCCGTACTGGAGGGTCAACCGTTGTTCAGCATCACCGTCCGTGACCATCTGATGGTCGCCCACAGCTTCCGCGGCGAGGTCTTCGGGCCCGCGCAACGTCTGCACGGGGCCACGTTCCTCGTGGACGCCACCTTCCGTCGCGCCGAACTCGACGCGGACAACATCGTGGTGGACATCGGGCTGGCCACCCGCGAACTCGGTACGGTCGTCGCCGCGCTGACGTACCGCAACCTGGACGACGAGCCCGACTTCACCGGCGTCAACACCTCCACCGAGTTCCTCGCCAAGGTGATCGCCGACCGGCTCGCGGACCGGGTCGCCTCCGGAGCGCTCGGGGAAGGCGCCCGCGGACTCGCCGGGATCATCGTCACCCTCCACGAGTCGCACATCGCCTGGGCGAGTTACGAGCGTGCCCTGTGACCCGCACGGACACACCCGCCGCCGTCACATCCCAGGCAGCCACGTCCCAGGCCGTCCCGCCCGTGGGTCCCGCCCGCCCCGGCGCCGGTGCGACTGCCGGCACCTCGGCCGGTACACCCGCACACACGAGCACGGGTACGGGTACGGGTACGGGTAGGTCCGCCAGTTCGTCCGCCGGTACGGGTACCCGTACGTCCGCCGGGACTTCCGCCGGTACCTCCGTCTCCTCGTCCTCCCGCATCGTCCCGACCGACGCCCGGCCGATGCACTTCGTGATGCCCGGCGGTGTCGACGACCCGGCCGCGCCCAGTGGCGGCAACACCTATGACCGGCGGGTGAGTCTGGACCTGTCCGGCTTCGGCTGGGACGTCCGGGCGCACACCGTGGACGGCGACTGGCCCCGCCCCGACGCCGTCGCCACGGCCCGCCTCGCCCACACCCTCGCCGCACTGCCGGACGGCGCGGTCGCGCTCCTCGACGGCATCGTGGCCTGTCCGGCGCCCGAGACCGTCGTCGCCGAGGCCGAACGCCTGCGACTGGCGGTCCTGGTGCACCTCCCGCTCGCCGACGAGAGCGGGCTCGACGAGGCGACCGCCGCGGAGCTCGACGCCCTGGAACGCACCACGCTGCGCGCCGCGGCCGCAGTCGTCGCGACCAGCGACTGGGCCGCCCAACGGCTCGTCAGCCACCACGGGCTGGCCAGCCGCCGGGTCCATGTCGCCGCCCCCGGCACCGACATCGCACCCCTGGCGACCGGCACCGACGGGATCTCCCGGCTGCTGTGCGTGGGCTCGCTCACCCCGCGCAAGGGACAGCACCGGCTGGTCCGCGCGCTGGCCACGGTCGCGGACCTGCCCTGGAGCTGCGTCCTGGTCGGCGGTCTCGACCAGGACCCCGGCTATGTGTCCCGGCTGCGCGCCCTCGTCGACGAACTGGGGCTCACCGGCCGGGTACGGATCGCCGGGCCCCAGGTGGGCGCCGAGCTGAACGCCAGCTACGCCCGCGCCGATCTGATGGTCCTGGCCTCGGACAGCGAGACCTACGGCATGGCCGTGACGGAGGCCCTCGCCCGGGGCATCCCCGTCCTGGTCACCGAGATCGGCGGGCTGCCCGAAGCGGTGGGGCGCGCACCCGACGGCAGCGTTCCCGGCGTCCTGCTGCCGGACACCGACCCGGCCGCCCTCGGCACGGCCGTCCGCCGCTGGTTCGACGAGCACGACGAACGCCAGCGGCTCAAGGCGGCCGCCCGGTCACGCCGCACCTCCCTCGACGGCTGGGCCACCACCGCCCGCAGTCTGTCCGGGGTCCTCGAACAGCTCCGCCGCGACACCTGGAGCGCGGTGTGACGGCGACCGCCGACCCCACGAGGTTCACCCCCGACTGGCTGGCCCTGCGCGAACCCGCCGACGCGGCGGCCCGCTCCGCCGCGCTCCTCGGACCGCTGCGGCCCGGACTGGTCGCCCACGCGCGGTCCGGAACTCCATTGGTCGTCCACGACCTGGGGTGCGGCACCGGGTCCATGGCCCGCTGGCTGGTGCCCCGGCTCCCCATGGCACAGCACTGGGTGCTGCACGACCACGACCCGGACCTGGCCCGGCTCGCCGCCGAGCGGACACCCCGCTCCGCCGCCGACGGTTCACCGGTGACCGTGGCCACCCGCGGGGGGGACGTGTCCCGGCTGACGGCGTCCGCCCTCGCCGGTGCCTCACTGATGACGATGTCTGCTTTTCTTGACATCGTTACTTCGGACACCGTCGACAGGCTGGCGGCGGCCTGCGCGGGTGCCGGCTGCCCGGCGCTGCTCGCCCTCTCCGTCGTCGGCCGGGTGGAACTCACCCCCGCGGACCCGTTCGACGCGGATGTCGCCCGTGCCTTCAACGCCCACCAGCGCCGCTCCGGGCTGCTCGGACCCGGCGCCGTCGAGGCGGCGACCACCGCCTTCACCCGGCACGGGATGACGGTCCGGGTGCACGAGAGCCCCTGGCGCCTGGGGCCCGCCCATGCGGCCCTCACCGCCGAATGGCTGCGCGGCTGGACCGGCGCCGCCCGGGATCAACGCCCCGACCTCGCCGCCCGGCTGGACGCCTACCGCGCCCGCCGGCTGGCCGCCTGCGCGACGGGCGACCTGCGGGTGACCGTCCACCACGCCGACGTCCTCGCCCTCCCCCGAGGAAGCCGCACCCCCCATGCCCCCACCCCCTGACCCCCGCACCACCCCGGCATCACCCCCACCCGCACCCGCACTTTCCGCCCGTCCGGCGAGCACCTGTACGGGTACGGACACGGGTACGGGTACGGGTACGGACGACGCCAGTACGGATACGGCACGGTCCCCGCACGGCGGCAGCACCCCGCCCGTGGACACCCCGCCCGGTCATGGCTCCGACGGCGACGCCAAGTCCGGACAAGGCTCCGACGGCAACGCCCCACCCGGTAATGCCCCGCCCAACCCCGCCCTGCCCGGCCACACCCCGAAACGCGATCCGCCGGGCAGGCTCCGGACCTGGCTGCCGCCGCTCGCCGGGGCGGCGATCCTGGCCCTGCTGCTGTCCCGGCTCGGCACCTCCGCCGTCACCGAAGGGCTGACTCGCGTCACCCCGGCCGCGGTCCTTGCCGCCCTGGCTCTCGGCGCCTTCACCACGGTGCTCAGCGCCTGGCGCTGGCGCCTGGTGGCCCGCGCGCTGGGCCTCGGCCTCCCGCTGGGCAGGGCCGTCGCCGACTATTACGGGGCCCTCTTCCTGAACTCGGTCCTCCCCGGCGGGATCGTCGGGGACGTGGACCGCGCGGTACGGCACGGCCGGGGCAACGGGGAACTGGGGCGGGGCGTGCGGGCCGTGGTCCTGGAACGCACGGCCGGACAGCTCGTCCTCCTGGCGGTGGCCGCCGTGGTTTTGACCGCGTTCCCGTCCCCGGTCGCCGACCACGCCCGGCGGGCGCTCACCGGCCCGTGGACCGCGGCCGTCCTGGCGGTCGGCTGCGGGGCGACGGCACTCGTCGTCGCACTACGCGCCCGTGCCGCCGCAGGGGCCGATGCCCGCCCCGCCGCTCCCGCCGCTCCCGCCGGTACCGTCCGAGCCACCTCGGCCGCCTCCGCTACCCCCGCCACCCCCGCCCGGGCGGACCGCCGTGCGCTGTACGGACGCCGTACCGCCCCCGCCGTCCTCGGCGTCTCCGCCGCCGTGCTCGCCGGGCACCTCGTCCTGTTCTGGCTCGCCGCCCGGGTCTCCGGGGTCACCGCCCCGTTCGCCGTGCTGCTGCCGCTGATGGTCCTCGCGCTGCTCGCGATGTCCGTGCCGCTGAACATCGGCGGCTGGGGTCCCCGGGAGGGCGTCACCGCCTGGGCGTTCGGCGCCGCCGGGCTCGGCGCCGCCCAGGGCCTCACGGTCTCGGTGCTGTACGGGGTGCTCGCCGTCGTCGCGGCCCTGCCCGGTGCGCTGGTCCTCGCGGCCCGCTGGTGCGCACGGCCGGGCCGCTCCCCGCGCCGCCCGCTACGCGTCCGTGAGGTCCAGCTCGAAGAGGGTGTCCTCGCCGAGGCGGGCGCGCCGCAGCGGGGGACGCCGTGCCTCGCGCATCACGTCAGGCCCGTCGAACCGCAGCCCGGGCACCCCGTCCCCGAGCAGCACCGGCGCGACCGTGACGTACAGCCGCCGCAGGGCGCCGCCGTGCAGGAAGCGGGAGACGGTGACCCCGCCGCCCTCGACGAGCACCCGGCCGAGCCCCCGGTGCGCCAGCGTGGCCACCAGCCGGCGGGGCGTGAACGCGTCGTCGTCCGGCAGCCGCAGCACGGTCACCCCGTCGGCGACGGGCCGCCCGGGGCCGCTGCCGGGGCCCACCAGCCACAAGGTGGGCGCTGATCCGTCGGTGAACACCCGGCGGTCGGCCGGGACGCGCCCCCGGGGGTCCAGAACCACCCGGACGGGATGGGCGCCCGCGCAGGCCCGGACGGTGAGCTGCGGATCGTCCGCGACGGCCGTACCCGCGCCGACCAGGACCGCGTCGGCGAGCGCCCGCAGCCGGTGCAGATGGCGGCGGTCCTCCTCACCGGTGACGTAGTCGGCGTCCCCGGTGCGGGTCGCGATGAATCCGTCGAGGCTCTGCCCCAGCTGGGCGAACGTGACACGGGGCCCCGCGAGGCACAGCGGGAGGTAGCGGTCGGCGAGGTCGGCCGCCTCGGCGCTCGCGGGCCCGGCCCAGCGCCAGCCGCCGTCCGGTCCGGCGACGAGCCCGGCGGCACGGGCGTCCGCCGGCGCGCGCACGCCGAGCAGCCGCCGCCACGCCTCGTCCCCGGACAACTCCGCTGCGGGTGGAAGGGATTCCGGGGTATGTGACCGTGTGTCGGGTGCCTCGGCGGAGGGGGAATGCGCACGGCCGTCGGCGAGGGGCCCTGCGTCGTTTCCGGGAGTGTCCGCGGGGTCGTTCCCCGGGGTGGGGGAGAGAGGGTGGTTCATGAGCCGTCCCCGTCCTGGGCGCCGGGTCCGCGGAGCAGTGCGTGGTACGCGCCGAAGGATTCCGTGAGTGAGTCCAGCAGGGCCGCGCCCTTCTCCGCAGTTGCCCGGGAGGGTCTGCCCAGCACACCGGTCGTGGTGTACTCCCGCATTCCGAGGGTCAGCAGATGTCTGCGGTCCCCGGCGGACCGGTCGGTGGATTCATGGCCGGGGCGCAGGAGTTCGGGGTGGGTGTGCAGCAGGATCGAGGTCTCGATCTCCCCGGCGTGCATGTCGTCGTGCGCGGAGGTCGATATCCCGGCGGTCTCCCGCGCCGCCTTCCAGTCGGCGGATTCCGGGAAAAGCGCCATGCGGATTCCCCATCCGGCGGATTCTTGGACGACATTGCGCAGGACGTAGTTCCCGCCGTGTCCGTTGACCAGTACCAGGGAACGTATTCCGGACCTCCGCAGGGAATCCGCGATGTCCCGGACCATGTGGTACAGGGTAGCGGCGGAAATGCTCACCGTACCGGCCCAGTCGGCGTGTTCATGGGAACACGAGACGGTGATCGGGGGAAGTGACAGCACACGATGCGCCGCCGCTATCCGGCGGGACAGCGCACAGGCGACGACGGTGTCCGTCACCAGGGGAAGACAGGGTCCGTGCTGCTCGAAACTGCCGATGGGGAGAACGGCGACATCCGCGTCCCGTGCGGACACCTCGGTGGTCGTCTCCGTCGGCAGGAGCAGGGCGGCGGTGCGGTCGGGCGCCGGTTCTTTCATCTCTCTCCTGTCCCTCGGGTCCCGTCCGTCGCACAGCACGGCCGTGTGGCGGACGGACGGTCGCGGTGCGCGGTGACATGGCGTACGGCGTTTGCCGGCGACTCGGCGGGCGCCACGGCAGGGGCAGCGTACGCGCCGCGCCCAACTCCCGGGGCAGGAGCCGGAAATGGGTGGTTGATGATGTTTTTTACGACGTTTTCCGCCCCCAGGAGGGGGGTGCTGACGGCTATGGTCTGCCCATGACAGCAGCCATCACGGAAAACGGCGGCGTCGGCGGTGCCGTCGCCGGAGAATTCACGGGGGACGTGGCGGACGCGGGGAGCGGCCGGTCCGTCGTGCCGGTCAACGGTGTCGAGCGTGTCGTGCGGGTCCGTCTGTCCACCGGTCACGGCGAGTTCCTGGCCGTCGGCTACCGGGACCACGCCCTCGGCCAGGAACAGATGCTCCTCGTCCACGGGGACATCGAAGGGGAACGTGTCCTCACCCGGCTGCATTCGGAATGCCTGACCGGTGACGCCTTCGGCTCCCGGCACTGCGAATGCGGCGGACAACTCGACGCGGCTCTCTGCGCGATCACCTCCGAGGGCTCCGGTGTCCTCGTCTATCTCCGCGGCCATGAGGGGCGCGGGATCGGTCTGCTCGCCAAACTCCAGGCGATGCGGCTCCAGGCCGACGGAATGGACACCGTCGAGGCGAACATCGCCCTCGGACTTCCCGTCGACGCCCGTGACTACACCGTCGCGGCGGACATGCTGCACGATCTCGGAGTGCGCTCCGTACGTCTGCTGTCCAACAATCCCCGCAAGGGCGAAGCCCTGCTGCGGCACGGCATCAAGGTCGCCGAACGTGTTCCGCTGCTGATCCCGCCGAGCGAGGAGAACCTGGCCTATCAACGCGCCAAGCGTGAACGCCTCGACCACGATCTGCCGCATCTGGACGCGATCACCGAACATCTCTGACGGATCACCCGCGCACCGTCCGGGACACCCCGTTCCTGGCCCCGACGCGTCGTCCGGCCACCGCGTCCGACCTCGCGTTCCGTGTTCACCCTTATGCCCCGCGTGTGTTCCCGTGCCGTCCGACGCGCGCCCGCGAGGAAATCCGGGCGAATTCCCGGTGCACTCCGCACGACTTCCCGGCAGACGATTCCTCACCCGCTTGCCGTATTCCCCCCGCCGCGCCCCGCGCCGCCTTCCGGAACACGGAAATCACGCGTGGTGAACGACACCCCTGTACGGACGCCTTGCACAGAGAGGGATCATTCGCCCCGGACTAGTATGGGCCTGGTTGTTTGGTGCTGGACCGGAACAACCCCAGGCAGAGCTGAGGGCCCGCCAGCGCCCGGGACATCCCGGGAACGAGACGCGAGGACCCGATGGCCACGACGACACCCGCCACCGCACCGGAGGGCGACGATCTCGCCCCGCCCCCGCCCGGCACCGCCCCCGGTCCCCCCGCCCCCGCGGTCCTCACCGCGGGTCCCGCCGCCCCGCCCCGCACCCTGGTCGACATCCTCGACGCCTCCGTACGCCGCTACCCCGGCGAGCCCGCCCTCGACGACGGCACCACCCGGCTGACCTACCGGGCGCTCGCCACCGAGGTCGACACGCTCCGGCGCCGCCTCGCGCACTCCGGCGTACGCCCCGGCGCCCGGGTCGGGGTCCGCGTCCCCTCCGGCACCAACGACCTGTACGTCGCGATCCTCGCGGTCCTCGCCGCCGGAGCCGCCTACGTCCCCGTGGACGCGGAGGACCCCGACGAGCGGGCCGAGCTGGTCTTCGGGGAGGCGGGCGTCCACGCGGTGATCGGCGCCGGACACCGGATCGACCCCCCGCCCGCCGCGCGCACGGCCAAGTCCTCCAAGCCCTCCCCGACGCGCACGGCCACCGCTCCGGCCGTCACGGCTGTCACGTCCACTGCCACCACCACCGTCACCACCGCCGCCCGGACCGGCTCGGCCGCGCGAACCCCCACCGACGCCTCCGCCACGGCCACCGGCCCCGGCAGCCCGGTCGGCACCCCCGGTGACCGGGCCGCCACCCCTCGCGGCCCGTCCGTCACCCACGGCAACCCCGCCACCCCCGACGGTCACGCCGACGCACCCACCCCCGGCACCCGTCCCGTACCCAACCCCGGCGGCACCCGCCCCACCCCCGCCGACGACGCCTGGATCATCTTCACCTCCGGCTCCACCGGCACCCCCAAGGGCGTCGCCGTCACCCACCGTGGTGCCGCCGCCTTCGTGGACGCCGAGGCCACGCTGTTCCTCACCGACGACCCCATCGGCCCCGGCGACCGCGTCATGGCCGGGCTCTCCGTCGCGTTCGACGCCTCCTGCGAGGAGATGTGGCTCGCCTGGCGGCACGGTGCCTGTCTGGTGCCCGTGCCGCGTGCCCAGGTCCGCAGCGGCGCCGACCTCGGGCCCTGGCTCGTCGAGCAGGAGATCAGCGTCGTGTCGACCGTGCCGACGCTCGCCGCGCTGTGGGAGCCCGACGCCCTCGCCGATGTCCGGCTGCTGATCTTCGGTGGTGAGGCGTGCCCGCCCGAGCTGGCCCAGCGGCTGGTCACCGAGGGACGCGAGGTCTGGAACACCTACGGCCCCACCGAGGCCACCGTCGTCGCCTGCGCGTCCCTGCTCACCGGCGCCGAACCCATCAGGATCGGCCTGCCGCTGAACGGCTGGGACCTCGCCGTCGTCGACGACGCCGGACTCCCCGTCCCGATGGGCGCCACCGGGCAGCTCGTCATCGGCGGCGCCGGACTCGCCCGCTACCTCGACCCCGTCAAGGACGCCGAGAAGTACGCGCCGCTCGACGCCCTCGGCTGGCCGCGCGCCTACCGCAGCGGCGACCTCGTCCGGGCCGAACCCGAAGGGCTGGTCTTCCTCGGCCGCGCCGACGAACAGATCAAGCTCGGCGGACGCCGGATCGAACTCGGCGAGGTCGACGCCGCCCTCCAGGCGCTGCCCGGAGTCGCCGGGGCCGCCGCCGCGGTCCGCACCGCACGCGGCGGCAACCAGCTCCTCGTCGGCTACCTCGTCACCCAGGACGGCTGGGACCACCCGGCGGCCGTCGCCCGGCTGCGCGCCGAGCTGCCCGCCGCCCTGGTGCCGCTGCTCGCCCCCGTCGCCGAACTGCCCACCCGCACCTCCGGCAAGGTCGACCGCGACGCCCTGCCCTGGCCCCTGCCCGGCCTCACCACCGGCGGCCCCGCCGAACAGCTCTACGGCACCGAGGCATGGCTCGCCGAACAATGGAGCGAGATCCTCGGCGTGCCGGTCACCGGCGCCGACGACGACTTCTTCGCCATCGGCGGCAACAGCCTCGCCGCCGCCCAGCTCACCACCCGGCTGCGCGCCCGCCACCCCGGCGCCGCCGTCCTCGACATCTACCAGCAGCCCGTGCTGCGCAAGCTCGCCCGACGGCTGGAGAAGTCCACCCAGGACGACACCACCACCCGGACCGTCACCCCCGTCCCCCGGCGCGCCCAGGCCCTCCAGACCCTGCTGCTGCTCCCGCTGTTCACCCTGGCCGGACTGCGCTGGACCGTCGGGGTGCTCGCCCTCGGCAACGTCCTGCACCTCTTCGGCGCCTACCCGTGGGCACCCACCGCGTCCTGGTGGCTGGTCGCCGCCGGGGCCGCCGTGTTCTTCAGCCCGCCCGGCCGGCTCGCCCTCGCCGCGGGCGGCGCCCGGCTGCTGCTGCGCGGCGTCGGCCCCGGCCGCTACCCGCGCGGCGGAGCCGTCCATCTGCGGCTGTGGACCGCCGAACGGCTCGCCGAGCTCGTCGGCGCGACCGCCCTCACCGGCGCCTGGCTGGAACGTTACGCCCGGGCGCTGGGCGCCCGGATCGGCCCCGACGTCGACCTCCACTCGCTGCCGCCCGTCACCGGACTGCTCAGACTCGGCCGCGGCTGCGCCGTCGAGTCCGAGGTCGATCTGTCCGGCCACTGGCTCGACGGCGACCGGCTGCACATCGGCGCCGTCAGGGTCGGCGCCGGGGCCGTCGTCGGCACCCGCAGCCTCCTCTTCCCCGGCGCCCGCGTCGGCAAGCGCGCCGAGGTCGCCCCCGGCTCCGCCGTCACCGGACAGATCCCCACCGGACAGCGCTGGGCGGGCGCCCCCGCCGTCAAACTCGGCAAGGCCAAACGCGACTGGCCCGGCGAACGCCCGCCCCGCTCCGCCGGCTGGCGCGCCATGTACGGGGTCACCGGCCTCGGCCTGCTCGCCCTCCCGCTGCTCGCCGCCGTCCCCGCGCTCCTCGTCGCCGCCGTGTTCGTCGCCCCCGGCGCCGGACCGGCCGACGCGCTGCGCGGCGCCCTCGTCGCCGTCGTCCCGGCGGCCCTCGCCTTCGGGTTCGGCTACGCGCTGCTGCTGCTGACCGCCGTACGCCTGCTCAGCCTCGGACTGCGCACCGGCACCCACCCCGCCCACAGCCGCACCGGCTGGCAGGCCTGGACCGTCACCCAGCTGATGGACCTGTCCCGGGAAACCCTCTTCCCGCTGTACGCCGGACTCATCACCCCCGTCTGGCTGCGGCTGCTCGGGATGCGCGTCGGCCGCGGCGCCGAGGTGTCGACCGTCCTCGCGCTGCCCAGCCTCACCACCGTCGGCGACGGCGCGTTCCTCGCCGACGACACCCTCACCGCGCCGTTCGAGCTCGGCGGCGGCTGGCTGCGGATCGGCCGCGCCGAGATCGGCCGCCGCGCCTTCCTCGGCAACTCCGGGATGACCGCGCCCGGCCGCAGCGTCCCCGACGGCGGTCTCGTCGGAGTGCTGTCCGCCACCCCGAAGAAGGCCAAGAAGGGCAGCTCCTACCTCGGACTGCCCCCCGTACGGCTGCCGCGCGCCGCCGCCGACGCCGACCACAGCCGCACCTACGAACCGCCCGCCCGGCTGCTGTGGGCGCGCGGACTGGTGGAACTGTGCCGTCTGGTGCCCGTCTTCTGCTCCACCGCCCTCGCCGTGCTCACCGCCCTCGCCCTCAGTGCCCTGGCGCGCACCCTCGGACCCGGGGCCGCCGCCCTGCTCTCCGGCGCGGTGCTGCTGACCGCGGGACTCACCGCCGCGCTCGTCGCCGTCCTCGCCAAATGGCTGCTGGTGGGCCGCCACCGCACCGGCGAGCACCCGCTGTGGAGCGGCTTCGTCTGGCGCAACGAACTCGCGGACACCTTCGTCGAGGTCCTGGCCGTACCGTGGTTCGCCGGGTCCGTGCCCGGCACCCCGCTCCTCACGCTCTGGCTGCGCGCCCTCGGCGCCCGGATCGGCCGCGGCGTGTGGTGCGAGAGCCACTGGCTGCCCGAGACGGACCTGGTGACCCTGGGCACCGGCGCCACCGTCAACCGCGGCTCCGTCCTCCAGACCCACCTCTTCCACGACAGGATCTTGCGGACGGATACTGTGGACCTCCGCGAAGGCGCCACCCTGGGCCCGAACGGGATCGTGCTGCCCGGCAGCACGGTCGGGGCCCGCTCCACACTGGGCCCCGCGTCCCTGGTCATGGCCGGGGAATCGGTGCCCGCCGAGACCCGCTGGCTGGGCAACCCGATCGAGGCGTGGCGGTCCTGACCGGCGGCCCGCCACCAGCACACCGGGCGCCGTGCGAGCCAGCGGCACACCGCCCGAGCACAGCGCAGGGAGCGGACACACGAGTGAACTGCCCAAGGCCCCCGGCCCCCGACCCGTACTTCCCGGCGAACGGCGACGCCCGCTACCGGGTCCACCGCTACGAGCTCTCGCTCGACTACCGCCCGGGGCCCAACCGCCTCGCGGGCACCGCCCGGCTCGGCGCCATAGCGGGCCGCGCCCCGCTCACCGAGTTCCAGCTCAACCTGGCCGACTTCCGGATCGGCCGGGTCCGGGTCGAGGGCCGCCAGCCGCGCTGGACCCACCGGGGCGGCAAACTGCGGCTGTGGCCCACGAAACCCCTGCGGGCCGGGGCGGCGTTCACCGTGGAGATCCACTGGTCCGGCAACCCCAAGCCGGTGAGCAGCCCCTGGGGCGGTCTCGGCTGGGAGGAACTCACCGACGGCGCCCTCGTCGCGAGCCAGCCCGTCGGCGCGCCCTCCTGGTACCCCTGCAACGACCGGCCCGCCGACAAGGCCTCGTACCAGCTCGCCGTCACCACCCCGTCCGCGTACGGCGTGGTGGCCGGCGGACGGCTGCTGACCCGCACCACCCGGGCCAGCACCACCACCTGGCTGTACGAGCAGGCCGCGCCCACCTCCAGCTATCTCGTCGGCCTCGCCATCGGCAAATTCCAGACGGTGCTGCTCGGTGACCCGGGGCTCGGCGGGGTGCCGCAGTCCGCCCATCTGCCGTCGCATCTGCTGCCGGAGTTCTCCCGGGACTTCGCGCGCCAGCCCCGCATGATGGAGCTGTTCGGGGAGTTGTTCGGCCCGTACCCGTTCGGTGAGTACACCGTGGTCGTCGCCGACGAGGAACTCGACGTCCCCGTCGAGGCCCAGGGGATGTCCCTGTTCGGCACCAACCATGTGGACGGCGCCCGGGGTTCGGAACGGCTCATCGCCCATGAGCTGGCCCACCAGTGGTTCGGCAACAGCGTCGGCATCGCGGACTGGCGCCACATCTGGCTCAACGAAGGGCTCGCCAAGTACGCCGAGTGGATCTGGTCGGAACGCTCCGGCGGGCGCACCGCGGACGAACTGGCCTCCGTCGCGCACCGGATGCTCGCCGGACTGCCGCTGGATCTGCGGCTCGCGGACCCGGGCCGCCGCCATATGTTCGACGACCGGGTCTACGAACGCGGCGGCCTCGCCGTGCACGCCCTGCGCCGCGCCCTCGGTGACGACGCGTTCTTCCGGATGCTGCGCGGCTGGACCGCCCAGCACCGGGGCGGCTCGGTCACCACCGCCACGTTCGAGGCGCACGCCGCGCGGTACGCGGACGGGCCGCTGGACGAGGTCTTCGCGGACTGGGTGCACGGAGCCGCCCTGCCCCCGCTGCCCGTCGGCTGATCCGGCACCGTACAGCGGCGGCAGACGGGCGGACGGGCGGGCGGACAGGTGGGTGGGCGGCGCCGGGGGCGCCGCCCGGGTCGCCGTACCGTCAGCAGGTCTGCTTGCCGAAGGTGTAGCCCTTGGACTTGAGCGTCTTGAGGATCTTCGGCAGGGCCGCCACCGTCTGGCTGCGGTCACCGCCGCCGTCGTGGAGCAGGACCACCGAGCCGTTGCGGACGTTGTTCAGCACCCGGGACTCGATGGCCGCCCGGCCGGGCCGCGCCCAGTCACGGGTGTCCACCGACCACAGCCGCACCCCCTTGCGCAGTGCCGCGGCCCGGTCCCGGACCGTCTGGTTCACCGCGCCGTACGGCGGCCGGAGACAGGTCGGGGTCTTGCCCGTGTGGGTACGTATCGCGGTGTCCGTACGGGTCACCTCCGACTTGAACTTCGACCAGGAGACCGTCCGCAGATCCACGTGCGACCAGGTGTGGTTCTGGACGCTGTGGCCCTCGCGGTACGCCCGCTTGGCCGTCGCGGGGTTCGCCGTCACATTCGCGCCGGTCTGGTAGAACGTCGCCTTGGCGCCGTGCTGCTTGAGCAGGTCGAGCACCTTGGGGGTGTGGACGCCCGGCCCGTCGTCGAAGGTCAGATAGACGACCTTGGGCGCGGGCGCCGCGACGGCGGCGGGCGCCGCGATCATCACCGAGCCCGTCAGGGCTCCGGCCAGGACGACCCCCGCCAGGGCCGTGCGGCTCCGTCGGTGGCCGGTGGGGTGCGAGATGGTGCGCATGAAATGCCCTCCCCGTGAGAACAGTTGTCGCGATGATCGCCGGAACGGCACGTGGCAAGAGGTGTGTTGTGCCGCCCCCCGGCGTGCCCGCTCACGATGATGCCTGTTCAGACACCGTTGGTCGCACGGGGGTTGTGCTTGATTCAGGACCGGTACACAGACCCGTACCGGTCGTAGGGATTTGCCCCGCCTTCGGCCGGTGCGACCCTCCCCCCGAACGGCCCGGACCCGCCCCGGGCGATCGGCGGGGACACCGGCGCGACCGAGGACGGACCGCGGAACCGGGGGACCGCGGAACCGGGGGATCGGGGGACCGGACGGGGGCCGGGCTACCGGACCCACCCGGACCGGACGGGCCTCACCCGTCCCCCCACTGCTCCCGTACCAGCTCCCGCAGCGGCCCGCCGGTGTCGGCGAGGAGTACCGACGGCGGGCCCTCGGCCACGATCCGGCCCCCGTCCATCACCAGCACCCGGTCCGCGTCCAGCACCGTGGACAGCCGGTGCGCGATGACCAGCCGGGTGGCGTTCAGGGCCCGGGTGCTGTCGATCACGACACGCTGGGTGGCGTTGTCGAGGGCGCTGGTCGCCTCGTCCAGGAACAGCACCCTGGGGCGGCGGATCAGCGCGCGGGCGATCATCAGCCGTTGCCGCTGGCCGCCCGAGACGGTGCCCGGGCCCGCGACCATCGTGTGCATACCCATCGGCATCCGCCGGATGTCGTCCGCGAGTCCCGCCATCGTGGCCGCCTCCCACGCCTCCTCCACGCTGAACGCCTCGGTGCCCCGGACACAGTCCAGGACCGACCCGGTGAACGGCTGCGCGTCCTGGAGCACCACCCCGCACTGCCGCCGCACCGCCGCCGCGTCCAGCGCGGCGAGGTCCTGCCCGTCGTACAGCACCGAGCCGGACAGCGGCCGGTCGAAGCCGATGAGCAGCCGCAGCAGCGTCGACTTGCCGCAGCCGCTCGGGCCGACCACCGCCACGAACTCGCCCGGCCGGACCGCGAACGACACCCCGTCCAGGACCGGCGGACCCTCGTCGGTGTACCGGAACGACAGGTCCCGGGCCTCGACCGCCCCCGCCAGCACCCCCGGCCGGACCCGGCCCGTGCCCACCTCGGGCCGGGCGTCCAGCACCGGCCGGATCTCCTCGAACACCGGCCACGCGGCGGCCACCGACACCAGCGCCCCGGTGAGCTGGGTCGCCGACATCAGCGTCAGGGTCAGCGCGGTGCTGAACGTCAGGAAGTCACCCGCCGGCATCGACCCCCTGGCCGGACCCGCGAGCAGCGCGAACATCACCAGCGTGCACACCGGCAGATACAGCGCCCCGAGCACCGCCGACACATTCCTGATCCGTCCCACCCGCCGCTGGAGCTCCCGGCTGCGGGCGAACTCCCGCGCCCACGCCGCGTACGCGTAGTCCTCCGCCGCCGCGACCCGCAGCTTGGGCAGCCCCCGGAGGGTCTGGTACGCCCGGTCGCCCAGCTTGTTCCCGAGCGTCACCAGCCTGCGCTGCCAGCGCAGTTGCCACAGCCCCAGCCCGAGGAACGAGCACGCGATCACCACCAGCGCACCCAGCGCGACGGGCGCCAGCGGGCCCCCGTACACCCACAGCAGTACGACGTTCGCCGCGCCGAGGGTGCCCGCCTGGACGAGTACCGGGCCCACCCCCGACAGCAGCCGCCGGATGGTGCCGACGCCGAGCGCCGCGCCCGCCAGTTCGCCGGTGGCCCGCCGGGTGAAGAACCCGGTGGGCAGTCTCAGCAGCCGGTCCCACACGGCGGGCTGGAGCACGCTCTCGATCCGGCCCTCCAGCCGCAGCACGGTGAGGTTCTGCGTCAGCAGGAACGCCGCAGTCACCACCCCGCCCGTGATCACCGCGAGACACAGCCGTCCGATCGCGGCCCGGTCCCCGGCCGGTACCAGTACCCCGAGGACATGGCCCGTCGCGATCGGCACCAGCGCGCCCAGCACCACGGTCACCACCGCGCACAGCGCCAGCCGCCGCAGATCCGCGCCGCTGCCCCGCAGGCAGAACCGCAGCAGCCCGAGCGGACCCAGCGGCCGGTCGGGCAGCGGCCGGTACAGCATCACCGCCCGGTCCTCGAACTCCCCGGCATCCCGCGCACCGACCCGTACCCCCCGGCCCGGTCCCGCGCCGACCGCCTCGTAGCCGCCGCGCCGCCACAGCAGCGCCACCGGCGTCCCGCCCGCCGACCGGAACCCCACCAGCGGACCCATGTCACGGCGCCACCACCGGCCGTCGAGGCGCACCCGGCGGGTCCGCACCCCCGAATCGCGCGCGATCCGCTCCACCGGGTCGGTCCGCTCGTCGGGGCCGGTGCCCGGCCGGGGCCGCGCGACGGCGATCCCGGCCGCCGCGCCCACCGCCCGTACGGCCGCGTACGCGGCGTCCGTGCCGCCGGAAGCCCGGGGACGGCGCCGCTCCCGGGTCGGCGCGGCTCCGTCGGCGAGCGCGTCCACCAGCGTCCGGTCCGCCTCCGCGCGGACCGCCTCACCCGCCCGTACCCCGGCCGCCGCCCGGTCCTCGTGGCCGCGCTCCAGCTCCTCGATCCAGCGGTCCAGCGCGGTCAGCAACCGCCGCTGCTGCTCCACCATCCGCCGCCACAGCCCCGCGTCGACGAGCAGTTCGCCCGCGGCGCCACCGGCCGGGTCCGGCCCGTACGCGACCGCGCCCGGCGGGACCTCCGGCCACAGCACGGCGTCCCCGGCGCCGCCGTCCGCCACGCCGCCGTCCGCCGCGCCGCCGTCCGCCACGGGGCCGTCACCGAGCGGACCGGCGAAGAGGGTGCCGAGCGCACGGCCGACCCCCAGCGCGAACGCGTACTCCAGCGCCCCGGGGTACTCCGTGCCCGTCCCCGCCGCCGGCCATCCTCCGCCCACCGGCCAGGGCAGTTCCCGCAGGCCGACGCGGCGCAGCGCGCACCCCCGCAGCGGACGCGCCACCAGCGTGTGCCGGGGACCGCCCGCCGGACCCAGCAGCAGCGTGCCCGGCCCCAGCCGCCCCAGGAAGTGCCAGTGCCCCGGACCTGCGGTGTCCACCGCGAAGAGGTCCACCGCCCCGTCCTCCACCAGCCACAGCGTCTGCGGTCCCGCCGCCGCCAGATCCGGCGGCTCCGCGTCCGGCACCCGCACTCCCAGCGCGCCGAACGCGCCCAGCACCACGGCCGCGTCCCCGGCCCCCGCGCCCGTCACGGGCGGCGCCGTCATCTCAGCGCTCCGCGGCGAGTTCGGCGTACGGACCACCGGCGGCCAGCAGCGCGTCGTGCCGGCCGCGCTCCACCACCTCGCCGTGCCGCAGCACCAGGATCTCGTCGCTGTCGCGGACCGTGCTCAGCCGGTGCGCGATCACCACCCGGGCGCAGCCGCGCCGCCGCAGATTGTCCACCACGAGGCGTTCGGTCCCGCTGTCCAGCGCGCTGGTCACCTCGTCCATCACGAGTACGCTCGGCCGGCGCACCAGCGCCCGCGCCAGTTCCAGCCGCTGGCGCTGCCCGCCGGAGAAGTTCCGGCCGTCCTGCTCGACCCGGGCGTCCAGCCCGCCCGGCCGCCGCGTCACCACGTCGTACAGCTCCGCGTCCCGCAGGGCCTCCACCACCGCCTCGTCCGGCACCGACGGGTCCCACAGCGCGATGTTGTCGCGGACCGTGCCCTCGAAGAGGAACACGTCCTGGTCCACGAACGCCACCGAGGCGGCGAGCGTCCCGCGCGACAGCTCCCCGACCGGCTCACCGTCGATCCGGACCGTGCCCTCCCACGGTGTGTACAGCCCCGAGATCAGCCGTGACACCGTCGACTTGCCGCTGCCCGAACCGCCCACCAGCGCCACCTGCCGCCCCGGCCCCACCTCCAGCGAGAACCCCTTCAGCAGCGGCGCGTCCAGCGGGCTGTACCCGAACGTCACGTCCTTCAGCTCCACATGGCCCGCCAGCCGCCGGGGCCCCGCCGCGTCCCGGTCCGCACCCGTACGCCGCGCCTCGGCGGGGAAGCCCTCCACGTCCCGCAGCCGTGCCACGTCCGCCGCGAAGTCCTGGATACGGCCCGCCACCGAACCCAGCCGGGCCAGCGGCGCGGTGAACCGGGTCACCAGCGCCTGGAACGCCACCAGCAGCCCCACCGTCAGCAGCCCGTCGACCGCCCGCAGCCCTCCGATCCACAGGATCAGCGCGCTGTTCAGCGTCGCCAGGGTCGGCGCCACCACCCCCAGCCACGCCGTGGGCACCCCGAGCCGCTGCTGTTCCTCCAGCGTCACCGCGTGCTGCCCCGCCCACCGCTGGAACCAGCCGTCCTCCCCGCCGGTCGCCTTCATCGTCTCGATCATCTGGAGCCCCGAGTACGAGGTGTTGATCAACCGGGCCGCGTCCGCCCGGAGTTTGCGCGTCCCGTCCGCCCGCGCGGCCACCGCCCAGCGCAGCGCGCCCACGTTCAGCAGGGCCACCGCCACCCCGAGCAGGGTGAGCTGCGGATCGTACGACCACATCAGCGCCGCGTACAGGAGCACCACCACCGCGTCGACCCCGGCCGCCGACAGATCCCGGGCCAGGGTCTCCGCGACCGCGTCGTTCGACTGGAGCCGCTGCACCAGATCGGCCGGTCCGCGCTGCGCGAAGAACGTCACCGGCAGCCGCAGCAGATGCCGCAGGAACCGGGCGCTGGTCAGCGTCGACGACACCAGCCGGCCCCGCAGCAGATTCCCCTGCTGCGTCCACGTCAGCACCCCCGTCAGCAGCACCGCGAGCGCCAGCCCGCTCAGCAGCGCCCCCAGCGACTCCGTCCGCCCGCCGATCAGGAACAGATCGAGGTACGTCCGGCTCAGCGCGGGCACCGCCGCGCCGACCGCGACCAGCAGCAGACTCGCCAGCACCACCGCGGTCGTCGTCGCCGACGTACCCGCGAGCCGCGCCGGGAGCGCGCCCGCCCACCCGGCCCGCCGCCCGCCCCGCCGGAACCCCGGACCGGGCTCCATCACCAGCACGACCCCGGTGAACGCGGCGTCGAACTCCTCCATCGGTACGAAACGCCGCCCCCGCGCCGGATCGTTGACGTACACGCCCGCCCGGCCGGGACCGCGCCGCGTCCCGTCGTACACCACATAGTGGTTGAACTCCCAGAACAGCACCGCCGGGGCCGCGACCCCGGTCAGCGCGGCCGTGTCCATCTGCATGCCCTTGGCCGTCAGCCCGTGCCCACGGGCCGCCTTGAGCAGATTGCTCGCCCGCGACCCGTCCCGTGACACCCCGCACGCGATCCGCAGCTCCTCCAGCGGCACATGCCGCCCGAAGTGCCCCAGCACCATCGCCAGACACGCCGCGCCGCACTCCACCGCCTCCATCTGGAGCACGGTCGGGGTGCGCACCGCGCGCGGCGCCCGCCGCCGGGGCGCCCGCTCCGCGGCCCGGTGCCGCGCGGACGCTTCCCCGGACCCGCTCCGTGTCCGGTGCCTGCTCATGGCAGCAGCCAATCGATCGGGCGCTGGGCGGGGAGCCGTACGGCGCCGCTCGCGCGGGTCATCGACCCCGGCGGGTACGGGGGTCCCGGCGGCGCCGACCAGCGGTACCCCGACCTCGTCGCGGGGTCCCGGTCCAGCCGCACCTCCACCGTGACGGGCAGCCCCCGCCGGGTGAACTCGGCGCCGAGCCGCGCGTCCCCGAGGAACGCCCCGATCCGGCGGGCGCTCTGCGGGGTCCGGCCCACCTCGCGCACCACCCCGCCCAGCTTCCCGTACCTGCGCGCGGGCACCGACTCCACCGTCACCTCCACCCGCGCCCCGACCGTCACGGCCGCGGCCCGGTCCGCCGGTACGTACAGCAGCGCGACGAGCGGTTCGCCGTCCCGCCCGACCCGTTCGACCAGGGCGACCTCGGCCCCGGCGGTGACCACCGCGCCGATGGACACGGCCAGCGAGGTGATCCGGCCCGCCGCGACCGCGCGGACGGCCCGGTCGCCGTCCGCCGTCCGCACCCGCAGCACCGGGGCCCCGGCGGCGAGCCGTTCGCCCTCCTCCGCGACGACCGCCGTGACCTGCCCGGCCACCGGGCTCTGGAGGACATGACCGCCGTGCCCATGGGTGAGCACCCCGGGCGCGTTCAATTCGGACGGCACACCGCCGGTCACCGCCCAGCCGCCCGAGGCGGCCAGCACGAGAGCGCAGACCGCGAGCGCGAGACGGCCCTGCGGGCGGGCCAGCCGCACCGGCAGGTCGAGCTCCTCGGGCGACCGGGCCTTGGCCAGGGCCCGTTGACGGAACTGCACGGCACCTTCCCCTCTCCACGGCCCGTCGGCCGGACACAGCCGTGCGCCCCGGGCCGGGGGGCCACGGGGCGCACGGGCGGTTCAGCTCCTCAGAGACCGGCGACCAGACCGGCGACCGGGGCGGTGCTCAGCCCCGAGGTGTCCTCGACGCCGCCGGTGACCGTGCCGAGCGTCGCCGAAACGGGGGCGACCGAGTCGGCGGTGGAGGCCACCGTGCCGAGGACGTCGCCGACGAGTCCGCCGGACACGTTGTCCAGGTCGCTGTCGGAGATCTCGGCGGTCTCGACCTGGGGGGTGATGTCCATGATGTGCGTGCCCTTCCGATGGATGTACGTGAGCGGGATCGGCCGGCTCGGGGGAATCCCGCCGGACCGGCCCGGCGGCCGTCAACTCCCGTGCGTTCCAGGAGCCCTTCCGGGTGACCGCCGTCTGGCGCAGATACAAGCACGGGGGCCGCGCGGGCGGCCAACCCGTCGTCCCGGGGCCACCCACGATGTCCAAGGGTGGTGCAGACGCGCTCACCGTTCGGTGCCGCCGCCTTCACCGGATGCCCGGAAACCCCCGCCCCCCGAACCGGACACTCCCGCACACACCTCGCCCCGCCCCGCGCGCCCCGCACCCCGGCTCGCACGCACGTGCCCACCCCCGGCCCCCCATGTGCAGATCCCGTACCCACCCTCCCAGGGGGCGCGGGCGAAGGCGTTCCGCGAGGTCGCGCCCCCCTCAGACCAGCGAAGCGGACCCGCCCGACGGCCGGGGCGCCGCGTACATCGCCTCGATCTCCGCCGCGAACGCCTCGACGACCGCACCCCGCCGCACCTTGAACGACGGCGTCAGCAACCCCCCGCCCACCGTGAACTCCGCGGGCAGGATGTGGAACGCCCGGATGGACTCCGCCGGGGACACCCCGGAGTTGGCCCGCACCACGGCGCGCTGGACCATCGCCCGCAACGCCGCGTCCTCCCCGTCCCCGCCGCCCTGGCCGGTCAGCTTGCGCCAGTGCGCCACCGCCGCCGGATCGAGGGTGATCAGCGCGGCGAGACAGGGCTGGTCGTCCCCGACGACCACGCACTGCGACACCAGCGGATCGTCCCGCACCCGCTCCTCCAGGGCGAGCGGCGCCACCGTCCGGCCGGTACTGGTCACGATGAGATCGTTCTTGCGCCCGGTGATGACGAGATACCCGTCGTCGTCCAGGAACCCGAGGTCCCCCGTACCGAACCAGCCCCCGCGCAGGGCGGTACGGGACGCCCGGACGTCGTTCAGATAGCCGAGGAAGACATTGTCGCCCCGCACCCAGATCTCGCCGTCAGCGGCGATGTGCAGCGAATCACCCGGCAACGGCTTGCCCACCGTGCCGAACTTGACCGCGCCCGGCGGCTGCGCGGCGCAGCCGCCGGAGGTCTCCGTCAGCCCGTACCCGTCGTACACGGTGATCCCGGCGCCCGCGAAGAACAGCCCCAGCCGGCGGCGCAGCGTGGACCCGCCGGACACCGCGCAGCGCGCCCGGCCGCCGAAGACCGCCCTGATCCGCGCGTACACCGTGTGGTCGTACAGCGCGTGCTGCATCCGCAGCCCGGCCCCCGGGCCGGTCCCCTCCCCGTGCCGCTCCCGCTCCACCGCCTCCGCGTACCGCACCGCGACGGACACCGCCCGGTCGAACACGGCCGCCTTGCGGCCGAGTTCGGCGCGGCGGCGGGCCTGCCGGAAGATCCGCTCGAAGACATGGGGCACGGCGATCACACAGCTCGGCCGGAAGCTCGCCAGCGACGGCAGCAGCGCCCCGGGCCTCATGTCCGGCTGATGGGCGAGCCGGACACCCCGGCGGACGGCGGCGACGGCGATCATCAGCCCGCACACATGGGCCATCGGCAGGAACGTCAGCAGCGAACGGTCCCCGTCCTCGGCGGTCAGCACCTCGCCCCAGCCCCCGACGAGGGTGTCCGTCCCGTACGCGAGGTTGCGATGGGTGAGCAGACAGCCGCGCGGCTGCGGGGACGTCGTACCGGAGGTGTGCACGATCGCGGCGATCTGCTCGGGGCGGACCGCCGCCCGGCAGCGGTGGACCTCCTCGTCGGGCACCTGAGCGCCCTCCGCCACCAGCTGCTCCACACAGCCGGCGTCCAGCTGCCAGATCCGGGAGAACAGCGGCAGCCCGTCGCACACCGCGGCCACGGTCATGGCGTGGCCCTCGTCCTCCACGACGACCGCCGAGACCTGCGTGTCACGCAGGATCCAGCGCACCTGGTCCGTGGACGACGTGGGGTACACGGGCACGACCCGCGCCCCCACGGTCCACAGGGCGAACGCGAACAGCGTCCACTCGTAGCGGGTGCGGGACATCAGGGCGACCCGGTCGCCGAACCGGATGCCGCCCGCGAGCAGGCCCTTGGCGACGCCCATGACCTCGTCGCGGAACCCGGCGGCCGTCAGCGGGACCCACACACCGCCCGGCCGGTCACCGCCGAGGGACATCGCCACGGTGTCCGGTTCCCGCCGGGCCCGGTCGAAGACCTCGTCCGCGAGTCCGCCCGCGGCCAGTGGCTCCACCAGACGCGGCACGCTGATCTCGCGCATCGCGGCCCCCTTCCTCCCGTCCCGCCGTGCGGACGGCAGCACGGGCACGGGCACGGGACAGCGGCATTCGACGCGAACCGCTCGTCACGGACGGGACTGCCTAGAGGGTGACATGGAAGGCACGCGCCGCGCGCGTGATCACCTGATTTGGCTCCGGCGCGCCCGCTCACCGTTCGTCCGTCCGCCCCGCCGCCGTCCCGGCCGTGCTCAGTGGTGTCCGGAGCCGAGGGCCGTGGCCAGTTCCCGGTCGGTCAGCGGCGGCCCCGCCAGCGGCGGCAGCCGGGGTCCGCGCAGCACCGCGAACACCACCTCGGGCCGCACCAGCGCGGTCATCGGCGCCGACAGCGTCATCACGTCCAGCAGCGCCTTGGCGACCAGGGGCCGGGCGGTCGCCGTCCGCATCAGCCGGTCGACATAGCGGCGCGCCGCCTTCGCGGACGGCCCGGGGCGGCGCCCGATCGAGCCCGGGTACAGGATGTCCTGGGCGGTCGCCAGATCCCAGGCCACCGAGACCGGCCGGGCCACGGCCCGTTGGGCGCGCCGCGCCTGCCCCGGCGTCCCGAGCCCCTCGGCGTCCACGAGCTGCCGCAGCGCCAGCGCCCCCTCGGCGGCCACCGACATCCCGTGCCCGTACACGGGGTTGTACGTGGCGACCGCGTCCCCCAGCACCAGGAACCCGTCCGGCCACGGGGCGACCCGTTCGAAGAAGCGGCGGCGGTTGACGGTGCTGCGGGTCACCCGTACCCCGCTGAGCGGCTCGGCGCGGGCGATCAGTTCCCCCACCACCGGATGGCGCACCGTGCGCGCGAACGGCTCGAAGCCCTCCGGGGACGGGCCCGGTTCACCGCCCCGGGTACCGGACAGTGTCACGAGCCACCGCTCACCCTCTATGGGCACGATCGTCGTCGTCCGGCCCGGCCGCGCCTCGCGGGCGTCGGCCTGGACGTTCACCACCGGGAAGCCCTCGGTCCCCGGCGGCGCCCGGAAGATCCGGGAGGCGTACACCAGCCCCGAGTCGACCTCCTCCTCCGCCGCCCGGGGCACCCCGAGCGCGGCCAGCTGGGCCACCGCCCGTGAGCCCCGGCCCGAGGCGTCCACCACCAGATCCGCGGCGAGGAATCGTTCCTCCGCCGCCTGACCCGGGCCGACCCGCAGCCGTACCCCGGTGACGCGGCGCGCGTCGCCCTCCAGGGCGAGCAGTTCGGAGTGCTCCAGGACGGTCACCGCCGGGTCCTCGGCGAGGCTCCGCCGGATGCCCCAGTCCAGCAGGTCGCGACTTGCCGCGATCATGAACTGGAGTTCGGGGAACCGGCGTATCCAGCCGCTCGGCTGCATCGACACCAGCCCGGTCGGCAGCGCTATCCGGCGGGCCCCGGCGGCCAGCCACCGTGCGGTGACCCCGGGCAGCAGCTCCTCCAGCGCGCGCGCCCCGCCCGACCACAGCAGATGGGCGTGCCGGGCCTGCGGAAGCCCCTTGCGTGATTCGGGACCCTCCGGCAGGGTGTCCCGTTCCACCAGGGTGACCCGGGCGTGGCCCCGCAGCGCGGCGGCCGCCGCCAGGCCCGCGACTCCCGCGCCGATCACCACGGCATGGCGGTGCGGGGTGTCCCGGGCGGCTCCGGCGGATCTATCGGATGGGCTCATGGGTACCGCTTTCTGACCGGGCGACGGCCGTACGGGCCGCCGCGACGACGGGGGAGTGGCGCAGCGCCAGGGACATCCGGACCAGGTCACGGGGGCCCTCACCGGAGACGGCGGTGTCCGGCGGCCTGTCCGGCCGCGCCAGCGCCGTCCCCTCCGGATCGGCCGCGCGCGCCCGTACCGCGGCGGTCACCATCGCCGCGTCGGCGACGGCCCGCGCCTGCGCCGGACCGTTCCCGGACGCGACGGCGGCGGCGTGCGCGCGGGCGTGGACCCGGCTGTCGAAGTACGGGTACAGGCTGAGCATCCCGTCATGGATGTCGGACTCCCGCTGGGTCACCAGGAGATCCGCCGACGGCCACCAGGAGATCCGCGACGGTGCGACGCCGTGCGGCCCGAGTCCGCGCAGCTCGCGCCAGAGCGGGCCGAGCCTGCGGTAGGTCGACCAGACGGTGACCTGCTCCCCGAGCCGCTGGAACGCCAGCGGCAGACAGAACCCGATGGCGCTGAACAGGGCCGCCGCCGAGGCCAGCAGGGGCGCCGTCTCGGAGCTGAGCCAGTCGAGGTCATGGCCCGCCCAGCGCGCGAACACCGCCGTGAACTTGGTCGCCGCGTAGGACAGGTTGAACAGATACCCGACGGCGATGGCGGACAGCCCGGCGCGGAGCAGCCCCCGTACCTGGAGCGACCAGCGCAGGCACAGATAGGCCATGGCGACACCCGCGACCGTGAGCCCGGTCAGGTACAGCACGATCATCTCGCGGATGTACGGGGTGTTGGCGTAGTAGGTGTCCAGGTCGCGCAGCCGTTCCACCGGCGCGTCACCGAGCGCGAACAGCACCACGAGGGCCACGCTCACCGCGGTGTACCCGGCGATCCAGCGGCGCGAGACCCGCCGGGTCACCTCGGGCGGTCCGCCGCGCCAGTTGACCATCAGCACCAGACAGGAGGCGCTGAACGCGGACAGCAGGGCGTACACGAGCGGCCCGGAGATGTTGGGCACCCCCGTGATCCGGTTGACCTGCGCGATCGTCGGCGGCGCGGAGAAGAAGAACACCGAGGTGCCGAGCGCGAGCAGCGCGCACACCGAGCGCAGCAGTGGATCGCGCCACTCCCGCAGCAGGGAAGGGAACTTGAAGGCGAGCGCGATGCCCGTCGCCGCGGCGGGCAGATAGTAGTCGGGGCCGTTCACGCCTCAGCCTTGCGGCCTGCGATAGCCCAGGGACGCCTCGATACGGGCGGTCAGCTCGTCACGCGGGGCCTGCCCGCGGCCCGCCGGACCGGCTGTCCGGGAGCGGCACTTGCTGGCGAGCAGCAGCCCGAAGCTCTCGGCCTCCTCCTCCTCGACGGCGTGCGAGCGGCTGCGGGCGGCGACCCTGCGGACGGTGTCCTGGAGATCGACGCCACCGGCGAGCAGCCGGGCGGCCACGCCGGTGCCCGCCGCGTCCACGTGCCGGGTGCTGTGTCCGGCCGTCATGTGCCACAGCTCATGCCCGAGGATGACCAACTGGTGGTCGGGGGCGGTGCGTTCCTCGATCACGATGAGGTCCTGGTCGGCCATGTCCAGCCAGAGGCCGCTCGCCGTGCCCGGCGGGAACGCGGCCATCCGGTGGTTGACCGGCCGGCCGCGCCGCCGGCTCATCGTCGCGCACAGCGCGCCGATCAGGGCGCCGGGGGTGTCGGGTATCTCGGGGGGCAGTCCGGCGATGAGTTCGCCGCACAACTTGCGCATGTCCTTGGTGACCCGCGCGCGCATCAGGGCTCCGTGGGGCCGTGGGGCGGCTTGACGCTCTCCAGCAGCATGTCCAGCCACTCCGTGACCTTGTCGCGGTGCTTGTCGGTGGGGAGTTGGGCGGCCCGCCAGGCGATACCGCGCACCCCGTGATTCTGCAACAGCTGTTCCAGGGCGTCGTCCATCGCGTCCCGCGACGGCTTCCCGGGGTCCGCGCCCGGCGCGGTGGCCGGCGGCGCGGGCGGCGCGGGCGGTACGGCGCGGTCCTGGGCGGCGGCCCACTGGAGCAGTTCCTGCTCGGTGAGCTGGAGCGCGGAGACCAGCGCGTCGGCGTCCTCGGCGGTCAGGAACCCCGCGTGGACGCCGAAGAAGCGCTGGATGGCCGCGCAGTGCTCCATCGTGGGCCGCCGGTCGCCGTTGATGAGGGCGCCGGCCTGCTGCCGTGACATCCCGGCGCCGTCGGCGATCTCCTGCTGGGTCCAGCGGCGGCCGTTCGGTTTCAGCCGTGTTCTGCGCAGCAGGTCGAACCGCTGGAGGAACCGGGCCTGGAGATCGGGCTCACCGCCCGTGCGCCCGGTCAGCAGATCCCTGACCACTTCCTCCGGTACCCCCGAGGCCACCGTGAGCCGGGGTATGTCGAAGACCTCGGCGTGGGGCACGCCGAGGCGGTCGGCGAGATCGCGGACCCGGGCGACAACACCCGGCAACGAGCCCGAGGGAGTGACGCCACCCGGCAGCGAGAAGCCATCCGTCACCGAAGGTCTCCTAGAACCGACACGTCGAACAGGACCGAAACACGGCTACCGGCGAACCCGCCGGACGAACGGTCCACCGGACCGGCCGCGCAGAGCCGTCCCCGGCCACCGGGGGGCTCGCCGGGTCGCCGGGACGCACGGCGCGACCGTGGCGGAAACCGGACGGAACGCGCCCCGAGGGGCCCGCACCACGGTCTCCGGCATCGCGCCATGGACAGCATCGGAGACTAGTCCCTCACCAGCGCACGGGCCAGGCCGCGCCACATCTGTGGCGTGTTTTATTCGTCAACCGTCTGTAAATGCCACGATAGTTGACATGCTTCCGGTCGGGGTAGCACGATCGCCACGCGGTGGCACGACCGGGGGCGCCGTTCCCGTTGCCGGACCGCCGCGCCGCACGACCAGCGCTCGCCGTCAGAGCCGTAAGAGGGGTGACCACCCGATGGCATACGAGGCACAAGGGCGCCGACGACCGGCCTGGGGGAGCGCGCGGACCGGGCCAGGATGCCGGGCCTATCTCCAGGACTACGCGGCCCTGCTGGACGCGGTCTCCTTTCCTTCCGTCGTCCTCGACCACCGCTGGGACGTCGTGCTCGCCAACGACGCGTACGACGTGCTCTTCGGAGGTGTCGGGCCGCATCCGACAGCCATGCCCCGCGACAACTTCCTGCGCTTCGTCCTCTTCCACCCGGACGCCGCCACGGTCCTCGGGGACCATGAGTCGAGCTGGTGCCTGCCCATGCTCGCGCACTTCGCCGAGGCACTGGAACGGCACGCCGGCGACGAGGAACTCCAGGCCATCCGCGCCGCCATCGCCGACGACCCGATCATGGACGCCGCCTACCGGCACGGGCTGCCCCGCTGGATCAGCTCGGTCGGCGCGGAGGCGATCGCCAACGACGGGGCGCTGCGCCCGCTGACCCATCCGGACCCCCGGTGGGGACGCACCCACTGCCGGGTGGTGGGCGAGGCGCCCCAGACACTTCAGGACATGGGATTCTCCCGGCTGACCCTGGTCCTGCGGGAACCCCGGAGGGCGGGCGGCGGGCGGCGGCCCGTACGACGCGGCGCCCGAAGGGCCGTCGGATATCTGCGGGCGGTGCCCGCGGCCGACGGCTGAGGTTCCTTCCCCGAGGGGAAGGGGGTGGACGGCGCGACCGGTCAGGGGGCCGCGCCGTCCACCCCTTCGCGCCCGGGCCCGTCCCGCCTCAGGAGGCCGGGCCGAAGGCGCCGAGGAACCGGTCCCGGAAGGTGTCCATCCGCCACACCGGCGCCGACGGGGACGGCGCCAGCCCCTCGTCCCAGCCCCAGTGGCCGATCCGTTCGAACACCGCCGGGTCCTTCGCCACCATCGCCACCGGCACGTCCCGGGACGCGCCCTCCCCGGCGACCGCCGGGATCGGCTGATGGTCGCCCAGGAACACCAGCACCGTGTCCTCGTCCCCGTACTCCTCCAGATACGAGACGAGGCTCGTCAGCGAGTACTCGACCGAGCGCCGGTACTCGGCGCGCACCCGCTCCGGGTCCCGCCACACCCGCTTCGGGTCCGCGCCCCGGGCCCGCACCCCCTCGTACACCGAGCCGTCGCCCAGTCCGTCCCAGCCGAGCATCTCCGGGATCGGGGCCCACGGATTGTGGCTGGACACCAGGACGATCCCGGCCATCAGCGGACCGCGCCCCGCCCGGCCCCCCTCCAGCCGCTCGAACGCCGCCAGGCTGAACTGGTCCGGGACCGGCGCCCAGCTGAACTTCGGCCCCCGGTAACCGAGTTCCCGCGAGTCGTACACCCGGTCCAGCCCGTAGAACCGCCCCTCCGGCCACTCCCGGGTGACCCCCGGCATGATCCCCACCGTCCGCCACGCGCCCGTCCGCCGGAACGCCTCCGTCAGCGTCAGCCGGTCGCTGGCCGTGACACTGCGGTACCGCTGCTGATGGGCGACCCACAGCCCCGACAGGAACGTGGAGTGCGCGAGCCAGCTCCCCGCACCGGCCGTCGGCGAGGTCAGGAAGCCGCTGCGCGACGCGTACCCCGCCGCCCGCAGCCGCTCGGTGCCGTCCGCGAGCAGCGCCCCGAGGTGCGGGGCCATCGCCGGGTCCTCCAGCGCGGTGCGCCCGTAGCTCTCGACGAACACGAACAGCACGTCCTTGCCGCGCAGCCCCGTCAGCAGCCGGTCGCCCGGGGTGTCGCGGAACGGGTCGTCGGCCGCGGCCCTCTCGAACACCTCCTCGTCCGCGAACGTCGCACGGGTCTGCCGCACCCGGTCACCCAGCGCGTCGGCCGTGCTCCGCGCCGCCAGCGGCGCCCCCGCGAACTGCGCGCCGAGCGCCGCGCACACCACCCACACCGTGCCGCCCGCCAGCGTCACGGGCGCCGCCACCGCACCGCTCCGCCGCAGCGACCGGCCCAGCCGCACCACCGACACCGTCCCCGCCGCGAGGACGGCCAGTGCCAGCGCCAGCACGGCGGCCGTGGCGAGCAGCGCGCCCGTACGTCCCACCGAGTCCCGCAGGAACGCCTGTCCGTCGTCCAGCAGAATCCAGTCCAGGACCGGGTCGAACGGCCGCCCGAGCGCCTCATGGAATCCCAGGTCCAGCGCCCCCAGCAGTACGGTCACCCCCAGCAGCAGCCCCAGCGCCCCGGCCGCCACGTCCCGCGCCCGGCCCGTCAGCGCCAGGAGCAGCGCCGCACCGAGGACCGCCTCGCCCGGCAGCCGTACGAAGGCCCCCGGGGTCAGCTCCGCGAGCCGGTCCGGCAGCAGCAGCCCGAACAGCACGAAGGCCACGGCCGAGGCCGTGCCCACCGCCCCCGCCACCCGCCGCCCGGGCGGGCGCCGGGGAACGCCACCCCCCTGCCCGTCCTCGGCACCCCGCACCAGTTCCCCGGGCACGGCTTCCGCCGAGGGCCCGGGTACGGGTACGGGGTCCCGGTCCGGTCGTGGACGGGGGCGGGTGAAGAGCGGCACGGTCCGAACGTCCTTCCCTGCGGGGCCCGATGGGACGACGGCGGACGGGGCCCGGCCCCCGAAGGTACGGCTCCCGCGCGCCGCCGTCTCACCCATCGGTCGCCCGCCCGCGAATACGCCCACTTGGCACCGGTACGCGGCCATTGCGACCTTGACCGTCCCGACCCCGCCTGATTTGATCGGCCGTATGAAGCGACGACAGGAACTCACGCGGCGACGCCATGTCGACCTCGCGCGTGTCTCCAGCGCCTTCTGTCGTCCCACCCGCTGACCCGGAGCCCCCGGCCCCCGCGAGCGCGCCCCGCGCGCCACGGCTGAACCACCCCCCGGCCGCCCCGGTCCGCCTCCCCGGCACCCGTACCCGGCATCCACGCCGGTACGTCCCGTCCGCCGCCCGCGCACTCCCGGGCGCCGTCGTCCCCCGCCCCGGGAATTCCCAGCGCCGAGGGTTCCCGGACCGTCCGTGACACGTGTCCGCCGATGTCCGCGACCGTCCGGCGCGTGCCGTACCGCGCGCGCCCGAGCCACCCGCATCCCCAGCCCGAAGGACTCCCCATGGCCACCGTCCTGTCCGTCTCCGGAAGCCCCTCCGCCACCTCCCGCACCGCACGGCTGCTGCGTCATCTCGACACCCGGCTACGGGAACAGGGCCATGACGTCATACCGCTGGACGTACGCACACTGCCGCCCGAGGCCCTGCTCGGGGCGGACTTCGGGCACCCCGCGATCCGGCACACCACCTCGCTGTTCGCCCGCGCCGACGGGGTCGTCATCGGCACACCCGTGTACAAGGCCGCCTACTCGGGACTCCTCAAGACACTGCTGGACCTGCTGCCGCAGTACGCCCTCACCGGGAAGACGGTGCTGCCGCTGGCCACCGGGGGCACCACCGCACACGTCCTCGCCATCGACTACGCGCTGCGGCCCGTGCTCAACTCGATGGGCGCGGACCATGTCGTCCAGGGCTGGTTCACCCTCGACCGGCAGATCACCGTAACGGCCGACGGCGCCCTCACCCTCGACCCCGAGGCGGCGGTGGCGGTCACCCAGGTCGTCGACCGCTTCTCCGCGGTACTGGGCGGCTCCCTGACCCCGCCCCCCGCCCTGGACACCCTGACCGCCGGCCTCGCCCACGCCCCGGCGGGAGTCGACCGGTAGGCCCGCCACCGGTCCCGCCCCTACCGCACCGACCCCGTCGTCCGAACGGCCGGTGACGCCCGCCGCGTCGCGCACCGACCCGCGTCGCGCACCGAACCCCACCGCGCCGCGCTCGCCCGGGAGCGGATGGCGCACGGCCTTCCAGACCCTGGACACCGGCACACCGTGCGCGCGGCCCGTCAGGAGGGCTCCGCCTCGGGCCTCCGCGGATTCCCCGACCCCCTGCCGAGGAGCCCCGGGCCGCCGGACGCGGCGGGGGCCGGAACCGCCTGCGCCCCGGCCCGCTCCGCGCCCCGCCCGAAGGCGGACTCGAAGGACGCCGTGTCCAGGGAGCGGCGCACGGCCGTGGTGATCCGGTCCACGTCACCGCGCTCACCGGCCGGCAGCGGCATACCGACCGCCTCGCGCAGCGCGGTCGCCGTCCCCAGCAGCCCGGCGGCCTCCTCGTGGTCGCCCGCGAGCGCGTGCGCACCGGCCAGGCCCTCGAAGGCGCGGGCGAGGGCCCGCCGGTCGCCGGTGCGGCGGGCGTGCTCCAGCCCCTCCCGGTGCGCCTCCAGCGCGGTCCCGGCATCGCCCCGCTGCTCGGCGATGAAACCCAGCTCGGCCAGGATCAGCGCCACCCCGTGGTCGCCCTCCCACCGGCGGCACCAGTCCAGCCACGCCCGCAGATGCGCCTCGGCGTCGTCCAGCCTGCCCTGGTGCCGCGCCACCAGCCCCAGACCCACCTCGGCGAACTCCTCGCCGCGCTCATGGGAATGCGCCACCGCGAGCCGCCTGGCCCGCCGGTGGAGATCCTCCGCCCGGTCCAGGTCGCCGGTCAGCAGCGCCGTACGGCCGAGCCGGGCCAGCATCCCGGACGCCACGTTCCACAGCTTCAGGCGCTCCGCCAGCCGCAGACCGTCCTGGCGCAGCCGTGCGGACGTCCCGTAGTCGCCGGTGAACTCGGCCAGGTCGCCGAGCGTCCGGGCGGCATGCAACTCGCCCCATCCGTCGCCGAGTTCCCGGAACAGCGCGTACGCCCGCTCCGCGTCGTCCCGCGCGGGCCCCAGGTTCCCCTGGTACAGGTCGATCTCGGCACGGACCGTCAGCGCGGCGGCCGTCCCCCAGCGGTCGCCCAGCGAGCGGAACCCGGCATACGCCCGGTCCACGAGGCCGAACGTCTCCCCGGAATCACCGAACCCGGTCCTCCCCAGCGCCAGGAACCACCGCGCCCGCGCCCCGCCCGCCGGATCGTCCCCCGCGTCGTACCACGCGAGCACGGACCGGTCCCCGGCGTCCGCCGTGTCGTGCAGCAGCAGCGACATCCCCGCCCGCCAGGCCCGCGCCGCGGCCCTCGGCCCGGGGCCGCCCCCGCCCGACAGGGCGAGATCCAGGGCGCGCCCCGCCTCCGCGAACCGGCCGCGCAGGAACCAGTACCAGCAGGCCGCGTCCACCAGTCGCAGCGCCTTGTCCGCGCCGCCCCGGCGGACGGCGTACGCGAGGGCCGCGCGGAGGTTCGCGGCCTCGGCGTCCATCTCCTCCAGCCTGCCGCGCTGTTCGTGGCCCCGCAGCAGGGGAGCGAGACGCTCGACGAGACCGACGTAGTGGTCGAGATGCCGGTCGCGCACCCGCTGTTCCTCCCCGGATTCCGCGAGCCGTTCCAGACCGTAGGCCGCGACGGACTCCAGCAGCCGGTACTGGCCGTCCCGGTGGACGACCAGGGAACGGTCGACCAGCCGTCCGAGCAGACCGAGCACGTCCCCGGCCCGTACCCCGTCCCCGGCGCAGACGGCCTCGGCGGCCAGGAGCGTGCAGCCGTCCACGGACACGGCCAGCCTGCGCAGCACCACCTGTTCGTCGCCGCCGAGCAGCCCCCAGCTCCAGTCGATCGTGGCGCGCAGGGTGCGCTGGCGTTCCGGTACGCCGCGCAGGGCCGCGGTGAGGACCCGGAACCGGTCGTCGAGCCGGTCCGCGAGGTCGCCCACCGGCATGACCCGCACCCGCGCGGCGGCCATCTCCAGCGCGAGCGGGATACCGTCCAGTCGGCGGCAGACCGTGGCGACGGCCTCCGCGTTGCCGGGCCCCAGGGCGAAACCGGGGGCGGCGGCCGTGACCCGGGCCACGAACAGCCGCACGGCGCTCGAATCGGACGGCCGCCCGGCGCCCGGCCCGGGCAGGTCCAGCGGGAGAACGGGCCAGTGGTGCTCGCCGCCGACCGCCAGCGGTTCCTGACTGGTGGCCAGCACCCGCAACCCGGGCGCCGCGCGCAGCAGCCGCGCGGTCAGCTCCGCGACGGGCTCCACCAGGTGCTCGCAGTTGTCCAGCACCAGCAGCAGCCGCCGCCTCGCGACGGCGTCGGCGAGCCGGTCGACCGGTGCGCGCGCCGGGGTACCGCCGTCGTCCCGCAGTTCGAGCGCCGCCGCGACGGCCTCCCGCACCTCGGCGCCGGAGCGCGCGGCGGCCAGCTCCACCAGCCAGGCGCCGTCCGGGAAGTCCCCCGCCCGGCGCGCGGCCACCTCAAGGGCCAGCCGGGTCTTGCCCACCCCGCCCGTCCCCGTCAGGGTCACCAGCCGCTCGGACGCCAGCAGCGCGCCGATCCGGCGGACGTCCTCGTCCCGGCCGATCAGCGCGGTGAGCGGGGCGGGGAGATTGCCGCGCGGGACCGTCCGCACGGGTACGGCGGCGAGGGCGGTGTCCTGCCGGAGGATCGACTGACGCAGCCCGGTGAGCTCGGGCCCGGGGTCGATGCCGAGTTCGGTCCGGAGCTGGTCACGCAGATCCCCGAGGCTCGCCAGCGCCTCGCTCTGACGGCCCGACCGGTACAGGGCACGGACCTGCGCGGCACGCAGCCCCTCGTGCAGCGGATGCGCCGCGACCAGTTCCCCCAGCTCGCCCGCCAGCACATCGTGCTCGCCCAGCTCCAGCCGTACTCCGGCGAGTTCGCCCAGGGCGGCCAGCCGCCGCTCTTCGAGCCGTGTGGCCTCGGCCTGTACGAACGGCGCGTCCGCGTGGTCGGCGAAGGCGGACGGCCCCCGCCACAGGTCCACCGCCTCGGTGAGCAGCGCCGCCTTCGCACGCGGGTCACCGGTGAGTGTCCGGGCCTTCGCCAGCAGCGACTCGAAGCGTCCGGCGTCGACCGCGTCGCCGTCCACCCGGAGCATGTACCCCGGCGGCCGGGACACCAGCAGATCGCGTCCGCCCGGCTCGGCGTCCTCCAGCGTCCGCCGCAGCAGCGACACCTTGGACCGCAGGGTGCGCACGTCGTTCACGGGAGGCGCGTCGCCCCACAGATCGTCGATCAGCCGGTCCACCGGCACGACCTGCCCGCGCCGTACCAGCAACGCGGTCAGCAGCGTACGGAGCCTGGTCTCGCGCACCCGTACGGGCCGACCGTCCCCTGTCCGCACCTCCAGCGGACCCAGCACCCCGAAACGCACCTGGCCACGTTACCCGGCTCCGTGCCGGAACCTTTCCGGAGACGGAGCGGAACCCCCCTGACGCACAGTCGTCCCATGTCCAACGAACCCGTTACTGTCATCGGGCTGGGGCTGATGGGCAAGGCCCTCGCCACCGCCTTTCTCCACGCCGGCCACCCCACCACCGTCTGGAACCGCACACCGGGGAAGGCGGACGCGCTCGCCGCGCGGGGCGCCGTCGTCGCACCCACCGTCGGCGACGCCGTCCGGGCGAGTTCCCTGGTCGTCGTCTGTCTGACCGACTACACCGTCGTACGGGACACACTCGCCCCGCGCCGGGCCGACCTGGCCGGGCGCACCCTCGTCAATCTGACCTCGGGAACCTCCGCCGAGGCACGTGAGACCGCCGGGTGGGCGAGCGACCACCTCGACGGCGCGATCATGGCCGTCCCCGGGGTGATCGCGACTCCGGAGGCGTTCCTGCTGTTCAGCGGATCGGCCTCCGCGTTCGAGCGGCACGAGGAGACACTGAAGTGCCTCGGCAACGGGGTCTACTTCGGGGAGGACCCGGGGCTGGCCTCCCTCTACGACGTCGCGCTGCTGGGTGTCATGTGGGGCACCCTGAACGCGTTCCTGCACGGGGCCGCGCTGCTGGGTGCCGCGAAGGTCGACGCGTCCGTGTTCGCGCCGTTCGCGAACCAGTGGGTGGCGAGTGTCACCGGCTTCGTCAGCGAGTACGCCGGGCAGATCGACAAGGGGGCGTATCCGGCGGAGGACGCCTCCCTCGACACCCATCTCGCCACGATGAGGTATCTGGTGCGGGAGAGCGAGGCGGCGGGCGTCGACACCGAATGGCCGGCCCTCGTCCAGACCCTGGCCGAACGCGCCCGGGGCGCCGGGCACGCCGGTGCCAGCTACGCGAGCCTCATCGAGGTCTTCCGCGGGACCCCGCGCTCCGACAGCTGAGCCCACTCGCTCACGTAAGGGGTCGGCGGCGGGAGGTTCCCCGTCGCCGGATGTCCGCGGCGCACCCGGGGCGGCGGCCCGGCTAGGTCAGATAGCCGAGCCCCGGGTGCGCGGCCACGTATCCGTCGACCAGACGCCGTGCCACGGACACGGAGTCGACCAGCGGGTGCAGGGCGAACGCCTTGACGGCCGTCGCCCGGGAACCGGAGTCCGCCGCGGCCATCACCTCGCGCTCGACCGCCTTCACGCTCGTCACCAGCCCCGCCGCGTGCGCGGGCAGCGGGCCGCCGGGCAGCGGGTGGGCGCCGTGCGCGTCCACCCGGCAGGGCGTCTCGACGACCGCGTCGGCGTCGAGCCCGGGCAGCGCGCCACGATTGCGGACGTTGAGGACCAGGGTGGCGCGTTCGTCCCGGGCGATGGCCCGCATCAGGGCGAGGGCGACCTTCTCGTAGCCGCCGGACTCGGTGAGGGACGCCTCGTCGCGCTCCCCGGCGCCCGCCGCCTCCCGGCTCTCGGACATATAGGTGGCCTCGCGTTCGGCCCGGACCTCGTCCCAGGCACGCAGCGCGGGGATGCCCGGGTCCGCGACCCGGGCATAGAACCGGGACTGCTGCTCGTCGAGGAACGCCCCCCGGGTCAGCGGCGCCGCCTGGTACGCGCGGACCGCCTCACGGTTGAAGTAGTAGTAGTGCAGATACTCGTTCGGTACGGCGCCGAGCGCGCGGAGCCAGTCCGCGCCGAACAGCCGTCCCTCCTCGAAGCTCTCCAGCAGCGCGGTGGAGGCGAACAGCCGCGGCAGCTCGTCCTCGCCGTCGATCCGCAGTCCGCGCAGCCAGCCCAGATGGTTGAGCCCGACGTAGTCGACCTCGACGTCCGAGCGCCCGGTCGCGCCCAGCGCACGGGCGACCCGGCGGCCGAGGCCCACCGGGGAGTCGCAGATGCCGATGACCCGGTCGCCCAGATGACGGGACATCGCCTCGGTGACGAGCCCCGCCGGATTGGTGAAGTTGATGAACCAGGCGTCCGGGGCGATCTCGGCGACGCGGCGGGCGATCCGGTCCGTCACGGGCAGCGTCCGCAGCCCGTACGCGATGCCTCCGGCGCCCACGGTCTCCTGCCCGAGGACGCCTTCGGCCAGTGCGACGCGTTCGTCGGCGGCGCGGCCCGCGAGGCCGCCGACGCGGATGGCCGAGAACACGAAGTGCGCGCCGCGCAGGGCCGTGTCCAGGTCACCGGTCACGGTGAGCCGGGGGGCCGGGGGAGCGGTGGGGTCGGCCTCGGCGGCCCGCTGGGCCTGTTCCGCGAGGACCCGGGCGATCGCCGCGGCGCGGTGGGGGTCGGTGTCGTGGAGGGCGACCTCCGTGACCCTGCCCTCGGCGCGGTCCGCGAGGAGTGCGGAGTGGACCAGGGGGACGCGGAAGCCACCGCCACCGAGAATCGCGAGCCTCATACCTACGCACTCTATGCGGTACGCCCGCGCCGTTGGGGTTCCCCACCTGGACGCACTTGTTCCGGTGCGGGTTCGTTCGTGGGTGCGCAGTTCCCCGCGCCCCTGGGTGCGCCCGGCTGGACGCGCTTGTCCCTGCACCGTCGCTCGGTGGGTTCGCGCAGTTCCCCGCGCCCCTGAGGTCGCGCCCCTTGCGGTTCCCGTTCGGCTGCGGGCGGCCCTTGGCTGCTCGCGCAGTTCCTCGCGCCCCTTGGGTCGCGCCTCTTGCGGTTCCCGTTCGGCTGCGGACGGCCCCTGGTTCCTCGCGCAGTTCCCCGCGCCCCTTCGGGGGCGCCCGAGGCCCGCGTCCGCTCGGCAGCACCGCCCCAAAGGGGCGCGGGGAACCGCGCGAACCCACCGAGCGACGGCACAGCAACAAGTCCGCCCAGCCGGGCCTACCCAGGGGCGCGGGGAACTGCGCACCCCACGAGCGACGGCGCAGGGACAAGCGCGCCGAGCCGGGCGTACCCAGGGGCGCGAGGAACTGCGCACCCGCGTCCGGCCCGCACAGGAAAAAGTACGGACACAGGTCGAAACCCAGGGGCGCGGGGAACTGCGCACCCCACGAGCGACGGCGCAGGAACAAGCCCGCCCAGCCGGGCGTACCCAGGGGCGCGAGGAACTGCGCACCCGCGTCCGGCCCGCACAGGAAAAAGTACGGACACAGGTCGAAACCCAGGGGCGCGGGGAACTGCGCACCCCACGAGCGACGGCGCAGGAACAAGCCCGGGCACAGGTCGAAACCTAGGGGCGCGGGGAACTGCGCACCCCACGAGCGACGGTGCAGGAACAAGTCCGTCGAGCCGGGCGTACCCAGGGGCGCGGGGAACTGCGCACCCCCGTCCGACCCGCACCGGAACAAGTGCGTTCGGCCGGGGAAACCCAGGGACGAGGGGCCCCGTAAGGACCCCGCTCAGGGGGTGGGGCTCAACGGCGCCGGACCGTCCACGTCGGCGCCCTCCGCACCGACCCCCCGCCCGGGACCGACCCCCCGCCCGGGACCGGGCACCCGCCCGGGAGCAGGCACCCGCCCGGGAGCAGGCACACGCCCACCCAAGCCCGCCCCGGACGCGACGGTCCGCGACCCCCCGCCGACACCCGACGCCCGGCCCCCGGCCGCCCTGCTGAGGACCAGGACCCCCCACCCCGCGGCCACCGCGCCCGCGACGGCCAGCGCGACCCCCGCCGCGCCACCCCGTACCCCCTCCCCGAGGAGAACGAGACCGATCGCCGCCGCGGCCACGGGATTGGCGAGGGTGAGCATCGCGAGCGGAGCGCCGAGCCCCCCGCGGTACGCGGTCTGCGCGAGCAGCAGCCCCGCCGCGGCGAACCCGGCGACCAGCAGCGCGACCACGGCGGTCCGCACACTCAGCACCGCTTCCGACCCGTCGGTCGCCGCGACGGTCACCGTCTGGGTGAGCGCCGAGGCCACCCCGGAGGTGACCCCGGACGCGGTGGCGTGCCGCAGCCCCGGGCGGGTGCCGGGCCGCGCCAGCAGCCCGATGAGCAGCGTGGTCACCCCGGCGACGGCCAGCGCCTCCGGCAGCGACAGGGTCTGGTCCGGGGCGGGCCCCGACGCGGCGAGCGTCAGTGCGGCGAGCCCCGTGAGGGCCAGCGCGATGCCCCGCCACTCCGCCCCGCTCACCCGGCGCCCCGCGAGCCGCGCGCCCAGCGGCACCGCGGCGACCAGTGTCAGCGCGCCCAGCGGCTGCACCAGCGTCAGCGGTCCGAACCGCAGGGCCGCGACATGCAGCAGCGCCCCGAAGGCGTTCAGCCCGACGGACCCCCACCACGCCCAGGCGCCGAGCAGACGCCGCATCCCGCGGTCCCGGACGGTCCTCGACGCGAGCCGTTCCTGGGTGACGGCGGCACCGGCGTACGCGACGGCCGAGACGAGCGACAGCGCGACGGCGACGACGGTGGCGTTCACCGGGTCCTCCCACGGCCGGGGAGGGACCGGCGTCCGGGCGGCGTGCCGATCCGCCCGCCCCACGCGCCCCGCGCCGGGGAGCGCGGAACGCCGAGCCCCAGGAGAGGGAGTGCTCGGTGCGGCTCCGGTGCGGAAGACCCGGTGCGGGAATCCATTCCGGCCCCTTTGCGTGAGGTGTGTGCGGCGGTGCGTGCCCGGCCGTCCGCCCAGGTGGGACAGGGCCGACGGCATTCATCGATACGCCAGTGTACCGATACGGGCCCGTATCGGTACACTGGCGTATCGATGAGGCGGCCGGATCGTGACCGACCGGGGCCTCCGGACCGGGAGGAGGGCGGAAGAGCATGCGGGAAGCGTCCGTCGCGGCACGCCGCTCCAAGATCACTCCGGAGCGCGAGCGGGA
Source organism: Streptomyces uncialis (assembly GCF_036250755.1). Lineage (NCBI taxonomy): Bacteria > Bacillati > Actinomycetota > Actinomycetes > Kitasatosporales > Streptomycetaceae > Streptomyces > Streptomyces uncialis. Next base: position 1,706,929 of record NZ_CP109583.1, on the reverse strand, counting down.
GTTCTACACCGTCGCGCTGGACCTGCTGCGCGCGAGCGGCTACGAGACGCTGAGCATGGAAGGCGTCGCCGCCCGCGCCCGGTGCGGCAAGTCGACCCTGTACCGGCAGTGGGGGACCAAGGCCCGGTTCGTCGCCGCCGCGCTCCGCTCGGAGCGCTGTCCCCGGTTCGCCGGGATCGACACCGGGAGCCTCGCCGGGGACCTGAGGGCGGCGGCCCGCGCGGCCGGCGCGGAGTCCTGCGACGACACCCGGCTGCTGCACGCCCTCGGCCACACCACCCTCCAGGACGACGAACTCCAGCGGGCGCTGTGCGAGGCGCTGGTCGAGCCGGAACTGGTCGAACTCGACGCGATGGTCGCGCGCGCCGTCGCGCGCGGGGAGATCCCGGCCGGACACCCGGCGGCGGACTTCGTCGCGGCCCAGCTCTTCGGGGTCACCCGGGTCCGGCCCCAGCTGGAGGGCCGGTTCGCCGACCCCGAGTACCTGGTCCGGCTGGTGGACGCCGTGATCCTGCCCGCGTTCGGCCTCGGGACGGCCGTCCCGGCGGCGGCGCACCCGCTCGCCGAGAAGCCGGACACCGGAGCCGAACGCTCCCCCTGAACGGCGGCCCGCCGCCCCTGGGATGACCGGTGGGCGGACCGCCGCGCGCCGCACCGTGGGGACGGGGGCGGCGCGCACCCGGCCGGGCGGGCCGTCCTCGTGAGCCATGCGGCCGCGCGCGGACGACCCGCCCGGTCCGCTCCGCCCCCACCTGGCCGACCCGCTCCACGCGAGCCCCGGCGGCGAACGGGGAGTACCGAGGGGCCGATCCGGCAGAGGACCTTAAGCGGCCTGGCCGTTGCCCGAGCCCCTGGCGGACTTCTTGATGCCCTCGGTGATCTCGTCCATCACCGACAGCGCGGGCGCCTTGTCGCTGACGTCGAAGCCGAACCGTACGACCACGAACTGCCGTGCGTCGTGCGGCGAGGGGAAGGCCAGCGACTGGACGTACCCGTCGTCGCCCTTCTCGGTGACGACCTTCCAGCGGACCAGATGGCCCTTCCCGCCCGCGACGGTCACCGGCTTGTCCGCGATCTCGTCGTGCGAGGTGAGGTCGCCGTACGAATCGGAGCCGTACGCCTCCTCGGCGGCGTCCGCGATGTCCGCCTCCGCCATCGCCCGCGCGGTGCGCTCCGTCCGCTTGAGCGCCGCCGCCGGGGCGGAGTGCGCCCCCGCCCGCGCACAGCTCTTCGTGGCGTCCCCCGGGCACGGGTACGGCCCCGTCGACACCTGCGCCCCCACGATGCCCGAATCGCCCGACCAGCCCTCGGGCACCGGCAGACTGATCCCGCTCGCCGGGTCGGCCGCGAAGCCCTTCTCGCCCTGCGGGGCGCCCGGCCGCGAGGGTGCGCCCGGGGCGCCGGGGCCGCCCTCGGGGGTGGCGCTCTCCGGGCCGCCGGGCGATTTCGGGCTGGGAGCGGTCGCCGTGCGGTCGCCGTCCTTGTCGTCGTCCAGGGTCAGCGCGTACACCCCGCCGGCCAGACCCCCGAGGACGGCAAGGGCGACGACCGCGCCTATCGCCGCGCGGACCGCCTTGCGCCGCTTCGCCGGGGGCGGGGCGACGGCCCACTGCGGATAGGCGGGCGGAGCCCAGGCACCGGACGCGCCGAGCGCACGGGTCTGCTCCGTCCACGCGTTGCCGTCCCACCAGCGTTCCGTGGGCGGTCCGTCACTTCTCTGCCCGGGGTCGGGGTACCAGCCGGGCGGCGTCATGTGGGTCATGCGCCCACACTAGGAGCCGTGCCTGAAAGCGGGATGAGAGGGGGACCCTCCACCACGGGGCCCCCACCAGCGGCGAAGCGTTCCGGCCAACTCCCCGCGCACCCCTCGCGCACACGCTCCGCGATCGGACCGTCACGTAAAGCACATCCACCGCGGTTCGCGCAAACTCGTCACCCGACCTGGGACAACCTGCCCTGACAGCACGCGCGTCAGCGATCCGGCCAGCTAACCTCAGGGGTCTGCAAGCCGGTTGAGCGAATCTGGGGAGGTTGCGGGATGACGCAGGGACCGTCGGACCCGTCCGGTGCCGACGCGCTGTGGGAACGCGAGAGCGAGATCGCCGCGGCGGAACAGGCCATCGAACGACTGTGTGCGGAGACACCGGCGGCCTCGGCGGGGCGTCCCGCCAGGCCCGGCAGCCTCCTGGTCTTCACCGGGGTCCCCGGGATCGGCAAGACCGCGCTGCTCACCCGGGTCCGGCGGACGGCCGAGAGCCGCGGGTGCACGGTCTGGTCGGCGCGCGGCGGCGAGACCCTGACCTCCGTCCCCTTCAACGTCGTACGGCAGTTGCTCCAGCCCGCGCTCATCACCCTCACCCCGGACGAGGCGAGGGTCCATCTCGGCGAGTGGTACGGGATCGCCGGACCGGCGCTCGGCATCGCCGAGCCGAGCGGACCGCCCGCCGACCCGCAGGGCGTCTGCGACGGACTCGAACACGGCGTCGGCCGGCTCGCGGACGCCTTGTTCCCACTGGTCCTGCTCGTGGACGACGCCCACTGGGCCGACCCCGAGACCCTGCGCTGGCTGGCCGGATTCGCCGAACGGCTGGACGAGATGCGGGTCCTCGTGGTGGTCGCGCACCGCCCGGTCGACCCCGGCAGCGCCGCCGCGCCCCATCTGGACCGCATCGGGCAGGCCGCCCGGCCCAGCGCCTCGCTGAAGAGCCTGAAGAGCCTCACCCCGGACGCGGCGGCCGGACTCACCCGCGCCCGGCTCGGCGCCCACGCGGACGACCCGTTCTGCCGCCAGGTCTGGGCGGTCACCGGCGGCAACCCGTTCGACACCGTGGAACTCCTCGCCAAGGTCCAGGACCAGGAACTGGAACCGACCGAGTCGTCCGCCGACGAACTGCGCGGACTCAACCGGTCGACCCGCGGTGGCGGACTGCTCGCCCGGCTCGACGAACTCGGTCTGAGCACCCGCAAGGTCGCGAGGGCCGCCGCGATACTCGGCACCGACATCCCGCTCGACGTCGTCGCGAAACTCGCGATGCTCCCCGAGGAAGCGGCCGGCAGATGCGTCGAGGAACTGCGGGTCGCCCGTGTCCTCGCCCGCCCCGGTGCCCAGCCCGGCTCCCTGCCCGACCGGCTGGAGTTCCTGCACCCGCTGATCGCCAGCGCCATCTACCAGGCCATCCCCAGCGGCACCCGCACCGTCATGCACGGGCTGGCGGCCGAGGCGGTGCGGCTGGCCGGGCAGGGCGCCGCCGCCGCGGCCCGCCATCTGCTGGAGGTCCATCCGGACGACGACCCCGAACTGGTCGAGCAGATGCGGGCCGCCGCCCGCGAACACCTCGCCGTGGGCGCGCCCGAGGCCGCCGTCCGCTGTCTGGAACGCGCGCTGCGGGAGCCGCCGTCGGACGACTACCGGGCGGAGGTCCTGTTCGAACTCGGCTGCGCGACCCTGCTGACCTCGCCCGCCCGGACCATCGGCCATCTGCGGGAAGCCCTCGCCGCCTTCGGACTGGAGGGCAAGACCCGGGTCGACGCCGTCTGCCAGCTCGCCCAGGCACTCGTCCACAACGATCAGCTGGCGGAGGCCATCCAGGTGATCGACGAGGAGGCCGAGCGGCTGGCACCCGGCCCGCAGCGGCTGCGGCTCCAGGCCCTGCACCACATGTGGGAGGGCATCCACGCCGACGAGGAGGACTCCACCGGCCGCTCCCGCAGCCTCGCCGCGCTCGCCGAGCCCCTCACCGGCCGCGACAACTCCGAACGCGCGCTGCTGATCATCCGCGGCTTCGACGCGATGACCCGCGGCGAGAACGCCGAACTGGTCGTCGAGTTGTGCGACCGGTCCCTGATGAACGGCGTACTGCCGCCCGGACTCGGCTGGACCGACTCCGAGTGGGGCTTCGAACTGCTGATGATGCTGGGCAGTTCGTATCTGTTCAGCGACCGGCTCGACCGCGCCGAGAGCCTGTTCGGTGACGCGCTGCGCGTCTACCAGGCCAAGGGCTGGAGCGGTGGCCATCTCGCCCTGGCACACGCCTTCGTCGGATTCGTGCTGCGCAGACGCGGCAAACTCGCCGACGCCGAGGGCTTCCTGAGGGAAGCGCTGCGGCTGGCCGACCGGGTCGGCAGCGGACTGCCCATGCACTGGGACGCGGCCTGCATGCTCATCGACACCCTGACCGCCCGCGGCCATGTCGCCCAGGCCCTGGAGATCGTCGAGCGTTACGGTGTCACCCCGCCGTACCCGTCCACGATCATCATGCCGGACGCCGACTCCGTGCGCGGCAGGCTGCTGATCGAGGCCGGGCGGGTCAAGGAGGGCATCCGGGCGCTGGAGTCGGCGGAGAAGGCCGCGGCCACCGGCGGACGGCACAACACGATCATGTCCACCTGGGCCGCCGATCTGGCCCGCGCGCTCGCCAAGGACGATCCGGACCGGGCCGCCGGACTCGCCGCCGAGGCCCGCACCCAGGCCGAGCGCTTCGGGACCGACACCGCCATAGGGGAGGCCCTGCGGTGCGCGGCGGCGCTGGAGACCGGGCAGCGGGCCGTCACGCTGTACGCGCAGGCGGCGGCCTATCTGGAGGCGTCGCCCTGCGCCTATGAGCACGCGGTCGCCCGGATCGACTACGGGATCGCCGCCCGCTCGGTCACCGAACTGACCCGCGGTCTGGCCCTCGCCCGCGCTTGCGGGGCCGACGGACTCGTGGCCCGCGCCGAGCACGTCCTGGAATCGGGCCGCGGACTGGGCTGAGCCGGTGGACGGCCCCCCGCCGGAGCCCGGGGCGGCCCGCCGCTCAGCGCGCCACCAGCATCACCCACACCGGCCCGGACGCGACATTCAGCGGATCGCCGTCCGGGGTGGTGAACGTCGTCGTGTCGCGCTCCGACCGGCGCTGCCACTCACCCGCGTGGGCCCGGCCGTCGCGCAGCACCTCCGCGTCGCCCGACCCCACGGTCACGGTCAGCGGGGAGTTGTTGCCCATGAAGTCCTGGAACTGCGACTCCTTGATCTCCACCCGCTGGACGACGACGGTCGCCGCGGTCACCGGCGTACCGTCGGGCTCGGTCGCCGGTCTGCCGTCCATCGCGATCAGCCAGCGGCCCTGGTCGGCCGACCAGGTGAAGGTGAACCGCGAGGAAGGGAAACGCACGGTGCGTTCGGCCACCCGCTCCCCGCCGTCCGGCGCCGGACCGCCGCGCAGCCCGGCCCGCTCCAGGGCCTTCGCCCCGGCCGTGCGGTCCTGCACCCGCGGCGGGCGGACGTACAGATTGTGGGGCGCCGTCCGCTCGGGGTCGCGGACGAAGGCGCCCGACGGGGCGTCCCCGGGGGTCACCGGCCGCAGCGGCGCCGCGTCGATCAGCGGCAGCAGCTTGGACTGGGCGCCGGAGAACACCAGTGTGGGGTCCTGGAACTGCGCCAGCAGCTCCAGATCGGACTCCCGGGCGCTGCGCACCGGCCCCACGGAGTCCGGGAGCTTCGTCGCGTACAGCGCCATCAGCCTGCTCAGCCCCGCCTCGACCTGCTCCGCGTAGACCACGTCCGCCGCGTTCAGACCGGTCTGCGGACGGGCCTGCGGGGCATTGTCGATCTTCACGGCGAGCAGCGGCCCGGACGACTCCGCGGGCGATTCCGACGGGCCCGGTGACGAGCCGCCGGAGCACGCGCCCGCCAGGAGGGCGAGCACCACCGCGATCACGACGCCGAGCGCGCCGTGTCTTGCACGAGCCGACCGTTCCATCTGTCTGCACCCCCGGAGGCGAGCGTGGGTTCTCACGGTACGACGGCGGGGACGGTCCGACCCCTCGGGCGGTTCCCATGGGCCGGGCGGCGCGCGAGGCGGGCGCCGCCCGCCCGGGTGCCCGCGCGCCCGTTCACGCGCCCAGGATCTCCCCCAGGTCGTAGCGCACGGGCTCGTCCAGCTGCTCGAACGTGCAGCTCTCCGGGGTCCGGTCCGGGCGCCAGCGGCGGAACCGGGCGGTGTGCCGGAACCGCGCCCCGTTCTCCATATGGTCGTATGCCACCTCGCACACCCGCTCCGGGCGCACCGGCACCCATGACAGGTCCTTCTTGCCCGACCAGCGGCTCGGCGCCCCCGGCAGCCGCGCCGACGCGTGCGCCGCCTCGTCCGCCCACGCCGCCCAGGGATGCTCAGCCGCCGACTCCATCCGCAGCGGCTCCAGCTCCGTGACCAGCTCCGCCCGGCGCTTCATCGGGAAGGCCGCGCAGACCCCCACATGCTGGAGCGCGCCCGTGTCGTCGTACAGCCCCAGCAGCAGCGAGCCGACCACCGGGCCCGACTTGTGGAAGCGGTAGCCCGCCACGACCACATCGGCGGTCCGTTCGTGCTTGACCTTGAACATCAGCCGCTCGTTCTGCCGGTACGGCAGATCCAGCGGTTTGGCGACGACCCCGTCGAGGCCAGCGCCCTCATAGGTCTCGAACCAGGAGCGCGCCACCTCCGCGTCGGTGGTCGCGGGCGCCAGATGGACCGGGGGAGCGGCCGCCGCCAGCGCCCCGGCGAGCAGCGCGCGGCGGTCGGTCAGCGGGGTGTCCAGGAGGGCGTCGTCACCGAGGGCCAGCAGATCGAAGGCGACGAACGACGCGGGGGTGCGCTCGGCGAGCGTGCGGACCCGGGAGTCGGCCGGGTGGATACGTTCGGTGAGCGCGTCGAAGTCCAGCCGTCCGTCCCGGGCGATGACGATCTCGCCGTCGACCACGCACCGCGCGGGCAGCCGGTCCGCCAGCGCGGCCACCAGCTCGGGGAAGTACCGGGTCAGCGGCTTGCCGGTACGGCTGCCCAGCTCCAGCTCGGGACCGTCCCGGAAGACGATCGCGCGGAAGCCGTCCCACTTCGCCTCGTACTGCATCCCCGGCGGGATGTCCGGCACGGACTTGGCGAGCATCGGCTTCACAGGGGGCATCACCGGCAGGTCCATACCGCGATTCTGCCCGGCGCGGCGTCATTCGTCCCGATATGCGGCCCGGGTGGCAGGCGTCTACGGTGACCGCATGGGTGCGACCAGCCACGGCAAGCCGATCGAGCTGGACGCCGGCGGGCGGACCGTGCGGCTGTCCAGCCCCGACAAGGTCTACTTCCCGGAGCGCGGCTTCACCAAGCTGGACGTCGCCCGCTACTACCTCACCGTCGGCGACGGCATCCTGCGCGCCCTGCGCGACCGCCCCACCACCCTGGAGCGCTACCCCGAGGGCGTCGACGGGGAGCACTTCTTCCAGAAACGCGCGCCGAAGAACACCCCCGACTGGATTCCCCGCGCGCACATCACCTTCCCCAGCGGCCGGTACGCCGACGAGATGTGCCCCACCGAGGTCGCCGCCGTCATCTGGGCCGCCCAGTTCGGCACCTTCACCTTCCACCCCTGGCCCGTACGGCGCGCCGACACCGACCGGCCCGACGAACTGCGCATCGACCTCGACCCGCAGCCCGGCACCGACTTCAAGGACGCCGTCGCCGCCGCCCACGAACTGCGCGCCCTCCTGGACGAACACGGCATGCGCGGCTGGCCCAAGACCTCCGGCGGACGCGGTCTGCACGTCTTCGTCCCCGTCGAACCCCGCTGGACGTTCACCCAGGTCCGCCGCTGCGCCATCGCCTGCGGACGCGAGCTCGAACGCCGGATGCCCGGCCGGGTCACCACCGCCTGGTGGAAGGAGGAACGCGGCACCCGGATCTTCGTGGACTACAACCAGACCGCCCGGGACCGCACGATCGCCTCCGCCTACTCGGTGCGCCCCCGCCCGCACGCCCCCGTCTCCGCGCCGCTGCGCTGGGACGAGGTCGACGACGTCACCCCGAGGGACTTCGACCTGGCGACCATGCCGGTCCGCTACGCCGAACTGGGCGATGTCCACGCCGCGATGGACGACGAGCGGCACTCCCTCGAACCCCTGCTGGAACTGGCCCGCCGCGACGAGCACGACCACGGGCTCGGGGACCTGCCCTACCCGCCGGAGTACCCGAAGATGCCCGGCGAACCCAAACGCGTCCAGCCCAGCCGCGCCCGCCACGACGAGCCCGACGACGACACCGCCGCGGGCGGGACCGGGACCGGGGACGCGGCCGGGGACGGCTGAGCCCCCGCGCGGAACATTCTCACGCGAGGGCCCGGACGCCGTGTGCGCACCGGCTGCGGCTACAGCTCCTGGATCCTGATGTCGCGGTACGAGACCACATCGCTCGTCCCGTGCACCTGGAGCCCGATGAAGCCGGACGCGAACCTGCGTCCGTCGGTCCCGGGGTCGTCCGCCCGGGGCGGCTCGAAGAGCCGGCCGCCCGTGTTGTCGAACTCGTTGATCAGCACCCCGTTGCGCAGCACCGAGTACCGCTGGTCCACCACCCGGATCTCGTAGTCGTTCCAGGTGCCCTTCGGGGTGACACCCGCCCCGGCGAGCGGCACCCGGTCGAAGCCGTACACCGAACCGGTCTTGTACATGTCCCCGGCCGGCCGGTCGAGGACCTGCACCTCATGGCCGTACTTGATGGCGACCCACTCCGGACGGGACTCCTCCGGATGCCCCTCGGGCCGCGGGAAGCGCGTGAACACCCCGGAGTTGGCGTTCCCGTCACCCGGGGCGTCGTCCCGCCACTGGAGCTTCAGCGAGAAGTCCCCGTACGTACGCTCCGCGAACCACAGCATGCCGAGGCCGCCCCGGTCGGTGCCCGAGGTCATCGTGCCGTCACCGTTCAGCGCGAACGAACCGCCGCCCGCATGACGCCACTTGGCGAACGAGGACGCCGTACCGTCGAAGATCGCGCGATAGCCGGTCTGCTGACCCGGCTTGCCGATCCCCGACTGCTTCGCCGCCCGGTTGATCTTGTTGTACTCCCGCTGGTCGATCGCCCCGGCCGCGCGCAGCCGGTCCGTCACCGCCTTCACACGCTTCAGGAACAGGGCGTGCGACGACCACTGCCGCTCGTCCTCGATCATCTCGTTGATCCGGCACCGGTTGTCGGTGACCCGGTTGGGGACACCCGTGTCCACCGTGCCGACCGCGACGGTCAGCCGCTCGTCGTGCTCCGCGCACGCCGGGCCCGGGACCCCGCCGCCCGGGACGACCGTGAACGCGACCCGCTGGGCGGCCGAGGTGTTCCCGGCCTTGTCGGAGGCCCGGTACAGCACGGTGTGCGCACCCGCCCGGTCCACCACCAGCGGCGCCCCGTACGCGAGGTACGGCCCGCCGTCCAGCGAGTACTCGGTCCGCTCGACGCCCGACCCGGAGTCCGTGGCCGTCACGGTCACCGTGGCACGCGCCAGATACGCCCCGCTGGAGTCGCGTTCCCCGGTGACCGCCGCCGCGGCGGTCGGCGGGGTGGTGTCCCGCGCGGGCGGCGTGACCACCACGAACTCGGCGCTCTTCCCGGCCGCCTGGTTGCCCGCCTTGTCGGTGGCCCGGTAGCGCACCAGATGGGTACCCGCCTCATGGACCATCACGGGAGCCGTGTACGGCTGCCACGCGCCGCTCTCCCCGAGCGCGTACTCGATGGTGTTGACGCCGGTACCGGTGTCGGACGCCGTGACCGTCACGGTCGCCATCCCCAGATAGCGGCCCTGCTCGTCGCGTTCCCCGGTGACGGTCGCCGAGGTCTCCGGCGGTGTCGTGTCGTCCGAGGAAGGCGCGGCGACCGTGAACCGCTCGGTCCGCTCGTCCGCCGTGTTGCCCGCCTTGTCGGTGGCCCGGTAGCGGATCGCGTGCTCCCCGACCTGGTTCACCACCAGCGGGGAGGTGTACGGCTGCCAGGCCCCGGCCGCGCCGACCGCGTACTCGATCCGGTCGACCCCCGACCCCGTGTCCGTCGCGCTCAGCGTCACGGACGCCGAACCGACGTACGCGCCGTCGGTGTTCCGGCTGCCCTCGACCTTCGCCGCGGTCTGCGGCGCCGTCACGTCCTCGCCGCCCGGATCGGTGACCGTGAGGATGCCCTGCATGGTCCCGTGACCGGGGATCGTGCAGTAGTAGCGGTAGCGGCCCGGGGTGAGGACCACCTCGGCGGTGTGCTTGCCCGCCTGGTCGTCGTTCGGATTGGCGAGGATGTTCAGCGGTACGTCGTTGTTGTACTCGGGGTCCGCCACGTCGAAGGTCAGGGTGTGCGGCATCCCCGTGGTGTTCCCGGTGGCCGCGCTGTTCTCGAAGACGATCGTCGTCGCCCCCGCCACGGCCGTGGCCGGCGCGGAGACATACCGGGAGATGTCGTCGTCGGCCGTCCAGGTCAGCGTCTGCGCGGCCCGGGACCCGTCCGAAGCGGACGTACCACCCGCGACCGGACCGTCGGAACCGCCGTACGCGACCGTCGAGTTCAGCCCCAGCAGCATCACCAGCGACGCGAGCAGCGCCGTCCAGATCCGTGCGGATTGTCCGCCTCTCCCGCGCATCACTGCCCCTTCCCGACCAGGTCGGCGGCGGCCGGGGTCGGCCCACCGCCCCGGTACGTGACCCGCCACAGCGCGGAACGCGGGTCCGAGGTGAAGAAGCCCCGCCCGTAGTCGAGCACGTACAGCGCGCCGTCCGGACCGAACTTCCAGTCCATGAGGTTGCGGATGCCGTCGGCACCCACCGGCACGATCTTCTTCAACGACTCCGCGTGCACCGGCAGCCCTCCCTCGCCCTGGGTCGCCTCGTCCATCAGCACCGCGTTACGCGGCTGGTCACCGTCGTAGAAGTCCCCGACGAACCACTTGCCGTCCCAGTAGGCGGGCCACTTCACCGCACTGTCCCGGGCCGCGTCGTAGCGGTACACCGGCCCGGTCATGGTGGCCTGCGCCCCGCCCTTCAGCCACGGCAGCAGCAGCTCGGTGTCCGCCTGCCGGTACGAGGGCACCCCGTTCGCGTCCCGGGGGTAGTCGGGGGCGCCGCCCTGCGGCGAGTACCAGATGTTGTTCGCCGTCACCGGTGGCAGATTGACGAGACCGTCGTTGTGCGGGGACTCGTTCTTCGGCTTCGCGCAGTCGTACCAGCCCAGCGGCTGCGCCGGATCGGGCAGGTTGCGGTCACGGTAGGGCTGGTTGTTGCCCATGCAGAACGGCCAGCCCCGGTTGGACGCCTTGGTGATCGCGGCGAACGTGTCGTACTTCGCCGGACCCCAGGTCGTGGACGGCGCGCCCGCGTCGGGACCGACCCAGCCCGCGTACAGGACATCCGTCTCGCGGTCCACGAAGATCCGCGACGGGTTGCGCACCCCCATCACATAGATCTCGCCCCGGGTCTTCCCGCCGCCCTCGGCGTTCTCCCGGCCCGTGAAGAGGTTCCCCGCGGGCAGGGTGTACGAGCCGTCCGGCTCCGGGTGGATACGCAGGATCTTGCCGTTGAGGTTGTTGGTGTTGCCCGAGGTGCGGCGCGCGTCGGCGAATCCGACGCCCTTGTACTCGGGCACCGGGTTGTTGCCCGAGTAACCGTCGCTGAAGCCGCTGGAGTTGTTGTCACCCGTCGCGATGTAGAGATTGCCCTTCGAGTCCCAGGCCATCCCACCACCCGCGTGACAGCAGCTGTGGACCTGCACCGGCCAGCTGAGCAGCACCTTCTCACTGGACGCGGCGAGCCTGTTCGTCGTTCGGTCGAGAGTGAAGCGCGACACGTACCGCTGGGCGATCCGCCTGTCCCGGTCCACCTTCGCGTGCGGCGTGTAGTGCAGGTACACCCAGCCGTTGTCCGCGAAGTCCGGGTCCAGCTCGATACCGAGCAGTCCCTCCTCGTTCTTGGTCAGCTCACCGCCGCCGCCCTTGTTGCCGAAGACGGTCACCGACCCCGCGAGGCTCACCCGCCCGGTCGCCGGGTCGTAGACATGGATCTCGCCCTCGCCCTTGCCGATGTCCGGGTCCGCCCAGTCGGTGACCACCGGACGGGAGGAGTCCGCACCGCCCCGCCCGATGTAGAACACCCGCCCGTCGGGCGCGGTCACCAGCCCGTGCGGCTCCCCGATCTGGTCGTGCTGCCCCGGCTGATTGGGCTTGGTCAGCCGCTCCGCCCGGTAGCTGGCGGTGATCGACGCCTTGCAGTCGGCCCGCGCCTGCCGGTTGGTCCACCGCAGCGCGCCCCGCACATGGGTACGGAAGTCGGTCTCGTCCCACGCGTCGGCGGTGCCGCCCATCGCGGTGTAGAAGGAGCGCCCGCCGTCGTAGTCCCGGCACCAGGACACCGGATGGTCCCAGCCGTTGCCGCCCGCGCCCGGCTTGTACGTCGACTCCCGGACCCGGGCCAGGGTGTGCACCTGACCGGACGGGTTCTTCTCCCAGTTCAGCCAGGTGTCCGGCCGCTTCCACCGCACCGGGAGATCCTTGGTCGCCGGATGGACCCGGTCCCCGACCTCCACGGTCGCCCGCTGCGCGGACACCGGTCCGCCGTCCGCCGGACGGGCCCCGATCAGCCCGGTGAACCAGTCGGAGTACGGCTCGGCGCGCGCGGCGTCATGCACCCCGAGGAAGCCGCCGCCGGCCTCCATGTACGCCTCCAGGCCCGCCTCCTGCTCCGGGTCGAGGACATCGCCGCCCCCGGTCAGGAACACCACGGAGTGGAACCGGCCGAGCCGGCGGGCATCGGTGAAGACGGCCGGGTCGCCGGTCGCCGTCACCGCGAACCGCTGCCCGGCCGGACCGGTCAGCCCGATCCGTTCGATCGCCGCGATCCCCGCGTTCACGACCGGTGACTCCTCACCGCCGGACGCCGAGCCGTGGTAGATCAGCACCCGTACCTTGGCCCCGCCCGGCGGTGAGGGCAGGGACATCGTTGTCGGCGACGGTGCCGGGTCCGGCCGCGCCGAGGCGGCGGGACCCGAAAGCCCCCCGGAGACGACGGCGCCCGTGACCAGGACAGCCGCCCAGCGTCTGCGGGACCTCCTCGCGGCCCCGGCGCGGACCGGTCCGGTCGGCGCGCCCTTCGATCCGCTCAACCCAGTTACGGCTGAGTGCCTGTGATGCGGTGTCAGCCGCATGTGCTTACCACCCCTCTGCCATCCCAGCGACAGCGCCGACGAAGCTAGACCTCTTTCGCGGCTTCGCCAATAGGTAACGCCGGAAAAACCCGAACTTTGTCCTGGGAGTGGAGAAACGATCGTTCCGCGGTTACGGTGTGGCCGTTCCCGGGGTGCGCCGCGCCCCGGCCGATCGCCTTACGAGAGCGGGAGGTTCGACGATGCGCGACGCGACGGGCGGCAGGCCGGACGGGGTGCCGGAGCGGGCGGACACACCGGGTCCGGACCTCGTGGGTGCTCCGGAGCGGCCTGTGCCGGACGGGGGCGGGCGCTCCGTCCCCGGCTTCGGCAGACGGCTGTTCGGCAGACGGTTCCTCGCCGGGGGCGCGGTGGTCGCGACCGGGCTGACATCGATGTCGGCGGCGATACCGGTGAGTTCCGCCGCCGCCCCACCGCGTACCGCGCCCGCCGGGGGAGCGGTACGGCGGATCAAGATGTACGCGGAGAAGCTGTCCGACGGACGGATGGGCTACGGCTTCGAGAAGGGCAAGGCGTCCGTGCCCGGTCCGCTCGTCGAGGTCAACGAGGGCGACACCGTGCACATCGAGTTCGAGAACACGATGGACGTGGCCGTCAGCCTGCATGTGCACGGTCTCGACTACGAGATCACCAGCGACGGCACCGCCATGAACAAGAGCGATGTCCCGCCGGGCGGCAAGCGGACCTACACCTGGCGCACCCACACGCCCGGCCGCCGCAAGGACGGCACCTGGCGGGCGGGCAGCGCGGGTTACTGGCACTACCACGACCATGTGGTGGGCACCGAGCACGGCACCGGCGGCATCCGCAAGGGCCTGTACGGGCCGGTGATCGTCCGCAGGAAGGGCGACATCCTCCCCGACGCGACCCACACCGTCGTCTTCAACGACATGAACATCAACAACCGCCCCGCGCACAGCGGCCCCGACTTCGAGGCGACCGTCGGTGACCGGGTCGAGTTCATCGTCATCACCCACGGCGAGTACTACCACACGTTCCATATGCACGGACATCGCTGGGCCGACAACCGCACGGGCATGCTCACCGGGCCCGACGACCCGAGCCAGGTCATCGACAACAAGATCTGCGGGCCCGCCGACTCGTTCGGCTTCCAGATCGTCGCGGGGGAGGGCGTGGGCGCCGGCGCCTGGATGTACCACTGCCATGTGCAGAGCCACTCGGACATGGGCATGGTGGGCCTGTTCCTGGTGAAGAAGCCGGACGGGACGATCCCGGGGTACGAGCCGCATCATCCCCACTGAGGCGGCGGGGCGCGGGGGTTGGGGGGTTCTCTCGGCTCCCTTTCCTGTGCGGGATGTCTTCGGTTGCCGTGCCCGGGCCCTTGGGGGTGGGCGCGCTTGTTCCGGTGCGGGTTGTCCGTGGGTGCGCAGTTCCCCGCGCCCCTTCGGGTCGGTGGTGGGGGCTGTGGTTGTTTGCCGGGTTCCGGTTGTTCGTGGGGGTGCGTGGTCCTCGGCGATTCGGGTGTTCGGTCCTTTGGGATGAACCGTGGGTTCGGTTGCTGTGGAGAATCGTTTGGGCACGCTGGGTGACGCGTAAGGTGATCTTCGTTCCAGTGCAGCTCCGGGGAAAGGATCACCCTCACCGTGCGTCTCCGTACCTCCGCCGCGACCGCCGTCGCCGCGTCCCTCGCCTTCCTGTTCACCCTGTCGGGCACCGCCGCCGCGGCGACCGGGCAGTTCGCGTACAAGTACCACGGGCTGGACGGGCAGTTGCGGACGGCTGTGCTCCAGGACCCGCCGAGCGGGGAGTGTGTGACGCTGCCCGAGGTCGCCGACCCGGACGCCTCCTCGCCCGCCGTCGCCCCGTGGAACGACACGGACGCCTGGGCGACCGTCTACAGCGAGGCCGACTGCACAGGACGCGAGTGGAACCTCCGTCCCCACGGCCGCCCGGCCACGGAGCGGCTGGAGCTGCGTTCGGTGCTGCTCTGGCAGTTCTGATCCGGTACCCCGGACGGGGGCGGCGGCCCGGCAGCGGGCCGCCGCCCCCGTCCGCGTGAGCGCCCCCGCCGCGTTGACGGGGTCCGGGCGATCTCCGCGTGTCGGGGCGGGGGCCGACTCGTTGGTGCAAGTGCGGTGGCCGGGTCCGTCCGGCCGGTCGTGACCAGTACGGCACCGGGACAGGGTCCCGGACGAAGGAGGCGGCGTGATGGGCGTGGAGACACGAGGTACGCGCGGTGGCGCGGGACGTGTGGGTGTGCGGACGGCGGTGCTGGGAGCGGTGGCCGGGGTGGCACTGGTTCCGGCGGGCGCCGCTCACGCGAGCATCATCGGGATCGGCAACGCGGTCTTCGGCAACGCTTGTGTCACCCAGGGCGATTCCCGTGCCGTGGGCGTCACCGCGGCCGGGAGCGGGCTGGGGGGTGGCAATCAGACCGGTCTGCCGCTGGACCTCCGGCGCAACCAGTGCGGCAACAGCGGCGTCGTCTGCACCGTCGACTTCCGACCGAGTGTGTGAACGGTCCGGTGAGCGGCCGGTGACCGGCGCGGCGGCGGTGAGCGGGGAAGCGGAGACTGCCGCGCTGGGCGAGCGGGCGGTGGAGGCGCTGCTGTCCCTCAGCGGGCGGACGCTGCCGCTGCTGCGCCAGTGGGTCGGCTCGGAGCCGGACCACGGGGTGGCGCGGGCGCTGCTGGCGCTGGTGACCGGTGACCGGTGGGACGAAGCGGTGCTCAAGGAGCAGCTGGTGATCGCCCACCGGGACGCGCAGGCCGCCGGTGAGCGGGAGGCGAGCCTGGTGTACGGGGTGTTCCTCCACACCCACCGGCAGTACCGGCTGACGGCCGATCACCTGGTGGGACACTTCGCACGCTGGCCCGCCGACGAGCTCGCCGGTCTCATGCTGGGCGCGTTCTCCTCGTGCGGGGACGACGCCTACCGTGCGCACGGCGATGCCCTCGTGGAGGAGCACGCGGCGCTGGCCGGTCCGGAGAGCTGGTCGTGGACGGGCCGGCTGGCGGCGGCCCGGGCGGAGCAGGGCCGGGTACGGGAGGCGCACGGACTGGCCGGGCGGGCCCTGGCCCTCCACCCCCGCTCGGGCGTGGCAGCGCACGCCCTCGCGCACGCCGAGCACGAGCTGGGGGCGGGTCCCGACGGCGCCGGTTTCCTGGACGAGTGGCTGCGCGCCGACCCGCACGCGGCGCAGTCACGGCATCTCAACTGGCATGCCGCACTCCAGTCCCTCGCCTGCGGCGACTTCCCGGACGCGCGCCGACGCGCGGACACGGCACTGGCCCGCACGGACGTCGGTATGAGAGCCGCGACGAACTGGCGCCTGCTCCTGGCCGGACAGGCACCGGCGGGCCGGAGCGACCTGGACCATGTGCGGGAGCTGCTCGCCGCGCCGGGCGGGACGGCCGAGGTCTTCCATACCTTCAATCTCGCCCTGGCCCTGGCCGTGGAGGCCGCCACCGACGATCTGTACGTCCTGGCCCGCCGGGCCGCCGCCGACGAGCGCGCCGACTACCGCGAGGTCCTCGCCCCCGTCGTACGGGCGCTGGCGGAGATCACCGCCGGGCGTCCCGGGGTGGCGGTGGAGCTGCTGAGCGGTCTGGGTGAGGGGGTGGAGCGTATCGGCGGGGTGCGGGTCGAGCGCGAGATCGTCCAGGACACCCTCGCCCGCGCCCTCGTCGACACGGGGGACCACACGCGCGCCGCCGGGCTGCTGCACCACCGCACCACCACCCGCCGCCATCACACCTACGAGGACCTTCTTCTCGCCGCGCG
The DNA here is from genome assembly GCF_036250755.1 of Streptomyces uncialis. NCBI lineage: Bacteria > Bacillati > Actinomycetota > Actinomycetes > Kitasatosporales > Streptomycetaceae > Streptomyces > Streptomyces uncialis. The sequence goes on along the minus strand of NZ_CP109583.1, from coordinate 1,690,226 downwards.
CGCTCCCGCCGCCACGGTCGGTGTCTGATCCCTCACCGGGGCGGGAGGTACGGGGATGTCCGGAATCAGCTCACCCGAACGGTGTGCGCGGGGCGTCATCCGGACGGCTGTGCCCGGTGGCCCTCCGTGTCGCCGCGCGCTCTAGTGAGGCCGACGGCCCCGTGCCCGGGGCGCGCACGCCGCCGAGGACGCGGCCGGACCCCGGAGCCCGTATGGATGTCAGGTCACCGCGCCACCGGCCGACCCGCCGGTCCCGGGCCCGCGCCGCCGTGGCCGTGCTCGCCGTGCTGTGCCTGCCGCTGGCCGCGTGCTCGGGCGGCGGGGGCGGCGGAAGTACCCCGTCGTCCGCGACGCCCTCGGCCACCGGGCCGTCCGGCTCCACGCGGGCCGCCCTGGTGATCCGGGACTTCGCGTTCGTCCCCGCCGATCTTCCCGTGGCCCCGGGCGGGCGCGTCACCGTGACCAACGAGGACTCGGTGACCCATACCGTCACCGCCGCCGGGGGCGACGCCTTCGACACCGGTGACATCGCGCCGGGCGCCACCGCCACGTTCACCGCGCCCGGCGAACGCGGCAGCTATCCGTACACCTGCACGATCCATCCGTCCATGCTGGGCACGCTCGTCGTCGGCTGACCGCCGCCGGTCACCGGCCGCGTCCCTCCGCTCCGGCGGCGGGCGGCGGGCCGTGGTGGAACACTCGGTGGGGAAGGACGACCGGGGGCCCCGCGGCCCGTGCCCGGGGCCCGGCACCCAGTACCCGGGACCGGGACGGAGCGGCGGTCCGCGACCGGCCGGGGTCCCAGGAGGAGGGCATCATGCTCACCATCCCCTACGTCCACGGCGCCCCGAACTGGCTCGACCTCGGCACCCCCGACCTCGACGGCGCCCTCGGTTTCTACGGGGCGCTGTTCGGCTGGACGTTCCGCTCGGCGGGTCCGGAGGCCGGCGGGTACGGCATGTTCCAGCTCGACGGCGGGACCGTCGCGGGCGGGATGACCGTCACGGCGGACCAGGGGTCACCGAGCTGGACGGTCTACTTCCGCAGCGACGACGCCGACGCGACGGCCGCGGCGGCCTCGGAGCACGGCGGCTCGGTCGAGTTCGCCCCGATGGACGTCATGGAGCAGGGCCGGATGGCGCTCCTCCGCGACGCCGAGGGTGTCCGCTTCGGCATCTGGCAGCCCGGTACCAACAAGGGCCTCGACCTGGTCGACGTGCCGGGCTCGCTGTGCTGGACGGAGCTGTACACCCCGGACGTGGCCTCGGCCAAGGAGTTCTACGGCGGGGTCTTCGGCTGGCACACCTCCGACATCCCCTTCGGCGGCGGCACGTACACGACCGTGGGCCCCGCCGGGGCCGACGAGAGCGGCACCTTCGGCGGTCTCCTGCCCGTCGACGCCGACCCGGCGGAGATCGCGGCGGGCCCCTACTGGACGCCGTACATCGAGGTCACCGACACCGACGCGGTCGCGGCGCGGGTCCAGGAGCTCGGCGGTGAGGTACGGATGCCGCCCACCGATCTGCCCGACGTCGGCCGGATCGCCAAGGTCGCGGACCCCTACGGAGCGAGGTTCGCGGTGATCCGCAGCGCGGCCCGCCAGGACTGAACCCGCGCCGGCACCGCACCCCGTCGCGCCCCGGCCGGGCCGGTCAGGCGGCGGCCTCCCGGCGCAGGTCCAGCCGCTCCTTCTCGGAGAGCCCGCCCCACACACCGAAGCGTTCGTCGTTGGCGAGCGCGTACCTCAGGCACGCCTCGCGCATGTCGCACATCCGGCAGATGCGCTTGGCCTCGCGTACGGAGCTGCCGGGCTCCGGGAAGAAGAATTCGGAGCCGGTCTGCGCGCACAGCGCCCGCTCCTGCCAGTCGGAAGCCTGCTCCAGGTCACTGTCGATCTGCATGCCACCGATCGTGCACGGTGGCGAAAAACAAACGATCAACGCGCTGTTCATCCGGGGGTCCGGCGGGGTCGACAGCGGGAACGACGGTGGGGGGCACCGGCCCGCGGCCCGTGCCCCCCACCGTCGTACGGTCAGCCCTTGCGGGCGGCCATCCGCGCCTTGCGGGCGGCCAGCCGCTCGTCGAACTTGCTCGCCTCCGCGTCGAGACCGCCCATGTAGAGCCCGAGCTCTTCCTGGGCCTTCAGACCGTCGGGGCCCAGCCCGTCGATCTCCATGACCTTCAGGAAGCGGAGCACCGGCTGGAGCACGTCGTCATGGTGGATGCGCATGTTGTAGACCTCGCCGATCGCCATCTGCGCCGCGGCCCGCTCGAAGCCGGGGATGCCGTGACCGGGCATCCGGAAGTCGACGACCACGTCGCGCACGGCCTGCATCGTCAGATCGGGCGCCAGCTCGAACGCGGCCTTCAGCAGGTTCCGGTAGAAGACCATGTGCAGGTTCTCGTCGGTCGCGATCCGCGCCAGCATCCGGTCGCACACCGGGTCACCGGACTGGTGGCCGGTGTTGCGGTGGGAGATCCGGGTCGCCAGCTCCTGGAAGGCCACGTACGCGACGGAGTGCAGCATCGAGTGGCGGTTGTCCGACTCGAAGCCCTCCGACATGTGCGACATGCGGAACGCCTCCAGCTTGTCGGGGTCCACCGCCCGCGACGCCAGCAGATAGTCCCGCATCACGATGCCGTGGCGGCCCTCCTCGGCGGTCCAGCGGTGCACCCAGGTGCCCCACGCGCCGTCGCGGCCGAACAGGGAAGCTATTTCGTGGTGGTAGCTGGGGAGGTTGTCCTCGGTGAGGAGGTTGACGACGAGCGCGATCCGGCCGATCTCGGTGACCTTGGACTGCTCCTTGCCCCAGGCCTCGCCGTCCTCGAAGATGCCGGGGAAGTTACGGCCGTCCGACCACGGCACGTACTCGTGCGGCATCCAGTCCTTGGCGACCTTCAGATGACGGTTCAGCTCCTGCTCGACCACTTCCTCCAGCGCATGGAGGAGCCGGGCATCCGTCCAGGTGGACGAGGTGCCGAGGTGGGGAGAGGTGAGCGTCACTGGGGCTCCTGGGGAGGGGAGTACGTGCTGGGGACGACAACCTACGGCAACGTAGGCTACGAACCCGTAGGTTACGAACCCGTAGGTTAAACCCGCCGTAAAGGCACCTCGCAGCCGGGGTGGTGGAAAACATCCGAATCCGGCCATTCACCAGCGGGTCCATGCGGGTCAGCTGTACAGCTCCCGCAACCGCACTGAGAGGCATGTCACACAGCCTTCCAGCTTCTCGAACTCGCTGATGTCCACCAGGACGGGCTCGAAGCCCAGCCCGGCGAGCAGCCCGGCGGACCGGGGCGCGCTCGCCGCCATCAGCAGCCGGGCCCCGCCGAGCAGCACCACATGCGCCCCGGACTCCTCCGGCACCGGCAGAAAACCCGGGAACAGGCTCGGCGTGTCGACCAGCGGTCCGTACCCGATCACCGTGCCGTCCGGCAGCGCGGTCACCGCCGACTTCAGATGCAGCACCCGGTCCACCGGCACCGCGACGACCCGGGCCCCCAGCGGCTCGAACGCCGCCCGCAACTGCTGGACCCCCGCCGCGTTGGTCCGCCCGCCCCGCCCGGCGTACAGGGTGTCCCCGATCTTCAGCACATCGCCGCCGTCCAGCGTGCCCGGCTCCCACACCCAGTTCACCGAGGCACCCAGCCGCCCCACGGCCTCCTCCACCCCGGCGGTCTCCGCTCGCCGGGACTCGGCGCCGGGCCGCGCGATCAGGGCGACATTGCGGAACACCACGACGGTGTCCTCCACGAACACCGCGTCCGGACAGTCGTCGGCGGGCGCCACCTCCAGCGTCTCCCACCCATGGGCCTCCAGCGCCGCCGCGTACTCCTCCCACTGCCGGACCGCGAGATCCACGTCGACGGGCTCCCGCGTGCCATGGGTCACGATCCCCTCGGCGAGCCGGGGACCGGGACGGCGGATCAGGGCCTTCTTGCTGGGCACAGGCGGCTCTCCGTCTCGACGGGCACGGGCGCGGAGGGGGCCGGTACGGCCCCCTCGCGTACGGCGGCCATCATGCAACCGGCCACCTGACGGGAAACAGCCCCCGGGCACAACCGACGGCCGATTCGCGTGGTACCCCTGCCCGCGGACGCGCCCCGCACACCCGGCCCGCGCCCCCGCCGCGCCCCTTCCCCCTCCGGTCCCCCTTCCTGGTCCCCCTTCCTGGACGGGCACCGTTCGCCGGGACGCGGACTAGCCGAGCCCCGCCACGTCGCGCGGTGTCACCTCCCGCAGTGCGCCGTCCAGCTCCAGCCAGCGGGTGATGCCCAGCGACTCCAGGAACGGCAGATCGTGACTCGCCACGATCAGCGCCCCCTCGTACGACTCCAGCGCGCTGGTGAGCTGCCGGACGCTGGCCATGTCCAGATTGTTCGTCGGCTCGTCCAGCATCAGCAGCTGCGGCGCGGGTTCCGCCAGCATCAGCGAGGCCAGTGCCGCCCGGAACCGTTCGCCGCCCGACAGGGTCGACACCCGCTGGTCGGCACGGGCACCCCGGAACAGGAAGCGGGCCAGCCGGTTCCTGATCAGCGCGTTGGTGGCCTGCGGGGCGAACCGCCCGACGTTCTCGGCGACCGTCGCCTCCTCGTCCAGCAGATCCACCCGCTGCGGCAGGTACCGCAGCGGCACATGTGCCACCGCCTCACCCGCCTCGGGCGACAGCTCACCGGCGATCGTCCGCAGCAGCGTCGACTTCCCGGCCCCGTTCCTGCCGACCAGCGCGATCCGCTCCGGGCCGCGCACCCACAGCTCACCGTCCACCCGGGAGCCGTACCGGAGTTCCAGCTCCCGCAGGGTCAGCACGGTGCGCCCCGGCGGCACCGACGTGTACGGCAGATCGACATGGATCTCGTCGTCCGACCGTACGGCTCCGGCGGCCTCGTCGAGACGCTCCTTCGCCCCGGCGAGCCTGTCCTCGTGCATGACGCGGTGCTTGCCGGCCGACACCTGGGCGGTGCGCTTGCGGTCGTTCATCACGATCTTCGGCTCACGCTTGGTGTCGTACATCTTCTGCCCGTACCGCTTGCGCCGGGCCAGCTTGACCTGGGCGTCGGCCAGTTCGCGCTGCTGGCGGCGCAGATCGGTCCGGGCGACACGGACCATCCGCTCCGCCGCCTCCTGTTCCACGGCCAGCGCCTCCTCGTACGCGGTGAAGTTGCCGCCGTACCAGGTGATCGCGCCGCCGCGCAGATCGGCGACCTGATCGACCAGGTCCAGCAGTTCACGGTCGTGGCTGACCACGACCAGCACCCCCGTCCAGGCCCGCACGGCCGCGTACAGCCGCCGCCGGGCGTCCAGGTCGAGATTGTTCGTCGGCTCGTCCAGCAGCAGTACGGCGGGCCGTTCCAGCAGCAGCGCGGCCAGCCGCAGCAGCACCGACTCACCACCGGACACCTCGCCGATGGTCCGGTCGAGACCGATGTGCCCCAGCCCCAGACCGGCGAGCGTGGCGAGCGCCCGCTCCTCCACGTCCCAGTCGTCACCGACAGCCGCGAAGTGCTCCTCGGCGGCGTCACCCGCCTCGATGGCGAGCAGCGCGGCTCTGGTCGCGGCGATCCCCAGCACCTCGTCCACCCGCAGCGCGGTGTCGAGCGTGACGTCCTGGGGCAGATACCCGATGTCACCGGCGGTGAGCACGGAGCCCTCGACGGGCGTGAGTTCACCGGCGATCAGTCGGAGCAGGGTGGACTTCCCCGAGCCGTTCAGCCCGATCAGGCCGGTCCGTCCCGGACCGAAGGCGGTGTGCAGGTCGTCGAAGACCGGCGTGCCGTCGGGCCAGGCGAAGGACAGCGAGGTCAGGGTGAGGGAAGCGCTGCGGGAAGGATTCGGAGTAGACATGCGGCCTCCTGGTCGCTCGTCATGGTCAGGGCGACGAGTGGAGACACCGGGAAGCGGGGACCGGACGGCCGGAGGCGGGGCGCGCCGTGACGGGGGCGTTCAGCGGGGAACGCGGGAGGCCGCCGCCGGAAAGGCGGACCGGACTGCCCCGTACGGGCGGACGGCTCGTGCACCGAGGTCGCACACTTCGCACACAGCGGATCGGACCGGACTGTGTGACGCGGTGTCCCGGGACCTCAGTAGAGCAACGTCCTTCTCCCATCAACGGTGGCAGTGCCTCTCCACCGTAGAAATCGGCCCACGGGAAGTCAAGCGTTTATCGTGGCGCTGGGCGGCCCCTCCCTCTCCACGCCGCCCTGGAGGAACTCCGTGCCGTTCGGCCCGCTCTCATTGCCTGCCCGGCTCTATCTGCTGTCGTGGGACACCACCCGGCTCAAGATCACCGGTGCCAGTCAGCTGCACTACCTGGTCAGAGCGGGAGCCCTCACGGAGCTGGCGCAGCGCGGGCTGCTGGTCGACGACGAGGGGGTCGTCCGGCCGGTCGACCCGGACGCCCGCGCCGGGGACACCGTCCTCGACGGGCTGCTGGAACTGATCGGCGAGTCGGCGCCCCGCAAGTGGAAGTCCTGGGTCGGCTCGCGCGCCCGCGTCACCCTTGACGCCGTTCGTGAACAGCTTGTCGCCGAAGGTCATCTGGGGGTCGACCGCAAACGCGTCCTCGGGGTCTTCCCCTCGGTCGACCACACCCTGGAACGGCCCGCCGTCGTGGACGCCCTGCGGGACGATGCCCGCTGTGTGCTCGTCGGCACGGCACCCGTCGAGGACGTTCCCGCCCGTGACGCCGCACTGGTCGCCCTCGCCGTCGCGGGCGAGGTCCGCACCCTCGCCTCCGCCAAGGAGTACCGCGCCCACAAGGCCCGCGCCGAGGCCCTCACGGCCCGCAGCGGCGCGGCGGCCCCGGCGCTGCGCAAGGTGATCCAGGAGCTGCGCACGGCGCTCATCGTCACGACGACGACGGTGGTCGCGGGCGGTGCCGCGACCAGCGGCTGAGCCGGTCCCCGCGCCCGCGCCCCCCGCGTGCTTGAGTGGCCGCCATGACGTACGAGACAAAGCCGCCCGTGGACGCCGTCGACCCGGTGGCGCAGGCCCGTGCCTTGCGCGCCCTGCATGTGCCGGGCCGCCCGCTGGTGCTGCCCAACGCCTGGGACCCCGCGAGCGCCCGGCTCATCGTGGCCGCTGGCGCCCTGGCGGTCGCCACCACCAGCGCGGGGATCGCCTGGGAACTGGGTCTCCCCGACGGTGAGCGGCTCGACCGGGACCGCGCGCTCGACGCGGTGGCACGGATCGCGGCGGCCGTCGACGTACCGGTCACCGCCGACATCGAGGCGGGCTACGCCGACGAGACCCCGGACATCGCCGCCACGGTCCAGATCGTGCTCGCCGCCGGTGCGGTCGGCGTCAACATCGAGGACGCCCTGTACGGGGACCCGGAGCGGGACGCCGCCACCCCGCTGCGTCCGGTGGGGGACCAGGCCGCCCGGCTGCGCGTCGCCCGTGGCGCGGCCGACGCGCAGGGCGTGCCGCTGTTCGTCAACGCCCGGGTGGACACGTACTGGAAGTCGGTCGGCGATCCGGCCACCCGGCTCGCCCGCACCCTGGAGCGGGCCGCCGCGTACCTCGCGGCGGGCGCGGACGGGATCTTCGTCCCCGGGGTCCGCGACCCCGACGAGATCCGTGCCCTGGCCGACGGTGTGGACGGCCCCCTCAACATCCTGGCCGGACCGGGCCTGCCGACCGTCCCGGAACTGGCCGCACTCGGCGTGGCCCGCGTCACCCTGGGCTCCGGACTGGCCCGCGCGGCCCACTCGTTCGTCCGGTCAGCAGCCCGAGAGGCCCTCACCACCGGCACCTACGAAGCCCTCACCGGGGCCATGCCCTACAAAGAGGCCAACACCCTCTTCCCCCACCCCTGACCAGCCCCACAGCAGAGCCCCCCAGCCGGTCACCGCCCCCAAAGGGGCGCGGGGCACCCGAGGATCGAGCCGTACCGCGCAGCGCCCCCAAAGGGGCGCGGGGAACTGCGCAAAAACGAGAACGACCCGCACCCGAGAAGCGAGCGGTACCAGGCAGCGCCCCGCCAGGGGGCGCGGGGAACTGCGCAAAAGACGAGGACAACCCGCACCCGAGGAGCAAGCCCCAGCAAGGCAGCGCCCCCGAAGGGGCGCGGGGAACTGCGCAAAAGCGAGAACGACCCGCACCCGGCGGACAACAGCAGGAGGCAGCACCGGGAGGCGCAAGCGAAGGCGCCCCGCGGGGAACTGCGCAAAAACGAGGACTGACCCGCACCCGGCGGACAACAGCAGGAGGCAGCACCCGGAGGCGCAAGCGAAGGCGTCAGGCCCGCCGCACGGCCACCGCCCCGTCACTCCGAGGATCGGTCCCCGCGTCGAACCCGCCGTCCTCCCGCCGCCGCACCACCTGCCCGTGCCCCACCTGCTCGTCCAACTCGGCAAGGACCTCCGCCCGGTACCCCGCCCCGACCAGCGCGGAAAGCGCCTCCGCGGGCACCGATCCCTCCACCGAGGCCACCCCGGCGGGCTCGTCCACCCCTAGCCCGCCGATCACCCACCGGGGCCGGCCCAGCGCCCGCACCGGATCGTCCCCCGCGGTGAGCCGCAGCGCGAGATGCGTATGGATCTGCGGCTGAGCCTTGCCGCCCATCGTGCCGTGGGCGCCGCTGATCACCCCGTCCCGCCGGGTCAGTACCGGCATCAGGGTGTGCGCCGGACGCCGCCCCCCGGCGAGCCGGTTGGGGGCGCCGGGCGCCAGGTCGAAGAACGACCCCCGGTTGTGCAGCACGATTCCGCTCCCCGGGTCGAGGATGCCGGACCCGAAGCTGTGGAAGAGGCTCTGGATCAGCGACACCGCGTACCCCTCGGCGTCGGCCGCGACCACCGCGACGGTGTCCCCGCTGGGCCGCGCGGCCTGTGCCCGCCGGGCGGCACCGGGCACGGACGCGGTCCGCTCACCGCCCAGCGCCCGCTCACCGCCGAGAACCCGTTCGGCGACCGTGTCGAGATGGGCCGCCCCGAGCAACTCTGCGACGGGGACGTCCACCTGGCGGGGGTCCGCGAGATGGCTGTCCCGGTCCTGGGTGATCGCGTCGAAGATCCGCGCCAACAACGATGCGTCCGCGCCGAGCAGTTCGGCGTCGCGCGGCATACGTTCCACCAGGGCGAGGGCCTGGAGCAGGTGCAGGCCCTGCGAGTTGGGCGGGGCGGTGAGGTATTCCTCGCCCCGGAACACCGTGCCCAGCGGCTCCGTGACCTCGGTGGTGTGCCGGGCCAGGTCGTCCCTGGTGAGCGGCGACCCCAGGGACCGCAGCAGTTCCACCAGACCCGCGCCCAACTCCCCGTCGTACAGGGCCTTCGGGCCCCGCTCGGCGAGCAGAGCCAGGGAACGGGCGAGGGCGGGCTGACGGAGCACCGCACCGGTGGCGAGCGGGACGCCGTCCGGGAAGAACACCTCGCGCATCCCCGGGTCCCCGAGCAGCAGCGGCGCCTCCTGGCGCAGTGCGGTCGCGACCCCGGGCGCGGTCGGCACACCGTCCCGGGCGTAGGTGACGGCCGCGTCGAACAGCCGCGCCCACGGGAGCCGTCCGGCGAGCTCGTGCAGGGTCGCCCAGCCCGCGACGACGCCCGGGACGGTCACGGTCCGCGCGCCGGTGACCGGCATCAGGGGGCCGCTGAAGGCCCCGGGGTCGGCTCCGGCCGCGGCGGCTCCGCTGCCGTTGACGGTGAGGGTCCGTCCGTCGGGCAGCGCGACCAGGGCGATCAGGTCGCCGCCGACCGCGCACTGGTGCGGATAGACGACCGTGAGCGCGATGGCAGCGGCGAGCGCGGCGTCGACGGCGTTGCCGCCCGCCGCCCGGACGGCGTCCCCGGCCCCGGTGGCCAGGGCGTGCGGGGCGGCCAAGGCGAAGGGCGCGGCGGCGGAGGCGGGCTGGGCGGGCGGTACGGCGTTCATGACGGCGGCCTTCCTTGCTGCGGCGGCACCGGCACGGGACGGCGTTCGCGCGGGGGAGAAGAGGGTGGGCTGAGGTGCGGCGAGGTCAGGGTCGCGGTTCCGCGGTGTCGTGGGTGCCCCGCCCCAGACTGTCGATGATCATGCCCTGGACCTCGCTGAGGTGGTCGGCCATCGCCTCGGCCGCCGCCTCGCTGTCGTGGCTGATCAGCGCGGCGAGGATACGGCGGTGCCCGCGCAGTGAGGCGACCAGGCGTTCCGTGGACTGGTACTGCGGGTCACGGGAGGGTCCGACCCACTCGTTGGTGGCTTCGAGGAGCCGGGTCAGCATCGGGTTGTGGGTGGCCCGGGCGACGGCGACGTGGAAGGCGCCGTCGAGTTCGATGAGGGCGGCCAGATTGTCGCGTCCGCGCTCCAGCTCGGCCTGCGACAGCAGTCCGGCGAGGTGCTGGAGATCGCTCTCGGTGGCACGCAGCGCGGCCCGCGCGGCGACGGGCGGTTCGACGGCCGAGCGCAGGTCCATGACCTCGTGCACCAGCCGTGCCGCCTCGTCCATGTCCCCGAGCTGACGGGCGTGCAGATCGGGCCGGGTGGTGCCGGTGACGATCGTGCCCCGGCCCGGCTTGCGGTCGACGAGTCCGCGCAGCTCCAGTTCGCGCAGTGCCTCGCGGACGGAGGCCCGGGAGATCCGCAGCTGCTCGGCGAGTTCGCGCTCGGCGGGGATTCGGGTGCCGGCGGGCAGCCGACCCTCCTCGATGAGCCCTTGGAGGCGTCCGGCGAGCCGGTCGGGTCCGAGGGCTGCCTCGGGGGCGATCAGGGTCCAGTCGACGGTCACCGATGGGCCTTTCGGGCGGGGCGGCGGTCCGGGTGGGCCCGGCCGCCGGGCGGTGGACGGGTGCCGTGCGGCACGGCCGCGCGCGCCGGCCGGGCGGTGCGCGCGACCGCCGTCCCGGGTGGGTCAGCCGTCGATCTCGACGGTGAGCCAGTTCTCGAAGCAGCTCCGGCGGGCGAGGCTCATCACCCCGATGGTGGCGCGTCCGCCGAGCCCCGCTTCGGGGCCGAACACGTCCCGGAAGAGGTCCGTCGCGCCCGAGGACACCTTGTGCACGTCCTCGAACTCCGGGGTGCTGACGACGAAGCACAGCGAGCGTACTAGGGAGTGCACCCGGTTGAGCGAGCCGAGGGCGAGCCGGATGCCGCCGAGGCAGTTCAGGGCGGTCAGCCGGGCGGCCTCGTAACCCTGCTCGACGGTCACATCGGCGCCGAGGCGGCCCGGGTTGCGGACGTTGCCGTCCGCGTCGTCGGCGGTGTGGCCGCCCAGGAAGAGCAGGTTTCCGGTGATGTGGTGGGGCTTCATCGACCCGTAGTCCGTGCCGTAGTACGGCCGGGCGGCGAAGTCGGGGATGACGAGACCCAGTTCACGGACGCGGGTCTCGGGATCGGTGTGCGCCATGGAGTGCGTGCCTTCGGGTGCGGGTGGCCCTGCCGGTGGGCCGAGATAGTCAGATGGTCCGACCAAGTGGGCTTATTGTTTGGGCACCTTTTCCCGTATGTCAACCCCTTCGGCCGCCAGCGCGCCGGGGGTACGGGCCCCGAAACCCGAGGAACGGCATGATGCGAAACCAGCCGAGCGGTCCCCCCGACGACCTCCCCGGCCCCCAGGACCACGCCGACGCCGCCGGTCCCAGGAACCCCGAAGACCCCACGGGCCCCACGGGATCTGCCGGGGTCGACAGCCGCGACGATTCCTCGGGGTCCGCCCCCGAGGGCTCCGGACCGGACGCGGGGCCGGACGCAGCGCAGGGAACGGCACCGGGCACCGTCCCGGACACCGCGTCCGTGCTGCCCGCCACCGCCGGACGGCAGCGGCTCGCCGACGCGCTCGCGCTGCTGCTCACCGTGGCGGCGGGGGCCACCGACGCCCTGGCCTACCTCGGTCTCGGCGGAGTCTTCACCGCGAACATGACCGGCAATCTCGTCCTGCTCGGGATCGCGGGCTCGCACGGCGCCGATCTGCATGTGGCCCGCGCGGCGGCGGCCACCCTCGCCTTCGCCGCCGGGCTGGTGCTGGCGTTCCGGGTGACCCGCGACCTTCCGGCGGGCGCCCTGTGGCCCCGGCGGATCACCCTGACCCTGACGGTCGGTCTGCTCTGCCAGGTGGCGTTCCTCGCGGGCTGGGCCGCCGTGGACGCCGAGCCGTCCGAGGAGTGGGACGTGGCGCTCGTCGCCCTGTCGGCGCTCGCCATGGGGGTGCAGACCGCGTGCGCGCGGCGGGTCGCGCTCGCCGGGATCACCACCACCTTCGTCACGGGCACCCTCACATCGATCGCCGAGTCCGCCGCGCACGGGTCCGCCCGGCACGTCCCGCGCCGGCTGGCGGTGCTGCTCGCCCTGGTGGTCGGCGCACTCGCCGGAGCGCTCCTGCTGCGGTACGCGCCGATCACCGCCGCCGTGCTGCCCGCCGCCCTGGTCGCGCTGACCCTCGTACTGGGCACACGGCTGCATCAGGTGCGACGAAATCCGTAGTAACTTGACCGATTGACCCATGTTTTTCGTTGCGTGAGCTCACTTCTTCGGTCGAACCGTTGACAAGGCGGGGTGGCGGCGCACACCTTGACCGGACGAGGTCATCCCGCCGGAAGCCTCGGGGCCGACCAAGCAGCCCCCGCGTCGTCACCCGTCCGCAGCCCGCACCACCGGGCCCGCCCCGCGCTTCCCGTTCCGCGCGGTGTCCGCCCCGGTGCGGGGACGCGTCGTACGGCGCCCCCGCCCCGCTCTCCCCCCAGGCGGCCGTTCCCTAGGACTTCCCGTGACCGCTCCACGCCCGGATGTCTCCGCCCCCGTACCACTGGACGTCTCCTTCACCGATGACCCCCGCGTCGTCAAGGAGGCCGCCAACGAGGACTACTCCACGCATATCGTCCCGCTGACCTGGCGCAGCGGCCGGCTCTCGCTGACCATGGCCTGGTACGCGCTCGTCAGTGGCATGTTCTACCTGGTCACCGCCGCGACCCTGGCCGTGACCGTGGGGACCGTCGACACCCTGATCGGCATCCTGCTCGCGGTCGCCGTGTTCGGCACGGTCAACTACGTCTTCTCGCGATACGCGGCCCGCACCGGGCTGACCGTGGCCCTGCTCTCGCAGCGCGTCTTCGGGTACATCGGTTCGGTGCTCGCGCCGCTCGTGCTCGCCGCGACCGCGATCTACTACGCCGTCTTCGAGGGCTCGGTGATCGCGCACGCCCTGCACGCGTACACCGGGGCGCTGAGCATCGAGTTCTGGTACGCGGTCTCGATCCTCACCAATGTGCCCATGGCCGTCGGCGGGGTACGCCGCTGGCTCGACAAGTTCAACGGGGCGCTGCTGCCGCTGTACTGGACCGGCCTCATCATCGCCGTGATCCTCGCCGCGCGGGAGTACAAGCCGTCCGGCTGGTTCACCCACACCCCGGACCTCGTCCCGGACCTCGGTGCCCCGGGCTGGCTGTACGCCTTCTTCGTCTACATGGGCGTCTTCGTCTTCATGATGTACACCGTCGACTTCGGCCGGTTCGGCAAGCCGAAGGACGCGGGCTTCCACAGCGTCGTCACCTTCGGCCCGGTGTTCTACTTCTTCGTGTACTTCGTCAACGGCCTGATCGGTATCTTCCTGGTCCTCGCGGCGGGCGCCGCCGGGATGCCGACAGAGACGGCCATCGGTGACACCATCGTCGCGCTGATGGGCGTGTGGGGACTCGGGGTCGTCTGGCTGACCCAGTCCCGTATCAACACCGCCAACTACTACGTGGCGTCCACCAATGTGGAGGCCGTGGTCGCCCGGCTCTTCCACATCCGGGTGCCACGAGTGGCGGCTCTCGCGGTGGCGAGCGTCGTGACGTATCTGATCATGCTCACCGACGTACTGAGCTATGTGCTCACCGCGCTGGCCTGGCAGGGCGCGTTCGTCGTCGCCTGGGTCGGCATCATGCTGACGCATCTTGCGCTGCACCGTGACGGCGACCGGGACGGGCTGCCGGAGTTCCGGCCGGGGCGGGTCGCCACGTTCGCGCCGGGCGCGGTGGTGTGGATGATCTCGTCCCTGACGGGCATCCTCGTCCTGGAGTTCACGGGGACCTTCGGCACGACCTGGTCGTCACCGGTGACCCTGGTCCTGAGCGTCGGCCTCTACTGGCTCGCCACCCGCACCACCCGCTCCCCGGTGCTCCGCCGGGCCCACGACCCGCGCGACGAGGTCGACGACATCTGGCAGGCCCGGGTCCGCTGCCACCGCTGCGACCACTCGTACATCGCGGCGGAGATGGACCGTGATCCGTCCGCGGAGGGCGCTCCGGCGATCTGCGCGGACTGCGCGGGCCGCAGCAGAACCTTCCGCAGAGCCGCACTGGCGGAGGCGGCCACCCTCTCCGGCGGCCCGGTCTCCGGCCCCCGACTCCGCGAGCCGACCCCCCAACGCTGACCGAACGAGACCCGGGCCGCGCTCGACCAGAGCCCGGCCCGTTCTCGTCACCAGCGACCCGCACGGGAACAACTACGCCCAGAACCGAGTACCCAGGGGCGCGAGGAACTACGCACCCCCGAGCGACCGCACAGGAACAAGTAGGCCCAGCACAGGGAACCTCAGGGGCGCGAGGAACCGCGCAAATCCACCGAGCGACCCGCGCGTGAACAACTACGCCCAGAACCGAGTACCCAGGGGCGCGGGGAACTGCGCACCCCCGAGCGACCTCAGCAGGAACAAGTAGGCCCAGCACAGGGAACCTCAGGGGCGCGAGGAACCGCGCACCCACGAGCGACCCGCACGGGAACAAGTGCGCCCAGAACCGAGTACCCAGGGGCGCGAGGAACTGCGCACCCCCGAGCAACCTCAACAGGAACAAGTACGCCCAGCACAAGGAACCTCAGGGGCGCGAGGAACCGCGCAAAACCACCGAACGACCCGCACGGGAACAATCGCGCCCAGCACAGGGGACCCTGGGGGCGCCCGACAAGGCCCACACAGGAACAGTGGGCCAAGGAGGAGCACCCCCAGCCCCGCCCGCCCCCGGGCTCATGCGTCGCGCATCAGATCCGCGAGGTCCTGGTCCAGATCGAGGTACAGCGACTCGCGCCCCGTGGGCACCGCCGCGTCGGTCCGCTCCAGGAACCGGCGCAGCTCACCACTGCGGACATGCACGATTGCGGTGCCCTCGGGCGCGTGGAACTCCATCACCGTACGGTCGAACCCGTACGGCCGGACCCGTACATCGCCCTGGCCGACGGCCTCCTCCATCCCGGCGGCGAGCAGCTCCCGCGCGAACGTCCAGCACACATCGACGCCTTCCAGCGTCGAGGGCGCGGGGAAGGTCATACGGACCGCGAAGGGGTCGTCCTGCTCGTACCGCAGAACGGCCGGGATGGTGGCCATGCGCGGCGCGGCGGCGACCAAGCGCGCCTCCACGGCTTGCTCGATGACGATGGACAACGCCTGCTCCCTCGTGACGGCGACGGCTGTCGGCCCAGTGGCACGGTCGGCCCCACTGAATCCCCGGACATCAGAAGAGACGCCGGAGCGCCCCGATCCGTGACCCGAACGGTGAGTGACCTCTGTCACGGCTGCCCGCTCGTGGGACTCCGGACACCTGCGGACCCCTTCTCCCGCCGCCCGGGGGGAGGTTCGGCCCGGCGCGGGCCCTCTGGACGGCCTCCGCCCCAGGCACTAGCTTCGCCCGCCATGAGGCGCTTGGGGAACAAGAGGCGTACGGTCCCGACGACCCGGAAGCACGACACCGGTACCGACACCGTCCACAGCCACAGCCACAGCGACGGCCACGGCCACGGCCACGGCCACGTCATCTCCACCGGCCCCGGCACAGACCCGGCGGGCCGCCGCCCCAGCGCCGCCCGCCGCACCGCCCGGCTGCTCGCGGTGGCCCTCACCGCTCTGGCGTCGGCCGTCCCCGCGCACGCCTCGGAAGCCCCCGCTCCCCGGACCCCGGCCCCGGTCCCCACCGTGTCCGTGTCCGAGTCCGAGGCCGCCGACACCCTGGGCACCGGTCAGCCGCGTCCGCCCGGCTGGCGCTCCCAGGACAGCGGTGTCACCGTCCGGCTGCGGGGGCTCGCGGCCGTGGACCGGCGCACCGCGTGGGCGGCGGGCTCCCGGGGCACCGTGCTGCGCACCACCGACGGCGGTGCGCACTGGCGGACGGTGTCCCCGCCCGGGACGGCCGACCTGGAGTTCCGTGACATCGAGGCGTTCGACGCCCGTCGGGCGGTGGTCCTCGCGATCGGTGAGGGCGAGGCGTCCCGGATGCTGCGCACCGAGGACGGCGGCGCCACCTGGACGGAGGTCTTCCGCAACACCGACCCCCGAGCCTTCTACGACTGCGTGGCGTTCTTCGACGACCGCCGCGGACTGGCGATGAGCGACCCGGTCGACGGCAAGTACCGCATCGTGTCCACCCGGGACGGCGGACGCTCCTGGCGGGTGCTGCCCGACGCGGGCATGCCGCCCGCCCTGCCCGGGGAGGCGGGGTTCGCGGCCAGTGGCCAGTGCCTGGTCACCTCCGGCTCCCGGGACGTGTGGCTGGCGACGGGCGGCGGCGCACGCGCGCGGGTGCTGCGTTCCACGGACCGTGGCCACACCTGGCGGGCCACGGAACTGTCCCTCCCGGCGGGCGATCCCGCGCGCGGGGTGTTCGCGCTCGCCTTCCGAGACAGCGACAGCGACAGCAGCGACAGGGAGCGCGACCGTGACCGCGGCAGGGACCGTGACCGCGACCGCGCCCAAGGCATCGCCGTCGGCGGCGACTACCGCACCGGTCAGCCCTCCCCGGACGCCGCGGCGACGACCCGGGACGGCGGACGTTCCTGGCGGCCGGCGGACCGTCCCCCGCCCGCGTACCGCTCGGGCGCCGTCTGGCTGCCCGCCCCGTGGGCGCACCGCGTCGGCTCCCGGCACACCGCGCTCGCGGTCGGCCCGACCGGCACCGACCTCACCACGGACGGCGGCCGGACCTGGCGGCCGATGGACACCGGCTCCTACGACACCGTCGACTGCGCCCCGGACGGCGGCTGCTGGGCATCCGGTGAGAAGGGCCGGGTGGCCCGGCTCACCCGCTGACCGGCCGTGGCCCGGCGTACGTCAGGGCCGCTGGGGCTCCTGATAGGCGGCCAGCTCGGGCACGGTCTTCGTCATCGCGAACTCCGTGATCCGGTACGCGCAGAACCCGGCCGTCACATACGGGTCGGCCGCGACGACCGTCTCGATCCGCGCGCGGTCGTCACCGACCGCCAGGATCACCCCGCCGTCCCGGGGATTCTTCCGCCCGGACGCGAGGAACACGCCTGCCGCGTACTGCTCGTCCAGCCAGCGGATATGGGCGTCCAGGGCCACGTCCACAGCGTCGACGGGCACGGTATAGGTCAACTCCAGCACGAACACACCCCGACCCTACCCATCCCCGCCGTCCCGAACGGCCGAGGGGTTCCCGGCGCGGAGGACCCGGCAGGACGTATGGCAGGACTTGCGGACCCGCACGGTGCCGGTGCCGGTGCCGGTGCCGTCGCCCGCCCGGGACGGCACGGCGAATCAGGGTGACGCCAGCCGCGCGGAGGCGCCCCGCACTACCCTCGGCGTCACCATGAAGCCCGCACCGCACCCCGTACCGCACCCCACCCCCGTACCGGCCCCGCCGCCGCCCGACGACTGGCCCGTCACCGAGGACCGGGCGCGCGCCGTCCAGGACGAACTGCGCGCCCGCGTCGTCCTGGACGAACCGGGACCGCCTCCCGGCACCGGACACGCCACCGGCGTGGACGTGGCGTACGACGACAGCCGCGACCTCGTCGTCGCCGCGGCGGTCGTCCTCGACCGCGTCACCCTGGAGGTGGTCGAAGAGGCCACCGCCGTCGGCACGGTGTCCTTCCCGTACGTCTCCGGACTCCTCGCGTTCCGTGAGATCCCGACCGTGCTCGCCGCCCTGGAGGCGCTGAGCGTCGACCCGGGGATCGTCGTCTGTGACGGTTACGGGCTCGCCCATCCCCGCCGCTTCGGGCTCGCCAGCCATCTCGGTGTCCTCACCGGGCTCCCCACGATCGGTGTCGCGAAGAACCCGTTCACGTTCACGTACGAGGAACCGCCTCCCACGCGCGGGGCGTGGTCCCCGCTGCTCGCGGACTCGGAACAGGTCGGCGCCGCGCTGCGCACCCGGCCCGGGGTCAAACCCGTGTACGTGTCGGTCGGCCACCGGGTCACCCTTCCCAACGCGGTGGCCCACACCCTGGCCCTGACGCCCCGGTACCGCCTCCCGGAGACCACCCGGCACGCGGACTCCCTGTGCCGCAGGGCCCTGTCCGAGCTCACGGCCGGACGCCCCTGACCGGCCCCTCATCCGCCCAAGGGGCGCCGCGGCACACCGACCGGCGCGGAACCGGGCCCGGCCGTGCCTGCGGGAACCGGGCCCGGCCGTGCCTGTGGCGCGTGCCCGGCGCCACCCCCGGTGACCGGGCCGGGCTAGCGGGTGTCGGCCACCCGGAAGGTGATCCCGGCCGCGCGCAGCCGTTTCGTCAGCGCGTCGCCCATCGCCACGGCCGTGGTCACCTGACCCGAGGTGGCGGGCAAGTCGTCCAGGGCGAGGCTCATCGCGGCCTCGGCGAGCATCTTCGAGGTCTCGCCGTAGCCCGGGTCCCCGCCCGAGACCTCGGTGAAGACCCGTCTGCCGCCGCCCTCCCCGACGAACCGCACCGAGAACCAGCTGCGCGCCCGGCGGGCCGCGTCCGGCCCCTCACCGGGGCGCACCAGCCTCGACAGCTGCCGTCGCACGGACGGCACCTGCGCCACGGTGAACAGGGCCGTCAGCGCGGCCACCCCGCCCACCGCCACGGGCAGATGACGGACCGCCGCGTACTCGCGGTAACGGAAGTCGGGACCGTACCGCTCCAGCGCCCGCGCCGACCGCTGTACCACCTGTGCGTCGATCGTGGGCAGGGGCAGCGCCCAGGCGCCGACCTCCTTGGCGAACCGGGGTCCGCCGATCGCCGAGTAGGCCCGCCTTCCCACGCTCCGCGGCTCATGCCGTCTGCGGTCCCGCGCGGCCGCCGCCATCCGCCGCCCGCGCGCTGACTGGCCGACGATCGACGCGAACGTGCCCCCGGAGAACATCCCGCGCGCGCTGACGTACCCGTCGACACGCAACGGGACGTCCGGCGGCAGCTGTCCGACGGTGAAGAGCACTCCCAGATCGTGCGGGACCGAGTCGAACCCGGCCGAGTGCACCAGACGCGCCCCCGTCTCCCGCGCGCGTGCGTCGTGCCGCACATACGTGAGGTCCACGAATTCGGGCTCCCCGGTGAGGTCCAGATAGTCGGTGCCCTCGTCGGCGCACGCGGCCACCAGTTCCTGCCCCAGCGTGAGATACGGCCCGACCGTGGTCGCCACCACGCGCGCGTGGCGGGCGAGTTCGCGCAGGGAGCCGGGATCGTCGGCGGACGCCTCGATCACCCCCGCCCCGGCGGCGGCCGGGAAGACGGCCGCCAGTTCCCCGTGCAACCGCCGCAGTCTCTCCGCGTCCCGGCCCGCGATGGCCCACCGCAGGCCCTCGGGCGCGTGCGCGGCGAGGTACTCCGCGGTCAGCGCGCCCACGAACCCGGTGGCGCCGAAGAGGACGATGTCGTAGGACCGGTCCGTGCGATCTGCCTTGCCCAGCCTGCTCATGGCAACCTCTCAGCCGTGACGCCCGCGCCGTTGTCGGTGGCTGAGGCTAGCGTGTGCGGGCCCGCGGGTGACCAGGGCGACCGCGGTGAGCACCTCGCGCACGGCCGGGCCGGTGGTCCGCCCTGGGGTGCGCCCACGCGTCCGGACGGCCGGGCCGAGCGGGTGCACCGGCGTGCGGACGGCTCGTGTCACAGGCGGCGGGGCCCGCCGCCGGACCATCATGGAAGTGCTTTGCCGGGCACATTTCCAAGCGCTTGCTCGTTCTTCTCTTGTGCGGCCCGCGACCCGTTCCTAGCATCACTTCTGTTCGCACCGGTCGTGTCGGAGCCAGTCACGCGGACCTGGTCATGCAAGCCATGCAGACCTGTCGCGCAGACCTGGTCACGCAGATCCAGTCATGTCGTAGATCCGGTCGGGTCATGGACAAGGGAGCTCGATGAGCGGGACACAGGAACCGCCCCGTACGCCCGCGCAGGGCGGCCCCCTCGCGGGGGTGCGGGTCGTGGAGCTGGCGGGTATCGGTCCGGGGCCGTTCGCCGGCATGCTGCTGGCCGATCTCGGCGCCGATGTCGTCCGGGTCGACCGTCCCGGCGGCCCGGGCCACTCCGTCGCCCCCGAGCACGATCCGACCAACCGCGGCAAGCGCTCCGTCCTGGTGGACCTCAAGGCCCCGGGCGGCCCGGAGCGGGTCCTCGGTCTGGCGGGCCGGGCGGACCTCCTCATCGAGGGCTACCGACCCGGTGTCGCCGAGCGTCTCGGGGTCGGGCCCAAGGAGTGCCACGCGCGCAACCCCCGGCTCGTCTACGGGCGGATGACCGGCTGGGGCCAGAGCGGCCCGCTCGCCCCGCGCGCGGGCCACGACATCAGCTACATCGCCGTCACGGGCGCGCTCGGCATGATCGGCCGCCCCGACCAGCCGCCCACACCTCCGGCCAACCTCCTGGGGGACTACGCGGGCGGCTCGCTCTACCTGGTCGTCGGACTCCTCGCGGCCCTGCACCACGCGCGGACGACCGGCACCGGCCAGGTCGTGGACGCCGCGATCGTCGACGGCACCGCGCATCTCACCACCCTGATCCACGGCCTGGCCGCCGCCGGACACTGGCAGGACCGCCGGGGCGTCAACCTCCTCGACGGCGGCTCCCCCTTCTACGGCTGCTATCCGACCTCCGACGGCGGCCATATGGCCGTGGGCGCCCTGGAACAGCGCTTCTACGATGAGTTCCTGGCGCTCCTCGGCCTCACCGCGACCGCGCCCCCGCGCGAGGACCCGGCCCGCTGGGACGAGCTGCGGGCGGCCGTCGCGGCCCGCTTCGCGACCGGCACGCGCGCGTGGTGGACGCGGGTGTTCGCGGACTCCGACGCGTGCGTGGCGCCCGTGCTGTCGCTGCGTGAGGCTCCCGGGCATCCGCATCTCGCCGCCCGGGGCACCTTCACCGTCCACGAAGGGGTCACCCAGCCCGCGCCCGCGCCCCGCTTCTCGGCCACTCCCGGCGCCATCCGCCGGAGCCCCGCACGCCCCGGTGCCGACACCGCCGAGGTGGCCCGCGACTGGGACCTGCCCGACCTCACGACACCGCAGGACCCCCCGGGCCGCGCGACACCGCAGAACGCCCAGGGCTTCACGACACCCCAGGACGCCCCGGACCTCGCGGCACCTCCGGAGGATCTCGCCGCGGTACCCCCACGGGACCTCGCCGGGGACGGCCGGTGATGCCCGCGCACCCCGTGATCCGCCCGCTGATCCGCCCCGCCCCGCGCCTCGCGCGGCCCCCCGCCCGTTCGGCCGACCCTCACCGAAAGGTTCACGCGTGACCACCGAAGCATTCGTGTACGACGCGATCCGCACCCCGCGCGGTCGCGGCAAGGCGGACGGCGCCCTGCACGGCACCAAGCCCATCGACCTCGTGGTCGGCCTGATCCACGAGCTGCGCGCCCGTTTCCCCGGCCTCGACCCGGCCGCGATCGACGACATCGTGCTCGGTGTCGTCGGCCCGGTCGGTGACCAGGGCTCGGACATCGCGCGGATCTCCGCGATCGCCGCCGGACTGCCCGACACCGTCGCGGGCGTCCAGGAGAACCGCTTCTGTGCCTCCGGGCTGGAGGCGGTCAACCTCGCCGCGATGAAGGTCCGCTCGGGCTGGGAGGACCTGGTCCTCGCGGGCGGCGTCGAGTCGATGTCCCGGGTGCCGATGGCGTCGGACGGCGGCGCCTGGTTCGCGGACCCGATGACCAATCACGCCACCGGCTTCGTGCCCCAGGGCATCGGCGCCGACCTCATCGCCACGATCGAGGGATTCTCGCGCCGCGACGTGGACGAGTACGCGGCCCTCTCGCAGGAACGCGCGGCGGCGGCCCGCAAGGACGGGCGCTTCGACCGTTCCGTCGTCCCGGTGACCGACCGCGCGGGCCTCGTCGTCCTGGACCACGACGAGCATCCCCGGCCCGGTACGACCGCCGACTCCCTCGCCCGGCTGAAGCCGTCCTTCGCGGACATCGGGGACCTCGGCGGCTTCGACGCGGTGGCCCTCCAGAAGTACCACTGGGTCGAGCGGATCGACCATGTCCACCACGCGGGCAACTCCTCCGGCATCGTGGACGGCGCGGCCCTCGTCGCCGTCGGCTCCCGCGCGGTGGGGGAGCGGTACGGGCTGCGCCCGCGCGCGCGGATCGTGTCCGCCGCGGTCTCCGGCTCCGAGCCCACCATCATGCTCACCGGCCCCGCCCCCGCCACCCGCAAGGCCCTCGCCAAGGCCGGGCTGACCATGGACGACATCGACCTGGTCGAGATCAACGAGGCGTTCGCCGCCGTCGTGCTGCGGTTCGCCCGGGACATGGACCTGTCCCTCGACAAGGTCAACGTCAACGGCGGCGCCATCGCGCTCGGCCACCCGCTGGGCGCCACCGGCGCGATGATCCTCGGCACCCTCGTCGACGAACTGGAGCGCCAGGACAAGCGCTACGGCCTCGCCACCCTGTGCGTGGGCGGCGGCATGGGCATCGCGACCGTCGTCGAACGCGTCTGACGGCCCACCCGCCCCCCCGTAGCGTCCCCGACCCCAGCCGCCGCCCCAACGGAGCAGTCACACCATGAGCGAGCCCACCGCCCCCGCGTCCACCGACTCCGCGTCCGCCGCCCCCGTATCGCCCGATCCGCACGAGCCGCGCACCGCGGTGGCCGCGGACACCATCCGCTGGGAACAGGACGACACCGGTGTCGTGACCCTCGTCCTGGACGACCCCCGCCACTCCGCCAACACCATGAACGCGGAGTTCCAGGCATCCCTGGCCGTCGTCGCCGACCGTCTGGAATCCCTCCGCGACACCGTGCGCGGCGTGATCGTCACCTCCGCCAAGAAGACCTTCTTCGCGGGCGGTGACCTCCGGGAGCTGATCCAGGCGGGCCCCGAGGACGCGCGGCGGATCTTCGACAGCTCCATGGCGGTCAAGCGCGATCTGCGCCGCGTCGAGACCCTGGGCGTGCCCGTGGTCGCCGCGGTCAACGGCGCCGCGCTGGGCGGCGGCTACGAGATCGCGCTCGCCTGCCACCACCGGATCGCCCTCGACGCCCCCGGTACGGTGGTCGGCCTGCCGGAGGTCACCCTGGGCCTGCTCCCCGGAGCCGGTGGGGTGACCCGTACGGTACGGCTCCTGGGCATCGCGGACGCCCTGCTGAAGGTCCTCCTCCAGGGCACCCGGTACACCCCGCGCCGGGCGCTGGAAGCCGCGCTCGTCCATGAGACCGCCGACAGCCACGAGGAACTGCTGGCCAAGGCGCGCGCGTTCATCGACGCGCACCCCGAGTCCCGCCAGCCCTGGGACACCCCCGGGTACCGCATCCCGGGCGGGACCCCGGCCGACCCCCGCTTCGCCGCGAACCTGCCCGCCTTCCCCGCCACGCTCAGCAAGCAGACGGCCGGCGCCCCCTACCCGGCGCCCCGCGCCATCCTCGCGGCGGCCGTCGAGGGCACGCAGGTCGACTTCGCGACCGCTCAGACCGTCGAGGCCCGCTACTTCACCTCCCTGGTCACCGGCCGCACCGCGAAGAACATGATCCAGGCGTTCTTCTTCGACCTCCAGGCGGTCAACTCCGGTACCGGCAGGCCCGGGGACATCCCCGCGCGCGAGGTACGCAAGGTCCTCGTCCTCGGCGCGGGCATGATGGGCGCGGGCATCGCCTACGCGTGCGCCCGCGCGGGCATCGACGTCGTCCTGAAGGACGTCACCGCCGAAGCCGCCGCCCGGGGCAAGGGCTACTCCGAGCGGCTGTGCGACAAGGCGGTGGACCGGGGGCGCACCACCCGCGAGAAGGCCGACGCCGTGCTCGCCCGGATCACCCCGACCGCCGACCCGGCCGACGCGGCGGGCTGCGACGCCGTCATCGAGGCGGTGTTCGAGGACACCGCCCTCAAGCAGAAGGTGTTCCAGGAGGTCCAGGACCTCGTCGCACCCGACGCCCTGCTCTGCTCCAACACCTCCACCCTCCCCATCACCGCCCTCGCCGAAGGCGTGGCACGCCCCGCCGACTTCATCGGGCTGCACTTCTTCTCGCCCGTCGACAAGATGCCCCTGGTCGAGATCATCAAGGGCGGACGGACCGGTGAGGAGACCCTGGCCCGCGCCTTCGACCTGGTACGGCAGATCAGCAAGACCCCGATCGTCGTCAACGACTCCCGTGGTTTCTTCACCTCCCGGGTCATCGGGAAGTTCATCAACGAGGGCGTCGCCATGGTCGCCGAGGGCGTCGAGCCCGCGTCGGTGGAACAGGCGGCGGCCCAGGCCGGATACCCGGCGAAGGTCCTCGCCCTGATGGACGAGCTCACGCTGACCCTGCCCCGGAGGATCCGTGACGAGTCCCGGAGGGCCGTCGAAGCGAACGGCGGCACCTGGCTCCCGCATCCCGCGGAGGCGGTCATCGACCGTATGGTCGAGGAGTTCGGCCGGACCGGCCGCGGCGGGGGAGCGGGCTTCTACGACTACACCGACGGCAAGCGGGACGGTCTGTGGCCCGGGCTGCGCGAGCACTTCACCCGGCCCGGTACGGAGGTGCCGTTCCTGGACCTCCAGGAGCGCATGCTCTTCGCCGAGTCCCTCGACACGGTCCGTCTGCTCGACGAGGGCGTCCTCACGTCCGTGGCCGAAGCCAACATCGGCTCCCTGCTCGGCATCGGCTTCCCCGGCTGGACCGGCGGCGCCCTCCAGTACATCAACGGCTACGAAGGCGGACTGCCCGGTTTCGTGGCCCGCGCGCGGGAGCTGGCCGAGCGCTACGGGGAGCGGTTCACCCCGCCCGCGTCCCTCGTGGAACGGGCCGGGCGGGGGGAGACGTACCGGGACCGGTGAGCCGCCGTCCGTCCCGGCTGGGTCCACCGCCCGGGCCCTGGCCGTCCGGGACCTCTCCCGTGGCCCTCAGGTGTTCGAACGTTCGATGTCAACTCGGCCTCGGACGCGCGTTGTTGCGCACGGATGAGCGGGTAGGACCGCTGCATGGATCTTCTGCCGACGCACCTGGGCCCCTTCCACCCGAGAGGCCCGATGCTCGACCTCGCACTGCTTCTCCTCCCGTTGGGCCTCGTCGCCATGGTGCGGCTGGTACCGAAGGCGTACCGCGTCGCGGCGGAGGGCGGGGACGGGGACGGCAGCGGTGACCATGGCGGCGGCGAGTACGGCGACGGTGGCCGCAGCATGGCGAGCATGGCCCGGCGCGCCGAGGAGATCCGGGCGCGCGCCGCTCGCGAGCGGGCGCAGACGGCGGCGCTCCTCGACGGCGTCCGCGAGGACGACACCTTGGCGGACGGCACCTCCGTGGACGAAGCCTCCGAAGCCTCCGCAGGCGGCACCTTCGTGGGCGACGTTCGTCCCGCGCGGGCCGGAGCGGCCCGCGCTGCCGGGTCCGGGGGCGGCGGCGGGCCCGTCCCCGGGGGCGATGACCGTCGGCAGGCCCGTGCGTCCGACGGTCCGCGCGAGGAACGTGTGCCGACCTTCGGCGCCACCCGTCCCGGGACGATCCCCGGCGGGACGGAGGCCCCGGCCGCGCCCGCCCAGTCCCGGGACGAGGCCGAACGGGCCGCCGCCGAGGCCGAACTGCGTGTCACCGTCGCGGAACTCGCCTCCGACCTGGCCGAACGCCTGGTCCGGCAGCGTGCACGTGTCATCGGCAAGAAGCACGGCTGACCACCCCGGCGGCCACCCCGACCCTCACCGCAGCCGTCCCACCCTCAGGGTCCGGCCGGAGCCCCGGCCGCCGGGGAAGCCCGACCGGCTACCGACCGCTGACCGCAGACCTACCGGCCGCCCGCCCGTCATGCCCGCCCCCGCAACCCGCCCCCGCATCCACCGCCTACGCACCGTACGGGCAGCGCCACCGGGGCCGTCGTCAACGCGGCGCCGTGGAGATCACCCTGTCGGCCGAAGGGTGCGGGGGCCGGTAACCGCCTGACCAGCACAGGCGCCCGCGAGGTCACAGCAGCCCCTCCCGTCACTCTCATGCGCATACTGGACATATGTCATCTCGTGTCCAGTCTTTTCGTCCCGCCGCCACCGGAGTCGTCACCCACGGTGACGGACCGGTGCGCGGCCCCGACCCCGAGCCCCCTCCGCCCGGAGGACTCCTGTGGAACGACATCGGTGACATCCGCACCCTGATCACCCTCGCCCCGGCCTTCATCCTCCAGGTCGCCCACCCCGCCGTGGGGGCCGGTGTCGACGACCATTCCGCGTTCCGGACGGACCCGTGGGGCCGCGGGGTCCGGTCCATGCGTTCCGTCCTGCTCTGGGTGTACGGGGGTGAGCAAGCCGTCGAGGAGGGCCGCCGGCTGCGCGCCCTGCACCGGTCGATCACCGGCGCCGACGCCCACGGCCGTCCCTACCACGCGCTGCACGCCCGCACCTACGCCTGGGTGCACGCCACCGGATTCCCCATCAGCCGTTATGCCCACCCCTATCTGTGGGGGCGCCCGTTCACCCCCGCCGAGGAACGGCGGCTGTACGCCGAGTGGCGCCAGGTCGGACAGATCCTCGGTATCCCCGAACGGGAACTCCCGCTCACCGTCGAGGAGTTCTGGCCGTACTACCACCGGGGCCTCGCGGAGCTGGAGATGACACGGGTGGCCCGGGAACTGCTGGACCCGGACGCGCCGTTGCCCGTGTTCGACCTCGGCCCCCGGCTGCTGCGGGTACCGGTGCGCGCGCTGTGGCCGGTGCTGCGCCCGCTGTTCCTGCGGCTGCGCCGCTTCCTGTCGATCGGCCTCCTGCCGCCCGAGGCGCGTGCCGTGCTCGGACTGCCCTGGACCACCCGCCAGGAGCGCGGGCTGAGCCTCCTGTGCAAGGTGGTGAGCACCGTGGTCCCCCGGCTCCCGTCCCGGCTGCGCTACTTCCCCTCCGCGCACGCGGCGCGCGTCCGCCACGGACTCGCCCGACCGCGGGGGAACGGCTAGCCGCCCCCACCCGCCCTACCGCCCCCACAGGTCCCCTCACAAGGCCCCCAGGCACCCCCACCCGTCGTCCCGCTGGACCGCCGCCGGTCCAGCGGGACGACGGCGGCGTGAACCGCACTCTTTTGCGTGGGAGTTGACAGGAGTACCTTCCCGCGCATGCCGATACATGAGCGTCACCCACGCCTCAGTCATCAGCAACCCCACACCGGACCCCGTACCCCCACCCCACCGCACCTGACCCGAGGACGGCTCCGCGGCGTCCTCGCCACCCTCACGCTCACCGCGCTCGCCCTCACCGCGACCGCCACCCCGCCCCTCACGGGCACCGCCACGGCCGCCCCACCCAGCGCCCCGGCACCCGCGTCCGCCGCCCACCGGGAAACAGCCCCGGCCGTCCCGCGCGGCACCGTCCCGGACCTCCCCACCACGGACGGAGCGGCCTCCGACGGATTGCTCACGGACAGAGCGACCACGGACAGAGCGGCACCCGACAGATCGGTCACGGACAGACCGCCCAGCGACGGAGCCGCGTCCACCGCCCCGCCCAGCCGCCCGGTCCACTCCTACGAGAACGCGATCCGCGAGTCCGTCTGGGTCGACACCCGTCTCGACCTCGACGACGACGGACGCTCCGACCGGGTCGCCGTCGACATCGTGCGCCCCTCCGAACCGGCCCGCCAGGGCCGGGACGTCCCCGTCATCATGGACGCCAGCCCCTACTACGCCTGCTGCGGACGCGGCAACGAAGGCCAGCGCAAGGCGTACGACGCGGACGGCGACCCCGTCACCTTCCCGCTGTACTACGACAACTACTTCGTCCCCCGGGGCTACGCCTTCGCCGCGGTCGACCTCACCGGGACCAGCCGCTCCGACGGCTGCGTCGATGTCGGCGGACGTTCCGACATCACCTCCGCCAAGGCCGTGGTGGACTGGCTGAACGGCCGAGCCCGCGCCTACACCACCCGCGAAGGCGGCGTCCGCACCCGCGCCGACTGGACCAACGGCCGCACCGGCATGATCGGCAAGAGCTGGGACGGCACCATCGCCAACGGTGTCGCGGCGACCGGCGTCGAGGGCCTGGAGACGATCGTCCCGATCGCCGCGATCTCGTCCTGGTACGACTACTACTTCTCCCAGGGCGCCCCGCTCTACGACTCCGGCCCCGAATGGCTGTCCGACTACGTGGAGACCCCCCAGGCCCGCGCCCGCTGCGCCGCCGTGCAACGGCAACTCGTCGACGAGGCACCCCGCAACGGCGACTGGACCGGGCTGTGGGACGACCGCGACTACGTCCGTGACGCGGAACGGGTCCGGGCCAGTGTCTTCGTCGTCCACGGCCAGCAGGACCTCAACGTCCGCTCCCAGCACTTCGGCCAGTGGTGGGACGCCCTCGCGCGAGCGGGCGTCGACCGCAAGATATGGCTCAGCCAGACCGGGCACGTCGACCCCTTCGACTTCCGCCGCGCCGACTGGGTGGACACCCTGCACCGCTGGTTCGACCATGAACTCCTCGGCCTCGACAACGGCATCGACCGTGAACCCATGGCCGACATCGAACGCGCCCCCGACCGCTGGGCCACCAGCGGCCACTGGCCGCCCCGCCCCACGGAGCACGTGACCCTGCGCCCCACCGAGGGCGACGGCCAGGGCGCCGGCGGCCTCGGGCCGCGTCCCGGACGCGGCACCGCCACCTTCACCGACGACCCCGCACGCGGCGAGAGCGACTGGGCCGCCGCCATCGACACCGCGACCCCGGAGAAGGCGGGCTTCACCACGCGCCCGCTCAGCCGCGAGCTGCGGCTGTCCGGCTCCGCCTCGGTACGGGTCACCGTCACCCCGACCACGCCCACCGCGCATCTGACGGCCGTCCTGGTCGATCTCGGCCCGGCCACCATCCGCGACTACGGCGACCGCGGCGAGGGCATCACCACCCTCCCGCACCGCACCTGCTGGGGCGCGGCCACCCCGGCCGACAGCCCCTGCTACCGCGAGACCGCCGCCACCACGGCCGAGGTGTCGGCGACCGTCGTCAGCCGGGGCTGGGCCGACCTCGGCACCCACGCCTCCGCCCGCGAAGGACGGCCGCTGACCCCGGGCACCGCGTACCCCCTGACCGTCCGGCTCGCCGCGACCGATCATGTCGTGCCCGCCGGGCACCGGCTCGCCCTGATCGTCGCGGGCACCGACAAGGACCTCATCGACCCGCCCGCCGACCGGCCCACCCTCACCCTCGACCTCACCCGGACGAGCGCCCGCGTACCGGTCGTCGGCGGCGCCTCCGCGTTCGTCCGCGCCACCACGGGTACGCCCGCCGTGACGGTCCCGCACGTCACGGACCCCGACCAGGTGGGCCCCCCGTCCCACGCCCGCCGCGTCCCGCTCCCCGGAGGCGAACACCGATGACCCCACCGCACCCCACCACTTCCTCCCTGCCGGGCTCCGCGAGTCCCGTGCCCCGCGCCGGACACCGGTCGCGCGTCGCCCTGCTCATCGCCGCGGCCACCGCCCTCGCGGTGCCGCTGCTCGGCGCGCCCGCCCAGGCCCACGACGACCCCGCCCCGCCCCGGACCGGCTTCGAACGGTCCGACGGCGCCCGCTGGACAGGCCAGGACGAGGAAGAAACGTTCCTGGCGTCGGTCGACGAGCGGTCCGACCGGATCACCCGGTCCCGGATCGGGACCACCGCCGAAGGGCGCCCGCTGCGGCTCGTCCGGGTCGGCGCACCCCGTCCCGCACCCACCACCGTGCTGCTGGTGTGCAGCCAGCACGGCGACGAGCCCGCGGGCCGCGAAGCCTGTCTGAGCACCGTCCGGGACCTGGCCCTCGACGACGACCGGCGCACCCGCGCGTTCCTCTCCC
The DNA here is from genome assembly GCF_036250755.1 of Streptomyces uncialis. Taxonomy (NCBI): domain Bacteria; kingdom Bacillati; phylum Actinomycetota; class Actinomycetes; order Kitasatosporales; family Streptomycetaceae; genus Streptomyces; species Streptomyces uncialis. Next base: position 1,660,372 of record NZ_CP109583.1, on the reverse strand, counting down.
GCACCAACCTCCTCGTCGTCCCCACCGCCAACCCCGACGGCCGGGCCGCCGACACCCGGGGCAACTCCCAAGGTGTCGACATCAACCGCGACCACCTCGCGCTGCGCACCGCCGAGGCCCGCGCCCTCGCCGCCGTGATCCGCGACCACCGGCCCGACATCGTCTACGACCTGCACGAGTACGGAGCCACCCCCCGCACCTACGACAAGGACCTGTTCGACCTCTGGCCCCGCAACCTCAACACCGACCGGGCGGTCCACCGCGAGGCACGGACCCTGTCCGGGGCGTACGTCCGCCCGGCCGCCCACCGCTCCGGCCACTCCACCGGTACGTACGGCATCTGGACCGACCCCGTCACCGGCGAGCCGATACGGCAGGTCGCGGGCGACGGCCAGGAGCGCATCCTGCGCAACGCCTCCGGCATCAAGCACTCCGTCGGACTCCTCATCGAGAGCCGGGTCGACCCGCTGACCGAAGCCGAACAGACCGACGAGGCCGTCAACAACCGCCGGCGGGTCGGCTCCCAGCTCGCCGCGCTCGGCGGGCTGTACCGCTTCACCGGCGAACGGCGGGCCCGGATCGAGGCCGCGACCGGGACGGCCCGCGTGGCGGGTCACCTCGACCGGGGTCCCGTCTATCTGGGCGGAGCGGACAACGACCCCGCCGACCCCGCCGAGACCCTCGCCGATCCGCCGTGCGGCTACCGCCTCAGCACCGGCCAGTACGCCGAGTTCGGTGACGAACTGGCGCTGCACGGGGTCCGGGTGCGCGCGAACGGTGACGGTGTCCTCGTACCGCTGCGGCAGTCGCAGCGCGCGCTCGTCCCGCTGCTCCTGGACGCCAGGGCGACCTACCGGCTGACAGCCGCCGAACCGGTGAGCGACTGCGCCACCCCCTGACCCACCCGCACGGGTGCGCCACCCCGCCCCGGGCGGCGCACCCCTCACGCCCGCACCACCGCCCCCATCCCTCGCGGCGGCGCACCCCCGACCGCCCGCCCCGGCCCACCCCCGTCGACCGCCCCGCTCCACAGCCCACTCCGGCCCCCGCACCCGGGCCGTTTCACTCCAAGGTCCACATCGACCGCCCCGCTCCCCAGTCCGCCCCGGCCCCCGCACCCGGGGTGCCTCACTCCCCGGTCCACACAGGTCCCTGCACCCCGGCCGTCTCACCCCCAGTCCGCACCGTCCGCCGCAACCCGGCCGCCGCACCCCGCAGTCCGCATCGACCGCCGCTCCGACCGGCCGCCGCGTCCCGGCCCCTCCGCCTTGGTCCCCGCGCTCCCACCCGTCCAGCGCCGGGCCCCGGTGTACGCCCTAGACCATGCGTTCGCCCGTCCCGCCCCGCCCGTCGGACCACGGGCGGACGCGGTCCGGACGGCTTCCGCGCCCGCCCGGCCGCCCGAGCGGGCGGCCCGACCCGGCGGGGCACCCGAACATCCCGCAACACACGAGGTGATCCGCCCGGCCGCCTCCGTCGCCCCCGCCCCGGTGGCGGACGCGCGCGGCCCCCGGTGCGCCGCCACCACCGGTCCGGCGCGCCCGGTCGCGTCCCACCGACAGGGCGTCCGGGCCGCCGGGCTCCGGCCGGACCGCGCCGGGAGCGGTGACGGTGTGCTCACCAAGCGTGTCCGCTGGGGATACTCAGGACATGTCTGCCGCGTACGCGACCTTCGGACTGGCACCCGCCACGCGGGCGGGTGGGGTGCTCGCCAACGGCGAGTTCCAGGCGCACCGGGACTTCGTGGACTTCATCGTCGACGGCCGTCCCCTCCTCTTCCGGCTCGCCGATCTGGACGCCGTCTCCCCACTCGCCTCCGACGTGCCTCCCGCGATCTTCACCGCACAGGTGCGCTCTCTGCTCCTGGAAGCACCGGCCCCGCTGCCCGGCGGGCGCTATGTGATCTACGGCTGTCCCGAGTGCCGGGCCATCGAGTGCGGAGCCGTCACGGCCGTCATCGAGAGGGACGCCGCCTCGCCCGACGACTACGTCTGGCGCGACTTCGCCTGGCAGACATCCGCCCACGCCGACCTCGCCTTCAACGGCTACCACGGCACCGGGCCGTTCCGGTTCCGGGGAGCCGAGTACCGGGACGCGCTGGCCCGGATCGCCGACGCGGCGGGCGCCGTACGGCGCCGTGTGCTGCTGATCGGTGACCGGGTGGCCGTCCTGGCCCGGCTCGCCGCCGCCCTGCGCACCATCGGTATCGGCGCCGAGATCACCCGCGACGCGGCCGAGGTGTCCGCCGACGAACTGCGCACCTACGGCGCCGTCGCCTTCGGCCAGGGCATCGACACCACCGAACGCGCCCTGGTACGTGCCGCGTTCGAACGGGCGGCCGCGCCGGTGGCCTACGTGGACGGGCTCGCGCCGATCGTGCCGCTGCTCCTCGCGCAGATCGAGCACGCCCTCGACACCGCGCCCGCCGAACGCCGCCGCCTCACCCATCTGGTCACCACCGGCGGGGACGCGGGCGTCGACATCACGTCCACCTGCCGGGTCCGGCTGCTCTCGTACCGGCTCGACCGGCTCCGCCGCACCCGCACCCATGAACTCTTCGACGGGGTCCTCGGCCCCGGCCACCACCGAATCCCGCTTGACGGCCGGACATCACGCGGAAGATCCTTCCTCGTGGCACGTACGACGGACAGCGTGCTCGTCGCGCCCTCCGCGCGATGACCCCGGCAGCGGCCCGGGGCGCACCAGGGCCCGCCCGACGACGAAGAGTGACGCGTGACGCGATGAGCCAGGCCACGATGGAGCGGTGACCCCACCGGGACACCCCTGACGATGCCCGCCCGGACCGCCCGGACCGCCCGGACCGCCCGGATCACCGGGACCGCCCCACCCCGGGCGCCCCGATCCCCGAGCACTTCCGCGACCCGGCCACTACTTCGGTATCCGGTCCCGGCCACGGCTCCGGCAACCGGTCCCGGCCACGGCTCCGGCAACCGGTCCCGGCCACGGCTCCGGTAGCCGGTTCCGGCCAGGACCCCGGTCCGGCCGCCACCCCGGCGTGGTTCGCGCCGCTCCGGGGCGTACCGTGTCCGGGGCGCGTGGACCGAGCCACCGGGGCGGTCCACCGGTGCACCGCCCCGGAGCAGCGCACCGGCCGGGCGCCGCACCACGGGTCACGGACCGCGCTCCCGGCTCAGGCACCGGCTCCCCGCGAGTACGCGCCACGGTTCCCGTACCGGCCACCGTGCCCGGTCCGGGCGGGGCCGCCGCCCCGGCCGCCCGGACCTCTCCACCGCCCCCAACGATCGGACCTCCATGACCGCCACGCTCGTCGCCAAGGACCTCGCCGCCGGACACGGCGGACGCTCCCTGTTCGCCGGACTCGAACTCGTCGTCGCCCCGGGTGAGGTGATCGGGCTCGTGGGCGCCAACGGCGCGGGCAAATCGACGCTGCTCCGCCTGCTCGCGGGCCTCGACACCCCCGAACAGGGCGAACTGCGGCTGTCCCCGCCGCACGCCACCGTCGGCCACCTCCCGCAGGAACCCGAGCGGCGCCCCGGCGAGTCGGTCCGCGCGTTCCTGGCCCGCCGCACCGGGGTCGCCGAGGCGCAGCGCGCCCTGGACGAGGCGACCCAGGCGCTGGTCGACGGGGCGCCCGGCGCCGACGACGCCTACTCCGTGGGCCTGGAGCGCTGGCTCGCCCTCGGCGGCGCCGACCTCGACGAACGCGCCGAGGAGGTCGCCGCGTCCCTCGGTCTCGGCGTCGGCCTCGACCAGCTGATGACCACCCTCTCCGGTGGCCAGGCCGCCCGCGCCGGCCTCGCGTCGCTGCTGCTGTCCCGCTACGACGTGTTCCTGCTGGACGAGCCCACCAACGACCTCGACCTCGCCGGACTGGAACAGCTCGAAGGCTTCGTCCGGGGGCTGCGCGCGGGCACCGTCCTCGTCAGCCACGACCGCGAGTTCCTGACCCGCACCGTCACCAAGGTCCTCGAACTCGACATCACCCAGCAGCAGGTCAGCATCTTCGGCGGTGGCTACGCCGCCTACCTGGAGGAACGCGAGACGGCCCGCCGCCACGCCCGCGCCGAGTACGACGAGTACGCCGACAAGAAGTCCGCGCTGGAGTCCCGCGCCCGCGTCCAGCGGGGCTGGATGGACAAGGGCGTCAAGAACGCCCTGCGCAACTCCCCGGACAACGACAAGCTCCTGCGCCGCGCCCGCGCCGAGTCCAGCGAGAAGCAGGCCGCCAAGGCCCGGCAGACCGAACGTCTCATCGAGCGGCTGGACGAGGTCGAGGAGCCGCGCAAGGAATGGGAGCTGCGGATGGAGATCGCCGCCGCGCCCCGCTCCGGCACGATCGTCGCCACCCTGCGCGACGCGGAGGTACGGCGCGGGGACTTCCGTTTCGGGCCCGTCAACCTCCAGATCGACTGGGCGGACCGGGTCGCCGTCACCGGGGCCAACGGCTCGGGCAAGTCCACCCTGCTCGCGGCGCTCCTCGGCCGTCTCCCGCTGGACGCCGGGCACAGCGCGCTCGGCCCCGGGGTCGTCGTCGGCGAGGTCGACCAGGCCAGGGGACTCTTCCACGGCCCCGAGACGCTGCTCGACGCGTTCCGCGCGGCGGTCCCGGACACCGAACCGGCCGAGGTGCGCACCCTGCTCGCCAAGTTCGGCCTGAAGTCCGACCATGTGCTGCGCCCGGCGGCGACCCTCTCACCGGGGGAGCGGACCCGGGCGGCCCTCGCCCTGCTCCAGGGCCGGGGCGTCAATCTGCTCGTCCTGGACGAGCCGACGAACCATCTGGACCTGCCCGCCATCGAACAGCTGGAATCCGCCCTCGACAACTACCAGGGCACCCTCCTGCTGGTCACCCACGACCGGCGGATGCTGGAGGCGGTCACCACGACCCGCCGTCTCGCCCTGGCCGACGGCACCCTCACCGAACACTGACCGCACCCGGGCCACCGCCCCGGACGGGTCCGACCACCGGGCGACCGCTGAGGCGGCCCGCCCGGTGCGCACGGCGACGAGGCGCCCCCCGGCCCGGACCTCACCGGGGACGGTCCCTCGGCGGTGGAACGGCCCCGGCACGGACCTCACCGCACGCCCGCCCGCCCGACCGCCCGGCGGAAACGGCCGCAGCCGCCCCCGCCGGGCCCGGTCGTCCCCGCCGGACCGCGCCCCCTCACCTCACAGGGCGCTCACCTCACCGGGCGGACGGCCCCTTCCCCAGCCCCGCGCGGCGAAGCGCGTCGGCCATGGCGCTGTTGGCGGGCGGCGGCGCCTGCCGAGCGGACCCGCCACGCCCCTGTCCCTGCCCTTGACGCTGCCCTTGCGCCTGCCCCTGCCGCTGACCCTGGCTCGGTCCTTGTCCCTGCCGGGGCTGCGGCGCCCGCTTGCCGCCCCCGGCCCCGCGCGGCTCCCGGCCCCGGGGCTCACGCCCGGAGCCGTCCCCGGCATCCGCGGCGGGCTCGTCGTCCAGACGCAGCGTCAGCGAGATCCGCTTGCGCGGGATGTCGATCTCCATGACCTTCACCTTGACGACATCACCCGGCTTCACCACGTCGCGCGGGTCCTTCACGAACGTCTTCGACATCGCCGACACATGGACGAGCCCGTCCTGGTGCACCCCGATGTCCACGAACGCCCCGAACGCGGCCACATTCGTGACGACGCCCTCCAGGACCATCCCGGACTCCAGGTCGGACAGTTTCTCGACGCCCTCCTTGAAGGTGGCCGTCCGGAACGCGGGCCTCGGGTCCCGGCCCGGCTTCTCCAGCTCGCGCAGGATGTCCGTCACCGTGGGCAGACCGAACGTGTCGTCGACGAAGTCCACCGGCCGCAGGGACCGCAGGGTGCCGCCGTTGCCGATCAGCGCGGCCACCTCACCGCCGGACACCTTCGCCATCCGCCGGACCACCGGATACGACTCCGGGTGCACGCTGGAGGCGTCCAGCGGATCGTCACCGCCCTGGATGCGCAGGAAGCCCGCGCACTGCTCGTACGCCTTCGGGCCGAGCCGCGCCACGTCCTTCAGCGCCTTGCGCGACCGGAACGGGCCGTTCGCGTCGCGGTGGGCGACGATGTTGTCGGCGAGCCCGGAGCCGATACCCGACACCCGGGACAGCAGCGGCGCCGAGGCCGTGTTGACGTCCACGCCCACGCCGTTCACACAGTCCTCGACGACCGCGTCCAGCGAACGCGACAGCTTCACCTCGGACAGGTCGTGCTGGTACTGGCCCACCCCGATGGACTTCGGGTCGATCTTCACCAGCTCCGCCAGCGGGTCCTGGAGGCGCCGCGCGATGGACACCGCGCCACGCAGCGACACATCCATCCCCGGCAGTTCCTGCGAGGCGAACGCCGACGCCGAGTACACCGACGCGCCCGCCTCGGACACCATCACCTTCGTCAGCCCCAGCTCGGGATGGCGGGTGAGGAGGTCACCGGCGAGCTTGTCGGTCTCCCGGGACGCGGTGCCGTTGCCGATCGCGACCAGGTCGACCGCGTGCTCCTTCGCGAGGCGCGCCAGCTTGGCCAGCGACTCGTCCCAACGGTTCTGCGGGACATGCGGATGGATCACGTCCGTCGCGACGACCTTGCCCGTGGCGTCGACCACCGCGACCTTCACCCCGGTACGGAACCCGGGGTCGAGACCGAGGGTCGCACGGGTGCCCGCCGGGGCGGCCAGCAGCAGATCCCGCAGATTCGCCGCGAAGACCCGTACCGCCTCGTCCTCGGCGGCCGTCCGCAGCCGCAGCCGCAGATCGATCCCGAGATGGACGAGCACACGGGTGCGCCACGCCCACCGGACCGTGTCCGCCAGCCACTTGTCGCCCGGCCTGCCCCGGTCGCTCACCCCGAACCGCTGCGCGATGCTGCTCTCGTACGAGGTGGGGACCGGTGGCGCCGCCGGGTCCCGGGGCTCCTCCGGCTCCAGGACGAGATCGAGGATCTCCTCCTTCTCACCGCGCAGCATGGCGAGGACCCGATGCGAGGGAAGGGCGGTGAACGGCTCCGTGAAGTCGAAGTAGTCGGCGAACTTGGCGCCCGCCTCCTCCTTGCCCGTACGCACCTTCGCCGTGACACGGCCCCGCGTCCACATCCGCTCGCGCAGCTCACCGATCAGGTCCGCGTCCTCCGAGAACCGCTCGGTCAGGATCGCGCGGGCCCCGTCGAGAGCGGCCTGCGGATCGGCGATACCCTTGTCGGCGTCCACGAACGCGGCGGCCGCGGCCAGCGGTTCGACCCCGGGGTCGGTGAGCAGGCCCTCCGCGAGCGGGGCGAGGCCCGCCTCGCGGGCGATCTGCGCCTTGGTCCGCCGCTTGGGCTTGTACGGGAGGTAGATGTCCTCCAGCCGCGCCTTGGTGTCGGCGGCCCGGATCGCCGCCGCCAGCCCGTCGCTCAGCTTGCCCTGCTCGCGCACCGATTCCAGGATCGCCGCGCGCCGGTCCTCCAGCTCGCGCAGATACCGCAGCCGCTCCTCGATCGTGCGCAACTGCGCGTCGTCGAGCGTCTCCGTCGCCTCCTTGCGGTACCGGGCGATGAAGGGCACGGTCGAACCGCCGTCGAGCAGTTCCACCGCGGCCCGCACCTGCCGCTCCCGCACGCCGAGCTCCTCGGCGATCCTGCCTTCGATGGACCCTACGAGGGGTGTCGTCACGATCCCGTACCGCCTTATCCCATGAGGTTGCGCGGCAATTGTGGCAGGTCATACCGACCACACCCCCGCCCCGCCCCCGCGACGCACGGTCACCGAGTACGGTGATGGTCGTTTCAGCGGGGACAACCGCCAGCGGCGGAAAGCGTTTCGAGAATCCGGCTCCGGTGGGCCCCGGGGTGCGTCGGCGGCTTCCCGTCGGAAGCACGGGTGTCACCAGCCACAGCGCGGCGAAGACGTTACCTACCCATCACCAGGCGTCCCAGCGGATCGGCGGTCGGTACATGAGAGAGATGTCCCAGGACGCACGTGAACTGCTGGTACTCGCCGGTGAGGTCGCGCGAATCCGCGACGCTCCCGACTGCACGAGCAGGGATCTGGCCATCGCGGCGGTCCTCTGCCGGCTGATCGCCGCGGAGCGTGATCCGGAGAGCGTGCCGCCCAGTCTGTCTCCGGAGATGCTTCCTTGGGAAACGTCCTTGGAACGGCTCATGACAGCGATGCCGGGCGGGGTGGGGTTCTCCGAGCTGCGGGAGTTCGCGGCCCGGGAGAATCCGGATCTCGCCGAGTACCTGGGGTCTGCGTGAAGGCGCTGACCATCGCCGCGGGACTGCTCAGGGCGCTGTTCGGCGCCGAGTGTGCGGCCCCGCAGACGTAGCGGTCGGGGATCTCCCACCCAGGGGACCCCGGCCGCCCGCCGTCGAGTGTCCGGCGGCCGTCGACAGGACGCCCGCCGGCGTCCTCAGTCCTTGCCGAAGGCCTCCGCGGGGAACGCGCCCGCCTCCAGCGCCGCCCCCGCGAACACCGTGGCGATCTCGGTGAGACGGGCCACCCCGGTCGCGCCCAGGTGCTCGTACGGGCTCAGGTCGAGGCGGTCGGTGCGTACCTCCAGCTCCCGTCGGGTCTCCCGGCCCGCGTCGGTCAGCTCGCCGTCGGCGGTCAGCAGGCCGCGGTCGCGCAGGCGCAGGGCCGCCGCGTCCCAGTCGGCGCGGGTCCAGCCCCGGGACGCCAGGACCCACGTCGGGGTCATGCCCCAGCCGGTCGCGGTATGGCTGACCAGGGCCTCCACCGGATCGAGCCCCAGCTCCAGCAGCACCGCGAGATGACCGTCGCCGCGGTGCTCGCGCAGCAGCGTCGCCGCGTGCCAGAACGCGAGATGCGGCGCGTCCGGCACCGGCAGGTCGGCGTGGGCGGAGTACATCGGCCGCGCGGGCCGCGTACAGCCCTCGGCGGCCCGCAGCGCGAGTTCCGCCGCCTCCGCCATCTCCGGTGAGGCCAGCGCCTCCTCGCCGAGCTGCCGGCGCAGCACCGCGTCCACGGCACGCAGCCGTGCGGCGAGCACCTCCGGCGGCGCGGCCGTCCGCCACACCTCGGGGACGTGCCGGGCCACCATCGTGTGGCTGAAGTTGTAGAACGCCGCGCTCACGACGCCGGGACCGACCGGGCCCAGGGCCGCCGCGCGGACCGCGAGATACGCGGCGCCCGGGTCCTTGATCCCGAGGGCGGCCAGTTCGGCCGCCAGCTCCGGGGAGAAGTAGTGCGTCGAGTGCAGCGGGTTCAGGACATGGTGGCACCGGCGTCCGGCGCGCTCGGGCAGAGTGCTCATGCCCCGTACGTTACCGACTGGTTGGTACGTGGTGGAAGGGGCGCCGGGCCGGGCCGGATCATGACGGGGCGTGATGGCAGGAAAGGTGGGGAACCCGTCATTGCGGCCAGCCGTCCGCCGCCGAAGAATCGACGTCATGACGCAGCGAACCGTACTCGTCGTCCTCTTCGAGGGCGTGCAGAGCCTCGATGTCACCGGCCCCCTGGAGGTGTTCCACGGGGCGGCGCACGCCGTCGGTGACCCGGCGGCGGGCTACGACGTACGCACCGCCTCCCTCGACGGCGGCCCGGTACGGACGTCCAGCGGACTGCGTCTCGTCCCGGACACGGACCTCGCCTCGGCCCCCGTACCGCACACCCTGGTCGTCCCCGGCGGGGACGGCAACCATCACGAGGACGATCCGCTGACCCGCTGGCTGGCCGCGCACGCGCCACGCGCCGAGCGGCTGGTGTCCGTCTGCACCGGCGCCATGCTGCTGGCCCGCGCCGGACTCCTCGACGGCCGCCGGGTGACCACCCACTGGGCGTTCTGCGACCGGCTCGCCCGGGAGCACCCGGCCGTCACCGTCGACCCGGACCCCATCTTCGTCCGGGACGGGAACGTGGCCACGTCCGCCGGGGTCACCTCGGGCATCGATCTCGCGCTCGCGCTGGTCGAGGAGGACCACGGACGGGAGGCGGCGCTGACCATCGCCCGGTACCTCGTCGTCTTCCTGCGCCGCCCCGGCAACCAGGCCCAGTTCAGCGCGCAGCTCGCCGCGCAGACGGCCAGCCGGTCCCCGCTGCGCGAGGTGCAGCGCTGGGTGTCCGAGCATCCGGGCGGCGATCTGTCGGTCGAGGCGCTGGCCGAGCGCGCCCGGCTGTCGCCCCGTCACTTCGCCCGCGCCTTCCGGGCGGAGACCGGTACGACCCCGGGACGGTACGTGGACCGGGTCCGCGTCGAGCACGCGCGGCGACTGCTGGAGGAGACCCCCGACGGGATCGAGGAGATCTCCCGCAGCTGCGGCTACGGCACCCCGGAGGCCATGCGCCGCGCTTTCGTCCGCACCCTGGGCACCCCACCGGCCGACTACCGCCGCCGTTTCCGCCCCACCCCCTGAGCCACCCGGCCGTCGCACCGCTGCCGCACGCCGCATCCATGCCACCGCGACCGCGTCACCACAAGCGCACCATCACCATCACCGCCACGACCTTCCCGTCCCGTCACGCGAACGACCCGAGAGGTCCCACCATGCAGATCGCCGTAGTCCTCTTCGAGGGCTTCACCTCCCTCGACGCCATCGGCCCCTACGAGACGCTCCAGCACATCCCCGGCGCGGAGACCGTCTTCGTGGCGGCCCGTACCGGACCCGTCCGCAACGACAGCGGCAGTCTGGCGCTCGTCGCCGACCGGACCTTCGAGGAGGTGCCCCGTCCCGACATCTTCGTCGTGCCCGGCGGCCCGGACATGACACCGCAGACCACCGACCCGGTCCTGCTCGACTGGGTGCGGGCCGCCGACCGCGAGAGCACCTGGACCACCTCCGTGTGCACCGGTTCGCTGGTCCTGGCCGCCGCCGGACTCCTCACCGGCCGCCGCGCCACCTCGCACTGGCTCGCCCTGGAGCAGCTGCGCGAGGCGGGGGCCGAGCCGACCGGGGACCGTGTCGTCATGGACGGCAAGTACGTCACCGCCGCCGGGGTGTCCTCCGGGATCGACATGGGCCTCACCCTGGTCGGCCGGATCGCGGGCGACCGCCGCGCCCAGTCGGTCCAGCTGCTGCTGGAGTACGACCCCCAGCCGCCGTACGACGCGGGCTCCCCGGAGAAGGCTCCCGCCGACCTGGTCGCCGAGTGGCGGAGCGTCTCGGCGTAGGACCGTACGGGGGGCTCAGCCGACGGGCGGGGTCCACTCGAAGCGGGGTTCGCGGTGCTCCAGGAAGGCGGCGACACCCTCGGTGGTCTCGCCGCTGCCCCGGGCCTGCGCGGCCCAGTGCTCGATCCGGTCCGCCCGGCCGGCCGCGAACTCCTTGGCCGCGGCCTGGGTGAGCTGGGAGCGGGCCGTCAGGACCCGGGTGAACTCCGCCACCCGCTGGTCCAGCTCGGCCGCGGGCAGCACCTCGTCCACCAGCCCGGTCGCCAGGGCCCGCCGCGCGTCGATCAGCTCCCCCGAGAACAGCAGGTACTTGGCCGTGGCGGGCCCCACCAGCGACACCAGCCGCCGGGTCGACGAGTGCGCGTACACGATCCCGAGCTTCGCGGGGGTGATCCCGAACAGCGCGTCCTCGTCGGCGAACCGCAGATCGCACGCGGCGGCGAGCTGGCAGCCGCCGCCGACGCAGTGGCCGCGTACGACGGCCAGTGTCGGCTTGGGGAAGGCCGCGAGGGCGTCCTCCGCGGCCACCGCCAGCCCCTGGGCCGCCTCGGCGGTGCCCGGGGGGCCGCTCAGCGACGAGATGTCCGCGCCCGCGCAGAACGTCCCGCCGGCGCCGGTCAGCACCAGCGCCCGCACCGCGGGGTCGCCGGCGAGCGCGTCGAGGATGGGCGGCATCGCCCGCCACATCTCCTCCGTCATGGCGTTCCGCTTCGCGGGCTGGCAGATCACGATCGTGGCGACCCCGTCGGTCACGCCGTACGGCAGCTGAGGCTCCATGTGCCGGATGCTATCCGCACCGGCCGAACGTACGATCATCACTGGGGGTACCGCGGCCCTTGGGAGGCGCCCATGAGTACGCCCCGTGGCGAGGTCAGGAAGCTCCGGCGCGGTTTCACGGGCCTGGTGGTCCTCGGAACCCTGCTGGTCGTCGCCGGAGTGGTCGGCCTGGTCTATGTCGGTGTGGCCACGCTGACGACCATGCTCCTGTTCGGCTGGCTGCTCCTCATCGCCGGTGTCATCGGCCTGGTGCACGCCGTCCAGTCCCGGCAGCAGGACTACTTCTGGCCCGCGGTGCTCATCGCGGCCCTGTATCTGGCGGCCGGGGTCGTCATCCTGCGCAGACCGGACGTGGCCGCCGCCACGCTCACCATGTTCGCGGCGCTGCTGTTCCTGGCGGGCGGACTGTTCCGGCTGGTGGGCGCGCTGGTCGCGCGGGGCGCGCAGTCCGGGTGGACGCTGGTCCAGGGCGCCCTCGGGGTACTGCTGGGCGTGCTGGTCCTCGCGGGCTGGCCGAGCAGCAGTGTCTACGTCATCGGCTGCTTCTTCTCGCTGGCCGTGCTGTTCGACGGCCTGGGGCTGATCGCCACGGGTCTGGGCGGGCGGCACATCGTGGGGCTGGTCTCCGACACCCTGGCCGAACCGGACGGGACCGGCGGCCCGGACGCGCCCGGATCCCTGGACAAGGGGCGGGAAACGGACGATCCGCCCCCCAAACACGTACAACCTGAATAGGGCTTCAACCTGGCAAATCGGGTCATCGGCGGTCGCCCCGCCGACGCGCTCACACGGGATCGGTCAGAAGCCGTCGATACTCGCTGACTTCTGGTCAGTCGTCCGGTACGGACCAGGGCGTTCCCAACACTCGACGTGTGGAGACAATCGAGCGCGAAGGCGGCGACCGGACGATGGACAGTGGCGGGTGGGACTCGGGACCACCCCCGGGCACCGATCTCGGAGCACCGCCGGAGGCCGGCCCGGCCCCCCTGCCGTACGAGGGTGTGTGGCGTTTCACGGCGCCCGCGGCGGATGCCTCCGTACCCCAGGCGCGGCACGCGGTCCGGGACCTGCTGGTACGCCAGCGGGTGCCCGTGTCCGACGATCTGGTGCAGGGGCTTCTGCTGATCGTCTCGGAGCTGGCGACCAACGCGGTCAAGCACGCGGCGGTGCTGTCGCCGCTGCTGACCGTGGAGGTCGCCGTCGGCGCCGAGTGGGTCCGGGTGTCCGTGGAGGACAACCATCCGTACCGGCCGACGGTCCTGGAGACGGACCACGGGCAGACCGGGGGCCGGGGACTGCTGCTGGTCCGGGAGGTCACCCGCGAGGCGGGCGGCGTGTGCGACGTGGAGCAGACCGCGAACGGGGGCAAGGTCGTCTGGTCGGCCCTGCCCCTGAGACCCCCGAGGGTGCCCCGGCCCCAGGGCCCCCGCCGCTGACCCGTCGGAACGCCGACCTGTCAGAAAAACGTGCGCGGGAGCGTGCCCGGCCGGACCCCCAGGGGCCGGGCGGCTCCCGTACCGGCCCCCCCGAACCGGCGCGGTTCCCGCTGTACGCGCGGTTACCAGCCCGCGCCGGGGCCGGTCAGCTCCCTGATCGCGGGGCGCGCCGCGTCCAGCACGGTCAGGAACCAGGCGGAGAACGGGTCCTTCTCGTGCCGGGACATCAGCTCCGCGTGGGTGACGAACGCGGTCTCCTCGACCTCCGTGCCGTCCGGGCGCAACGGGGACTGGACCATCCCGACGAACAGATGGTTGAACTCCTGCTCGACCAGACCGGACGCCGGGTCCGGGTGGTTGTACCGCACGGTCCCCGCCTCGGCGAGCAGCGAGGGCGAGACGCCCAGCTCCTCGAAGGTGCGCCGGGCCGCGGCGGCGAAGGGTGCCTCGCCGGGGTACGGGTGTCCGCAGCAGGTGTTCGACCACACACCGGGGGAGTGGTATTTGCCGAGCGCGCGGCGCTGGATCAGCAGACGGCCGTGCTCGTCGAACAGGAACACCGAGAACGCCCGGTGCAGTCTGCCCGGGGCCTGGTGGGCGGAGAGTTTCTCGGCCGTGCCGATCGTGGTGCCGTCCTCGTCCACCAGCTCCAGCATGATGGTTTCGGCGGCTGTGTTCGGCGCGGAGTGCTCCGCGGTCGCAGGTGTGATCGGCATGCCCATCCTTCGCTTCGGTCCTCGCACGTCAAGTCTGCCGTACATCACCGACACTTCCGGCATCGACGGCGGCCGCGCGTGCCGTTCGCCTGGTCGGCGGGGACACGCGGTAACTGTTCGGACGCCGGAAGCAACCGGATACCTGAGCGTTTCCCGGTCGGCCGGGCGAAAATTCCCCGCCTCGGGTTCGCGCATCCGTACGAGTCGCCTTCGCTTGCGCTTTTGAGGTCTTCCCGGGTTGGCGCACTCGTCCCTGCGCCGTCGCTCGTGGGGTGCGCAGTTCCCCGCGCCCCTGGATGCTGCCCCCTCGCGGTCGCTCTTCGGGTGCGGCCCGGTCCTCGTTCTTGCGCAGTTCCCCGCGCCCCTTCGGGGGCGCCCACCTGGGGTTGATTTTCACCCTCCTCCTCGCGGAGTCGCGCTGCTGCGGGAGGGGGTGGGCGGGAATCTCTGCCCGCAGACTCCGATGCTCTTCAGTAGGACCACATGGACGTCGTACCGAGCGCGTTGGAGCGAGGACGGAGAATCCCGACCGGCACCGACCCGAAGAACCCACAGGGTGCGCCCCAAAGGGGCGCGGGGAACTGCGCGAAAGACGAGAACCGGCCCGCACCCGAAGAGCGACCGCAAGAGGCAGCATCCAGGGCGCGAGCAAAGGCGACCTGCGGGGAACTGCGCACCCCCGTCCGACCCGCACGAGGACAAGTGCGCCCACCCCGGAAGACCTCAAAAGCGCAAGCGAAGGCGACTAGTGGCAGACCTTCCCCTCATGCGCCGCGTGCCCCCCGGGCTCCAGCTGGAACGTGCAGTGCTCCACGTCGAAGTGGTCCCCCAGGCACTCCTGGAGATCGTGCAGCATCCGCTCGTTGCCCGCCCGGTCCAGCACCTCCCCGCTGACCACCACGTGCGCCGACAGCACCGGCATCCCGGAGGTGATCGTCCACGCGTGGAGGTCGTGGACCTCCTCGACCCCGTCCAGCGCCAGGATGTGCGCCCGCACCTCGTTCATCTCGACCCCCTTGGGCGCCGCCTCCAGCAGCACGTTCAGCGTCTCGCGCAGCAGCTTCACCGTCCTGGGCACGATCATCAGCCCGATGACGAGCGAGGCGACCGGGTCGGCGTACAGCCAGCCGGTGCCCAGGATGACCAGTGCCGAGATGACGACCGCGAGCGAGCCGAGCGCGTCGGAGAGGACCTCAAGGAAGGCGCCCCGGACATTGAGGCTGTCCTTCTGGCCGCGCATGAGCAGCCCCAGCGAGACGATGTTGGCGACCAGGCCGATCAGGCCGAAGACGACCGTCAGACCGCCCTCGATCTCGGTCGGGGTGATGAACCGCTGGATCGCCTCGTACAGCACATAGCCGCCGACACCGAGCAGCAGCAGACAGTTCGCGAGGGCCGCGAGGATCTCGGCGCGGGCCAGTCCGAAGGTCCGGTTCACGCTCGGTGGGCGGTTCGCGAAGTGAATGGCGAGCAAAGCCATACTGAGCCCGACCGCGTCGGTGGCCATATGGGCCGCGTCCGCGACGAGCGCCAGCGACCCGGTGACAAGGCCGCCGATGATCTCCATCACCAGCACACCGAGCGTGATGGCCAGCGCGATCCGCAACCGTCCGCGATAGGCGGACGCCGCCGTACCCGTGACGGGTGCGCCGTGCGAATGCCCGTGATCGTGCCCTGCCCCCATGAAAACCATCCTTCGCCGCAGTGGTGGATGTCCTCTACGGACCTCAGTGAACTACGGGTGGGGGGTATCCGGCAACACGGCAGTGAACACCGTTGTCATGTGCTCTGACCTGCGGAAACGAACCGCAGGTCAGAGCGCTGACAAGATCGGCTAGTGCTGTTCGGCGGGCTGCGGGGACCGGTGCGCGAGCCAGCCCCGCCAGGCCGACCCGACCATCTCGCGGGCGTCCCGGCGGGCCGTCCAGCCGAGCTCCTCGGCGGCCCGCCGGGCGCACGCCACCGCCCTCGGCGCGTCCCCCGCGCGCCGGGGCTCCACGAGCGGCGCGCGGCCGTCCCCGGACACCTCCGCGATCAGCGTCAGCAGTTCGCGTACCGAAACGCCCTCTCCTCGGCCGATGTTCAGCGTGAGATCCCCCGCGGGCTTCCCGGACAGCCGCCGCACCGCCGCGAGGTGCGCGTCGGCGAGATCGGCGACATGCACGTAGTCGCGGACGCAGGTCCCGTCCGGCGTCGGATGGTCGTCGCCGAAGATCTGCGGTGCCTCGCCGCGGGTGAGCCGGTCGAACACCATCGGGATCACGTTGAACACCCCGGTGTCCGCCAGCTCCGGTGCCGCGCACCCCGCGACGTTGAAGTAGCGCAGACACGTCGTCGACATCCCGTGCGCCCGCCCCGCAGCCCGGACCAGCCACTCACCGGCGAGCTTGGTCTCGCCGTACGGGTTCACCGGGGCGCACGGGGTGTCCTCGGTGATCAGTTCGACGTCCGGGGTGCCGTACACCGCCGCCGACGAGGAGAACACGAACCGCTCGACCCCGGCCCCGGTCACCGCCTCCAGCAGCGTGCCGAGACCGCCCAGATTGTCCGCGTAGTAGCGCGACGGCCGGGCCATCGACTCCGCGACCTGCTTACGGGCCGCGAGATGCACCACGCCCGTCACCTGGTGCTCGGCCAGCGACCGGGCCAGCAGCTCCCCGTCCAGCGCCGAGCCCCGCACCACCGGCACCCCGGGGTCCAGCCGCCGCGCGGCTCCCGAAGACAGGTCGTCGAGGACGACCACCCGCTCCCCGGCCCCGGTCAGCGCCCGCACCACATGCGCCCCGATGTATCCGGCCCCACCTGTGATCATCCATGTCATGCCAAGGCAGCCTATGCCGGGCAAACCCGGCGGCCGGGTCCGGGGTGCGCGGGGACCGGCACACCCGGCGGTTTGTGATGCGGCCTCCGATCAACAATGATGATCGCGGCGGTGCGGGGGCGGCAGACCGCGCTGATCGGAGCGTGAACGGGCGATGAACACCCGTCGGTATCCATCCGATAGCCTCTGCCGACACGCCGCCCGGCCGTCCCCGGCCCCCGGGGCGCGCCCCATCCACGTACATGCCCGGCGCCGGCGCGTCGGGGCACCCAGGGAGTGAATTCCTCTGTCGACCGCCATCCTCACCGGCCGGCCGGTCCCGGGGTCGTCGCTCGACGGCGATCTGCGCGGCCTCGGCTTCGACGTGCGGGTCGCGGAGGACCCGGCCGACGTTCCCGCCCTGCTCGGCGCCGTCCCGTCCGGGCAGCGCGTGGCGGTCGTGGACAGCCGGTTCGTGGGCCATGTCCACGCGCTGCGGCTCGCTCTCACCGACCCCCGCTTCGACGCCGCCGCGATCCCCGGCGCCGTCACCGCGCGGCCCGCCGCCCGCGCCGCCCTGGAACGGGCCCTGCGTGAGAGCACGGTTCCCGCCGCGGCCGAACCGGCCGGTGGAGCCGCGCACGGCACCGCCGCCGTCACCGTCGACAGCCCCGCCGACCGCGCGGCCGCCCTCGCCGAGGCCGCCGGGACCGCCGTGCACCGACCGGAACTCGGCACCCTCGTCGCCGTCGTCCCGGTCGACCCCCAGACCCGTAACGAGGCCCGCCAGGCCGTCGCCGCCGTCGACGACGAGGCCGTCCGGCTGCGGACCTCGGTGAAGTCCCGCGACGGGTTCTTCACCACCTACGCCATCAGCCCCTACTCGCGCCACCTGGCCCGCTGGTGCGCCCGCCGGGGCTTCACGCCCAACCAGGTCACCACCGCGTCGCTGATCACCGCGCTGATCGCCGCGGGCTGCGCCGCGACCGGCACCCGTGCCGGTTTCGTCGCCGCCGGGGCCCTGCTGCTGTTCTCGTTCGTCCTCGACTGCGCCGACGGACAGCTCGCCCGCTACTCCCTCCAGTACTCCACGCTCGGCGCCTGGCTCGACGCCACCTTCGACCGCGCCAAGGAGTACGCCTACTACGCGGGCCTCGCCCTCGGCGCGGCCCGCGGCGGCGACGACGTCTGGGCGCTGGCGCTGGGCGCGATGGTCCTCCAGACCTGCCGCCATATCATCGACTTCGCCTTCATCGAGGCCAACCACGACGCCACCGCGAGCATCAGCCCCACCGCAGCCCTCTCCGACCGGCTCGACTCGGTCGGCTGGACGGTCTGGGTGCGCCGCATAATCGTGCTGCCGATCGGTGAACGCTGGGCGCTGATCGCCGTGCTCACCGCCGTCACCACCCCCCGGATCACCCTGGTCGTCCTGCTCGTGGGCTGCGCGTTCGCCGCCTGCTACACCACCGCCGGACGCGTCCTGCGCTCCCTGACCCGCAAGGCCGGACGCACCGACGGGGCCGCCCAGGCCCTGCTCGACCTCACCGACCGGGGCTACCCGGCCGAGGTGCTCGCGACCGCGTTCCAGGGTGTCGCCCGCCGGATGCCGGTCTTCGCGCCCCCGGCCTTCGCGCTGCTCGGCGGCGCGGCCGTGGTCGGCGCCGCAGTGTTCACCGGCTTCGGCGGCTGGCTCACCGTCGCCGCCGCCTGCCTCTACATCGTGCTCTCCGCTCTCGCCGTCGCCCGGCCCCTCAAGGGCGCCCTCGACTGGCTGGTGCCGCCCTTCTTCCGCGCCGCCGAATACGGCACCGTGCTCGCCCTGGCCGCCCAGGCCGGGACGGACGGAGCGCTGCCCGCTGCCTTCGGGCTGGTGGCGGCGGTCGCCTACCATCACTACGACACGGTGTACCGCATACGCGGTGGCACCGGCGCGTCGCCGAGCTGGCTGGTCCGCGCGATCGGGGGGCAGGAGGGCAGGGTCCTGCTGATCACCCTGGCCGCGGCCCTGCTCGGCACCCAAGGTTTCACCGCGCTGCTCACGGCCCTGGCCGTGGCCGTGGCACTCGTGGTGCTCGCAGAGAGCATCCGCTTCTGGGTCTCCTCCGGAGCACCCGCCGTACACGATGAAGGAGAACCCGCATGATCGGCCTCGTGCTGGCTGCCGGCGCCGGACGGCGTCTTCGCCCCTACACCGACACCCTGCCCAAGGCACTGGTGCCGGTCGGTCCCGAGGGGGACGAGGAGAGCCTCACCGTTCTCGACCTCACCCTCGGCAACTTCGCCGAGATCGGCCTGACCGAGGTCGCGGTCATCGTCGGGTACCGCAAGGAAGCCGTCTACGACCGCAAGGCCGCCCTGGAGGCCAAGTACGGCCTCAAGATCACCCTGATCGACAACGACAAGGCCGAGGAGTGGAACAACGCCTACTCCCTGTGGTGCGGCCGTGACGCCATCAAGCACACCGTGATCCTCGCCAACGGCGACACCGTGCACCCCGTCTCCGTCGAGAAGACGCTGCTCGCGGCCCGTGGCGACGGCAAGAAGATCATCCTCGCCCTCGACACGGTGAAGCAGCTCGCCGACGAGGAGATGAAGGTCGTCGTGGACCCCGACAAGGGCGTCCAGCGCATCACCAAGCTGATGGACCCCGCCGACGCGACCGGCGAGTACATCGGTGTCACCCTCATCGAGGGCGAGGCCGCCGACGAGCTGGCCGACGCCCTGAAGACCACCTTCGAGCGGGACCCCGACCTCTACTACGAGGACGGCTACCAGGAGCTCGTCAACCGTGGCTTCAAGGTCGACGTCGCCCCCATCGGCGACATCAAGTGGGTCGAGATCGACAACCACGACGACCTCGCCAAGGGGCGTGAGATCGCGTGCCAGTACTGACACGCCTGATCCCCTCCCCGGTCGTCGTGGACATCCGCGCGGGTGCCCTCGACGACCTGGTGGGGGTCCTCGCCGACCAGCGGATCTCCTCGTCGGGCAAGCTCGCCGTCGCGATCAGCGGCGGCTCGGGTGCCCGGCTGCGTGAGCGGCTGGAGCCGGCGCTGCCCGGCGCCGAGTGGTTCCCGGTCGGCGGCGGCACCCTGGACGACGCGATCAAGCTCGCGGACGCCATCAAGAAGGGGCGCTACGACGCGGTCGTCGGTCTCGGCGGCGGCAAGATCATCGACTGCGCCAAGTTCGCCGCGGCGCGCGTCGGCCTGCCGCTGGTCGCCGTCGCGACGAACCTCGCCCACGACGGACTGTGCTCCCCGGTCGCCACCCTCGACAACGACGCGGGCCGCGGCTCCTACGGGGTGCCCAACCCGATCGCCGTCGTCATCGACCTCGACGTCGTCCGTGAGGCACCCCCCCGCTTCGTCCGCTCCGGCATCGGTGACGCCGTCTCCAACATCTCCTGCGTCGCCGACTGGGAGCTGGCCCACCGGCAGACCGGCGAGTCCATCGACGGTCTCGCCGCCGCCATGGCCCGCCAGGCGGGCGAGGCCGTACTGCGTCACCCCGGCTCGGTCGGCGACGACGCCTTCCTCCAGGTGCTCGCCGAAGGACTCGTCCTCACCGGGATCTCCATGTCGGTCGCGGGCGACTCCCGCCCCGCCTCCGGTGCCTGCCACGAGATCAACCACGCCTTCGACCTCCTCTTCCCCAAGCGGGCCGCCAGCCACGGCGAGCAGGTCGGACTCGGCGCCGCGTTCGCCATGCACCTGCGGGGCGCCCACGACGAGTCCCGGTACATGGCCGAGGTCCTGCGCCGCCACGAACTGCCCGTGCTGCCGGAGGAGATCGGCTTCAGCGTCGACGAGTTCGTGCAGGTCGTCGCGTTCGCCCCGCAGACCAGGCCAGGCCGCTTCACCATCCTCGAACACCTCGACCTGAACACCGACCAGATCAAGGACGCATACGCCGACTATGCCAAGGCCATCGGTAGCTGAACTCCGCCCGGTCGTGCACCCCGAAGGGGTCAAGGACCGGCGCAGCGGTGAGCACTGGGCGGGACGCCTGTACATGCGGGAGATCTCGCTGCGCTGCGACCCCTACCTGGTGAACACCAGGATCACGCCCAACCAGCTCACGTACCTGATGGTCGTGGCGGGCATCCTCGCGGGCGCCGCGCTCCTCGTACCGGGCCTGACCGGGGCCCTGGTCGCCGCGGTCCTCATCCAGCTCTACCTGCTGCTCGACTGTGTCGACGGCGAGGTCGCCCGCTGGCGCAAGCAGACCTCCATCACGGGCGTCTACCTGGACCGGGTCGGCCACTACCTCTGCGAGGCCGCGCTGCTCGTCGGCTTCGGTGTCCGCGGCGCCGACGCCTTCGGTGACGGCCGCCCCGAGTGGCTGTGGGCCTTCCTCGGCACCCTGGCCGCCCTCGGCGCGATCCTCATCAAGGCCGAGACCGACCTGGTCGACGTGGCGCGCTCCCGCAGCGGGCTGCCGGCCGTCAAGGACGAGGCGGCCACGCCCCGCTCCTCCGGTCTGGCCCTGGCCCGCCGCGCAGCCGCCGCGCTGAAGTTCCACCGGCTGGTCGGCGGGGTCGAGGCGAGCCTGTTCATCCTGTTCGTCGCCGTGCTCGACATGATCGGCGGCGATCTGTTCTGGACCCGGCTCGGTATCGCCGTCCTCGCGGGGATCGCGATCCTCCAGACCCTGCTGCACCTGGTGTCCATCCTGGCGTCCAGCAGGCTGAAGTGAGGCCGTCGGTGAGCAACCCCCTCAAGGTCGGCGCGGTCGTCATCACCATGGGCAACCGCCCCGAGGAACTGCGCGCCCTGCTCGACTCGGTCGCGAAGCAGGACGGCGAACCGGTCGAGGTCGTCGTCGTCGGGAACGGCTCGCCCGTACCCGAGGTCCCGGCCGGGGTGCGCACGGTGGAACTGCCCGAGAACCTGGGCATCCCCGGGGGCCGCAACGTCGGGATCGAGGCGTTCGGCCCGTCCGGCACCGATGTCGACGTCCTGCTGTTCCTGGACGACGACGGCTCGCTGCCCCTCACCGACACCGCCGAGCTGTGCCGTGCGGCGTTCGCCGGGGACCCGGAGCTGGGGATCATCAGCTTCCGGATCGCGGACCCGGAGACCGGGGTCACCCAGCGCCGCCACGTACCGCGGCTGCGTGCCTCCGACCCGATGCGGTCCTCCCGGGTGACCACGTTCCTGGGCGGCGCCAACGCCGTGCGGACGAAGGTCATCGCCCAGGTCGGCCCGCTGCCGGCGGAGTTCTTCTACGCCCATGAGGAGACCGATCTCGCCTGGCGCGCGCTCGACGCGGGCTGGCAGATCGACTACCGCTCCGACATGGTCCTGCACCACCCCACCACGGCGCCGTCCCGGCACGCGGTCTACCACCGCATGGTGGCCCGTAACCGGGTCTGGCTGGCCCGCCGCAATCTGCCCCTGCCCCTGGTGCCCGTGTACCTGGGTGTGTGGCTGCTGCTCACCCTGGCCCGGCGCCCCTCCGGACCCGCGCTCAAGGCGTGGTTCGGCGGGTTCCGGGAAGGATGGAGCGGTCCCTGCGGGCCCCGTCGCCCCATGAAGTGGCGTACGGTATGGCGGCTGACCCGACTGGGCCGCCCGCCCGTGATCTGACAAGCTCTGGTCTGAGAACATTCCGGCCTGGCTCTCACCCCGGAGGGCAACCGGCACCTGCTTGTGTCCGGCCAGGCAGCGCATCTCTTGAGGACGAAAGTTTCCTACTTGTGAGTGAGACAACGCATGACGGCGGTGTCGCGGTGAGTGCGCCCCCGTCGCCCGATGACGGACTCTCCCCGGCCGCCCTGGCCGCCAAGCACGGACTGACCGTGAGCGGCGCCCGGCCGGGAGTCCTCGACTACGTTCGTGAGCTGTGGGGCAGGCGCCACTTCATCCTGGCGTTCTCGCAGGCGAAACTCACGGCCCAGTACAGCCAGGCGAAGCTCGGCCAGCTCTGGCAGGTGGTCACCCCGCTGCTCAACGCGCTGGTCTACTTCCTGATCTTCGGGATAATCCTGAACGCCGACCGCGGTATGGAGAGGGAGGTGTACATCCCGTTCCTGGTGACCGGGGTGTTCGTCTTCACCTTCACCCAGAGTTCGGTGATGGCGGGGGTCCGGGCGATCTCCGGAAACCTGGGCCTGGTCCGGGCCCTGCACTTCCCCCGGGCCTCGCTGCCGATCTCCTTCGCGCTCCAGCAGCTCCAGCAGCTGCTGTTCTCGATGCTCGTGGTGTTCGCCGTCGCGATCGCGTGCGGCAGCTACCCGGGCCCGTCGTGGCTGCTGATCGTGCCCGCCCTGGTGCTCCAGTTCCTCTTCAACACCGGCCTCGCGCTGATCATGGCGCGGCTCGGCAGCAAGACCCCCGACCTCGCGCAGCTCATGCCGTTCGTGATGCGGACCTGGATGTACGCGTCGGGCGTCATGTTCTCCATCCCGATCATGCTGGAGGGCAGGCCCTCCTGGATCGCGGACGTCCTCCAGTGGAACCCGGCCGCGGTGTACATGGACCTGATGCGGTTCGCGATCATCGACGGCTACGGCAACGACCAGCTGCCCGATCATGTGTGGGCGCTGGCCCTGGGCTGGTCCGTCCTCGTGGCGGTCGGCGGATTCGTGTACTTCTGGAAGGCGGAGGAGAGGTACGGCCGTGGCTGAGCAGAGTACGGGCGACATGCGCCCCACCGTCATCTCGGACGAGCTCCATATCGTCTACCGGGTCAATGGCGCCAAGACCGGCAAGGGCAGCGCGACCACCGCGCTCAGCCGCATCCTGCGGCGCGGCGAGGAGCGCGGGGTGCGCAAGGTGCACGCCGTGCGCGGTGTGTCCTTCGTCGCCTACCGGGGCCAGGCCATCGGACTGATCGGCTCCAACGGTTCCGGCAAGTCGACCCTGCTGCGGGCCATCGCGGGACTTCTGCCCGCCGAGCGCGGCAAGGTCTACACCGACGGCCAGCCGTCGCTGCTCGGGGTGAACGCGGCCCTGATGAACGACCTCACGGGAGAGCGGAACGTCATATTGGGCGGTCTCGCTATGGGCATGACACGTGAGCAGATCAAGGAGCGTTACCAGCAGATCGTGGACTTCTCCGGCATCAACGAGAAGGGCGATTTCATCACCCTTCCGATGCGGACCTACTCGTCGGGAATGGCGGCCCGGCTGCGTTTCTCCATCGCGGCGGCCAAGGACCATGACGTCCTGATGATCGACGAGGCACTGGCCACCGGCGACCGCAGCTTCCAGCGGCGGTCCGAGGCCCGTATCCGCGAGTTGCGCAAGGAAGCCGGTACGGTCTTCCTGGTGAGCCACAACAACAAGTCCATCCGGGACACCTGTGACCGGGTGCTCTGGCTGGAGCACGGCGAACTCCGGATGGACGGTGCCACGGACGACGTGCTCAAGGAGTACGAGAAGTTCACCGGAAAGTAAAAGCTTTCCGTCCCGTAATCACCGTGGAAAACCTGGCACGACGAGTGAACCCCGCCGGAACCACCGCGCGGGGTTCCTTCGTGTCGGTGACCGGCCACCGGCATTGCGGTCCGGAATGCCGGCCGCCTTGCCGAAATCCCCGTACGCCAGGCAATCCACCCCCGGGTTGCGCACCGCCGGGCGGGCCGGGAACCCCGGGCCAACGGTTCGACGGCGTACAACGTAAGCTGTGACGGTCCTGATTCACGGCAAGTGCGGAGATAGCGGACTACCGCCTGTCGCACTCGGTGAATGACCCGGGCGGTGTGTCCGAAAGAGGATGCATTCGGTCGGTAGTGTAGAACGGAGATGTGACGGCAATGGCTACGGAAAGTCTCCAGCTCCGCGACGCTTCCGCAGTCCTCGCACCGGGCGGCGCCCGGTGACGGAAGCCCGGAACACACCCACGCGCAGCGCCCCCCGCCCCGCGGGCGCGCCCGCCACCGGGCCCACCCCGGGCGGCACCCCCGCCCACGGCACCCCCGCGGCCCTCGCCACCCTCGACAAGGCCGCGCACGAGAACTTCCCGGTGGCCCCCTTCTTCCTGCCCCGCGCCTGGCGCGACGACCTCATGGCGCTCTACGGCTTCGCCCGGCTCGTCGACGACATCGGCGACGGCGACCTCGCGCCCGGCGGCGCCGACGCCCGCCACCTCGGCGTCACCGGCGACGCCGCCGACGACCGGCTCCTCCTCCTCGACGCCTTCGAGGACGACCTCCGCCGCGCCTTCACCACCGGCGACCCGGGCCACCCGCTGCTCCGGCGGCTCGTCCCCACGCTCCGCCGCCACCGTCTCGACCCCGAACCGTTCCTCGCGCTGATCGCCGCCAACCGCCAGGACCAGCTCGTCACCCGCTACGCGACCTACGACGAGCTGCTGGCGTACTGCGAGCTCTCCGCGAACCCCGTCGGCCGTCTCGTCCTCGCCGTGACGGGCACCTCGACCCCCGAACGCGTCCGCCGCTCCGACGCCGTCTGCACGGCGCTCCAGATCGTGGAGCACCTCCAGGACATCAGCGAGGACCTCGCCCGCGACCGGATCTATCTGCCCGCCGAGGACATGCGACGCTTCCATGTCCAGGAGAGCGACCTCGCGGCACGCACCACCGGCGCCTCGGTGCGCGCGCTCGTCGCCTACGAGACACAGCGCGCCCGGCACCTGCTCGACGAGGGCCTTCCGCTGGTGGGCAGCGTCCACGGCAGGCTGCGGCTGCTCCTCGCGGGCTTCGTGGGCGGAGGGAGAGCGGCCGTCCACGCCATCACGGCCGTCTCCTACGACGTACTTCCCGGACCACCTGAGCCCACCAAGGTCCGGTTGCTGCGCGAGGTGGGCGCGACACTGCGAGGAGAGGGGTGAGCCGGGCCGTGGAGCCAGACCCATATGTGTCCGCACCGGTACTCGCCGCGTACAGCTACTGCGAGACCGTCACCGGGCAGCAGGCCCGCAACTTCGCCTACGGCATCAGACTGCTGCCGACGGCGAAGCGGCGAGCCATGTCCGCGCTGTACGCCTTCTCGCGGCGCGTGGACGACATCGGCGACGGCGAACTGCCCCCGGAGGTCAAGCGGACCCGGCTGGAGGAGACCCGTGAACTGCTGACCCGGGTACGGGACGGAGCCGTCGACGAGGACGACACCGACCCCGTCGCGGTCGCGCTGCGGCACACCGCCACGGTCTTCCCCGTACCGCTGGGCGGGCTCGACGAACTCATCGACGGCGTCCTCATGGACGTCCACGGCGAGAAGTACGAGACCTGGGACGACCTCAAGCGGTACTGCCGCTGTGTCGCCGGAGCCATCGGACGGCTCTCGCTCGGCGTCTTCGGCACCGAGCCCGGCGCCCGCGGCACCGAACGCGCCCCCGAGTACGCGGACACCCTCGGCCTCGCGCTGCAACTCACCAACATCCTCCGCGACGTCCGCGAGGACGCCACCGGCGGCCGGGTCTACCTGCCCGCCGACGACCTCGCCAAGTTCGGCTGCTCCGCCGGGTTCGACGGACCGCAGCCGCCCCCCGGCTCCGACTTCGCCGGTCTCGTCCACTACGAGGTCCGCCGGGCCCGCGCCCTGTTCGCCGAGGGCTACCGGCTGCTGCCGATGCTCGACCGGCGCAGCGGCGCCTGCGTCGCCGCCATGGCCGGGATCTACCGCCGTCTCCTCGACCGCATCGAGCGCGAGCCGGAGGCCGTGCTGCGCGGCCGGGTCTCGCTGCCCGGCCACGAGAAGGCGTACGTCGCCGTGCGCGGACTGTCCGGGCTCGACGCCCGGCACATCGCCCGGCAGAGCGTCCGGAGGCGGCCCTGATGAGGACACCGGCCCCCGGCGGGTCCGCCGAACCCTGCCCACCGGCCCGGTCAACCCCCGGGGCCCGCACCGGGTCTCTGACCATGACAGCGCCCGCCACCGGTCCGCGCGGGCGCACGCCCCGCGGGTCCGCCCGGCCGGTGCCGCACGACCCAGCACCCGAGGGAGCCGCGTGAGCGACACCGACCTGCGGCCCACCGGGCCGGACAGTCACGCCGAGGGCCGCCCGGCACGGGCGGCCGTGGTCGTCGGCGGCGGCCTCGCCGGGGTCACCGCCGCGCTGCGCCTCGCCGACGCCGGGACGGCCGTCACCCTGCTGGAGGGACGGCCCCGGCTCGGCGGCCTCGCCTTCTCCTTCCAGCGCGGCGACCTCACCGTCGACAACGGCCAGCACGTCTATCTGCGCTGCTGCACCGCCTACCGCTGGTTCCTCGACCGGATCGGCGGCACCGACCTGGCGCCGCTCCAGGACCGGCTCAGCGTCCCCGTCGTGGACGCCGCGCACCGGGTGCGCACCCGCTCCGGCGAAGGGCCCCGGCTCGGCACCCTGAGCCGTGACGCCCTGCCCGTCCCGCTGCACCTCGCGCGCGGACTCGCCCGCTACCCGCATCTGTCGCTCGCCGAACGGGCCTCCGTCGGCCGCGCCGCCCTCGCCCTCAAGGCCCTCGACCCCGCCGACCCGGCCCTCGACCAGGAGGACTTCGGGAGCTGGCTCGCCCGGCACGGCCAGTCCCCGCGCGCCGTCGAGGCGCTGTGGGACCTGGTCGGGGTGGCCACCCTCAACGCCGTCGCCGCGGACACCTCGCTCGCCCTCGCCGCGAAGGTGTTCAGGACCGGACTGCTGGAGGAGCCCGGCGCCGCCGACATCGGCTGGGCCCGGGTCCCGCTCGGGGAACTCCACGACACCCTCGCCCGCAAGGCCCTCGACGCCGCCGGGGTACGCACCGAGGTCCGCGCCAGGGTCGCCTCCGTCTCCCGCACCGGCACCGGCCGGCTCGCCGTCGACCTGCCCGGCGAGCGGATCGAGGCCGACACCGTCGTCCTCGCCGTCGCCCAGCGCGAGGCGTACGACCTGCTGCCGCCGGGCGCGCTCGACCACCCGGAGCGGCTGCTGCGACTCGGCACCGCGCCGATCCTCAACATCCATGTCCACTACGACCGCACGGTGCTGCGGCGGCCGTTCTTCGCCGCGCTGGGCTCCCCGGTGCAGTGGGTCTTCGACCGCACCGAGGCGTCCGGGGTGACCGAGGGCCAGTACCTGGCGCTCTCCCAGTCGGCCGCCCAGGAGTACATCGACGAGCCCGTGGCGGTACTGCGGGAGCGTTTCCTGCCCGAGCTGGAGCGGCTGCTGCCCGCCGCGCGGGGCGCCCGGGTGCACGACTTCTTCGTCACCAGGGAACGGACCGCGACCTTCGCGCCCGCGCCGGGCACCGCCGCCCTGCGGCCCGGCCCCCGTACCCAGGTGCCCGGTCTCCACCTCGCCGGGGCGTGGACCGCCACGGGCTGGCCCGCGACCATGGAGGGAGCCGTACGCAGTGGTGTCAGCGCCGCCGACGCGGCGCTCGGGGTCATCGGCCGGCCGCGTGATCATCTCTTCCGGGAGACGGCATGAGACTCGATCACCGCGGGGCTGGCCCCCGTACCCCCTGCACCACCGCGACAAGAGGAGAGACTGTGCCCACTGTGCCCCCGGCCGAAACGTCCGCCGAGGCCGTGGACGTCACCGCGCTGCTGGAGCGCGGCAGGACACTGTCGACGCCCGTGCTGCGGGCCGCCGTGGACCGCCTCGCCCCGCCCATGGACACCGTCGCCGCCTACCACTTCGGCTGGATCGACGCGCTCGGCAACCCCGCCGACGGCGACGGCGGCAAGGCCGTCCGTCCCGCGCTCGCCCTGCTCTCCGCGGAGGCCGCCGGAGCCCCGCCCGAGACCGGGGTGCCCGGCGCGGTAGCCGTGGAGCTGGTGCACAACTTCTCCCTGCTGCACGACGACCTGATGGACGGCGACGAACAGCGCCGGCACCGCGACACCGTATGGAAGGTCCACGGCCCCGCCCAGGCCATCCTGGTGGGCGACGCCCTGTTCGCCCTCGCCGGGGAGGTGCTGCTGGAACTCGGCACCGTCGAGGCGGGGCGCGCCACGCGGCGGCTCACCCGGGCCAGCCGCGCCCTCATCGACGGCCAGGCCCAGGACATCTCCTACGAGCACCGCGAGCGGGTCACCGTCGAGGAGTGCCTGGAGATGGAGGGCAACAAGACCGGCGCCCTGCTCGCCTGCGCCTCCTCCATCGGCGCCGTCCTCGGCGGCGCCGACGACCGCACCGCCGACTCCCTGGAACGCTTCGGGCACCACCTCGGGCTCGCCTTCCAGGCGATCGACGACGTCCTCGGCATCTGGGGCGACCCCGAGGCCACCGGCAAGCAGACCTGGAGCGATCTGCGCCAGCGCAAGAAGTCCCTGCCCGTCGTCGCCGCCCTGGCCGCGGGCGGAAGCGCGTCCGAGGAACTCGGCGAACTGCTCGCCGCCGACGCCAAGAGCAACGACTTCGACAGCTTCTCCGAGACGGAGTTCGCCGTCCGCGCCGCCCTCATCGAGGCGGCCGGCGGCCGGGAGTGGACCAACCAGGAGGCCCGCCGTCAGCACACCGTCGCCATCGAGGCCCTGAACTCCGTGGACATGCCCGAGCGGGTACGGGCGCAGCTCACCGCGCTCGCCGACTTCGTCGTCGTACGAAAGAGATGATGATCAACACTTCCATATGACTCGCAGTCGCCGGCCGGTGTCCATCCAGCGCACCGGCCGACGGCGGACCCAGCAGAAGAACCACACTGCACGAAGGGGAAGCCATGACAGCGACGACCGACGGAAGCACCGGAGCGGTACCGCCCCGCGCGCCCTCGGCCCTTTCCGATCCCACCGAACCGATCCCGCAGGCGGCCGGAACCCTCGACGCCGCCCTGCGCGCCACCCGGCGCGCCACCGACTTCCTGCTCTCCCGCCAGGACCCCCAGGGCTGGTGGAAGGGCGACCTCGAAACGAACGTCACGATGGACGCCGAGGACCTCCTCCTGCGGCAGTTCCTCGGCATCCGGGACGACGCCACCACCCAGGCGTCGGCCCTCTTCATCCGGGGGAAGCAGCGGGACGACGGCACCTGGGCCACCTTCCACGGCGGCCCCGGAGACCTCTCCGCCACCATCGAGGCGTATGTCGCGCTGCGGCTCGCCGGGGACAGCCCGGACGCCCCGCACATGGCACGCGCCTCCGCCTGGATCAGGGACCGGGGAGGCATCGCCGCCGCCCGGGTCTTCACCCGGATCTGGCTGGCCCTGTTCGGCTGGTGGAAGTGGTCCGACCTCCCCGAGGTCCCGCCCGAACTCGTCTACATGCCCTCCTGGTTCCCGCTCAACATCTACGACTTCGGATGCTGGGCCCGCCAGACCATCGTGGCGCTCACCATCGTCTCCGCGAAGCGGCCCGTACGCCCGGCGCCCTTCCCGCTCGACGAACTGCACACGGACCCCGCCGACCCCTGCCCCGCGCGGCCCCTCGCCCCGCTCACCAGCTGGGACGGGGTGTTCCAGCGGCTGGACAAGGCGCTGCACCTGTACCGCAAGGTGGCGCCCAGGGCCGTCCGGTCGGCGGCCGTCCGGTCCGCGGCCCACTGGATCGTCGAACGCCAGGAGAACGACGGCTGCTGGGGCGGCATCCAGCCCCCCGCCGTGTACTCCATCATCGCCCTGCACCTGCTCGGCTTCGACCTCGACCATCCTGTGCTGCGCGCCGGTCTGGAGTCCCTGGACCGGTTCGCCGTATGGCGCGAGGACGGCTCCCGGATGGTCGAGGCATGCCAGTCGCCCGTCTGGGACACCTGTCTGGCGACCATCGCGCTCGCCGACGCCGGGGTCCCCGCCGACCACCCCCAACTGGTCAAGGCCGCCGACTGGATGCTCGCGGAACAGATCGACCGGCCCGGTGACTGGTCGGTCCGCCGCCCCGATCTCGCCCCGGGCGGCTGGGCGTTCGAGTTCCACAACGACAACTACCCCGACATCGACGACACCGCCGAGGTCGTCCTCGCGCTGCGCCGGGTCCGCCACCCCGATCCCGCGCGCATGGACGCCGCCGTCGCGCGTGGTGTCACGTGGAACCTGGGGATGCAGTCCAAGGACGGCGGCTGGGGCGCCTTCGACGTGGACAACACCAGCACCTTCCCCAACCGGCTGCCGTTCTGCGACTTCGGCAAGGTCGTCGACCCGCCCTCGGCCGATGTCACCGCCCATGTCGTGGAGATGCTGGCCTTCGAGGGGCTCGCGCACGACCCGCGCACCCGCCGGGGCATCGCCTGGCTCCTCGCGGAACAGGAGTCCTGCGGCGCGTGGTTCGGCCGCTGGGGCGTCAACTACATCTACGGCACCGGGTCGGTCGTCCCCGCGCTCACCGCCGCCGGGCTGCCCGGCACCCACCCCGCGATCCGCCGGTCCGTCGCCTGGCTGGAGTCCGTGCAGAACACCGACGGCGGCTGGGGCGAGGACCTGCGCTCCTACCACGACGGTCCGGGCTGGGGCGGACGCGGTGTCTCCACCGCCTCCCAGACGGCCTGGGCGCTGCTCGCGCTGATCGCGGCGGGGGAGCGGGACGGCGGTGCCGCCGAGCGGGGCGTCGACTGGCTCGCCCGGACCCAGCGGGACGACGGCTCCTGGGACGAACCCCACTTCACCGGGACCGGCTTCCCGTGGGACTTCTCCATCAACTACCACCTCTACCGCCAGGTCTTCCCCCTCACGGCCCTGGGCCGCTACGTGTACGGGGAACCCTCCCCGGACCGCGTCGGCGCACCGGCCGCCAAGGGCACCGGCCAGGTACCCGCCACCCCCGGCGGCCTCACCTGCCAGGACCCCACCGGCCTCGGCGCCCATGTCCCGGCCGCCGGTACGGGCTCCCCGGCCGTCCTGAGATCCCTGACGGGCGCCCGGGACATCGGCCGGGTGACCGTACGGGAGGTGTCGACCGTCTGGGGCGCCGGACCCGGTGTGGTGCGCGCGGCCCGCGCGCTCGCCGCCGCCGCGGCCGGACGGATCGCCGAGCGGGCCGGCAAGGGGAGCTGATGGCCGCCACCCCGGCCGGCCCTCCCGATCCGCTCCGCCGGGCGGCCCGCCCTGAGCGGGCCGCCACCCCGCCGGACCGCCCCGGTCCGGTGACCCCGGGCACCGGGCCGGCCCCGCTGCTGATCGCCTGCGCCCTCGGCGTCGAACGGCTCGCCCTGCTGCTCGGCAGCCGCTCCGCGACCGGGCCCGTGACGGTGCTGCGTACGGGCATGGGCCCGCGTGCCGCCGAACGGGCGGTGAGCCGCGCCCTGACCCGTCCGGCCCTGCGGGACGCCGCCGTCCTCGCGACCGGGTTCTGCGCGGGACTCGCACCCGGTATGCGCCCCGGGGACCTGGTGGTCGCCACCGAGACCCGGGACGGAGCGGACACCGTCCCCTGCGCCGGTACCGGACCGCTGACCGCTTCCCTGACCCGGCTGCTGCCCGGCCGGACCGTCCACACCGGCCCGCTCCTGGGCACCGACCATGTCGTCCGCGGCCCCGAGCGCGCCGCCCTGCTGGCCACCGGCGCGATCGCGGCCGACATGGAATCGGCGGTCACCCTGCGTACCGCCGCCGTCGCGGAACTGCCCGAACCCGGCCCGGCGGACCCCGGCGGACGGACCCGTCCGGTTGCGGCCGTACGGGTGGTCGTGGACGCTCCGACACATGAACTGGTCCGAATCGGCACACTCCGCGGTGGAATATCGGCTTTCCATGTTCTTCGTGCCGTGATCCCCGCATTCTGTGAATGGCACCGCAAGGTGATGCTCCCCTGGAGGTGAGCTGAATGGCCATGCCGCTCCGTCAGTCCATCAAGGTCGCGACGTACCTTTTCGAACAGAAGCTCCGCAGGCGGGACAAGTTCCCGTTGATCGTGGAGCTGGAACCGCTCTTCGCGTGCAATCTCGCATGCGAGGGCTGCGGCAAGATCCAGCACCCGGCAGGCGTCCTCAAGCAGCGGATGCCGGTGGCACAGGCCGTCGGCGCGGTCCTGGAATCCGGTGCCCCGATGGTCTCCATCGCGGGCGGCGAACCGCTGATGCATCCGCAGATCCACGAGATCGTGCGGCAGTTGGTGGCCCGCAGAAAGTACGTCTTCCTGTGCACCAACGCGATGCTGATGCGGAAGAAGATGGAGAAGTTCACCCCCTCGCCCTATTTCGCGTTCGCCGTGCACATCGACGGTCTGCGCGAACGGCACGACGAATCGGTCGCCAAGGAAGGTGTGTTCGACGAGGCGGTCGCCGCCATCAAGGAGGCCAAGGAACGCGGCTTCCGGGTCACCACCAACTCCACCTTCTTCAACACGGACACCCCGCAGACCATCGTCGAGGTCCTCGACTACCTCAACGACGAGCTCCAGGTGGACGAGATGATGATCTCGCCCGCGTACGCCTACGAGAAGGCGCCCGACCAGGAACACTTCCTCGGCGTCGAACAGACCCGGGAACTTTTCCGCAAGGCGTTCGCCGGCGGCAACCGGCGCCGCTGGCGGCTCAACCACTCGCCCCTGTTCCTCGACTTCCTGGAGGGCAAGGTCGACTTCCCCTGCACGGCCTGGGCGATCCCCAACTACTCCCTCTTCGGCTGGCAGAAGCCCTGCTACCTGATGAGCGACGGCTACGTCCCCACCTACCGCGACCTCATCGAGAAGACCGACTGGGACGCGTACGGCCGGGGCAAGGACCCGCGCTGCGCCAACTGCATGGCGCACTGCGGCTACGAGCCCACCGCCGTCCTCGCCACCATGGGCTCCCTCAAGGAGTCGCTGCGCGCGGCCCGCGAGACCGTCTCCGGCAACCGGGGATGACACCCGCCGGCTGACGGCCGGCACCCACCGAACGGGGCCGGGGCCGCACCCCGGCCCCGGCCCGCCAGGGGCGTCCAGGCCGGGCCCGGTCCGCCACGCCGCCGGACCCGGCCCCAGGGCACCCACCGCACCACGAGCACCAGGAACGCCCCGATGACCGAGGAGTTCGACCTGGCGGCGCTGCTCGCCAGTCGCGGAGCCGAGCGGTACGAGCTGCACAGCCGCTACCTCAACCACCAACTGCCGCGCATGCTGCACACCATCGGCTTCGACAAGACGTACGAACGGGCCGAGGGCGCGCACTTCTGGGACGCCGAGGGCAACGACCATCTCGACATGCTCGCCGGATTCGGGGTCATGGGCCTCGGCCGCCACCACCCCGTGGTCCGCAAAGCGCTGCACGACGTGCTCGACGCCTCACTCGCGGACCTCACCCGCTTCGACTGCCAGCCCCTGCCGGGCCTGCTCGCCGAGAGACTGCTCGCCCACAGCCCGCATCTGGACCGCGTCTTCTTCGGCAACAGCGGCACCGAGGCCGTCGAGACCGCCCTCAAATTCGCCCGCTACGCCACCGGGCGCCCCCGGGTCCTCTACTGCGCCCACGCCTTCCACGGACTCACCACCGGCTCCCTCTCCGTCAACGGCGAGGCCGGATTCCGCGACGGCTTCGCCCCGCTGCTGCCCGACACCGCCGTCCCCCTCGGCGACCTGGACGCACTGGCGAGGGAACTGCGCCGGGGCGACGTGGCCGCGCTCATCGTGGAGCCGATCCAGGGCAAGGGCGTGCACGAGAGCCCGCCCGGCTATCTGCGGGCCGCCCAGGAACTGCTGCGGGCGCACAAGGCGCTGCTCATCGCGGACGAGGTCCAGACCGGCCTCGGCCGGACCGGCGACTTCTACGCCTACCAGCACGAGGAAGGCGTGGAACCGGACCTGGTCTGCGTCGCCAAGGCCCTGTCCGGCGGCTATGTCCCGGTCGGCGCGACCCTCGGCAAGGACTGGATCTTCCGGAAGGTCTACTCGTCCATGGACCGCGTCCTCGTCCACTCCGCGAGCTTCGGCTCCAACGCCCAGGCCATGGCGGCGGGCCTCGCGGTGCTGTCGGTCATCGAGTCCCGGCAGCTCGTGGCGCACGCGCGCGTCACCGGCGACCTGCTGCGCACCCGGCTCACGGCCCTCGTGGACCGCTACGAGATGCTGCGCGAGGTACGCGGCCGGGGGCTCATGATCGGCATCGAGTTCGGGCGGCCCCGCTCGCTGCGGCTGCGCGGCGGCTGGACCATGCTCCAGACGGCCCGCAAGGGACTCTTCGCACAGATGGTCGTCGGCCCGCTGCTCCGGACGCACCGGGTGCTCACCCAGGTCTCGGGGGACCGGATGGAGGTCATCAAGCTGATCCCGCCGCTGGTGGTGGACGAGGCGGACATCGACCGGTTCGTCACCGCGTTCACCGCCGTGATGGACGACGCACACAGCGGGGGTGGGCTGATGTGGGACTTCGGGAGGACACTGGTGAGACAGGCCGTCGCCGAACGCTGATCGTTTTGCCTCCCAGGCAAGTAGTTTGCCTGGGAGGCATTTTTCTGGCTCAATCAAGGGTATGAGCCCCTCCGAACCGGCCCCGCGGCCGGACCCCACGGAAGCCACCGGCACCCCGGTCGCCGACGAGCTGCCCGCCGTGGCCCCGCAGCTGCGGGAGCGGCGCCGCGGCGCCGGGCTGACCCTGGAGGCCGCCGCGGCCACGGCCGGGCTCTCACCGGCACATCTGTCCCGGCTGGAGACCGGCCGCCGGCAGCCCTCACTGCCGATGCTGCTCTCACTGGCCCGCATCTACGGCACGACCGTGTCCGAGCTGCTGGGCGAGACGGTCGCCGACCGCGAGTCCATCGTCCACGGCGCCGCCATGGACCCCACGCTCGCCGGCGGCTGGACGTACTGGCAGGCCGGCGCGCCCGGCCGCGGTATGCAGGCGCTGCGGGTACGGGTGCCCTACGGCACCCAGGGCGACATCGTGCGGGTCCATCCCGGCGAGGAGTGGCTGTACGTCCTCTCCGGGCGGCTGCGGTTGCGACTCGGCGACAGTACGCATGTGCTCGCGCCCGGCGACAGCGCGCATTTCGACTCGCTGACCCCCCACCGGATCGGCGCCGCCGACGAGGACGGGACCGACCTCCTCTTCGTGCACACCCTGTTGCAGAGTCCGTCCACCGCGCTGTGTCTGGGCCCGGCCGACGGCCACACCCTGGGAGACCTCCGATGACCGAGCCCCTTCAGCCCACGGAACCGCGTCCGCCGTCCCGGCAGAACATCGAGGACAAGATGCCGCGGAGCATCTGGATCCGGTTGATCATCTATGTGGCGGTGGGACACGCCGTCGCCGGGTTCATCTGGCTGCTGTTCGAGGCCGGAGCGAAGTGACCTGACCGGTCGGGCGGCAGCGGGCGTCCCCCCTCGCCCCGGTTCACCTACGGCCCCCCCCGGTGAGCCCCGCCCCCGGGTTTCCTGTGCTGGGCCTACTTGTCCCTGTGCGGGT
This sequence comes from Streptomyces uncialis, assembly GCF_036250755.1. Taxonomy (NCBI): domain Bacteria; kingdom Bacillati; phylum Actinomycetota; class Actinomycetes; order Kitasatosporales; family Streptomycetaceae; genus Streptomyces; species Streptomyces uncialis. Next base: position 1,624,380 of record NZ_CP109583.1, on the reverse strand, counting down.
CGCTCGTGGGGTGCGCAGTTCCCCGCGCCCCTGGGTGGTGCCCCCTTGCGGTCGCTCTTCGGGTGCGGGTCGGCCCTCGTCTTTCGCGCAGTTCCCCGCGCCCCTTAGGTCGGCCCCGGTGGGCGCACCCCGTTCGTGCGGGTCGCTCGGTGGATGCGCAGTTCCCCGCGCCCCTTTGGGGCGCCTCGGCCGCCTGATGTTGCTGTTCGCCCTCCTCCTCGTGCAGTCGCGCTGCTGCGGGAGGGGGTGGGCGGGAATCTCTGCTCGCAGACTCCGATGCTCTTCAGTAGCTCCGCTGGACGTGTTACCGAGCGTGTCGGATCGAGGACGGAGAATCCCGACCGGCCCCGACCCGAAGAACAAGCAGAACGCGCCCCAAAGGGGCGCGGGGAACTGCGCAAAACCACCGAGCGACGGCACAGGAACGAAGTGCGCCACGCCGGACAGACCTGGGAAGCGCAAGCGAAGGCGACCCGCGGGGAACTGCGCGAAACCCACGAGCGACGGCACAGGAACGGAGTGCGTCCAGCCGGACGGACCTGGGAAGCGCAAGCGAAGGCGACCCGCGGGGAACTGCGCGAAACCCACGAGCGACGGCACAGGAACGGAGTGCGTCCAGCCGGACAGACCCTTACGCCAAGAAGCGGTCGCGAAGGCGGTCACGGTCCGGGGCGGTGAGGCCGAGGCCGTCGGACAGGTAGGCCTCGGTGCTGCCCCAGCGCCGGTCGATCGAGTCGAACCCCGCCGCCAGATACTCGACCCGCGCGTCGAAAAGCGGGCGCAACAGCTCCATGACCTCCGGCGCGTACCCGTCCACCGCGGCCTCGCTGCGCCGCACCCGGTACCGCCGGTGCGCCGCGTTCGACTTGAGGTAGTCCGCCTCGATGGCGTCCCGCTCGACACCGAGCGCCAGCAGCGTCACCGCTATGGACAGCCCCGCGCGGTCCTTGCCCGCGGCACAGTGCATGAGCGCGGGCACGCTCCCGTCCGCGAGCGACCGCAGCACCCGCCCGTGCTCGGCGGTCCGCTCCTCGATGATCGTCCGATACGCCTCGACCATGCGGTTCGCCGCGCGGCCCTCCGCGAGGTGCTCGCGGAGCTGGGCGAGATCCCCCTGCCGGACCATCTGCCAGAACTCCGTACCGTCGGCCGGATCGCTCAGCGGTACGTTCACGTTGCGGACGCCCGGCAGTGCCACATCGAGACCGTCGAGCCCCCGGTCCGCGGAGTCGCGGAAGTCGAAGATGGTGTGCAGCCCCAGCGAGGCGAGGTAGTCGCTGTCCTCCGCGGTCGCCTGGGCGAGATGCCCGCTGCGGTACAGCACCCCGTGGCGGACGCGCCTGCCGTCCGTGGTCGGCAGGCCACCCACGTCACGGAAGTTGCGGACTCCGGTCAGTTCGGGCTCGGTCGACGGGATCTGCTGCGTCACGCGGGGGCTCCTCCCGGTCCGCCGCCGGCACCTCCGCCGACGAGCGCGATTCCGACGATACGACATCCAGTCATCGGATGATCAGACCCCAAGTGGTGATAAAGGGTTGATGATGCTCTATGTCTGTTTAGTGGCATTAAGTTGAACTGGCCCCGGAATAAAGTGCCCTGGTCCGGATACCCGTGACCGGGATCATAATTGTCACGTTGGGTGTCGGACGAGGACTCCCGGGCGCCCTTTCACCGTCCGGGAATTGAGCCTCCCGCTGACCTCCGCGGTCGACGCAGGGTGACCGGGAATCCGGCCTTGGATCAAGGAATGGCCGGTCGCCCCGGGGGTCTTGGTTGTCCACGGCGAGCCCGCTCGCCTAGCGTCACGCTCAATCCGGGCGGACGCCTAGTCCTGCCGCCGTCCGGGGTCCGCAACGTCACCCGACACCGGCAGGAGCGGGGAACCCACAGGTAGTACGCCGTGTCCGGGCAACCGGACCGGCTCGGGGTGAAGCCGCGTGAAAGCGCGGCCGGGCATCTCCAGCCCGAACCCGACAGCTCACCTCGCAGGCGCCGGAGAGGAAAACGTCATGCCCGCGAAGGGTAAGCACCGCCGTCCCAAGTCCACCCGTATAGCCAGGTCGATCGCCGTCGCAGGAACCGGTGGCGCGGCCCTGGCCCTGCCGCTGATCGGCGCCACCGGCGCCGAGGCGGCCACCCCGCACTCCGCCCCGGCCGTGACCGGCGCCCAGAACGCCGTACAGGCCCCCGCCGAGCGGACCGCCGTCAAGACCTCCGAGGTCAGGACGTACGCCGTCAAGGTCGGTGACCATCTCTCGAAGATCGCCGACGAGCAGGCCGTCCAGGGCGGCTGGCAGCGGCTCTACGACGACAACCGCGGCACCGTCGGCTCGGACCCGGGCCTGATCCATCCCGGACTGAAGCTCACCATCGGCGCCAAGGCCGCTGCCGCGCCCGAGGCCCCCGCGCCGAAGCCGGCCGCCCCGAAGGCGCAGGCCCCGAAGGCGCAGGCGCCCAAGGCCGCCGCGCCCAAGGCGCAGCCGAAGGCCGCGGAGCCCGAGGCCGCCGCCCCGAAGGCCGCCGCCCCGAAGGCCGCCCCCGCCGAGGCCGCCGCCCCGGAGCAGGCCGACTCGGGCTGGACCCGGCCCGTCGACTCCGGTGTCGGCACGGGGTACCGCGCCTCCGGCAGCATGTGGTCCAGCGGCTACCACACCGGTGTCGACTTCAGCGTGCCCGCCGGTACGCCCCTGAAGTCCGTCGGCCCCGGCACCGTGGTGTCGGCCGGATGGGCCGGTTCGTACGGCAACCAGGTCGTCATCCAGCACACCGACGGCAAGTACTCGCAGTACGCGCATCTCTCGCAGCTCACCGTCTCGGCCGGGCAGTCGGTCACGGGCGGCCACCAGATCGGTCTCGCCGGTTCCACCGGCAACAGCACCGGGCCGCACCTGCACTTCGAGATCCGTACCTCGCCCGACTACGGCTCCGACATCGACCCGATGTCCTACCTGCGGTCGAAGGGCGTCGGCATCTGACGACTCCCGCGGCCACCGGCCGCATCCCTGAACGGGGCCGTATCGGCGGATACGGCCCCGTTCGCGTGCCACCGCACAGTGAGCGGCGCGCTGTCGTCGGGGGCGCCCGCTATTCCTGCCCGGCGCAAAACAGCGGCATGGCCTTTCTCACGTCCCGTCAACCCCCCTCAGCGCATTATTACGGTGGCGTAGGTCACGGCCCGCCGTGAAAGATGGGCCGACGTGAGCGCACAGTCGACCTTCCCCCCACCGCACCCCCTCCGGTCCTACGCGGCCATCGGCGACAGCTTCACGGAAGGGGTCGGTGACCCCGGCCCCGGCGGAGCGTTCGTGGGATGGGCCGACCGGCTGGCGGTCCTCCTCGCCGACCGGCTGGCGGAGGACGGCTTCCGGTACGCCAACCTCGCCGTACGCGGCCGACTCCTCGACCAGATCGTCGCGGAGCAGATCCCCCGCGCCCGGCGGCTCGCCCCCGACCTCGTGACGTTCTGCGCCGGGGGCAACGACATCATCCGGCCCGGCACCGACCCCGACGAGGTCGCCGAACGCTTCGAGCGCGCCGTCGCGGACCTCACCGGAACCGTGGCGACCGTGATGGTGACCACCGGCTTCGACACCCGTGACATCCCCGTACTGAGGCGGTTCCGCGGCAAGATCGCCACCTACAACGGTCATGTCCGGGCCATCGCCGACCGTTACGGATGCCCCGTCCTCGACCTGTGGTCGCTGCGGACCGTGCAGGACCGCCGCGCCTGGGACGGCGACCGGCTGCATCTCTCGGCCGAGGGCCACACCCGGGTCGCCCTGCGGGCCGGTCAGGTGCTCGGCGTCGAGGTCCCCGCCGACCCCGACCAGCCGTGGCCCCCGCTGCCGCCCCGGGGCACCCTCGAAGTGCGCCGCGACGACATCCACTGGGCGCGCGAGTACCTCGTTCCCTGGATCGGGCGGCGGCTGCGGGGCGAGTCCTCCGGCGATCATGTGGAGGCCAAGCGCCCCGATCTGCTGCCCCTGTGACCCGGCCGCCCGGCCCGGCTCAGCCGCCCGGCCCGGCCGGTATCCGCTCCAGGACCCCGCCCGCGAAGACGTCGTACAGCGGCAGCGTCTCCAGATGCACGTACCCGATATGGCAGTCGCACAGCGTCAGCGGGCAGGGCCGGGGCGCCAGCGCGGCACGGTAGGAGCCGTCGTACAGATTGCCCAGCTCCGCCGGGACGAAGTGGCAGCGGCGGACCGTGCCGTCACCGTCCACCGACACCACCGACTCACCGGTACGGCACGGCAGCCCCGCGCTGCGATGCGGATGACGGCTGTACGGGAACAGCGGGTCCAGCGCCGTCCACCGGTCGGCCTCCTCGTCGGAGTACGTGTGCCCCTCCGCGGCGTTCACCCACAGATACACCTCCTCCGGCAGCTCCGCCCGCAGCCGCCGCGCGTCCTCCAGATGCTCCGCCAGCCCCACGATCCCCACACTGAACCGCACCCCCCGCGCGCTCAGCTCCCGGCACTTGCCGAGGAACCGCTCGTACGGCGTCTGGCCCGGGTGGTACGTGCACCACAGAGCGACCGTGTCCAGGTCGGCCTCGGCGAGCCAGTCCGTACGGCAGCTCAGATTCGTCTGGATCGCCACCCGCTCGACATGCGGCAGCCGCGACAGCTCCACCAGCGCCCGCCGGTACCACGACCGCACCAGCCCCTCGCCCCACGGGGTGAACAGCACCGACAGCCGCCCTTGCTCGTACGCGCCCACCCACTCGGTGAACCGGGCCAGCGCCGCCCGGTCCGCACGGAGCTGCTCCCCGCTGTCACGCCGCTTGGCGAACGGACAGTACGGGCAGTCGTAGTCGCACGACGCCAGCGGCCCCCGGTACAGCACGGTCAGATCCATGGCGTTCACCGTGCCTCGTACGCGGCCATCGCCGCCCGCACCGCGGGGGAGAACAGCTCGGGACCCAGGGCGTCGGAGTACGCCAGCCCCTCCGGCGACAGCCGCAGCACCCCCGCCGGGGCGCCGCCGTCCAGCCAGCCGCGCGCGGCGAAGCCCGCCAGCTCCGCCCCGAAGTGGTCCTCCGGGTCCCCGCCGAACCGCCCCCGGTAGTCGGCCCGCTCCAGCCCGCCGGCCTGGAGCAGCGACTGGAGCAGATGTCTGCGCCGCGCCTCGTCCCCGTCGCCGTCCTCGGTCATGTACCGCCCGTGGACGGCACGGCCGAAGTCCTCCGTCGCCGTGTACGTGTCGATGATCGACCTGACCTCACGCGCGTCCACCGCGTAGTCGAAGGAGTAGTGCAGCGCCGAGGTGTACGAACGCGCGCCGCAGCCCAGACCGATCATCCCGTCCGTCTGGCAGGCGTAGTCGTCGGGGCCCTGCGCGGGGGCGTCCGCGCGCCGGAACATCCGCATCGAACGCTGCTCGTAGCCGTGCGCGAGCAGATGGTCCCGGCCCGCCCGGTACAGCCCCAGCCGGTGCTCGTCCCACGCGCGCTCACCGACGGCCGCCCGCCGCCCCAGCCCGGTCAGCGGCCGGACGTACAGCGGGTACAGATACAGCTCCTCCGGCCGCCAGCGCAGCGCCGCGTCCAGGGACAGCCGCCAGGACTCCTCGGTCTGCCCGTCGATCCCGTAGATCAGGTCGATGTTCAGCACGGGTATGCCCGCCGCGCGTATCCGGGCCAGGGCCGCCTCCACATCGGCGCGCCGCTGGGGCCGGACCGCCGCCCGCGCCTCGGCGTCCACGAAGCTCTGCACCCCGAGGCTCACCCGGGTCGCGCCCCGCTCGGCCAGGACGGCGAGCCGGTCGGCGGTCGCCGTCGACGGGGACGCCTCCACCGACAGCGGGACCGCCCGCAGATCGGCGCCCATTCGCCGCTCCGCGATGTCGCACAGCCGGGTCAGCTCGTCGGCCGTGAGGAATGTGGGGGTGCCGCCGCCGAACGCCGCCGTCGCGAACCGCACCGGACCGTCCCCGGCCAGCGCCTCCCGCACCGCCCCCGCCTGCCGCTCCAGCGCGTCCAGATAGCGCGTCGACAACTCGTCGGGCGCGCCGATCCGGGTGAACAGATTGCAGAAGCCGCACCGCACGTCGCAGAACGGGATGTGCAGATACAGCGACAGGGCGTCCTTGGGCTCACCGCGCCACAGCTCCGCGAGCCGGGGCCCCGGCTCGGGCAGCGGACGGTACGCCGTCTTGTGCGGGTACGCGTAGACGTAGTTCTGGTACGGGCGCGGGGTGTCCGGCCCGGTGGCCACGGGTGTCGCGGCGGGATGCGTGGTGCTCATGAGGCTGCCTCGGTCGGGTCCAGGAAGAAGTGGGCGTACGGCACGGTCCACACCACGTCGTGGCCGAGGCGGTGACCGGTGAATCCGTCGTCGCCGTAGGCCGTGCCATGGTCCGAGCAGACGATCGCGAAGCATCGGCGGCGGCTGCTCATCGCCGCGAACAGCCGCCCGATGTGCCGGTCGACGTACTCCAGCGCGGCGGCGTGGGTCCGGCGGCTGTCGCCCGCCGCGCGGGTCGCGCCGGGCAGATGGAACCAGTTGGGCTGATGCAGCGCCGACACGTTCAGGAACAGGAACAGCCGCCGCTCGGGCGGCAGCCCCGCGACGACGCGCTCCGCGCACGCGACCTGCGCCTCGAACGACGACGGTGAGGCGACCCCGAACCCCGGCTCCCAGTGGCTCTCCTGGAACATGCCGGGCAGCACGTCCCCCAAGGCGCCCTGCTTGTTGAAGAACCCGACCCCGCCCACGCACACCGTGCGGTAGCCGTCCCGCGCGAGACCCGACACGAGATCGGGGGTGTCGTACACATAGGTGCGCCGCTCGGTGGTCTCGCTGCCCGCGAACCGGGCCGCGAACAGCCGGGGATGCGGGCCGGGCGTCGCCGGGGTCGGCAGGAATCCCGCGAACATCGCCTGGTGCGAGGCATAGGTGAAGCTGCCCGGCGCGTGCCGCTTCTCCCAGCCGCCGCCCGGCAGATGACGGGCGAGATTCGGCAGCCGCCCCGCCTGCGCCAGCTCCACCGCCACGTCGTACCGGAGGGTGTCGAGGGTGACGAGCAGCAGATCGTCACGGCCGACGACCGCGTTCATGTCGGGGATGCCCGGAGCACCGGTCGTTCCCGGGTCCAGGGCGCTCGCCGCCCCGCCCGTCTCATGCCGCTGCACGGTCGGCCTCCGCTCCCGTGGACCAGCCGCGCCGGACCGCGGCGACCTGGGCGGCATAGGTGTCCAGGCCCTCCGCCGGACCGCCCGGCAGCCCGGTCAGCCCCGGCAGCAGATCACCGAACGCGTTCACCTCGGCGACCGCGAACCGGCGCCAGCCCACCAGCGGCAGCAGATCGACACCCACGCACAGGGTGTCCGGGAAGCACGCCGCGGCCCGCTCGCAGACCTCCAGCGCCCCGGCCCAGTCCCCGCCCGCCCGCGTCACCGCGTCCCGCACCCGCGCGAGATCGCCGCGGGCACCGCCGAGATGCAGATTCGTCATCGGGGAACGGCTGGTGCGCGCCACCGCGTGGGTGGCCCGTCCGCCGACCACCACGACCCGCAGATCCGTCACCCGCCCGTCCAGCGAGGCCTTCGGCAGCCAGCGCTCGATGTGCAGCCCGTCCGGCGCGAGCGCGTCCACCAGCGCGGCGATCTCCCGCTCGGTGGTGTACCGCCGCACCCGCAGCGAGTTGAAGAGCCCGCCGGGGGTCCGCTCGACGGAGGTGGTGGCACGCAGCCGCCCCGCTCCGGCGGACTCCACCGCGAGGACCCCGGACGCCGACGAACCGTGCGCGAGCTTCACGAACACCCGGGGCGTCCCCTGCCCGCGCATCAGCTCCCGTACGTCGTCCCAGCCCCGGACCGGCACCCCGCCGCCCGAGGTCGGCGACGGCGGTACGGGCACCCCGGCGCGGCTCAGCGCCGCGTGGCACAGGCGCTTGTCGAACAGCGCCGCCAGGTCCCCGGGGCCGTCCAGCAGCAGGCAGTCCGCGCCGCGCGCGGAGTCCGCCACCTCGCGGACGGCCGCCGTGAACCGCGTGTACCAGCGCGCCGTGCCCTCCACGCGCGCGGGATCGTCGGTGCCCCGCAGCAGCCGCTCGACCTCCGGGTCCTCACCCGGGGAGTCGACACGGACGGTCTCACCGGGACGGAAACCGGCACCACCGCGCAGGACGTCCACCCAGGGCAGCACCCGCGCGTCGGGCAGCCCGGCGGCGCGTACCGCGTCCAGGAAGAATCCGGTGCGGCGGTTGGCGGGGTTCCCGACGACCGCGAAACGAGGAGGTTCGGCGCGCATGGCTACTCCGACACCGCCACGTACCGCCAGACCTCGTCGTCTTCGTCGTCCTCCTCGACGTCGTCACCGTCCAGGTCCAGCTCCACCCCGGCCGGTTCCAGCGCCTTGCGCAGCCGGTCGCGCATCTCCTCGCTGAGGTAGTTGTGGTTGAGGTCCAGCACCTTCAGATGGGTGAGCGGCTGCCCCGACAGCAGGGCGGCCGCCCCCTCGTTGCCGAGGGTGCCCATGGACATGTCCAGCACCTTCAGCCGGGCGACGACCGGCGCCATCGCCGTGGCCGCCGCGATCTCGTCCTGGATCTGGCTGTTGCGCAGGGACAGCGCCCACAGGGCGGGCAGCCGCGTACCCGCGAGGATCGGCGCCAGATGGGAGAGCTCCGCGTCGCCCCCGTACTCCGCGGTGCCGAGCCACAGATCGAGGCACTCCAGCGCGGGGAAGTCGCTCTCGGCGACCCCGCGCACCACCTCACGCGGCAGCCCGCCGGACTCGATGACCAGTTTGCGCAGCGACTCGTGCCGGACGGGCGCGAAGTCCAGGCTGGTGCCGCCGCGCACGATGAACTCGGTGAGCCGCGGGAACGCTTCGAGCAGGGGTGCCACGGACCCCTGGATGATCCAGGAGATCTCGCACTCCTCGGACGATATGTCCCCCAGGAACAGCGAGCGCAGCTCCGGCATCTCCTCCCGCACCGAGCACAGGGTCTCGATCACATCCTGCGGGCCGTTCTCGTACGGATCGCTCCAACTGCCCACGACCAGCGCCCTGACCCGGCCGATGTCGACGGCGCCGCGGAACCGCGCGAACGCCTCCGGCCAGGACTCCTCGCTGTCGTACGAGTCGACGACGATCCGCCAGGCGACGGACGCGGGGTCGGGCAGCTCCGCCGGGATCTCCGCGCCGTGGCGCGGGAAGTCGAACGGGGGAAGGCCGAAGTGCTGTTCGTGGTGGTTCGTGATCATTCCGCTGCTCCTGGATACGGGGCCGGTCACCGGAGCCCGGCACAGAGCGGGTCCGATGTGCCTGAAGTTGTACCAAGCCCCACTGACAACCGGGTCGGCCGGGGGTGAACGGAAGCATCGCCGGGACCGGTTGTCAGACCCTGCCCCTACTGTCGAAAGCGTGGTCGTCGCACCAGGTGACGACCCGGAAGGGGAGAGCCATGTACCGGCAGGGGGATGTCCTCATCGTGCCCGTCGCGAAGGACGCGGTACCGTCGCACGCCGCCACGGCACCGGAGGAACCGCGTGACGCCCGGGGCCGGCTGATCCTGGCGCTCGGCGAGGTCACCGGCCACGCCCACGCGGTCGTCGGCCCCGGCAGGCTGGTCCGCGAGGAGGGCCTGTTCGGTCCCTTCCTGCTGCATCTGCCGGACGGCGGCCGGGTGGTGCACGAGGAGCACTCCGCGATCCCGCTGCCCAAGGGCTGGTACCGGGTGATCAGGCAGCGGGAGTACGTACCGGGTTCGGTACGCGTCGTCGCGGACTGACCGCCGGGCCGGGGCGTGGGGGAGCGGCGGCTTCCCGCACCGGCAGGTTCCGGCAGACGGTCGGACTCCCGCCGACGGGCGCACACCCGGGCGCGGCCGGTACACCACGCACAGCCGCCGGTACACGAAGCACGGCCGCCGGTACGCGGAGCGTGAGCGCACCCAGGCACAACCCGGCACGCGGGCGCGGCCGGTACACCACGCACAGCCGCCGGTACGCGGAGAGCGACCGGTGCACGGCACGGCCGTACACACGGCACATGGACACAGCGGGGCCAGGGGGCACCGGGAGATGGGGAGCGGGACATGACGGTGGACATGGGGGAGCGAGGCACGGCGGCGCTGCCGGTCGGCACCGGGGACGGTCCGGCCGGGGACGATGTGCTGGCGAGGGTCGCCCACTGGCGGTCCGTGGGGGTGTCGACGGAGCCCGCCGACCGGCCCGCCGCGGAGTCCGGGGTACGGCTCGCCTACCGGCGGGCGGGCCTCGCGGAGCCGGAGCGGATCGTGTGGGCGGGCTCGCCCCGGGAGGCCGTACGGCTGCTGTCGGCCGGCGCGGACGCGCTGGGCGGGGAGCCGGGCGCCTGTGTCCGGGACGCCGTCAGGAACGCGCCCTGGGCGGCGGAGCGCCTTCGGCTGCACGACCGGCTCGGACCGGTCGGCTGGTCCGGTCACTGGGGGACGACCGGCGCGGGGCTCTGGGAATCGGCGCAGGCTCTCACCCAGCGGCTGCGGGAAGGACTCGTGGAGGACGCGGTGGCGGCGGCCGCACCCGCCGCCGCGCCGACCGGTGCAGGCACGGACCCGGGCACGGACACGGCCACAGGTGGCCAGGGCACCGGCGGCGACCCGGCGGAGGAGGCCCGGCGGCGCGGGCGCGAGGAGAGCGAGGTCCGCCTTCTCCTGCTGGACGCCGTCCTGGGCCAGCAGGACGCCGCCTGGCTCTGCGCCTTCGACCACCCCGACGACGGTCCCCTGGACGGGATCGCGGCGGTCGCCCGCTCTGCGGGCTGGTGGTGGCCGTACGAGAACGTCGCCGTCGTCTGTGAACGTCCCAGCGCCCTGCACCGGGACGAGGCGGGCCGCCTCGACCGCGCGGACGGACCCGCGCTCGCTTACCCCGACGGCTTCGCCCTGTACTCCTGGCGCGGTATGCCGGTCCCCGGCGAGTTCCTGGAGGAACTGGCCGGGCTCACCCCCGACCGCATCCGGCTGGAGGAGAACGCCGAACTCCGGCGGGTGATGCTGGAGCACTACGGGTACGACCGGTATCTCGCGGAGTCGGGCGCCGTCCCCCTGCACCGGGACGAGACGGGCGTCCTCTGGTCGATACCGATGCCCGGCGACGAGAACGTGGTCATGGTCGAGGTCGTCAACTCCACCCCGGAGCCGGACGGCACCAGCCGCACCTACTGGCTGCGGGTCCCCCCGGCCACGGCCACGGCCCGCGAGGGCGTCGCCTGGACCTTCGGCCTCAGCGCCGAGACCTACACCCCGCTGCGCCAGACCTGACCGACCGCCCGGTCCCGCCCTGCCGGACGGGCTCACCGCCCGGCCAGGTGGGCTCACCGCCCCGCCCGGAGCCCCGTCAGGGCCGGGGCGGGGTACCGGCCGGCGGGCGGGCGGAGGGCTGCGCCACGGCCGCGGTGAACGCCTCCGGGGAGAAGCCGAGTTCACGGGCCAGCGCGGTGTCGACCCACGCCTGGAGCCGGGCCCGGGAGACGCTACCCGTGTAGACCGTGGCCTGGACGGCCAGCCCGTCCAGCAGCGCGGTCAGCCTCAGGGCCGTCGCGGCGGGGTCCGGGCAGCTGAACTCCCCGGCGTCCACACCCTCCGCGATCACCTCGGCGATCGCGGACTTCCACCGCTGGTCGAGATCCCGGGTCACCGACCGCAGCGCGGGCTCCCGCAGGGAGACGGCCCACCCCTCGATCCACAGCCGCCACCCCTTCGCCTGACCGGTGGGGGCGTACCAGCGGACGGCCGCGCGCAACCGGCGCAGCGCGGTCGTGCGGCGGCCCAGTACCGCCCGCAGCCGGGCCAGATCGGCCTCCGCCGCGTGGGCGAACGCCGCGGCGACCAGCTTCTCCTTGGAGGCGAAGTGGTACAGCACCAGCGCGTTGCTCACCCCGAGCGCCGCGGCGACATCGGCGATCCGCACGGAGGCCGCGCCGCGTACCTCGATCTGCTGGATCGCGGCACGCAACAACTCCTCGCGCCGCTCACTGACGTTCAATCGCACCCTGGCCATCCCGTCACCCTAAGGGCTGCCCCGTGCTGCCCGGTCGGCGCACGACGACAGCCGGGACACTCCGCCGCGCCGCCGGAAGGCCCGGACACACCCGGTACGCCCCCGGCGGGGCGTCAGCGGTAGGTGCCGAAGCGTTCCGTGATCTCCGGGACGAGATCCGCGACCAGCGCGTGGGCGGCGGCACGGGGCGCGGTGCCGTCCGCCTCCGCACGGGCCAGCACCCGGGCGATCAGATCCCGCATGGAGCCGCGGATGTGCGCGAACGCCTCGTCGGGGTCCGCCCCGATGTCGCCGAAGAGCGTCCACCACCACCAGGCGTTCGTCGCGGAGTTGACGACGACATCGGGCATCACGGCGATCCCGCGCGTCGTCAGCAGGGACTCCGCCGCCGGGAGGACGGGCATGTTGGCGGCCTCCACGATCCACCGTGCCGTCACCCGGTGCTGGTTGGTGCAGTCGATGACGTACGAGAGCGCGGCGGGGACGAGGACATCGGTGTCCACGGCGAGCCACGCGTCGCCCGGCATCTCCCGGTCGCCCTCGCGCAGCACCGCGCGGTCGACGGTCCCGAAGCTGTCGCGGGCCCCGAGCAGCGCCTCGACGTCGAGACCGGCCGGATTGACGATGGTGCCCCGCACATCCGCCACCGCGACGACCGTGAGGCCCGCCTGGGACAGGAACCGGGCCGTCGCCCCGCCCATGGTCCCGAGCCCCTGGAGGGCGACCCGGGTGCCCTCGTACGGCATCCGCGCGTCGTCCAGCGCGGACAGGACCGCCTCGGCCACCCCGCAGCCCCCGGCCAGCTCGTCCAGGCCGATGCCGTCCACCTCGCAGGCGAACGCGTCGGTGAGCCGCGCGCGGGCCGCCTCCTCGTCGTCCAGCAGCGGGTACACGGCCTGCACCGTCGAGGTGAGCCCCGCCTCGGCCGCGGCCCGCTCGACGGTGTCCTGGGTCAGGCCCAGGTCCTCGCCGGTCGCCCAGCAGCTCTCGAGGTAGGGGCGCATCGCGCGCAGGTACCGCACGAGCACGCCGTACGCGTCCGGATGCCGGGGGTCGCAGTCGATCCCGCCCTTGGCGCCGCCCAGCGGGACGTACCGCGCCTTGGGGTCGTAGTGCAGGGCCTCCTTCATCGTCATCCCGCGCGCCAGCCCGGCGACCTCCTCCAGCGTGCAGCCCTCCCGCATCCGCACCCCGCCGCTCGCCACGCCGCGCACCAGCCGGTCCACGACGAGGTGGCCGCGGCTGCCGGTGACATGGTCGGTCCAGGTCAGGGATATCAGGGGCGCGGTCGGGAGCTTGTCCGGGGCGAGGGCGTTGAGCATGCGTACTCCTGGGGCGACGGCGATCAGAGGCCCGAAGGAGGGATGGGGCGAGCCGACCGGCCTGCAACTGAATCGCCGGTCAGTATCGGGACCGCGTCAGGGATGTGTCAACGCGGCTGCTCGCGGCTCCCGTCACGCCTTGTGACCGCCTCCGGGGCGGCCGTCGCGGCGTCTGCGCACGGCCGACGCCGTGTGCCGCCGGACGGCGCTGGCATCGTACGGCGCGGCGCCGCCCCGGCGGGACCGGGCAGGCCGGACGGCCGCCGTACCGCCTGCCCGGCCCGCCCGGTCGCGGTGCCCGGGACCCGCCCGCCCCGGCACACCGGCCCCCGCCGCCCCCAGGGCCCCACCGGACCCCGGTGCCGGTCGGCCCCGGGCCCGCGGCGGACCGCGGCTCGGCCGAAGCCGCGGACCCCGGCCCGGCGCGACGCCCGGACCGGGCCGGGGTCCGCCCGGAAGGCTCCCTCAGCCCCGTCCGCCCGTGCTCCCCGGGCCACCGGCCTCCGGGGTACCGGCCGCCGATGTCCCCACGGGCCGCCCGACCGCCGCGGGGACCTCGCACGAGTCCTTGAACCCCTGGCTGGTCAGCCCCAGTGCCGCGTTCATGCGCGAGCGCAGGTTCTCCACCGCGACCATGGCGGTGAGCTCGACGAAGGCGGCCTCGCCCAGCCGGGTCACCAGCCGCTCCACCAGCCCGTCCTCGACGGTCGGCGGGGTCGCGGTCATCGCCTCGGCGTACTCCAGGACGTCCCGCTCCAGCGGTGTGTACAGACCGCTGTCGCGCCAGGACGGCACGTCACGCAGCTTCTGCGGCGCGATGCCCTTGCGGGTGCTCTCCCAGTAGCCGAAGTCCACGCACCACGAGCAGCCGATCGCCACCGCCGACCCCATCTCGGCGAGTGCCTTCAGCCCCGGGTCGAGCTTGTCCCACTTGGCGACGGACTGCTCGAAGCGCAGATCGGAACGGAGTACCCGTGGATGGTGACCGAGCACCTTCGCGGGGTCCAGAACCTTCCCGTACGTCCGTTTCGAGTACCACTCGACGGCGCGGTTGAGGAGGGTACGGGGCGGATTCATCGAGATGCGGGCCATGCGGATCACCTTCCGGGCGTACGCGGTGCGGTCTGTGTCATCAGTACGACGGACGGGGTTCGACGGATGTGACATGCCGGACCGGGCGGCCCCGGAGCCGGGCCGCGAGGGGCCTCAGGGGCCCCTGCTACCGGCCTGGACCAGCGATGTCACCGGTGCCGCTCATAATGGGAGTGCCGAACCGTCCGCACCTGGAGGCACCCGTGACCTCACCCCGATCCCTGCGCTCCGGGTTCCGTGCCCTGCGGCCCGCCGCCTTCGGCGCGGACCCGACAGGGGAGCGGCTGGCCCGTATCCAGCGGTCGCCGCACTTCGCGGACGGCTCCTTCCGGAACCCGACGGGCGTGCGCCCCCCGCTGGCCGGATCCAAGGCCAGGTTCGCGCGGATGTACTTCGACAAGGAGCAGCGGCTGAGCCGGGCACCGGCGGGCCCTGTCCCCGTCCACCCCACGACCCGCGCCGATCTGGCCGAGCGCCCCGCGACCGGCCTGCGGATCACCTGGATGGGCCATTCCAGCGTCCTCGCCGAGATCGACGGGCACCGGGTGCTGTTCGACCCGGTGTGGGGCGAGCGGTGTTCCCCGTTCGCCTTCGCGGGACCCAGGCGGCTGCATCCCGTCCCCCTCCCGCTGGCCGCCCTCGGGCCGGTCGACGTCGTCGTGATCTCCCACGACCACTACGACCATCTGGACATGCCGACGGTCAGACGGTTCGCCGGGACGGACACGGTGTTCGCGGTCCCGCTCGGGGTCGGCGCGCATCTGGAGCGGTGGGGGGTGTCGTCGGACCGGCTGCGCGAGCTGGACTGGCAGGAGTCCACCCGGATCGGCGGTCTGACGCTCACGGCGACCCCGGCCCGGCACTTCTGCGGACGCGGTCTGCGTAATCAGCAGAACACCCTCTGGGCCTCCTGGGCCGTCGCGGGCGACACGCACCGCGTCTTCCACAGCGGTGACACGGGCTACTTCCCCGGCTTCCTGGACATCGGCGCCGAGCACGGTCCGTTCGACGCCACGATGATCCAGATCGGCGCGTACAGCGACTTCTGGCCCGACATCCATATGACCCCCGAGGAGGGTGTCCGGGCGCATCGCGACCTCCAGGGCGGCGACGCGGCGGCGGGCGTGATGCTCCCCATCCACTGGGCCACGTTCAACCTCGCCCCGCACCCCTGGGCCGAGCCGGGGGAGGACACCCTGGGCGCCGCCGCCCGTATCGGCGCACGGGTGGCGTCGCCCGCGCCCGGTGAGCCGTTCGAGCCGGGTGCGGCCGTGCCGGGGACCCCGTGGTGGCGCGCCTCGTCGCAGCGGCCCGCCGGGGACCCGACCACTCCCACCACGGCCGACGGGAAGGTACGCGACGGCGAACTGATGCCGTCGATGGACGACGCCCAGTAGCTCAGCGGGCCAGGCGCCCCATCAGGGCGGAGGCGCAGAAGGTGCCCGCGAGCGCCGCGAACGCCTTGCCGGTGACCAGCGCGGACCGCGGGGTCGGGGTGACGAGCAGATCGCGATGAACATGGCGGACTGGGCGATGACGCCGGGGGCCAGGAAGCCGAGATAGGGCACCCTTCCGGTCGGGATGGCGTGGACGCGGGAGAAGGTCTCACCGAAGATCAGCAGCCAGAGCACGGGCTGAACGGCCCTGGTGTACAGCTCGGTCCGGTCATGACGGAGCTCCAGCTCCACCGGAACCTCCGTATCCGACACACCCAGCGCCCCGAACCGGCAGAACCCTCCACGCGCACTCGCAGGACGCACGCGAGGGGGTGGGCGGGAATCTCTGCCCGCAGACTCCGACGCCACCAGTACATCCGCTGGACGTCCGTACCGAGCGCGTTGGAGCGAGGACGGAGAATCCCGACCGGCCCCGCCCCGAAGAACCCACAGGATGCGCCCCAAAGGGGCGCGGGGAACTGCGCAAGAACGAGGGCAGACCCGCACCCGACCGACAGCACCGGACAGGCAGCGCCCCCGACAGGGGCGCGGGGAACTGCGCGAACCCACCGCGCGACGGCACAGCGGCAAGTACGCCCGGCCCCGAGTACCCAGGGGCGCGAGGAACCGCGCACCCGACGAGCGACCCGCACAGGAACAAGTGCGCCCGGCACAGGAACCCGAAGGCGCAAGCGAAGGCGCCCCGCAGGGGCAACGACGCAAAGGCGAGGGCGTCCGTCAGGCCGCGAAGCAACAGCAGGAGGCAGCACCCAGGAACGGACGCCCAGGAACTACCTGCGGGGGCCACCCACGCTGATCCCCGGCCCTCCCGGGTCATCCCGGTCATGCGGCTTCAGCTCGATCTCGATCCGGTGGGTGGTCTCGTGCGAGGCCGCCGCCCCCGCCTCCGCCGTGACCACACCGATGCTCAGCCCGCCCCGCCCGCTGCCCTCCCGGCGGACCTGCACCGCGAACTCGACGTTGACGCGTTCCACCAGGAACCGGAGCCTGCTCCGGGAACCCTCGTGCTGCGCCTGTTCGAGCTCGTCACGGATCTTCCCGATCACCTCCGCGAGCCCGGCCGTCTCCGCGCCGTCGGACTCGCCCCGGCCGCCAATTCGCCCCATCAGGGTCCTCCTTTGGTGGGACGGGGGTGGAATGCCCCCCTCCTGGCTATTGTCATGGAGCATGAGGGAGCCCGAGGGTACTTCCAACTCCGCTGTACACGAAGGTGGTTGGCGGGTACGACTGTTCCAGGAGGATGCTCCTGGGAGCCCGCCGCTGGGAGCGGGCGTACTCCTGGCCGGGGGCCATGTGCTCACCTGCGCCCATGTGGTGCTGCTGCCGCGCCTTCCGGCGGCACACGACGACCGGGACGACGACCCGGAACCCGCCGGGTACGAGTCGCTGGAACGGGTGGTGGCGGAGTTCCCCACCGCCTCCGGTGCGCCCGGACGGCTGCCGGCCCGGGTCCTCCTCCAGCATCTGAGGCCGCCCACCCCGGGCTACAGCGCCGACCTCGCCCTGCTGAAGCTGGAACGGGTGCCCGGCGCGGAGCCGTTGCGGGTGACGCCCGCCGTGCTGCACCGGCAGATCCCCGCCCGCAACGAACAGGTGCACGCCGTCGGCTATCCCGACTACCTCATCGGCGGGGAGTACGTCAACGCCCGGATCATGGGCCGTGGCGGTCCCGGCCTCTACCCCGAGTGGGTACAGCTCGACCCCGAGTCGTCCCCCTATGTGATCCGGCACGGCTTCAGCGGAAGCGGTGTGGTCCACAGCCGTACCGGCCGGGTCATCGGCATCCTGGTGCACCAGCACGGTACGGAGCGGGTGCCCGTCCCGCTGAGCCACGCGTACATGATCCCGACCGAGACCATCCTCCGGCATCTGCGCCCCGGCGAGCACGGGCTGAAGGTCCTGGGGCCCCGAGCCGTCTCCCGTGGGATCCGGGCCGACGCCACCCCGCCGGGCGCCCAGGAACGGGCCCTGGGGCTGCGGTACCTCATGACCCGGTGGCTCGGCGCGGGCGGGACCGTCGTCGGTTCCGGCCATGGCGGTGGCACGCATCAGGGGACGACGCTGACCTGGGGGAGCGCGACCGAGGGAAGCGCGTCGGCGTCCGGCCGGCCGGTCAGGGAGGCCGGCGCAGCGGCCGAGCCGGTGGAACTGGCGTTCGTCCACGACGACGAACCGGACGCCTGGGCCGCCGTCCGTTCTACGCTCGTCCGGGCCGACCGTGAGCGCTACCCGGACCCGGCGGACCCGGGCGGGCCGGTGGAGCCCCGCGCGGGGTCCATCGACATCGCCCTGGACGCGAAGGGCTGGACGGCCGCGGAACTCGTCGACCGCACCGCCGCCCGCGCCGGCCTGGACGACCTCGAACCGACCGCCTCCGACCCCGACCCCGTACCCGTACCCACGACGGGCCGCGCACCCGACGCCGACAGCGCACCCGACGCGGACGGCGACCGCCCACCCCCCGACGGACCGCCGAACGCCGACGGACCGCCCGGAGCCGACCGGCCGCTGGACAGCGACCGCCCGTCCACCCGTACCGACCGCCTCCTCGCGCGTATCGCCGAGGAGGGCCCGCCGCTGTCCGCCGCCTTCCTGTCCGCCGACCGGGCCGCCCACCGGCCGGACGCGGTCCTGCCCCTGCTGCACGCGCTGCTGGAGCCCGGTCACAGCCGTGTCCTGCTCGTCCTGCGTGAACGCACCTCCCCGCTGCTGGCGCGCGTGGTGCGTGAGCTGCTCGACCCCGGGTGGGCCCAGCGGCACGCGGACGCCATCGCGGCCAGGCTGAACGCCCTCGGCGGACTGGAACGGCGGGTCCGCCACGTCCGGCGCACCGCCACGGCCCCGCCCGCGCCGGACAGCGCCGACCCCGCGCCGCAGAGCCCTGAACCTCCCCCGCCGCGCGGCGCCGATCCCGTACCGGAGGTTCCCGCCCCGGCGCCCGACGGCCCCGACCCCGTGTCGGTACGGCTGCGGGCGAGGCTCGACGCTTTGCGGCGGGGCGGCGTCCTGAGCAACACCGAGGACGTGGTGTACGAGCTGTTCCGGCTGCGCACCGAGGTCGAGGACGCCGTCCAGGCGCTGCGCCTGCCGTACCCGTCACGGCGGTACGTGGTGAAGCCTCCGACGGACGGACTCACCGACCTCCCGAACGTCGTCGTCGGGCGTCCGGACCGCCTCGTGGAGTCCGAACCGGGGGAGCCCGGCGACGGCGCGGCAGGCCCCGGGCTGTCCCGGGGGCAGGAACTGCATCAGCAGTACCTGGTGATCGGCAGACTCGGCCAGGGCACCTACGGCGAGGTGTACCTCGCCCACGACCGGATGCTGGAGGACCGGGCCGTCGCCCTCAAGGGGGTCCGTGACCCCGCCGACCCGGACGCCGAGAAGACCGCTTCCACGGAACGCGTGCGGCTGGTCAGCCTCAACCATCCCGCGATCATCAAGGTGTTCAACTACGCCAGACATCCGGACCCGGACAGCAACGCCAGGTTCATCGTGATGGAGTTCGCCAACGGCGCCCCTCTCGCCTGGGTCGCCGACCAGATCGGACGCCGTGTCGCGCCGTTCCACGACTACCGGGTGCACGAGTTCATCGCCGCGTACGGGCTGCGCATCCTGGACGCGCTCACCTATCTCCATGTGGAGCGGGAGTTCGTCTACGGCGACCTCTCCCTGACCAACGTCATCCACTGCGGCGAAGGCATCAAGCTGATCGATGTCGCCGGGGTACGGAAGATCGGCGACCCGGGCCCGGTGACCTACCGGGCACCCGAGACGGGCCTGTCCACCCGGGTGACGGTCGCGGCCGAACTGTACGCCGTCGGCAAGCTGCTGGAGAAGCTGCTGGACCGGGCCCCCGAGGACCCCGCCGGCCTCGGCGCGACCTCGCTGCGCGGGGTGCTGACGCGCGCCATGGCGCCGCTGCCCGCCGCGCGGTTCGCCTCCGCGGAGGAGATGTCGGTCCAACTGCGCGGGGTGCTGCGGGAACTGCGTTCACTGCGGCTCGGCGCGGAGACGTTCGAGCCGTCCCCGCTCTTCGCCACCGCGCCCGCCGCCCTCGACGGCGCGCTCGGCAAGGCGCCGCCGCTCGACCAGTGGCGGCAGGGCGGCAACCGCAAGCGGAAGCTGTCGTCCACCCGGCCGACCCCGCCCGAGGTCGCCCTGGGGCTGCCCGTACCCCGGCCGGACGACTCCGACCGGAACCGGACGGAGCTGCAACGCACGTCGTACGACGATCCGGCCGGACTGCTCCAGCTCAGCGAGGTGTGGCGGGAGTCGCCCGAACGCGCCCTGCTGCGCTGCCGTCTCCATCTGGAGATCGCCCGTGACCACCCGGCGGAGGCCGCCCGTGAACTCCGGCGTGCCGAACGGGAGCTGGCCCTGGCGGCGACGGCCGTCGGCGAACCGGCCGCCCACGACTGGCGGCTCGACTGGCACCACGGACTGCTGTGGCTCTCCCGGGGCGAGGTGACCCCCGCACTGGAGTGCTTCACCCGGGTCAACGCCGCCATACCCGGCGAGTACGCCCCGAAGCTGGCGATGGGCTACTGCCAGGAGTTCGGGGACAACCCGAAGGAAGCCGTCCGGCTGTACGGGGCGGTGTGGCAGCGCAACCGCGCGCTCGGCGGCGCCGCCTTCGGGCTGGCCCGTATCCATGTCGGGCACGGCAAGCCGCAGCTCGCCCTCGACTGCCTGGAAGCCGTCCCGGCCGACTCCCGGCACCGCACCGCCGCGCGGACCGCCATGGTGCGCATCCTCGCGGACCCGCCCGACGGTGACGCCCGGCCGACCCCGCAGGCCGCCGCGCGGGCCTGGGTGGCCATGCACCGGCTGACCCTGAGGGAGGGCCTCACCGACCGGCACGCGCAGGAACGGCTGCGCGCCGATCTCCTGGAACTCCTGCTGCGGCTGGACCCCGCGGAGGACGGCACCGGGCAACGCGCCCGTGTGCGGGTCCGGCCGGGCGGGGCACGGGCGCCGCAGCCCGATCCCCTCCAGGCCCTCCACCAGGAGCTGGCGGGCGCCCCCGAGGCCGCCCGGCTGCCCCGTACCGTGCGCGATCTGCACGAGGAACTGGCGGCCTGCTATCTGAGGCTCGCCGAACAGGTGCCCCCCGCACCGCGGGACGCCTACCGAGAGCTGGCCGGGGCCCTGGTGGACAACGCGTACCTCACCCGGCCCGTCGGTCTCACCCACAACCGGGGCGAGCCGCGCCACCGGCTCCTGCGCCCCTGGACACGGGGCCCGGCCACGACGCAACCCACCCCCGCGGAGGAGGAGCGCCGATGAGCGGCACGACCGACCCGGGCCATCCGCCCACCGCCCCGGACCCCCGGCCCCCGGCCGCCGGGCAGGCGCCCCCGACGACGGCGACGCCCGGGGACGGTATACCTGACGGAGCGGAGCAGCAGGCCCCGGCCGTCGAGGACCCGGCCCCGCCCGGCCCGCGAACGGGCGGCACGCAGCGGTCCGGCACGCGGCCACGGGACACGAGGACGGTGCCCTCGCAGGCCGACCCCGGGGAGCGGACGCCCGGAGCCGCCGCCGACGCGGGACCGGCCCCCGGACCCGAACCGACCCCCGACCCCGCACCCGAGGCCCCCGGACCCGGACCGGCCACCGGCCACCGAACGGCCCCCGACCCCGCGCCGAACGACCCCCCGCCGAACGACCCCGTGCCCGAGTCGCCCGTAGCCGCGCCCGCCCCGCGTGCCGCCGTGCCCGCGACCGGACCCACCGCCCCGCGAAGGCCGACCGGGCAGGCCCTGTGGTGGTGGTCGTCGGGGCGTCGCCCGTCACCCGACCCGGCGCCCGCCCCGAGAACCGGCTCAAGGGCCACGACCGTCTCGGTGTCCACGTCCACCCGCCGGTTCCTGCTCACCCGGATGCTGCTGCTGCCCGCCGTCGCGCTCACCGTCCTCGGCCTGGCGGCCACCTCGTACTTCACCCTGCACGACCGGACGGAACAGCTCCGCGAGCGCTACGCCCCCGCCCTCGTCGAACTGACCCACGCACGTGTCTCGCTGACCCTCGCCAGGGCCGAGGCCGAACGGCGGCTCGCGGCGAACGACGGCGAGCCGCTGCCCCAGACCGACCTCGTCGGCCTCGGGGAGCGCTATCCGTCCCTGATCACCGAGGCGTCCCAGAGCCTCAACAACGCCGCGCTGACCGGCGCCCTGCACCGCTCGCAGGAGCAGGAGGTCCGGGTGGTGTCGGGGCTCGTCGTCGCCTACGACGACTTCATCAACTGGGCCAACAGCCGTCACCACAGCAACACCGGGCTGCGCCGGGCCGGACTGGAGACCGCGGCGGGCCTGCTGGGCGACGGACGGGGCGCCCCGGACTCCACCGCCGTGCTCGACCGCATCCGGACCCTGGAGGCGGAACTGCGCGCCGACGCCCGGGAACTTTCGGGATGGGGCGGACCGGCGGCGGGGGCGGCGTCGGCGGCCGTCCTGGCGGCGCTGTTCCTCGTGTTCCTGCTCGTCGGCACCCTGGACTTCGTCCATCGCAGGCTCCGGGTGCGCGGTGTCGTGCTGACCCTGCTCGCGACACCCGTCCTCCTGGTCCTGGTCGTGCTGGCGTTCGGCGCGGCCGGGCAGCACACCGCCCAGGCGTATGTCGGGCGCACCGTCGACCGGCTCGCGGCGATCGAGGTCGAGCGGGTCGCCGGCGGGGGCATCGGCGAGGAGATCGAACGCGAGACCCGTACCGGCGCCGCGATCGAGGACGAGGGGACACGGCTCGCCGCGCATCTGCGGCACACCCACCCCCAGGAACGGACCCTGATGGCCGTCCTCGCGCTGGCCCTCGGCACGGCCGGCACCCTCGCCTGCGGCTTCACGCTCTTCCACTACAACCGCAGACATCTGGAGATCCATTGGCGCACCGCATGAGGACCGTACGCGCCCTGCTCCGCGCCGTCCTGGCGGGCTGTCTGTTCGCCGGGCCGGTGCTCGGCACGGCGGGCTGCGCCGACCGGGAGGAGCCGACCCTGGTCGTCCTCGGCCCCTGGACGGACGGCGAGGAACGGTCCTTCGTCGCGATGCTCGCGAAGATCACCGAACGGACCGGGGTCCGCTACGTCTACGAGGGCACCCGCTCGCTGCGCGAGACGCTGGTGGCGCAGCTGCGCACGGACTCACCCCCCGATGTCGCGATCCTCAACGGCCAGGGCGAGCTCGCCGAGTACGCCCGTGACGGCGACGCGCACCCGCTGCCCGACGGTCTCGCGTCGGCGTCGTTCGGACCGTGGGGCCCCCGGATCACCGTACGGAACAAGGACGGTGAGCAGCGGCAGCACACGTACTGGGTGCCGGTCCGGGTGGATCTGAAGAGCATCGTGTGGCGCCGTGACGGCGGGGAGCAGGCCACCGGTCCGGCCCGCTGGTGTCTCGGTATGGCGTCGGGCGCCACCTCCGGCTGGCCGGGCACGGACTGGATCGAGGACCTGCTGCTCCAGCGGCAGGGCCCCGATGTGTACACCGACTGGGCCACCGGCGAACTGGCCTGGACCGACACGAAGGTGAAGCGGGCGTGGCAGGAGTGGCGCGAGCTGCTGGTGGCGGCCGGTCCGAAGGCGGGCCCGAAGGCGGTCTTCACCCCCTTCGAGAGCCTGGGCGACGGGCGGTGGGGCCTGCTCAACCGGGGTGACTGCGCGCTGGAGCACCAGGGTTCGTTCATCCGCCGCCACTACGGGGACGACGTCATGCCCGCCCCCACGCCGGATGTCGTCCCCGGACTGCCGGACCACCGCAAGCTTCACGAGGTGTCCGGTGACATGGCGGCCGTCTTCACCCCGAGCGACGCCGCCTGGGAGCTGCTGAGACAGTTCATCGACCGCAGGACGCGCGACGAATGGGCCGCCGCGGCCCTGCCCGTGGAGCGTCCCTTCTTCTCCGACGGCACGGCGGGGCCGGACCCGCTCACCCCCGGCACCAAGGCGGTCCTGCGACTGTTCCGCGAGGCGGACGAACTGTGCTTCGACGCCTCGGACGCGATGCCGTCCACCCTCCGGGGCGCCTTCCAGCGCGCCGTGCTGGAGTTCCTCACGGCGCCGCAGGACACCGAGCTGCTGGACCGTCTGCTGGGACAGCTCGACGCCGAACGCCGGTTGCAGATCCAGGCGGACGCGTTCGCCCTGGAGGACCTGTGCGGCAGGCCCGGCGACTGACGGCGCGCCCGGCCCCGGCACCCCGCACCCGAACATCCGTCCACATCCGATTTCGGACGGCCATGCGAAGCCTCATACCAGAGCGGGACGTTGTCCGCCGGACTTCACGAACCATGCGACGCGTGGCCCGACTTGCCGACTACGGTGTGTGGTCGCCGGGTCACTTGCCGGAGCGTGCGACCCGGCCCGATCCGAACGGAACCGGCGACCGCGCTCCGCCACGCGCACGGCAGCCCAGACGGACACCTCAAGGACGCTGATGTCACACCTTCGCGCACCGGCCGTACGCGCAGACCGCCGTGAGGGCGGACGGCACGGCAGACCCGCCGGCGGCCCCGCCCGCCCGCTGCCCGAGTCGCACATACGCGCGCAACTGCTGCGGATCGCGGTGCTCCCCGCCGTCGCCGTGGCCCTCAGCGCCACCGCCGCCGTGCTGTTCACCGTACGGGCGTCCGCCGTGCCCGCCGGGCCGACGCTGTGGGCCGTGCTGGCCGGAGCCGTCGCGGTCACCGTCACCGGACTCGTCATCGCCGCGATCGCCGCCGACCGCGCCGCCGCCGCCCTCGGCGACCGGCTCGGTTCGCTGCGCCGCGCCAGCGCCCGCAACCGCGCCGAGATCCTTTCACTGGTCGAGGCCCTGCGCCGCGGTGAGACCCCGCCCACGCGCACCGCCGCGCCACGCGGCATGGCGGACGGCGACGAGTTCGACCGGCTCGCCCGGGAACTGGCGCACACCCAGGACGCGTCCGTGCAGGCCGTCCACCGGGCCGCGCAGTTGTCCGGCCGGGCGGGCAGCGAACAGAAGGTGGAGGTCTTCGTCAACCTGGCCCGCCGCCTTCAGTCCCTGGTGCACCGCGAGATCTCGATCCTCGACGAACTGGAGAACGAGGTCGAGGACCCCGAACTCCTCAAGGGCCTGTTCCACGTCGACCACCTCGCCACCCGTATCCGCCGCCACGCCGAGAACCTCGCCGTCCTCGGCGGCGCTGTGTCCCGGCGCCAGTGGAGCACCCCCGTGTCCCTGCACGAGGTGCTGCGTTCCGCGATCGCCGAGGTCGAGCAGTACTCCCGGGTGCGGCTCGTCCCCCCGATCGAGGGCACCGTCCGCGGCCACGCCGTCGCCGATGTCGTCCACCTCATGGCCGAACTCGTCGAGAACGCCACGGTGTTCTCCGCCCCGCACACCCAGGTCCTGCTCCGGGTCGCGCCGGTGACCTCCGGGGTCGCCGTCGAGGTGGAGGACCGGGGCCTCGGGATGCCGCCGTCCGAACAGACACGGATGAACGCCCTGCTCGCCGCGCCCGACCAGGTCAATGTGGCGAGCCTGCTCCAGGACGGCCGGATCGGGCTGCTCGTCGTCTCCCAGCTCGCCCACCGGCACGGGATCGCGGTCCGTCTCCAGAGCAATATCTACGGAGGCGTGCAGGCCGTACTGGTCCTGCCCCAGGAACTCCTCGGCTCCGACGACGACCCCGGGTCCCGCACCCGCCCCGGCGGCGAGAACCCCCCGACCCTGCGGACCACCTCCGGCGGACCCGCCGCACCGGCCGGGCAGCACCGCGCCGTGACCGCCCCGCGGCCCGCCGGTGACGCGGCCGTACGCGTGCCCCGGCCCGGAGGCGGTGACGCGGCCGTACGCGTGCCCCGGCCCGCGCAGGCCGGGCCGCGTTCCCTCCCCGCCGCCGACCCGGGCGGCGGCGACCGGCCCTTGCGCCACGGTGACGCCGCTGCCGGCGCCGAGAGCCCCCCGCCCCCGACGGCCCTCAGGCGGCGGGACACACCGTCACCCATCCGGGCACCCCGGCGGCCGACGCCTTCACCGCCCCGCCGCCCCGCCCGCACGGATCGGGCCGCCCCGCGCCCCTCCCGGTCCGCGACACCCGCGCCGTACGGCCGGGCCCCGCCGAAGCCGTCCCGGGGCCCCGTCCCGGCGGAGCCGCGCACACTCCCGGGGACGTCGACCCGGACCGCGCGACGTATGTCCCCGAGGGCTTCCGGCCCGACCGCGCACCGACCGGTCCCGTAGCCGTCCGCCCCGACCGCGCCCCCGCCCCCGAAGTCCCCCGCCCCGATCCCACCGCGTCCCCCTCCGGACACGTCCGCGCCGACCGTGCCGCGTATCCCGGCGACAACCTCCGCCCCCGCCCGGCCCACGCGGCACCCCCCGCCGACCACCGCACCGGAACGGGCGGCCCGGTCCCCGCGGCCTTCGGTACCGCCGCCGCCCTGGGAGCCGGAGCCGGAGCCGGAGCCGGAGTTGGCGTCGGCGTTGGCCTCGGTGTCGGCGTTGGCCTCGGCCAGGGCGAGCCGTCCGTCGAGGGCGTCCAAGGCGTCGCGGGCGTTCAGGGCGGCGAGGGCGCCGGGGGCTTCGTCGAGGAGCGCCCCACCGCCCGCCTGGCCCCCCGCAGCGCCGCACGCGGTACGGAGGACCGCCCCGACCTCCCCAAACGGCGCGCGCAACAGCACCTCGCGCCCCAGCTCCGCGAAGCGCCCGGCCCCCGGCGCCCCGACGCCGAACAACCTGCCGACCACGACCCGGGGCTGATGGCCGCCTTCCAGCGCGGCGTCGGTCTCGCCGAGGCCCAGCAGTCCACCCGGCACCAGGACCGGCCCCCCACGGCCGCCGTCGCTCCCGGCGCGTCACCCGGCACATCCGCCGCGCCGCACAGCCTCCCGGCCCCGCATCCGCTCCCCGCCCCGCACACCCTCCCCGCCGAGCCCACCCGGCCCGGCCCGCGGCGCCACGACGGGTCCGCCCCCACGGCATCCGCCGTCGGCTCCCGCCCCCGTACCGCACTCGACGTGCCCGCCCATGAGCTGCCCGCCGTCACCCGGACCCCCATCCACGACCTCACCGTGAGCGACTTCGCCACAGGCACGTTCACCGCCGCCCCCGGCACGCTCCCCGGCGCCCGCACCCCCGGCCGCCACCCCCACGACCCGCCCGTCCACGACCTCGCCGCCCGTCACGACCCCGCGCCCGGCGGCTGACCCCGGCCGCCCGGGTCCGCCCGGGACCCCCACCCCCGTCCCAGGACCCGCCCGCCCGGGCCGGACCCGCCCGGGTCTCCGCCCACGGCCCCGCCCGCCCCTCGCACGAGCCGCCCCCACCCCGTTCCGCCTTCCCCGCACCCCCAAGGAGTCCATCCACCATGGCGAGCGACGCGCACACCGGCCAGGCATCCGATCTCGACTGGCTGATGAGCGGTCTGGTCCAGCGTGTGCCCCACACCCGCAGCGCGGTCCTGCTGTCCTCCGACGGTCTGGTCAAGTCGGTGCACGGCCTCGACCCGGACGGCGCCGACCACATGGCCGCGCTGGCGTCCGGGCTCTACTCCCTCGGCCGCAGCGCCGGTGCCCGCTTCGGCGACGGCGGGGACGTACGGCAGGTGGTCGTCGAACTCGACGCCACCCTGCTGTTCGTGTCCACCGCCGGATCAGGCACCTGCCTCGCGGTCCTCGCCGGTCGGGAGGCGGACGCCGCCGTCCTCGGCTACGAGATGGCGATGCTGGTCAAGAGCGTCCGGCCCTATCTGGCGACCGCCCCCCGGCTGTCCTCCGTCCGCGTCGACTCCCCGGCGATGAGGCCGTGAGCGTGGTCGCGCCGAAGGACGGTCCATGGCTCGACGAGGCGGCGGGCCGCCTGGTCCGCCCCTACACGGTGAGCAACGGCCGCACCCGTCCCACGACGGCGCTGGACCTGATGTCGCAGGTGATGAGCACCGGCGCCACCCCCTTCGGCTACCTCGGCCCCGAACACGCCCAGGCACTCGCCCTGTGCGCGGGCCCCGTCTCCGTGGCGGAGGCCGCGGCCCAGCTCCGGCTGCCCGTGGCCGTGACCAAGGTGCTGCTCTCCGACCTGGTCGACTGCGGGGCGCTCACCATGAAACCGCCCGCCCTCTTCCACAACCCCACGGACCGGTCCCTTCTGGAGGCAGTGCTCGATGGACTACGACGACAGCTCTGACCCCTTCCCGACAGCGCTCAAGATCCTGGTCGCGGGAGGCTTCGGGGTCGGCAAGACGACCTTCGTGGGTGCCGTCAGCGAGATCGCGCCGCTGAGCACCGAGGAACTCCTCACCACGGTCAGCGCGGCGACCGACAGCCTGGAGGGGGTCGAGAACAAGACCCAGACGACCGTGGCCATGGACTTCGGCCGGATCACCCTGGACGCGGAACACGTCCTGTACCTGTT
The DNA here is from genome assembly GCF_036250755.1 of Streptomyces uncialis. Taxonomy (NCBI): domain Bacteria; kingdom Bacillati; phylum Actinomycetota; class Actinomycetes; order Kitasatosporales; family Streptomycetaceae; genus Streptomyces; species Streptomyces uncialis. The sequence goes on along the minus strand of NZ_CP109583.1, from coordinate 1,596,152 downwards.
CGGCACCCCCGGCCAGGAACGCTTCTGGTTCATGTGGGACGAACTCTCCGAAGGCGCGCTCGGCGCGGTGATCCTCGCGGACACCCGCAGGCTGGAGGAGTGCTTCCCCGCCGTCGACTTCTTCGAACAGCGGGGGATGGCCTTCATCCTCGCCGTCAACGAGTTCGACGGCTCCCACCGCTACGACCCCGACGAGGTCCGCGCGGCCATCGACCTGGACCCGGAGGTGCCCGTCGTCCGCTGCGACGCGCGGATCTCCAGCTCCGGGGTCCAGACCCTGCTCACGCTCGTCCAGCACCTCATCGCCTACGCCCCGGCGCACCCGGCGGGGCACGAGGCACGTACATGAGGTACGAGCCGGCCGTCCGGCCGCTGCCCTTCCTGATGACCCCGGTCGACCGGGAGGCGCCCGAACGGGCCCGGCGGCTGCGGGCGCTGGGCCTCGGCAGCGCGCCCGACCCGGTGTTCGACCGGTTCGCGGACCGGCTCGCCGAGGTCACCGGGGCCCCGTTCGCGCTCGTCAACTTCATCGACGAGCACGAGCAGTTCCTGTCCGGGCTGCACACCCCCGACGGCCGCTCGTCCCGGGCGCTCGGGGCCGCGCCCGGCCCGGAGGGCTCGGCCCCGGGCCGCCGGATGTCGCGCGACCGCGGCTTCTGCCCGTACGTCGTCGTCCGGCGCAAGGCCCTCGTCCTCGGGGACGTCCGCGACTATCCCCGGTTCGCCGGGAACCCCGTGGTCGACGACACCGGGGTGCGCTCGTACCTGGGCGCCCCGCTCATCGACCGGACGGGGATCGCGCTCGGCACCGTGAGCGTGGCGGACACCGAACCCCGCCCCTGGGGACGGCCCGGACTGGAGACCATCAAGGCCATGGCCGCGGAACTGGCGGACGAGATCCGCCACCGGGAGGACGGCCTGCTGTGACCCGGGGCAGCCGGTCCCGCACCCCGTCGCCGCACGGCCCCCGGCAACCCCGTCTGAGCGGCTGCTCCGTCCCCCTGGCCTGGAGGGACTGTCCTTGAGGAGCCGGCCTGAAGGGACCGGCCTGAAGGAAACCTGCGAGGGCGCTTAAGAAATCCTCGATGGACCCCGGCCGCGCCGTACGGCAGATTCGTACCGTGTCGGCAGTCGAGGCCCGCAACCGCCCGCCCCTGCCGCCCCTCCACCCCGCACGGAACGGCGAAACCCCGCCGTGCCGTACCGGGGTGTGCGACGACGACAGGGAGCCGTGGCGATGAAGGCACTGGTCAAGGACCGGGCGGAACCGGGGCTGCGGCTCATGGACGTCCCCGAACCGGCCGTCGGTCCCGGCGATGTCCTCATCAAGGTCGAACGCACCGGGATCTGCGGCACCGACCTCCACATCCGGGCCTGGGACGGCTGGGCCCGGCGGACCATCAGCACCCCCCTCGTGCTCGGCCACGAGTTCGTCGGCGTGGTCGTACGGACCGGCCCCGACGTCCAGGACATCACCCCCGGCGACCGCGTCAGCGGCGAAGGACACCTCGTGTGCGGCAAGTGCCGCAACTGCCAGGCCGGTCGGCGCCATCTGTGCCGCGCCACGGTCGGCCTCGGGGTCGGCCGGGACGGCGCCTTCGCCGAGTACGTGGTCCTGCCCGCCGCGAACGTCTGGGTGCACCGGGTCCCCGTCGACCTCGATGTCGCCGCGATCTTCGACCCGTTCGGCAACGCCGTGCACACCGCCCTGTCGTTCCCGCTGGTCGGCGAGGACGTACTGATCACCGGGGCCGGACCCATCGGGCTGATGGCCGCCGCCGTCGCCCGGCACGCGGGCGCCCGCAATGTCGTCATCACCGACATCAGCGAGGAACGCCTCGAACTCGCCCGGAAGATCGGGGTCAGCCTCGCCCTGAACGTCGGCACGTCCACCATCGCCGACGGACAGCGGCAGCTCGGGCTGCGCGAGGGCTTCGACATCGGCCTGGAGATGTCCGGCCGCCCCGAGGCCATGCGCGACATGATCGCCAACATGACCCACGGCGGCCGGATCGCCATGCTCGGCCTGCCCGCCGAGGAGTTCGCGGTCGACTGGTCCCGGATCGTCACCTCGATGATCACGGTCAAGGGCATCTACGGCCGTGAGATGTTCGAGACCTGGTACGCCATGTCCGTCCTGCTCGAAGGCGGGCTCGACCTCGCCCCGGTGATCACCGGCCGCTACGGCTACCGCGACCACGAGGCGGCGTTCGAGGACGCCGCGAGCGGCCGCGGCGGCAAGATCATCCTCGACTGGACCGACTGAGCCCGCACCGCGCCCCCGCACCCCTCCCGCGCCCCCGCACCCCTCCCGCGCCCCCGCACCCCTCCCGCGCCCCCGCACCCCTCCCGCGCCCCCGCACCCCTCCCGCGCCCCCGCACCCCTCCCGCGCCCCCGCACCCCTCCCGCGCCCCCGCACCCCTCCCGCGCCCCCGCACCCGCTCACTCCCGAGCCGTCCCCGCGGCTTCCCCCGTACCCGAGCCATTGACCCGAGCTCACCGACCCGAAGGACTGGACCGGACCATGTTCGACTCCGTGCGTGACGACCTGCGTGCCACCCTCGACGAGATCCGCGCCGCCGGACTGCACAAGCCCGAACGCGTCATCGGCACCCCGCAGTCCGCGACGGTGGGCGTCGTCGCGGGCGCCCGGCCGGGCGAGGACACCCCCGCCGTCCGCGAGGTGCTGAACTTCTGCGCCAACAACTACCTGGGCCTCGCGGACCACCCCGATGTCGTCGCCGCCGCCCACCGCGCGCTCGACCGCTGGGGCTACGGCATGGCCTCGGTCCGCTTCATCTGCGGCACCCAGGAGGTCCACAAGGAACTGGAGGCCCGGCTGTCGGCGTTCCTCGGCCAGGAGGACACCGTCCTGTACTCCTCCTGCTTCGACGCCAACGGCGGCGTCTTCGAGACCCTGCTCGGCCCGGAGGACGCCGTCATCTCCGACGCCCTCAACCACGCCTCCATCATCGACGGCATCCGGCTCTCCAAGGCCCGCCGCTTCCGCTACGCCAACCGCGACCTCGCCGACCTGGAGCAGCAGCTCAAGGACGCGTCCGACGCCCGGCGCCGACTGATCGTCACCGACGGCGTGTTCTCCATGGACGGCTACGTGGCACCCCTGGACGCCATCTGCGACCTCGCCGACCGCTACGACGCCATGGTCATGGTCGACGACTCGCACGCCGTCGGCTTCACCGGACCCGGTGGCCGCGGCACCCCCGCCCTGCACGGTGTCTCCGACCGCGTCGACATCATCACCGGCACCCTCGGCAAGGCACTCGGCGGAGCCTCCGGCGGCTATGTCGCCGCACGCGCCGAGATCGTCGCCCTGCTGCGCCAGCGCTCCCGCCCGTACCTCTTCTCCAACACACTCGCCCCCGTCATCGCCGCCGCCTCCCTCACGGTCCTCGACCTGCTGGAGTCCGCCGACGACCTGCGGACCCGGCTCGCCGACAACACCGCCCTGTTCCGCTCGCGGATGACGGCCGAGGGCTTCGACATCCTCGCCGGGGACCACCCCATCGTGCCCGTCATGATCGGGGACGCCGCCGAGGCCGCCCGTATCGCGGAACTGCTGCTCGACCGGGGCGTGTACGTGATCGGCTTCTCGTACCCGGTTGTCCCCCAGGGCCGCGCCCGCATCCGGGTCCAGCTCTCCGCGGCGCACTCCACCGAGGACGTCGACCACGCGGTCGACGCGTTCGTGGCCGCCCGCGCGGAGCTGGCGCGGGAGCGTTCGGCGGTCTGAGCCGTCCGGCGCCTGCCCCGGCTGCCGGCTGAGCTGTCCGTCGTCCGGGCCGGCCCTCGCTCCTGCGAGAATCACCCGTATGAGCGAGGCACGGACATGATCGAGGCGCGGCGGCTGCACATCCTGCGCGCGGTGGCAGACCACCGGACGGTCACCGCCGCCGCGGCCGCGCTCTATCTGACCCCGTCCGCCGTGTCCCAGCAGCTCACCGCCCTGGAGCAGGAGACCGGGCACCGGCTCGTCGACCGCGGCGCGCGGGGTGTCCGGCTCACCCCGGCGGGCGAGATCCTGCTGCGCCACACCCACGCCGTGCTCGCCCAGCTAGAACGCGCCGAGGCCGAACTCGCCGCGTACGGCTCGGGCGCGGCGGGCACGGTCACCGTCGCCGCCTTCGCCACGGGGATCGGTCTGGTGGTCGCCCCCGCCCTCACCCGGCTCGCGGTGCTGGCCCCGGGGATCGGGGTCCGGGTCCAGGACGCCGAGGGCGACGCCAGCCTCACGATGGTCCTGGACCGGCAGGTCGACATCGCGGTGGCCGTCGAGTACCGGGGCGCCCCGGGCGCGGACGACCCCCGGCTGACCCGGCTGCCCCTCTACGTGGAGCCCTTCGACGCCGTGGTGCCCCTGGCCCACCGGCTCGCCGGCGCAGGGCGGATTCCGCTCGCGGAGCTGGCCAAGGACCCGTGGATCGGCCCTTATCCGGGCAACCCCTGCCATGACGTGGTGGTCCTGGCCTGCGAGCACGCGGGGTTCCAGCCCCGCCTTGAGCACCAGTCCGACGACTTCCGCGCGGTGGTGGCCCTCGCGTCGGCGGGCGCCGGGGTCGCCCTCGTGCCCCGCTCGGCGCTGCGCGGGACGGACCTCGGTGAGGTCGCCGTACGCCCGGTCGACGGGGCGGCGCCCACCCGCCGGGTGTTCGCCGCGGTGCGCTGCGGCGCGGAGGAGCATCCGCTGATCCGTCCGGTCCTGGCGGCCCTGGGCAGCGCGGCACCGGTGGACGAGACAGCCGGGTAGGCGCGGCTGCGCGGCCGTAGCGGTGACGGAGCGGGGCGGGGGCGTGATCGGGATCGGCGGGCCGGTGCCGGGCGCGGCAGCCTGCGGGCTGGACGTGCGGCCTGGACACACGGGCTGGACACACGGGCTGGACGTGCGAGCCCGGACGTGCGGGCCGGATCGGCTCACGTGGCAGGCGATGGGCCGGCCCATGGCCGGGTGAGGCGAAATCCGCTTTCCGGCGTCCCGCATTCGGGATACGATCCCGAATATGAAACAAGCGTCCGGGTCTGGCGACCCCCACACCGCTCCCGGCGTCCCCGACACGGAGAGCACCCCCGGCATCCCGGACGGCGCCGACGACGTGGACGCGCGGCTCGCGATCCGGCTGGCCGAGCTCCGCGCCGAGCGCGGCTGGTCGCTCGGAGAGCTCGCCGAGCGCACCGGGATCAGCCGCTCCACCCTCTCGCGGGCCGAACGCGCCGAGATCAGCCCCACCGCCGCCCTGCTGAACCGGCTCTGCGCCGTCCACGGCCGCACGATGTCCCAGCTCCTCGGCGAGGTCGAGGCGCTGGCCCCGCAACTCGTCCGCGCCGACGACCAGGCCGTGTGGACCGACCCGGACTCCGGCTTCGTACGGCGTTCCGTCTCACCGCCCCAGCCGGGTTTCCGTGCCGAACTGGTCGAAGGGCGCCTCGACCCCGGCGCCGACCTGCGGTACGACCGGCCGCCCGTGCCGGGGCTCGAACAGCATGTCTGGGTGCGGGAGGGAACGCTGGAGATCACCGTGCAGGGAACGGCCCACCGGCTGGGCCCGGGCGACTGCCTGCGGTTCCGGGTACGGGGAGCGACCCGCTTCACCTGCCCCGGACCTGGCGCCGCGCGCTACACGCTGGTGGTGGTGCTGCCATGACGGGTGGTCGTACCGCCGTGACCGCGGACGTGAGCCGGCTGCGCACCGGCGGCGAACTCCTCGCCGCCGCCGGTCCGCTCGCGGACCTCCTGCTGGACACCGTCCACGCGGGCGCCTCACTCGGCTTCCTGGAGTCGCTGGACCGTACGGGCGCCGCCGAGTTCTGGCGCGACCAGGCGTCCGCCGTCGATTCCGGACTGCTCGCCGTCTGGATGGCCCGGGACGCCGAAGGGGTGACCGGCACGATCGGTGTCCGGTTCGGTGACAAACCCAACGGCCGACACCGTGCGGAGATCGTGAAACTGATGGTCCATCGCCGCGCCCGGGGCCAGGGCCTCGGCCGTACGCTGCTCACCGCCGCGGAGCAGGGCGCCGCTCGGCGCGGGGCCCGGCTGCTCCACCTCGACACGGAGACCGGCAGCCCGGCCGAGCGCCTGTACCGCGCGGCGGGTTGGGAGCGCGCCGGCACCATCCCCGACTACGCGGCCGACCCGTACGGGAAGCTGCACCCGACGACGCTGTACTACAAGCGGACCGGCGCGGCGGGCGTGGGCGGGGGAGCGGAAGCGATCGCGGCATCAGCGGGGGCGGGGGCGGCCGTGGGTGGTACGGACCCCGGTGCACCGCGGGGAGCGTCCGGCGCACGGACGGGCGCTCCGTACGCGTAGCGTCCCCGCCCCGCACCGCGCCGCCCCGCACCGCGCCGCCCCGCACCGCGCCCGGCGGTCGGCCGACGCCCGGAGAGCGATTGTCAGTGCTGTTGGTTACGGTTCTTCGCATGCCGGACGCTGATGATGTACGCCGTATCGCCCTCTCCTTCCCGGACACCACGGAGAAGACCGCCTGGAGCATGCCCACGTTCCGGGTCGCGGGCAAGATGTTCGCCACCCTCCCGGAGAAGGAGACCTCCATGGCCGTGCGCTGCCCCAAGGCCGAGCGGGACGAACTGGTGCTGGCCGAGCCCGGGAAGTTCTGGGTCGCGGACCATGAGGCGTTCTCCGCCTGGGTCCGGGTGCGGCTGTCCGCCCTGGAGGACGACGGTGAACTGACGGACATCCTCGCCGACTCCTGGCGGCAGGCCGCTCCGCACCGCCTGCTGGAGGCCCACCCCGGTCTGGGCCTCGCCTCGCAGTGAGGGAAATCGCTTTCGGCGGGGCGGGTCCGGCTGCGATGATCGTGTGAGGGGGTCGGGGGCTCCGCGTGTTGTCAGGGGACCGACGGATCGGGGGAGCCGGGCCGTGCCCATCGGGCAGGTCCGGGGGGAGGGGTGCGGGCAGCGATGTCCGGAGTATCTGCGGTAAGGCCCATGGGCGGTCGGGTGCCTCGGGCGTCATGGGTGTCACGGGCGGACGGCGACGGGACGGCCCGGCGGGGCCGAACCGGCGGCTCCCCAGGGCGGCTTGCCGGCGGTGGCCGGTCCGGTCGGCCACGACTGCTCGGCGGACGCGGCGCGGGCGGTGGCCCGGGACGCCGGGGCGGTCCGCTGTCCGGCAAGGGGCGCCACGGCGGCCCCAGCATCTGGTCCTTGAACTTCGGTCTGTTCTTCACCGCCCGTGCCGTCGCCAAACTCGGCGACACCATGCTTCCGGTCGCCCTCGCGGCCGGCCTCCTCCAGCACGGGTACGGCACGGGCGCGGTCGGGCTCGCGATGGGGTCGTCCGTCGGCTGCTTCGCCGCGCTGGTCATCTTCGGCGGGGTGTTCGCGGACCGTTTCAGCACCCGGCTGCTGATGATCGGCTCCGATGTCGTCCGTCTCGTCTCCCAGGCACTGGCCGCCGGCCTCTTCTTCGCCGGGCATGTCGTGCTCTGGCAGATATGTGTGATCGGCGCGGTGAACGGCGCCGCGTCCGCGATCTTCCAGCCCGGCGTCGCCAGTACGGTGCCCCGGCTGGCCTCCGACGTCCAGGCGGCGAACGGCGCGATCCGGGTCGCCGAGTCCGTGGCCCATCTCGCGGGCCCCGCCCTCGCGGGACTGCTCGTCGCGTTCTCCTCGGCGGGCGGTGTCTTCGTCGCGCACGCCGGGACCTACGCGCTCAGCGCGGCATGCCTGCTCCTCCTGCGGATACCGGGCCCCGATCCCGCCGACCGTGCCCGTACCTCGGGCTTCCGCAGCGATCTGGTCGAGGGCTGGCGGGAGTTCCGGGCCCGCACCTGGCTGTGGGGCGTCATCGCCATCTGGTGCGTCTACATGATCACCGTGGCGGGACCGGCCGTGCCCCTGGTGGCCACCGAGGTGATCCAGGACCACGGCCCCCGCGCGTACGGCCTGGTGAGCTCCGCCCTCGGCGCCGGAACGGTGATCGGCGGGCTGCTCGCCCTGCGGCTGCGGCCCCGGCACATGCTCCGGGCCGGAAGCATCGCGCTGTTCGCCTTCGCCGCCCACCCGGCGACGGTCGGCGCGAACCTCGGGGTCGGCGCCATGTGCGCCGGAGCCGTCGTCGCGGGCACGGGGCTGTCGTTCTGGGGCGTGATGTGGGCGACCAGCGTGCAGACCCAGGTCCAGCCCGATGTGCTGAACCGCATCCACGCGTACGACGTCGCCGGTTCCCTCGCCATGGTGCCCGTCGGGCAGGCCCTCGCCGGTCCCGCTGCCTCCGCCCAGGGCGGAGGAGCGGACGCGGTGCTGCTCTTCGGCGGAGGCATGGCCCTGCTCGTCCCCGTCGCGCTGCTGTCGGTACCCGCGATCCGCGGGCTGATACGCGCCGATCCGGCACCGGGTCCGGTCACCTCGGGCGGCCCGGTCGCCCCGCTGGGCCCGGTCGACCCCGCCGCGGCGGCCACCGGCACACCCGGCACGGCGACGGACCGGTCGGCCGCCGCGTGCGGGGCGTCCGGGGGCGACAGCAAGTGGGACAAGAGCCCGGCGGACGGCTGCCCCCCGGACCGCGACCGGTAAGCCCCGAACGCGACCGGTAGGGCCCGGCACCGCGACCGGTCGGAGCCGGTCCAGGAGGCGCCCCCGCGTCATACGAACCCGTACGAAGCCGTACGACCTGTGCCCGGCGGCCGGATCTCAGTCTCGTACGGACTCCTCACCGGTGTCTCCACCGGAACCTCCGCCAGGACCGTTCCCGGAACCGCCGGTGCCGAGGAATCCGGAGATCCGCTCGCGCAGGGAGCGGGCGTCCAGCCCGTGCGCGGCCACATGCTCCTCGATCGTGCCGTAGCGGCGCAGCTCACGGCGGCCCACGCCCAGCCCGAGCACCCGGTGCGGCACCTCCACCAGGGCCTCCGCCACGGCGGCGGTCGAGGTTCCCGCCAGATACGGCTCCACGACCACGACGTCCGGGGTCCCCGTCCCACCGGTGGCGGCCAGCGCGGCCCGGTGCAGGGTCCGCGCGTCGAAGGGGCGCACGGTCGTGGCGTACAGCACCGTGACGTCCAGGCCCTCCGTGGCCGCCAGGACGTGGTCCAGCATGGTGCCGACGGCGAGCACCACACCCCGGCCGCCCTCCCGCACGAGGTGGAACCCCCGTCCGTCCACGGGGAACGCCGCCGCGTTGGACTGGACCGACAGCCGTACATAGACCTTGTCGTCGCCCGCGGCGACGGCGTGCCTGAGCAGGGTCTCGGCTTCGTCGGGGTGGCCGGGGACGTGCACGGTCCAGCCGTCGAGGGTGTCCATCAGCGCGACATCCCCGGGTGACATATGGGTGAACCCCCCGGACGGCCAGTCGAAGGAGCCCGCCGCGCTGACCAGCACGCCCCCCACACCCTGGTGCCCGAAGTCCAGCTTGACCTGCTCGAACGGCCGCTCCACCAGGAAGCTCGCGAAGGTGTGGACGACGGGCCGCAGCCCGGCCAGCGCCAGTCCCGCGCCCGTGCCGATGAGGAGCTGTTCGCGAATCCCGACATCGATCACCCGGTCCGGGTGGCGGCGGGCGGCCTCCACGAAGCCGTCCACCCCGATCGCGGCGAGGACGACCGCGACCCTGGGGTCCTCGTCCAGCAGTGCGGAGACGACCGGGGCGAAGCGGTCACGCATCGTGTCCATCAGAATGATCCTTTCCGTGCTCAGCTGCGGGGGTCGACGCGGGCGATCACCGCGTGCGGGCGCCCGGGGTGCGGGGCGGTGAAAGCGGCGTACAGGGCCTCGTGATCACGGCCGTCGACGGTCACCGCCGACCACCCTCCGGCCTCGAAACGGGCGGCGATCCCGCCGGGACGGCCGTACCTGGCGGACGCGTTGTCGATCACCACGGTGTGCAGCCGGTCGAGCCCGGCGGGGCCCGCGAAGGCGATCGCCTCGTGGTTGCTGCCCTCGTCCAGCTCCGCGTCCCCGACCAGTACCCAGACCGCGGGGTCCGTCAGCCCCCGTGCCCGCAGCCCGAGCGCGGTGCCCACCGCGAGCGGCAGGCCGTGCCCCAGTGATCCGCTGCCGATCTCGGCCCCGGGCACCAGCATCCGGTCCGGATGATGGCCGAGCGGCGAGTCGTACGCGCCGAACCCGGGCAGCCACTCCACGGGCACGAACCCCTTCGCCGCCAGTACCGCGTAGTACGCCATGGGCCCGTGCCCCTTGGACAGCAGGAAGCGGTCCCGCTCCGGTGCGTCGGCGGTCGCGGGGGAGACCCGTAGCACCCGGTCGTACAGCACCCACAGGGCGTCCAGTGTGGAGGTGGCGGCCGGACCGTGCTTCTCGTCCCCGGTCAGCAGCCCCATGAGCCGGTCGAGGTCCCCGAATCCGTAACCGGCCCCGGCCGTGTCGCGCCCCTCGGCGCCCGTCGCAGTCGTCATACCGACACCATGCAACCTCAAGAGCGCTTGGGGTCAAGCGGAAAAGGAGTGCGCGACCACGCTCCGGAGTGCGGTATTGTTTCCCTGCGCGTTCAGCCAGGGGAAACCCCAGGTCAGACGAGCAGCGGGACGTGGCGCAGCTTGGTAGCGCACTTGACTGGGGGTCAAGGGGTCGCAGGTTCAAATCCTGTCGTCCCGACTTGCATCTACGCAGGTCGCAGGCGGTATCGGAGAAATCCGGTACCGCCTTTCCGCATGTCTTGGGGACCGTTTGGGGACCACGCGGTCCAGCGGCGTCTTCCGGGGGCGGGCCGGACGGCCGGGCTGAGGGGCTCGCCGCGTTGCCCGGAGACGGCTCCCGCACGTCGTCTCCGTGAACCGTGCCCAACGGTGGACGTGCAGACGGTCGAGCAATCCTGAAATCGGCTCAGAAACCAGACAAGAGGCCGATTTCCCTCTTTGCGATCCTGTGCGGGCGCAGCACAATCCCCGGTACCGATTCCCCGTCGTTGCCGCGAAGTATCCATCCACGCACCGGCGCGACCCGGCGCCCGGGAGACCGCGCCAGCGTGGCCGCTCCCGTCGACGGGCGCCCCCGCGTGACCGGAGGTGTCCTATGACCACCAGCCACGAGGCTGCCGTCCCGGTCCTCGACAGCGACGGAGGTGACCGGCTGTACGAGCAGATCGAGGAACTCCGCGCCACCGGGCCCGCCGTGCGGGTCCGGCTGCCCCAGAACGTCATCGCCTGGTCCGTCACGCGCGGCGATGTCGTCAGGCGGCTGGTCACCCATCCCGATGTCACCAGGAACGCCCGTGGCGCCTGGACCGGCTACCAGCCGGGCGCCGTCCCCTGGCTCTCCCCCTGGATCGACGTCCGCTCCATGGCCACCTCCGAGGGGGCCGAGCACACCCGGCTACGGAGGTTGATCGGCCCCGCTTTCACACCGCGGCGCATGGCGTCCCTGCGGCCCTCGATCGAGTCCGTCGTCACCGACCTCCTGGACGGTCTGGAGGCTCTGGAGGACGGCGCGGCAGTGGATCTGCGGGCGCACTTCGCGCACAGTGTGCCGACCCGTGTGATCTGCGATCTCTTCGGCGTTCCCGAGGACCAGCGCCCCGCCGTGCTCGCTGTCGCCGACGCGATCCTGGCCACCGATGTCCCCCAGGAGGAGTCGGAGCGCGTCGCGAGCGGGCTGATCACCGTCATGAGCCGTCTCGTGGAGGCGAAGCGGCGGGAGCCCGGCGATGACATGACCAGTCTGCTGCTCGCCGCCCATGAGGGTGACCGGCTCACCGAGACGGAGCTGATCTCCACCCTGCTTCTGATGATCGGCGCCGGGAGCCAGACCACGATCGCGCTGATCGGGAACGCGGTCCGGGCGCTTCTCACCCACCGCCGGCAGCTGAGCGCGATCCTGGCCGAGCCCGCCCGCTGGGCCGATGCCATCGAGGAGACCCTGCGGCTCCATCCGCCGGTCGTCCATCTTCCGCTGCGGTTCGCGCTTCGTGACATCGATCTCGGCGAGGGCGTCACCATAGCGGCCGGGGCAGCCATTCTCATCGGGTTCGGGGCGCACGGCCGGGACCCGTCGTTCCACCACGCCGCGCACGGCTTCGGGATCGACCGTGCGGACAGGGACCATATGGCCTTCGGGCACGGCATCCACTACTGCCTCGGTGCCCCGCTCGCCCGGCTGGAGGCCGCCATCGCGCTGCCCGCCCTCTTCGACCGGTTCCCGGACATCGCGCTCGCGGACGAGGGGAACGCTCCGGACCCGCAGCCGTCGTTCATCGGTAACGACGTCCTCGCCCTGCCCGTTCTGCTGCGCCCCCCGGGCCGCGCGGCGCGGTGAGCCGACCCTCCCGGTGAACGCGGACCGTCCGTCCGTCCGAACGCCTCGATGTCCTCCGGGGACCGTCGCCGCACGGCTGCGACCGGTGCCGCACAAGGGCAGCCCTTGGACACCCCGGTCACCGTCCGCACCTCCGCACCTCCGCACCTCTCGCTCCGAGCCCGGGCGACGAATCCGGCGTCTCCATCACCGGCTCCACCCGTTTCCACGCCCGCGCCCAGCCCGCGCACTGCCTGAGACCCACCCGCACCCGGAGAACACCCCCTGGTGCCCCGCCCCTTAGGGCGAGCGGGTCCTCGCTCGATGTGACGGCCGGTGAGGTCACGGGCATGGCTTCTCCCGCGGGCGAGAAGACCGCTGCCTGCTAACGTTTCCGGGTGCTCATCGTGATGTTCATCTGACGGTCCTGGATCTCTCCCGTCCAGGTTCTGATCCGTCGAGGGTGTTGCTCCCCCTGCCCTCCGGACTCTGCAAGCCGTCGGATTCCTGGCGGTCGCGCCCACGGCGGCGGCCGCACATCATTGGAGCTTCTCCGTGTTCGCAGTGCTTCTGCTTCCTGGTGCGCTTCGCGCCTTTCTCCCCGCCCTGATCGGCCGGTCCGCTCTCGCGATGGGCGGCCTCGCTCTCCTCCTCGCCGTCCAGGAAAGCACGGGTTCGTACACACAGGCCGGTTTCGCGACCGCGGCGTTCGGCATCGCCAACGTCGTCGCCGCTCCCTGGCGGGCCCGGGCCGTCGACCGGGCCGGTCAGCGCATCGCGCTCAACACGATGGCGACGGGCCAGGCTTCGGGCTTCACCGCTCTCGCGTTCCTCGCGCGGGCCGAGGGGGTCGCCGATGTCTGGTTCTCCGTTCTCAGTGCGGTGATCGGACTGACGTCGCCACCCCTGGGGGCGGCGATGCGGACGATCTGGGCGTCGCTCACGACACCCGGAGATCAGCGGACCAAGGCGTTCAGCATCGACGCGGTGGCCGAGGACCTCCTCTTCGTCGGTGGTCCCGTCGTCATCACCGCGGTCATCGTGGTCAGCTCTCCCAGCACCGGGCTCTGGGTGACCGCGGCAGCGGTCTCCCTCGGCACCGCCGCGATGACGTCCAGCGCGTCGTCGGGGGCACTGCGTGGAACGGGCGGCAGTGTCGCGCGGGGGGACCGTCCGCTGCGCCGGCCCGGATTCGTCAGGGTGCTGGTCGTCATCCTCGGCGTCGGCGGTGTCCTGGGCGCCGCCGAGATCGCAGCGCCGGCCATCGCCGCGCAACACGACGCGGTCGCGGCCTCGGGCTGGCTCCTGGCGGCCTTCGCCGGCGGAAGCGCTCTCGGAGGTCTGCTGTACGGGCATCTGAACCTCAAAGGCGGAATCGGCGAGAGGCTGTTCGCCCTGTGCGTCAGCATGGGGCTCGCCTCGGTGCTCGTCTCCCGGCTGGACGCCCTGGTCCTCTTCGGCGCGGGCCTCGCCCTCGTCGGATTCTTCCTCGCCCCCTGCCTGATCACGGGGTACCTCATCGCCGACACCATCGTTCCGGAGACCAGCCGGACGGAAGCCTCGACATGGATCAACACGTCGCTGAACCTCGGTGCCTCGCTGGCAGCCGCAGGGGCCGGAATCATCATCGACCGATCGGGCGTGTGGCCGGCCCTGCTGCTCGTGGGAGTGATCGCACTCGCACTCGCCCCGGCGGTGCCGGTCACCCAGCTGCGCAAGGCCCGGGCACCTGCCGTCCACAGCCCCGATCACTGCGAGCAAGGCTGATCGACGGGGTTGCGGGGCGGAGCTGACGCCGCTCGGGCGAGGTCGAGGTGGGAGGAGAGGGCGCTACCGGCGTGGGCCGGCTACTTCGGGTCGCGGTTGAACTGCGCCGTCGACCAGCGGTGGCCGAGCGCGATCAGGCCGACGCACCAGGCGATCGCGATCCAGCCGTTGTCGCCGATCCCGGTGCCGAGAAGGAGGCCGCGGAGGGTCTCGATGGCGGGGGTGAAGGGCTGGTACTCGGCGATCGGCCGGAACCAGCCCGGCATCGTACCGGCCGGGATGAACGCGCTGGAGACGAGCGGCAGGAGGATCAGCGGCATCGCCATGTTCCCCGCTGCCTCCGGGTTCGGACTGGCCGCGCCTATCCCGACCGCGATCCAGGTGAGCGCCAGGGCGAACAGCGTGATCAGCCCGAACGCCGCGATCCATTCCAGTGCCGTGGCGTTCGTGGACCGGAAGCCCATGGCCACCCCGACGGCGCCGACGAGGACCACGCTCATCATGCACTGCGACACGCCGCCGACGACATGCCCGACGAGCAGGGAGCTCCGGTGGATCGCCATCGTGCGGAATCGGGCGGTGAGGCCCTGGGTCATGTCCACGCAGACGGACACCGCGGCCCCGATCACGGTGCTGCCGACGGTCATCAGCAGCAGGCCGGGAACGATGTAGGCGATGTAGTCGGAGCGGTTCGCGCCGCCGCCGCCGATGCCGGCGCTCATCACGTCGCCGAAGATGTAGACGAAGAGCAGCAGCATCATGATCGGCGTGAGCAGCAGGTTCAGGGTTCCGGACGGGTAGCGCCATGCGTGCAGGAGGTTGCGGCGCAGCATCGTGTGCGAGTCGCGGACGGCGAGGGACAGGGAGCTCATCGGGTCTTCTCCGTCGGCTGGTCGGGGACGCCGGCCGGGCCGGTCAGGGCGAAGAACACGTCGTCGAGGTCGGGGGTATGGACGGTGAGCTCGTCCGCCTCGATGCCTGCGGAGTCGAGGCGGTCGAGAACGGAGCGCAGTTCGCGCTGGCTGCCGTCGCTGGCGATGGACAGCGACAGTGCCTCGTCGTCGGGGACGCCCCCTGGCCGGGCGGAGCCGAGAGCTCGGGGGAGGATGACCTCGCGCAGGGCGTCGGCGGCGGAACGGTACGCGGCCGGGTCGTTGAAGCGGAGGCGGATGTGCCCGCCGGGTATGAGCCGCTTGAGCTCTTCGGCGGTGCCCTCGGCGGCGATCCTTCCGTCGTTCAGCACGGCGATGCGGTCGGCGAGTTCGTCCGCCTCGTCCAGGTACTGGGTGGTGAGCAGGACGGTGACGCCGTCGGCGACGAGGCCGCGGATGCTGCCCCACATGTTGTGACGGGAGCGGGGGTCGAGGCCGGTGGTCGGCTCGTCGAGGAAGATGATCCGCGGGCTGCCGACCAGCGTCATGGCGAGGTCGAGCCGGCGCTTCATCCCGCCGGAGTAGGCCGAGGCGGGCCTCTTCGCGGCCTCTACCAGGTCGAAGCGCTCCAGGAGTTCGGCGGCCACCCGCCGTCCCTCGTTCTTGGACAGGTGGTGCAGGTCCGCCATGAGGAGCATGTTCTCCTCGCCGGTGATCAGGCCGTCCACGGCGGAGAACTGTCCGGTGACACCGATCGCGGCACGGACCGACTGGGGGTCGGCGGCCACGTCGTGACCGCCCACGCGCACATCACCGGCGTCGGCGGTGATGAGCGTGGACAGGATCTTGACGGTGGTCGTCTTCCCGGCGCCGTTCGGGCCGAGCAGCGCGAACACGGACCCGGCCGGGATGCGCAGATCGATACCGTCGAGGACGGCCTTCTCACCGTACGACTTGCGCAGCCCGACGGCTCGGACGGCGGCCGGCGACGGACGGCCGTCACCCTTTCTGGGTGTGGGCATGACAGATGGAGGCATGAGGGCTTCCTTCCGGAGGCTGGAGACACAGGGGGAGTGGAGACGTGCGGAACCCGGATCGAGTGACTGCCGTACCGCACGTCAGTCGTGTTGTGGTGGGCGACGGGGTCGGGCGGCCCGGCGCCGGACATCTGCTCGCCAGGGGGTTGGGCAGGGCTGAGCCGGGTGTCGCCGCCCTGGTCGACAACCCCGGCGGACAGGGTCCGTGGCGACTTCCGGCGGCCGGTCGGCTCGTGCCTGGTCACGCCGCGCCGAGGCGGCCGCGCAGAGGTGAACGAACCCGCGCGTGCGGGCCGCTGCGTCCACTGCGTGCGGGGACGGGTGCTACTTCTCGGCCGTACCGGCGGGGTCCCTGCTGATGGACTCCTGGTGGATGTCCGCGTAGGTGCGTGAGTCCTTGACCAGGTCGTCGCAGAACGCGGCGACGTCGTTGCCGATGAGTTGCAGGACGCCCTTGCCCTCGGCGGCGCCTTCCTCGAAGAAGTCGACGATCCCGGGGAGCAGGGGCCCGTCGGGCAGGTCGACCGGTCCGACCTTGAACAGGTACTTCTGCATCTCCTTGTAGACGATCCGGTAGTCCGGCGGGAGCGCCTTGACCCGCGCCGTGTGTGCCCGCCACTGCTTCTTGCCCTCGATGATGTCCTGGATGCCCATGTCAGCCTCCCAGCCGGCTCAGTTTCCTGGCGACGTTCCTGTTCAACTGCTCGCGCCACCGGTCGCGATAGGTTCGAGCACCCTCTCCACCGGCGAGCGCCGCGCAGAAGCCCCGGATGTCGTCGCCGAGGACCTCATGGACGCTCTGCCCGTCCGCCGCCGTCTCTTCGAGCAGCCCCAGGGCGGCGTCGAGGATCGGCATCAGGTTGCGGCCGGTGAAGTCCCCATGGGGATGGAGGTGGCCCTTGATCTGTTCCCACGCCGCCCGGTAGTCGTCCGGCAGGGCCTCGGCCCGGGCCTCGAACGCCTGCCAGTCCCTGGTGAGATCACTGCCTGTGACGGTCTCCCAGAAGTTCATCTCCCGCCCTCCTTGAGCTTGTCGATGCGTGATGAGACGTACTGCCATTTCGCCCAGAACTTCGCGAGCTCCTCGCGTCCGGCGTCGTTGAGCGCGTAGAACTTGCGCGGCGGACCCACCCCGGACGGCCGTTTCGTCACCTGGACGAGTTTGTTCCGCTCCAGTCGCAGCAGGATGGTGTACACCGTCCCCTCGACGACGTCCGCGAAGCCGAGCTCGTTCAGCTGACGGGTGATGGCGTACCCGTAGGTCTCCTCGCCGCCGATGATTTCGAGCACGCACCCTTCGAGCGTGCCTTTCAGCATCTCCGTCAGGTCGTCCATCGCGAGTCCTCCCCGGGTCCTAGCGGTACTGCGTAGCACCGAGTACCACTACACGGTACCACCGAGTAGTGGCGATGTCGGCACGGAGGCCCTGCCTTCTGCGGGCTGGAGGCCGCCTCCACCGCGACGCGCTGAACTCGGGGTGGACTCGCGGGGAGGGGCCCGGTCCTCCCGAGGTGGTACGAGTGTCGGCGGGCGCGGGCTCAGGCGGGCGCCGGGAGTCGGCTCTCGTCGTCCGGCGGGGCGGGGCGCTCATCGCGCGTCAAGGCGCACGCGGTCCCTGCCGCTGCGGGTGCACTGGCGAACTGGACTTCGGGACATGCCCTGGGGGGTTCGCTGGACGAGGTGGCGCGTGGATCGCCGGAGCGCCCGAAAGCCAGTCCGTACATGAAGGGATCGTTCATGTACCGGATGCCTGCCCACGTCGGCGGAACCCGGCGCAGGCCCACCGGCGGGCCACTCTCCTGGACGTGGGCACTCGTGGATCGCGCCCTCGCCCACCGGCACCAGATCCTTCGGGAGGGCGCAGACCGGGAGTGCGCCGGAAGGCGAGGGGAGCGCCCTCGTTTGCCCGCCAGGGGCAGGGGAACATCTGTCCGTATCAGTGGAATCGGGTCCGGTCCGGGACCGTGGCCGATGCCTGAACCCAACGGGTCCGTGGAGGATGGCGTTGGCGAGTGAACGCGTCCCCAATGACAGGCTGCGAGCTCTGCTGGCCGAGGCCGCATGGACCTCGGCGGCATTCGCGCGCGCTGTCAACAGCGCGGGCGCGGAAATCGGCCGGGCACTGTCGTACGACCGGACCTCGGTCGCCCATTGGCTGGCGGGGGCACGGCCACGTCATCCGGTGCCCGACCTGGTGGCCGAAGTGCTCTCCCGCAAGCTCGGCCGGAGCATCACCGCGGCGGTGGCGGGCTTCCCCGACGGCAGCGCGCGGCGGGCCGGGCTCATCGGCCCCCGCGGCCGGGCCGGGGCAGTCGCCCGTCTCGCCGAACTGACGAGCACGGACGCCGACCCCGTGTACCGCCTGCCCCTTCAGCAGTCTCCCTATCTGGCGGCCGACCATGGCAAGCCTCGATGGCGGGAGTCCGCGGCGCGCCGGACGGGATCCGGCGTGCGTACCGCCGGGCCGCCGGCGGGGCGCGCGGAAGTCGCCTCGCTCAGGACCGCCGTGCGGGTGTTCGCGACCGGGCTGGACCTGCACGGCGGCGGCCATGCCGACGCCGCCCTCGCGGCCTTCCTCGCCGATGATCTCGTGCCCTGGCTGAACAGGCCCGCCAAGGAGAAGGTCCGAAGGGAACTGCTCACCGAGGCGGCCCACTTGGTGTTCGTGCGAGCGCGTATCCACAGCGACAGCGGATTCCACGGAGCGGCACAGCTCTTCTACGTCGCGGCGCTCCGGCTCGCCGACGAAGCCGACGATGTCTGCACCTGGGCGGTGATCCTGCGCGCGATGAGCAGCCAGGCACTGGCCCTCAACCACCGGCAGAAGGCCGTGCGGTACGGCGAGAACGCTTATGCCGCGCTGCCCGCGCGGTGCCCACCGGCGACCAGAGCGTTCGTCGCGGCACAGCTCGCGGTCGCGCGTGCGGCCGTCGGAAGGGGCCGCGACGCCCTGGAGGTCCTGAAGGACGCCGACCGGGCGGCGGGCGAAAGCCGCGCGACGGGGGACCCGTTCCAGGTGTATCCCAGGGCGGCCCTGGAGTTCCAGCGCGCCCAGACGCTGCGCGGACTCGGCGATGTCAAGGGCGCGATCGAGGCGCTGTCCGCCTCCTCCCGGCACCGGCATCCCGACGACCGCCGCGGCCATGCTCTGACCCACGCGGTCCGTACCAAGCTGTCGCTGCGGACGGGGCATGTCGAGGAGGCATGCGGCAGTTGGCGGGAATTCCTGGCGACCGGAGCGGGTCTCCAGTCCAGCAGCGTGGACGCCGCCAGGTCCGAACTACGGCACGAGTTCATCCCGTACCGCTCGAACGCCACCGTCGGAGCGCTCCTCAGCGAGCAGCGGGAGGGCTGAGCCGATGTCCGACCGGGCCCGGGGCGGGCTCACCCGCCCTCCCGCTCCCTCTCCGCGCTACGACGCCAGCGGGACATGGATCAGGTGCGGCTCCGGCGCGCCGATCGTCTCGCTGAGGAGGTTCTTGAGCTCATTGGGGGAGTGCGCCCGCTCCGCCGTGACGCCGTAGGCGGTGGCCAGCCCCATGATGTCGATGCCGGGCAGATCCAGCCCCGGCACCGGACCGGTGCCCAGCGTCCGGCCCCAGTTCTTGAGTATCCCGTACTCGCTGTTGTCCAGCACCAGGACGGTGAGGGGTATCCGGTAGTGGGCGGCGGTCCACAGAGCCTGGAGGGTGTACTGGACGGAGCCGTCACCGATGACGGCCACCACCGGACGCTCAGGGCAGGCCAGTTGGACGCCGACGGCACCGGCCAGACCGAAGCCCAGACCGCCCGCGCCGGTGAAGTAGAAGCTGCCGGGACGCGAACTGGCCGCCGACCGCCAGTAGGCGGGCAGCTGTTGGGCCGCCTCGTTGACGACGATCGCGTCCCCGGGCAGCACCTTCGCGAGTGTGGCGAAGACCTCGCCGTCGTGCAGGACGCCCTCCGGGGCCAGGGCGGGTTTCGGGGTGGGACTCGTGCGCGGACGACACATGGCCCCGTTCCGCGGCCGGTGGCCCCTCCGTTCCAGCAGACGGTCGAGCGTCCCGGCGGCGGCGACCGGCGATCCGAGGCAGGAACTCCCGGTGACCGAGCGGACCGCCTCCTCGGGGTCCGAGGTGATCTGCGCCAGGCGGGTCCCCGGAGCCACCGGCGGGCCTCCCGTCCACTGGTAGTACGTGAAGACGGGGGCACCCAGCGCCAGCACCAGATCGTGTCCGGCCAGGGTGTCCGCCACCTCGTCCGCGGCGGACGGCAAGGGGCCGCGCGCGGCTGCGTGTGCGCTGGGGAAGCCCGCCCGGGGCGTGAAAGCGGGGAGCCAGACCGGCGCGTCCAGCCGCTCCGCCAGTGCCACCACCGCGGTGTATCCCGCCTCGGTGTCCAGTTCAGGGCCCGCGATCAGGGCCGGTGCGCGGGCCTCCGCGAGCTGGCGGGCCAGATCGCTGAGCGCGTCCGGGGCAGGCACGCTGTCGCTCGTACGCGCCCTGTGGTGGGCTTCGTACCGGGCCTCTTCGGACGGCGGATCGAGCGACCGGTCCCAGTCGTCCATCGGGACCGACACGCAGACGGGCCCGGACGGCGCCTGGGCCGCGCGCAGGATCGCCTGGCCGAGGATCTCGGGAGTGTCCTCGGCCCGTGCCGGTTCGGCGGTGTGCTTGACCGCGCCCTGCGCCAGTGCGAGCGGGCCCCGGTTGACGAGCAGGGCCGGGGTGGGCAGGGCGGCCCTGACCTGCTGCCCGGCCAGCGCCACCACGGGGCTTCGGGCCCCGGAGGCGTTGACCAGGGAACCCATGGCGTTGCCGAGACCGGTTGCCGTGTGCAGATTGACCAGGGTCGGACGGCCGGTGGCCTGGGCGTATCCGTCGGCCATGGCGGTCGCGGTCGACTCGTTGAGCGCCAGCACGTAGCTGAAGTCCTCCGGAAGGTGGGCGAGGAAGGGGAGTTCGGTGCTGCCGGGGTTGCCGAAGATGACACGCATGTCGTGGTGCCTGAGGAGTTCATGGGTGGCCTGCCGGACAGTGTTCACGGGTACCTGCTTCGTTGGTCGTCGTACCGGACGGGTTCAGGTCCGCGGCGGGGACGCCATCCGCTTCTCCGCGAGATCGTCGGCCACCGCACTGGGCGAGGCGCCCGAGTCGGCCGCGGCCGTGAGGATCGACAGGGTCGTGGCGTAGATCGGGTCCACCTGTTCACGGGCACGGGCACGGGCACGGTCGGGGCTCCGGGTCGCGGAGCATCCGCTGTACTCCCGCGCGACATGGATGACGCCGCCCGCGTTCACGACGTAGTCCGGCGCGTAGACGATGTCCCGGTCGACCAGCCGCTCCTCGGCCCCGGCGTAGCCGAGCTGATTGTTGGCGGCGCCGCAGACAACGGGCGCCCGCAGCCTGTTCACGGCCACCCGGTCGAGCGCTCCGCCCAGTGCGCAGGGCGAGTAGATGTCCATCTCCGCGTCGAGCAGCGCCTTGGCGTCGGCGACGATCCTGGCCTCGGGGAACCTCACCTGGGTACGCGCGACCGCGTCGGCGCGGATGTCGGACGCCAGCACCGTCGCCCCCGCCTCGGTCAGCAGCCCAACAAGGTGCTGACCGACCTTGCCCAGGCCGCAGACGCCCACCCGGCGGCCGCGCAGATGCGGCTCCCCCCAGCGCACCGCCGCGCAGGCACGCATCCCCTGGAGCACCCCGTACGCGGTGGCCGCCGAAGGATCCCCCACGCCTCCGGCAGCGGGAGAGCGCCCGACGACATGATCCGTCTCCTCGCCGACGACATCCATGTCGGCCGTGTCGGTGCCCACGTCGCAGGCGGTCACGTACCGGCCTGCCAGGGACTCGACGAAACGGCCGTAGGAGTGCAGGAGCCCGGGAGTCTTGAGCAGGGCGGGGTCACCGATGATGACGGCTTTCCCGCCGCCGTAGGGCAGGCCGGCGAGGGCGTTCTTGTACGACATCCCGCGGGCGAGGTTCAGGGAGTCCAGCACGGCGTCGGCGCTGCTGCCGTACGCGTGGAACCGGGTGCCTCCGAGGGCGGGGCCCAGTGCGGTGGAGTGGACGGAGACGACGGCCTTCAGCCCCACCGTACGGTCCTGGCACAGCAGTACCTGTTCGTGGGCGGGGCCTCGTACCCCCGCCGTGCCCGGGGCGAAGATCCTTTCCGCGAGATCAAGGGTGTCGGACACAGCGGGGGAGGCGAGGGGACGGGTGGATTCGGCGGTGCTCGGATGCGGCACGGGGAGCGCCTTCCTTGAGGTGGCTGCGCGGGCGGTGGACGGAGAGCCCCGGCGATCGAGGGGCGGCGCGACGGGCCGCGCTCGGGAGGGAACTCCGTCGCGCACCAACGCTGTTGATATCGGCGCCGCATCAGGCGGCCCTGCCGCGACGGCCTCGTGACCGACGTACCTGCGGCCCGGCGCCCCCGACCGGCGCGGCGGCGCGTTCACCTCGCCGGGCATCTCGTTCGGGTCATGTCTCTTGGCGTGCCCGCGGTCGTCGGAGTAATCGCGGTCCCCTCCGGCGAGCGTGTTGAACGTGTTGCGCGGGCACGCCCAGTGCCGACCGGACCGTCGGACGGCGGCGGGACGGGTCAGGAGCCGCTGCGGCGCACCTGATGGAGTGCATGCCGACGGGGGACGGCCTTGGGGAGGCCGATCCGGGCCGGGCGGACGGACGAGTCACCCGGCGGCTGCCCCCGAGGCGTACTGGGGGAAGGCTTCCCGCACTCGGACTTCGCCCACCTGGAGGGGTACCGAAGGCCGTCCTCACGGATGCCGAAGTCCGTCATGGAGACATCTGGCGGTCGCGCCGAATTCATCCAGTTCGCCGGAACGCCGTGGGCAACGGCTTCCGCCGTCAGTACGCATCGTCCGCCACAGCGTCCGGCCATCCCGCCTGGGGGCTGGCCAGGGACCACGGGGATATGTCGGCTCAGCCGGACATATTGCCCTTGTTCAGGCCCAGTTCGGCCGATCGCTTCCCCAGCGGCTCGATGCGCGGTCCCAGTTCGCGGGTGCGCCGTCGTAGTGGACCGGGGGCAGGACGTGATGCAGCAGACCGTACGGCGATTCGGTCTCGGTGAGCCAGGCGGCCGGGTCGTCACGGCCGAAGTGGCCCTGTACGGGAGTGGGCTGGACGCCGTGCAGCAGCCAGGAGGCCGTGCCTGACAGGGAGAGGCGGAGCTGCCGCCCGTCACCGGTGGCCTGGCGGTCGGTCAGTGCGCGCAGGACCGCGGCGGCCAGCAGATACCCGGTTCCGTGGTCCAGCGCCTGCGCGGGCAGTACGCCGGGGCGGCCGTCGGCCGTGGCCTCGATCGCGGCGATACCGGTACCGGCCTGGACCAGGCTGTCGAAACCGCGGCGCCCGGCCCAGGGGCCGGACCACCCCCAGGCGCACAGTTGCGCGACGATCAGGCCGGGATACCGGGCCAGGAGTGCGTCGGGGGCCAGTCCGTGCCGGTCCAGGGTGCCGGGCCGGTAGCCGGTCACCACGACGTCCGCCTCGCTCAGAAGGCCCTCGAAGACGCGCCGGTCACCGGGGGCCGCGAGATCCAGCAGCGTGGAGCGTTTGCCCATGCCGGTGTCGGCGTGGGCGTCCGCGTCCTCGGGGAGTCGCGGGGCGTCCACGCGCAGCACGTCGGCGCCCAGCAGCGCCAGGGTGCGGGTCGCTACGGGACCGGCGATGACGCGGGTCAGGTCCAGGACCCGCACCCCCTGGGCGGGCACGGACGCGGGCGTCAGCAGCCGGGGGCTGCTCCGACCCGCACGCCGCGCCTCGACCAGAGCGGGCCGGTCGGATGTCGGCGCGGGTGCGGGTGCGGGTGCGGGTCCGGTGCCGGTGCCGCGTGCGGGTGTAGGCCCGGTGCCGGTTGCGGGTGTGGGTGCGGGAGTCACCGCCACGGCCAGGCCGTCCGCCGCGTAGACGGTTTCCTGGACCTCCAGGGCCGGACGCGATGCCAGTTCCTTCGCGAGCACACCCACCAGCGTCTGGTCAGGTCCCGTGTCCGCGATACCCAGCGCGTCGAGCAGCCGGGCCCGGTGGTGCGGGTAGTTGGCGTGGGTGCGCACCCATCCGTCGGACGTCTGCCAGAACCCGGACAGCGGGGCGAAGGAGGTCGGAGCCCGGCCGTCGATCCTCAGATGGCGTTCGCTCACGAACGCGGTGGCCACCGCCGCCTCGTTCACCCGCACCGCGGGCACCGGCACGCCGTTGCGCAGGGCCAGCAGTTCCGCCGCCGCCAGCGACGAAACCCCCACACAGGCGCGCGCCAGTTCCCGGACCGGCAGACGCGACGGCAGGACAGCGCCCGCCCCCTCGAAGCGCACCCTCTCGACGAGCCTGCCCCGGCCTCCGAGCACCGCCCAGGCATACGCGGTGGCCGCGTCCTCGGTGTACGTCATCCGTTCATTGTGCGGCGCGTCCCAGGTCCCTGTGCGGCGGGACCCAGGGTGTCGCCGGAACCCGCCTGCCGGTGTCGATGTCAGTGGCGGTTCCTACGATTCGGCCATGAGCATGGTCGGAAAGTATGTCCGCCTCACCCCCGCCGAGCTGAACCGGGCCGTTCTGCATCCCGACTGGGCCCGGGAGTTCGTCGAGGAGCGCATGGCCGCGGAGCCGGGTGACGGCAGACCGGCCCCTGGGAGCCGCCTCCACAGCACCGGGAAGATGTGGCACACGCTGGAGCGTCTGCTCAGGCTCCGGGGTGTCGAGGTGAATGTGGTGCACGGCGAGGAGGAGATTCCCGGCGCGGAGGACTGGGGGTACGGAGCGCCCCGGATGATCCGACCGGAGCGGGTGCGGGACGCCGCCGGGGCGATGGCGGCGATCACCCGGAGGGACTCGTCGAGCGGGTCACCCCGGCGGAGTTGGCGGACGCGGGGACCTACCCCTACGCGGGGACCTACCCCTACGCGGGCGGCTCCGACCCCGGGCCGCGGCTGGACGACGTGGCGGTCGCGTACCAGGATCTCGCCGCCTTCTTCCGGACGGCGGCCCGTCTCCGCCAAGGCCTGCTGGTCTGGATCGGCTGAGCCGTTTGCTGCGGGGCCGACCCGGGGCGGGCGACTCGACGGTCCGGTACGGGGTGCTCATCCCTGCCCGTCCGCTGCGGAGCGCCCGGTTCGGTACGCGACGCTCCGCTCATGGGACTCCGTCGGCCCGCCGCCCGGGGGGCTCACCCACCGCAGAGGACGCGTTGGGTGAGCCCCCCGGGCCGGGAAGGCCCTGACGGCGGCCGACCGCCCGTCCGTACCCCTACCGCGCGGTCGTCGGCGCTCACACGTGGCTCAGCCTGTGACGAGACGGTCCCCGGCGATGCCCGCCCTGTCGGGCCGGTAGTAGTCCCGGATGCCGTCCGCCCATACGGCGACCGGGACCCGGTCGCCCTCCACCGGGGCGAAGGCGTCGAACAGGGCCTCGATGTTGGCCGGTTCGAACCCGATGGCGACCATCAGCGCGAGGAAGTCGGGCCGCTCGACCAGTCCGTCGCCGTCCGGATCGCCCAGCTCCGCCAGCGCGTCCGCGAACACGTCCACGGCCCCGTCGAACCGCTGCGGCTCCAGGACGACCGCCGTGAACTCCTGAGGGCTGATCCGCCCGTCGCCGTCCGCGTCAAGTTCCGCCGTCAAGGTGGCGCCGTACCCGCGGAAGGCGTCGAGCAGCGCCTGTCCGGCCTCCTCCTTGGCGGCCGGCAGGGCGTCGACCGTCCGGCGGGCCATCAGATCGAAGTCGGCCGGCTCAAGGTAGCCGTTGCCGTCGGCGTCGAAGAGCGTGAACACGAGCTGCGCTCGGGCGACGGCCTCGGTGGTGGGCATGACGGAACACCTCTGCTTCCAGGTGGGTAGGTGGACCGGGGACGTGTCCCACCGGTCGCCTCCACTATCCGGCGGCCCTCCGGCCCGATCAGCCGAAAATCGTGAGGTTGTACACGAACGAAGGCAAACCCCGGCTTCCACGCATGGTGCGCCCGAGGACGGGAAAAGACCCGGCCTGCCGGACCCGACCCCGGTCCGCCGTCGCGGAATTCGATCGTCCGCGCTCCTGACCTCGGTCTACGCTGCCGCGATGGAACGAACGGACCCGGGTATGGACATGGACGAGGAGCACTGCCGGATCTGCGGCTACGGGGAGGACGGGCTGACCTGGGAGTCCGGCTGGCCGACCGCCGGGATCTGCTCCTGCTGCGGTACGGAATCCGGCATCGGCGACATGGGCGAGCCGGGCACCTGGGAAGGGCTCCAGGGCATCCGGAACTACCGCGGCTACTGGGTCGGCAACGGTGCCCGCTGGCATTCCCCGAGCCTGCGTCCCAAGGACTGGGACCTCCTCACCCAACTTGGCGGCATCCCGCCCGAATGGCGCTGACGGATCGTCGGTCGGCAGGTCTCCGCGCGGGCTTCGGCCGGCCCCCTCGTCCGTGCGGCGGAACAGCGCGAGATCCCTTGGGGCTACGGCCCTGGGGGCTCTCCGCGCTCCGGAACGCCGGACCGTCTCGACATCCCCGCGGTGGGAGCGCCAGGTCGAAACGGCTTCCGGACGAGGCTCCGAGGCGCCCTTGTCGCTTCTGAACCGCAGGTGGTTAGCTCCCGACCGCTGACATCCGTGTATTCGTCAGTCATATGCTCATCGCCATTCGAGAGGGGCTTTGTGATGTTCCGGAGCACGTGGGTCAAGACAGCGGCAGCGGGCGCCATGGCAGTGGGAGCGCTCAGTCTGGGGATGAGTCCGGCGGTGGCCGCGCCGTACTGGCAGCCGTTCGTCTCCAACGGCCCCAACCAGACCTGCGGCCAGACGACCACCCACTACGCGTCGAACAATGTCGCGATGCAGACCTGCATCTTCCGCAACCCGGCCAACAACACCTACCAGGCCGTCGCCGTGGTGGTGAACAACGCTCCGGCCACGGTCACGGTGGACCTCGCCGCGCATGTGATCCACACCCACGGGACGAACGCGTCCTGCCACAAGACGAGGTTCCTCTCCGGGCAGCGTCTCGCCTGTTACGGCCCCACCCGGCCGCTGGCGGCGGGCG
The DNA here is from genome assembly GCF_036250755.1 of Streptomyces uncialis. Classification (NCBI taxonomy): domain Bacteria; kingdom Bacillati; phylum Actinomycetota; class Actinomycetes; order Kitasatosporales; family Streptomycetaceae; genus Streptomyces; species Streptomyces uncialis. The sequence goes on along the minus strand of NZ_CP109583.1, from coordinate 1,569,225 downwards.
AGGCCAACGAGGCGTGGAGCGAGATCACCCTCAACAACACCTACAAGGACACGACGAGGGCCGTCGTCTACGGCCGGGGCTGACCGGCGGGCAGGCGGACCGCTCCCGCTGAAGGGCGCGGCGGACCTGGGTCCCGTTGAGAAGGACGAAGTCGCGGTGGTCCCGCTCGCGCAGGCGGGACCACCGCGATCTGCTGTGCGTGCACCGCGCGGGGCGCCCTTCCCCGGAAGGCGGTTGCCGTCCTCGGGACCGTCGTCGCGCGGCTTCACCGAACCCGGTCGGGCCGAACCCGGTCGGGCCGAACCCGGTCGGGCCGCCCGTCCCGTCGCCGTCGTTCATCCGGGGACGTGGGACGTGGGACGTGGGACGGGCCCGGGGGGCGTGGCACGGTGGTGCGACGGCGCCCAGGGGACGGGCCTCAGGCCTTCTCGGGCAGGTGGGCGGCCAGCGCCCGCAGACCCTCCAGCACCTCGTCGGCGGTAGGCGCGGAGTCGGGGTCGGTGAGGTGCTGCATCATCAGGCCGCTGACGAGGGCGAGCTGTACCGAGCCGAGGGTGCGGATCGTCGCTTCGGAGAGCTCGCTCTCGACGCCGCCGGTGACCTCGCGCGCCATGCCGCTGCGTCCCTGCCGCAGCCCGGCGGCAACCTGCGCACGCAGTTCCGGCGCGGCGCTCGACACCCAGCGCGCGATGGCCCACCACACCCCCGTCCACGCCTATGACTTCGCCGAGGCCGAGTCCCCGTACGTCAAGAGCGTGCCGCGACCGGCGAGCTTCTCGCTCGGCACCGGTCATATGGTCGACCTGGCCTACCTGTTCGACAACGACCTGTTCGAGCCGCTCGACACCACGCAGGCCAGGCTGTCGGACACGGTGATCGGCCACTGGAGCCGGTTCGCGGCCACCGGGCAGATGACGGGGCACGGCCTGCCCGGATGGAAGCGGTTCACGACCCGCGATCCCTATGTGCAGCGGCTCGCGTCCGACCGCGCCGGGCGCACCGACTTCGCGGCCGACCACCACCACGCCTTCTGGACGGCACTCGCCACCTCATGATCCTTTCCTCGGCCCGCCCTTGGTCGAGCAGGGGCCGGACGGCGCTCTCCTCGGTCGATCAGCCGTTCAGAGCCTCGGTGATCTGGCGGGTGGTCTGCGCGGCGACGCGGGGGTTGACGGCGGCGTAGCAGGTGTAGGCGTTCAGGCCGGTGGCCAGGGCCCAGCCACGGCCCCGGGTCCAGGTCGCGTCGTCGACGCCGAGCGCGGTACGGAAGGCGGCGCGGCTCCTGGCGGACATCAGGGTGAAGGCGATGATCAGGTCGCACGCCGGATCGCCGATGCCCAGCCCGCCGAAGTCGATGACCGCGCTGAGGCGGCCGTCGCGGGTCAGCAGGTTGCCGGTGTGGAAGTCGCCGTGGAACCACACCGGCGGGCGGTCCCATCCGGGGGCGCTCAGCGCCGCGTCCCACAGCTCGGTCATGGCCGCGGCGTCGAACGTACCGCCGACCTCCGCGATCGCCGCCCGCGTATCACGGTCCCGGTCGGCCAGGGGCTCACCCATCAGGTCCTCGCGAGCGTTCCCGACCTGGAGGTCCGCGGGCGGGAACGACTGAAGGGCGACGAGGAACTCCGCCAGTTGGACGGCGGCCCCGGGCGAGTCGCCCAACGCCCCGACGGTCGCCACCTCGCCGTCCAGCCAGCGGGACACCGCCCACGGCCACGGATAGCCGAAGCCGGGCTCACCCACCCCCACCGGCACCGGGACGGCCAACGGCAGATGCGGAGCGAGCCTGGGCAGCCACTCCGTCTCCTTCGCGGCCTGTCCGATGGCTCCCGCGTGGCGGGGCAGCCGGACGGACAGGTCGTCGCCCAGCCGGTGGATCACATGGTCCGAACCGGCCGGGTCGAGCAGCTTGAGAGGCAGCTCGGCCCACTGCGGGAACTGCGCGTCGACCAGGCGCCTGGCCAGTGCGGTATCGATCGCGGGTCGGGGCTCCGCGGTACTCCCGGTGGTCATGGACAACTCCTGCGGTGGGCCCGCTCGATGCGACGGACGGTCGGAGCCATCACAGCCCCTCGCGTACCGTCTGTCGATCGGTTTTCCCGCCCGACCGGCTCACCGCCCGACCGGTCGGCCGTCCTTCGCCGCACGAACACCACCTGCCCGCCTGCCTGCTTACCCACCTGTCGGAGCCGACCCGACGCCTTCCCCATGGACCCGGGGGTCCGCCGCCGGCATCGCGCTGTGCGCGCCTCCACCCGGGACGCCGGGTGGATGACCTTGAGGCGGACGCCTCATGTCGCCGTAGGTGGCTTCGAAGGGCTCCGTGGAGCGATTCCAGGCCGTGCGCGGGTCCCGATTTCGGCGGGCCGTGACGCCGGGCGGCGAAATCCCTGTGCGGCGATCTGGCGAGCTTTCGCGCTTCGCGCGTAGGGGGGATCAAGTGGATGCCTGGATGGCCGCTATTGAGGCGTTCGTGGGACTTCTTGAGTCGACTGTAATGCTGACGCCGGGTGTGCTAAACCTAGTTCTCGGTTCTATGGTGAACCTTGCGGAACAGGGCCTCGCCGATCGGCGGGGCCCCTGCGCCGACCTCCGTCCGACGCCATGCGGCTCCCGCCTCGGTGGGTGGGAGCGCGGTTCGTCGTGCCAGAAAAGAGAGCGCCCCTGTGACCGGTCCCGGCATTCCCTCCGACCTTCCGGCCGACACCATCGCCACCGCACCCCCTACGGCACCCGCATCCGCCGCCGCATCCGCCACCGCATCCGTCACCGACACGGCGCCCGCCACCGACACCGCACTCGTCACCACACCGGCACCCGCACCCGCGTCCACCACCGGCAACGTGGGGGACACGTCGTACACCGGCAGTCAGATCCAGGTCCTGGAGGGCCTGGAGGCGGTGCGCAAGCGGCCCAGTATGTACATCGGTTCGACCTGCGAGCGCGGACTGCACCACCTGGTCCACGAGATCGTCGACAACTCGGTCGACGAGGCCCTCGCGGGGCACGCGGACCGCATCGACGTCACGATCCTGGCCGACGGCGGGATCAAGGTCGTCGACAACGGCCGCGGCATCCCGGTGGACATCGTGGCGTCCGAGGGCAGGCCCGCCCTGGAGGTCGTACTGACGGTGCTGCACGCGGGCGGGAAGTTCGGCGGCGGCGGCTACGCGGTCTCCGGCGGTCTGCACGGCGTGGGCATGTCGGTGGTCAACGCCCTGTCGACGCGGGTGGAGGCGGAGGTGCGTTACGGCGGGCACCGCTGGAGCCAGGAGTACGAGAAGGGTGTGCCGACCGCTCCGCTCAGGCAGCACGAGGCGACCTCCGAGACCGGCACCTCGCTGACGTTCTGGGCCGACGGCGACATCTTCGAGACCACCGAGTACTCCTTCGAGACGCTGTCGCGCCGCTTCCAGGAGATGGCCTTCCTCAACAAGGGCCTGACCTTGGCGCTGTCCGACGAGCGCGAGTCCGCGAAGGCCACGGTGGGCGCCGACGACCCGGTCGCGGACGTGTCCGACCCGGTGGCGCGGACGGTGGCGTACTGCTACGAGGGCGGCATCGTCGACTTCGTGAAGTACCTGAACGCGCGCAAGGGCGACCCCGTCCACCCGTCGATCATCTCGCTGGAGGCGGAGGACACCGCGCGCCTGCTGTCGGTGGAGGTCGCGATGCAGTGGAACACCCAGTTCTCCGACAGCGTGCACTCCTTCGCGAACACGATCCACACGCACGAGGGCGGTACCCACGAGGAGGGCTTCCGCGCGGCGATGACGGCTCTGGTCAACCGGTACGCGCGGGAGAAGAGGTTCCTGCGTGAGAAGGACGACAACCTCGCGGGTGAGGACATCCGCGAGGGTCTGACGGCGATCATCTCGGTCAAGCTCGGTGAGCCGCAGTTCGAGGGCCAGACGAAGACCAAGCTGGGCAACACGGAGGCGAAGACCTTCGTGCAGCGGGTCGTGCACGAGCATCTCAACGACTGGTTCGACCGGAACCCGAACGAGGCCGCGGACATCATCCGCAAGTCGATCCAGGCGGCCTACGCGCGCGTGGCGGCCCGCAAGGCCCGTGATCTGACGCGTCGCAAAGGTCTGCTGGAGTCGGCTTCCCTGCCGGGCAAGCTGTCGGACTGCCAGTCGAACGACCCCGCCAAGTGCGAGATCTTCATCGTCGAGGGTGACTCCGCCGGCGGCTCCGCCAAGTCCGGCCGCAATCCGATGTACCAGGCCATCCTGCCGATCCGCGGCAAGATCCTGAACGTCGAGAAGGCCCGGATCGACAAGATCCTCCAGAACACCGAGGTCCAGGCGCTGATCAGTGCCTTCGGTACCGGTGTCCACGAGGACTTCGACATCGCGAAGCTGCGCTATCACAAGATCATCCTGATGGCGGACGCCGACGTCGACGGCCAGCACATCAACACCCTGCTGCTGACGTTCCTCTTCCGCTTCATGCGCCCCCTGGTCGAGGCCGGTCACGTGTACCTCTCCCGGCCGCCGCTGTACAAGATCAAGTGGGGTCGGGACGACTTCGAGTACGCGTACTCCGACCGTGAGCGGGACGCGCTGATCGAGCTGGGCCGCCAGAACGGCAAGCGCATCCGGGAGGACTCCATCCAGCGCTTCAAGGGCCTCGGCGAGATGAACGCCGAGGAGCTGCGCATCACCACCATGGACGTCGAGCACCGGGTGCTCGGCCAGGTCACCCTGGACGACGCCGCACAGGCCGACGACCTCTTCTCCGTCCTCATGGGTGAGGACGTCGAGGCCCGCCGCCAGTTCATCCAGCGCAACGCCAAGGACGTCCGCTTCCTCGACATCTGAGCCCACGGCAGTCGCGTCTTTCCGGTACGGGGCCCGCGCTCGCGGGCCCCGGCCGCGTCACCCACCCATCCTCTGTACCTGGAGCGAACGCGTGAGCACCCCGCCTTCCGCCCGTCCCCGCACCCCGGCCGGAGACGGCTCCGACTACACCGCGAGGCACCTGCTCGTCCTCGAAGGACTGGAGGCCGTCCGCAAGCGGCCCGGTATGTACATCGGGTCGACCGACACCCGTGGCCTGATGCACTGCCTCTGGGAGATCATCGACAACTCCGTCGACGAGGCCCTGGGCGGGTACTGCGACCACATCGAGGTGATCCTCCACGAGGACTCCTCCGTGGAGGTCCGCGACAACGGCCGCGGCATCCCCGTGGACGTCGAGCCCCGGACCGGCCTCTCCGGGGTCGAGGTCGTCATGACCAAGCTGCACGCCGGCGGCAAGTTCGGCGGCGGCTCGTACGCGGCCTCCGGCGGACTGCACGGGGTCGGCGCCTCCGTCGTCAACGCCCTCTCGGCCCGCCTCGACGTCGAAGTGGACCGGGTGGGCCACACCTACCTGATCGGCTTCCGCCGCGGCGTGCCCGGCCACTACTCCGGACCCGGTGAGGACGCCGACTTCACCCCCGGCGGAGGGCTGCGCAAGCGGAAGGTGCGGAGCCGCAACGCGAACGGCACCGGGAACCGGACGCGTTACTGGGCGGACCGGCAGATCTTCCTCAAGGACGCCGAGCTCACGCTGGACACGCTCCACCAGCGCGCCCGCCAGACGGCATTCCTCGTCCCCGGTCTGACGATCGTCGTCCGCGACGAGCGCGCCCTGGAAGGGTCCGGCAAGACCGAGGAGACCTTCCGCTTCGACGGGGGGATCGGCGAGTTCTGCGAATACCTCGCCCAGGACAAGGCGGTCTGCGACGTCCTGCGTCTCACCGGCACGGGCAGCTTCAAGGAGACCGTCCCGGTCCTCGACGACCGCGGCCATATGACCGCCACCGAGGTCACCCGCGAGCTCGGTGTGGACATCGCCCTGCGCTGGGGCACGGGCTACGAGACGAACGTGAAGTCGTTCGTGAACATCATCGCCACCTCCAAGGGCGGCACCCACCTCTCCGGCTTCGAACGCTCGGTCACCAAGACCGTGAACGAGGTGCTGCGCGCCACGAAGCTGCTGCGCGTGGCCGAGGACGACGTGGCCAAGGACGACGCGACGGAGGGCATGACGGCGGTCGTCACCGTACGGCTGGCCGAGCCGCAGTTCGAGGGCCAGACCAAGGAGGTCCTCGGTACCTCGGCGGCCACCCGGATCGTCGCGGCCGTCGTCGCCAAGGAGCTCAAGGCCTATCTGACCTCCACCAAACGGGACGACAAACAGCAGGTCCGTGCCGTGATGGAGAAGATCGTCGCGGCTGCCCGGACCCGGATCGCGGCTCGTCAGCACAAGGAGGCGCAGCGTCGGAAGACGGCGCTGGAGTCGTCGTCGCTGCCGGCGAAGCTGGCGGACTGCCGTAGTGACGATGTGGAGCGCAGTGAGCTGTTCATCGTGGAGGGTGACTCGGCGCTGGGTACGGCGAAGCTGGCCCGCAACTCCGAGTTCCAGGCGTTGCTGCCGATCCGGGGCAAGATCCTCAATGTCCAGAAGTCGTCCGTCTCGGACATGCTGAAGAACGCCGAGTGCGGGGCGATCATCCAGGTCATAGGAGCGGGTTCGGGGCGTACCTTCGACCTGGACGCGGCCCGGTACGGGAAGATCATCTTGCTCGTGGACGCCGATGTGGACGGCGCGCACATCCGCTGCCTGCTGCTGACGCTGTTCCAGCGCTATATGCGTCCGATGGTCGCTGCGGGCCGCGTCTTCGCTGCCGTGCCGCCACTGCACCGGATCGAACTCGTCCAGCCCAAGAAGGGCCAGGACAAGTACGTCTACACCTACTCGGACAACGAGCTGCGCCAGACCCTGCTGGAGTACCGGCGCCGAAAGGTCCGATACAAGGACTCGATCCAGCGCTACAAGGGCCTCGGCGAGATGGACGCCGACCAGCTGGCGGAGACCACCATGGAACCCCGCTTCCGCACCCTGCGCCGGATCAACATCGGCGATCTGGACTCGGCCGAGTCGGTCTTCGACCTGCTCATGGGCAACGAGGTCGCCCCGCGCAAGGAGTTCATCACCAGCTCCGCCGCCACCCTGGACCGCTCCCGCATCGACACCTGAGCCCCACTGCTCCGGAGGTACGTACCCGGCAGGACCTCCGATGCGGTGGCGCGATCGTTCAAGACACCTTCCGTCAACCCGCCTAACGTGTCCGGAAGACGCGGTGAGGACGGAAGGAGCGCTGGTCATGGACGAGTTCGCGAGCGCCAGACTGGTGGCGCTGGTCCAGCGGGCGCTGGCAGGTGAGGGCATCCGGGTCGTCGCTCCGGGGGGCGGCGGGGCGCTGCTGCCGTTCGAGGCGAAGCGGCGGTTCCTGAGGGACGTGGCGCGCGATCACGGGCTGCTGCCGCTGCTGCGGGCAGGCTCACTGATGCCGGCCAGCCCGTCCGACCCGGCCGTGTCCGCGCTGCTGAGCGCGGTCGGCCCGGGGGACCTGTTCGCCCGGTGGCAGCGGCTGGAGCGGTTCACCCACTCACGGCACCGGGTGGTGGTACGGGAATCCGGTACGGGACATCTCGTCGCCGAGCATGTGGGACCCCCCATGGAACCGCCCGAACCCGCCGAGGACGCGGTCGTTCTCGGCGTACTGACCGCGCTGCTGCCGCTGACCGGTGCCCGGGATCTCGTCGTCGGCGCCGGGTACGGGGAGCCGACCACTGTGTTCGCCGACGGCACCGTCACGGCGGCACCGCCCGGTCACGGCGGCGGGCTCTGGCGGTTCACCTGGTCCGGCACCGCACCACCCGTGCACCCGCGCCCGGCGCGGGCCGGTACGGACGCTGTCGCACGCACCCGGGAACTGCTCGGCGCCGATCTCGCCCGGCGCTGGACACTCGCCGCCCTCGCCGCCGAACTGGGCCTGCCGGTGCGGAGCCTCCAACGGCGGCTGGCGGGTGACGGCGGCTTCACCGGACTCCTCGGCGAGCTCCGCACGGAGGCCGCCGCGGCGCTGCTCCTGCGGAGCGCCCACAGCATCGGCGTCATCGGATTCGCCTGCGGCTACGCGGACCAGCCGCACTTCACCCGCCACTTCGGGCTCCGCACCGCGATGACACCGGCGGCCTACAGGTCGGCGTTCCGGCGACCCGGCCCGGACACGGTGTCCGACATGGACGAGCGACCGGACGAGCGACCGGACGAGCGGACGTGTGAGTGGACGGATGCGCCGACGGGTGTGCGGACGGGCCCCGACGCGCGGACGACGGCCCGTACCCATGAAGCAGCGAGGAGAAGGACCGCATGAAGCTCACCGGCACAACGGTGCTCGTCACCGGCGGGGCGCGCGGCATCGGCAGGGAGATGACCCGGCAGCTGGTCGGGCTCGGCGCGCATGTGGTGGCCGTGGGCCGCGCGCCCGGACCCCTCGTGGCCCTGCAAGCCGAGTACGGCGACCGGGTGTCCGCCGAGGTGGTCGATCTCTCCGATCCGGACGCGGTCGACACCTTCGGCGATGAACTGCCCGGCCGCCACCCCGGACTCTCGGTCGTCATCAACAACGCCGGAGTGCAGAACCCCAGCGACTTCCTCACCGCCGATCCGCGCGCCTCACGACCGCTGCTCCGGCGGGAACTCGCCGTCAATCTGGACGCCGTCATCTCCCTCTCCACCGGGCTGCTTCCCCATCTCAGCAGCCGTTCCGAGGCCGCGATCGTGAACATCACCAGCGGACTCGCCATCGTGCCCAAGCCCTCGGCACCCGTGTACTGCGCGGCCAAGTCGGCGGTGCGGACGTTCACGCGGTCGCTGCGCTACCAGTGCGAGGACGGGGCGCCGCACATCCGGGTGATCGACGCGGTCCTCCCGCTCGTGGACACCGATATGACGCGTGGCCGGGGCCGGGGCAAGATCAGCGCGGCGCAGGCGGCACACGCGGTGATCGAGGGCATCCGCCGGGACCGGACGGAGATCTACGTCGGCAAGGCGCGCCTCCTGCCGTCCCTGATGCGCCTCTCACCGTCGCTGGGATACCGGTCCCTGCGCCATGGCTGAGCCCCTGGCCCCCGTCCCCGATCCGGCCCCCGGCGCTCCCGTTCCCGCCGCCCGGGAGAACTCCGCCACCCGCACGGTGCGGCTGCTGCTGCGGCTGGACCGGGCCGCGCACCGGCGGTGGTTCCTTCCGGCGCTCGGTGTCTTCCCGCTGAGCGACTACGTACTGCCGGTCCTGCCCAACCAGATGCTGCTCATCGGGTTGTCGGCGCTCCATCCCCGGCGCTGGCGGGTGATCGCCCTGACCTTCGTCGCCGCGTCGGTACTGGGAGCCTTCCTGGTCGCGACCGCCGTCCACGCGGCCGGACCCTGGCTGCTGGACACGGTGGGCGCCGTCGCGCCGGGCCGGGCGGAACTACGGGAGGTCGCCGGGCTGGTGGAGCGCCACGGCGGCTGGGCGCTGGCCGCTCTCGCGCTGCTGCCGTGGACGCCCCGGGCCGCCGTGGTGATGTGCGCGCTGGCCGGGATACCGCCCTGGACGGTCGCCCTGGCCGTACTGGCGGGCCGCCCGCTCCCCGTCACCCTTCTCGCCCTGGCCGGGGCGAAGGCACCGGCCCTGCTGCGCAGGTCGCACCGGATCGACCGCGTGCTCGCCGAGGTGGACGCACGGCGCGTGCGGGTGGGGTGAGCGGTACGAGGTCTCTCGCGGTCGCGTGACCAGGTGCTCAACCAGTCCGGACCGCAATGGTGTTCGGACCTCCACCCACCGGCCGAACCGGCGCCGACCCGGGCGGGAACACTGCTCCCGCCCGCGCCGCACAGCTACCCATATCGCGGGGCGACCCCGCACCCGGCATCCGGTTCAGCGGCTGAGCCGGATCATGTACGCGACCGAGGCGGCCGTGACGAGCGCGCAGACGGTCCACGCGATCCACCACCCGACGGCTACGTCCGCGAAGGCCAGCGCCACGCCCCCTGCCCCCACGCTCACCGGCCCGGCTATGAATCGAAGCTCCATCGGGGTTCCCCTCCCGGACTCTCGAAGTGCCGCAGCGGACCTGGGCACCGCGATGCTCCCGGACCGGACCATCGCGCGGGCAACTCAACGCGGTGGTGGCACGGCTTGTCAACGCCGGTCGGGCCCATACCCCGCACACACCAGGCCAGTTGACGTGGCGGCGCGCGGAACCGGAGGGGCGTTCCGCGCGCCGTCGTGCGTGCGGTCAGCCTGTCGCTGCTCGGCCGGTTCGGCGGAGGACGGCCTGGGCCGCGGTGAGGCGTTCGGGTTCGGTGCGGCCCGTGGGCTCGTCGGCCGTGATGTCGTCGGCCCAGGCGAGCAAGCGGTGCAGCTGAGGGTCGGCCGAGGACGTGGTGACGCGAGGTTCGCCGACGACGACCTCTCCGCTCGTCCCGTCGAGTGCGACGAGGGTGCCCTCGGGCAGGGTACGTCCGCCTGCCCGGACGGTGCCGCCGACGGGGTCCACGGTGAGACCCGCGGCACCCACGACGGCGGGCTTCCCCAGCGAGCGCGCCACGACGGCCGCGTGACTGGCCGGGCCGCCGCGAGCGGTGACCACCCCGGAGGCGGCGGCCAGGCCGTGCATGTCGAGCGGGGAGGTCTCCGGCCGTATCAGGACGACCGGTCCTCGTGCGGCAAGCCGTACCGCGCTGTCGGCGGTGGTCGCCACTCGGCCGACAGCGACTCCGGGGGAGGCGCCCAGCCCTCGGGTGAAGACGGCCCCGGGTCCGGTCGCCGCGATCCGAGGCGTACGCAGCTGGGCGAGGTGGTGCGGTGAGACGCGGAGCAGCGCTTCGTCGCGCCGGATCGCGCCCGCGTCGGCGAGGTCGACCGCGACGCGTACCGCCGCGCGCCCGACGAATCGTCCGGGTCGCACCTGAAGCACCCACAGCTCGCCCGCCTCGAAGGTGAACTCGACGTAGCACGCGTCTCGATAGTGCTCCTCCAGCCGCGTCAGGGCGAACAGCAGACGCGTCCACATGGCGGGTTCCCGGTCGGCGAGTTCGCTCAGGGGACCGGTCAGCGAGGTGCCCGAGACGACGTCATCACCTTGGCGGCCGAACATGACCTCACCGAACGGGACATGCTCGCCGGTGCTGGGGTCGCGGCTGAACGCGACCCCCGTACCGCTGTGTTGGTCACGGTTCCCGAACACCATCAACTGGACGGTCACGGCGGTGCCGAGGTCGTGCGGGATGCCGTGCAGTTCGCGGTAGGCCTTCGCGCGGGGTGTGTTCCATGACGAGAACACGGCTGTCACGGCCGACTCCAACTGCCGGGTGGCGTCCTCGGACACGGTGTCGCCACCGCGTTCCGCGATGAGCCGTTCGACATCATGGATCGCGTCGGTGAGACGGCTGCTGGTGCTGGTGCTCTGTCGGGCGGCCGCACGATCGACGCCCGCCAAGGTCGCCGGGCCCACGCCGAGAACCTCGGAGGCGAAGCCGGTCAGGAACCTCAGCCGTGAGTCGAGCGCGAACCGAAGGTCGCCCGTCTCGTCGGCCAGAGCGGTGGTCGCCCTGGTAGTGAGCCCGAGGTTGAGGACGGTGCTCATCATGCCGGGCATGGACACACTGGCGCCGGAGCGGACGGACAACACGAGCGGCCGTTCCGCACCGCCGAGCCTGCGATGTGTGACGGCTTCGAGGTCGGCCACGGCTGCCGCCAGTTGGGCGCCGAAGCCGCTCGGCAGTCGTCCGGCGCGGAGGAAGGCGCGGCACACCTCTGTGCTGATCACGAAGCCCGGCGGCACGGGCAGTCCCAGACGGCGGAGCACGACGAGACCGTGCGCCTTGGCCCCGAGCACTTCCACGCTCTCCTCGACCTCGGGCGAGAGCGGGTGAATCCAGGTCATCGCGTGGTCATCTCTGCGTTCGCCTTCGCGGGCTCGGCCGCAAGTCCCGCGCCGATGCGCACCATCGCGGGTGACGGGTGACGGGTGACGGGTGACGGGTGACGGGTGACGGGTGACGGGTGACGGGTGAGGAGTCGCGGTTCAGTGGCGTGGGATACCGAGGGTGGTCAGCAGGTCCTCGTGCAGCTGGAACCACACGGTGTGGTACGACGAGGTGCTGTCCGTCACGTACTCCAGGGAGCCGGCCCGCGCCCGGGCGAGGGCGTCGCCCAGCCGCACGGCGTAGCGCTGGAAGCGGGGAAGCGCCGCGGACAGCTCGGCGCAGACGGGCTCGGCACGCCGGTGGAACTCCGTGAACCGGTCCAGCACTTGGGCGTCGTACGCGGGGTCGCTGTGGTCGTTCATCGTCATGGTGCCGCCCATGGTGCGGGTCTGCCATGACGTGCAGAGGTCGAGCAACTCGGGGTTGAGGAGCAGGAACCGATCGAACGCCGCGGTGAGCCGGGGCCGGGCTCCGGCTGCCGCGACCTCGTCGGCGATCCGCTCGGCGTCCGCGACCCGGCCGTCCTCCGTGAGTCCCCATCCGCCGAAGTCGCCCGAGGTGCGGGTGACGAGTCCGGCCAAGGCGAGGTCGATCAGTTCCGACTCGGTGTCGGACTCGGCGAGCCCTGTCGCTCCGGCCACCCTGGACAGCCCGGAGACACCGACGCAGCGGAGGGTGTGCAGCACCAGCAGTTCGGTGCTGGTCGCGTGGGACGGGCCGGGCCGGGTCATGACGTGGCTCCAGGGGTGCGGTGACCGCGTCCGGACGGTGGGGACGGCGTCCCGTCGGGGGCGACGGGGGAGTCCGCCGCGGTGGGGAGACCGAAGGTGGCCGCCGCATGGGCGGCACCACGTCCCCCGGCCCGGGCGACGATATCGCCGTCCCGCACACGAACCGCGTACTCGGTGTCGTCGTCGGCGTCCGGTACGCCCGCCGCCGACGCCAGCAGGCCGCCCTCGTCGAGGACGAGGCGCAGCCGCGGCCAGGCGCCGGGCTCGAACACCCGCCGCAGGCAGCGCGCGAAGTCACCGGCCCTCAGCTGCACGAGGCGGCCGGTCTCGGCCGGGTCCGCCGTCGTGACGGCCACGGTGATCCGGTCACCGGTCCGTGCGGCGCGGACGGCCTCCTCGGCGGCTTCCAGGCGGTGGGTGCCGAGGAACGTGATCACTCCGTCCCCGGTGAAGCCGACGGGCCGGTGCGTGAGGAGGTCCCGCAGCTCCGGCGGCGGTGCCCAACGGTCCCGGCAGGCCCGGGCCGGCCGGACGTAGGGCAGGTGCGGAGGGTCCCACTCGTCGGCGAGGTCGAGCCCGCCCAGATGCGCGCAGGCCAGCACGATGTCGAAGGGATCGCCGAACTGGAGCGCCGGATTCGCCGAGGCCCCCGGCCCGTCCAGCAGCCTCAGCACCAGTCGGGCCCGCCGGACCTGCCGCCCGGACGACGCGTCGGCGGGCGCGTACGACTCAAGGGCGAGCGCCAGCAGCAGCGCCTCGACACGGGTCAGCTGTCCGAACGCGTCGCGGATCGGTTCGTCGTCGAGAACCCCCGCCGGGGAACCGGGGTGCAACCGACCCAGGGAGGGGGAACCGTCGGCCAGGGGCATGCGTTCGAGCCAGGTCCGGGCGAACGCACCCAACGCGTCGGTGACGGACGAGGCGGAGGGCGCCGCGGGTGGCGGGAGCGCGTCGGCGTGATGTTCCGCGGTGACGTCGTGCTCGACCATGTCGACCAGCACCGCCAGATACAGGGCGCGTTTGCTCGGGAAGTTCGAGTACACCGCGCCACGCGTCAGCTCCGCCCGCTCGGCGATCCCGTCCACCTTCGCCGCCGGGTACCCGCGCTCGATGAATTCGTCCCGCGCCGCGTCGAGTACCGCCGCGCGCGTGCGCTCCTGCTGTTGAGCCCGGGTCAACCGCACCATCCGCGCGTTCCCCTCATGTCTCTCCGCCGTCTTTCAGGGTCGAAGATACACGGAACATCCCGATGGTGAGGACATCTGATTGCACCGTCCGTGGCGGGACGGCCGCCGCCGGTAGCGGGGTCCGGCTCCGAGGGCGGGCCCCACAGGCCCGACCCCGTGGGCGCGGTTCCGGGGTCGCGGGGCGCGGCGCGACTCCCGGTGCGGGAATCCGTGATGACATGCCATCCGTCGAAAAACCCCTGACGGAAATACCCCCAGGGGGTATATGGTTATGGTGAATGTCCCGGACAGGGGCAACGCACGACGACTGATTTCACGACGACTGATGGCACGGCACGCGACACACACGCATCGCACAGGTGGAGACACGATGAAGAACCATTCCGGCCACGACATGACCAGTCACAGCGGCCACAGCGGCCAGGGCGGAGCCCGTCCCGGTGGGCTGTCGGTCTCCGAGAACGGCTACACCCTTGAGCTCGACGCGACGATCCTTCCGGCCGGGGTGCGGACGGTCACCTTCCGGGTGACCGGTCCCGACGGACAGCCGGTGACCGCGTTCACGCCCGAGCACGGGAAGGAACTGCACCTCATCGCCGTCCGGCGCGACACGACCGGGTTCCAGCATGTGCACCCGGTGCGGGACGGGAGCGGCACCTGGAGCGTCGAGCTGGCCCTGGAGCCGGGGGCCTGGAGACTCTTCGCCGACATCCACCCGACCGGCCACGACGGGACGATGACGCTGGGGATCGACGTATCGGTCGCCGGGCGGTACGACCCGCAGCCGATCTCCGAGGACACCCGTACCGCCCGCGTCGGCGAGTACACCGTCACCCTCGACGGCGAACTCGTACCCGGCGAGGCGAGCGATCTGACGCTCACCGTCAGCAGGGACGGGCACCCCGTCACCGACCTCCAGCCCTACCTGGCCGCGTACGGGCATCTGGTGGCGCTGCGGGTCGGGGACCTCGGCTATCTCCACGTCCACCCGGACGGCGAGCCCGGTGACGGCACCACCGAGCCGGGGCCCCGGATCACCTTCATGGCGGTCGCGCCGTCGGGCGGCACGTACCGCCTCTACCTGGACTTCCAGCACGACGACGTCGTCCGGACCGCCGAGTTCACCGTGCGGACCACCGGGACCGCCTCCCGCGCGCAAGCGGCGACCCCGGCCGCAACCGAGCACACCGGCCACCACGCACACCACTGACCGCGTCGGCATCACCGATCAGCCGCCGCGAGCAGCACACGGCCGAGGGGCGCTCGACTCCCCGAGCGCCCCGCCGCCCCCGGGGCACCCGGCCCCCCGGGACACCTCGCCGCACTGGAACATCCGTGCCCCGGGACATCCCGCCGCCCCGGCACACCCCGCCCCCGGCACACCCCGCCCCCGGGAAGCCCCGCCCCCGGGACATCCCCGTCGCCCCGGAAGATCCCCGTACCGGAAGGACCGTCATGACCCGCCTGACCCGCCTCACACCCGATACCGCGGTCGGCGCCTCACGCGACCTGCTCGCCGAGCTGGTCTCCCGGCACGGCCAGGTAGGCGACATGGTCTCCACGATGGCGCACTCGCCCGCCGTCCTGGGCGGCTATCTACAGCTCAGCCGGGCCATGGGGCGAGCCAAACTCGACCGCGCGGTCAGCGAACGGATCTCGATCGCGGTCCAGGTACTCCAGGGCTGCGGACTGTGTCTCGACGCGCATGTCAGTGCCGCCCGCAGGCTGGGAGTGGACGAGCTGGAGATCGAGCGGGCCCGTACGGGCACCTCGGCCGATCCCGCGATCGCGGCGATCATCACCCTCGCCCTCCAGGTGTACCGCGAGCCGACGTCGATCACCGACGAACAGGTCATCGCGCTGCGTGAGCACGGCTACAGCGACCGCGCGATAGCCGACGTCGTCGGCGTCGTCGCACTCAACATCCTCACCGGTGCCTTCAACCTCCTCGCCGGCCTCACCCCGGGGAGCGGCGCCGATGACTAGAGACATCCTGGCCGCCTTCTGTGGGGCACGGCCTCCGCGCCGAGGCCGTGCCCCACCGCCCGGACCTGGAAGGAACACGCCATGAGCCTGTTCGCCATCCGTGACTACCGCCGCCTCTTCAGCGCACAGATCATCGCCCTGTTCGGCACCGGACTGACGACCGTGGCCCTCGGACTGCTCGCCTACGACCTCGCCGGCCCGCGCGCCGGCACCGTCCTCGGCACCGCCCTGACCGTCAAGATGTTCATGTACGTGGTCATAGCCCCCCTCGCCGCCGCGTACGTCGACCGCTTCCCCAGAAGGACTCTCCTGGTCCTCCTCGACGTGGTGCGCGCCGGAGTGGTCCTGGCACTGCCGCTCGTCAGCGAGGTCTGGCACATCTACGTCCTGATCGGTCTGCTGCAAGCCGCGTCGGCGGCGTTCACCCCGACGTTCCAGGCCGTCATCCCCGACATCGTCACCGATGAGTCCGACTACACACGTGCCCTGGCCGCCTCCCAGGCCGCCTACACGATGGAGAGCCTGCTCAGTCCCGTACTCGCGGCGGTCGCCCTGGCGTTCATGAGCTTCGACTCGCTGTTCCTGGGCACCTCCGTCGGGTTCCTCCTCTCCGCCGCGCTCATCCTGTTCACGCGGGTCCCCGACGCCCGCCCCAGCAGCCACACCCGGGCGTGGGACAAGATGGCGGCAGGGACCAGGACCTTCCTCCGGACACCGCGGCTGCGCGGCGTCATGGCGCTCAATCTCGTGGTCGCGGCGGCAGGATCGATCGTCGTCGTCAACACCGTCAACTACGTCCGTGACGAGCTCGGCGGCTCGCAGTCGGACGTCGCCTGGATGCTCGCCGCCTCCGGCGGCGGAACCCTCCTGGCGGCCGTCGTACTGCCCCGCGTACTCGACCGGATCGCCGCCCGCACCGTCATGATGACCGGGGCCGGAGTACTCGTCGGCGGCACGATCGCCGCGGTGGCCCTCATGGCGTCCGGCCTGGCCACATGGACCGGAACGGCCGTCGTCTGGACCGTGATCGGCGTCGGTATGGCGCTGATCGTCACACCGACCGGCAGCGTCCTGCGTGCCTCCGTCGAACCGCACGCGATCCCCGAGACGTTCGCGGCCCAGTTCTCCCTGTCGCACCTGGCCTGGCTGATCACCTACCCCGTCGCGGGATGGCTCGGCACCAACACCGGCTTCGGCCTCACCTGGTCCGTCCTCGCGGCGCTCGCCGTGGTCGGCGCCGTCGCCGCCCTCCTGCTGTGGCCACGCGACGACGTACGACGAGCGGTGACCGGACCCGCGACATCCGTCCGGCCGCTGCCCCGGACGGACAGGGGGTCCACCCTCTCCAAGGCCGCGTGAAACGCTCCACCGTGCCCCACACCCGCTACCGGTGCCTTCCACCCGCTACCGGTGCCTTCCACCCGCTACCGGTGCCTTCACACCCGCTCCGGGCCGGACGCCCGTCCCCACCGCCACCAGAGCACCGCCCGTTCCCTACGGACAGAGAGCGTTTCCGTACATGAGCCCGCCGACCCCACCCGGAAGACCTCCGCTGGACCCGCCTGGCACGATCGTCCGTTCGGTCGCCAGAAGCATCGCCCGCCGCCTGGCGGAACAGCACCAGGTCGTCAGCGCGCTGTCGTCCGTCGTCGACCTGGTGGACAACGGCGAGTCCGACTCGGCGCTGGACGAGATCGGACTGGTGATCCAGCACCACCGGCTCCCCGTCCTGCGGACGGAGTACGAATTGCTCGTCGTCGCCGCGACCCAGCTGGATTCCCTCGACTCGCTCACCGACACCGGAGTCGAGCGGTTCGTCGTCGCCGACGAGCGATGAAGACCTCGTCGTCGTGCCGGCCACGTCGCTGTCAGCCCCTCCGGCGGCGGAGGCAGGGACGCGGCTGACGGCGACGCGACCAGCACGACGTGGAGCCCACCGGCACGGCACGACAGCCACCCCGGACACGGTCCTGCGGGTGGTGGGACCGGCGCGACTAGAGTGTGGTGATCATCCGTCAGACGCATGGAGTGCTCGTATGACGCAGGTTCTGTTGTCCACCTCCTTCGGAGAGATCGTGATCAGCCTCGACGAGGAGAAGGCGCCGGTCACCACGGCGAACTTCCTCCAGTACGTCGACTCGGGCTTCTACACGGACACGGTCTTCCACCGGGTCATCCCCGGCTTCATGGTGCAGGGCGGAGGGCTCACCCGGGACCTGCGGAAGAAGGACACCAGGGACCCGATCCAGAACGAGGCATCCAACGGCCTGAAGAACCGTCGCGGCACCGTCGCGATGGCGCGCACCAGCGCCCCGCACTCGGCGACCGCGCAGTTCTTCGTCAACCACAGTGACAACGGCTTCCTCGACCCGGGCAGCGACGTGGGCTACGCGGTGTTCGGCGAGGTCACCCAGGGAATGGACGTGGTCGATAAGATCGCGGGCGTCCGGACCGCGCGGTCGAAGGGGATGGCGGACGTCCCGGTCGAGCCGGTCCTCATCCTCTCCGCGAAGCGCCTCGACTAGTTCACGGCACGCCGTCCACCGGCCGGACCGCCCCTGCGGCGCTCCGGCGGACATCACAGGTGAGGTCAGCCGGTGGTCAGGACCATCCGGAAGCGGGCGGCGCCGGAGAGCATCTTCCGGTACGCCTCGTCCACGTCGTCCAGCGGTACGGTCTCGGTCATCGCGCGGATGCCGTGCAGGGCACTGAAGGCGAGCGTGTCCTGCACATCCCGCGAGGTGCCGGACGGATGGCCACGCACGACCCTGCCGGACATGATGAGCTGTGCCGGGCTGATCCCCAGCGGCTCGCTGTCCAGGCCGATGACGACCAGCTCGCCACGGGGCGCGAGCCCCTCCACGGTCGCCGCGATGGCGTCGGAGTTGGCCGCGGTGGCCAGTACGGTCCTGGCGCCGCCGAGCGACCGCAGCGCGTCCGCGACGGGGGTGCCGGCCGTACTGTCGATGTAGTGGTGCGCGCCGAGTGCCTCGGCGAAGTCGGCCTTGTCGGGTCCACGGGCGATGGCGACGGTCTCGAAGCCCATGGCGGCCGCGTACCGCACCCCCAGATGGCCCAGACCGCCGATGCCGAGCACCGCGACCAGATCACCGGGCCGGGCCGAGCCCCGCCGCAGACCGTTGTACGTGGTCACCCCGGCACAGGCCAGCGGCGCGGCCTCGGCGGCGCCCAGCGCGTCCGGGACCCGGGCCGGCGCGTCGACCGGGACGATCACGGTCTCGGCGTATCCGCCGTCGTATGCCCAACCGGGGACCTTCAGGTTCTCGCAGACGATGAAGTCGCCCTGTCGGCAGGGCGGGCAATGGCCGCAGCTGCCGCCGAACCAGCCCACCGCCACCAGGTCGCCCACCTGCCAGTCGCTCTGTGTCCCCTCGCCCAGTTCCTCGATACGTCCGGCGATCTCATGTCCCGGGACCAGCGGGAACCGGATGCCCGGTACCGCGGCCTCCACGAACGCCGCGTCGCTGTGGCAGATCCCGCAGGCCTCCACGGCGATCCTGACGTGGCCGGGTCCGGGCCGTTCCACCTCGCGGTCGACCATCCGGAACGGACCACCGGCGGTTTCCACCTGGGCGGCGCGATAGGTGCTCATCCTGATCTCTCCCCGGAGTGCATGGCGGCCCCGCCCACCAGTTCACCAGCTCCGTGCCGGTCCCGCGCGCCGAGCCGGTCGCTACCCTGCCCCCTCGCCCGTCGGGGTGATCGCCCGAACGGATGTCGGCGGGCTCCCGGGACCGTCCGGTCACGCACCGTGGGTATTCGTTGGACAGAGGCCGAGCGCGCACGACGGACGGCCGGAATCGAATGCCCCCGGTCGGACGTGCTCCCGGCCGTGGCGGGCTCAGGGAGCGGCGTCCTGTGCACGTGCCCCGTTTGCCGGGGCGGGGCCGATGGGTGCGGGGGAGGGCCGGATGGCTGACGAGATGGTGGAGCTGGCGCAGCGGTTCATCAACTCCTATGACGTGGCGGGCATTCCGCAGGTGGAGGTGAACGGGCGGACCAGCTGGAAGGTGATGCACGCGCTGACCCGGGCGCTCCAGTACGAGCTGGGCATCACGGAACTGTCGGACAGTTTCGGCCCGACGACGCTGAGCGCGCTGCGGTCACGGTTCGGAGCGTGTGTCGACGGGTCGACGCGGCACGGCAACGTCTACCGCATCGCGCAGTCCGGCTTGTACTGCAAGGGGTACGACGGCGGCGGTATCGACGCCTCCTACAACGACCGGGTCGTCGACTCCGTCATCGGGATCAAGTCGGACATGGGCATCGGCGGGGCGTTCCCGGGCGGCGGGCTCGAACCGAAGGTGTTCAAGGCGCTGTTGACCATGGACCCGTATGTGCGTGTGGGTGACGGCACCGAGGCGGTACGTGGGATCCAGCGGTGGCTCAACGGGCGTTACGTGGGCCGCCGGGAGTTCTTCGTCTGCCCCTGCGACGGGCACTTCTCCCGGGATGTG
This sequence comes from Streptomyces uncialis, assembly GCF_036250755.1. NCBI lineage: Bacteria > Bacillati > Actinomycetota > Actinomycetes > Kitasatosporales > Streptomycetaceae > Streptomyces > Streptomyces uncialis. Next base: position 1,549,029 of record NZ_CP109583.1, on the reverse strand, counting down.
CAGAAGGCGTTGGTCTTCGCCCTCCAGTACGAGATCGGTATGGGCGACGACACCGCCAACGGCCGTTTCGGGCCCGGCACCCAGGACGGCGTCAGGTCACAAGCGCTGCTGGAGGCCGGGTCGGCCGACGGAGCCAGGCAGTTCGTCCGTCTGTTCCAGGCGGCGATGCGGTTCAACGGCTGGGACGTCGCCTTCGACGGCCGCTACTCGCAAGCGCTCGCGCACACCGTCGCGGAGTTCCAGCGCTTCGCGCGACTGCTGCCGGCGCACGGCGGAGGGGACTTCCGCACCTGGGCCTCCCTGCTGGTGAGCACCGGCGATCCGACCAGATCACCACCCTCACCGTCGGCACAGGCGCGGGGTACATCGAGATCGACAAGAACATCGCCTCCGGACGGGACCCGGGACAGAACCGGTTCGCCCCCCGCGGCCCGGACACCGCCTTGGACGTCGACTTCGACCGCGCCCGGCAGAACGACCTCACCACGGACCTCATCCGCTACATCGAGGACAACGGCCACGGCAGCATCGGCCGCTTGCGCGGGCCCCATGAGTGCGCGACCAAGGTCGTCGACATGGACGGGCTGATAACCGGGCTCGCCCGGTCACTGCGGATGCGCAAAGCACTCATCCAGGCCGCGGTGTTCTGGGAGTACCAGGCCGACAGGACCGACCCCGGTGTGGACCTCCTGGTCGCGACCTACTTCACCTGGCGGGAACAGCACGAGGCGTGGGAGCGGCACCCGGTGGGTGATCCGCCGGTCCCGCCCTTGGTGATCCGTGAGGACTCCAGCACAGGAGTGGCCCAGATCTTCGCCAGGACCGCGATCGAGGCCCGCAACCACTGTGTCGCGGCGGGCGTGGTCCCGGGCGCGCCTCTCGACCCGGACGACTGGCATGTACGCAGGGACGTGTGGACGAGGCTGCGGAACGACGACGACCACAATGTCTCGACCGTGCCCCTCGTCCACCTCCACTCGGCGGCCCGGGTCGGTGTCACCACCGACCGGCTCCGCTACAGCGACGCCGACATCATCGCGGTGCTCGCCCGCTACAACGGCACCGGCGCCGAAGCGCAGAACTACGGCCGACGCGCTCTCGACCTCCACCGCATCTTCGAGAAGTACAACGCCGCGCAACGGAGTTGACGTCTGATGCCACGTCAGGCATGACCGTTCCTGACGATGCGTCGGGTGACGGGGAGGCCCCGATGCCCCGCCGTGTCGGGAGACGGCGGGCCCCGGTGCCCCGCAGTCCCGTCACACAATGATCATCAGGCGATCATTGAGTGCGCCGGAGCACCCCCGGAATACTTCGGGAGCCGGGGGCGTGCACCTATCTGCGCGCGCCCCCGCCCGGGCTGGGCCCCCGCCCGCCCGATTCGCTCCTGAGCAGGGGGAGTCTTGCGCACACCAGCAAAGAAGGCCTACGCGGCCACCGTCGCCGCGGCGGCTTCCATAGCCTTGACGGCGGGCATGACCAGCCCCGCGTCGGCACAGAGCGGTGACCTGGACGCGATGTCCACCACCGCGGCCAAGAGCCCGGGGACGGGCGGCAGGACCGTTCACACCGTCGTCCTGATCACCGGTGACCGGGTCCTCGTGGACTCCAAGGGCCGGGTCGGCGGCATCCAGCGGGCCAAGGGCCGTGAGGACATGCCCTTCTTCACCCAGGTCCACGACGGCCGTACCTATGTGGTGCCGCGTGACGCCCGGAGCCTGATCGCCGACGGCACGCTGGACCAGCGGCTGTTCGACGTGACCGGACTCGCCGAGGCGGAGAGCCGCAAGGCCCACCGCGCCGGGCTCAAGGTGATCGTCGGCTATCGCGGCGCCACGGCCGGGGCCGCCCGTACCGAGGTGCGCTCCTCCGACGGCACGACCGTCCGCCGCACCCTGTCGGCCCTCGAAGCCGACGCCGTCACCAGCGCCACCGACAGCAAGGGCGCGCTGTGGGAGGCCCTGACCCGTCCGAAGGACGACGGCTCGGTGGCCAGGACGTCCGGTATCGCGCGGATCTGGCTGGACGGTGTGCGGAAGGCGTCGCTCGACCGCAGCACGGGACAGGTCGGCGCCCCGGCCGCGTGGGCCCGTTCGTACGACGGCACCGGTGTGAAGATCGCCGTCGCGGACTCCGGGATCGACGCCACCCACCCGGACCTGGCGGGCCGTGTCGTCGCGGAACGCAACTTCAGCTCCTCCCCGGACGCCCGGGACCGCGTCGGGCACGGCACGCATGTGGCCTCCATCGCGGCCGGTACGGGGAAGAAGGACGCCCGGTACAAGGGTGTCGCGCCCGGGGCGCAGCTGATCAACGCCAAGGTGCTGAACGACCGGGGCTCCGGTGACGACTCCGGCATCATCGCCGGGGTCGACTGGGCCGTGGCACAGGGCGCCGACATCATCAACATGAGCCTGGGCGGCCTCGACACCCCCGGGATCGACCCGATGGAAGCCCAGATCAACAAGCTCTCCGCGGAGAAGGGCGTGCTGTTCGCCGTCGCCGCGGGCAACGAAGGACCGGGCCGGGGCACGGTCGGGTCGCCGGGCAGCGCCGACGCGGCGCTGACCGTCGGCGCCGTCGACGACAACGACCTGATCGCCGACTTCTCCTCGGTCGGACCCCGCACCGGGGACAACGCCGTCAAGCCGGACATGACCGCGCCCGGTGTGGCGATCGGGGCGGCCGCCGCCGCGGGCGTCCCGGGGCAGAACCCGCCCGGCTACGTCAGCCAGAACGGCACGTCGATGGCGACCCCGCATGTCGCGGGCGCCGCCGCGGTCCTCAAGCAGAAGAACCCCACCTGGACGGGCGCACAGCTCAAGTCCGTCCTGATGGGCTCGGCCAAGGGCGGCGCGCACTCGGTCTTCGAGCAGGGCACGGGCCGCCTCTCGGTCGACAAGGCCATCGACCAGACGGTCGTCTCCGAACCGGGCTCCGTGAGCATGGGCACCCAGGAGTGGCCGCACCACGACGACACACCCGTCACCAAGCAGGTCACGTACCGCAACAACGGCACCGCCGATGTGACGCTCGACCTGTCGCTGGCGACGCCCGTCGGCGGCGACGGACAGCCCGCCCCGGCCGGGTTCTTCACCCTCGGCGCGCAGCGGGTCACGGTCCCGGCGGGCGGCAGCGCCTCCGTGGCCCTGACGGCCGACACCCGTATCGGCGGGGCGGTCAACGGCTCGTACTCCGTCACGGTCGTCGCCTCCGGCGGCGGCCAGAGCGTGCGCACCGCCGCCGCGGTGGAGCGTGAGGTCGAGTCGTACGAGGTCACCTTCAAGACCCTCGGACGGGACGGCGCGCCGAGCAGCGGCTGGCAGGCCGATCTGAAGGGCTACAGCGAGGCCGCCACCGGCCGGCGGGTCTTCCCGCAGCTGTCGTCGGGCTCCACCACGGTCCGGCTGCCGCGCGGCAACTACGCCCTCGCGGCCAACCTGCTGGCCGATCCCGCGGCCCCGCGCAACGGCATCGACCTGATCGAGAACCCGCAGTTCTCGGTGTCCGGCCCCACCACCGTCACCCTCGACGCCCGGACCACCCGGCCGGTGAACGTCACGGTGCCGGACCCGGCCGCCCGCCCGACACGCGCCGGGATGATGTACACCCTCAACACTCCCGAGGTGTACGTCCTCCAGGGCAGCGACTTCGCGAGCTTCGACAACCTGCGTACCGCTTCGCAGGGTCCGCGGCTGCCCGACGGATACCTCACCCAGCAGTGGTCCGGCCACTGGGAGCACGGCACCACCGAGTACAACATGCTGACCGGCGGTCCGGTCCCGGAGCTGGCCACCGGCTACTCCAAGTCCTACACGACCCGGAACATGGCCCTGGTGAAGGCGGGAATCGGCGCGTCCGCCCCCGGCCTGCGGGGCGCCCTCGCCGCACACGGCGAACTGGAGTACGGGGGCGGTTTCCTCGCGCCGTTCGCCGCGCAGGCCGCGTCGGCGAACCGCGACGTGTATCTGTCCACGGACGACGGGGCCCGCTGGAACATCGAGGCGGCTGTGCTCGGCGCGAAGGACGCGGCGGGCGACCAGCTCTTCGACGCCCTGTACGGCCTCGGCGGGTCGCGGCGCTTCGAGCCGGGCACGACGCACACCGAGAAGTTCAACGTCGGTGTGTCGGGCCCCCGGATGAACGCGGGCGAAGGGCTCGTACGTGACGGCGACGACATCGGCGGCTCGCTGACGCTGGTCAGTGACGGGGCCGGTCACTCGGGCTTCGCCCGGTACTCCGCTGCGAGCACCACCGTCCACCGCGACGGTGTGCTGCACACCAAGAACGACGTGGCCATCGACGAGCAGCTGATCACGCTGCCGCCGGAGTCCGCCAAGTACAAGGTGGCGACCACGGTCCACCGCGACCCGACGTTCAACCGCGCCGGGACCCGGATCGACGCCTCCTGGACGTTCACCTCGGCCCGTGCCACCGGCCGGACGGATCTGCCGGTCTCCACGGTCCGGTTCCAGCCGCGGCTCGCCCTGGACTCCACCGTCCCGGCGGGAAGCAAGCAGGTCGTCCCGGTCGAGGTGCAGGGCGCCGCGTCCGGCACCAACCTGAAGACGCTGCGCGTCCTGGTGTCGTACGACGGCAAGAAGTGGAAGTCCGTGACGGTCGACGCGGGCAAGGTCAAGGTGCGCGCGCCGGAGAAGGGCAAGGGGATCTCCCTGAGGGCCGTCGTCACCGACAAGCAGGACAACCAGTCGGCGGTCACCATCCACAACGCCTTCCTCGGCAGGTGACACCCCGTCATATCGGTGACGGCTCACGGTGAGCCGACACCGACAGGGGCGGCCCGCCGGAACCACGGTTCCGGCGGGCCGTTCCGTCGTGGTGCGGGTCGTTTCGTGGTGGTGTGATCTGTTCCGTCGTGGTGCGGGCCGTCTCGGCGGGGCCGCGGGTTGTTCCGTCGTGGTGCGGGACGGCCGGGAGCGGGTCGACGGGGGTGCGGAGCACCGCAAGGGTTCGTCCGGCGCTCTGCGAGCCGTCGGACGAACCCTTGCCGGTACGGGGTGACCCCGTACGTCACGCCCGGTACGTCACACCCCGGCCGTCTCGTTCCGCGGGGCGGCCGCGGCGGCGTTCGTGGCCTTCTCGCCCTTCATCGCGACGAGCGTGATCACCGCGCCCACGGCGGCGATGGCGGCGGCGCCCAGGAACGCGGCGCTGAAGCCGTCGGTGAGGGCGGGCAGGTTGCCGAGCTCACCGGCACCGTGTGTGGTGGCGAGCGCGGTCAGCGCGGCGAGGCCGAGTGCCGAGCCCACGTTGTAGGTGGTGTTGACGATTCCCGAGGCCAGCCCCGCCTGCTCCTGGGGGGCACCGGCCATGGCGGCGATCATCGCGGGGATGTAGGCGAGCGCCATACCCAGCGCGGCGACCAGCGACGCGGGCAGCACGTCGATCAGGAACGTGCCGGTCGGTTCGACGGCCGACAGCCAGAGCAGTCCGGCCGCGAGGGCGAGCAGACCGCCGACGATCATCGGCTTCGCCCCGAACCGGCCCATGAGGCGTGCGGTGATCGTGGTCATGAAGATCATCAGCAGGATGGTCATGGGGAGGAGCGCGGCGCCGGAGGCGAAGGCGCCGTAGTCGAGGACCTGCTGGAGGTACAGGTTGAGGAAGTACCACATCGGAATCCAGGCGGCACCGAGCAGCGTCATCGCGAGGTTGGCCGAGCCGAGCCGCGGGACCCGCCACACGCTGAGCGGCATGAGCGGCTCACGGACGGACCGCTGGATCACGAAGAAGACGATCAGCAGAAGGGCCGCGCCGATCAGTTCCAGGACGGTGGCGGTGGCTCCCCAGCCCACCTCGGGCGCGCGGACCACGGCGAAGACGGCGAGCGCGAGACCGGCGGTGACGGCGACCGCGCCGAGGACGTCCACGGAGCCGCGCCGGGGCGCGACGGCGGGCAGCAGCTTGGTGACGGCGAGGGTCGCGAGGCCGATCGGGATGTAGATGATGAACACCCACTGCCAGCTCGCCCACTCGGTGAAGACCCCGCCGAGGAAGACGCCCGCGGTTCCGCCGGCGGGCGCCGCGGCGCCGTACAGCGCCATCGCCTTGCCCAGCTCCTTCGGATCGTGCGCGAAGAGCACCATCAGCAGGGTCATGGCGGCGGGCGCGATCAGTGCGCCGCCGACACCCTGGACGGCGCGGCCCGCGATCTCCACCCACGCGGTCTGCGCGGCGGCGGCCAGGACCGAGCCGACGATCATGATCACCCAGCCGGTGGCGAAGACCTTACGGGCGCCGAGCAGGTCGGAGAGCCGGCCGCCGAGCAGCAGCAGCCCTCCGAAGACGATGACGTAGGCGTTGAAGACCCACTGCAACTCGCCCTGCGAGAAGCCGAGGTCCTTCTGCATCTCGGGGAGCGCGACACCGATGATCGAAGTGTCCATGATGACCATGAACTGAGCGGTGGCGAGCACGGCGAGTGCCCACCAGCGCCGGGGATTGATGGTTGACATTGGCCCTGACCCCTCTGTTCTTAATACCCCCTAGGGGTATCTGTGCGCTGCAATGTAACATACCTGAGGGGGGTATGCGGGCGTGGGGTGGGCATGCCAGGGGCACATGCCGGTGGCGAGGGAATGCCGGTGGTCGGCTGCTGGTCGTCCGTGGGCCGGTAGTCCGGTGATCCGGTTGGCCCGGTGCATCGGCGAAAAGGTGAAGCGGTCGGCCGGTGAACTGGTCGCCAGCTGACCGGCGCCTCGGGGTGGCCCGGCGCTGGTCGGCCTGGCTACGCGCCGCCTGGAGCGCGTAGGGAACGTGGGGCGCCTGGGGGACGTAGGGCGCCCGGGGGACGTAGGGCGCGTGGGGGACGGAGGGTGCTTACGTCACGTGAGCCGGCGGCACCAGGTCCGTCCGGGTCCCGGGCCACCAGGGGAACCTGGCCGCCAGCGGCACCACCAAGCCGCCAGGGGAACCCGAATCGCCCCCTGCGCACGGCAAGCGCCGCGCCGCGCGGCCCCGCCCCGCCCCGTCAGTCGCCCTTGCGGAACACCTCGGACATCCGGTCGCCGGACGCGTGGTCCAGCGGTCCGGGGGCGCGCTCCGGTTCCGCCGCCTCGACGCCCGTCCGGACCGCGAGGTCACGGCCGTGGACGTCGACCGCCGCCTCGACGAGTTGCGCGAGCGCCTCCACCGCGTCCCGGGCCCGGACCCGGGAGACCACCGCGCAGCCGACGGCGATCGCGAGCGCCGGCCACCACCACAGGGCGACCACGAGATACCCGAAGGTCCAGGCGGCGAGGCGGGCGGCCGCGGCCACCGAGGCGCGGGCCGACTCGATCTGGCGCTGGGCGGGCTCGGCGAGCACCAGCCACAGCCGTGGCCACACCGCGGCGAGGTCCACGCCGTAGGCGCCGTGCACCCGTTCCGCGGCGGCCTGGAGGCGGTCGCCGTACCAGGTGGGACGGCTCGGGGGCACCAGGCCGACGCGGTCGCGGAGCAGGGTGAGCCGGACGATGTCACGTTCCGTGGTGGCCGGGTCGCGGATGGCCTCGGTGCGCCGCCGGTCCGCCCGCCGGTAGCGGTCCGCCCGCCGCCGGGCCAGGGCGCGCGAGGGAGGGAAGCGCGCCTCACGCAGCCAGTAGCGCTCGATGCCCGAGCCGAGGGACTGGGCGGCCAGCGACAGGGCGGAGGACAGCAGCAGGACGAGCGCGACCACCACCGCGGCCGTCCCCGTGCGGTCCAGCGCGGGCCGTCCGGCGAGCCCGTCGAGCGCGGACCGCAACCGGCCGAGATCGTGCCAGTGCCCGTGACCGAGCGTGACCCCGGTCGCGAGGACGCCGAGGAACAGCGCGCCGGGCAGCACCAGCAGATTGATCCAGCGCTCGGTGAGCTTGCCGCTGAGCGTCGCGAGGAGCGGGTTCACCGCCGGATGTCCATGACGTCAGGGCTCCCGCCGGAGCCGTTCCTTGCGCATCCGTACCCCCGCGACCGCGCACATCGGCGTCGGCCACAGATCCCTGGCCGGTTCGCGGCGCGGGCACCCCGGCTCGCCCGGGCACAGCGCCACCTTGATCTGCGGGCGGAGCCCGGGCAGCGCGGACCCGGACGGCCGGGGGTCCGTCGCGCCCCGTGAGCCGCCGAGCAGCCCGCGGGCGTCGCCCGCCCTGCGCAGCGCCTCGTCGACCGCGTGCAATGCCTCGTCGATCCGCCGCGGATCACCGGACGCGGCGAGCAGCGCCCTGGCGCGCTCCGCGCTCTCGGCCACCCGCCGGTCGCCCCCGCTCCCGCCCGTCTCCCCCAGGAGCAGGCACAACGCCGCGACGGAGTCCGCGCGTTGGCGCTCCCTGTCCGTTGCCGTCATGATCCCGATTGTGCCTCATGGCGGGACGGGAGGCGCAAGGATCACGGGTCACGGAAGGGCGGGGGCGGGGCGGATGGAGCGGAGGGAACGGGACCACCGGCTGCGGGTGGTCCACGAGCGGCTGCTGCGGCTCCAAGAGAGCGGCGACCCCGGGGGCCCCGACGGGCTGTTCGGCCCCGCGGCCGATGAGGAGACCGGGGCCCTGCTGCGGGCGAGCGACCTCACCACGGACCTGGAGGTCCGGTGGGCCGTGGGCTGGCTGTACTGGTTCCGGTGCGGGGCGCTCGGTGAGGGCCGGGGAACCAGGGAGGGCAGCAGCGCGGGAACGCTCCTGTTCCCGGTCTGGGCCGTCGATCCGCGGGCCGTGCCGGAGGAACTGGCGGCCGGGTTCGCCCGTATCCCGTCCGACCAGCGCCCCGACCCGGCGGCAGCGGACGGCCCCGCGGAGTGGCACGTCGTCTGCGAGTCCGCCGTGGCCGCCGCCGGCGACCTCTCCGCCAGGGAAGCGGCGGACGACCCTGCGTCCTCGTACCTGTCCGGCCTGAACGAACTCGCCGAACGGATACGGTCCACGTCCGGCATCGACCTGGCACAACTGCTGTGGACGGGGGTCGCCTCCGGAACCCTCGCCGTACTCGCGACCCGGCGGGACGACCCCGTGTACCCGGCCCGGCTGGGCGCACTGGCATCCGCCCTCGGGACCCTGAGCCGGGTCGACGGCACGACGGAACCACTGGACGAGGCCGTCGCCGTCGGACGCCGCGCCGTGAAGGTGAGCCGGACCGACGACCCCCAGCGCGCGGTCCGGCTGAGCAACCACGGACTCACCCTGATCCAGCGCTACGAGGCGACGTCCGACCCCGAGGACCTGTACGAGGCCACCGGCATCGCCCGGGACGTCCTCGACGGCGCCGGGCCGGGGCACCCCGAGTACGGCAGGTACGCGAGCAGCCTGGCGCACGCGCTGTCCCTGTGCGCGGAGCGGGACGGCGGGACACCCGGACTCCACGACGAGGTGGTGGACCTGATGCGCCGGGCGGTCCCCGGCGACCCGAACGGGCGCGGCTCCGCCCTGCTGAACCTGGGCATCGCGCTCTTCCGCGGCTATCGGCGGACCGACCGGACGGCCGACCTGGAGGAAGCCGTCGCCGTACTGACCCGGGCCCGGACGGAACCCGGTACCACCCCTGAACTGCGGTCCCACGCGGACGAGGTGCTCGCGACGGTCCTGCGCGCCCGCCACGCCCGCACCGGCCGCCCCGCCGACCCCGATGCCGCCGGACCCCGGACGGACCCGGGCACGGGGGTACGCACGGACACCGGCCCGGACGGCGACAGGGACAGGGATATGGTCCAGGCGGCCGGGGCCGGGGACGGGTCCGAACCGGCGCCCCGTGCCGCCATGCGCCTGGTCAACTCCGCCCAGGAACTGCGCGCCCGTCACGAACGCGGCACCGGCGGCCCCGAAGCCCTCAAGGAAGCGGTCGCACGGCTGCGGAAGGCCGTCGCGCTGCTGCCGGACGACCACGTCCGGCGTCCCACCGCCCTGCACGAACTGGGCAGCGTCCTGAGCGTCGCCCACCAGACGGGCACCGGCCCGTACGGTCTCGACGAGGCGGTCGGCGCCCTGCGGGAGGCGGTGCGCCGCACACCCGACGGGCACGGCGAACTCGGCGCACGCCTCATGACTCTCGGCGGCGCCCTGGGACTGCGCTACCGGGTGTCGAACGACTCGGGGGACCTGCGGGAATCCCTGGAGCACCGGCGCCGCGCGGCCGCGCTGCCCGGACTGCCCGTCGAACAGCGGGCCGCGATCCTGGTCTCCTCGGGTTCGGCGCTGCTCGACGCCGCCGAGCGGACCGGGGACCCGGCGCTCGCCGCCCAGGCCGTCCAGCAGATCCGGGCCGGTGCCGAACTGACCCCCGGCACCGACCCGAAGCTGCCCGCCCGGCGGACGAACCTGGCGCTCGCGCTGCTCACGGACTTCCAGCTGACGGGCTCCCGCGCGCGGGTGCGGGAGGCGCGCGAGCTCATGGACGCGGTCCTCGCGGCGCTCCCCGAAGGCAACCCCCGGCGCGCCAACGCCCTGATGACGGCGGCCACCGTCCGCCTCGCGGGGGAGCGGACGGGCTGGTGGTCCGCCGCGCGACGGGAAGCGGCCGGGCTGATGCGGCAGGCCGTACGCGTCACCCCGCAGGGGCACTCCCGGCGCGCGGCCCGGCTGGCGACCCTCGGTTCGGCGCTCCTGCTACTGCACGAACGCACCCGCGCGGCCACCGACCTGGCGGAGGCGGTGGAAGCCTTGCGGGCCGGAGCCCTCGACCCGAGCGGCGCCCCGTCCACCCGGCTGGACGCGGCCCGCAACTGGGGCCGGGCCTGTCTCGCGCTGGGCCGACCGGACCAGGCTCTGGAGGCCTTCACCATGGCGGTGGATCTGCTGCCCTCGGTGTCGCCCCGCCATCTGGTGCGCGACGACCAGGAGTTCGGGCTCGGACAAGCGGTCGGACTCGGCGCGGAGGCCGCCGCCTGCGCCGTCCGCCACGGCGACCCGTCGCTCGCCGTACGACTGCTGGAGCAGGCCCGCGGGATACTGCTCTCCCAGGCGTTCGACGCGGACAGCGACCTGACCGAACTGGCCGCCCGCGCACCCGAACTGGCCGCCCGCTTCGTGCGACTGCGGGAACACGTCGACGCGCTGACGGACGAGAGCCGGATGGACGAGAGCCGGATGGACGGGAGCCAGGCGGATGGCGAGCCCGCCCGCCCCGGGCCGGGAACCGAGCCCCATGGAGAGCCCTCCGGTCCCGGGCGAGGGACCGAACCCCACGGCACCGCCGCCGAGCCCCACGTCATCGCCCCCGAACGACGCCCCACGACCGCCGAACCGCACGGCACGGCCGCCGAACGGCGCGGCCGGGCGGCCACCGAGTGGGACGAGCTGATCACCCGCATCCGCACCGAGCACCCCGGACTGCGCCTCTTCCGGCCGGTGCGCGAGTGGGACGAGGCCGAACTGCGCGCCACCGCCGCCGAGGGACCCGTCGTCCTGCTCTACGTCCCCCCGCCGCCCGAGCTCCCCGGCACGGACTCCCGCGCCCCGGCGGGCGGCGCGCTGATCGTCACCGCGCGCGGCGTCGACTCCTTGCCGCTGCCCGGACTCACCGCCCGGGACGCCGGAACGCTCACCGCGCGGTTCCAGGAAGCGCTGGGCCTGCTGGCCGCCCCCGACTGCCCGCGCACACGCGCGCTGGAGGCCCAGGCCGTGGTACGCGACACCCTCGACTGGCTCTGGACCGCCGTCACCGGCCCGGTCCTCGGACATCTGGGACTGACCGCCGGACCGCCCCCGGGGCAGGACCCGCCCAGGATCTGGTGGTCGCCGGGCGGCCCGCTCGGAGCCCTTCCGCTGCACGCGGCTGCGCCCGACGGCACCGGCTCCGGCGCGCTCGACCTGGTGGTCTCCTCGTACACGCCCACCGTGCGGGCCCTGCGCCACGCCCGCGCCCGGGAACAAGGCCGCCCGGCAGCGGCGGGGCGCCCGCTGATCGTGTCCGTGCCCGAGGCCGAGGGACTTCCCCCGCTGCCCGGGGCACGCGGTGAGGCGCGACTGCTCGCCGGACTCCTCGCGGACGTGACGGTCCTGGACGGTGCCGCGGCCACCAAGGCGGCCGTCCAGCGGCATCTGACGGACCATCCGTACGCGCACTTCGCCTGCCACGCCGTGAGCGACCCGCTCCGGCCCTCGCTGACCCGGCTGGCGCTCCACGGACCCGCCGCCGCCTCCCCCACCGTGCGCGACCTGGCGCGGCTACGGCTCCCGGACGCCCGGCTCGCCTATCTGTCGGCCTGCGACACCCTGCGCACCAGCCCCGAACTGGCCGACGAGTCGGTCCATGTCGTCAGCGCCTTCCAGATGGCGGGCTTCCCGCACGTCGTCGGCTCGCTGTGGAGCGTGGACGACACGGTCGCGGCGCGGACCGCCCACGCCGTGTACGAGCGGCTCACCGCCGCCGGGGGACCACCTGCCGTCAGCGGCACGGCCCGGGCCCTGCACCACGCGGTACGCGCGCTGCGCGCCGACTACCCGCTGACGCCGAGCCTGTGGGCGTGCCAGGTCCACGCGGGCCCCTGAGCGCCCGGCCGTCACCGGGACCGGTTTGGCCGGTCGCCGGCCCCGCTCAGCCCGCTCCACCGTCCCCGCGCTCCGCCGCGCGCAGCGCCTCGATGGCGGAGCCGGTGCGGTACAGCTCGATGAGCAGGGGTCGCAAGGCCCTTCCCGCCGGGGTGAGACGGTAGCGGGTGCGGACCGGGAATCCGCGGAGCCGGTCGTGCGTCAGCAGATCCCGTTCCCCGAGCACCCGCAGCCGTTCGGCCAGCACCTTGGTGCTGATCCGGGGCAGCCGGTCGCGCAGTTCGCCGAAGGAGTGCGGGCCGTGCATCAGTTCGCGCAGTATCAGTGTCGTCCAGCGGCCCGCGACGGCGGTGAGCGCGGTCTCGACCGGGCAGTCCTCGTCCGGTGCCGCGGTGCGGCCCCGCGCGTCCGGCACCAGTTCGCCGTCCCAGTCCGGCGACCGGCCGGACGGCTCCGCCGGGGACGGCCGTGCGTGGGTTTCCGTTTGGTTGGCCACGCGGCCGTCGGTTTGAGTGTCGGCATGAGCAGCGAGTCGAACATCGAACGCGACCATGTCCCCACTGTCCCCCTGACCACTCTCCCGGAGCAACATCCCGCGGTTTTCGCCGAGTCCTTCAACACGGGCAGCCCGGACGCGCTGGCGAGGGTGTACGAAGCCGACGCGGTCTTCGTCCCCCGCCCCGGTGTGCGGACCACCGGGGCGGCCCTGGAAGCGGCGAACGCCGACTTCCTCGCCCTCGGGCTCCCGATCTCCGTACGGACCCGGCACACCTACACGGTGGACGACATCGCCCTGCTGATCGTCGACTGGGTCATCGACGGGCCGGGGCCCGACGGCAAGCGTCTGCGGATGGAGGGGACGGCGACGGACGTGGCACGCCGGGGCCCGGACGGGCTGTGGCGCTACCTCATCGACAATCCGTTCGGCACGGCCCGACCGCCCGTGGAAGCGGGGGGCGCCGGATAGCCCGGTCGCCGGAGCCGGAGTTGCGTCCCGCGTGCGCCCGCCCGGTCGCACGGCTCCTGCTCTTCCAGGACTTCATGAGCCACGACCTCACGGCCCGCGAGAACATCGGCGTCGGCGACCTCGATCTGCTCGACGACCCGGAACGGGTACGGCGGGCGGCCGAACCGGCGGGCGCGCACGACATGGTGACGACCCTCCCACGCGGCTACGACACCCTGCTCAGCCGGTTGTTCTTCGATGAGGGGGAGGGCGACGAGGCCGAGGACCCCGACGCGGGCGTGGTGCTCTCCGGCGGGCAGTGGCAGCGACTGGCGCCGGCCCGCGCCCTGCTGCGGCAGGGCCGGGACCTGCTCGTCCTCGACGAACCCAGCGCGGGACCGGACGCCCGCGCCGAGCACGAGATCCACACGAGGCTGCGCGCGCACCGGGCCGGGGCCACCAGCCTCCTGGTGTCCCACCGGCTCAGCGCCGTACGGGAGGCCGATGTGATCGTGGTGCTCGACGGGGGCCGGATCACCGAACAGGGCACCCACGGCGAACTGATGACGGCCGACGGCGCCTACCAGCGGCTGTTCACCCTGCAAGCGGAGGGATATCTGCCACGGCCCGCACGCAGCTGAGCCCGGTGGCCGTCGGCGGGCGCTCCGGCGTCCACCGCCGTGCGGTGCGCTAGCCCGTTGGAGTGGGGCTCAAGACGAACCCTCGACACCCCTCCTCACCGAAGGTGATCATTTGCTCACGCGATGAGGCCGGTGCCCGTCGGGGCGCCCTCGGTTGAAGGAATGGTGCGATGAAGACGCGTCAAGCGGTATGCGCGATGGTGGCGGTGCTGGCGTTCGCCGGTGCGGGCAGCGCGCAGGCGGTGACCTCGTTCGGCCCCACCGCCGCGACCACGGCGGCCCAGGCCGCCGCACCGGGAGCCGCCGCCTGGCCGACCAGCGACAACATCATCCGGCCGCGCGCGACGATCTGTAAGAACCAGGCGTGGACATCGGGCAACGGACGGGCGGTGCTGCGCCTCCAGCAGGACGGCAACTTCGTCCTCTACAAGGACGGCCGTGCCGCGTGGCAGGCCCCCAACACCTGGAGCCGCGGCAACTGCGCGGTCTTCCAGGAGGACGGCAACTTCGTCGTCTACGACAGCGAGGGCAAGGCGGTGTGGGCGGCCGGCACCTGGAACAAGGGCGCCTACCTCGCCGTCCAGGACGACGGCAACGTCGTCGTCTACGACCGGAACAACCGTCCCGTCTGGGCCACCAACACCGGCGACTGACACCCGCCCCTACCGCGGGCCCCTGCCACTGACCGCTCACCGCTGACCGGTGGATGCGGGAACGCGGTCCGGTGGGCCGGGTTCACGAAGGTGGGAGACACCCCCGAGCGTTTCCGCTCGGGGGTGTCCCGTGTGTGGGGGCGGCGTGTGGGGGCGGCCCGCTCCGCCGTACGGGCCCGCCGCCGGGACCGCTACCTCACCAGCGCGCGGCCTTGGCGTGGAAGGTCAGACCCGGCCATGCCTCGACCGGCTCCGCCGAGCGCACGATCCTGCCCGGGCACAGCCCGCGTTCGGCCAGTCCCTCGACGATCCCCGGGATCGCCGCGAGCGTGTTCTGGAGTCCGTCGTGGAGCAGGACGATGCCGCCCGCCCGTACCGTCAGCGCGTTCGACACGACGGTCTCGGTGGGGATGCCGCTCCAGTCGACCGTGTCGGCCGTCCAGATCACCTCCGTCATACCGAGCCTGGCCGCGTCCTGCCGGGTCCGGGCGTCGGTGCTCCCGAACGGCGGCCGGAAGAGCGTCGGCGCACGGCCCGTCTGCGCCCGGACGACCCGGCTGGTGTCGCGCAGTTCCGCGTACGCGGTGGCCGCGTCGAGCGAGACGAGGTCCGGGTGGGTGTACGAGTGGTTGCCGATGTGGTGGCCCGCGGCGGCGATCCGCCGGGTCCCCTCCGGCGACGCGGCGGCCAGCGCGCCGGTCACGAACCAGGTGGCTCTGACCCGTCCGGCATCACGCAGCGCCTTCAGATAGGCGGTCGTGGAGGCCGTCGGACCGTCGTCGAACGTGAGGGCCACATAGCCCGCGGAGCAGTCGCTTCCCGAGCCGGTCCGCGCGGTCCCAGGACCGTGCCCCGGGTCGGCCTGCGCGGCCCCCGGCACCGCCGCGAACGACATCAAGGTCGCCAGGGCGGCGCCGAACCATATCCGCGACCTGCCTTGCTTCTTCATTCCGGGTCTTCCTTCCGATCGTTGGACCGTCGTGGACGGGGAGACCCGGAGCGGCCCGGAGCGCCGACTCGCACAGCCCCGCCGCCCGCGGGTGGAGTGTCGGACCCGATGTGCCGTTCCGTGCCGCCCTTGTGCCACGCGAGGCCGGGTGCTCCCGCACGGATGTGCGGGCTTCGGCCGGACACCATTGAACGCGAGCCGAACATGCCGCGGAGCCGAAATCCCGGATTCCGCCGGACCGATCGCCGGCTTCAACGGGCGTCCTCGGCAGCACAGTTGCGTACCACCGCCCACCCGGACGACCGGTCACTCTCCGGCGGCGCACGCCCTCGCGTGATACCTAGGGCGACGGCTGAGTACCCGCACGGATGACACCCGGGTCGCGCGGCGCGAAGGTGGAGGCCGCGGAAGGGGCGCACCGCCCCGCCATCCTGGAACCGCGGTCGATCTTCTGGAGGCAAGTCATGGGACGGTTAAGGACCGGCACCGCAGCCCTCGTGCTGGCAGGGGCCGCACTGATCGGGACGGCCGGCGCGGCGGGCGCCGCGACCGGGCAGGCGGACAGGTCCGCCGCGGCGGCGGTGTGCGCCACCGCGTGGGGGAGCGGCGTCAAGTCGGACGCCGACTACGTCAGCGAGCCGCTGAAGAACATCCGCACCGGTCAGCACACGTGCTACGACCGCATGGTCTTCGACATCACCGGCGCCACCGGCACGGCCGGATTCCGTGTGGGCTACGTCGACGCCTTCCACCAGGACGGCACCGGTGACCTCATCCCGGTCAGCGGCGGCGCCATCCTCCAGATCTTCGTGAACGCGCCGAGCTACGACCCCTTCACCGGCGCGGTCGTCTATCCCGGGGTGCCCGGGCAGACCCTGCCGGGGGTGAACATCAACGGCTACCGGACCTTCAAGGACACCAAGTACGGTGCCAGCTACGAAGGGCGGACCCAGGTGGGCCTGGGGCTGCGCGCCAAGCTGCCGTTCCGGGTCCTGAAGTCCGGGGACCAGATGATCGTGGACGTCGCCCACACCTGGTAGGCCGCCCGCGTCCGGTGAGCGGGACGAATCAGGGAGCCCGGCCGCCCGGTCGTGACCGATCGTTGAGCACAGGTCACGACCGGGACGCCGTCACGCACTCGCCGTCCGGGGACGCCCGCAGCAGGTCTGTCATCGACATGCTGCGGTCGTACGGGTCGACCTCGGGAGCGTCGCTCGGCCGGGCGGACCCCTGTCCGGCGCCGAACTCCGCGATCAGATAGCCCCCTGTGTGGTCGTCGCAGCCGCCGTTGGTCATGTCGACCTTGTAGGAGACGAGGGAGGCGGTGTCCCGCTCGGTGATCACCTTCGCGGGATCGTCCCAGCTCAGCACGATCTCACGCCGCACGATCGTGCGTATGACCTCGTCGCTGCCGGCCGCCGCCCGCGTCACGGGGTACACATAGGTGACATCGGTGCTCACCTGGACAGCACCCTTCCCGCCCTCCCGGTACGTGATCCTGCCCCGGGTCTTCACCACGTCCCCGACGAGCCGTGTCCGCGTCGTGTCGAACCGGCTGAAGAGCAGCAGCGGGTCGTCCTCGGCGGTCGGCGCGCGGAACGCGGTCGCCAGGAAGTCCTCGACGTCCCGCTGATGCGGATTGATCAGCGCGATCGCCTCTGCGGGGCGCTCTCCCCGCAGTACCCCCGCGTCCAGGCTGGACGCGGCGAGGAAGTCCCGGCTCCGGCCGAGGGCCCGTGCCACCTGCGCCTCGCTCATCCAGCCGGTCGCCTTGGCCGCGGGCATCGTGATCCCGGCCGTGCCGTCCGCCCAGCGCTCCGCCGGTGACCCCTTGAAGGGTTCGTCCAGGGTGGGCCGCTGGGCCAATTCGGACGGGGGCGGCTGCTGCGGGCGGGCCGATTCCATGGCGATCGGCCCATGGTCCGCCTCGCCGGTGAACCATCCGGTCACCTGCCCCGGTGCCAGCGCCAGGAGCAGCAGGGCGAACACGGCCACCAGCCCGGCCACGTACCAGCCCGTCCGGCGTTTCGGCCGGGCCGGTGTGTACGTACGCCACGGTGTGGGCTCGGCGGGCTCGTCGCGCAGTCGCCGGGCCACGATCCTGGCCCGTGCGGAAGGTTCCTTGGGCGCGTCCGGTGTGCCGTCCACGGATTCCCGGAGGAACCGGTCCCATTCCTCGTCGGGAACGGACGAGCCGTTCTTCTCCCCACCCGCGTTCACGTTGTTCTCCTCGTACCGGCCGCCCCCGCGGCCCCACCCCAGGTCGTCCACCGCATGATCGCACAACGGTTCGGGCGCCGGACGCCCGGCTCGGCAAGCCCTTTCCGCTCGCGCCCCGGCCGCCGGAGCGGGGTTCCGTCCCTGATCAGCGGGTGGGGCGCGCGCGGACGGCGGTGTCGTCGGTGCCCCGCCCCGCCCGTCCGCGGGCCGCGCTTCCCGCGGCTGCGAGCTCCCGCGCCCCGGTGCGGGACCGGCCCGGCCGCGCGCGATATCCGGGGGCGCGGGCGGCTCGATCCGGCTAGCATCCGAAGCCGTCCGCCGACGCGGATCGTTCAGGGACCGGGCCGGCGTGGGCCGTGCCTGGGCCGGAACGGTCCGGTGCGGGTCGTACGGGCCGGGGACGAGAGCACCCGGCCGGGGCGGCAGGTGCGTGGCGGTGGGGCGCGTCAACTCCTCCCAAGGGAGCGGGCGACCGAGCGATCAGCGAATCAAGGAGCCGGGGAAGCGGATATGAGTACCTTGAAGGCCGTCGAGGTCCCGTCGTCGCTGGCGGCTTCTTACGCCGGGAACTTCGGTGCGCCGGGCACGGCGTGGATCGCCGGGCTGCCCGCACTCGCGGCGGGGCTCATGGATCGCTGGGAGCTGGAGCGGGACGGCCCGCCCGGCGCGGGGGAGGCCTCACTGGTGCTCCCGGTGCTGCGCGGGGACGGTTCACGCGCGGTCCTCAAGCTCCAGATGGCCAGGGAGGAGAGCGCCGCCGCGCTCGTCGGGCTGCGCGCCTGGAACGGTGACGGGATGGTGCGGCTGCTCGACCACGACCCCGCGAGCAGCGCGATGCTCCTGGAACGGCTCGACGGCGTCCGCTCGTTGACATCGGTCGAGGACGACGACACCGCCACGGGCATCCTCGCCGCGCTCCTGGCGAGACTGGTGTCCGTCCCCGCGCCCGAGGGGCTGAGGAGTCTCGCCGGGATCGCCGCCGGGATGCTGGAGCAGGTGCCGCGGGCGGTGACGGCCCTGGCCGACCCGGCCGAGCGGCGACTGCTGCGCGGCTGGGCGTCGGCGGTGGCCGAGCTGGCGGGCGAGCCCGGTGACCGGCTGCTGCACTGGGACCTCCACCACGACAACGTCCTCGCCGCGGAGCGTGAGCCGTGGCTCGCCATCGACCCCGAACCGCTCGCCGGTGACCCCGGCTTCGACCTGTGGCCCGCCCTGGACAGCCGATGGGACGACCTCGTCGCGAAGGGCGACCCCTCGCCGGTGGTGCGGCGCCGCTTCGACCAGCTCACCGAGACAGTCGGGCTCGACCGTCAACGGGCGGCGGGCTGGACGCTGGGGCGCCTGCTCCAGAACTCGCTCTGGGACATCGAGGACGGCGCGACCGCGCTCGACCCCTCCTCCGTCGCGATCGCCGGGGCGCTGCGACCTGGGGGGTGAGGGGCCGCAGGGGCCCGCACGAGCGTGTACGTAGAGCTGGGGAGCGAGCGCGCTCCGCACGAGCGTGTACGGGGCCCTGCCGGGTCACTGCCGTGCGCGGTAGCGGTAGAGGTCGCGGATCAGGGCGATCTCGGCTCCGTGGTGCAGCACCTCCTGGTTGACCCACCACACGATGTCGATGAACGGTTCCTCGGCGTCGCTGCCGTGCGGGTACGTGCAGTGGCCCACGGCGGAGAGCGTGGTGTCGTCGGCGCTCAGCAGCGCGTTCCGCCACGCCTCCGCCCCGGTGTCGAACGCCGCGACCGCCTCCGTGACGTTCCCGCTCACCGGATGGACGTCCCGGGTCAGCGTCCGGCTGCCGGTCGTGTGATCCGCGCGCAGGGCCAGCATCTCGCTGAGGTGGCTCAGACGCCACGCGATGGTGGTGAACGGCGGCGGCCAGGGGTGCGGGTAGGCCGCCGCGTCGCGCCCCCACTCGCCGGTGCCCGTCAGCAGGGTCGCGCGCGGCCCGGGGCCGTCCGCGCGCCGCCGCAGCGACCAGCAGTCCGGGACGGGCTCCCAGCGGAACTCCTCGTCGGTCATGGGTCCGACCTCGGTGTCCGTCCCGTCACCGCTGTCCATGACGGGACCGGTCATCCGGGCGGTGAGCCGTTCCCGGGCGAAGTCGAACTGCTCCAGCAACGGGGCCAGACGCGGCGGGATCACCATGAGGGGACACTCCTGTGACGGGCTGCCGGACCTCGCGGGCCGGATCTGCGGACGCGCCAGCCTGTCAGACACCGCACGGCACCGCGCCTCATTTACGCCGCGCCGTCACCGCGGCCACCGCGGCGCGCACACGGACCGCGCGTCAGGTCCCGCCGGACTGCCCGCCCAGGTCCCGCCGGATCACCTGCCAGGTCGCGCAAGGCTGCGCGCCAGGCCGTACCGGGCCGGGTGCCGGGGCTCGGTTGGCGCTGGGCCGGGTGCGGCGCGGCCCAGCACCCGGCCCGGCGGTCCCCTTAGAACAGGCCGGGGTCGTGGTGCTCCGTGACCGGCCCGTGGTGGTCGGTGAACTGCGGCTGGTGGTCCACGGCGGGCTGACCGGACCCGTCATGCCGCTCGTCCGTGTTCGTATCCGTGCCGCCGGGGGACTGCGACGCGTGCCCCGCGTCGGTCTGTTCGGGGGTTCCGTCACGATGGTGGTGCCGGATGACCGCCGCCGCGGTGAGCGCCGCTGCCGCCCCCGCGGGCAGCGCCATCGCGACGGTGCCGAAGGACGCACCGCTGGAAGACCCGGCTGTGCCGGTCGACCCGGTCGACGCCGGGGTGTGCGGCTCGTACGGCACCGGGAGGTGCGGTGACCCACGCCAGGGGAACCCGGGACCGGCGAGCAGTGTCATGAGCAGGGTGGTCGCGTTCCGGACCGCGTAGCCGCGCCACGCGTTGGGGGCGCCGTCGGTGTCGAGGGTCTGGTCGGTCGCCGTCTTGCTCTTCTCGGCACGGTCCGAGACGCCGCGGACCACCATCAGCTCCACCTTGTTGTTCTGGTACACGCTCAGCGCCGCCCCGCCGGCCTCCATCTCCACGGCGGCGCATTTGCGGTCGTGGTTCTTCAGGAGCGAGATGAACGCCTCCGACCCCACGACGACATCGCCGCTGGCGATATGGCCCACGTGGTAGACGGGGGCCTTGGCGGGCCGGGTGCCGGGCTCGATCCGGCACCGGTCGTGCGCGGCCTCGGACCACTCCTCGGCCTTGCGGCGGGTGGCCTGTCTGATGGGGAAGTTCCGGACGTAGCTCAGCAGGGGAGCCGAGGGCTTCCAGTGGGTGCCCGCGATCGAGATCCGGATACGGGACGGATCGTCCGCGTCCTCCGTCGCCTTCGCCGCCTGGAGGTAGTCGATGATCTCCGAGGCGATGACGACATCGCCGAGCCGGATGTCCTTGTCCAGGGCGGCCGCGGTACCGATGACCGCGATCAGCGGGACGTGGAACGTGCTGACGAGGTCATGGGCCGCGAGCGCCCCGTTCGCCAGCCCCATGTCGTGGATGACGGTCAGTATCCCGGTTTCCTGGGTACCGGGGATCACGAACCGGTGGTACACCCGGCCGTTCTCCTCCGTGTCGCCCAGGATGTCGAGGACCGACGCGACGTAGTTGAACTCCTCCCGCAGCGGCACGATCAATCCGACACGTGGCAGGTTCATCACGTGGTTCCTTCCGATGAGAGATCCGCCGCGAGCGTGATGCGTACGGCGAGGACCGCCACGGCCGCGAGTTCGGCGGCCGAGGCGACGAGCAGGGCGGTGTGCGCGGGCCCCGTGACCCAGTGGACGGTCACGGCGATCAGCGCCGGGACGACGAACATGAGCAGATCGACGGCGAGTTGGAGGTGCTTGCCCGCGTTCCTGCGGTGCTCCTCGCGATGGGCGGTCTCCCAGCGCAGCACCTCGGCGCTGTCGGCACCGGCCGCGGCGGCCAGTGCGGGCCGCAGATCGGTACGCAGATAGCGGCCGATGGCGGAGATCTTCTCGTCGTTGACCAGGTACGTCCAGCCGAGGACGATGCACACCGGCGGCAGCAGCAGGACCAGTTCCGTGCGTCCGGCCGTGCTCACGATGGCCGTCGTGGTCGCGGCGAGGGCGGCGAGCGTCGCGTACATCAGGTTGTCCCGCGCGGCGATCCGGGCGCTCTGTTCGCCCTTGAGCGCCTCGTACTCGCTGAGCAGTATCTGGGAGACCGCCGCGGTGTCCCGGGGCGGCGTCCTCCGTTCCGTGCGCTCGTCCGCCGCCCGCGGTGTGCGCCGTGACCGGTTCACAGTCCCCAGCCGGTCCTGATCCCGGCGAGCTCGGCGACCAGTGAGTCGACCTCCCGCAGCGCGAGATCGATCTCGTTCAGCAGCGCGGCGCGTTCCAGGGCGGTCAGATCGGTCGACCGGGCGAGGTCGTCCCGGTCACGGTCGATCTGCTCCCGCTCTTCCCTCAGCCGGGCCTCGATCACCTCGATGATGGCGTCGCGCTCGCGTGCGGCCTGTGCCACGGAATGCTCCACGGCATCCTTGGTGATCAACCCGGTCACCTTGCTGTAGACCTCCTTGACCGCGGCCAGCGTCCTGACCTTGCCCTGGCGCCAGGCGACGAGCCCGGCGAAGAGACTGGCCGCCACCACGATCGCCGTCACCGCGGGGTTCTTGGCCACGGCGGACAGGGCATCGATCGTGGTCCGCATCACCGAGCCGTGGTCGGTCCGCCGGACCGGGCCCCGCTCCTCCTCATTGGCCTTGCGCCGGGCGTCGGCGAACTGCCGGGCGAGCAGGGGGATGCCCGTCATGGCGACACCGGTCAGATACTCGTCGTCCAGCATCGTGTCCGACTGCTTGAAGGGCGTGGGCAGATGTGCGTCCAGCCCGTCGGTGAGGGCGAGCCGTTCGAGGTGGGCGGACACCGCGTCCTGCGGGTTCCTGGCAGTGATCTTCACCACGGCGTCGTCCAGCCGCGTGGCGATGAGCAGCCGCATCTCCGCGAGCACCGTGGGTGGTTCGATCACCAGCCGGGCGGCGGCCTCCTGGAGCTTCTTGGTCTTCATCGACTCGAAATGCGCCAGGTAGGTGCTCTCCAGCAGTTTCACCCGCTCCCGCGCGAGCTCCCGGACCTCGTCCTGGACGAAGGTGGTGGCGGCCTCCAGATCGGGCTTCCAGGTGTCGCCGCCCTTCCCCACCCAGCGGAGCACGTTCTCCTCGCGCTCCCGGATGGCCCGTTCGGCGGCCTCACCAGGACTCAGCAGCGCCTTGCGCTCCACGAGCCGGGCCCGCACGGCCTCCGCCGTGGACTCCGTCAGCCGGAGCAGATCCCGCCGGTGGAGTTCGCCGGCCTGGTCGACGACCTCCTCGCGCAGCAGCCGGGCGAGTTCGGGGATACCGCTGAAACGCATGTCACGGTCCCGGTCCTGGCCCGGTTCGGCGTCCAGCGCGTCGAGTGCGTGCCGCGCCGCGACGCACACGCCCGGTACCCGGGCGAACCGCGCCGCGGTGCCCTCGGCGTCGGTTCCGTCGCCCAGCAGCTTGCGCCAGGTGTCCGGGTCCCGCAGCACCGCGAGGTTCTTGTCGAGGCGGACCTGGGCGTCACTGGTCTGGTCGCGGTGCGTCTGGACGATGACGTACGAGCTGACCCGGTGGACGGACTCGGCGAGGAAGCGCAGTTCGGAGGCGCTGATCGGCTGGCCGGGGCGGATCACGAACAGCACGGCGTCGGTGTTGCTGAGCGCCGCCAGGGTCTGCCTGCGGTGCGCGGGGTCCAGCCCGCCGACACCCGGGGTGTCCGTCAGCCGCAGGCCCTCCTCCAGCAGCGGGGAGGGCAGCGCGACCACGGCCCACAGCACCTGGGCGTTCCGGCCGTGCCGGACGGCCACCTGCTTCTCACCCCGGGTGGTGAGATAGACAAGGAACTCCTCCTTGTCCGCCAGCTCACGGGTCACGGCATCGGTGCCGTCGTGCAGTCCCACGGTGGCCCGGGTGTGCGGACCGTGCCGCAGTTCGACGGTGACGGCGGACAACGCCTCGGTCGCCGCGGGCAGTACCTCCTGTCCGACAAGGGCGTTGACGAGGGTGGACTTGCCCACGGAGACCTCACCGACCACGGCGGCGCGGGCGAACGGTTCCTGCCAGCGGTCGGCGAGGTTCTCCAGCGGGCCCCATACGCTCTCACCGGTCTTGTGCGTCCGGGCCATGTCCACGAGGGACCGGACGATCCTGGTGGCCCGCTCGTCGGAACCGGGCCGCTCGCCGGTCGCGTCGGGTGCGTCGGTCCCATGGGTCCCGCCGGGTGCGTCGGGCCTGTCGGACGGTGACGACATGTCATTCTCCTTCGTTGTCGTACACGGCGACCTGCGCGGGCCGGATGACCGTCCCGGTGGGGCCGGAGAAGCCTGGGGCGAGCAGTTCCGCGACGCGTTCGTGATCGTCCCGCCGCGCTGCCTTCCTGGTGTCCGTCCACCGGTGGGCCAGCGGGTCGAAGGCATCGCCCGGTGCGGGCGAGATGACCCCGATGCCGTCGATACGGGCGACGGCCTTGTGCAGCCTGCGGACGAGCTCCTGGTTGGCGAGCCGGTCCGCCACCGCGAGCACGGCCTTCGCGACCCCGGTGTTGTCGGGCGTGGGCGCGGTGGGCGCGGTGGGCGCGGGGCGGGGGGCCTCGGCCGGGGCGGTGGGGGGCGTCGGGGTGGCCGGGGTGGTCGGGGTGGTCGGTGGGCCGACCGGTGTGGCCGTGGTGTCGGGGGCGGTGGGAACGGGCGTGGCGCTGGGGGCGGACGGAACGGCTTTTCCAGTTGGTGCAGTTGGTGTGGCCGGGACGGCTGGGGCGCTGGGTGCGGTACGGGCCGTCCGGGCGGTGTTCCGCGGCCCGTCCACGTGGGCCGGTCGGTGCCGTGGCCGGTGGTCCAGCACATCCGCGAGCCGCAGCTGCGCGTGCGCGGTCAGCCGCAGCAGGACGGCGATCCCGTGGCCGGCCCTCATGACTCCTCCTGGCGGGTGGTGGTGCGGAGACGATGGCGCGCGGTCTCGATGATGAGGGCGGCGACCTCCCGGGAGCGGGAGTCCCGGAAGGGGTCGGCCTCGTACGCCGTCCACCGCGCGAGGACGGCGCCGGCGTCCACCTCGGCGGCGGTCGTCCGGTCCGCGGTGTCCCCGTCGGCGGCACTCGTGTCCGGAGACGGAGACGGAGACGGAGACGAGGCCGGGGACGGGGACGGGGAGGGAGGCGAGGCCGGGGATGGGGACGCGCCACCGTCCGCCTCCGCGTCCGGCCATCGCAACAGGGCCTGTGCCGCTTCCCGTTCGTGCTCGGTGAGGCCGCTGCCCACGTCGGTGTGGCGTACGAGCCGGGCCGCCGCGCGGCGGTGCAGACCCGAGGTGTGCATCGTCGCGGTGAGGTCCGCCAGCCGGGCACGTACCAGGGCTGCCGGGCCGGGCCTCAGCCGTGCGGCGAGTCGGCGCAGCCTCAGTACGGCGGCGGTGGAGGTGAACAGGTCGCTGTCGTCCGCCAGGTCGGAAAGCACCGCTTCCAGGCTCCGTATCCGTGACATCCGCTCGAACTGCTCCGCCACGGCGCCGGTGGTCGTCATACCGGCCGTGGCCGCGACCAGCGCGGGCAGCCAGGCCGGTGCGCCCACGGCCTGTTCCAGGGCTTTGAGATGCCCCGGCGGCAGGGACGTGCCCGCCTCCTCGGCCAGCCGGTCCCAGGCGGGTGCCGAGCGCCCGTGCAGGACGGGGAGCGTCCGCAGCCGGTCCAGGGTGGCCACGATCCGGTCGTCGACGGCACCGGTGCGGGCGGCGGCGGCCATCAGCTGGTTCACGGCGGCGAACCGGAACGTCGTCGTGGTGTCACCGCGCACCCGCCGCTCGATGTCCTCGACGGCCTCGGGCACCTCGTCCACCTTGGCCATCACCGCCACGATGTTGCCCACCAGGTCGAACGGCCCCGCGGAGAACGCGGCGAGCTCCTCCAGACCTTCCGCCCACTGGTCCACGCGCCCGCCGACCAGCACGCAGACGAAGGCCGCAGCGGCTCCGGTGAGGTCGGAGCCGCCCAGCATCCGCAGGGTCTCCCGGGGGTTGTCGGAAAGGGTGTTGAGGCCGGGGCTGTCACCGAGCATCACCCGGCCCGCGAGCGGGAAGTCGGTGGTGACGGACCGGTGCCCCGGATCGGGGAGCACCGGGTCGGTCAGCTCCGGACCGTGGTACCAGGTGACGGACGGACGAGGTGGTCTCCTCGAACGCGGTGGCCGCCAGCGGTCCGGCGATCAGCGCGTTGAGCAGGGTCGACTTGCCGGTGGAGACATTGCCGACGAGCAGCACCCGCAGCGGCTGGTGGCACTGGGCGGCGATGTCCCGCAGGGTCGGGTCGCCGTGCAGCAGGGGGTCGGCGAGGAGTTCGCGGCAGTGCCGGGCGATCACCGCGCGGACCGTGGGCGCGGCGCTCATACCGACACCGTGCCCAGGCGCAGCCGGTCCAGCCCCGCCCCGGCGCGTGCGTAGACCACGCCCCGGTCCGGGCTCGGATGCAGCGCCTCCGGCCGGTCCAGCCCGATGGCGTCCCGCAGACCGAGCTGGTCACCGGTGTCGGCGTGCAGGGCCCGGTACACCTGGGCCGTCGAGTCGAAGACGACGACGGCGGCCTCGTCCCCGGTGTGGGTGAAGGCGATGGCGCCGTGCGACCGGAGCGGGCGCCGCCAGCGGACCTCGAAGCATCCCGTGCCCGTCCGGTAGGCGACCACCTCGTCCTCGTACGCCACGCAGACGGTGCCGTGCCGGGGTTCGACGGTGAGGGCGGCGCTGTCGGGGAGGTCCAGTTCGGCCCGGCGCCGCAGGGTGAGCACGTCGAACAGCAGGAGCCGGTCCGGCAGCCGGGCGATCAGCCAGGGCTTGTCGGTGAACGACAGTTCGTTCACCAGCTCGGGTAGGGGGAAGGTCCGCCAGTGCCAGCTCAGGGTGTCGACGATCGTGCCCCTTCCGTCCGTCTCGACCCAGGCGATCAGCAGGCCGCGGCAGGCGAGCGCGGACACCGTGCTCCCCGCGGCGCCCCGTGCCGTGGCCAGCCTGCCGAACACCACGCTCCGGCCCAGGCCGCCCGTCCCGTCGACCGTGGTCACGAGGAAGGCGGGGGACGGGCTGGCGAGCACCACCCGGGTGGAGGCGGGGTCGCCGGCGATCCGGGACACGGGCATAGTGGGGCCGTCCGGCGCCCCGCCCTGTGCGGCGTCGCCGTACGCGGGGAGCTGCCAGCCGCGGAGCTCGCGTTCGGGCCGCAGCGCGAGCACCCCGCCGAGCACCCCGACGACGGAGGTGTCGGGATGTCCGAGCTCCAGCACGGCGGGATCGACCGTGAAGGGCCGGGCCGGACGGGGCGCGCGCCCGGTACGTGAGCGGGCGGGGGCCCGGGTGGCGCCCAGGGCGACCGGGCTGCCGTCCACGCCGTCCACCAGATCGATCAGCTCGGCGCCCAGCGAGGCGGCCAGACCCGCCACATGTTCACGGACCTGCGGCACGCGCGCCGCGCCGCCGCTGAGGACGATCGCCCGCGGGCGGGTCCCGTCCAGCGCGGACAGGGCCTCTCGGGCCGCCGCCACGCAGGTCGTCACCAGCGGGTCGATCGCGTCGGCGAAGTCGGCCCGCTGTACCTCGATGTCGAGGTCCCACACACCGAACCCGGCCTCGTCCCGTACGGTCAGGGCGCGCTTGACCTCCTCGGCCTCCTGGCGCAGCAACTCAGGCCTTGTCGCGGCGAGTTCGTCGAGTACGCGCCGTTCTTCGGCGGTGGCGGAATCCCGGACGAGCTGGAGGACCCGGGTGTCGAAGTCGTCCCCGCCGATGAGCCGTCCGGTCTCGTACACGACCTCAGGCGAGCCGTCGCCGCGCCGGTCGAGGAGGGCGAAGTCGAAGGTCGAGGCCCCGAAGTCGAGCACGGCGAAGGGTCCGTCGCCGGGCAGCCGCCGGACGGCGTGCAGTCCGACCGCCTCGGCCTCGCTGACCAGTCCGGCCGACGGATGGCCGGCGGCGGTGGCGGCCTCGGTGAGCACCACCTGTTCGGCGTCGGTCCACAGGACCGGGTGGGTCAGCACGAGACGGGTGGGGGCGCCGTACTGCTCGGTGACGGCGCGCAGGGTGTGGGTGAGGACGGCCGCGACGCCCCGTACCAGTGGCTGTGTGTCACCCGAGGGGAAGTGGACCTCGCGGTGCAGCGGCTCGGTGCGGGCCGCCAGATTGATCTGCTGCTTCAGACCCCACAGGTACCGGCCCTTGTACGGGGCCGCGTCCCGGAGGTTGGCGGCGGCGGTGCCGGTGATCAGGGTGCCGTCCCGGCCCAGCATCAGGGCTGTCGGCCACTCGGGGAAGCCCTGCAACCGGACGGTGACCGCGTCCGCGGTGCCCTCGGCCAGCACGGCCGACTTGGTGGTGGATGCGCCGACATCAACGGAGACGATCATCGAACTCCGGCCCCCCGGGTGATCGCTGAGAAGAGGGCCGCCCCCCTTCTTGTCAGAATGAACTTAAGTGCCGCCCCTGCTTATTGTCAATCCAACAATTAGTTAGTATCCGTTCCGTGACCCCCACACGACGTGATCGTCTGCTCGTCCATCTCACCGCCGACCTGGTGATCCTCACCATCCGTGCCGGTGTCCTCCATGTGCTGCTGGTGGAGCGGGGGACCGTGCCCTTCCTGGGGAGATGGGCGCTGCCCGGGGGGTTCCTGCGCGGCGCGGAGACGCTCGACGGCACCGCGGTCCGGGAGCTGCGGGAGGAAACGGGTCTCGACGCCGAGCGGTTCCACCTCGAACAGGTCGGGGTCTACTCCGCGCCGGACCGCGATCCCCGGGACCAGCGGATCGTCACCTGCTCCTACCTCGCCATCGCGCCCGACCTGCCCGTGCCCACCGCCGGATCGGACGCCAGGGCCGCGGTCTGGCGCCCGGTGGACGAACTCCTCGACGACCCCGAAGGGCTGGCGTTCGACCACGGCCGGATCCTGCGGGACGCGGTCGATCAGGCCCGCACCAAGCTCCAGTTCACCACCATCGCGACCAGCTTCTGCCCGCCCGAGTTCACCGTCAGTGAGCTCCGTGAGGTGTTCGAGGCCGTCTGGGGCGTCAGCCTGGACCGCCCGAACTTCCACCGCAAGGTGACCGACGCCGAAGGCTTCCTGGCCCCGACCGGCCGCCGCCGGGCCTCCGCGGGCGGCAGACCCGCCGCGCTCTTCCGTGCGGGGCCCGCGACCGCCCTCATGCCGCCGATGCTGCGCCCGCCGGGGGGTTCGGGCCGCTGAGTCCGGGTGCCGGTCCGTCGAGAGGTCCCTGCCGCTGAGCCGGGTGCCGGTCCGCCGCCCTGGCGGTGCCGCGCTGCTGGTGCTGTCGGGGCGGGGGTGGCCGTGCGGCGACGGCGCCCCGTCCGGTGTGCCGGTCGGGCTGGGCGGCCGGGGGCGGGGTGCCCTGCGTGGCGCCGCGGGTGGGGTCCTGTGCCGCCCCGGAGGCGGTGCCGGGAGGTGTCGGGTGGTGCCGGAGCGCGTCAGGGACGGTGTTGGGGAGCGGCGGGGGTGGCGCCGGAGTCGGTGCCGGGAGGTGTTGGGGATGGTGCCGGAGCGGTGCTGGGGGCGTCTTGAGTGGTGGCGGATCGGGGGCGCCGTGGGTGGTGCCGGAGCCGGAGAGCCGGTGCCGGGGCGTCTTGGGTGGTGCCGGGAAGAGGGGGATCATGTCCGACGTTATGGTTGAACAGTAAACTTCCTACTCGGACCGTTCCGTCTGCGGAGGCCGCGATGACCGACTACGGGCACGACCTGACCTTCGGGTCGTTCCTCACCCCCGACAACCGCGACCCGCACGCCGTCGTGGAACGCGCCCTCCACTCGGAACGCGTCGGCCTCGACCTGGTGACGTTCCAGGACCACCCCTACCAGCCCGCGCATCTGGACGCGTGGACGCTGATGAGCTGGGTCGCCGCCCGCACCGAACGGGTCCATCTGTCGGCCAACGTCACCAACCTCCCCCTGCGCAACCCCGCCGTCCTCGCCCGCTCGGTGGCCGGACTCGACCTGCTGTCCGGCGGCCGGATCGACCTGGGGCTCGGCGCGGGCGCGTTCTGGCAGGCCATCGGCGCGATGGGCGGCCGGGTGCTCACCCCCGGTGAGAGCGTCACCGCGCTCGGCGAGGCCATCGACATCATCCGCGGCATCTGGGCCGCCGACGACCGCACACCCCTGCGGATACGCGGCGACTTCCACACCGCCGACGGAGCCAAACGCGGCCCCGCCCCGGCCCATGACGTACCGATCTGGCTCGGCGCGTACAAGCCCCGCATGCTGCGGCTGGTCGCCGCCAAGGGCGACGGCTGGCTGCCCAGCTGGTCCATGCTGAAGTCCCCCAGCCTCGCCGAGGGCAACGCGATCATCGACGAGGAGGCCGCCGCCCACGGACGCGACCCCCGCGAGATCACCCGGCTGCTCAACATCAACGGCGCCTTCGGCACCTCCGCCGAACCCTTCCAGGGACCGCCCGCCCAGTGGATCGACCTGCTGCTGCGCCTGGTCCTGGAGGACGGCGTCAGCACCTTCATCCTGGGGTCCGACGACCCCGGCACCCTCGCCGTCTTCGGCGAGGAGGTCGCCCCCGCGCTGCGGGAGGCCGCCGCCGCCGAACGCACCGCCGCCGGCACCCCGGGCGGCCGGGTCCGGCCCGCCGCCGCACTGGCCCGGCGCCACGGGGGCATCGACTACGACGGTGTGCCCCCGGCGCTCGCGGGCCGGGCCGTGGAACCCGGCGACCACTCGTACGAAGGGCTCCGCTCCAGCTATGTGTGGCCCGGCTCGCCCGGCCTCGTCCTGCGCCCGCAGGGCACACCACAGGTCGCCGAAGCCCTCGGCTGGGCCCGTGCCCAGGACGTACCTCTCACGGTCCGCAGCGGCGGCCACGGCATCAGCGGACGCTCCACCAACGACGGCGGGATCGTCATCGACCTGGGCGCCCTGGACGGTGTCGAGGTCGTCGACCGGGCCCGCCGCCTGGTCCGGGTCGGGGCGGGCGCCCGCTGGGGCGATGTCGCCGCCGCCCTCGCCCCGCACTCCCTCGCCATCAGCTCCGGGGACTCCGGTGACGTGGGGGTCGGCGGACTGGCGACCACCGCAGGCATCGGCCTGCTCGCCCGGTCCTTCGGACTGACCGTCGACCGGGTGCGCGGCGCCGAGGTCGTCCTCGCCGACGGCACCACCGTCCACGCCGACGCCGACCACCACCCGGACCTCTTCTGGGCGCTGCGCGGCGCGGGCGGCAACATGGGCGTCGTCACCTCGCTCGACATCGAGGCCACCGAACTCGCCGACGTGGTCTTCGCGTTGTTCGCCCACGAGGTCACCGATCTGGCGGAGTTCCTCTCGGCATGGGGGAGCACCACCGAGGACGCACCCCGCGAACTGACCCCCTTCCTCACCCTGGTGCGCAGACAGGGCGGCTTCGTCGCGCAGACCTACGCCGTATGGGCGGGCGCCGACACCGAAGCGGCCGCCGAGGCCCTCCAGCCCTACCTCGAACTCGCCCCCGTGCTCCAGCAGCGGGCCCATCTGCTGCCCTACGCGGCCGTCGTGACGCCCGCCCGGCCCTCCCACCAGGGGCAGGCCCGCCAGCGCAGCCGATCGGCGCTGGTCGACCACATCGACCCGCACACCGCCCGTGCCCTCGCCGGGATGTTCGAGGACGGGCTCACCTCGTACGCCCAGATCCGCGCGGTCGGCGGAGCCGTCAACGACACCCCCGCCGACGCCACCGCCTACGCCCACCGCACCCAGAACTTCGCCCTCTCGGCCGTCCTGCGCGAGAGCCGCGCCGCCGAGGGGAACGCCGCCTGGGACCGCCTCGGCGCCGACGCCCTGTACCTCAGCTTCGAGACCCACGACCACGGCACGGCCCTCACCCGCGCCTTCCCACCCGCGACCCTGGAGCGGCTGCGCGGGATCAAGGCGCACTACGACCCCGACCACGTCTTCCGCACCAACTTCCCCATCGAACCGGTCTCTTCCTGACCTGCCCGGACGTCCGGCGTCCGCGTCGGCACCGCTGTCCGGTGGCAGGGGGCGTCCGCCGCCGGGCGGGCCGCCCGCGCCTGCCATGATGGCGAGGTCCCCAGTGAGAGGAGTGACACGGGTGCTGCTGCGTGATGTCGAGTACGGCGACCTCGATGCCTACGTCCGGATGCGATGCGACCCGGTCATGATGGCCGAGCTGGGCGGCCCGTTGCCGCGCGACGGCATCGAGGCGAAGGTCCGGCGTGATGTGCAGCGGACAGAGGAGGGCACCGACTGGACCAAGATGATCGTGCCCGACGAGGCCGAGCCGACGGTGGTCGCGGGACTCGTGACCTTGTGGCCCCACGACAGCGACGCCGGGAGCTTCTCCGAGATCGGCTGGATGGTGCTGCCGGAGTTCCAAGGCCGGTCACTCGGCAAGCGGGCCGCCCGCTCGCTGCTCGAACTGGCCCGCACCGACGGCCGGTGGGGCCTCATCCATGCCTTTCCGGCGACAACCAACCCCCCCTCCAACGGAATCTGCCGCGCCCTCGGATTCAGATTCCTGGGCGAGGAGGACGTGCCCTTCGCCGATCGGCTCCTGCGATCCAACCACTGGGCCATCGACCCTCGCACCGACCTGCTCTGACGCCGGGCCGCGGAACGCCGGAGACCCACGCGAAGCCCCCGGGACGAGGCGCGGGGCGGGCACCCGGCGGTGCCCGCCCCGCTAGGTGACCCGGGCCGGCCGGGCGCGGCGGGCCGGCCGGGTCAGCCGGAAACCGCCACCGGTGCCCACGTACGGACGGCCGGGCGCGTATGCCGGGCCCGGTCGCGTGCGCGGTCCGAACGGTCCTGCCGGTTCGGACGGTTCGGGCGGTCCTGAGGGGGCGGCGGGGCGTCCTGCGGGGCCGGGGCAGGCGTCTCCGCGTCCGTCAGCAGGGCGATCAGCGACGACCGGGCGCGGGCCACCCGGGAGCGGACGGTCCCTATGGGACAGCCGATGGCTTCGGCGGCCTCGGCGTACGGCAGGCCGAACAGCTGGGTGAGGACGAAGGCCTCCCGGCGCTCCGCAGGGATCGCCGCCAGGAGTTCCGCGAGGGCGACGCCGTCCTCGAAGCCGGGGACACCGTACGGCTGGGCGGCCTCCGCGGCGTCCTGCCAGTCGTGCCGGTCCGACAGCCGGGGCCGGGCGGCGGCGTGCCGCAGGCTGTCGACCACGGTTCGGCGGGCGATGGACAGCAGCCAGGTACGGGCCGAGGAGCGGCCCTCGAACCTGCGCAGGGCGACCAGCGCGCGCAGGAACACGTCCTGGGTGAGGTCGTCGGCGGCCTGCGGATCGGCGCTGAGGTACGCCACATAGCGCCATACGTCCCGGTGGAGCGCGCGGACGAACCGGTCGGTCCGCTCGGGGTCGCCGTCCCGGGCGTCGAGCGCCAGCCGGGTCACCACGGCATCGGACTGCGGGGTGTGCCGGACGGGCTTGCGAAGGTCGGAGGACTGTCGTCGGGGGGTCGGGGCAGGGATCATCGCCACAAGGTCCTTTGGGTGCGCGTGTGTCCGGCGCCGCGTGGGGGCGGGCCGGTGACGGTTGCGGTCCGTGGCCAGGGGCTGTCGTCGAGTGGCGCCGGGCCGCGAACGGCGTCCGGCGCGGCACGCCGCGGGACGGGGAGTCGCCCTCGTACGCGCGGACTTGCCCGGGCGTACTCGGTGACTCCGGCAACGCGGTGCGGGGTGCCTCCCGGGCCGTCCAGGCTCGGCGGGAGCGCCGTGCCCGGCTTCGGGTGGGCACCCTTTCGACGGCAGTCCCCCGGGGCAGGCCGAGGTCCGAGGCGCGGGCGTGGACGCCGTCGCGCGCTCGGGGAGCCGGCTGTCAGAGGACAGCGGTCGCCGTCGGCGGACCCCTTGAGGTGATGGCGTGCACGAGGAACAGCCGCCGGGGCGCGCGCACCCGGCGGGCGCGGCGTACCCGGAGCCGGGGCCGCCGGGGGACCGGCGCCGTCGCGAGGAGCAGCCGCAGGGGCGCCCGCAGCCGGCCCGCGAGGGAGCGCAGCAGCCGGAACACCGCCCGCTCGCCGTACGCCAGCCACAGCCCGGCGAGCACCGCCGCCACGAGGTGCGCGATGAGCATCCCGGCCGGTGACATACCGAGCATGTCGTGGCCGCCCGGCGCGCTCGCGGTGGGTACGGCAGCAGCGGTGTCCGTCATAGGGGCGGCGTGGTGCGCGTGGTGGGCGTGGGCCTCGGCGCCGCCGGTGACATGCCGCGCCGTCGGGAAGACCGGTCCGGCGGCCGGCCCGGCCATGACCCGCGCGGCGGCGGACGGCGACGGTCCCGCCGCCGTACCGCTTCCGCACGTCAGGTACACGGCACACTGCTGGGTCAGCGAGGTCCCGGCCGACACGGCCGGATGGACGGCGGACTGGACGAGGGAGAACCCGGCGTGGAGCGCGGCCTGGACGCCGACCGCCGCCCCGGTGACCGCGAGCAGCCCGCGTTCCCGCCCGGCGAGCGCCCAACCGGCCCCGGCCGTACCGCCGAACGCGGCGGCCATCGCCCACCAGGGCACCGCGGCACCCGACATGAGGATGTGACCGGTGGCCGCGAGCAGCACACAGACGGCTGCGAACATCGCAGCCCGTACGACTCGACAGCAGCGGCCCGGTGTCATGGGTGGCCCATCCTCGCACCAGCGTTCGGTTCGCGCACGGGGTCCGTGCTATCGGTGTGGTTGCCGTGATTCCTCCGTACCCGTCCCGGAACGCCGCGCTCCGGTGTGGCGTGGAACACAGTGAACGCGGGGAACCCGACGGCCCTTTCGGCCGACCGACTCCCTGTCCCGCAACCGGGACCGCGTGAAGGGGAGTGGTTCGTGGGGGCGGGGCGCGAGTCTGCGGGAACGACGACGCCACCAGGGGCGGACGGCCGGGCGGGCAGTCGGGCGGAGCGGCGGCTCACCGCGCTGCTCACCTGCGCCATGGCCTTCTCGATGCTCCAGCTGTTCCTGATCGGAGCGCTCGGCCCGCGCCTGGTGGACGACTTGGGCCTGTCGCCCACGCTGCTGGGGCTGACCACGACGATCGGCTTCGTTACCGCCGCCGTGCTGTCCCCGGCGGGCGGGCGGATCGTCGACCGGATCGGCCCGCGGCGTTCCCTCGTCGCCCTGCTGGTCGTCTCCGCCGCAGCGCTCGCCCTCATCGGCGCGGCGCCCGGTGCCGGGATGCTGCTGGGCGCGGTCGCGCTCGGCGGGATTCCGCAGGCACTGGCCAATCCGGCCACCAACAAGGCCGTCCTGGCGGCGGTCGCGCCCGCGCGGCGCGGCGCGGTCACCGGGATGAAGCAGTCCGGCGTGCAACTCGGCGCCTTCGCCGCCGGGTTGCCCCTCGCCGCGCTCGCGGGCGGACTCGGCTGGCGGGGCGCGGTGTGGACGGCGGCGGGCGTCGCGCTGCTGACCGCGCTCTGGGCGTCCCGCGCCCTGCCCCCCGACCCGACGGCCCCCGAATCTCCTGTACGTGAGGCGGTGCGGCCCGGCACCACGGCTTCAGCGGCCCCGGCAGCACCTACCGCCCCTACCGCTCCTACCGCCCCCGCTGCTCCCGCCGTTCCCGGGGGAGCCGTACCGGTGCCGGGCGGGCCTGTGGTGCCCCTCGCGGTGTTCTCGCTGTTCCTGGGTGCCGGGATCGCCTCGGTGAACACCTATCTCGCGCTGTTCGGGGCCCAGCGGCTGGGGCTGGCCCCGACCGCCGCCGGTGCCCTCGTCGCGGTGCTGGGTGCGACGGGGATCGTCGGCCGGGTGGGCTGGGCGAAGGCCGCGCGGCCCGGCCGCGCCGAGTGGCTGCCGGGCTGGCTCGCGACCGGCGCCGTGCCGGCCGCGCTGCTGCTGGCGGCGGCGGTCACCGCCGCGCCGCTGGTGTGGGCCGGTGCCGTCGCGGTCGGTGTGTTCGCGGTGTCCGCCAACGCCGTCACGATGGTGCTCGTGATGCAGCGGGCCGCGCCCGGCCGGGCGGGCCAGGACTCGGCGCTCGTCGCGGCGGGGTTCTTCGCCGGATTCGCCTGGGGCCCGCCGCTGTTCGGAACCCTCGCGCAGGGCGACCGGTACGGCACCGGCTGGCTGCTCGTCGCTGCGGAGTTCGCGGTGGCGGGCGCGGTCGCCTGCCACTGGGCCGTCCGGGACCGCCGTACGCGTCAGCGTCGGGAGTCCGCCCCGTGACGGGCGGGGAGCGAGGCGCGGAGGGCGGGAGTACGGGCGCCGGGGCGTACCCGGGCGCGCGCGGAGCGGCGGACCCGGACGTGAGCACGGACATGTTCCCCGGGGCGGCGTCGGGCACCGACCCGGCCACAGGCGCGACCGCAGCCATCGACTCGGCCACAGCCACCGGCGCGGGCTGGGCCGATCGGGCGCTGGCCGATGTGGTCGAGCGGGTCGCCGTGACCCGCGCCCAGGTCGGCACCCGGTTCCCGCTGTACGCCGACCCGGCCGACGGCCGGTGGACGACGACCGGACGCGGCTCCTGGACGGGAGGGTTCTGGGCCGGACTGCTGTGGCTGCGGGCCGGGTTCACCGGTGACCGCGCGGACCGGGAGGCCGCCGCCGCGTGCACCGCCCGTCTCGCGCCCTGGACCGACGCGGACACCGCCACCCGTGGCCTGATCCTCTGGTATGGGACGGCACCGGCCGGGGACGACCCCGCTGCCGCCGCGCTCCGCGACCGGGCCGCCCGCGCGTGCCTGCACTCCTGGGAACCGGAGTTGGGGATTGTCCCCTGGGGAGACGCCTTCGGCGGCCCCCGCGAGCTGGCCCGGGTGGACGGCGTACCGGGAATGGTCCCGCTGCTGGCCGGAGCCGGAGCCGGAGGCGGAACGGTAGTTGGAACCGTAGCCGACGCCGCAGCCGGACTCCGACCCGGACTCCGACCCGGACCCGGACCCGGACCCGATGGTGTCGCCGCAGCAGCGGCCCATCTGCACCGGCACCTCGAACTATGCCTGGGGAAAGGCTCGTTCAGGGACACGCCCCGGGATCCGGTCCGGGCCCCGTTCCGGCCCGCATGGCGGCGCACCGCGACCGGCTGGCGGCCCTGCGAGGACCCCGGACCCGGTTGGAGCCGGGGTCCGGCCTGGCTGCTGCTGGCCGTCGCGGACGCCCTGCTGCGCCCCGAGGTCGCCGCCCGGGTGCCCGGCGATCTCACGGTGACGGTCGAACGCCTCCTGACCGAAGGGGGCGTCCTGACCGGGCCGCTCGTCCCGTACGCCGACACGGACCGGCCGGACGGTCCCCTCGACACCTCGGCCGCCGCGATCACCGCCGTCGCCCTGCTGAAGCTCGCCCGGGTCCCCGGACCCCACGCGCGGACGTACGCGCGACGGGCCGGGGCGATCCTGGAACGGCTGGTGCGCGACCATCTGAGCGAACCGCGGCCGGGGCGCCCGGCGGGGATGCTGCTCGACGGCTGCTACGACGCCCCCCGGGGCCTGGCCGTCCGGCACGAACTGGTCTGGGGTGACTTCTTCCTGGCGCTCGCGCTGGCCGCGCTCACGGGCGCGGCCGACCTCACCCAGGTGTAGCGACACCAGCCGGGTCCCGGGACACCTCGCTCGCGCGCCGCCGACCCCACCCGGGCCCGGGACCTTACCCGGCCGCCGACCCGAGCCCCCAGTGCAGCGTCTCACCCGGGCGCGGGGACCCCACCCGCGTGCAGCGGAGCCGGTCCGGTGCGCGGACCCACCCGAGTACGGCGCGGCCGGACCTCACCCCGACCCGGCCGCGCCGGTCCCGTACCCCCGCAGCACCCGGCGCGCCACCGACGTGATGTGCAGCTCGTCCGGCCCGTCGAGGACCCGGGCCGCCCGCCCGGTGCGGAACAGCGCGGGCAGCGGGGTGTCCGGGCCCAGTCCGGCCGCGCCGTGGATCTGGATCGCGGAGTCCGTGACCCGCTGGAGCATCCGCGCGGCGGCCACCTTGGCGAGCCCCACCTCCGTACGGGCGTCCCGACCCGCGTCGATCAGCGCCACCGCCTCATGGACCAGCGGCCGGGTGGTGCGCAGCGCGAGGAGCGCGTCGAACACGTGCTGCTGCACCAACTGGTGATCCCCGAGGGGGCCTTGCGAACCGGTCCGGGTGGCCGCCCGGTGGCACAGCAGATCGAACGCGCGCTGGGCCTGCCCCAGCCAGCGCAGGCACCGCAGGGCCCGGCCGAGCTGAAGGCGTTCCCCCACGACTGCGAGTGCCGCGCCCGGCTCGCCGAGCAGCTGGTCCCCCGGCACCTCGACCCGGTCCAGGGCGATCTCGTACTGGCCCGAGGCGCCGAACACCGGCAGCTCGCGGACGACCCGGAAGCCCGGTGAGCGGGTCGGCACCAGCAGCAGGGACAGTCCCGCCCGGTCGCCGGGCGCACCGCCCGTACGGGCGAGGACGGTGACGAGACCGGCGTCCGCGGCCCCGGAGGTGAACCACTTGCGGCCGGTGACCAGCCAGCCGCCGTCCGCCAGCCGTTCGGCCCGGGTGGCGGTGAGGGTCGGATCGGTGCCCGGGACATCCGGTTCCGTCATCGCGAAACAGCTCCGGGTCCGCCCGGCGACCAGGTCCCGCAGATGCTCCGCGCGGACCCGGGGCCCCGCGTGACGGCTCAGCATGGTGACATCGAGCAGGGGGGCGGAGCCCAGCGCGGCGGGTCCGTGGTCGCTGGCGCCCTCCGCCTCGGCCAGCGCCGCGTACGCGCGCAGCGGCAGACCGCCACCGCCCAGTTCCTTGGGCAGCGGCAGCGCCCACAGGCCCTCGGCGCGGGCCCGGTCCCGCAACCCGCCGAGCACGGCGGCCGCGGCGGGTCCGCCCGCGTCCAGCACCGGCTCGCACGGCATCACCTCCGCCGTCACGAACCGTGCCACCCGCTCCCGCAAGTCATGTTCCACCACGGGAGGTTGTTCTCCCGTACCGCTCCGCGCGGAACCGTCCCCGCCACCCCGGCCCGTGTCCACCACTGTTCGCCTCCACCTCACGGGAACCCAGGGGAACGCCTGTCCGACTCCCTGCCCGTGGAACTGGTCGGGCGCGGACGCTCCCGGGTTCCCGCCGCCCCGAACGAACCCGGGCGGGGACGGCCACCGCCCCCGCCACGACGAGGAGAGGGAAAGGTGCCACCAGAACCCACCAGGACCGTCCGGCCGCTCGACGCGCTGCGCTTCGACGCCTGCGGACCGCCCCCGATCATGGACGTCGTCACCGAGCGGCTGCGGCTGCTCGGCGCGCGCACCGGCACCAACGGCCCGAGGGACCCGGGCGACGGGCGCGCCACCCTCGCGGGCGCCGGATTCGCACCCGTCCACGCGGTCACCGGCTGGTCCGCCGGGCCCGCCTCCGGACTCACCGACGAGGCCACCGTGCAGGCGGCCACCGGCGTCATGGCCGTGCACGGCCGCCGCGACGGACGGCCGCGCGGCCTCGCCGTCGACTGGGCGGCCACCACCACCGCCGTCCTCACCGTCCAGGGACTGCTCGCCACCCTGGTCGGCCAGGCCCGGGGCGCCGCCCCCGCCACCGTCACCACCAGCGCCGACCGGGCCGCGCTGCTCACCGTCTCCCAGTACCTCGCCGCCGCCGGCGCGGACGAGGGCGAGGCCGCCGAAGTCGCCCCCGGCGGACCGCCCTTCACCTCGTCCGACGGCCTGCTCTTCGAACTGGAGACCCTCGACCCGGCCGCCTGGGCCGGATTCTGGCGCGTCCTGGAAGCCCCCGACGACGCGATCCGCGCGGGCTGGCGGCCCTTCCAGTTCCGCTACGCCACCGCCTGCGCCCCCTTCCCCGAGGCCCTGCACACCACGACCCGGGCCCACCCCCTGGCACGGGTCAAGGAAGCCGCCGACCGCTCCGGCGCCGAGGTCTGCGTCCTGCGGACACCCGCCGAACGGGCCGCCGAGCACGACGGCGCCGCCCCCTGGTCGCTGCGCCTCCTGGCCCCCGGCACCCGCCCGCTGCCCGCCACCGCCTCCGCGTCCCGCCCGCTGGCCGGACTCACCGTGCTGGAGGCCGGGCGCCGCATCCAGGCGCCCCTGGCCGCCCATCTGCTGGGCCTGCTGGGCGCCGATGTGATCCGCGTCGAACCGCCCGGCGGCGACCCGCTGCGCGGTATGCCGCCCACCTGCTCCGGCGTCTCCGCCCGCTGGCTCGCCCTCAACCGGGGCAAGAAGGCCGTGGAGATCGACATCAAGTCCGACCGGGACCGCCGCACACTGCGCGCGATGACGGCCCAGGCCGATGTCTTCCTGCACAACTGGGCCCCGGGCAAGGCCGCCGCGCTCGGCCTCGACCACCCCGATCTCACCGCCGCGAACCCCGGCCTCGTCTACGCCTACACCAGCGGCTGGGCCGACCGCCTCCACGACGCCCCCATGGGCACCGACTTCATGGTCCAGGCCCGCACCGGCGTCGGCGCCGCCGTACGGCCCGCCGACGAGCCACCGGCACCCTCGCTGATGACCCTGCTCGACGTGCTCGGCGCGCTGCACGGCACCGAAGCGGTCCTCGCCGGACTCCTGCTGCGGCTGCGCACCGGACACGGCGTCCGCGCCGACTCGTCCCTGCTCGGCGCCGCCGACACCCTCACCGCCCCCGCCCTGCGGCGCGCGGCCCGCGGCGCCGACCCCCGGCCGCCCGCCGGGTTCCGCCGACCGCTGCGCACCGCCGACGGCTGGATCGCCCCCGCCGACACCTGCGCCGCCGAGGCCGCCCGCCACGACCTGGACGGCCTGTCCACCACGGACGCCCTCACCCGGCTGCGCGAGCGCGGACTGACCGCCACCCCCGTCACCACCGACCTCGCCCGGCTGCGCGACGACCCCCGCTTCCCCGGCGCGATCACCCATGACGCGCACGGCGCCCCCGCCGTTCCCGACCCCTGGAGCCTCGGATGACCGTCACCCTGCACGACCTGCTGCCCGCCGCGCTGCGCCGCTCCTGGGTCCTGGACGGCACCTGCCCCGGCCTCGACCTGTACAGCCTGTTCCGGGCCCGGCAGATCGCGGACCTCCACCGCACCGCCGTCATCGACGCCAAGGGCAAGCTCTGCTACACCGCCCTGGACCGCAAGGTGCGATGTCTCGCCACCGGACTCAGATCCCTCGGCATCGCCCCGGGGGACATCGTGGGCGTCCAACTCCCCAACAACCGCAACGCCGTCATCGCGGACCTGGCCCTCGCCGCGCTCGGCGCGGTCGCCCTGCCCTTCCCCGTCGGCCGCGGCACC
Source organism: Streptomyces uncialis (assembly GCF_036250755.1). Taxonomy (NCBI): domain Bacteria; kingdom Bacillati; phylum Actinomycetota; class Actinomycetes; order Kitasatosporales; family Streptomycetaceae; genus Streptomyces; species Streptomyces uncialis. The sequence goes on along the minus strand of NZ_CP109583.1, from coordinate 1,507,968 downwards.
CGGGAGGCGGAGAGTCTGCTGCGGCGCGCCGAGGCCGTCGCCGTCATCGCCGCGACCGAGCACCGGGGCGCCCGGCACGCCGACGACCTGCGCGATCTGCTCCCCGCCCTGCCCGCGCTGCGGCACGTCGTCGCCGCCGGACCGGGTACGGCACCCGACGGCACGGTCCCCTTCGCCGCGCTGCTGCGGTCCGACGCCGATGGATTCGTCCCCGCCCGGCCCGACCCGGACGGTCCGGCCCGCATCCTGGTGTCGTCCGGCTCCGAGGCCGAGCCGAAGATGGTCGCCTACTCCCACAACGCCCTCGCGGGCGGCCGGGGCAACTTCCTCGCCTCGCTGACACCCGACGGGACCGCGCCGCGCTGTCTGTTCCTGGTGCCGCTGGCCTCCGCCTTCGGGTCCAACGGCACATCGGTCACCCTGGCCCGGCACGGCGGCACACTCGTCCTGCTCGACCACTTCACCCCCGCGGCCGCCCTGGCGGCCGTCCGCGAGCACGCACCCACCCATGTCCTCGGGGTGCCGACGATGGTGCGGATGATGCTCGACCGGCTCGACGGCGACGGCGCCGCGCTGCCCGCCCCGACCGCCCTGGTCCTCGGCGGTTCCGCGCTCGACGAGCGGACCGCGCGGGACGCCGCGCACGCCTTCGGCTGCCCCGTCGTCAACCTCTACGGCTCGGCCGACGGCGTCAACTGCCACACCGGCCTGGCGACCGAGGACGGCACCCCGCCCATGTCCGGCCCGGGAGTCGTCGCCGGACGCCCGGACCCCCGCGTCACCGACATCCGCATCACCGACACCGGCACCCATGAACCACTGCCCGAGGGAACCGTCGGCGAGATCGTCGCCCGCGGCCCGATGACCCCGCTCTGCTACGTCGCCTCCCCGGACCTCGACGCCCGCTACCGCACCCCCGACGGCTGGGTCCGCACCGGTGACCTCGGCTTCCTCGACCCGGACGGCGTCCTCCATGTCGTCGGACGGCTCAAGGACATCGTCATCCGGGGCGGCGCCAACATCAGCCCCGCCGAGGTCGAACGTGAACTCGTCGCCCATCCGCTCGTCCGTGACGTGGTGTGCGTCGGTGTCCCGGACCCGGTCACCGGCGAGCGGCTCGCCGCCTGTGTGGTCGCCCGGGGCGAACACCCCCCGAGTCTGGCCGAGTTGTGCGCGCATCTGGAGCTGCGCGGCCTGGAACGGCGGAAGTTCCCCGAGCGGCTGCTGCTCGTCGGGGAACTTCCGCTGACCCCGGCGGGAAAGCCCGACCGGGCGGCCCTGCGGGAACGTATCGCCGCGTCCCCGGCCCCGGACACCGGCGCCGTACGGCAGACCGACGACGGCAAAGCCCCCCTCGTCGCGACCGGTTGAGTTCTCATCCGACCGGTTGAGTCTCCTCGCCACCGGTCGAACGAGAGGCCCGGCGGCGCGCGCACGCCGCCGGGCCTCGGACCCATGGCTGGACTCGGCCCCGGACCCGGACCGGACCCCCGCGGATCAGCCCGCGCCGAGCGCCTTCCTGAGCTCAGCCGCCGCGTCCCGGTAGACCGCCAGCAGATCGAGGTCGTCCCCCGGATAGTTGGCGATCGTCACCTGCCGGGCACCGGAGTCGGGCAGGACGGCACCCGTCGCCATATGGGCGTTGTCCACCACCAGGGCGGGCTTCTCGGCGGAGAGGTCCGCGAGCTGTCCCGGGGTCACCGCCTCGGGCCCGTAGGTGCCGACCGTGGTGGCGCCCGCCAGCCCCGTGGCCCAGGTGGTGAAGACCTGACTGACGGCGGTCGGGGCCTTGCCCCCCGCCCACAGCGCCCGCAGCTCCTTGCCGAGCTTGTCGTACTCCGTACCGATCGCGGCCTTCCCCTTCGCGGCACGGTCCTCGGTGCCGAACAGCTTGCCGAGCCGGGTGATCTCGGCGCCCGCCCGGCCGGGGTCGTTGTCGAGCTTCACCTCGACCAGCTCCGCGTCGGAGCCCGCCGCCTCCTTGATCTTCTCGGCGTACGGCTCGAACGGCGCGTACAGCACGAAGTCGGCCTTCGCGACGGCCGCCAGGTCGGACGGCTTCGGATCGTAGTCCGGGGCGTGGTGCACCGACTGCGGCACGATGACCTTGATGTCCTCGGCCCCCGCCGCCTTCGCGAAGGCACCCTCCCAGGTGGTCGTCACGACCACCCGGGGCTGCCCGTCGTGCTGGTGCCCGCCGTCCCCGGAGGCGGTGGCGGTGCCGCTGTCGCCGCAGCCGGTGAGCAGGGCCAGGGCCAGCGCCGTGCTCAGTGCGAGGAGGGAAGACGTACGGACGCGGGTGCGCGCCATGAGCTGGTTCTCCGTTCGGGTAGGAAATGCACGGCGAGGACGACCGCCCCGGCCGTCAGGACGAGGACCGGGCCGGGCGGCCAGTCCAGCCACAGGGCCAGCAGGAACCCCGTGAGGTTGACGGCGATCCCGATGCCGACCGCCCACAGGGTGATCGACGTCAGCGAGCTGCCCAGCCGGCGGGCCGCGAGCGCGGGCAGCAGGGTCAGGGCGTCGACGAGGAGGGCGCCGGTCAGCTTGATCGCCCCGGCCACCGCGACCGCGACCAACACCAGCAGGACCGTGGTCAGCGCCCTGACCGGTACCCCGGAGCACTGCGCCAGCTCCCGGTCGTACAACAGCAGTCCGATGTCCCGGCGCCGCCACCAGAAGAGGCCCGGTACGACGACGGCGAGCGCGCCGAGCACCACCAGGTCCATGCCGCCCACCGACAGGATCGACCCCCACAGCAGGGCGAAGGCACCGGACGCGTTCACCCCCGACACGGCGAGCAGCAGCAGCGCGGCGGCGATGGCGAGGCTCATCAGCAGCCCCATCGCTCCCGAAAGACCGTCGGGCGTACGGGCCAGGGGCGCGATGCCCGCGCCGGACAGGGCACAGGCCACCAGCGCGCACAGCATCGGGTCGAGACCGGTGATCAGCCCGACGGCGACCCCCAGCAGCGCCACATGCATCATCGCGAACCGGACCGGCATGATGTCCAGCCCGACGATGATCACCCCGATCACCGGGAGCCCGATCGCGGCCAGCAGCAGCGCGGCCCCGGCCCGCTGTACGGGCAGCAGCTCCAGCAGGGCGCCGACATCGGTGGTGGCGAGGTTCACCGGACCTCCCGCAGCCGCCCGGCGGCCATCTCCAGCACCCGGTCGCAGCGTCGTGCCATCGCCCGGTCGTGGGTCACCACGACCAGGGTCACCGGCAGGGAGGTGAGGGCGTCCGCCGCCTCCTCCTGCCCGTCGAAGTCGAGGGCGGCGGTGGGCTCGTCGGCCAGCAGCACCCCGGCCCCGGCGGCGACACAGCCGACCGCCCGCGCCAGATACATCCGCTGCAACTGCCCGCCCGAGAGGGTGTGCAGGGGGCGCTCGGTCAGTGCTCCCACCCCGAGCCGGTCCGCCGCCTCATGCGCCTCGCGGGGCGCGGTACCGCTGGCCAGCAGTTCGGACCCGAGCATCGGGAACCGTCCGGCCGCCGGTTTCTGCGGTATCCACGCACACGCGCGCCGCCGCCAGGCCCAGTCGGCCGCCGAACCGGTGCCCCGGCCGCCGACCAGGATCGAGCCCCGCGCCTGCGGATGGAGCCCGAGCACCGCCCGCAGCAAGGTGGTCTTGCCCGATCCGTTGGTACCCGTCAGCGCCACCCGCTCACCGGCGGCGATCTCCAGATCGACATCGGTGACCGCCTCCACCCGGCCGTGCCGGCACACCAACTCCTTGACGCACATGTCCAGTCCGCCCATCCCACATCCCTCGTTCCGCCGCGGCAGGGTGGGCCCGACGGGCGTTCGCCCTCCCACGCCGCAGTAGTCGGATCACGGGCCCGCCGGGTTCCCCACCCGGCCGGGGATTCCTGTCGGGGGCGGGGCGGGGCGGGGCGGGGCGGTTGCGCTGGCGTGCCGTGTGCGCGGTGCCGTGGTTGCGGTGGCGGGACGACACGAGCGGACCGCGACAGGACGCCTGTCACGATCCGCTCGGGGACTCGGGGACTCGGGGACTCGGGGACTCGGGGACTCGGGGACTCGGGGACCGAGGTACGGGAGGACGCGCGAAGGTGGCCGCGGGGCGGGGTCAGGCCTGGGGCCCGGGGCCGACCTCACGGACGACCGTGTACGTGGGCACGCCGGTCATCCGGGGTTCGGCCGTGCCGGAGAGGCCCGCCAGAGCCGCCCCGATCGCGGCCATCCGCCCCTCCGTGTCGGACGTCTCCACGAAGTTGCGGTAGTCCGCCTCGGTGTCCCAGTGCACGATGTTGTAGACCCGGGTGCCGTCCGTACTGACATGGAACCGGGCGGAACGGTACCCGGGGTAGAAGCGCACCCACCGCTCCTGCACCTCGGCGAAGGCGTTCACGAGCTCGGTCTGGGTGGCGGGGCCGTCGACGGTGTGGTCGATGATCGAGTAGAAGCCGGTGTCGGTGGACGGCATGACTGCTCCTGGGGTGCGGGGTCGGGTCTTTCCCGTCCTCCGATGTCCCGAATCCTGTCCCCTCAAGCGAACTTGAGGTCAAGCCGTCCCCTCACCGCACCTCCTTCACCCGAGGAAGGACAGCACCTCGCGCTCGAAGCGCCGCCCGGCCTCCAGATGCGGGAGATGGCCCACACCGCGCAGCTCCACCAGCCGGGCGCCCGGGACCGCCGCGGCGGCCAGCCTGCCGAGGACTGGGAAGTTGCCGAGCTTCGCCCGGTTCTCGGGGGTCGCGTACGACTTGCCGACCGCGGCCCGGTCCTCCTGGCCGATCACCAGCAGCACCGGCAGCCGCAGCGACGGCAGATCCTGGACCACCGGCTGGTGGTACGCCATCTGATAGGTCCGCGCCGAGGCGAGCGCCCAGCGCGGGTATTCCGCGCTGAGCGTGATCCGGTGCCGCAGCTCCACGTTCCGCTCGTAGGCCCGCCGCCAGGTCACCACGTACGAGCGGTAGAACGCCCGTATCCCCGCGATGGAGGTGTTGGCGAGCTCGTCGGCGAACAGCCGCTCGGTGGTGTGCGCGGGCACCAGCTCCCGGTAGTCCTCCAGGCCCACCGGGTTCGCCAGCACCAATCGCCGCGTCCGTGCGGGGTGTTCCAGGGCGAACCGGACCCCGAGCATGCCGCCCATCGAATGGCCCACCACGTCCACGACCGGGACGCCGAGGTGGTCCAGCAGCGCCACGGTGTTCCCCGCGAGCAGCCCGAAGCCGTAGTCGAGTGCGGGCTTGGACGAGCGTCCGAAACCGATCTGGTCCGGTACGACGACCCGGTGGCCCGCGGCGGCGAGTGCCCGCGCGGTGGGGGTCCAGGAACCGCCGTCGAAGTTCTTGCCGTGCAGCAGCAGGACGGTGCGGCCGGACACCGGCGCCGACGGGGCGATGTCGAGATAGGCCATGTCGACCGTCTCGCCCTGGTTGACCATCCGCAGGAAGCGCACCGGGAACGCGCTCCGGTAGCCCTCCATCGCGATGCCCAGCGGTACGTCGTACACCGGCTCGGCCGGAGCGCCTGCCGCCCCGGCCGCGCTCGCCGGTACGGCGCCCGCCCCCGTACCCGCCACCGCGACCGTACCCGCGCCCGCGGTCAGAAAGATCCGGCGTGTCGTCACACGTCCCCCTAGGAAGTCGTCCATCCGTACCCGTAGCGTGCCCCAACCCTCCCCAAGATCAAAGGAGTCGGGCGGAACCGGGCCAGGTCGAACGGCCGCGGCATCCGTGGCCGCGCGCTCGCTGGCCGCCGCGAAGGTTAGGGGGCGTGGCCGGACGGGCAAGGGCACGTCAATTCGGCGGCGGGGCCGTCGGTGGGAGACGGGGGGACCGATGGGCGTGGTGCGTGCGACGGTGACGCGGGTGGCCACCTGGACGGCCGGGACGCTGGTGCTGTGTCTGCTGGCGGTCTGGATCTGGTGGCGGGAGAGCGGTACCGCGGCCCGCTGGCGCTTCGAGGACTCCATGAAGTCCTTCTGCGGCGGACTGCTGGCGTACGAGAGGAGCCAGTTGTTCGAGGGCCTGCACACGTCCGTACCGCTGCGCGAGGACCGCACCGAGGGCCGCGACGCGTATGTGTGCCTGCTGGGCGAGCGGTTGACGGTGGTACGCGTGACACTGCTGCGGCCCGGTGCCCGCACCACCGGGACGGGACGGCGTCTCCTCCCGTCCTTCGACGGCCCCTGGCACCCCGCCCCGCTGCCCGGGGGCTGGCGGGGCGCGGCCGACGGCCGCACGATCCGGCTGCTGCTCCCCTGTCGGGACGACGGCAACGCCGTCTCGGTCATGGTCGAGGGGTACACCGGGCGCGAGGACCACGCTCCCGTGGACCGGGAGAGCCGGACGAGCTCCTGGCGCGGCGAGGACGTGTTCTGGGCCCGGTTCGGCACGGCCACGGCCACCAAGGCCGCGCGCCGCTGGGGCTGCGAGGCGACCGGCGGTGCGCCGCTGCGGAAACTGCCCTATGTGCACGGGACACGGCTGGCCACACACGCCCAGAGCACCTGCGCCGGGCTGCCTCTCGCCCGGGACGAACGCCTGGACCTGGTCCGGGAGACGCCCGTCGGCAGGGGCGCCCTGTACGAGCGCTGCGATGTCTGGGCGTCGGCCCACTTCGACACGCCCTATGTCTTCACCGCCCACTTCGACCTGTACGCGCGGCAGGAACGCGACGACGTCAGGCTGCCGTACCGGCGTTCCGACGCGGGCGCCGAGCGCAACATCCGCTGGGCGAGCGCGACATGCCCGGGTGACAGCGAGCGCGCGCTGTTCATCGGCGCCGTCCCGCCCGACGCGGGCGCCGCGCGTCCGCCGGGGTCCAAGGGCGGGGAGAGCTTCGGCGGACCCGCGTTCCGCGCGTACGCCGAGCGGGCGGCGGCCCGGCACCGGTGCTGGGACCTGCGGCTGCCGTCGGGGTGATCCGGTCGGGCGTCCCCCGTCCGGTGCGGGTACGCGTGGGGTGCGCGGTCCCCCGTACCCCTCACCGCGCCAGCGGCTGTGGGACTCCCGTGCGGGGCCCTCAGCGGCCCCGCACGGGAGCCGGTCAGCGGGCGGCCAGGGCGCGCGCGGCGCGGATGAGGGCCGCGTTGTCCGGGGCGTCCGTGCCGTCGGGGAGGTCCGTCCCGTCCTCGAAGCCGACCCGGGTCTCATGGCCGTCCTCGATGGCCGCCCGTACCAGGGGCCAGACGGTCGGGCCGTCGCCGTGGTAGAGGATCGGGCAGGTCACCCCGGCCTCCTGGATGCGCGCGGCCATGGCGCGGGCCGCCGCGACGGCCTCCTGCGGGTCCTCCTCCAGCGGCTCGATCAGGATCCGGACGTTGTCGTGCAGGGTGGGTGACGCCAGCAGCAGGGGGACGTCGTCCATCGTCCACACCGCGCTCTCCAGGACCATGCCGCGCTCGACGACCAGTTCCGCGGTCCGCGCCGCGTCCTCCTCGCTGAACGCGACGGACGCGAAGTCGGGCAGCGTCTCCCACGACTTGACGAGCTCGTAGCGCTCCTCGGGACCCGAGCAGGTCCACAGACCCGTCGTGGTGCCGACGACGGCGTCCGGGGCGACCGCGCGGATCGCGGACAGCACCTCGGCGAGGGCGTCCGGCCGGATCGTCTGGCCGCCGTCCGGGGTGCGGACATGGAAGTGGACGACGTCCGCGCCGGCCGCGAGCACGGCGACGGTGTCGGCGGCGATCTGCGCGGCGGTGACCGGGACGGTGGGCCGCTCGTCTCGCGAACGCCCGCCGTTGACGGCGGCTTTGAGGAGCACGATGGTCCTTTCGGGGGGTGGATGTGGTGCGGGGCGCACCCGGTGGGGAGTGATGACCCGGCGTCCTGGACCGGCCGCCGGGGGAACGCGGGAGGTCAGCGCAGCCGCTGAAGTGTCTCCGTGGCGCCGGTCAGCGAGCCCAGCGGCTTGCCCTGCCACAGCTGCGCGACAAGGGCGGGTTCCTCCGCGTCGTCGTCGAGGGCCTCCTCCACGACGGCCGCGAGCCGGGCGGCGGACGCGATGACCACGCCGTTGGCGTCACCGAGGACGATGTCGCCGGCCTGCACCGGGACACCGCCGCAGACGACCGGCGCGCACAGCGAACCGTCCGCGATGCCGTGCAGTTTGGTGGTCAGCGCGGTGCGTCCGTACGCGTAGACGGGCAGCGCGAGCGCGCGCAGCGCGTCGATGTCGGTGCACAGGCCGTCCACGACGACGCCCGCCGCGCCACGGGACGCGAGCGCGTTGACGACGACCTCGCCCAGCGGCGCGTGCCGCCGGTCGCCGCCGCAGTCGACCACCACCACGTCACCGGGCCCGACCAGCCCGGCGGCGTGATGCAGCATCGTGGAGTCGGTGGCGGTGATGCGTACGGTGACGGCCCGGCCGACGATCCGGTCGGTCCCCGCCTGACGCTGGAGCAGCGGGTCGCAGAAGCCCTCCTCCAGATAGTGGCCGAGGGTCGGGAAGTCCACCCTCCGCAGCTTCTCGACGAGTTCCCCGTCGAGGGGGGCGGGCAGTTCACGCAGGTCGAGCGGCATGACGGGGGTCACCTCGGTCCGATGATGATGCGGCGGTTGCGGAGCACGGGAAGGACCGTGCGGGCCCGGTCGATCCGGTCCTTGTCGGCGTCGACGACGAGCATCGAGCGCTCCTCCTCGCCGAGGGCGGCCCGGACCACACCGAGCGGGTCGACGGCCATGCTCATCCCGATGCAGTCGGGTGTGGTCAGCGAGGACGCCACCACCCAGCAGGTGTTCTCGATGGCCCGGGTGCGCACCAGCGTCGCCCAGTGGTCCTCCTTGAGGGGACCCTTGACCCAGGCGGCCGAGACCGCCAGCAGATCCGCGCCCATCTCCACCAGCGACCGGGTGAACTCCGGGAAGCGCACGTCGTAGCAGTTCACCAGGCCGACGTTGAAGTCGCCGATGCGGACCACGACGGGGCCGGTGTCGCCGCGCTGGACCTTGCGGGACTCCTTGTAGTTGAAGGCGTCGTACAGATGCATCTTGCGGTAGAGGCCGAGCACCTCACCGCTCGCGTCCACGGCGGCCATGGTGTTGTACGGCAGGGCCTCGCCGCTGTCCTCGAAACCGGCGGCGATCACCGCGATGCCGTGGGTGGTGGCGATCCGGGCGAGCCCTTCGAGGAACGCGGGCCAGTGCTTCTCGGCGAGTTCACGGAGCGGGACCTCCTCGGACTCGTCGGCGTCCGAGGGGACCATCGACTCCTCGGGGAAGACGACGAGTTCGGCGCCCGCCGCGGCGGCGTCCCGGGCCATCTCCTCGATGACCGCGAGATTGGCCGCCGCGTCGGCGGTGGGGGCGAACTGGGCTGCGGCGACCTTCACGGTCGTATCTCCTTGCTGGCGTGGGACGGGGCGGGTGCGGGCGGCCTGGGCGCGCTCATTCGGCCAGCACCCGGGAGTGCCGGGGGTGCCATCCGACGACGACCTGTTCACCGATCCGCAGACCGCTCACATCCGTCCCGCGGGCCTCGGCGACGAAGTCGCCGCCGTGTGCGAGGGCGAGGTGGTAGCGGGTGGCGTTGCCGAGGTACACGATCTGCTGGAGGGTGGCGTCCGCGCGGACCGGGCAGTCCTGGAGCGGTTCGCCGGCGCGGGCGAGCCGGACGTTCTCCGGGCGGACGGCCAGATGGACGGGGGTGCCGTCGGGGTGGCCGTGCCCGTCGGGGACCGCGATGTTCCCGAGCCCGTCGACCCCGAGCCGTCCGCCGCCGAGGGTGCCGGTCAGGAAGTTGGAGGTGCCGATGAAGTTCGCGACGAAGCGGGTCGCGGGCCGCTCGTAGATCGCCTCGGGGGTGTCGACCTGGAGCACCCGGCCGCCGTCCATGACCGCGATCCGGTCGGACATGGTCAGCGCCTCCTCCTGGTCATGGGTGACGGTGACGAAGGTGACGCCGACCTCGCGCTGGATCTTCTTCAGCTCCAGCTGCATCTCGGCCCGCAGCTTCTGGTCGAGCGCGCCGAGCGGCTCGTCCAGCAGCAGCAGCGAGGGACGGCCGATCAGGGCCCGCGCGATGGCGACGCGCTGGCGCTGGCCGCCGGAGAGCCGGCCGATGGTCCGGTCCCCGTACCCGTCGAGCCGGACGAGCGCGAGCGCCTCCCGTACGGCCTGCGCTATCTCGGCCTTGGGCCGGGACTTGCGGACCTTCAGCTCGAAGGCGACGTTCTCACTGACGTCGAGGTGCGGGAACAGCGCGTAGCTCTGGAAGAGCATGTTGAGGTCGCGCTTGTGCGGCGGTACGCCCGTGCAGTCGGCCCCGTCGAGTTCGACGGTGCCCTCGCTGGGCGTCTCGAAGCCGGTGATCATCCGCATCAGGGTCGTCTTGCCGCAGCCCGACGGGCCGAGGATCGAGAAGAACTCGCCCGTCCGGATGTCGAGGGTCACGTCGATGACGGCCGGGGTGCCGCCGAATGTCTTGCCGACCCCGGTCAGCCGCACCGCGGGCGCGGTGGCCTGGGCGGGGGAGCGGGGGTCCTTCAGGGTGGCTGTCATGTCAGGACGCCTTCACCTTGGTCCAGCCCTGCTGGAAGTGCTTCATCGCGGTGCCCGGGTCGAGCAGGAAGTCCGCGTTCTTGATGGCCTCGTCGCTCGCGTAGACGGCCGGGTTGTCCAGCGCCTTCTTGTCCTTGATGAACTCACGTGCCTTGGCGTTGGTGCTGGCGCTGCCGCCGTCGTCGGTGGCCATGGCCGCGATCTCGGGACGCAGCGTGAAGTTGATGAACTCGTAGGCCGCGTCCGTGTTCTTCGCGCCCTTCGGGATGGACAGCCCGTCCGTCCAGATCGAGCCGCCCTCCTCGGGGATGACGTAGTGGACGTTCTCGTTGGCGGCGACGACCTTCGCCATCGCCGTGCCGCTCCACGCCTGGGCCGCGCACGCCTGCCCGGTGGACAGCAACTGCGGGTAGTTGGTGGAGTTGTAGCCCGCGAGGATGTCCTTCTGGTCCTCCAGCGCCTCGGTGGCCGCCTTGATCTCGCCCTCGTCGGTGCTGGTGGCGCGGGCGCCGGTGACCTGGAGACCGGCGATGTAGGCCGCCAGCATGTTGTCCAGCATGTAGACCTTGCCCTGGTACTTCTTGTCGAACAGGGTCTTCCAGCTGGTCGCCGAGTCCACGCACTTGTCGTTGTACGCGAAGCCCGTCGTGCCCCAGATCCACGGGACGCTGTACTTGTTGCCCTTGTCGTACGACGGGTCGCGGAACTTCTCCGCGAGGTTGTCCATGCCCTTGATCCGCGCGTGGTCGAGCGGCTGGATCAGCTTCTGCCCGATGAGCTGCTGCACGGTGTACTGGCTGGGCTCCACCAGGTCGTAGCCCGCCGAACCGGAGCTGAGCTTGGCGGTCATGGTCTCGTTGCTGTCGAACGTGTCGAGGGTGACCTTGATACCCGTCTCCGCCTCGAACTTCTTCACCACCGACTCGGGGATCTCCCCGGCCCAGGCGTAGATGTTCAGCTTCTTCCCGCCGCCGGAGCCGGAGTCGGACCCCGAGCCGCCGCAACTGGTGACGACGAGCGCGGTGACGGTGGCGACGGAGGCGGCGAGGACGGTTCTGGGGACTCTTCTCGTACGCATGAGGGTGTGCCTTTCGCGAAATGAGGAAGCCGGGGAGGGGAGCGGGCCGGGTGGTGCGGGTCCTGGGAAGGGGCCGGAAGGCCGTGGTGCCGTGGTGCCGGAGAACGGCGACGGGGGCGGGGCGCCGGGGGAGCTAGCCGCGCTTTCCGCCGAGCAGCACCTGGCGCATCTGGCGCAGGCCCACACCGAGGATGATCAGCAGCGTGAACAGCACGAGCAGCGTGCCCAGCGCGTTGATCTCGGGCGTCAGACCGCCCTTGAGCATCGAGTAGACCCGCAGCGGCAGGGTGGTGGAGCCGATGCCGTTGGTGAACGTGGACATCACGATGTTGCCGAACGAGATGGTGAAGCAGAGCAGCCACGCGGCGAGCAGCGGCTGGCGCAGCAGCGGCAGCGTCACCCGGCGGAACGCCTGCCAGGGGTTGCAGCCGAGGTCGGTCGCGGCCTCCCCGAGCGAGGAGTCCAGCGCGTTGTACGCGCCGAGGACGATGAGCGACGCGTACGGCAGCGTCACCACCAGATGGCCGAGGACCAGGGTCGTCATCCCGAGGTCCGCGCCCATCGCGCCGAAGACCGAGAGCAGGGCCACGCCCAGCACGATCTCCGGGATGATCAGCGGCAGGAACAGTCCGCCGGAGAACACGGTCTTCCAGCGTCTGGCCAGCCGGGCCATGCCCATCGCGGAGAGCAGCCCGCACACGGTGGCGAGGGTCGCGGAGATCAGGGCGACCTCCGCGCTGACCCGCAGCGCGGCCAGCAGCTCGGTGTTGTCGGCGAGCGTCCCGTACCAGCGGGTGGAGAACCCGGCCCACTTGTACGTGACCTCGGAGTCGTTGAACGACAGCACCACCACGACGACGATCGGGATGTAGAGGAAGGCGATGACACCCCGGGCCAGCCAGGCCGTCACGGTGTCGAGGGCGTGCTTCATGCCGTCTTCCTCCTCAGCCGCCGGGCGGCCAGTCCGAACACCGCCATCGAGGCCACCATCAGCACCAGCAGGACCACGGAGGCCGCGGCGCCCATCGGCTGGTTTCGGAACTCGGTGTACAGGGTCACGATCAGGTTGCCGACCAGCTGGTCACGTCCGCCGCCGAGGAGTACGGGGATGACGAAGACACCGAGGGTCGGGATGAAGGTGAGGAGCGCCGCGGCGAGCATCCCCGGCCGGGCGATCGGCAGCAGTACCCGGGTGTGCACCCGCCACCAGCCGCAGCCGAGGTCACGCGCGGCCTCGCCCAGCGAGTTGTCCACCCCGCGCAGCGACGCGTAGATCGGGAAGATCGCCGTCGGCAGGAACGCGTACACCAGTCCGATGAACGAGGCCCCCTGGCTCGGTATCCACTGGGTGGGTCCGTCGGTGAAGCCGATGGCGTCGGTGAGGCTGTTGACCGGGCCGCCGGGGCTGAGCAGATTGATCCACGCGAACGTCCGGACCAGGAAGTCCGTCCAGAACGGCACGATGATCAGCAGCAGGAGCAGCATCTGGCGCTGCTGGGACCGGCCGGCCAGGTAGTACGACACGATGTAGCCGAGCACCAGGCAGACCAGGGTGTTCAGGGCCGCCATACCGAGGCTGTAGCCGAAGACCTTGAGGTAGATCGGCTCGAACAGGTCCTGGTAGTTCGTGAGCGTGTAGCCGCCCTGGACCCCGCCGTACGCGTCGGCGGAGGCGAAGCTGTTGCGCACCACCAGGATCAGCGGTACGAGCACCAGACCGAGCACCGTGATCCCGGCCGGCGCGAGCAGCGCCGTGGTCACCGCGGCCCCGCGCGCGGAGCGCGGCGGCGCTGCCGTCACCGGGACGTCCCGCGCGGGGTCCGGTCGGGCGGAGGGGTCGTGTGCATGCGCTGTTCTCCTTGGTCCGGGCGGGGGGTTCGTCGATGGAGAACAGCGTCGGTCATCAGCCAGTGGCCGGAAAGATGGAGAAGGAACGAATACCGTGGAATGCGCCGGGTATTTCCACGGATCTCGTAGTCGGCGGCCGGTGTGACGTCGGCTCTTGACGCCCGGGGGATGATGGATGGGAGTACCACCCATTCCTCGGAGGTGTCCCGTGATCGATGACCTGGACCGGCAGATCATCGACCAGCTCCGGGTGGACGGCCGCCGTTCCTTCGCCGAGATCGGCCGTACCGTCGGCCTCTCCGAGGCGTCCGTACGCGCCCGCTACCAGCGGCTCCAGCGCAAGGGCGTGCTCCAGGTGGTGGGCATGACGGACGCGGTGCGGATGGGCGAGATGGAGGTCCACCTCGCGGTACGCATCCACCACATACCCGTCGCCCTGGCCGCCCGCGAGCTGTCCCGGATGCCCGAGGTGCGGTACGTGGCCTCCTGCGTCGGGCCCTACGACCTCATCGTGGACGTGCGCTGCCGCGACCTCGAACACCTCGCGGAACTCCTCACCGAACGCGTGCGCCGGGTCAACGGCGTCGCGCACGCGGAGGCGCTGACCGTGCTGGAGGTCATCAAGGACACCTACCTCTGGGCCGGTTTCCGGGAGGTCCCGGTCCGCCCGGGGGAGCGGATCATCCCCGGCTGAGCCCCGGGTGCCGTGCGGACCGGCTCAGGCCCGTCCCCTGGTGCGCGTTGGTCGGCCCCGGGTGTCCGGGGGACCGGCTCAGGCCGAGGGATCCTCGCTGACGCCCTGCCCCACCGCGCTCGCCAGCCCGCTCCACGAGTAGTCCTTGAAGAGTTCGAGCAGCAGCAGCACCTGGACCCGGGACACACCCGGCAGCATCCGGATGTCGTCCAGCAGCTGCACCAGCTGCGCCTGGTCACGGCAGGTGCCGTCCAGGAAGATGTCCTGGCTGCCCGCGCAGAGCGCCACATGGTTGATCATCGGCATCCCGGACAGCGACTTCGCCACCGCGCGCGGGGTGAGGTCCCGGACGCGGATCATCAGCCGCACCGACTGATGGCCGAGGGTCAGCGGATTGCACAGCGCCACGATCCGCAGCGCACCGCTCTCCTGGAGCCGGGCCACCCGCTGCCGCACGGTCGTCTCGGAGACGCCGAGATCCCGGGCGAGCGCCGTGTAGGGCGTTCTGCCGTCCCGGGTGAGGGTCTGCACGATCCTGCGGTCCATGTCGTCGAGCACGCCTCCAACCATGGCATACCCGTCAAATGTGGAAACGGCCGCCATGGTGGGACCCCGGCCGGGGCCGGGAACGCCACAGGGCCCGGCCGTCCGGCCGGGCCCTGTAAGGGATGCGGGGGGATCAGGCCGCGCGGCCGGTGACCTCGTACCCGGCTTCGTCCACGGCCTTCGCGATCAGCGCGTCGTCCGGGTCGGCCAGGGAGCGCAGGGTCACCAGACCGGCCTTCACGTCGACGTCGACGGACAGGATGCCGTCCACGTCGCCGACCGCCTTCGAGACCGACGACTCGCAGTGGCCGCACGTCATGCCGGTGACCTGATACACGGTCGTACGGGCCTCGGTGATGGTCTCCGTGGTCGTACCGGTCGAGCAACTGCCGTCGGAGGTGCAGCAGGACGACATAGGGGTTCCTCCAGGATGATGGGGCGGGGCGGGCTTCATCCAGACCCCCAGGGGGTATCCGGCCCGTGAGCTCCTTTATACCCCCACCCGGTATCCAAAGCAAGATCCGTCCCCGGAGTGTCCGATACCTGTAGGGGGTATTCCGGGGGATGGGTCGCGGCAGCGGGAACCCGCTCCGGCCGACTGTGGGTCGTACCCCCGCATCAACCGATCGGCTGATGCCGCTTCGAGCGCGATGGGCGATGCGGCAGGCCGGGCCCCTCCACGACGCTCTACCCATGACCATGGCGAACACGAGCGCGACGTCCCGCGGGGCCGTCATCGAAGTCCAGGACCTGCGCAAGTCCTACGGCGGCCGGACCGTCGTCGACGGCATCTCCTTCTCCGTCGGGGAAGGGGAGATCTTCGGCATCCTCGGCCCGAACGGCGCCGGGAAGACCACCACCGTCGAGTGCGTCGAGGGCCTGCGCGTCCCCGACACGGGCCGGATCCGGGTCGCGGGGCTCGACCCGGTCGCCGATCACCCGGCGCTGACCCGGGTCCTCGGCGCCCAGCTCCAGGAGAGCGAACTCCAGGGCAAGCTCACCGTGCGCGAGGCCCTGGAGCTGTACGCCGCCTTCTACCCCCGCCCGCTCGACTGGCGGCCCCTCGCCGAACGCCTCGGTCTGACCGCCAAGCTCACCACCCGCTTCGCCAAGCTCTCCGGCGGCCAGAAGCAGCGGCTGTTCATCGCCCTCGCCCTCATCGGATCACCCAGGATCGTCGTCCTGGACGAGCTGACCACCGGGCTCGATCCCCGCGCCCGCCGCGACACCTGGGAACTCATCGAGGACATCCGCGAGCAAGGCGTCACCGTCCTCCTCGTCACACACTTCATGGAGGAGGCCCAGCGGCTGTGCGACCGGATCGCACTCATCGACAACGGCCGGGTCACCGCGCTCGACACACCCCGCGGGCTGATCACCCGCGCCACGGGCTCCACCGTCATCTCGTTCACCCCCTCGGCACCGCTGGACGAAGAGGAACTGGCCGCGCTGCCCGCGCTCGCCTCCGTCGCGCACAAGGACGGCCGGATCACGCTCGGCGGCAGCGACGAGACCGTCAACGCGGTCGTCTCGCTCCTCGCCCGGCACCGCATCACGGCCCATCAGCTCCGCGTCACCGACGCCACGCTGGACGACGCCTTCCTCGACCTGACGACCACACGCGACACCCGTACGGCGACCTGACGGCCACCCACGACGCCCGCACGACACCCACCGCGCCCCCGCACCGCCACGCGCCCGTCCACCGACACGCCTCCCGACGAACCACCTTGACGAACCACCCCGCCGGACGCCCCACAGGAGCCACCCCATGACCACCACCCCGACCACCACCGCGCCGGCCGCACCCCCCGGCCACGCCTCCTCCCGCCGCGCCTCCCCGCGCACCGCCGTGCTGCGGGCCGAGGCACGGCTGTTCCTGCGCGAGCCCGGCACCCTCTTCTGGGTCATCGGATTCCCGCCCCTGCTGCTGGCGATCCTGGGCTCCGTCCCGTCGTTCCGGGAGGCCGACGACGGCCTCGGCGGCCTCCGCCTCATCGACATCTACGTACCCGTGGCCGTCCTGACCGGGCTGATCATGGCCGGACTCCAGGCGATGCCGCCCGTCCTCACCGGCTACCGCGAAAGCGGCATCCTGCGCCGGATGTCGACCACCCCGGTACCCCCCTCCGCCCTGCTGTCCGCGCAGATGGGACTGATCGGCGCCGCGGCCCTGCTGTCGGCGCTGGTGTCCCTGGCGCTGGGCCGGCTCGCCTTCGACGTGGCGCTGCCGCGCCAGGCCGCCGGTTACCTGCTGGCGCTGGTGCTCGTTGTCACCGCCGCCGTGGCCATGGGAGCCCTGCTGTCGGCGCTGACCCGTACCGCGAAGGCCGCGACCGCCATCGGCTCCACCGCGGTCTTCCCGATGCTGTTCTGCGCGGGCGTCTGGCTGCCTGTGCAGGCCATGCCGGACGTCCTCGCCCGGGTCGTCGAGTGGACCCCGTTCGGCGCCGCGGCCGTCGCCTTCGGTCAGGCGGCGGCGGGTGACTGGCCCGCCTGGTCCCACCTGGGAGTGCTCGCGCTCTGGACGGTCGTCCTGTCGGCCGCGGCCACCCGCTGGTTCAGGTGGGAGTAGGGGACCGGGCGTGCAGACTGGGGCGATGACGACGGCTGACATGGACATCGAGCGGCGCTGGGCGGCCTTCCGCAAGTGGCAGTCGTACGCACTGCTCGGTATGTCCCTGGTCCTGGCGACCGCCGCGTCGGAACTGACCCCGGGCGCGGCCGAACGCCGCACGATCGCGGTGCTCGTCGTCGCCGCTC
The DNA here is from genome assembly GCF_036250755.1 of Streptomyces uncialis. Taxonomy (NCBI): domain Bacteria; kingdom Bacillati; phylum Actinomycetota; class Actinomycetes; order Kitasatosporales; family Streptomycetaceae; genus Streptomyces; species Streptomyces uncialis. The sequence goes on along the minus strand of NZ_CP109583.1, from coordinate 1,490,557 downwards.
TCGTGCTCCAGCTGTGGTGGGGCCGCGTCGTACGGCGCCACCCGGGCCCGCATCCCACCGCGACGGCGTATTACGCCGTGCGCTGGGCGATCGGCTTCGCGCTCACGTGGGTGAACGAGTTCTTCGCGTTCTACGCGTCCACCGGCTACTTCGACGCCGACGAGATGATCGCCGGGCGGCGCCTGCGGCGGATCGGCCCCTTCGCCTGCTCCGTATCGGTGGCGGGCGCCCAGGCCGGTGGGATGCCGTTCCACAGCGCCGGGCAGTGGGTGGTGTTCGCCGGGCTGCTGCTGGCCAACAATGTGCTCCTGATCGTCGTCGGCCGTCTCGCCCAGCAGGAGGAGGAGCGCTCCCGGGCCCGCGCGACCACCATCGAGGCCCTCCAGCAGGCGCTCGACGAGAACGCCGCCCTGCACGCCCAGCTCCTCGTCCAGGCACGGGAGGCGGGCATCGCCGACGAACGCCGACGGCTGGCCGCCGAGATCCACGACACCCTCGCCCAGGGCCTGACCGGCATCATCGCCCAGCTCCAGGTCGTCGCGAACGCACCCGACCCGGCGGCCGCCCACACGCATCTGAACCGCGCCGCCGACCTGGCACGCCACAGCCTCGGCGAGGCCCGCCGCTCCGTGCAGAACCTCGCCCCGGTCGGCCTGGCGCACGACACGCTTCCCCAGGCACTGCGCGAGACGGTCGACCGCTGGGGCGAAAGGACAGGCGTCCGCGCCGAGTTCACGCTCACGGGGACGGCTGAGGACCTGCACGCGGAGGTCTCGGCGACGCTGCTGCGGATAGCCCAGGAGGCCCTGTCCAACACGTCGAAGCACGCGTCCGCCTCCCGGGTCGGGGTCACACTCAGCTTCATGGACGACGAGGTCGCCCTGGACGTCCGCGACGACGGGAAGGGGTTCGACCCGCTGACGCCGCCCGAACGCACCGGCACCGGCGGCTTCGGCCTCGACGGTATGCGGGCCCGCGCCGAACGCATCGCGGGCTCGCTCAGCGTCGAGTCCGAGCCCGGCTACGGCACGGCGGTGTCGGCTCGCGTACCGTTGGTGCGCCATGACTGACGACGCGCCCGACGGCGTACCCGGTGTCCCGCCCCGTACCGGGACCGGCCGAGCGGCCCCCGGCCCGACCCGGTCCACGGCCGGTGCCCCGGCCGCCGGTGCCGTGATCTCCCTGCTCATCGTCGACGACCATCCCGTCGTACGGGACGGTCTGCGCGGGATGTTCGAGTCCGCGCCCGGCTTCAGCGTGCTGGGCGAGGCGTCCAACGGTGTGGAGGCGGTCGCGCTGACCGCGGAACTCGACCCGGACGTGGTCCTGATGGATCTGCGGATGCCCGGCGGCGGCGGGGTGGACGCCATCGCCGAACTGACCCGCCGCGGGGCCCGCGCGAAGGTCCTCGTCCTCACCACCTGGGACACGGACTCCGACACCCTCCCCGCGATCGAGGCGGGCGCGACGGGCTATCTGCTCAAGGACGCCCCGCGCGACGAACTGTTCAAGGGCGTCCACGCGGCGGCGGAAGGCCGTACGGTCCTGTCCCCGGCCGTCGCGTCCCGGCTGGTCTCCGCCGTCCGCTCCCCGGGCGGTGAACCTCCCTCCGCCCGCGAACGCGAGGTCCTCGCCCTGGTCGCCAGAGGCACATCCAACCGCGAGATCGCCCGTGAACTCTTCATCAGCGAGGCCACGGTGAAGACCCATCTCACCCATCTCTACGCCAAGCTGGGCGTGAACGACCGCGCCGCCGCGGTGGCGCGGGCCTACGAACGCGGCATCCTGGGCCGGTCCGGCCCCGGCTGACCCCTGGCCCGCCATCGGCCGACCGACGCACCCGCGCCCGTCCATGACCCGGGTCATGGACGGGCGCGGGCTGTGGGGGAGGAATCCCGGACCTCGCGCCTCCGGTGGCGGTGCGGTGGGGGTACCGGAGGTACGGGGTCCGGGGTGGCTCAACGGCCCGGGGCCGGGAATGCCGGTCGGCCAGTTGGCAGGCGGGTAGGCGGGTAGGCGGGTAGGCGGGTAGGTGGGTCGGCCGGTCGGTCAGTCGGTCGGGAAGCGGTCCGGGGTCCTGACGCGGTCGCGAATCCACTGACCCGCGGGCTTCAGCCGGGCCGTTCCGGTCCACGGTCCGCCACCGGCGCAGGTGCCCTGCTGGAAGACGGCGCCGGAGCGGTGGTCGTCGGAGAAGTTCCAGTTGACCCAGCTGATCTTCTTGGCGGCCAGCAGATCCAGATAGCGCTGGGCCATCGCGAAGTCGTCGGCGCCCTCGCCCGCGTAGTTCTGGGTACCGAACTCCGTGACGAACAGCGGGAGCTTGTCGGCGGCGCGGGAGAGCGTGGTGAGGTACTCGTCGCGGTGCGAGGCGGCGTAGAAGTGGAATGTGTACATGATGTTCCGGGCGTTGACCGGGTTGTTCACGATCTCCGTCTCGTCCGCGCCCTCCGAGACACCGAGGGACGACCAGGCGCGGGTGCCGACGAGCACCGGGGTCGCGGGATCATGGCGGCGGATCACCGGGATCAGCTTCTCGGCGTAGCCCTTGACGGTGTTCCAGGAGACCCCGCTCGGCTCGTTGGCGATCTCGTAGAGCAGATTGGTCTTGTCCTTGTGCCGTTCGGCGATCTCCGAGAAGAAGGTCTTCGCACGGGCGAGGTTGTGGTTCGGATCGCCGGGGCTCAGCATGTGCCAGTCCACGATGGCGTACATACCCCGGGCCGTGGCCTGTTCGATGACCGCGTGGACCTTGTCGGTGAAGCCGCGCGGGTCGGTCTCGTAGCCGCCCTCCTGGACGTACATCGAGATGCGCAGCACATCGGCGTTCCAGTCCTTCGCCAGCGCGTCGAGCGAGCCGTTCGTCACGCACTGGGAGTACCACTGGAGGCCGTGCGTCGACATCCCGCGCAACTGCACGGGGTTGCCGTGCCGGTTGCACAGCTTGGTGCCGCAGACGGTGAGCCGCCCGTTGGTCCCGGCGGGGGTGGTCCGCGCCGGACGGTGACCCGGGGCGGCGGCGGGAGGAGCGGGTCGCTGACCGGCGGTATGCCGCGCTTCGGAGGCGGACACCGGGCCTTGGGTGGTGCCGGTCGCCGGGGTGGGGGAGGCGGAGGACGGAGTGAGGCCGAGCAGCAGCGCGGCGCCGAGTACGCCCGCGGTGAGCGCGGGCCGCCGCCATGGCATGCGTGGGGGTCGCATGGGTCTCCCTTGTCTGGTTGTGGGGAACCGAACTGACAGGAAACTTTCCTAACCGGATGCAAGCAGGGAACACCGAAGCTGGCAAGAGTTATGACGGTACCCGTCGCCGGACGCGTGCCCCCAACACCCGTACGGGTGACGGGAGTCGGGGGCAGCCCCCAGGCCGCCCGTACGGGAGGCCGGGGGCAGGTGTCCCGCACGGATCTGCGGGGCCGGGCCCGCACGGAGCTCCCCCGGACGAACCTCCCGCCCTCGCCCGGACGGAGCCGGTGTCCTACCGGGTCGCGCGGGCCCTCATGACGGCTCCGGCCACCGCGTCGATCAGCAGGAACCCGACCAGCGAGATGCCGAGCAGCGGCACGAACCACCCGATCAGGGCCATCGCCGCCACCAGGGGCAGCAGCAGGGTCAGCGGCACCCGCCGCCACGCGCCCCGGGGGACCGGACGGCCGCCGGACAGCCTCCGGGACCTGGTGGGCCTGCGATGCCACCACATGCGGTACCCCCACAGGATGAGCAGGATCAGCGACAGGGCCACCGCCGCGAGCGCCAGTTGGTTCGGCAGCCCGAGCAGCACCCCCATATGGGCGTCGATCCCGAGCCGGGTCAGCTGGGCGAGCAACGGATAATCACCGAAGCGGAGTTCGTCGATGACACGGCCGTCGGACGGGTCGACGGCCACCGAGTCGAGATGCACGGGGAAGGTGGCGTCGGTCTCCCTGACCACGTATCCGGTGCCGTCCGAGGGCAGGGTGATCGCCATCTTGCCGCCGATCCCGGCCTCCCGCGCGGCACCGAGCGCCCGGTCGATCCCGATGTCCGTGCCACGGCGCGGCCCCGTGTCACCGCTGCCGTGGCCCTCATGTCCCTCGTGCCCCGCGTGTTCGCCGGAGCCGCCCTCCAAGGTCGCCGAGACCGACGGTGTGGCACCGCCCAACTGGTCCTGGACGGCGCCGATGTTCTCGCCGGCGTAGCGGGACCAGGTCAGCCCCGTCGCGGACAGCAGCACCAGGGCAGTCACGGCCCAGATCCCGACCGAGCCGTGCAGGCTCAGCACGCGGCGGCGCCCCTTCGCGCCCGGCTCCGGCCGCAGCATCTCCCGCTTCCTCGCCCGCCTGCGTCCGGTCCACAGCAGCAGCCCGCCGAGCGCGACCACCCACAGCCAGCTCGCCCCGAGTTCGCTGTAGTGGCGGCCGAGATCGCCCAGGAACAGATCACGGTGCAGGGAGTCCAGCCAGGTACGCAGGGGCAGCGCCCCGGAACTGCCGTACGAGACGAGTTCGCCGCGCACCTCGGCGGTGTACGGATCGACGAAGACGGCGAGGGACTTGCCCTCGGGGACATCGGGAGCGCTCATCAGCACGCGGGTGCTGTCGTCGTCCTCGGCGCCCGGCCACACGGCGGTCACCGTTCCGTCCGGGCGGGCGTCCCGGGCGGCCGTGAGCTGGTCGGACAGCGGGAGGGCCCGTTCGCCCACCGGCACGGTCAGTTCGTGCCGGTACACGATCTTCTCGGCCTGGTAGGACAGGGCGTACAGCAGTCCGCTGACGGCGGATATCAGCAGCAACGGGCCGATGAGCAGCCCGGCGTAGAAGTGGAGCCGCAGGGCGAGCGGGCGCAGGGCCCGCCACCCGGAGCCGGAGTCGGCAGCGGTCTCCCGCTCGGTCTCGGTACGTCCCTCGGGGGGAGCGTCGATGGCCATGGTGATCCTCGGAAGCGTGTTGTCGGCATGGGGGAGAGCGACCCCAGGTCAGACAGTGGCTCCCGGGGCCGTGGCGTTCGCTGCGCGGTGCGCCGGAGGACCCCGGCGGACGAGCGTGTGGCCGAACAGGCCGTCGAGCGGGCGCGGCCGGGCGGCCCGCCGCCGGGGACGGGCCACGGGTACGGGGGGCGCGGGCACCGGTACGGCGCGAAGCGGCGGCCGGAGCGGGGTGAACGCGAGGGTGCCCGCCGCGTGCACCAGACGCAGGAATGCGGTCTCGCCGTGGCTCAGCCACCACCCGCAGAACAGTGCGGCGAGCACATGGGCGCAGACCATCGCGAACGGCGAGGCGCCGAGCGGGGATTCGAGATGCCCGCCGCCCGCCCCGCCCATCGCTCCGGTGGCACCCGGACCGCCGCCGTGCGCGGCCGGATGGCCCGCCGGGGTCGCGCCGTGGGGGAGGGCCAGGGTGAAGTACGCGTGCAGCGCGCCTTGTACGGCGAGCAGGGCGAGGCTGATTTCCGCCGTACCGCGAACACGGCCCGCCGCCGCCCACGCGAGTGCCGCGACCGGTGGGAGAGCCGCCAGGGGGACCCCGGCCGGCATGCCATGACCCGAGGTCAGCGTGTGTCCGAGGGTCGTGAGCAGTACACAGGTCACCGCGAACAGCAGTGCGCGCACGGTACGCAGGGGTGACCTGATCTCTGTCATGGTTCGGACATGTTCGCATCCCGGGACGTGTTGCGGGAGGGGTAGGAGTGACATGAGAGGTGCGGCGTCTTCCGCAGACGCGGAACGCGGGACTATAGTCAAAAACTAGCAGCGCTAGCCCACGAGGCCCGGCCGAAGCCACCGGACCCGCACAGGAGGAGCCCGCACCGTGCGTCCCGTCCACTTCGCCGCCGCCCGCCGCACCCCCGTCGGACGCCTCCGGGGAGCCCTGTCCGCCGTACGTCCCGACGACCTCGCCGCGACCGTGATCCGCGGGCTCGTCGCCGAGGTGCCCGCCCTCGACCCCGCCCGCGTCGACGACGTGTACTGGGGCGCCGCCAACCAGGCCGGTGAGGACAACCGCAACATCGCCCGGATGGCCGCCCTCCTCGCCGGACTGCCCGACACGGTCCCCGGCGCCACCGTCAACCGGCTCTGCGCCTCCGGACTGGAGGCCGTCACCAGCGCCGCCCGTGCCATCGCCTCAGGTGAGGCGGACATCGTCCTGGCCGGCGGTTCCGAGTCCATGAGCCGCGCCCCGTTCGTCCTGCGACGCCCCGACGAGGCCCTGCCCCACCGGATGGAGACCGTCGACACCCGGCTCGGCTGGCGGCTCGTCAACCCGGCGATGGGGGACCTGCACGGGCTGCTGTCCATGGGGGAGACCGCCGAGGAGGTGGCCACCCGTCACGGCATCGGGCGCGACCGGCAGGACACCTTCGCCCTGCGCAGCCACCAGCGCGCCGCCGAGGCCCGGGGGAGCGGTCACTTCGACGCCGAGATCCTGCCCGTGACCCGCCCCGACGGAGTCGTCGTCACCACCGACGAATCGATCCGCGAGGACACATCGTACGAGAAGCTCGCCGCGCTGAAGCCGGTGTTCCGCGGCGGCGGGACGGTCACCGCGGGCAACTCCTCCCCGATGAACGACGGCGCCGCCGGACTGCTCCTGATGAGCGAGGAGGCCCTGCGGGACCTGGGCCTCGACTCCCTCGGACGGTACGTGGCGGGCGGCTCGGCCGGTGTGCACCCCGATGTGATGGGCCTCGGCCCGGTACCCGCCACCCGCAAGGTCCTGGCCCGGGCGGGCTGGACGGTCGCCGACCTCGACGACGCCGAGTTCAACGAGGCGTTCGCCGCCCAGGCGCTGGCCTGCGTCGACCAGCTCGGCATCGACCCGGAGCGGGTCAACCCGTCGGGCGGCGCCATCGCCCTGGGCCACCCGCTCGGCGGCTCGGGCGCCCGTATCCTCACCACCCTGCTGCACCGGATGCGGCGGACGGGGTCGGGCCGCGGTCTCGCCACGATGTGCGTGGGCGTGGGCCAGGGATCAGCGGTGCTGGTGGCCCGGGAGGGCTGAGCCCGCACCGTGCGACGCGCCTTGGGGTGGCTGGCCCCGCACCGTGGGGACCTGACCGCGCACTGCGGGACGCCGATGCCCACGTGCCTCGGGGACGGCGGAGCCCCGCACCGGACAGGACACCTGAGCCCCGCACCGGACAGGACACCTGAGCCCCGCACCGGACAGGACACCTGAGCCATACGCGGGAACGGACAGAGCCCACGCACCGCTCCCGTACTCTCCCCTCCCCGCCCGTCCCCTCACCCCGCCCGCCCGGTCACCGCCTCCCGGTCCTCCCGCCGGGGCGCCGCCGGCAGCGCCGTCGACAGGTCCTCGGCGAGCAGCCGTTTGGCGATCGAGTCCACCGCCGCCCGCAGTGCCGTGTCCGGCGGCCTCCCACCGTCCTCCGTGAGCCGGTCGTCCAGCCACTCGGCCCAGGCCCGGGTGATCACCGCGGCCTCCCGCGCACCGGCCGCCGTGTGCGAGAACAGCGACCCGGCGCGGGTGAGGTACCCCTCCTCCACCATCCGCTCGAAGACGGGTACCAGCACCTCCGGCGGCATCTGACGGCGGGCCGCGATCAGCCCCAGGCTCGCGTGCCCGACGAGCCGGTCGAAAAGCTCCACCTGCATCACCGCCCACGCCCCCGCCGGGTCCAGCCGGGTGTCGGAACCTGCGACGATCCGCCGCGCGGTGTCCGGTCCCGTCTCCCGGAGGATGTTCGCCACCGCGGTCTCCAGCAGCCGTTGCGAGTCCCCGGAGGACGGCCGCGCGAACCCCTCACCCATGTCGGACGACGCCAGCCGGGCACTGTCCCGCAGCGGCACCTCCTTGAGGAACAACGCGACGACGAACCCGACGAGCGCGACCGGCACCGTCCACAGGAACACCGTGTCCAGGGAGTCCTGGTACGCGCGCACGATCGGCGCCGCCGCCTCGGCGGGCAGCCGGTGCAGCCCCTCCGGGCTCGTCGCGCCCCTGGCGATCACCTCAGGATCGGCGGCCCCGGTACGGACCGCGGCACGCACCCCGTCCCCGAGGTTCGACTGGAGGCTGTTGGTGTAGATCGTGCCGAACACCGCCGTACCGAACGCACTGCCCAGCGTCCGGAAGAACGTCACCCCGGAGGTCGCCGTCCCCAGATCCTTGTACGCGACGGTGTTCTGCACCGCGATCGTCAGCACCTGCATCGACAGCCCGATACCGGTACCCAGCACGAACATGTACAGCGACGACAGCCAGATCCCCGTACCACTGCCCATCAGGGACAGCAGGAACAGGCCCGCCGCCATCACCACGGACCCCACGATCGGGAACACCCGGTAGTGGCCCGTCCTGCTGACGACGACGCCGCTGAACACCGAGGCGATGAGCAGCCCCACCACCAGCGGCAGCATCCGCACCCCGGAGACCGTCGCGGAATCGCCGTCCACGTACTGGAGGAACGTCGGCAGGAACGTCATCGCGCCGAGCATCGCGAACCCGACGATGAAGCTGAGCACCGAGCAGACCGTGAACACCGGGTCGCGGAACAGCCGCATCGGCAGCATCGGCTCGGCCGCCCGGGTCTCCACCCAGCAGAACAGCCCGAGCGCCACCACACCGCCCACGAACAGCCCGACGACGACACCGGAACCCCACGCGTAGGTGTTGCCGCCCCAGCTCGTGGCCAGGATCAGCGCGCTCGCCCCGGCCGCGACCAGCGCGATCCCCAGATAGTCGACGACGGGTCTGGACGCCGACTTCACCACCGGGATCGTCCGGGCCGCCGCGATCACCACCACGATCGCGATGGGGACGTTGACGTAGAACGCCCAGCGCCACGTCAGATGATCCGTGAACAGCCCGCCCAGCAGCGGTCCGATGACCGTCGCCACACCGAACACGGCCCCGATCGCGCCCTGGTACTTGCCCCGCTCACGCAGCGGGATCACATCCGCGATCAGGGCCATCGAGGTCACCATCAGCCCGCCCGCGCCGATGCCCTGCACACCACGCCACAGGATCAGCAGCGTCATGTTCGTCGCGAGCCCGCACAGGAACGAGCCGGTGATGAACACGACCGCCGAGACCTGGAAGACCACCTTCCGGCCGAACAGGTCCCCGAACTTGCCCACCAGGACCGTCGCGACCGTCTCCGCCAGCAGATACGACGTGACCACCCACGACATATGGTCGCCGCCGCCCAGCTCCGACACGATCGTCGGCAGCGCGGTCCCCACGATCGTCTGGTCGAGCGCCGCGAGCAGCATGCCCAGCATGACCGTGACGAAGACGATGTTGCGGCTCCGCCGATCGAGCACCGGCGGAGCCGTCGCCGCGCCGTTCGCAGCCTTCGGGGCCGTGTCGTCGATGGTGGTCACGGACCGAGCGTCACACCGGGCGGCGGCGGGCGCACGCGGGGCCCATCCGTCCTGGTGACGCCCCGGCCCCGACCGGCCGGCCCCGACCCGGCCGATGCCCCGGCCCCCGCCGCCCGGGCGGACCGCTCCCGCCCGACGGCCCGCACCTGGCCGGCAGACCCTGGCTAGCGGCCGGTGTCCCCGCGATCCTGCTCCCCGTCCGGGTTCCTGCGCAGCAGATAGGTGTCCATGATCCAGCCCTTGCGCTCCCGCGCCTCGGCCCGCACCCGCTCGATCCGGGGCCCCGCCTCGGCCAGCGGACCGGAGATCAGGATCTCGTCCGGCGTACCGATGTAGGCACCCCAGTAGATGTCCATGCCGCCGTCCCCGCCCGACCCGTCGGCACGGTCATCGGTACCGCCTTCGGCACCGTCCTCGGAACCGGACGGGACATGGTGCCGGAACGCCTGCTGCGCGTCGAGCATCACCACCACGTCGTCCACCCCCTCCGGGAACCCCGCCGCGAGCAGCCGTCCCGTGGTGATCTGCACGGGACGGGCCACCCGGTTCAGCCCGATCCGGTGCCGGGCCGCGAGCGCCGACACACTGCTGATCCCCGGGACCACGTCGTACGTGAACTCCACGCCGCCCCGCGCGAGCACCGCTTCCAGGATGCCGAAGGTGCTGTCGTACAGCGAGGGGTCGCCCCACACCAGGAACGCCCCGGTCCCGTCCTCGCCCAGCTCGTCGGTGATCATCCGCGCGTAGATGTCGGCACGCCGCGTCCGCCAGTCGTCGACGGCCGCGCTGTACGCGGCGCCGTCCGACTCGCGCGCCCGCTCGGGGTCCCGCGCCTCGACCACCCGGTACGCCGACGGGTCCGGCAGATGGGTGTCCAGGATGCCCTTGCGCAGCCCGGACAGATCCGTTTTCCGTTCCCCCTTGTCCAGCAGGAAGAACACGTCCGTGGCCCGCAGCGCCTTGACCGCCTGGAGCGTGAGCTGGTCGGGGTCGCCCGAACCGATACCGATGACATGAATGTGTCGCACACGCCGAGTCTGCCGCACGTGCGTCCGGGCCCCCCGACCGGAGTCCTGCCTGGCGCGACAGCACACCGTGACCTGGGCTCGCAGGCCCCCGAGCTCACGGGACCCTGCGGCCCACGGGACCTGGGGTCACGGGGATGCCGAACGGCCCGCCGAGCCGTCCTCCCCGCCGCCCGCCCCGCGGTGCCTACGAATCGCCTTGGTCACCGCTCACCGCTCACCGCTCACCGCTCACCGCCGTGAGCCGGGGTGCGTGGGCGGCGGCGTCGACCGGGGTGGCGTCCTCGTCGAGCCGGGCCGCGAGGGCGCGGGCCCAGCGGGCGAGCCCCGCGCGGTCGAGCCCGTACAGGCGCGGGTGGGACGCGCCGCCGGGCCACTCCGCCACCCCGCCCGCCCCGCGCCGCAGCAGCCGGGCCCCGCCCTTCGCGTTGCCCCGGGCGGCATGGGTGAGCCCCACGGCGAGCTGCGCGAGTCCCCGCCACAAGGGCCGCTCGGCCTCGGGGCCGCTCTTCCACGCGTCCTCGAACACCTCATGGGCGTGGAACGGCATCCCCGCGTCGAGGAGCCGCTGGGCCTCGGCCACGGTGTCGTCCGGTGCCCGTACGACGCCCTCGGGCTGCCGTTCGACACCGCTCGCCCCGTACGGCAGCGGGCGCCCGAGCCCGTCCCGGGGCCGCGCACTCCGCGCCCGCCCCTCCTCGTCCCTGTCCCGCGCCCCGTCTGTCCCGCTACTCTGCCCGTCCGCGTCACCCATAGGCCCGATTGTCCCCGAGCACCCGCCCCGGCCCCACCGCACCCGCCCGGCACCGTGTCACCGGGCACCTGTCCGCGTGAGGTAAAGTTCTGTTCGCGTGATCACGCGGGAACACCGCAGGGGAACGCAACGGGACGTGGCGCAGCTTGGTAGCGCACTTGACTGGGGGTCAAGGGGTCGCAGGTTCAAATCCTGTCGTCCCGACTTGCATCTACGCAGGTCGCAGGCGGTATCGGAGAATTCCGGTACCGCCTTTCCGCCGTTCCTGGGGACCAGTTGGGGACCACGCGGTCCAGCGGCGTCTTCCGGCCGTGTCCGGTGATCCAGCGCGGCACATGGGCGGGACTCCGGCGTCGGCGAACGGGACGAGTCCCGTGCTGGCGCAGGTCGTGGCGGCGCAGGTGTGCGAGGCCGACCGAGGTGACGGCCTCGTCCCGGTGGGCGGCAAAGGTGACGGTGCGTCAAGTCGCTTGTTCCGCAGACGTTCTGCTGGGGCACGGCATCAGGTACCGCCGAAATGACCATAAGGTGATCCCATGTCTCAGACGCTGAGTTCCGTCAGATCCCGCGCCGCACTCCGTACATCGGCGCGGGTCTGCGGCGAGCTGCTCGTGGTCCTGGTGATGGCCGCGGTGACCATATGGATACTTGGCCGGATGTGGTCGGTCATATGGCCGCTCATCATCGGCCTCCTGCTCACCACACTGACCTGGCCCCCGACCCGATTCCTGCGCCGTCACGGCTGGGCCCCCGCTCTGGCCGCCTCCACCGTGACCGTGCTGTTCCTCCTCTCCGCCGTGGGAGTCGCGGCGATGATCACGGTTCCGGTGGCCTCGCAGTCCGGGGAGCTGACCACCGGGGTGGTCGAGGGAATCCACCAGGTGCGCGAATGGGCCGCCGGACCGCCGCTGAACATCGGCGACGACCAGATCACCGAAGGCGTCGACACCGCGGTCAGCCGTGTTCAAGGCAGCGTCGACAGCATCATCACCACCGTCTTCACCGGATTGAGCACTGTGGTGAACGGGGTGGTCACCGCTCTTCTCGCGGTCTTCCTCATGTTCTTCTTCCTCAAGGACGGACCCCGCTTCCTGCCCTGGCTCGCCCGTCAGCTTCCCGGCCGGCTCGCCAAGGACGTTCCGACGCTGGCCGCGCGGGGCTGGGACACGCTGGGCAGCTTCGTCCGGTCCCAGGCACTCGTCGGTCTGCTCGACGCCGTCCTCATCGGCCTCGGCCTGTGGCTGCTGGGGGTACCTCTGGTCCTGCCCCTGGTGGTCCTGACCTTTGTCTCGGCATTCGTACCGATCATCGGTGCCCTGTTCGCCGGCCTGGTCGCGGTGCTCATCGCGCTGGTGTCGAACGGCCCGGCGGACGCGTTGATCGTGCTGGTGATCATCGTCGCGGTGCAGCAACTGGAGGGGAACGTCTTCCAGCCCATGATCCAGAGCCGTGGGCTCGGCCTGCACGCGGGCATGGTCCTGCTGGCGGTGACGCTCGGCGGCAGTCTGGCGGGGATCGTCGGCAGCCTGATCGCCGTACCCCTCGCCGCGCTGCTCGCCGTGGCCTGGAACTATCTGCGTGAGCAGCTCACCGATCCGCCGCAGGAGACCGACCCCCATGAGCCGCAGACCGCCGCCACCCCGTCGCTGTGAGGGGAGCGGGCACCGCCACGCGACCGGGCGGTCGAGCGGCATCACCGGGTGCTCTGTAACGGCTCCCCGGGGTCCGCGCCCGCCCTCGGGCCCGCGCCCGCGTCCGCGAGGTACCGCGAGCAGGGAAGAACAGGCGCGGGAGCCGCGGCGGGTCCGGGGTGGGCAGGCCGGTACTCCAGCCGAAGGCCCTGAGCCCTGAGTCCCGAGCCCTGAGTCCCGAGCCCCGAGCCCCGGGTCAGCTCAGGAGGAGAAGGACGGCCAGGGCGAGGAGGAGCGAGTCGATCCGGTCGAGCAGGCCCCCGGAGCCCGCCAGCCAGTGAGCGGAGTCCTTCGCCCGCGCTCCTCGCTTGACCATGGATTCGAGGAGGTCCCCCGCCGGGGCGCCGACCACCACCGCGACCGCCATCGGCACGCTCAGCGCGGACAGCGCGGCGAGCACACCGAGGGCGGCCGCGGCACCGGAGAGGGTTCCGCTCCACCGCTTGGCCGGGGAGAGCGGCGACAGCCGTGGCCCGCCCAGCCGCGGACCGGCGAAGTACGCGACGATGTCGCCCACCGAGACAGCGGCGAACAGGGCGAGCGCGGTCGCACCGAGCGGTGCCAGGGCGGCGAGCACGCTCAGCCAGACCAGCCCGAGCAGACCTGCCCCGAGGCGGCGCAGACCATGGGTGGAGTCACCGGCCAGCAGCGGCACCGCGGCGATGGCCAGCGCGCCGGCAGCCATCGCCCGCACCTCGTGTCCGGGGGCCAGCCACGAGGTCAGAATCACGCCGGAGACGGCCGCGGCCAGTACCGCCCTGTCCGGCCGGGACAGACCCGTCAGCCCGCCGAACTCCATCGCCGCGATCACCCCGACCAGGAGCGCGAGGGCCGTTACCGCCGGGCTGCCCCACCAGAACGCTCCGGCGACCAGGGGCACTCCGACCGCCCAGCAGCACCAACGGACCAGCAGTTCGCGGCGTCCGGAAAGCGCCGCGGCCACCCCGCCGAGCGCCAGGGCCCCACCGAGCAAGGGCGCGAGGGAGGCGACACCGGTCACCGGGCGTGGCCGGCGGCGACACCGGCCGGGGACCCAGCGGACCGCCGCCGGAGCGGGCCGGGCCGCAGGGCCTCCAGCGCGGCCCCGTACGCCGCCACGATGCGCGCGTTCTCCGCCGTGTCCCTGACCGCGACGCGTACGGTGCGCCCTTCGTACTGCGGGGAGAGGGGCGACAGGTCGCGCAGATAGACGTCGTGTCGACGGCACTCCCGCACCAGGCGGGCAGCGCTCGGTCCGTCGTACGGCAGCGTGATGTTGAGGAAGTTCGCAACGCCCTCCTCCACCACGGCGCTGTCCGCCACCCCGGCGAGGTCGGCGGCCAGTCGACGGCGCAGGGTGTGGGTGCGGAGCCAGCGGGAGCGGTAGTGCGCGGGGTCCCGCAGGGCGGCCACGGCGGCGAGTTGCGCGGGAAGGCTCACCGCCCAGGGCGGCGTCCACCGGCGCAGAAGTGCCGCGGTGGCGGGTTCGGCCACCAGGAAGGCCGCCCGTACCCCGGACAGCGCGTACATCTTGGACAGCGAGGTGCAGACCACGACCCGCGGGTCCACCGCGGCCAGTGGGGCGAGCGACTCCGCCAGGTCCACGTAGCCGAGGTAGGCCTCGTCGATCCACCAGCGGGTCCCGGCCGGGGCGTCCGCGATCAGGGTGCGCAGTTCGGCGGCGGACGCGTGCCGTCCGGTCGGGTTGTTCGGGTTGACCACGACCACCAGGTCGTATCGGCCCGCACCGACGACAGAGGCCAGCCGGGCGAAGTCGATCCGCCACCCGTCCCTCCGGTGCAACCGGAAGCGGTCCACCCGGCACCCGATCACGCGCTCGGTGACATGGGCGTATTCGCCGTATCCCGGGTCGAGCAGAAGCACCCTGCTCCCCGGGGTCAGCCAGCGGCCGAACGCCCTGAAGATCAGGTCGGACGAGCCGGCCCCGGCCACGAGCGTCTCCACCGGCAGTGCCCGGGCCTCCCCGAGTTCCGACAGCAGGCCCTCGGCTCCGGTGGGAGGCGAGGTCCTGGCGGACCAGGCCGCATCCTCGGTGAGCGCCGCGCCTACCCCGGGAGCGGGTGGGAACCAGGCGTCCAGCACATCGGCGGCGACGACCTCGTGGCGCCGGTGCAGGGTGCGGAAGTCCGTTCCGATCGCGGTGAAGGAGGCACCGCCGTGTTCACAGCCGTCCGGCCCGGGCGTCCGCTCCATGTCCAACCGCCAGTCGACCACGGAGCCGAACCGCTCCAGGACGCTGCGATACCGGGTGGTGGCCACCTGCGTCAGCGCGGCCACCTCACCCGTCAGCACCTCGAAGGTCACCGCACCGCTGCGGACGGTGCGCCCCACGGGCCGCAGACCGGCCTTCAGATACATGTCGAGCAGTTCGGTGCGGCCCATCGCCACCACCGCGCGGCCTCCCCGCGAGGAGATCCACCGCAGGGCCGCGTACATCAGAAGCGGTGCCACCGCGGTACCGCGCCAGCGCGGCTCCACGGTGAGGATGCGTACCTCGAAGACTCCCCCCTCGGACAACAGCGGCAGTTCGTCGCGGGTCAGGTACTTGTCCAGGCCGTAGCGGCCCAGCCACGGCGGGGTCAGACTGATGAAGCCGATACGGACCGGGCCCCGGGCCGCGACGAGGTAGACGTTGCCGCCGTCCAGCGCGTCGTACAGCCGTCGGTCCGGTTGCGGCGGGTGCTGACCGAGCTCCTGGGCGTACACACGGTGCCTCAGCTCGTGTATCCAGACCAGATCCTCTGGAGTGGCAGCTCGAATGTGCGGGTCGCGACTCATGCACGTCTCTTTCGGCGAAGGGGAGTCCCCCTGGGGGGACGGTGGCCGACTGCCCCGGTCGCCCCGCCCCCGGGGATCAGCTGTGGCGAACAGGGCGACGACTGGACGCCGGGCCCGCCACGAGCGGGGGAGGGGAAAGCCGGGACTCACCTCGCCGAAGGTGGGAATTCACATGTCCTCGCCGAAGGTTCGCGCCATGAGCACATCCTTCGGGGGTGCCCCGCGTCCGCACATGAGTACGCGTACTTGAGTACGTGAGTAGGAGGTGTCGTGAGGGTGCGGCAGAGGGTGGGAACCTGCCCTAGAAGGGCATGCGGCCACGGGCGCGACGGCCGGCCGAACCACTGCGGCCCACTGCCTTGGAGCTGCTGCGGAAGGGCTTGCTGAAGATCCGCCCCAGGATGCCGGGGGCCTTGCCACCGGTGCGTGATCCGGCTCCCAGGGTGCGCTGGGTGCCGCGCTCGGGGTGCCGGGAAAGACGGGGTACGAAGAAGGCAAGCGCGGCGAGAACGACACAGACAGCGACAATAGCGACGATCATCATGAAGGGCTCCAATGGTCGGGGTGTCTCTGCCGTCTGCCCCGATGCGGCAGGCGCATGCCCCGGGCCGCGACCGACCGGGAACCCGGGGGATACAGTCAGCTCGCCGCTCAGCCCGCACCGGACCGGGCACCGCGGCCTGAAGACCCTCGTCGTGTTCCGGTCAGGTGAGGCCATGACCAGCAGGCAAGAAGCGCCCGAGGCGACCCCGCGGGCTCCCGAAGCGCCGTACGGGCCGTCCGCCGAGGCCCGCGTCGCGCGGATACGGCGGCGTCTGGAGCGGCTGATAGGGATCGCGGCGACCGAGGGGAACGCGGTCGTCCCCTTGCGGAACGGGGACGAGATCTTCGCCGCGATGCTGGCCGGGATCCGCAGTGCCGAGCACACGGTGGACATGATGACCTTCGTGTACTGGAAGGGCGACATCGCCTGCCAGTTCGCCCAAGCGCTCGCGGAGCGGGCCCGTGCGGGGGTACGGGTGCGGCTGCTGCTGGACGGGTTCGGCAGCCGGCTGATCGACAGCGAGCAGCTCGACGCGATGGAGCGGGCAGGGGTGCAGGTGGCGTGGTTCCGCAAACCGCTGTACCTCTCACCGTTCAAGCAGAACCACCGCTGCCACCGCAAGGTCCTCGTCGTCGACGAGGAGACCGCGTTCACGGGCGGGGTCGGGATCGCCGAGGAGTGGTGCGGGGACGCACGCAACGAGAACGAGTGGCGCGACACCCACGTCAAGGTCCGCGGCCCCGCCGTGGACGGCATCGCCGCCGCGTTCGCGCAGAACTGGGCCGAGTGCCACGACGAACTCTTCGACGACCGCGACCGGTTCATCGCGCACAGCCCGCAGGGCGACGCGATCGTGCAGGTGGTGCGCGGATCGGCCAGCTTCGGCTGGCAGGACATGCAGACCCTGATCCGCGTGATGCTGGAATCCGCCGAGGAGCGCTTCCGCCTGGCCACCGCCTACTTCTCACCGGACGCGTACTTCATCGAACTTCTCTGCGCCACCGCCCGGCGCGGGGTCGAGGTGGAGATCCTGCTGCCGGGCCCGCACACCGACAAACGGGTCTGCCAGCTCGCGGGTCAGCAGTACTACGAAGACCTCACCGCGTGCGGGGTGAAGATCTACCAGTACCAGCCGACGATGATGCACGCCAAGGTCATCACCGTCGACCACGTCGCCGCTCTCATCGGCTCGACCAACTTCAACCGCCGTTCCCTCGACCACGACGAAGAGGTCATGCTCGCCGTCCTGGACCAGGAGTTCACCGCGACGCTGGACGAGCACTTCGAGGCCGATGTGGCAGCCAGCGAACTGATCCGGGAGGGCCGCTGGAAGAGACGCCCTGTCGTACAGAGGGCCCTGGAAGTCGCCGTCCTGCCGATCCGCCGCTTCCTGTGACCGGCGTCCGCCGCAGCCGGTAGGCGCATTCCTGGGCACAGCCCCTCGGCGGACGGTCCAGATCCCGCTCGCCGGTACGGGTGACGCCGGAGGGCGGCTCCGGCGCTGTGCGGACCCGCTGCCCTGGTGCGATCACCGGCGGTGACGGCTGTCATCACCGCTGTGTATTGGACGTGTGCGGAGCGGTGGCCGGAAGGTGGTGGCAGGCCGCTGGGTCCGCCGCCCGGGTGCCCGGGCCGGGGGCACGTCGTCATGGGCGGTACCAAGCACCGCCGCTGCCCGGCCCGTTGACGACCCGGGACCGCTCGCGGCCGAACGTCCGGGGCCGCCGATCGGCCGTGGTCCACCGCCCCGCCCCACGGCTTGGCCGCTCGTCCTCCCCCTCCACCGCGGAACCCTCCGAGGAGCTGACGCGACATGAGCGCCGCATCGCATACGCGCAACAGTGTTCCGGTCCACCAAGGAGGTGCCTCATGACGGGTCCCGTCTCCCCCGAACACGCCGCCGTCTCTCCCTACGTCTTCGCCGGATCAGGGGCAGGGGAACATGACCGTCTGCGGTTGCTGGCCCGGCTGTTGGACCCGCTGCACCGGCGGACCCTGCACACGGCCGGGCTGCGCGCGGGGCTGCGCTGCCTGGAGCTCGGCTCGGGGACAGGCACGATCGCCGCGTGGATGGCGGGCCAGGTGGGAGCCACGGGCCACGTGACGGCCACCGACATCGACCTGACGTTCCTCCAGCATCAACGGCGCCCGAACCTGGCGGTCCGCGAACTCGACGTGCTCACCGACGAGATCCCCCGGGGTGCCTTCGATATGATCACCTGCCGGGCGCTCCTGCACCATCTGCCGCAGTGGGAAGCCGTGGTGGGTCGGCTGGCCGGGGCCCTGAAACCGGACGGTGCGCTGGTCCTCGTCGAACCCGACGCCGGTGCCGCCGTGTTCGCCGAACCGGCGCATCAGCGGTTCTGGTCGGCCTGGTGCCGCTGGGGACGGACCGAGGGAATCGACTTCCGCCTCGGCGGCGCACTACCCCGGGCCGTCCGACGAGCGGGACTCGACGTCCAGGACGTGACCATGGAGGTGCCCTTCTACAGCCGCAGATCCCCATGGGGCGACCTCTACCGCTCCACCGTCGAAGCGGCGCGGCCCTATGCCTCCGGAGGCGGCCCCGACCTGATCGCCGAGTTCGAGGATCTCCAGGCGGGGAGCGGCGACCTGATGTGCTCCTTCGGCTGGGTGGCCGTCTGCGGCCGGGCCGCCCCTGGCGCGGAGTCGGTGCGACATCGATGAGACACCCCAAGGTCACGATCGTGGGCGCCGCGGGCGGAGTGGGATCGTCGCTCGCCCACCTCCTCATCACCGCGCCCGACGCCTACGAGATCGCGCTCATCGGCCGGGACACCCGGTCCGTCGCCTGTCTGCTGATGGACTCCGAGTCCCTGGCGCCGCTGGGCCGGCCACCGGTCGTCGGCCATGGGGACACCGGGGACTTCCACGACTCGGACATCATCGTGATCACCGCCTCGGTGCCGCTCACCGCGTGGGCGCCGCGTGCGGACTCGATGTCGGCCAACGCGGAGGTCGTCCATCCCTACTTCCGTGAGATCACCAAGGTCTCCGCGGACTGGCGCGGGCACGTCATCGTCGTGACCAACCCGATCGATGTGCTCAGCGGCTGGCTGCGACGGCACACGCACTTCGGCCGCTCAAGGATTCTGGGCTACTCGTGGAACGACAGTCTGCGGCTGCGGGTGGCTGTCGCCCGGGCCCTGGGGGAGGACGCGGCGGACATCACGGCCTGGGTGATCGGCGAGCACGGGGACGCGTTCGTGCCGCTCTTCGACCATGTCCTGTCGAAGGGCAGGCATGTGCGGGTGTCCGCCCGGCAGCGGGAGAGCGCCCTCGCCGAACTGCGTGATTTCTACACCCGGTGGGGTCGGCTCGGCAGGGCGCGCACCACGGTGTGGACCACGGCGAGCGGAGTCGCGAGGATGATCCACGACCTCACTCACGGGCGGTCGGCGGACTGGACGGCGTCCGTCGCGCTGAACGGCGAGTACGGGCTGTCCGGCGTCAATGTCGGCGTCCCCGTCACCATGGACGCGCGGGGAGTCCTGCGCGTGGTCGAGTGGGGTTTGGACGAAGCGGAGCACACCGCCCTTCATCAGGCGGCCTCCCTTGTCCGGCAGCGCGTGGACGGTCTGGGCGCACTGTGACCCTCCGGTCGACCCGCTTGGTCGGCCCCGCCCTTCCGCGTTCCGGACGGAGCAGGCGGTCGGGGCGGTCCCGGCCCTCGGTCCCCGGCGGACCCTACGGGGGCGGCGTCGCCTCACGGACGGCGCCGTGGACGGCGCGGGCGAGCCGCGCGCCCCACAGGGAGCGCGGCCCGGCGAAGGCGTGGACCTCGTCGCCCGGTACCGGGGTCCGGGCGGCGACGCATACGGCATCGGTCGGGGTGCCGGAACAGTCGTAGCCGAGGTCGAGGAGCGCCTGGACCTTGGCCTCGGTGGCGGTGGCCACCGCGTTGACCAGCGCGGCGTCGGACATCGCGACGGGAACGGCGACGACGATGTTGATGGTCCCCGGCCCGGCCGGGGTCCGCGTCCCCTCCGCGGGGGAGGCGGCCCACCCCCGTACCGACACACCGGAGGTGGCGACGGCCTCGACGCCACCGCTGCGCCCGCGGCCCGGCCGGGAGACATCCGCGGCTGTCATCAACCCCACGCCCGCCCCGCGCAGCCCGGCTCCGTCGGCGAGGGCGGCGAGATGCCGCTCCGGGTCGGTACGGCGGTAGCCGTGTGCCACCTGGGCGTTGAGGACCCAGGCACGCGCACCGATGCCCCCGCCCAGGGGCGCGCTGCTGATCATCCGCCACCCCGGGCCCGCCCGCCACAGCACCGCGCGCAGTTCCGCGCCGTCCTCGAAACGGGTCAGCCGCTGGACCGGCAGCAGACCGGTGGCGGTACGGACGGACGGCAGGACGGCGGTCACCGGGCGAGCTCCTCGCGGATCGGAACCGCCGATCCTACGCGCGCCGTCCGTCGCGCGCGCCGGGCGGGCCCACCCGAGCGCCAACGGCGGCCAACTGCGGCCAACGGCGGGCCTGTAGAGCGGGAACCGGTCGGATAGGCTGCCGCCCTTCTTGAACGGCAGCACTTTCCTGATGGGGTGGGAGTATGGGAATGAAGGCACGCAGACGAACCGCCGCGGTGGCCGTGCTCGTGGGAGCGCTGGGTCTCTCGACGCTGAACGCGCCGGCCGCCTGGGCCGCGGACACCGGCATCACTGTCTCGGACATCGTCGTCAACAGGGGCAAGCCGATCGTCGTCGGCACGTCGAAGGTGGTGGAGCCGTCCTTCGGCTTCCGTGTCACCTTGCCCCGGGGGTACACCACCGAGGACCCCTCCGACTACAGCGCGGCTCCCTTCCTCTACCGAGGAAGCATCACGCGGGCGGCCGAGACGGGGGACAACTACATCGACGGCAGCTACACCTGCTTCATCATCGATTCCCGGCGCCTGCGCTGCGAGGGCAGGCTCTACATCGACCCGCACCCGGCCCAGGAGTACGTCGACTCCAACAGCGACGCCACGTCCTGGAAGGTCGGCGTCTCGCTGCGGCTGTGGAAGGCCGACGGCAGCCTCAAGGCCGGTGAGCTGGAGACGCGGTCCCTGACCGTCCCGCTCAAGCGCCTGTCCAAGGCCACCGTCGACGCCTCTCCGGAGCCGGTCGCCCAGCGCGGGACCCTCACCGTCACGGGCAAACTGACCCGGGCGAACTGGAACACGAAGAAGTACGACGCCTATGGCGACCGTACGGTCAGCCTTCAGTTCCGGGCCAAGGGCACCGACACCTTCAGGACGGTCAAGAAGGCCACCACCAGCCGCACCGGGGCGCTGAAGGCCAAGGTCACCGCCTCGGCCGACGGCTACTACCGGTGGGTGTACCAGGGCAACTCCGCGACCGGCGCCGCCACCAGCACCGCCGACTACGTCGACGTGCGCTGACCCCTCCGCAACGGAGGGCGGGCCCGTCCGCGGTGATCAGCGGCGGGCGGGCCCACCCCGGTGGCCACCGGGTCCTCCCTCGGACCGCGGAGCGGGGCCGGGGCCGCGGGGCGTAGGCGAGCAGGACATCGATGTCGGACGAGTGGACGACGGATCACCGGTCGACGGATCGCCGGTCGTCAGCGACTCGGGGGCGCCAGGGACGATCCCGAGCCCTTGAGCGGCGAGCAGGTGCGGTCAGCGGGAGCCGAACTGGTGACGCCGGGCGGCCGACCGCCCCGGCGCCTGGTCCGGCGCGGGGACGCGGGGCCGAGCGCGGTGGCCGGAAGCCGCCGAGGTCCCGAGCCGTGCACGGGCGGGCGACTGTGCTCACCGGCCGTCGGCCGCGCCCCCCGCCGTGGGACCGGAAGTGCTGCCGGAGCGCCGTCACCTGGAGGCCGGGCCCGTCCACGCGGCGGACGGACGTGTCGGCAGCGGGCGGTGCGGGGCAAGGCGAACGAGCGTACGAATTCGGCCGTTTCGGAGATCGAGCTGCCAACTAAGCGCCGGATGCGGAAACTTGATCCGCCGCGCGGCTTCTCCGCTGACCTGGCACAGACGAACTGCCCATGCACTCGTACGTCATTGTCCTTGAAGAGATCAGGAGTCTCCGGATGGCCCGCTCGCGTGTTGCCCGACCCATATCCCTTGCCGCCACGGCGGCGGCAACCGCCCTGCTCCTCCTTGGTTCGGCACCCGTGGCGGTGGCCGAGCGCTCCCGGCCGGAGCTGACCTCACGGCTGCTCCCGATCCCGCCCGGCGGGCTCCACAGCTTCGTCAAGGGGCTGAACAGCAGCGGCACGATCGTCGGCGACTACTACGTGGAGGGCTCCGACGGGCCACTCGCGATCCGGTGGAACGCCGGCCGCCCCGGCTGGACCCGCCTGGCGCCGCTGCCGGGTGAGAGATTCAGCCGGACGACCGCGCTCAGCGACCGCGGATGGGCGGTCGGCCTGTCCTTCGACAGCGCGCCCGACTCCCACCCCGTCCGCTGGTCACCGGGCGCCACCCCGAAGCGGTTGGCGCTTCCCGACGGGGCCCGTGGCGGTAACGCGTCGGCCGTCAACAACTCCGGGGCCGCGGTCGGTGACGCGTCCGAGGAGAACAACATCTCCCACCCCCTGCGCTGGCGGTCCGACGGCAGCAGGACCGACCTGCCCGTGCTGCCCGGCGACAACAGCGGCACCGCGACGTCGATCAACAACGCGGGCACGGCGGTCGGGTGGACCGAGAAGCGCGACGCCGCCGGTGGCTCCGCGCACCCCGTGCGCTGGAACGCGGCGGGTGCCGTCAGCGCGCTGCCCCTCCCGGCGGGGATCGCCGGGGCCCGGACGAGCCAGATCACCGACAACGGCGTGGTCTTCGGCCACGGGCGGCTCGCCGGGAGCACGGAGTACGACCGGGTCCTGGTGTGGGCTGCCGACGGCACGGTCCGGGACGCCGGGCGCGGGCGGGGATACGACGTCAACCGGGCGGGCACCGCCGTAGGAGCGTCGTTGGACGACAACCCGAACGGCGTCACGGCCCGCTGGAACGCGAACGGCACCCGGACAGTGCTCGCCAATCCGGCGGAAGCGGCCGGAGAGGTGCTCGCGATCAACAACCGGGGGGCGGCCGTCGGGTACGCGTGGCCGCCGGCCGGTAACCCCGCCTTGGACAAGGCCCTGTTGTGGAAGCCCGACGGTACGGTCGTCCCGCTGCCGCAGTCGCCTCTCGGTCCCTACGCCGCCGCGTTCGCGATCAACGACGCCGGAGTGATCGCCGGATTCGCCGTCGGCACCGACGGCGCCGGCAACGCGACGACCTGGCGCGCGACCGTCTGGAAGCGCTGACACCCGCCGCATCCTGTGACACGCCTCGGTGAGGTCCTCGTGGAGGACCCCACCGAGGCCGGGTCGGCATCGCACCGAGCGATCCCACGGTGGGAGCGGGGCCTCGTGACCGGGACCGAGCAGGAGAAGAGCCCCAGCATCGGACGAGCCGGACCGGAGTGACACCGCTCCGACCGGGTCCGCTCGAAGAAGAGCGACCCGCGACCGCGCCCCGGCCTTCCGGGGACTGGAATTCGCTGGAGTCGCCGCGTCAGGGTCGCTAGCGTCCCGTCGTGTGATCTACGAGAATCCCCTGGCCTACGTCCTGGGCCTCGAAGGGCTCGCGCTGCTGCGCTCGTTCACCGGTGAGCACGACCGGGCCTTCGTCGACGCCCGTGTCGCGGAGATCCGGGCCCTCCTCGACGACGAGTCACTGGCCGACGCGGCGGTCGAGGTCGCCCGGGTCGGCACGGTCGACGGCTACCGGGTGTGGTCCCGCACCTATGACGGCCCCAACTCGGCGTTCGCCCTGGACGAGCCGGTCATCGGGGAGATCCTGAACGGGCTGCCGCCGGGCACCGCGCTGGACGCCGGATGCGGAACCGGACGTATCGCGGCCGTGCTGTCACAACGCGGCCACCAGGTGGTGGGCGTCGACAGCTCACCGGAGATGCTCGACCTGGCACGTGTCCGAGTACCGGACGGCGAGTTCCGTCTCGGCAAGCTGTCGGGGCTGCCCGTGGCCGACGGCGCGGTGGACCTCGTCGTCTGCTGTCTGGCGTTGACACACGTTCCCGACCTGCGGCCGGTCATGGCGCAGTTCGCCAGGGTGCTGAGGCCCGGCGGGCATCTGGTGATCTCCGACGTCCACCCCGAACGGGTGGCGCGGGGCTCGATTCCCCCCGTGCGCCTGCCGGACGGGACGGCAGGGCGCCTGGAGTCCTATCGGCATTCGGCCGGGGACTATCTGCGTGCCGCGCTTCCGGTCGGGTTGCAGGTCCGACGGTGCGAAGAACCGTTCATCCCGTCCACGGAGCCGTCCGGGGCGACGGACCGGCCACGGGCGACCGGGCCGGGTCCATGGCAGGTCTGGCCCTGGAGCCTGGCCGCTCTGGTGCCCGAGGCAGCGGCGGCGGCCGATCGCGGAGTACCGGCGGAGATCATCTGGCACTTCCAGCTGACCGGTGCCTGACTCGGCGGTCGGCACGCCCACCTGGGGGTGCTACCGGTTCCCGGGATGTTCACCTCTTGTCCTGACCGAGTCAGAGAACGAGCTGAGGACGCTCCTCCTGGTGCGGTCGCTCACTCTGCGGCGGGATCTGCGAGAGCTCCCCCTCGGCCGCCCGCGGCCCGGCTCCGGGAGCGGTGGCCCCCTGCCGCAGGGGATTCTCCCCGGCCAGGGGCGCCGGGCGGCCGGACGGGGTGGCCCCCTGCCGCAGGGGATTCTCCCCGGCCAGCGGCGCCGGGCGGCCGGACGCCGCACCCTGCAATCTGAGACCAGGAGGCACAGGCGCCTCCTCGGCGGTCGCGAGCAGCCGGCCAAGCTCGGCCCACGAGGTGCCGGCCGCCATCGCCAGCCCCACCAGATGGCCGATCTGCCGGCTGGCCTGCTCTGCCTCGTTCCACAGGCCGCGCGCTCTCCTCAGCGCCTCGTTGTGGCATTCGATGCGCTGAGCAAGCTCCTTGAGCGGAGTGGGTCGTTCGATCTGCTCCATGTCTGACCAAACTCCCCAAAGCCGCTGAAGGTACGCACCAGTACACGATCCGGCGGACATGGCCGAATCGTACTGACATCACCTCGCCGATAGGCCCCGCACCTGTGTACGGTGCGCACCGGTCCGACGGCACCGTGATCGGGTACCGGAACCGGAGGCTGTCACCCGTTCGTGCGGGGGCATGCCTCAGATTTGCACGAGCCCTACCGGCCTCACCGACGGGCACGTACGGCCGGCGGTCGGCCAGCGGCGAATGCTGTGGGGCGAACGGCGAACGGCGAGCAAGAAATAGGACGACAGTCCCGTTGGTCACCCGCCGGGGGGTCGCGCCCGGTGTGTACGCGTGGGAGGTCTCCGCGAGGTCCATGTCTTCAGATGAGTCTGTCGGTCCGGGGGTGCGGCGGCGGGCAGTGACCGGGGGATCCCGGCGCACTCCCGAGTCCGCGTGCGCAGGTGTCCTGCGGGGGATGTTCCGGCTGCTACCTGGCCGGGCGGGTGGACGCGCAAGGAGAGTTCGTACGCACACGGGGAGATGAACATGCGACACACGATCCGGTTCCTGCTGGCCACCGTCACAGCCACCAGCGCCCTCCTGCTCACCGCGACCGCCGCCTCGGCGAGCGAGTACACCGTCCAGGCCGAAGGCCAGAACCGCGGCTTCGGCGGCGCCGACGACGACGGTCTGCGGGTCTACGCCTGCGACACCTTCGGCGACAACTGGGGCGTACGCACCCACTACACCTACCGGAACCACACCGGGGGCACCGCCACCCGCACGGTCAGCGACGCGAACGGCGTCACGACCGGCTGCGGTGAACAGAACATGTCCGCCTCCGCGCCCGCCCTCAGCTACCAGGTCTGCACCGGCAGGGCAGGAGCCGACACCGTCTGCGGCCCCTGGACCCGCCTCTGAGCACCAAGGAACCCGGCCCGTTCCCTCCGCCCGCCGACGGTGGACGGAGCGGGCCCTCGGTCACCGCGACACCGGCACCGGGACGGACCACGAGTTCCTGACATCACCACAGGCCCGCGAAGCCCTCCAGCAGGAGGGCATAGCCGTGCTCGACCACCGGACCGTTCAGCGAGTCCGGTCCCAGAACCTGAATCCCTGATGACTGATCGGGCCGTTCACGCGATCGTCCAGCCAGCCACTCCCGAAGCCGCCATCCCGCCGCCGCGCCGAAAGCCGACGGGGACGATGCCCACCGGCCGGCCTTGTGGACAGTCGGCCAGGGTGCCTGCGCCGCGGGCACCCGGCAGTCCGGCCGGTGTCGATGTCTGCGTCTCCGGCGCTATCGGGCGAGGAGGGCGCTGACGGTCTTGCCTCCGGTCGGTCGTGGGGTGACCGCGGTGGTGCGGGCGAGGTGGTCGACCATGTGCCGGCCGAAGCCCCCGGTGCCGCCGGTCAGGTCGGGGGTGCGCATATGGGGCATCCGCGGGCTGGGGTCGTGGACGGCGACCTCGATGGCGTCCGGGTACGCGGTCAGGTCCAGGGTGCAGGTGCCGCCGCTGTGGCGCAGGGCGTTGGTGACCAGTTCAGAGACGACCAGGACCACGGTGTCGGCTGCCGCGGCCTTGATCGGACTCACCAGACCTTGCAGAAATGTACGGGTGCTCTCTCGCGCGTCGGCGACGGCGGTCGCGGTGCGGATGGTCATGGCGTCGGCGCACATGGTCTCCATCAGGTTCAGCCTCGCCTTCGGCTCATCGGTGCTCTGTCCTGCCTACCTGCCTCCTTGTTCCCCGGTCCGCGCTCCTCAACCTGGCTGGTCCGATTGCCTCACTTTCAAGTGAACGAAAATCTATGTCGGCCGGAGTAGACATTGGGTGGTGGTGTGGTTATGGTTTCTCTCGTAGCCAGAAGGACAGCAGGGCCTGGCAGAGACGAACTGCCGGTCAGCAGTACAGGTGGTACCCGCAGTTGCAGTACGGCAGGGCGGTGCGGCGGTGGAGTTCCGGAGCCAGAGCAGACGCAGGACGGCGACGGGACTGACGGCCGGACCGGGTGGCCCGCGGTGATCAGGGGCCGCCAATGAGCAGAACCGCGGTTGATGCGGTGGCAGTACCCGCAGACGCGGTACGCAGCAGTGAAGTCAGTGAGCGGTACCTCGGTGAAGGCGTCGGCTGCGGACGCGCGCACCGGGAGGTCCGGCAGTGGGGTTCCAAGCCAGAGCAGAACGAAGTACGGGCGAGCGGGGCTGGCTGCCGGAGCGTGACGCTTGGTCAGGTCACCAGCGGTTCGCATCACCAGCAGTACAGAGCAGTACGCAGTGGTACGCAGTTGTTCATCGAGGGAAGAACGGAGGGGCCGAGCGCCATCAGGATCGCCCGGGCGGAAGTGTTGGGCCCGGGTACCGCAGGACATCGATAGTGAGGTGGTCTCCGGTCGAGCAACCGCGATCCCCGCGTCTCCGACAGCAGTGTGGTCGGGCGTGCGGAAACAGAAGGCCGGCGCAGTATCCAGGCCGGCGGATGGTGTAGCAGTTCCTTCGGGGCCCTGGTGCCGTACGCACCAGGGCCCCTCCACGCGTTCATGGACACATGGTGTGCAGAACACCGCCCTGCTCGGCGTCCGCGAGTCAAGGGGCATCCCCTCGGCTGCCCCCTCGCGGTGCCACTGTCAGCCATTCGCGCGGCGTTCTCCGAATGCGGCGCGGAACGCGTTCTAGGGTGGATCGGGTCATGCCTCCTGCGGGGCGCGGAGTTCATGCGGAGTTCGGGAGCGGCGATGGCGAGGGTGAGCCGTAGGCATCTGCTGGCCGGTCCGGTCGGGGCCGCCGCCGTGGTGGCTTCGGGCGGTCTCGCCCGGGCGGCCGGGCCTGCCCTTGGGGGAGCGCCGCCCGTGATGGCGGGTGGGCGGCCGGACTGGGACGCGGTGCGGGCACAGTTCCGGCTGGAGCCCGGCTGGGTTCATCTGGCGATGTACCACCTGGCGTCGCACCCCCGGGTGGTGCGGGAGGCGGTGGCGCACCTGAGCCGTCAGATCGACGCCAACCCTCTGGCGGCGCCCGGGGGGCTGTCGCTGCCGGACGGCCCGACCGGGTGGCCGCGGGTGCTGGCCTCTCTGGCCGACTACCTGGGAGCGCGGCCCGAGCAACTCGCGATGACCGCCAGTACGACCATCGGGCTGGGGGTGGTCTACAACGGGGTGCGGACGCGTCCTGGTCAGGAGTTCGTGCTCAGCACCGACGACCATCCGTCCCATGTGCTCGCGGCCCAGCTGGCGGCGGAGAAACGCGGCGCCAAGGTGCGGCTCTGCTCCTGGTTCCGCGACTCCGCCCAGGCCACCGCCGATGAGATCATCCGTACCCTGCGGGAGCAGATCCGCCCCGAGACACGGGTCCTGGGCGTCACCTGGGTGCAGTCCGGCACCGGAGTGCGGATGCCCGTGCGCCGGATCGCCGAGGTGGTGCGCGAGGCGAATCAGGGACGAGCGGAGGCCGACCGCTGTCTGCTGGTCGTCGACGGCGTGCACGGGCTCGCCGCTGTCGACCAGGACGGGGCGCGTCTGGGGGCCGACATCCTGGTCGCCGGCACACACAAGTGGCTCTTCGGGCCGCGCGGAACCGGCCTGGTGTGGGTCTCTCCCCAGGTGCTCGACCAGCTCCGGCCGACGTTCGCCACCTTCATCTTCAGCGGTGGGGCGGCGCCGCTCTCCCCGGGCGGATACCTGGCCTTCGAGCACGCCTTCGCGCTGCCGACCGCCGTCGCCTTCCACCAGCGGCTCGGTCGCGCCCGCGTCGCGGACCGCATCGCGCGCCTGTCCACCCGCGCCAAACACGGACTGGCCGGTATCCCCGGAGTGACGGTGCACACCCCCGCGGACCCCGAGATGTCGGCGGGCATCACCTGCTTCAGCGTCCGCGGCCACAGCGCCGAGCAGGTCATCTCCCGCGCCGCGGAGAAACGAATCCGCCTGTCTTCTCTGCCCGTCCTCCCGTACAACAGCACGCCCTGGCCGCGGATCGGGACCGCCATCGTGAACTCGCCCCGGGACATCGACACCGCCCTCACCGCTGTCGCCGACATCGCACGGTAGGCAAGCGCCCACCACACCGTGGACACCGGTCTCGACATCGCCGCCACCCCGTCGTCCGCATCGCTCGCAGCGGGACGATCACCGGCAAGGACTGTGCAGCCGGGGCCTGTTGCTCGGAGCGGTACGCGAGGCTGTGCGGGCGAACCGTGCCGGAGTCGTCGGCTTCGCGCCGAACGCCGCTGCCCCGTCCACGGAACGACACGCCATGTCTGAAGATCATTAATATGACTGCGAACTGGTAACGTGCAGGGCCAAAGCGCCTGGCCCCACTGCTGGTTGCGGGCCGGGTGAAGCCCTCCTCATTGGAGAAATTCTTGGCAACGCATGAGCCCTTGGCCATACCCGGTGTGCAGGTGTGTTCCCTCAAGGTCGAAACACCTCAGCTGATCCCAGCGGGGGACACGTACAGGATCATCCGCTTCCCCTATGGCACTGGCGAGTCGTCGGACCGGTTCAACATGCACCAGGCCGAGCAGCTTGACGGCCCCCCTGTGTCGGACTATGCGACCGACGACCGCAGCGGCCTCATCCGGCCGTCACGAGTTGGGTGGGGCCAGCTCTACGCGATGATCCAGTGGGAATCGGCCAGCGGCACGAACGGCTACACCGAGCTGCGGGACCAGTTCGTCCGTAACCCGCTCGGTGTCGTCGACACCACGGCGACCGAGCACCGCGCGCCGACTCCCGGCATGCAGTGCTACGTCAAGGGGCATGGCATCTTCGTCTCCCCCGACGTGCCCCTCGCGCTGCGCGTGATGCACAACGACAACGCCCCGAGGAGGGTGACCCTCGCGGAGTTCAAGCTCGTCATCCATGAGGCGGCGTAGGCCCGCCCCGGCCACCGGGCGCTGATCAGGACTCCCGTACGGCGGCACGCTCGCCCGCGTCCACCGCCGGTTCGCGGTCAGTGTAGCGGACCGACCCGGGCGGTGGGCGCGGGAACAGGTGTGTGGCGCCGTTGCCAGAAGGGGCGGTCGGCCCAGCGCTGTTCCCAGGAGTGGACGGTGCGATGGCCGGTCCGGTAGCTGTCGAAGGTCTCGTCCAGTCGTGCCAGGTAGGTGTCGACCGCGTCGCGTCGGCCTGCCAGGCGGGCGTCCACGGTCTCCCCGGCGCACTTGCCGGTGTAGAGGGCGGTGAGGACGCCCTGGGACGAGATCGGGTCGTAGGCGGTCGCGGCGTCGCCGACGGCGATCCATCCGTCTCCCGCCGCCGGTTCCAGCCGGGTGGTGTGGGCGGCGCCGCGGCGCGGCACGCCTCCGGGCCAGGGGCGGCGGCCCTCGGCGCGGGAGCCGGTATGACGGGTGGCGGCGAGCTGGTCGAGGAACCCCTGGGTGGTGGTGAGACCGGGTGGGACGAGGTCGGTGTCGGTGAAGTACACGGCGTCGCGTCCGAGAGGATGGCAGGGGGCGGTGTACCACCACCCGTCGCGTACGGATTCGACCACGGACAGGTCCTCGCTGTCGTACGGGTCGTGGACGAACCGCAGGTGTACGGACACGAGTTGGTCGTAGCGCCGCCGTCGGGCCCCGCAGTGCACGGCGATACGTGCGCGTCGGCCGGTGGCGTCGATGAGCCATCGGCAGCGTACGGTGCGGCACGTACCGCGGGCTGTCACCGGGAGCCGCCAGCCACCGTCCGGCTCCCGTACGGGGCGCCCCACGGTGGTGTGTTCGGCGACCTCCGCGCCTCGGGCGCGGGCCTGGGAACGCAGCAGACGGTCGAAGGCCGTCCGGTCGAGCTGCCAGCCGTGGCCGTGGGGGTCGTTGATGAAGCAGACCTGTTCCACCCGGGGCGATCCCCAGGCGGAGAGACCGCCGTGGCACGGACGGTGGTCGCGGTCGAGCGCGCGGGGCCCGACTCCGAGGTCCTGAAGCAGCGTTCTGGCGGCGGGAACGAGGGATTCGCTGGTCTTCGGCGGTCCGGAGCGCGCGTCCGCGAGCAGCACGCTGCGCCCGGACCTGGCGAGTGTGATGGCCGCTGCGGCGCCCGCCGGTCCGCCACCGGTGACCACGGCGTCGTAACGGCCTTGGGTGGGCCGGTGCCCGTCGCCGGGCACCGCCTCGGTGGTCATCCGTTGTCCCGGAAGGGGTCGATCTTGGTGAGGTAGCCGGCCGAGATCTCCTCGGGTGTGAACCGGGTGTTCCGGGCGACCTCGTCGACAGCCTGCCGGTTCACGTCCGTGCGCCTGAACTTGTCGGACACGGCCGGGTCCGCCTCGGGGACGTGGACGTTGACCAGGTTCCGGCGGTCGTTGACCTTGGGGAGGCCGGGCGTGGACTCGGCGAGGATACGGTCGGGGAACCTCCCGTCCTCGACGGTGTAGGCGTGGGTCTCGACGATGCCGAACCTGGCCCACCAGTCGACCATGTTCTGCCAGCCCTCGGCCTTGTCCGGGCTCAGGAACCGGAGCCAGACCGCCCGCCGGGCGAAGGCCTTCTCCCGCAGGTCGTCGTCGTGGGTGGCGCCCTTGTTGTTGACGACGTCCAGGTCCTCCTCCTTGAGCACCTGGTTGGGTACCCGGGCGGGCCAGAACGACGGCAGATAGGGGCTGTAGCGGGCGCCGATGTTGGCCACGATCTCGTAGCCGGAGCGGCAGCTCGCGGTGTCGGTCTGCCAGGGGAGGCCCATCCAGCGGGTGAGGTCACCGGGGCCCTGCGCGTGCAGCGGACCGTTGTCGGCCAGTGCCTTCGTGGACGTGAGGTGGGTCCCGTGGTCCGGATCGTTGCCGTCGGTACGGTGCAGGATGCGGAAGGGCTCCTGGTAGAGCGTGCGGTGACGGATGGGCCAGGTGACCTCGCAGCCGGGGTGGAAGGCGTCGGCGAGGCAATAGTCCAGCGCCGCCCGGTCGAGCAGACCGGGCTGAAGGGCGACGGGCGCCTTGTCGAGGTCGGGCTGGGGGGTCCGGACCGTGGTGTCGAAGTCACCCTTCACCCAGGACTCGAACAGTCTCACATGCGTGACGGTGAGCACCCCGTGTTGCAGGGCGGACTTCGGTCTGCTGGCCATGGCGTCCCCGTAGAGCCACGGCCAGGGCAGCGGTGACATGCCGTCCCGCTTGTACTGCCGCATGTGGTAGAGGACGCGCTGCCGCAGGTCCTGGTACTGGGGCTTGTTGCTGCCTAGCAGGGCGAGGACCTGCGGGGAGGTGAAGTCGTTCGGGGCGCGCCATCCGAACTCCGCGGCGAAGCCCTGGTTGACCCATTGGTGTCCGGTGAACCGCAGCAGCACCGGTTTGATGTGCTCGTCGAACGTCACCTTGGCGGGGAAGGGCAGGTCGCCGGTCCGCACGAAGAGGTCGTACAGCAGATCGTGGAGTGTCACGATGCCCTTGACGTCCGGCGCGTAGTTCGGCGGTGCCACCACCACCCAGGCCGGCGTCGCCGTGAGGTTCCGGCCGCCTACCGTGACCTCGGCGGTCACCGGGCCGTCGGAGATGTCGTCGTACCAGCCGTCGTTGTTGCCGAAGTCCGACAGCGCGGTCCGGGGAACGGTGAAGGAGTCGGACTTCCCTCTGCCGCCGAGCACCACGAGTCTGCCCGCCGCGTCGGTCAGCAGTTCGCCCAGGTACACCGCGATCCCGTTGATCCGCCCCGTGTCGAACGCCTTGCCCGACTGGTCGGGTCCGGAGATCGACCGCGCGGGCGGAGTGATCTTCAGCTTGCTCCGCTCCGCCGTGCTCGCGTTGCGCCGGGCGATCCGCGCGTCTCCGTCGGGGATCGCCTTGGCGTCCTCTATGTCCAGCGCCAGCGCGAACTTGTACCAGGACGCCTTCTTGTTCGCCAGGCGCACGGTCCAGGTGACGGTGGCGTTGTCCTGCCCGTGTTCGATCTCTCCGAGGACGTTGCCGTCCTTGTCGTAGCCGTAGACACGGAACCGCGCCGCCTGCCTCTTGATCATGGCGGAGCCGTCCTTGGAGAAGCCGGGCGGCCTGGGCGGCTCGTCCGGGCTCTCGGGCCCGTAGAAGAACTTGGTGCTGTTCCCGACCCGGGCGACACCGATCGCCGGGTGGATCTTCACATACGCGATGTCCGGCATTGCGCTCCAGAGTGATCGTGGGTACGCCGGTCGGAGTGGGTACGGGTTCTTGGACGGGGCAGGCGCGCATGGCTCATGGGGCGGACGGTCCCGAACACGGCCCGAGGGGCGGACGGTCCCGGCCCGCACGCCCTCCACGCTGTCCACGCCGCCCTGGTCACGCTCGGAGTGCCTGGGGACGCCGCGAAACGGTCCCGCGTTTCCCTGCGGTTCCACGGCTGAAGGGCCGCCCTGGGTGCGGCCCGGACAAGGTCCCGCGAGGACGGGGCGCGGGATGGTGCGGATGGTCTGCCGGGCCGCTCGAACCACACCTGGGCTGCTCGACCGCATCCGAGGAGACCGCATAGTTCCAGAACAAGATATGCATGTCCCGGGCCCGGCCGCATCCGGAGGAACCGGGACATGCCGGGCCGCGTCAGCTACCGGTTGGGGGTGGTTCGGTGGCTGTGGCGAGCACCGGAGGACGGCCGACCGGTCGGAGGGGATCCGGCACGCCGCCGGTCGCGCGCTATGCCTCGCCCGCCAGGCCGTCACCGGCCGCGTCGGCTTGCGGGATGCGCGCGGCACGGGCGTAGCGGGCGGCGAGTTCCCGGAACGCGGTGGCCAGTTGGGGTGGGCCGATGACCTCGATCCCGGTGTCGAAGCGTCCGATGGCGGTGGCGAGTCCGGTCC
Organism: Streptomyces uncialis; assembly: GCF_036250755.1. Taxonomy (NCBI): domain Bacteria; kingdom Bacillati; phylum Actinomycetota; class Actinomycetes; order Kitasatosporales; family Streptomycetaceae; genus Streptomyces; species Streptomyces uncialis. The sequence goes on along the minus strand of NZ_CP109583.1, from coordinate 1,456,730 downwards.
ATGACCAGGAGCCGAGGACGAGCCGGCAGTGGTGGGCGTCGAGCTCCTCGACGATCCCGTCCTGGGCGAAGGGTACGACGTCGGCGGCCGGGAGGCGGAGGATGACTTCGCCTTGGCAGGGCCAGTCGGTGGTGGTGCCGTCGTTGCCGCGGAATCGGCCGGTGACGAAGGCGGAGACGTCGCCGCCGGGGAGTTGCCGAGGGGTGAAGCGGGGGCCGGTGGGTGTGCGGGGCCGGATGCGGTCGACGCGGAAGGTGCGCCAGTCCTCGCGAGGGAGGTCCCAGGCCACGAGGTACCAGTGGTGTCGCCATGCGACCAGGTGGTGGGGTTCCACCCGGCGGGGGGCGTCGGCCGAGGCGTTCGCACCCGGGGCGTAGTCGAAGCGCAGTTCCTCGCGGGCGTGGATGACGCGGCTCAGGTCCATCAGGAGCTGAGCCGTGGCCTGGGGGGTGTCGCCGGTCGCCGCGGGCGGCTGGACGGCGGTGACGCGTAGCTGGTCGATGCGGTGGCGCAGACGGGGTGGCATGACCTGGCGGAGGGTGGCCAGGGCGCGGGCGGCATCCTCGGCGACGGCGGTGCCGACGGCCGCGGTCTGGAGCGCGACGGTCAGGGCGACGGCCTGGCCGTCGTCGAACAGCAGGGGCGGCAGGTCGGTGCCGGCCTCCAGGCGGTAGCCGCCGGCCGGTCCTTTGACGGTGGTGATCGGGTAGCCGAGTTCGCGCAGCCGGTCCATGTCGCGGCGCACGGTGCGTGAGGTGACGTCGAGACGCTCGGCGAGATCCTCGCCTGACCAGTCACGGTGCGTTTGCAGCAGCGAGAGCAGTGCGAGCAGCCGCGAGGAGGTTTTGTGCATGACACCCGTGCCCCGTTCCCCAGTAGTACAGGACACAACCTGTCCTCTAATCCTGCCATCGTGGCATACGAGCCGAACGGGAGGCATCGCCCCTCGTCACGGCCGTCCGCGCGCCGGATCTTGAACGGCGGGCGGCGTACTCGTCACATGGAGCAAGGAGCAGATCATGTCTTTCAGGACCACCACTCATCTGAACTTCCGGGGCGCCGCGCGTGAGGCGCTGGACTTCTACGGGTCCGTCTTCGGCGGACATGTCGTCGTGGTCACCTACCAGGACGCGGGCGCGGTGCGGGACGGGAGCGAGGCGGACCAGGTGATGTGGGGCGAGGTGACCGGCGACAACGGCTTCCATGTCATGGCCTACGACGTGCCCTCGCAGCTGCCCTGGAGCCAGGGCGAGAACCCGTTCTTCGTCTCCGTGCGCGGTGACGACGCGGAGGAGATCGGCGCCCTCTGGGGCAAGCTGGCCGAGGGCTCGACCGTCGTGCGCCCGCTGGAGCCCGCGCAGTGGGCGCCGCTGTACGGCATGCTCACCGACCGCTTCGGCGTCACCTGGGTCCTCGACGTCGCGGCTCCCTACCACGGCTGAACCGATCGGCCGTGAGGGTGCGGAGGCCGGGATCAGGGTTGGTAGCCTCCCCGGATGACTGCGACCTTCGACCAAGCTGTCCGGGACCGGCTGCGCGCCCCTCATATCTGGTACGTCGGGACCGTGTTCGCCGATGGCGCGCCGCAGGTCAGCCCGATGTGGGTGGATCTGGAGGGTGAGGGGGAGCTGACGTTCAACACCTCGGTGGGCCGGGTGAAGGAGGAGAACCTGCGCCGCGACCCCCGTGTCTACCTCTCGCACGCGGACGCCGCGGACCCCTTCGACCGGGTGCAGATCAGTGGCGTGGTGGCCCGGTTCATCGAGGGCGAGGAGGCGCACGACCGGATGGACCGGCTGGCCCGGAAGTACCTGGGCGAACGGTACGAGTGGATCATGCCGGGGGAACAGCGGGTCGCGGTGATCGTGCGTCCGGTCAAGGTGCGCCACATCGTCGGGGTGGAGCGGTTCCGACCCGGCGGTCCGGTTCCCGCCCCCTGACCGGAACGCCGAACGTCACCCCGCCGCCCGTTCGCGCTGCAACAGCCGTCAGAACTGGCGTGCGGCGCGGGTGCTCCGGTCGTGGATGTCGTTGAGGTGGACCTGGTCGTCGGGGAAGAAGTAGCTGCACCACATCGCGGCGCCCTCGGGTGCCCCACCGCGGCACTCACGCAGGTCCGGTACGAGCACGGAACTGTAGGCGACCGGTCGCTCAACGGCGCGAGTGCGCCGTTGCGTTGGTGATACAGAACGGATGGGCGGCTGCGGCCGTATCCGTGCGTGGTGGATGCGTGTGCTGTCCAAGGTGGTCGTGTCCGCGGACGCCGTGGATCTTTCCGTCATCCCCTCACACGGAGGCTTCCTCTCTTGTCACCGATGACCGATCACCGCAGTGAACAGCCCGGCCCCGTCAGGGTCGCGCGCCGTCGCGCCCTCGCCATCTCGGCGATGGTGCTCGCCGGGGCGCAGGCGAGCACCGGCCTCGCCGCCGCGCAGGACCCTGGGAATCCCGCCAGGGCTGGACTCCAGTGGCAGCTGTGCTCGACCGCGGCGGTGGACTGGCCGATCGAGAACGACACCCGCACCGAGTGCGCCGAGCTGACCGTACCGGTGGACTACGCAAAGCCGGAGGGCCGGAAGATCAAGATCGCGGTGAGCCGTGTCAAGGCCACGGAGGGGAAGTCGCGCGAGGCGCCCATCGTGTCCCACCTCGGCGGGCCGGGGCTGTTCAACATCACCGACTCGGCTGCGATGGCACGACGCGGACTCGCCACGCTGAACACCGACCACGATCTCGTCGCGTTGGACGTCCGGGGCACCGGATACAGCGACCACGTCGACTGCGGCGAGAATCCGAGGACGGAACCGGCACCGACGGCGCCGGAGAAGAAGTTCAAGAAGGCCGATTTCGACCAGCAGGCCGAGTTCAACAACCGCTGTGCGGCCGTCGATCCCGAGTTCGTACGACAGATCACCCCGGAGAACGCCGCCCGGGACATCGACCGGCTCCGGGCCGCACTTGGCGCGGAGAAGATCAACTTCTACGGCGCCTCCTTCGGCACCACCATCGGAATGGCCTACCGTTCCCTGTTCGACCGCCACACGAAACGCGTGTGGCTGGACTCGGTGATGCCCCCGACGGTCCACTGGCCCACGATGGACGGCGAGACGGAGGCGGTCGGTAACCGCGGCACCGCGCCCTTCCTCGCCTGGCTGGCACAGCGCGACGCCGAGCACCACCTGGGCGCCGACGAGTCCACCGTCCGCGGCCGGCTGGGCGATCTGCGCAGTGAGCTGGAGCGGAAGCCGCGCACCGGTGGCGGGGTACGCCTGGACGGGAACTGGGTGATCGAGCAGCTCTACCGCCCCCAGGAGGAGTGGGCCGACGCGGCGAAGAGCCTGGTCGCGGTGCGCGACGGCGGCACGCCTCCGACGCCACCGGCGCCCCGGGCGGAAACCGCCGCACCGGCGCCGGTACGTCCTCTCGGGCTGAGCAATCCGCGCAGCCGCTTCAACTCACTCCAGTACAACGCGATCCTCTGCAACACCGCCCCCGCGAGCCGCGGTTTCGGTGAACTGTGGGCGGCCCGCGAGGCCCGTCGGGAGGCCGATCCCTTGACGGGAGGGAAGCACTTCAGCCCCTGGTGCGCGAAGTGGCCGTACAAGATGCCCGCCGCCAAGCCCGCGTACGGCAAGAGCGCGCTCCAGCTCTCCGGCCACCTCTACGAGGACGTCACTCCCCACGTATGGGCCGAACGGGCCAGGGACGCCACCGGAGGCGCCCTGCTCACCATCCTGGACGACGGGCACGCGACCCTGCCCTCATCGCCCTGCGCCGACAAGGCGATCACCTTCTTCCGTACCGGACGCACGGTCGAGGGCACCTGTGGCGGCCAACAGCGCTGATAGGTCGCCCGGTTGGTCCGCAGGGCCCGTAGTGGCCGGCACCGCCGCGTCCGCCGCTGGGCCCGAAGTCCGGTTCGCGCTCCGGGCCCGGCCCCGGGCGAACGGGAGGCGACAGGGCATGTGCCGATCCCGTACCCGCGTCACGGATGGCGGGTGACCGCCGGGGCGGGAGTCGAGGAGGTTCCCGGGGGCTTCGCGGATCTCCGCGGCGCGGGGCCTCACCAGGCCGATAGCCTCGACGCCGGGCGTTCGACAGCACGCTCGGCAGCCGACGTCGGAACAGGAAGCCTCCGTGCTCACAGCCTTCGCGAGCTTCGCTCTCTTCGCCCTGCTGGTGACGGTGGTGCCCGGACCGGACACCCTGCTGGTGCTGCGCAACTGCGTGCGTGGCGGCAGACTCCCGGGGATCGCCACCGCGCTGGGCGCTGCGGTCGGTTCCCTCGTCTGGGCGGTCGCCGCCGCCGTGGGGCTGGCCGCCGCGCTCCACCGCTGGGACGCCGCGTTCGCCGTCGTACGGATGGCGGGCGCGGCCTATCTCGTCCTGCTGGGCGCGCAGGCCCTGTGGGCACACCGCCGGAGCGCGTCGAACGGCGCGGACACCACCGCCGCTCCGCCCGAGGGACTCGCACCCACCACCTTCCTGGCGTTCCGGCAGGGGCTCCTCAGCTGCCTCCTCAACCCCAAGGTCGGCCTCTTCTTCGTCGCCGTGGCACCGCAGTTCCTCCCCGAGGGCGCCTCCGTGCTCTCCGTGACCCTGATCTTCGGCGTCATCGACGCCGTGATCGCGGCCGGCTGGCTGATCCTGGTGGCGGTCTTCGCGGCCCGTCTGCTGAGCTGGCTGCGCCGGCCCCGGGTGAACACGGCGCTGGAGAGGGCGACCGGCGGCATCCTGGTCGTCCTCGGACTGGGGACCGCCGCGGAAACGCTGTGAGCGTGCCGCGTGGGCCGCACGTGCCGCACATGCTCAGCCGTCGCCGGACGGGGGAACCTGTGCTGACGGGGCGTCGGGTCGGACGGCCCGGACGACCGGGCCATGGGGAGCGGGAACGTACCATGGGCCGTCGCCCTCTCCCGTCCGGGAAAGCGGCCGGGGAGCGAGTGATCGGCCTCCGGCGGAGCGCGACGGCGACGACCGACTGGTGGGGGCGGTGACCGTCACGGCCATCGCCCCCACCGGTCCGGTCCGGGATCACAGCGGGCCCAGCACATCCCCGGGCGCGGCTGTCAGCTCAAGGGTTTCGAGCACGGTGAGCAACTGCCGTTCCTCGTAACGGAAGTGGTTCTCCATGAGCGCGGAGATGCCTTCGAGGTGCAGATCGAGTTCCTCGGGAGGCGCGGCCCGTTCGACTGCCGCCTGGAGGCCGCCCAGCAGGTGGGCGATCATCGAATGGTCCTGCTCCAGCGAACGCAGTACCGGGCGCAGCTCCGGATGCGCGGCCGCGATGGCCGGGAACAGGGTGCGGTCCTCGCCCTTGTGATGGCTGTCGAGAGCCGCGCAGAAACCACGGCAGTACAACAGCAGTTCACGGGTGGCGGCCTCACCGGTGGTGCCGTCAGTGAGGGACGCGCGGGTCACTTCCAGCGCTCGCCGCAGCCGGTGGTGCACCTGACGGAGTTCTTTGCTCCAGGCCACGAGCCTGGTCGTCTCGCGCTCAGACACGCGAGAACGAAGGGTGCGACGTGTTCAACGCCGGCCTCCTTCGGTCGGACGCCTCCATGCCTGACACGGTCTGCCACCGGCACGCGACGCTGCCCGCAGAATACCCCGACCGCTGCCCCGGCGGCACGGCCGCCGCCCTTCCGCCCACCGGGTGTGCTCCGGGCCCCGCTGACAAGGGACGCCGCGTCCTGTCCCGCGTCCGGCGAACGGCCTCGTGGGCCGGTGGGCCGTGGGAGCCGCATCGCACCCTTTCCCGCCGCTTCGACGGCGACAGCTGTCCCTGGCACTTCCGCCCGACCCGTGGCCGTCAGCCCAAGGGCCCCGGGAGCAGCGGCTGGGACGTGGCGAGGACGCACAGGCCCATCGACGCCGCCGAGAACGGCACGATGCGCAGGGGGCTCAGCAGCAGGAATCCCGAGTGCAGGACGAGGGCCAGGGTGAGGGTGGCGGGCCGGGGGAGCAGGCCGAGGACGGCGAGTCCCAGGAGGACTTCGCCGACGGCCGCGCAGACGGCGACGGCACGGCAGACGGAGCGCGGCGCGGGGTGGACCAGCAGGGTGCTCAGCGCGGCCGTTCGCGGGAAGGGTACGAAGTCATGGCTGCCCGCGGCGGCCTGGGCGGCGTTGTAGGCGAGGTTGTCGATGAGGACGCCGCCGTCCATGAAGTGCCGTGAGCGCAGCTTGCGTACCCCGGCGACCAGGTACAACTGCGCGGCGAAGAACGAAGCGGGCGGACCGGCCGCCGCCGTCCATGTCCGGCCGCCGAGGGCCCAGGCGCCGCCCGCCAGCACGAGACAGCCCGCGAGCAGCGCCAGGCACACGGCGGTGTACCGGTTGAGGCCATGGCGGCGGTCGGCGAGCAGCAGCGCCAGGACGACGGCGGCCCACCCGCCCAGGACCATGGCCGTGCCGCGCCCCGGGGCGAGCCCCGCGACGAGGCAGAGACCGGCCAGGACCGCGCCCGCCACGACGATGAGGTACGAGAGGCGGCGGCGGGCGGCGAGCCCGGCGGCGGAGGTCCAACCGCGGCCGGGACGGTAGACCCGGCCGTCGGGATGGTGCCGGGTGACGGCGCGGGCGTCGGCCAGGACGACGGCGGCGTGCCAGACCACGGCGAGGGCGAGCAGCAGCGCGGCGGTGAGTACGGGGATGCTCACGGGGCCGGGCGCAAGGCGTCGGCCAGCAGGCGCAGTTCGGCTCCGGCGGGCAGACGGGTCAGCCGCAGCCGGTGCTCCGCAGGTTCGTACCGCACCTCCCAGCCGCCGTCGGAGCCGATGATCAGTCCTCTCAACGGCAGTTCGAAGTCACCGTCGGCGAGGAGGGCGCGCAGTTCCGGGACGGTGAGGAAGTGGCCGCCCGGCGCGATCCGCAGCCGGTGCACCGGCAGGACGGTGACGCTGCCGTCGTCCGACCACAGGAAGCCCTTGGACGAGCCGGAGTACATGGCCCAGGAGAACGGGCGGTTCGGGGAGATCCGTGCTCCCCAGAAGACGAAAGCGGCGAGCAGTACCACGCCGGCGGCGGTCAGCACGGGGGCGGCCCAGGCGGGCACGGTCCAGTCAGGCACGGTCGGGGGCGCCCGGTCAGCGCGCGGGCCGGTAGACCGACACGTGGTACGGGCAGCCGTCCCGGAAGGGCGCCCCGCCCCAACTCCCGTACCGCTCGCGCAGTTCCAGCCCGGCCGCCCTCGCCATCAGGTCCAGTTCACCGGCGCCCGCGTAGCGGAAGGCGACATGGATGTGCACATTGCCGCTTCCGTCGGCGGGTGTGATCGCGTAGTGCGAGTGGTAGCGCTGCGCGGCACTGTCGAACCGGCGGTAGAGCACGACCAGGTCCTCGCCCGTCTCGGGCACCACATGGCCGCGCGACCATTCCGCGCCGATCAGCACCTCGGGGACGATCGCGTCCAGCACGAACGCGCCGTCGTCGCCGATCAGCGCCGCCGCATGGCGGAAGCACCGCGACTGGTCCTCCTGGGTGGGGAGTTCGAAGAACGTCCCCCCGGCGAGGAAGGCCACGTCGACCGTGCGTCCGTCCGACGGCAGCCGGGTGAAGTCACCGATGGTCACCGGGATGTGCTCGCCGCCGGGCCGCGCCGCCAGCCGGGCCGCCATCTCCGGTGAGGCGTCGACGCCCTCCACGCGGACACCGCGCCGCGCCAGCGGCAGCGCGATCCGGCCGGTGCCCACGCCCAGTTCCAGCGCGGTACCGGACCCGGCGAGCCGCGCCAGGAGGCCGACGGTGTCGTTCGTCAGGCCCTTCCTGCCGAACCAGGTGTCGTAGCGGTCGGCGAATCGCCGCGCGTACGAGGCGGCCCCGGCGGGTTCCGCCGGGCCGGGGGCCTGAAGGGACACGGGCGCGGACATGGGGATCTCCAGTCTCCAGGGAGGTCGGACGGGAACGAGCGTGCGGACCGCGGTCAGCCGAGGGGGTGCGGAGGATGCCGCCGGGCGTTCCCGGCGGGGAGGGCGAGGGCCGCCCGGTCCGGTTCGTCGACGGGCATCCGGCGGGCGCCGGGGGCGATCACCCGCACCACCACCGCCCGGCCGCCGTCGGCCGCGGAGACGGAGGTGTCGACCTCGACGACGTCCTCGCCGGTCCGCTCGGCGAGCAGACGCGGGGCGGCCTCGGCGGGGCCGGGTGCTGTCACCCCGGGGTCCCGGACAGGATCGTGCCCCGCAGCCCCAGGGTTCCCGGAGGAACCACGTGCCGTCACCCGGAGGTCCCCGGCGAGACCACGTGTCGTCACCCGGGGGTCTTCGGCGGAGTCCGGCTCCGTCATCCAGGGGTCCTCGGACGAATCGTGCGCCGTAGCCCAGGGGTCGGCGGCGGAAGCGCGTGCTGTCGACCGGGGTTCCCCGACGGGACCACGCGCCGTCGTCGTCCAGGGCTCCCAGGTGGCGCCGCGCAGCAGTGCGGTGAGACTGTCCTGGCGGTGGAAGGTGTGCAGGGCGTGCTCCAGCGGTCCGCTCGGCTGCCGGTCCGGCGCTTGCTCCCGCATCCGGGCCCACACGGTACGGGCGCTCGCGGTTCCCATGCTCCAGCGGACCATCAGCGCCTCACGTACGGCGGACACCGCGGCCGGGCCGAGCGCCCCGGAGGTGGCACGCGCCCCGAAACTCTGCTGGGTGCCGTCACCTATGTGCACACAGGCCACCACGCACGAGATACCCCCGGGACCGGGCAGTACCAGGCACCGCTCCCGCAGCCCCAGCACGACGAGCACCCGCCGAAGCTCCTCGTCGAGCGGCGCGGGGCCTCGCGGCGACCGCCGGGGCGCGTCGGCGTACCAGGCGTGCCAGAGCAGGTCCCGTTCGAGTATCTCCAGCACGGCGTGCTCCCGGGCCCGCGCGGCGGTGTCATGCGCGGCGAGCCCGGTGGAACCGGGCCGCAGCGGCGCCGGACATCCGGCGGGCGGGCGATGCGCCAGGTACACCGCACACGCGGGGACGAGCACCTGACCGCCGCCGGTCAGCGAGGTGCCCGTGACCCACGGCATCGCCGCCTCCCGCAGATGCGTGAGCGAGCGCAACTCCGCCCAGGAACAGGGATCCAGCGCGGCCGTACCCCGGCGCCGCAGCGACGCGTACGACGCGACGACGGCCCCCTCACGCGCCCGGTGCCCGGACAGGACGTTGTGCATACGCTCCATCAACTCGCCCCGGGCCCGCCGCGCCACATCCGCGCGATCGGTGCCGGTGGCCGCCCCGATCAGGACCGTACGCCCGCCTGCCGCGTCGTTCGGCGTGAAGGCGCTGCTGCGCGCGGCGGTCCGGCCGAGCACGAACCGCGGCGCGTCGGGGAACGGCGACACCACCTGCACCGGCCAGACCGGGGACGGCCCCGGCTCGGCGGTACGGGCGGACCCGCCGGACCCCGCGGACCGGGGGAGGGGTTCGACCGCGCTCATGGCGCTCCCGTCGCGAAGACCGCTTCGGCCTGGTCCAACAGCTCGCGTCCGGCGTCGGTCAGGGCGCCGGCCCGGCCGCGCAGCGTGGCCGCGCCCCGGCCGCCCTGCTCCAGCAGGACGGCGTGCCGGTCACGTACGGCGGGTCCGTCGGGCAGCCGCCGGTACAGCAGCACACTGCGTGCCAGCACCGCGACCTGCTGGAACAGTCCGGCCAGTGGGCGTGGATCGGCGCGCAGCGGTGTGCTCGCCAACTCCTGCGCGCCGGAGGCCCGGAGGAACGCGGCGGAGGCGGCGGCCGCGTCGCAACGGTTGTGGGTGCCCTCGTGCACCAGCGCCTCCACGAGCCGGAACCGGCCCGCGAGCCCTTCGGTGCCCTGGTCGCCCAGTCGACGACTGTTGACGAAGACAGCGCCGTGCACGGTGAAATCGGTGAACCCGTCGATCCCCCAGCCGCCCAGCAACGCCACCTGACGCAACGTCACCCGAAGTTCCGCGAGCATCTGCGGCCAGGCGGCCTGGAGGATGCGGCACCCCTCCTCGAAGACCTCGTGCTGTTCCGCGCTCCAGTCGGTCACCTCAGCCGTACGCCCGCCCCGGGACCCGTCGGCCGGGGCGGGAGCCTGCCGCAGCGCGCGCCGGACGCTCTGTGCCAGATGGTCCTCGCCGGACGGCGCCAGATCCACGGCCCATCCGGTGCGTTTCTCCACGGACCGGGCACGGGCCTGGCTGCGCCGGGCGCGGAGCACCATCGCCCGCACCCGCTCCTCGGTCTGCTCCAGAGCGCCGGAGGCGGCCCCGCCTCCCGCTCCCGCGGCGGCAGGCGCCCCGGTGCGTGACTGCTCCAGGGCCGGTGTGGCCGTCCGCCGCGCCCGCTGCGTCCGGTGTGCCGTGGCGTGCAGCCCGGGATAGCGCAGATCGGTAGGTGTCCAGGTGCCGGCGGCGCAACCGGCGGCGGTGAGACAGCCTGCCACCAGCTCGTCCAGCCGGTCCTCGTCGCTCCTGGCCGACCCGGCGTCCGGCTCGATCCGCACACACCCTCCTGACAAGCCGTCCCAGTGGTCGATCCGCGTGATCCGCCCCGACCGGCAGGCCGGGCCGACGAGCACGGCCCGGCCGCCGTTCACCCGGTGATCAGTCCGGGACGTCGACCATCAGCGCGAACTCGGGGAGTTCCTCCCCGTCCACCGCCTCGATGTCCAGCTCACGTGCCTCTTCCATTTCCACGGAGTACTCCTTGTCCTCGGAGGAGGTACGGCCCTCACCGCGTGTGGCGAAGGTGCCCACCGACGGTGACAGTCCGGACGGGAGCTGAGCAACGCGCCCGCCGGACAATGCGACCGGCGCCGGCCCAGGCAAGTTCTCGACCGCTCGCGGCAGTCGCCGCCGTCCGCATGTGAACCGGGCACATTTCCCCGGCCTGCCACCCGTCTCATCGGCCACAGGAGTGCCCCGCCCACCCGCCGCCGCCCGGCCCGCGAATCCGGTGGCCCGCGCAGCCCCCGCCCAAACCCAAGTCTTCGGTCATCCGCCCATGGCCGGTACCCGTCCGGCTCCGGCCCACCCGGCGCGGGGCCGCTCCTGCTGTGCCGACGCTTTCGCGGCCGGTAGCGGAGAGGGCTCACGTCGAACGGCAGGGCCCGACCGGTGAGGCGGGCCGCCGCGCGCGGCAGTTGGTTGCCCGGTCAAGGACCCCCGGGAACCGGGGAGGGCCCGACGGGAACCGGCCGTCCCCGACCCCCGGGAACCGCCCGTCCCCGACCCCCGGGAACCGCCCGTCCCCGACCCCCGGGAACCGCCCGTCCCCGACCCCCGGAAACCGCCCGCACCGGGTCCCGCACCCGCGCCGACCGGACCCGCTTCCCGCACCCGCGCCGACCCGCGCCGACCGGCCCCCCACCGGACCGCGCACCCGCCTCCCGCGAGCATCCGGTCGTCACGTCCCCGTCAGGCCCTCCCCGCCGCCCGGGGCCCGGTGCCGCCCGCCAGCCGTACCGCCCGCAGCGCGATGTACAGCTCGGCGGAGGAGTCCGCGTCCGTGGTGCGGCGGCCGGTCAGGGCGGCGATCTGGTTCAGCCGGTAGAGCACGGTGTTGCGGTGGCAGTGCAGCCGCTCGGCGGCGCGTGTGGTCGAACCGCCGGCCGTGAACCAGGTCTCCAGGGTGTCCAGCAGCAGGGTCTGCTCCGGCTCCGGCAGATCACGCAGCCGCCCGAACACCGTACGGGTCACCTCCGCCGCGATGTCCGGTGAGGCCGCCGCCAGCAGGGCGATCGGTGAGCTGCCGTAGACATGGGCGCCATCGGTGCCGGGCGGCAGGCACTGGGCCGCCATCTGGGCCTCCCGCCAGGCGCTGGGCGCCTGCGCCGGGGACGCGAAGGGGCGGCTGACCCCGACCCGGGACACGGCCGACCGGGCCAGCTGCTCGGCGGCCGTCGTCGCCGCGTGCTCGTTCGGCAGGGCGAGCAGCCCGACCCGGCTGCCGATCTGCTGGATCCACTCCGAGCCGATCCCGGCGGACCGCAGCCGGGCGTCCACGGCGGGCAGCGGTTCGGTGCCGTCGTTGACCTCCGCGCACACCACCAGGAAGGGGCCCTGCCGGTCCAGCCCCAGCACCCGTACGGTCTCCCAGGCTCCCGCGCCGTTCCCGGCGCTGCCGTCGAGGAGGGTGGTGAGCATGACGCTGCGGGCAGCCGCGTCCCGGCGCGACTGCTCCTCCACGGACGCCCGGTACGCCTCGGCCGCCGCGCCGGAGCACTCGTCGATCACCACCCAGATACCGGACGCCATGTGCAGCAACTCGGTGGTGCTGTCCTCGGCCACGGCCATCACCAGCAGCCGGTCCCAGATGAACCGCCCGGCCAGCCGGAAGGCGTGCAGCAGGGCGGCCAGCGGAATGCCCCGCTCGGCCTTCAGCCGGCCCGCCGCGCGGGGCGCGTCCAGCGAGGTCGGCCGCCCCTGGAGCGCGGTGAGCAGCGTCCGCAGATTGTCGTGCACGGCGTCCCGCAACTGCTCATGGCTGAGCAGGGTGCTCTCCACGTACTGATGCTCACCGCTGAGGATCTCCGCGGTCAGCTCGTCCGTCAGCGGGTCCACCGACGCGAGCAGCCGGCCGACCAGCTCCGTGATGTGCGCGTCGGCGCCCAGCGCTGTCGTCATGGGACGAGGGTAGACCCTCGGCGATTGTGCGCGGGCACAAAGACCGGCCGGTTACTCCCGCCCACCGCCTATGGCGGTGCACCGGTATCACGGCAAACATTCCGGTCATCGACGTTCCCCTCGATCCCTCCATGTGGCGCCCGCACAGTCGCCCGGAGGTCAGGGGACGGATCAGAGCCGGCCGAAGGAGATCGGATGAACACCTACGACTACGTCGTCGTCGGGGCAGGATCAGCGGGCTGTGTCCTGGCCGCCCGGCTGTCCGAGGACCCCGGGACACGGGTGGCGCTGATCGAGGCGGGCGGTCCGGACACGGCCCAGGACATCCATGTGCCCGCGGCCTTCAGCAGGCTGTTCAAGAGCGACCTCGACTGGGACCTCGACTCCGAGCCCGAACCGGGCATCGGCGGGCGCCGCGCCTATCTGCCGCGCGGCAAGGTGCTCGGCGGATGCAGCTCGATCAACGCGATGATCTACATCAGGGGCAACCGCGCGGACTACGACGGCTGGGCGGCGGCCGGTGCCGAGGGCTGGTCCTACGACGATGTCCTGCCCTACTTCCGCCGCTCCGAGGACAACACGCGCGGCGCGGACGCCTTCCACGGCACGGGCGGTCCGCTGACCGTCTCCGACAGCCGGTCGAACCATCCCCTGGTCACCTCGTTCGTCGAGGCGGCGGTCAAGGCGGGACACCCCCGCAACGACGACTTCAACGGCGGCAGCCAGCTCGGCGTCGGCCCCTATCAGCTCACCCAGCGCGACGGCCTGCGGTGCAGCACCTCCGTCGCCTTCCTCCACCCGGCCCTGGAACGGCCGAACCTCACGGTGGTGACCGGGGCCCGCGCGGACCGGGTGGTGATCGAGAACGGCCGGGCCACCGGGGTGGAGGTGACCCGGGACAGCGGGACCGAGGTGATCACCGCCGGACGCGAGGTGATCCTGTCGGCCGGGGCGTACGGGTCCCCGAAACTGCTGATGCTGTCCGGGATCGGACCCGCCGCCGCGCTCACCGCCCTCGGTATCGAGGTGGTGGCCGATCTGCCGGTGGGCGAAGGACTCCAGGACCACTACATGACGATGCTGAACTTCCGCACCGACACGGAGTCCCTGATGACGGCGGCGAGCCCGGACAACGCCGCCCTCCTCCAGGGCGAGGGACGCGGCCCGCTCACCTCGAACGTCGGCGAGGCGGGCGGCTTCTTCCACAGCCGCGACGGCCTCACCGCCCCGGACCTGCAATTCCATATGGCCCCCGTCCTCTTCCACCAGGAAGGACTCGGCGCCGTCACCGAGCACGGCTTCGCCTTCGGGCCCTGCGTCCTCGCACCGACCAGCCGCGGCCGGGTGACCCTGCGCTCCGACCGCCCGGACGCCGCGCCCCGGATCATCCACAACTACCTGACCACCGACGAGGACCGCGCCGCCCTCGTCGCCGGAATCCGGATCGCCCTGGACATCGCGGCCCAGGCCCCGGCCGCCGAGGTCATCACCGGCCCCTACGACGTCCCGGACTCCGACTCGGACGCCGATCTGCTCGCGTGGGCCCAGCGTTCGGGCATGACGCTCTACCACCCGACATCGACCTGCGCCATCGGCCCCGTCGTCGACCCCCGGCTGCGGGTGCACGGAGTGGAGGGGCTGCGGGTCGTCGACGCCTCCGTCTTCCCCTCGGTCCCCAGGGCCAACACCAACGCGCCCACCGTCATGGCCGCCGAGAAGGCCGCCGACCTCATCAAGGGAGCCGCGCGATGACCACCTCCGCACCCGCCGCCGACCGGCTGGCCGAGGCCGACCGCGCCGTCGCCGACCTCGTACGGGGCGAGTCCGCCTGGGCCGCCCTCGGACTCGCCCGCCGCCGCGAACTGCTGGAACGCGTCCACACCGCGGCCGGTGAGCACGCGGCGGCCTGGGTACGCGCCGCCGCCGCGTACAAACGGCTCCCCCACGACAGCCCGCTGACCGGCGAGGAGTGGATCACCGGCCCGTACCCCGTACTGACCGGCACCGGGGCGCTGGCCGCGAGCATCCGGGCACTGGAGGCCGGACGGAGCCCCGTCGACGCGTTCACCACCCGGCCGGCCCCCGGCGGACGGGTCGCCGTACGGGTCCTGCCGCACAGTGTCTACGACCGGCTGCTGCTCAGCGGGTTCAGCGCCGATGTCTGGATGCCCCCGGGCGTCACCACCGACGAGATCCGCGACCGGGCCGGACTCGCCCTGCGCAGGCCGAAGGAGACCGGCGGCGTCGGTGTCGTCCTCGGCGCCGGGAACATCACCTCCATCCCGGTCCTGGACGTGCTGTACGAGCTCTACGCCCACAACCGGGTCGTCGTCCTCAAGCTCAACCCGGTCACCGACGGACTGCTCACCGTCTTCCGCGCGGTACTGGCCCCGCTGATCGACGCCGGCGCGGTCCGGATCCTGACCGGCGGGGCCGACATCGGCACCCATCTCGTCCACCACCCGGACGTCGGCCATGTCCATATGACCGGCAGCGCCGTCACCCATGACGCGATCGTCTTCGGCACGGGCACCGCGGGCGCCGACCGCAAACGCGCCGGCACCCCGCTGCTCGACAAGCCCGTCACCAGCGAACTGGGCGGCGTCTCACCCACCCTCGTGCTCCCGGGGAACTGGTCCGACGCCGATCTCCGCTTCCAGGCGGAACACGTCGCCACCCAACGGCTCCACAACGGCGGCTACAACTGCGTCGCGAGCCAGGTCGTCGTCCTCAGTTCCGGGTGGGCGCAGAAGGACCGCTTCCTGGCCCATCTGCGGGCCGCCCTCGCCAACGCCCCGGCCCGCCCGGCCTACTACCCGGGCAGCGACGACCGGGTCGCCCAGGCACTCACCGAGTACGCCGGAGCACGCCGGATCGGTGACCGCGTCCTGATCGAGGACCTCGACGCCCGGGACCCGGGACCGGCGCTGACCACCGAGTACTTCGCCCCGGTGCTGGGCGTCCTCGAACTGCCCGGCGACCCGGCCACCTTCCTGGACGACGCGGTCACCACCGCGAACGAGCGGTTCGCCGGAACCCTCGGCGTCAATCTCATCGCCCACCCCCGTACCCTCGCCGCCCTCGGCCCCGCGCTGGACGAGGCGATCGCCCGGCTGCGCTACGGGACGGTCGCCGTGAACGCCTGGACCGGCGTCGGCTATCTGACCGCCACCGCGAGCTGGGGCGCCTTCCCCGGGCACACGGTCGACGATGTGCAGAGCGGGATCGGCGTGGTCCACAACGCCCTGCTGCTCGACGGTCCGGAACGCACGGTGGTACGCGGGCCGTTCCGCCCCGCCCCCCGCTCGCTCCTGCACGGCGAACCGTCACTGTCCCCGAAGCCGCCGTGGTTCGTCACCAACCGGACCGCCGCGACCACCGGACGGCTGCTCAGCGGCTTCGCCGCCGCGCCCCGCTGGTCGGCCCTGCCGGGGATCTTCGCCTCCGCGCTGCGCGGCTGATCCCCGCCCGTACCCCGCCGATCTGGAGGAACCCATGCTCAACCTGGCCGTTCTGCTGGAGGACACCGCCCGGGAGCACCCGGACCGGGACGCGCTCGTCCTCGACGGGACCCGGCTGACGTACGCGGAGGTCGACGCGGCAGCCGGCCGGGTCGCCGCGGGGCTCGCCGCCCGTGGCGTCGGCTCCGGCGACCGGGTCGCCCTGAGCTGCCCCAATCTGCCGTCCTTCCCCGTCGTCTACTTCGGCATCCTGAAGACCGGGGCGACGGTGGTGCCGCTGAACGTGCTGCTCAACGCCCGTGAGATCACCTACCATCTGCGGGACTCGGGGGCGAAGGCGTACTTCTGCTTCGAGGGCACCGGGCAGCTGCCCATGGGCGAGGCGGGCCGGGCGGCGTTCGAGGCGGTGCCCGGCTGCGAACACCTCATCGTGATCACCGCCGATCCGCGGGGCACCGCCGCCCCCGGGGAGCCGCCGACCCTGGCGGACCTCACCGCGGGCACCCCCGACGGGTTCGACACCGTGCCCACCCGGGAGACGGACACGGCGGTCGTGCTCTACACCAGCGGTACGACCGGCAGCCCCAAGGGCGCGGAGCTGACCCACAGCAACATGGTGCAGAACGCCCTGCTGGCCAATCGGCTGTTCGGCTCCACCCCGGACGACGTGCACCTGGTCGCGCTCCCGCTCTTCCACTCCTTCGGCCAGACCGTGCAGCTCAACGCGGGCTTCGCGAGCGGCGCGACGGTCGTGCTGCTGCCCCGCTTCGAACCGGGGGCGGCGCTGGCCGCGATGGAACGCGAGCGGGTCACCTTCTTCGCGGGGGTCCCCACGATGTACTGGGCGCTGCTGACCCATGAGGCGGCCGACCGCTTCGATCTGGAAGCCATCGCCGGGAATCTGCGGATCAGCGTCTCCGGCGGGTCCGCCCTGCCGGTCGAGGTGCTGAGGGCGTTCGAGGAACGTTTCGGGATACCGGTCCTGGAGGGGTACGGGCTCTCCGAGACCAGTCCGGTCGCCACGTTCAACCGCAGGGACCGGCCGCGCAAGCCCGGTTCGGTCGGACATCCGGTGTGGGGGGTGGAGGTACGGATCGTGCGGGACGACGGATCGCAGGCCGCGCCGGACGAGCCGGGGGAGATCCGGGTCCGCGGCCACAATGTGATGAAGGGCTATCTCGACCGGCCGGAGGCGACCGCGGAGGCGATCGACCCGCGGGGCTGGTTCCGTACCGGTGACATCGGCCGCCGCGACACCGACGGCTTCGTCTTCATCGTCGACCGCACCACGGACCTCATCATCCGCGGCGGCTTCAATGTCTACCCCCGTGAACTGGAGGAGATCCTGCTCACCCATCCGGAGGTGAGTCTGGTGGCCGTGGCCGGGGTGCCGCACCCCAGCCACGGCGAGGAGGTCAAGGCGTATGTCATCCGCGCACCGGGAGCCACCGTCACCGAGGAGGAACTGGTCCGGTGGTGCAAGGGGAACATGGCCGCGTACAAGTACCCCCGGATCATCGAGTTCCGTGACTCCCTCCCCATGACCGCGACCGGGAAGATCCTCAAACGGGAGCTGTCGGCACCGCGCTGAACGCGGCGGTGTCCTCGCAGGACCGTCCGGACGCCGGAACGGGTGCGCACCCAGGAGGTGCGCACCCGTTCCGGCGGTTCCTACCGGCGGTCCGCGCCGGTCAGGTCATTGCCTTGTCCGTCCTGCTTCCTTGGTTCAGCCGAGCATGCTCGGGGTGTCGATCGGCCGTGCGTCCACGGGCCGCTCCTGGCGGACACCGGGCCGGGTCTGCCTCTGGGGGCCCGGCCGGGCCGTCTTGTCCTTGTCCTTGGTGATGACGGTGCCGTGGGTGGTGCAGCGGGTGTCCGGGTGGTTCGTGGGGCAGTTGCTGCCGGGGGTCGGGGAGGTCACGGTGTTGTCGAGCCGCAGGTCCCCGAAGGTCCGCCGGTCCGTGGTGACCGAGAACTCGATCGTCGCGCTCCCGCCGGCCGCGAGGGTGCCTTCCCAGGACAGGACGGGCTCGCCGTAGTCGACCCGGCCGCTGGTGGCGGTGGCGTCGTCGTTGTACGCGGCGTCGTCCAGAAGGCGGGAGAGATCGTCGGTGAAGGCGGCGGTGGTGGGGGAGGAGCCGGTGTTGCGGACCGTGATCGTGTAGGACACGGTGGCGCCCGCGCGCACCGAGGCGGGGCCGTTCTGCTTCTTCACGATCTCCACCGAGGGGATGGTCGTGACGAGGGTGCTGGTGTTGTTCTCCGGGTCCGGGTCGGGGTCCCGGCCGGTGACGGTGGCCGTGTTCGTGACGGCCGTGCCGCCGGGGGAGAGGATTCCCGACACCTGGAGGGTGACGCTGTCGCCGTCGGCCAGTTCCGTGCCGGTGCAGGTCAGGGTGGCCGACTCGATCTCGCAACCGGGGCTGAGGGTCCGCGTACCGGTCAGCGCGGCGGGCAGGGGGTCGGTGACGGTCCAGCCGGTGGAGTCGGCGGGTCCGTTGTTCGTCACGGTCAGGGTGTAGGTCAGCCGCTCGCCGGGCCGGGCGGTCGCGGGGCCCGTCTTGTCGACGGCGAGATCGGCGCGGAATGCCCGGTAGGGGACGGTGACGGTCGCGCTGACCGCCCGCGCGGGCCCCCCTTGCACATCGGAGCCGGTCGCCGTCGCCTTGTTGACGACCTGTCCGGCCTCCACATCGGCGGCGGTGGTGACGTACGAGGCGACGCACCGCACGCTCGCCCCGGGCGCGAGCACGGTCGGCGGGCAGATGACGGCCGGGGTACCGGGTCCGTCGTCGGTGACGGTGACGGCGCCGAGCTGGGCGCGGCCGGTGTTGGTCACGCGGTAGACATAGCGCAGGGTCTGCCCCGCCGCGCTGAAGACCGGTTCGACGGCCGCCTTGGTGACGGCCAGCGACCGCAGGGGGACGACGACGGCATTGCTGGTGGCGCTGAGCGGTGTCCCGGCCCCGGTGGTGCCGGTGACGGTCGCCCGGTTGACGATGGTGCCCGCCGTGGCATCGGCGGCGGTCGCCGTGTACAGCGCGGTGCAGGTCACGGAGGCGCCCGGGGCCAGCGTGCCCGACGGGCAGGTGACGACGGGGGTGCCCGGCCCGTTGTCGGTGACCGCGACACCGGTCAGGGGTTCGTCGGCGTTGTTCGTGACCCGGTAGCTGTAGTGGAGCTGCTGTCCGGTGCTGAACGACGCCTCGGCCGCCCTCTTCACGAGCGACGGACCGGCGGGCGCGGTGACGGTCAGGGTCGCGGTCGCGGGTGGGTCGAGGCCGACGAGGGCCAGGTCCGCCGGGGTGTTCGGATAGGTGCCCGCGTCCGCGGCGGTGACGTCCACCATGAAGACGCACGACGCGGTGCCGGTGGTCAGGCCCCCGTTGGCCAGGGACACCGAGGACGATCCCGGGGTCGCGGTGACCGTGCCGTTCCCGCAGGTGGTGGAGGCGTTGGGGGAGGAGGCGACCACGACCCCGGCGGGCAGCGCGTCGGTGAGCGAGAAGCCGGTCTTCGCCGCGAGTTCGCTGGTGTTGGTGACCGTGAACGTCAGCTGTGAGACGGCGTTCTGGGAGATCGTCGGAGGGTTGAACTCCTTGTCGAGCTGCGGCGTCACATCCAGGATGCCGACGTTGTCGAACGCGTGGTCGTTGCCGCCCCCGCCGCCGTTCGCGTTGACCATCCTGATCCCCACGGACGTACCCGTGAACAGCACGGAACCGTTGCTGGGGAAGGAACCCGCCTCCACCTCCTTCCTCCCGGGGTATGTCTGGGCGCGGGGGTCGGTGCAGGGGTCGATCGGGCTGGTGAACGTGGGAATCTCCGGGCCGGAGCCGGTGAGATAGAACTCCAGTCGCGGCCCCGAGGCGAAGCAGTTGATGGCGGCGACGTCCACGGAGAACGTGATGAACCGGTTCTCGCTGACGAGCGGGATCGGCTCGACCGTGGCGAACTCCGTCAGATCCGCCCCCGGGTCCCCCGCGGTCCACGCGGACACGGCGTGGTTGACGGTCGGGTCGGCGGCGCCCCCCACCTGGCCCAGCACACCGGCCATGTCCCGCAGATCGAGCATGGCCGCCGAGCTGGCGCTCGCGCAGTCCGGCTGGTCCTCCCCGGACTGGCTGAGGATGATCCCGTTGCACTGCGCCGGGTCCAGCCAGTTCGGGTCGGCGGTGTAGGTGGCGTTCACGGGTGGCGCCCCGGTGTACTCGTCGAGCAGGACCGGGATCGGGCCCGTCCCGTTCTCGAAGTTCTCCCGGTAGACCTCGACCGGGCTCTGCGGCACCCCGGGTGTGCCGGGCGCCGCCCGCGCCACCGGTGCCGCAGCCGGTGCCGCCACGGCCCGCGTAGCCGCTCCGGCGGCGGTCGGCGCCGAGGCCGAGGCCGGTGACGGGGACGAACCCGCAGTCAGCGCCGAAGCCGACGCCGACACCGAGAGAACCATCGCCGCGCAGACGACCGCACCGAGCCGTCGTCCGTGGGAAGTACCACGCATCTCGCTGTGCACCCCGTTCCTGGGTCCGGACCCGGAGGAGAATTAGCACACTTCCTCCGGGTTCGGGAGGTGTGCCGACCAGGTACGGGGAGAGTCCACCTGCGTGGGCCTGACCCCGTCCCGGCCGTTCGGTACCGCGCCACGGACGACGGGCCCCGCCCGGATTCCGCCGGACGGGGCCGCCGCTGCCGGGACGGCGTCAGGCGGTGACCGGGGCCGTGAGGACGACCTCGGGGCCGCCCGCGCGGGTGCCCCAGCGGGTCCGGCCGCAGGTGAGGGTCGCGTACCAGCGGACCGCGCGCAGCACGGTCCACGCCCAGAGCAGGGCGAGGGGCGTGAGCAGCCAGGTGACGGTCTGGTGGGCGAGGGTCTCGTCGGAGCGGCGGACCGTGAGGTAGCGCAGGGCCTGGGCGTACCCGATGAGCAGGGGGACGGTGGCCAGCCAGGGGGAGAAGCCGATGTCGTGGCGCAGATGGAGGACGGCCATCCAGCAGAGGGCGCCGGTGCACACGAGTTGGAGGAACCAGCGCAGCAACTGGGCGACATAGGCGGGATGGGTGAGGGGGAGATGGCGGGCGCGCCACAGCGAGCGGATCGTGGAGCCGCGCATCCAGCGCAGGTACTGGCGCAGATGGTGACCGGTGCGTTCGGGCATGGCGGTGAGGACGACCGCGCTGGGCTGCTGGACCACCCGTCCCCTCAGCAGGGCGAAGAGGGTCAGCAGCGAGTCGTCGGAGAAGTGCACGGGCCTGCCCATGAAGGTCTCACCGAGGTAGGCGGCGAGGTTGTCGCGCAGGACGGGCCCGGTACGCGGCGAGGCTGCCGGGGGCGACCATCACCGCGCCGAGCGGGGAGAGCGCGGAGCGGTCCACGAGCTGGTTGGCGACGAAGTAGAGGTCGGTGACCCGGGTGAGGAGGGTGGCACGGTGGTTGGCGGCGACCACCAGTCCGGCGCTGCCCTGGACCCGGGGGTCGGCGAAGGGCTGGAGCACTTCACCGAGGGCGTCGGCGGCGAGACAGGCGTCGGAGTCGACGGTGACGATGATGTCGGCGTCGTCCGCCTCGCGCAGCGCGGTGACCTGCGCGTGGCGCTTGCCCTGGTTGGGGGTGCGCTGCCAGGTGGTGCGGATGCCCGCTTCCGCCGCGTGGCGGGTCCACCACTTCTCGACGGCGGGACAGCCGTCGTCGGAGCCGTCGTCGACGAGGTGCACCGCGTCGGGGCGACGGGACTGCGCGGCCAGCGCCGTCAGCGCGGCCCGCAGATAGGCGGGGTCCTCGTTGTACACGGGGACCAGGACCGCGATCCGCAGCTCGTCCAGGGCGCGTTGCCCGGCGGCGTCGGCACGGTGCGGCCGCTCGCAGGCGTAGAGCACGCTCTGGAGGATCAGCAGCAGCGCGACCGGCGCCCACAGCAGGACCGTGCGGCCGTCGTCCCGGTCCCCGAGGACACCGCCCGCCTCCAGTCCCCGTACCGCGGCCCAGGCGCCGATGACCAGAAGGGCGAGAGTCGCGGCGAGGAGCAGCGCGCGGGGCCGCCGGCCGACGGTCGGGGCGGAGGTCACCGCCGTCGCGTCCGTCTCTGGAACCCCAGCCGGACGCAGAACGCTCCCGCCGCCACGATCAGCAGCGAGAGTCCCACGATCCACTCCACACCCAGCGCCACACCACCGATCGCCAGGGCTCCTGTGCCCGTCTTCGCGAGCTGGCCTCCGTACATGTGCACCTCTCTCTGTGGTCCGTATGAACGGGCATATAGTCATATGTTCTGTTCGGGGTTGCCGCACGCCGTGCGGGACGCCGCCCGCCGCACCACCTGAACAGACCCCCGTCGCCTTCCCGCCCGGTCGACCGGTGCGGTGACCATGTTCGGGATGACGTGGATCACACGCCTCCGTGTCACAGGGCGCGGTGCTGTCTCGTCCCAGGGATACAGCCACCGAAGAGCCGCACAGCACGGAGGAGAACACGATGGACGCGCGACTGGACTACCTCGCCACCACGACAGGGACCAGGTCCCTCAAGCACTTCATGGCCGCGGGCACGGCACTCAAGGAGTCGCCGCTGCCC
Source organism: Streptomyces uncialis (assembly GCF_036250755.1). NCBI lineage: Bacteria > Bacillati > Actinomycetota > Actinomycetes > Kitasatosporales > Streptomycetaceae > Streptomyces > Streptomyces uncialis. The sequence goes on along the minus strand of NZ_CP109583.1, from coordinate 1,434,137 downwards.
GCCGCGACACAGGAACTCGTGGCCCTGCGCGTGAGCCAGATCAACGGCTGCGCCGTCTGCGTCGACATGCACACCAAGGAGGCCGCCGCGGCCGGTGAGACATCGGCGCGGCTGCACCTGGTGGCGGCGTGGCGGGAGGCCACGGTCTTCACCGAGGCGGAACGGGCCGCGCTGGAACTGGCGGAGCAGGGGACCCGGGTCGCGGACGCGGCCGGCGGGGTCGGCGACGAGTGCTGGGCACGCGCCGCGAAGCACTACGAAGAGGAGCAGCTCACCGCCCTGGTGATCCTGGTCTCCGTCATGAACGCGGCGAACCGGCTGAACCTCATCGTCCAGCAGCCGGCCGGTGACTACCAGGTCGGCCAGTTCCACTGACCGGCCGCCGGTCGACCGGCCGTCGATGACGCGCTGGGGAACAGCAGGATTCCACCGCGACGACGCGGCTGACGGGTCGCCGGATCACCGGTGGCGTGCCGCGTGGATGCGCGGGCCGGGCGGGAAGACCTCAAGGAGGAGGACACGGCGTGAACAAGGCCGAGGAGTTCCAGGAGCTGCGGCCACTGCTGTTCTCGGTCGCCTACCGGATCCTGGGCAGCGTGAGCGAGGCCGAGGACGCGGTGCAGGAGGCCTGGCTGCGCTTCGACGCCTCGACGACGCTTCCCGCGTCGGTCAAGGCGTTCCTGTCCGCCACGGTCACCCGGATCTCGATCGACGTGCTGCGCTCCGCGCGGGTGCGGCGGGAGACGTACGTGGGTCCGTGGTTCCCCGAGCCGCTGCTGAGCGACCCGTACCAGGACCCGGCGCGCTCGGCGGAGCTGGCCGACTCGGTGTCGATGGCGGCGCTGCTGCTCCTGGAGCGGCTCAGCCCGCTGGAGCGGTCGGTGTTCGTGCTGCGGGACGTGTTCGGCTTCGGGTTCGACGACATCGCCTCGGCGGTGAGCCGTTCGGAGGCGGCATGCCGGCAACTGCTGGTACGGGCACGGCGGCACATGGACGCCGGGCGGCCGAGGTTCGAAGCGGACCGCGCGGAACGGCGGGAGCTGGCGGCGCGGTTCTTCGACGCCCTGCGCGAAGGTGATGTCGATGCCTTGCGGGAGCTGCTGGCCGCCGATGTGCGGCTGGCGTCGGACGGCGGCGGCAAGGCCCCGCAGGCGGCCAGGGCCGCCGTCGGTGCCGGGAACGTGGCCCGCCTGCTGGCCGCCGTCGTGCCGTTGCTGGCCCGGGTCGACGTGACGTTCGAGCCGTACGAGGTCAACGCCCGGCCCGGTGCCGTCTTCCGTGACCGGGACGGCAAGGTCCTCCAGATCCTGGCCCTCGATGTGCTCGACGGGCGGATCCAGGACATCCGCGCGGTGATCAACCCCGACAAGCTCGGCCACCTCGGACCGGTCGCCGATGCCTGGGCCGTCGACGGCGAGGTGAAACGGATCCGTCGGCGGGCGAGGTGACCTGGAGCGGGACCGGAGAGCCTGCGGGCCGTCGGGGCCGCCAGATCCGTCGGCCCACGCGCCCTGGCCCTCCCGTGGGGAGCCGGGAGGGTCGGCGCGGCCCGCCCGAGCGGTGGCATGACGGCGGGGCCGGTACGGGGTACCCGCTGGGGGTCGCGGATCGCCCGTGACCCCCAGAGTGGCACCGTTTGCGCCCTTTCAACAGGGTCGTGACCGAAATCCGCCCTGGAGGGACGGGTGGGGGCGGGGACGCCTCACCCCGCCCGTCGGCCGGCGGGTCTCACGGCCAGTAGTAGGCGCCCAGCTGACGACGGTAGTCGGGACTGTCGTAGTGGGTCTCCCGGAGGAACTCGGGCGCGTTCTTGACCTGGTCCTTGCTCAGCCCCACGAAGATCTTCTCGTCGGCCGTGTCGACCCGGGTGACCGAACCGGCGGGTATCAGGACCTCCTTGCCGAAGATCCACGGACCGGTGTCCACGACCAGACACGCCGAACCGACCTCGTCGGTGTGCTTGTCGACCTTGCCGATACCGCCGTCCAGGGCCTCGACCTTGAACCCGGTCAGATCGGACCCGGTGTGTCCAGCCGCGGACGGGTACTCCCACGCGTTCTCCTGCATGGCACAGACTCCTCTCGCTCGGGGAAGCGGTGCGGACGGGGCCCCGGCCACGCCGCTCCGTGAGGAGCTGTCCGCGGCCGTTCCCGCCCTCGCCCCCCGCCTGCCCTGCTCCTGGCCGGCCATGCCCCCGGATCATGACCCCGGTGTCCCGGTGTCCCGGTGTCCCGGTGTCCCGGTGTCCTGGTGACGGTGCGGCGATCAGCCGGGGGCGTCCCGTCGCGCGGTGCCCCACTCCCACATGCTGTGGACCACCGGCTCCAGCGCCCGGCCTTGGCCGGTGAGCGTGTAGCGGACCCGGGGCGGCCAACCGGCGCTGCGGTGGCGCTCGATGACGCCCGCGGCGGTCAGCTGGGCCAGCCGCTCCGAGAGGACCTTGTCGGAGAGCGCGGGCAGGGCCGCCGAGAGCTCGGAGTACGTAGCCTCCCCACGGCGCAGGAACTCGCGGAGCACCAGCGGCGTCCACCGGCCGCCCAGCACGGCGAGGGTGATGTCGACAGGGCACCGCGCTGCCCGGCCCGGCGGCACCAGCGCGCCGCCCGGACAGTCCTCCAGCGGGCCGTCCTGACCACCCGACGGGGCGTGTCCAACCGTTTGGTGAGTCACGAGGGCTCCTCCTAACGTCCGTCACGAACAGCCCGCCGAACTCGCCTCCAGGGGGCCTTGTGCGTATCCACCACCTCAACTGCGGTTCCCTCAGGAAGATTCCACCGCTCGGCACGGAACCCACGGCGGATGTCGCGCACCGCGAACGGGCCGCTGTCTGCCATTGCCTGCTCATCGAGACCGACTCGGACGGGCTGGTCCTGGTCGACACCGGCCTCGGCACCGCCGACCTGCGGCACCCCGAGCGGTCACTCGGCGCGGACTGGGTCGCCTACGCGCGGCCCGCGCTCGACCCCGAGGAGAGCGCGCTGCGCCAGGTCGTCCGCCTCGGGTACGCGCCGCGGGACGTGCGGCACATCGTGCTCACCCATCTGCATCGCGACCACACGGGAGGACTGCCGGACTTCCCGCACGCACGGGTGCATGTGCATCCCGACGAGTACCGGTCCGTCACCGACCCCGCGGCGCCGCACCACCGGCACAGCCTCGACCGGTTCATGTCCGCCCACCGGGCGCACCACCCCTTGCTGACGCCCGCGGTCGCCGTGCGGGACGGCGAGTGGTTCGGATTCCGGGACGTGGCACGGCCGCGGGGGCTCGCGGGTGAGCTGCTGGTGCCGCTGCCCGGCCACTCGGCGGGACACGCGGGCGTCGCCGTCCGCGACGGTGACGGACGGTGGCTGCTGCACGCGGGCGACGCGTACATGCATCACGGCGAGATCGAGCACACCCCGCCCCGCTCCCACCCCGCCCTCGACCCGGTCCAGCAGGGGGCACAGACCGATGCCGCGGCCCGGGTACTGACCAGGGACCGACTCCGCGGTCTGCGCCGCGACCACGCGGACGAGGTCACCGTCCTCAGCGCCCACGACCCGTGGGAGTTCGCCCGCCTCACCGCTCGCGCGGGCTCGTAGGGGGCCGTCCGGGCCGGGGCGGTGGCCGGTGCCGCCATTGGTGCGGTGTCCGGGCGGCCGGTGACGCCACCCGCGCCGGTTCGTACGCCGGTGCGCCACGATGACCCCCGCAGACGATCACGAGGAGGCCCAGTGGGGAAGACCATGCGCGCCGTCGTCCTGGAGGAGCCGGGGCCGGTGGACCGTCTGGAGTTGAAGGTGCTCCCGGTTCCGGAGCCGGGGCCGGGCTGGGTGCGGATCAAGGTGGAGGCGTTCGGTATCAACCGGTCCGAACTCCACACCCGGCTCGGTCTCGCCGAAGGGGTGACCCTGCCCCGGGTGCTGGGGATCGAGGCCACCGGGACCGTCGACGCAGACCCGGACGGGGTGCTGCCTTTGGGGCAGCAGGTGGTCACGATGATGGGCGGGATGGGCCGCACCTACGACGGTGGCTATGCCGAGTACACGGTCGTGCCGCGCTCCCAGGTGGTCCCCTTCCGCTCGGAGCTGCCCTGGGAGACGGTGGGCGCGCTGCCGGAGACCCTTCAGACCGCGTACGGATCGCTCACCACCGGCCTGGATCTGCGGTCGGGGCAGACGCTGCTGATCCGTGGCGGCACCTCCGCCCTGGGGATGACGGCGGCGGCGCTCGCCCGCGACCTCGGGGCGACCGTGTTCGCGACCACCCGTGATCCGGACCGGCTCCGGGTCCTGGCCGAACACGGCGTAGACCATCCGCTGGTCGACGACGGCACGGTCGCCCCGCTGGTGCGCGAGATCCTTCCGGACGGGGTGGACGCCGGGCTCGAACTCGTCGGCACACCCACACTTCCCGACACGCTGGCCGCCACCCGCTCCCAGGGCACCGTCTGCTTCACCGGGATGCTCTCCAACCGGTGGACGATCCCGGACTTCTACCCGATCGCGTATCTGCCCCGCGGGCTGCGGCTGTCGGCGTACGGCGGGGAGTCGGGCGATCTGCCCGCCGAGGTGTTCCAGCGCTATCTGGACCGCATCGCCACCGGTGAGTTCTCCGCGGGCCCCGTCCATGTCTACCCGCTGGACCGGATCAGGGACGCGCACCGGGACATGGAGGAGGGCAGGCGCACGGGCAAGCTCGTCGTACGCCTCTGAACCCGGTGGCGGTACAGGTTCCGCGACGCCGCGCCACGCGACCTCTGCCGGGGACCCACCACCACCCCGCGCACCGGGCCCGGGAGCGCGCCTGACCTCAGACGGACGGCTCGTCCCGCGGCGCCGGTGCGGCGTCGAGCGGGCGCAGGAAGCGGCGCTCGTAGCGGCGGATGCACTTCGTCCGGCGGGCCAGTTCGAACGCGGCCACGCACTCGGGGTCGGTGACGCTGTCCGCCCGGTAGCGCTCGTACCGCGCGAAGTCGGGGAAGGAGAAGAGGGCGTACGCGATGTCGCTGTCACCCTCGCTGGGCAGGAAGTAGCCGTGATGGGTGCCGCCGAAGCGGTTGACGAGGCCGACCCAGCGGCGGCCGTACTCCTCGAAGTCGTCGATGCGGTCGGGGTCGATCTCGTACTTCAGATGGATGGTGATCATCTTGGCCTTGTTCCTGTCGCTGGTCGCCGGACTCCGGGACGCGTAGCCCTGTGCGGCCGGGCGTCACGGTCGGGAGCTTACGAGGCGGTCGGCGGGGGCGGTTCCGGGGGCGGGTGATCGGGAGTCCGCCGTCGCGGATCTCCTGGGCGGAGGAGTCCCTGGGCGGAGGAGTTCCGGCCAAGGTTTGACGCGCCCCTGACAGGAGGGTGCCACTCCTGCCACTCTTCCCCCGTCCGTCGCACCACCGCTCACCGCACCACCGCTCACCGCACCACCGCTTCGCCGTACCCGCCGCACCGCCGCACCGTTCGTTCTGCCGGGGCGCGCCTCGACCAGGCCGTCCCACAGCCCCCTCGCAGAAGGAGTCCGCGTGAGATCCACGCTTCGCCGGCGCACCGCCGTGACCGGCGCGCTCATATCCACCGCCGCCCTGCTGGCCTTCGGCCTTCCGGCCGGTCCCTCGGCTGCCCAGCCCGCCACCGCCGGACCGGGTACCACCCGGGCGGGCGCCGCCGACCCCGGCGCCCTGCCCCGTAGCCTCACCCCCGCCAAGCGCGCCGAACTGATCCGCGCCCGGAGCGCCACCACCACGGCCACCGCCCGGGAACTGGGCCTCACCGCGCGGGAGAAGCTCGTCGTCCGGGACGTCACCCAGGACCGCGACGGCACCACCCACACCCGCTACGAGCGCACCTTCGCCGGGCTGCCGGTGCTCGGCGGCGACCTGGTGGTGTCCGAGACCGGGGCGGGCGCGACCGAGTCGATCGCCATGGCTTCCCGGACAGCCCTCAAGGGGGTCCGCACCACGGCCGGTATCGCCCCGTCCGCCGCCGAGAAGCAGGCGCTGGGCCGGGCGAGGGCCGAGGGCTCCACCAGGACCGCCGCCGACCGCGCGCCGCGCAAGGTGGTCTGGCTGGCGCGGGGGACGGAACCGGTCCTCGCGTACGAGACGGTCGTCGGCGGTCTCCAGCACGACGGCACCCCCAACGAACTGCATGTCGTCACCGACGCGGGCGACGGCAAGAAGCTGTTCGAATGGCAGGCGGTGCACAACGGCACCGGCAACACCCAGTACAGCGGTCAGGTGACGCTCGGCAGTTCCGGGTCCGGCTCCTCGTACCAGCTCACCGACGCCGGACGCGGCGGTCACCGGACGTACGACCTGGCCAAGGGGACCCCCGGGACCCCCACCCTGTTCGCCGGAACCGACGACGTGTGGGGCGACGGCCTGCCCGCCCACAACGAGACGGCCGCCGCGGACGCCGCCTACGGCGCCGGTCTGACCTGGGACTACTTCAAGAACGTGCAGGGCCGCAACGGTATCCGCGGTGACGGGGCCGGTGCTTCCTCACGGGTGCACTACGGGAACAACTACTCCAACGCGTTCTGGCAGGACTCCTGTTTCTGCATGACGTACGGCGACGGCTACGCCAACGCCGAGCCGCTCACCGCGATCGACGTGGTCGCGCACGAGATGACGCACGGTGTCACCTCGGCCACGGCGAACCTGATCTACAGCGGCGAGTCCGGCGGACTGAACGAGGCGACCTCCGACATCTTCGCGGCGGCCGTGGAGTTCCACGCCAACAACCCCCAGGACGTGGGTGACTACCTGGTCGGCGAGAAGATCGACATCCGGGGGAACGGCACACCGCTGCGCTACATGGACGAGCCGAGCAAGGACGGGCCGTCCAAGGACTACTGGTACCCCACCCTCGGCAGCCAGGACGTCCACTACTCGTCGGGCCCGGCGAACCACTGGTTCTATCTCGCGTCCGAGGGAAGCGGGGCCAAGACCGTCAACGGGGTCAGCTACTACTCGCCTACCTCCGACGGACTGCCCGTGACCGGTATCGGCCGGGACAAGGCGGCGCTGATCTGGTTCAAGGCGCTGACCACCAAGTTCACCACCACCACCGACTACGCGGGAGCGCGCGCGGGCACCCTCGCGGTCGCCGCCGAGTTGTACGGGGCGAGCAGTCCGGAGGTCGCGCGTGTGACCGACGCCTGGGCCGGTGTCAACGTCGGTGACCGCCCCGGTGGCGTCGACCCCAACCCCCCGGGCACGGTCTTCGAGAACACGACCCCCGTCACCATCCCGGACCTCGGTCCGGCGGTCACGTCCTCGGTCACGGTGTCCGGTATCACGGGCAACGCCCCGGCCACGCTGCACGTCGGGGTGGACATCGTCCACACCTTCCGCGGCGACCTGGCGGTGGACCTGCTGGCGCCCGACGGGACCGTGTACCCGCTGAAGGCGTCCAGCCCGTACGACACGGCGCCCAACCTCAGGACGGCCTACCGGGTCGATGCCTCGTCGGAGGTCGCCAACGGCGTCTGGAAGCTGCGCGTGCAGGACAAGGCGTGGGACGACACCGGTCACATCAACAGTTTCCGACTGACGTTCTGAGCCTGGCGTCCCGCGGTCGCGCGGGGCGTGACCCCGCCGGCACCACGGGCCCACCGGCCGCCTCGCCGCGGCCCGGCCCCGGACTCCCCGGAGCCGGGCCCGGGATCACCGGTCGGGGTCATGTAGCCAGGCGATCACAAATCGGATAACTTTCTTGCCGGTAGTCGTGGTTCGAAGTCATCAGCGCCCGCGGTTCGCGCCGTGGGCGCTGCGCTGTGCAGCATGCCCGAGGACCAGGGCGATCACCTCAACCGAGGGGCACTGACAAGCCGGTGTCCCGCAACCCTGGACAAAGGGGCAGACATGGCCACGGGCACTGTGAAGTGGTTCAACGCCGAAAAGGGTTTCGGCTTCATCGCCCAGGACGGCGGCGGCCCGGACGTCTTCGTCCACTACTCCGCCATCAACGCGTCCGGCTTCCGGTCCCTGGAGGAGAACCAGCAGGTCACCTTCGACGTCACCCAGGGCCCGAAGGGTCCGCAGGCGGAGAACGTCATCCCGGCCTGACCGGACACGCCGTACCGCCCCTCGCGGGCACCGCTGGTCGCATCTGCCCCGCTGGAGTCCGTCCGGCGGGGCAGAGCCTTGTGCGCGCGCCCGCCCCCGTACCGTCCCCGCCCTCACCCGTCGAGGAACTCCGCGCACCGGTAGGGGCCCAGGTCGGCGCTGTCGGGCTGGCGCACCGTGACCTCGACGTCGTCGGTCCTGACCTTCGGGTCGAGCACGGACTGGGCGCGGGCCAGGGTGCACACCAGTTGCCCCGTTCCCTGGTCGCGGCCCGTTCCCGCGTAGGAGTCCTCAAGGCGCACGGTGACGCGGGTGCCTGTTCCGCTCACCTGGAAGCCGGGGAGTTCGAGGAGGTTGGTGAGCCCGTCGCGCCGCTGGTCGGCCGACGGCCCCTGGAAGAACAGCTTCATCACCCCGCTGAGGCTGTCGAATTCCTGGTGACGCGTGGGGACCCCGCGCAGACCGGAGGCGGACGCGTAGTACATCCGCACCCCCCGCGTCGGCCCGGACGCGGACTCACCCGTGCCGATCACCCCGGTCGGCTGGACGCCGCAGCCCATCAGGGCGAGCCCCAGCGCGCCGACCGACACCCTCTGCCGGACCCTCACTCCGTGTCCTCCCCCGTGCGTCGCAGCGGCAGCCGCAGCGTGAACACCGCTCCGCCCCGCGGTTCGTGGGCCGCCCGCTCGCCACCCTTGCCGTTCCCGTCGTTCCCGTCGGCCAGGTCGGCCACCTCGATCGTGCCGCCGTGCAGCCGCGCGTTCTCCAGCGCGATCGCCGTGCCGAGGCCACTGCCCTGGCCGCTGTCGTCGGCCGCGCCGCGTGTGCGGGCCGCGTCCGCCTTGTAGAACCGGTCGAAGACCCGCTCCCGGGCTCCCGGCGGCAGTCCGGGGCCGTGGTCGGCCACCGCCAGCGTCACCCACTCCGTGCCGCTCCCGTCCGCCGAGGGGGCCGTCGCGAGGGTCACCGTGACCGGCGGGGCCCCGTGCCGCAGCGCGTTGCCCACCAGGTTCGCCACGATCACGTCGATGCGGCGCCGGTCGACCACCGCCCGCACACCCTCCGCCAGCCGTGTCTCCACCCGGTCCGTCCAGCCGCGCAGGGCCAGCGACGCCCGTACGGTGTCGGCCAGATCCGTCTCGGCGGCGTTCAGCCGTACCGCCTTGGCGTCGAAGCGGGAGATCTCCATCAGGTCATCGACCAGCCGGGCCAGCCGCGCCGTCTCCGCGCCGACGGTACGGGCCGCGTGTGCCGCGTCCGGCGGCAACTGGTCGGCGTCCTCCTCCAGGACGGTCGCCACCATCGTCATCGCCGCCAGCGGTGTGCGCAGTTCGTGCGACACGTCCGCGACGAAGCGGCGCGCCTTCGCCTCCTGCTCGCGCAGTTCCGCGTCGGAGGCCTGGAGCGCGTCCGCCGTCTCGTTGAACGTCCTCGCCAGCTCAGCCAGTTCGTCGTGCCCGGTGGCGGCGACCCGGCTGCCGAGGTCCCCGGCCGCGAGCTCGCGGGTGGCCCGCCCCAGTTTGCGTACCGGACGCAGCACGGTTCCCGCCGCCAGCAGCGCCAGGGCGGCGGCCAGCACCACCACCGGTACGGTGCCCTCCCGCGCCGAGTCCAGCAGGGCGGCGATGTCGTCCCGTTCGGCCCGCAGATCGGTGAGCGCGTAGACCTCCAGACCGGAGGTCTCCCGGTCCCCGTCCGCGTATCTCACGGGCATGCCGACGACGAGATAGGGCTCGCCCCGCCACATCACCCGCTGGAACCGGGCCTCGTCCCCGATGTGCACGGCGGTGCGCAGTTCGGGGGAGATCCGGGCGTCCGGGTCGGTGCGTGAGTCGGAGACCGCGACGAGGTCCTGGTACCGGGCGACCACGACACGGCTGTCGCTGACGAGGCCGTCCGCGACCTGTGCCGTGAACCGCGACAGCGACCGCTGGTCGGGGGGTATCTCGAAGTCGGCGGCGACCGCGGTGACCTGGTCCCGGAGGTCGTGCACGGCCGCTTGCTGGGTGCGCTGGAGAACGGCGGTGCGTGCGTCCCGGTAGGCGAGGGCGGTCGCGGTCACCGCGCTGATCAGGGCCACGACGACGAAGGCGACGACCAGCCGGACGCGCAGTCCGCCGATCAGCCGCCCGATCAGCCGCCGGGGGCGCCGCCGCTTCGGCGCGGTGCCGCGCCCGTCCCCGCGTGCCGCCCCGGACCCGCGTGCCGCCCTGTCCGCACCTGTTGCCCCGTCCCCGCGTGCCGCTCCCGGCCCCCGCTTCGCTCCACCCCCGCGTCCGTCCCCCCGGCTCACAGCGGTCCGAAGCGGTAGCCGAAGCCGCGCACCGTCTGGACGTAGCGCGGCTTGCCCGGTATGTCCTCCAGTTTGGCCCGCAGTCGGGCGACGGCCGCGTCCACCAGCCGGGAATCGCCCAGGAAGGTGTGGTCCCAGATGGATTCCAGCAGCCGCTCACGGCTGAAGACCCGGCCGGGGGAGGCCGACAGCTCAAGGAGCAGCCGCAGCTCGGTGGGCGGCAGCGCGACCGGGACCCCGTGCTTGGTGACGGTCAGCCCGGCGCGGTCGATCACCAGCCCGGCGAGGTCGGCGCCCGCGCCCGGTGCCGGTCCGGCCGGTGACGGCTCCGCGCGGCGCAGCGCCGCCCGGATACGGGCCTCCAGCACGGGTGCGGTGACCGGCTTGACCACATAGTCGTCGGCGCCCGCCTCCAGGCCCGTCACGATGTCCTGGTCGTCGCCGCGGGCGGTCAGCATGATGACCGGCATGGCGGTGGTCCGGGCGCGGATGCGGCGGCACACCTCGAAGCCGTCGATACCGGGCAGCATCAGGTCCAGCACGGCCAGTTCGACCTTCCCGCCGCCCGGACCGTCCAGCAGGTCGAGGGCCTCCTCGCCGGTGGCCGCCGTGTCGACGTCGTAGCCGTGCCGGCGCAGCACGAGCTCCATCCCGTCCCGTACGGACGCGTCGTCCTCGATCAGCAGTACATGCGGCATGCGGTCGATTATGGCCGTCCCGATCGCTGCTCCGCTGCCCTGGCCGGGGGTCGATGTCGCAGGTCGGGGCATTGTTACGTGCTCATCATATGACCATGGAATCGCCATCACGTGGCGTGGCGAGGGTGGTGGCCATGAGCGTGAACACGACCTCCCGTACGACTGCCCGGCTGCGCCTGACCGCGCTCGTCGTGCTGCCCGTCCTCGCCTTCTCCATGGCCTGTGTCGGCGGTGACGACAGCAACGCGGACGGCGCCAGGAAGGACACCGCGATCGCCGAGGTGCCCGCCGCGCCGGACAAGCCGGACGCGAGCCCCACCAAGAGCGATAAGAAGCCGGGTGCCCGTTCCGACAGCAGGAGCGCCTTCTACGACGCCCAGATGACGTACATCGAGTGCATGCGCGCCAAGGGCGGCTATCCGGACTTCCCCGACCCCAGGCTCAACGGCCATCCCGACTGGGACAAGATCAACGCCATCGGGTCCCAGCCCGGCCGCAACCAAGGCATCAGGGGCGGCAGGAACGGCGTCTGCGTCGAACAGTTGCAGGCCGTCTCGGCGGCCACGCCCAAGATCGACCAGCAGAAGGCGTACGAGTCGATGCTCGCGCACGCCCACTGCATGCGGGACAACGGCGTCTCCAAGTTCGTCAACCCGACCATGAGCGGCGGCAACGCCCAGCCGGGCGGACAGTCGAACCCGATGGACCCGGCCTTCGACGAGGAGTCACCGGCGTACAAGAAGGCCCGCGAGGCGTGCGCGTCGAAGCTGCTCGACGGTCTGGACGGGATGCAGTGACCCGGAGGTCCGGACGGCACGCGGTCAAGGGCCGTACCGCTCTGGTGGTGCTGGGCGCGGTGACCGTCTGCGCCGCCGTCACCGGGGGCGCGCTGTACCTCGGCGGTGGTGGCGGGGACGGGGGCGACCCCGGGCGCGGCGGTCTGCCGCCCGCCACCACGCCGGTCGTACGCACCGACCTGGTCAGCTCCAAGACGGTCGACGGCACAATCGACTTCGCGCAGCGCCGTCCCGTCGGATCCGCGGTGGAGGGCACCGTCACGGTGGCCGCCTCCGAAGGGGCGACGCTGACCCGGGGGCAGGCGCTGTACGAGCTGGACGACAAGCCCGTCACCCTGCTCTACGGGCCCGTCCCGATGTTCCGCGAGATGAAGGACGGCGACCGCGGTAGCGATGTGCTCCAACTGGAGCGCAATCTGCGCGACCTGGGGTACGGGGCGCGGCTGTACGTCGACATCTGGTACGACAAGGACACCGAGGCCGCCGTCAAGCGGTGGCAGAAGTCCCTGAACCGCGACGTCACCGGCCGGGTTGGGCGCGGACATGTCGTCTTCCAGCCCGGCCAGGTCAAGGTGGTCTCCGCCGACGCGGCGCTCGCCGACCAGGTCGGACCGGACGGGAAGGTCCTGACGATCGCCTCCACCAACCCCGTCGTCCGGGCACAACTGGACCAGGGGGACGGGGCGCTCACCTCCGACGGCACCAAGGTCGAGGTCACCCTGCCGAGCGGGCGGACCGTGGCGGGGAAGGTCGCGGGGACGGTCCGGCCGGACCAGCTCGCCGCCGAGGGCGGTGAACCCGGCCCGGAGGGCATCACCGTCGAGGTCGTCCTGACCGGCGGCGCGGATGCCGTGTCCGGCGAGGACCCCGACGAACCGGCGAGCGTGAAGTTCGTCAGCGAGGCACGGAAGGGGGTCCTGGCGGTGCCCGTCGAGGCGGTCGTCGCCCTGCGCGGTGAGGACGGCGGCTACGGCCTCCAGATCGTCGAGAGCGGCGCGTCGAGGATGGTGCGGGTGGAGACGGGCATGACCGCCGACGGGCGGATCGAGGTCAGCGGCTCCGGCCTGCGCGAGGGGATGAAGGTCGGGGTGGCGAAGTCATGACACACCCTGAGGTGATCGAGGAACCCCCGTCGATCGGCACACCCGCTCCCGTGATCGAACTGCGGGACGCCGCCAAGTCGTACCCGGGCGGCGTCCACGCCCTGCGCGCGGTGAACCTCACCGTCGAAGCGGGTGAACTGCTCGCCGTCGTCGGCCCGTCCGGCTCCGGCAAGTCCACGATGCTCAACGTCATGGGCACCCTCGACAAGCCCACCTCGGGCACCGTCCGGGTCGCCGGGTACGACGTGTCCCGGCTCCCCGACTCCCGGCTCTCCGCGCTGCGCGCCCGCCATATCGGCTTCGTGTTCCAGCACTTCCATCTGGCGGCGGGACGCGACGCGGTGGACAACGTCGCCGACGGACTGCTGTACGCGGGCGTGCCGCTGAAGCGGCGCCGCGCCCTGGCACGGGAGGCCCTCGCCGGGGTGGGGCTGGACCACCGCCGCTCGCACACACCGAACGAGCTGTCCGGTGGTGAGAAGCAGCGGGTGGCCATCGCCCGCGCGCTGGTGGGTGACCCCACGCTGCTGCTGGCGGACGAACCGACCGGGGCGCTGGACACCGCGTCCGGCGCGATCGTCATGGAGCTGCTGCACGAGCTGCACGCGTCCGGCACCACCATCTGTGTGATCACCCATGACCGGGGGATCGCGGACTCGCTGCCGCGCCGGGTCCGCTTCAGGGACGGCGCGATCGTCTCGGACTCCCGTTCCGACGGGTCCGGTGCGTCCGGCGGGTCCGGCGGGTCGGACGGGTCCATGTCGTCGGGTGTGTCCGGTGGGGGAGGGGTCGGTTCATGAGGAACGTGGGGAACGACCTCAAGCCCTCCCGGCTCTCCGCGCGTGACGTCCTGCGGGTCGGCGCGGTCGGTCTGCGGGCGCGGCGCGCCCGGGTGGTGCTCTCGGCGCTCGGTATCGCCATCGGTATCGCGACCATGGTCGCGGTCGTCGGGCTGTCCGAGTCGAGCCGCGCGGACCTGATGGCCCGGCTCGACCGCCTCGGCACCAACCTCCTCACCGCCGAGGCGGCCGAGGACCCCTCGGGCACCCGGGTCAAGCTCGCGAAGTCGGCGGTCGCGATGGTCGAGCGCGTCGGACCGGTGCAGCACGCCACGGCCACCGCCGATGTCGACGCCCGTATCCGCCGCAGCGACGTGGTCCCCGAGGAGCGCACCGCCGGGGTCATCGCCCAGGCGGCCCGTACCGATCTGCTGTCCACGCTCGGCGGTGAGGTCGACCGGGGAGTCTGGCTCGACGGGGCGGGGGAACGCCTGCCGGTGACGGTGCTCGGCGCCCGGGCGGCGAACCGTCTCGGGGTCACCCGTACCGGCGAGACGATCATGATGGACGACATCCGTGTGGTCGTCGTCGGCATCCTGAAGCCGATCGAACTGGTTCCCGCCCTGGACCGGGTCGCGATGATCGGTTTCCCCGCCGCCGAACGCTACTTCGGCTTCGACGGCCACCCCACCACCGTCTTCGAGCGCTCCACGGACGCCTCGGTGGAGGACGTACGGGCGGTCCTGGCCCGCACCGTCAGCCCCGGCAACGAGGCGGGCGTCACGGTCTCCCGCCCGTCGGACGCGCTGGCCGCCAAGGCGGCCACCGACGAGGGGCTGACGAACCTGATGCTCGGCCTGGGCGCGGTGGCCCTCCTGGTCGGTGGTGTGGGCGTCGCCAACACCATGGTCATCTCCGTCCTGGAGCGCCGTCAGGAGATCGGCCTGCGCCGCTCGCTGGGCGCGACCCGGGGCGCGATCCGGCTCCAGTTCCTGACCGAGTCGCTGTTGCTGTCTGCGCTCGGCGGGGTGAGTGGCGCGCTGCTGGGCGCGGCGGCCACGGGCGGCTTCGCACGGTTCCAGGGGTGGACGGCTGTCGTCCCGCCCTGGTCCCTCGCGGGCGGTCTGGCGGCCACCCTGGTGATCGGTGTGGTCGCGGGCCTCTATCCGGCGATCCGGGCCTCACGGACGCATCCGACGGTGGCGCTGAACGCGACGTGAGGCGGTGGGGTCCGGGCGTCGTCCCGCTGGGCCGGTTCCCTGCTCGCGGGCCGGGGGCGGTTCCTAGCCGCCGGACGGTTCCCCCTTCCCCGTCGCGGGCCGCGCGGCGCCCGGGTCCCGTTCCGCCGGACGGCTGAGGACACCGGGCCACCAGGCGCGCGGGCCCAGGTCCCGGACGAGTGCGGGCACCAGGAGCGAGCGGACGATC
Source organism: Streptomyces uncialis (assembly GCF_036250755.1). Lineage (NCBI taxonomy): Bacteria > Bacillati > Actinomycetota > Actinomycetes > Kitasatosporales > Streptomycetaceae > Streptomyces > Streptomyces uncialis. Next base: position 1,418,992 of record NZ_CP109583.1, on the reverse strand, counting down.
AAGGTGTCGAGCAGCACGCCGAACGCCACGATGAACGCGATCTGCACCAGGAAGGACAGCGGGATCACCGCCAGCGCGGCGAAGGTCGCGGCGAGCACCACCCCGGCCGACGTGATCACCCCGCCGGTGGTGACCAGCCCCCGCAGCATGCCGGTGCGGACGCCGTGGACCAGGGACTCCTCGCGGGCCCGGGACATCAGGAAGATGTTGTAGTCGACGCCCAGGGCCACGAGGAAGACGAAGCCGTAGAGCGGTACGGAGGGATCGGTGGAGGCGGAGCCCAGCACGAGCGGGAAGACCAGGGCGCTGACCCCGAGGGTGGCCAGGAAGCTGAGCGCCACCGTCGCGACCAGCAGCAGCGGCAGGACCAGCGCACGCAGCAGGCCGATCAGTATGACCAGCACGATCAGCAGGACGACCGGCACGATCAGGTCGCGGTCGTGTTCGGCCGTGGTGCGGGCGTCGAGGCGCTGCGCGGTCCAGCCGCCGACGAGCGCGTCGGCTCCCGCCACGGAGTGCACGGTGTCGCGCAGGGCGAGGACGGTCCGTTCGGCCGCCGCGCTGTCGGAGCTGTCCGCCAGTACGGCGTCGATCCTGACCCGGCCGTCGGCGGAAGGCGCGGCGCTGCCCGGTCCACCCGGGCCGGGGGCGGGCGCCGCGGAGGCGACGCCCTCGGTGTCCGCGGCGGCGCGTACGACCCGCTCGGCGCTGTCGGCGTCGGTGAGGATCACCGCCGGGGTCCCGGAGCCGCCGGGGAAGTGCCGGCCCAGCGTCTCCTGGGCGGCGACGGAAGGGGCGTCGTTCACGAAGATCTCGTCGAGCGGGAGGCCCTTGGCGCTGAGTCCTCCGGCGAACACCGAGAACAGGGCCAGTACGGCGAGGCTCGTCGCCCAGACCCGTCGCGGAGCCCGGTCCACTAGCCGCGCGACCCGCCCCCAGACCCCGGCCGTCGCCAGGACCCCGGCCGTCCCCGACGCCTGGTCCGCTTCCTGGACCCGGTCCGCTCGGGTCCTCTCACCCGTGCCGTCGGCGGCCACCGGAGTCGGTGCCGGTGCCGGTGCCGCGGTCTCGGGCTTCGCGGGCCAGTAGACGCTCCGGCCCAGCAGCATCAGCACCGCGGGCAGGAACGTCAGCACCGCGAGCACGGAACCGGCGATACCGATGGCGCCGACCGGACCGAGCGCCCGGTTGTTGGTCAGATCGCTGAGGAGGAGGGCGAGCAGCCCGAACGCGACGGTCGCGGCGCTCGCGAGGATGGCCCCGGCGGACCTGCGTACCGCGGCCCGCAGCGCGGCGTACGCGTCGGAGCGGACGGCGAGCTCCTCCCGGTGCCGGGCAGTCAGCAGCAGCGCGTAGTCGGTGGCGGCGCCGATGACCAGGATGGAGAGGATGCCCTGCACCTGCCCGTCGACGCGCACCACCCCCGCGTCCGCCAGCGCGTAGACCACCGCGCAGGACAGGGCGAGGGCGAGGACCGCGCTGAGGATGATCACCAGGGGGAGCAGGACGCTCCGGTACACCAGCACCAGGATCACCAGCACGGTCACGAGCGCCACCACGAGCAGCAGCCCGTCGATGCCCGAGAAGGCACCCTTGAGGTCGGCCTGGGAAGCGGCGGGCCCGGCGACCTGGGCGGTGGTCCCGGGTACCTTCCCCGCGGCGGCCCCGATGTCCTCGACGGCGGTGGGCAGGGCGTCGCCGAGAGCCGGGTCGAGGGGCACCACCCCACGCAGCGCCTCGCCGTCCTCCGAGGGCACGACGGGCGGGACCCGCCCGATGACCTCCGTGTCCGCCCCGACCGCGGCGAGCACCCGGTTCGCCGCCTCCTCGGCGCCCGCGTCCAGCCGCCCGCCGCCCTCGGCCGTCCAGACGACGATCGCCGGTACCGGTTCCTCCTGGGCGAGTTCCCGCTGCTCGGCTCCGACCTTGGTCGACTCGGCGCTGCGCGGCAGGAACGCCGACTGGTCGTTGGTGGCCACCTCCCCGAGCCGTCCCGCGAACGGGCCGAGCACACCGCCCACCCCGATCCAGACGGCCAGCAGCAGGAGCGGCACCAGCAGCCGGGGCGGCCGCCGCCGCGGTGGACGGCGGGAACCGGCGGGTACGGGCTCGGACATGTCTCCCCTGACGGTGCTCGCGGGCCGGACGGTGTGCGCGTCGCGTGGCACGGCCCGGATTCTGCGTCCCCGGTACGGCACGGGGGCCGGAGGCGCGGTGCGCCTCCGTTCCCCTTCCCGTTCCGTCCGCCGACCGGACGCGCCTTCGCGCGTGACGCGCGACACAGTAGCCCGCGCACCCCGGCGTGCGAGCGGGGCGGCGGTCGGCCGACGGCGCTCCCGGACGGCCGTCGCCCCGGAGGACCGCACCGCGGCGATGAAGTACGTCACAGCGGGCCGGTCCGGGTCGGCTCCGGGCGCTGCCGCCGGACCCGGGCAACCGGCCGTCGGCGGCGGCGCGTTTCGCCGTACGGTCCGGTGCTCCGCACCCCGGGGGTGACGTACGCGCCATATACGGCGACTTAGGTGACCCTTCCCTCCGGCGGAGGCGCTCTGGTACAGGTGGACGGGTCCCGTCAGTACTCCGGAAGTCTCGCCATGGATCAGGAAAGGGCCACCGGCCCCACCCCCTTCACCACCGGCCTCACCCCCTTCACCGTCGACCTCACCTTCGACCTCACCTTCGAGGAGGCCCGGCGCCGGGCCTCGGTCGTGGCCGCCCTCGGGCCGGAATGGGACCCGGTCGCCGTCCTCCGGGGCGAGGACGAGGCGTACGCGCTGCTGTACTCGGGGCTGGACCCCGAGCAGCGCCGTACCCACGACATGCTCGTCGCGGCGGGTGTGCTGCCGGGGGAGGGGCCGGGCCGTGCGGCTTCCCCTTGACCCCCAGGCGGACGACGCCCGCCGGGCCTGGGTGGCGTGTCCCGTCTGCGACGACGCCAGTACCTGCGCGACCTGCGCCGACCGGCGCAACTGCCGTGAGCACTGGCGCTACCTGATCTCCAACGACGGGCCCGTCGTCCATCTCCAGTGCCCCCGCTGCGCGCACGCCTGGTCGCTCGACACCCGGCCCGGGGTGACCCGGCGCGACGACAGCGCCCCCTGCCCCTGACCGCGCCCCGCCCGGCGTCCTGACGACGGCCCGACCGGCCCGGTGACGCGGGCGGTCCCGCGCTCACGCGGCTGCTGCGGACCTTCGGCTGTCCCGGTCGGCGCACGCCCGGTCCGGCCGACTCCTGGGCCGCCCGGCGTGTGCCCCCGCCCGCGGGCCTCGTCCCGTGCCGCCCACGCGCGTCCCCGCGCCCCGGCCCTCCCGCGCGCCCCACCGAGTCCTGCCGCGCCCTCGCCCTCACCCGCGCGCCGCACCACCGCGCCCGCCTCCGCACCGCAGGACCCACCGCCGCCCGCCTCGCATGAGCGCCGCACCCGCACCACAGGGCATCGCACCCGCACGTCACCGCACGTCACCGCACCGCAAGGCGTGGCGCACCCGCACCGCACCGCCGCCGCTGCGACCTTCCTCACATCACGCACCGCCCATATGGGGTGGATGTTCCGGGCGATTCGGGTCAACCGGTGCGGTTCCCCGGGCGTATTCGCCGCCTCCGGCGCCTCGCGCCCCGTCCGGTGGTGGGTTGACTTGGCGTCGCACCCCTGCACCCACGGCGTCATTTCGTAGGCAAAGCGCCATGATTGGGATGTTGCGGCCACCCGAGGGTGTGTGGTCACATTCGGTTCGCGGGTGCTGACGCGTCTTCAAAACGGTTCGCGACCAGGGAGGTTGACCGGCCATGCACGGCCCGCCGTCCCGCCGGACGGCCCGTGAGAGACAAACTGCGTACCGTTAGGTTAGGCTACCCTAAGTTCAGAACCGAGGCCGGGGATTCCCCGTGCCCCTTCGTAGGAGAGACGTGTCTCAACCGGGCTACACCGATACGAGGTCAGTGCGTACAGCCATCGAGCTGACGCGGCGCCCGGGCGTCTGTCCCGTACACACTTCCCCCTGACGGTGACGCCGAACCACCTTCGGCGCTGAACAGTTCACGGCGTCCCCCCACCCCGGACGTCAGCTCCCCGCTGCGCCCGCTCCGACCCAAGGCAGAATGTTGTCCATTCAGTTGCCGCCGTCCTCCGCCCCGCGCTCCGTCTACCCGGTGGACGTGCTCCCCGGGGAAGTCCGCGCCCGTCTGCTGGAAATGACGCGTGACGAATCCCCCGTATCGACCTATGTGTACGACGCCTCGGTGGCGATCGGCCGCGCCCGCCAGCTGCGCGAGGCGCTGCCCGACTGGGCCGCCGTCTACTACGCGGTGAAGGCCAACTCGTTCCCGGCGCTGCTCGGGGCCCTGGCCCCGCACATCGACGGGTTCGAGGTCGCGTCCCGCGCCGAGGTCGAACTGGCGCTGGAGGCGCTGCCGGTGACGGACGGGGCCCCCGCCCCGCTGGTCGCCGCGGGCCCCGCGAAATCGGTACCGGTCCTCACCTCGCTCATCAGGGCGGGCGTCGAGGCCATCAACGCCGAGAGCCTGCTCGAACTGCACCGGATCAGCCGGATCGCACAGCGCGAAGGTGTGCGCGCCCGGGTCGCGCTGCGGGTGAACCCCGCGGAGATCCCCGTCTCCGGCTCGCTGCACATGGGCGGCGAGCCCTCCCAGTTCGGCGTGGCGGAACCCGATGTGCCGGCCGTGCTGCGGGAGGCCCTGGGCCTGCCCGCCGTCGAGCTGATCGGCTTCCATATCCACGCCGCGTCCAACAACCTCGACGCCGAGGCCCACGCCGCCTATCTGCGCTGGTGCGTGGAGTGGAGCGTACGGGCGGCCCAGGAGGCCGGATTCACCCTGCGGCACGTCGACATCGGCGGCGGGATAGGCGTCGCCTTCGAGGGCGAGAAGGAATTCGACGTCGCCCGTTTCGGTGAACTGGCCGCGGCCGTCGAGGTCCCGCCCGGGGTGAAGGTCGTCCTGGAGCCGGGCCGGTACCTGGTCGCCGACTGCGGCTGGTACGCGGCGGAGGTGACGGACGTGAAGACCTCGTACGGTGAGACGTTCGTCGTGCTGCGCGGCGGGATCAACCACTTCCAGCTCCCCACGTCCTGGGACATCGTGCACAACATCGCCGTGCTCCCCGTCCCCGGCTGGCCCGAGTCCTGCCCCCGGCCCACCGCCGAGGACACCCGGGTCACCGTCGTCGGTGAACTCTGCACACCGGAGGACACCCTGCTGCGTGATGTCCGGGTGGACCGGGTACGCGCCGGAGACCTCGTCGTCTTCCCCTACGCGGGCTCCTACGGCTGGGAGTTCGCCATGCACAGGTTCCTTGGGCACCCGGTGGCCGAACGCCATCTGATCTGAGGCACCACCCGCACCACCCGCCACGAAGCGAGGCAGACAGGCCGGCCCGACCAGGGGCCCGGTCGTACTCCACGCTGTCCGCTCCCTCTCACAACCCCCATCAGGAGCAGATTCCCCATGACCGTGCACCCCGCCGAGCGCACCGGCACCGGCCACTCCGCGATCCTGGAGCGCCAGCGTTCCCGTGAGTCCTCGGCCCGTACCTACGCACGCTCGTTCCCGATCGTCCCCGCCCGTGCCGAAGGCATGTGGGTCGAGGGCGTGGACGGCCGCCGCTACCTCGACTGCCTGTCGGGTGCCGGCACCCTGGCCCTCGGCCACAACCACCCGGTCGTGCTGGAGGCCGTGCGGCGCACCCTGGACAGCGGGGCCCCGCTGCATGTCCTGGACCTGGCGACCCCCGAGAAGGATCGATTCACCGACGCCCTGTTCGCGACCCTGCCCAGCGGTTTCGCCGACAAGGCCCGTGTCCACTTCTGCGGTCCCACCGGGACGGACGGCGTCGAGGCGGCGTTCAAACTGATGCAGACCGCGACCGGCCGCCGCGGAATCCTCTCCTTCGGCGGCGGCTACCACGGGATGACCGCGGGCGCGCTGGCCGCCTCCGGCGGCGTGACCACCCGGACGCCGGTGCCCGGCATCGCCGCCGATGTGACCCGGCTCCCCTACCCGTACCCCTACCGCTGCCCGTTCGGCGTCGGCGGTGACCAGGGCGCGCGGCTGTCCGCCACCTACACCGAGCGGCTGCTCGACGACCCCAACGGCGGCGTCGTACCGCCCGCGGCGATGATCGTCGAAGCGGTGCAGGGCGAGGGCGGCGCCGTACCCGCGCCCGACGACTGGATGCGCGAGATGCGCCGGATCACCGCGGAGCGCGACATCCCCCTCATCATCGACGAGGTGCAGACCGGGGTCGGGCGCACCGGCGCCTTCTGGGCCGTCGAGCACAGCGGGATCGTCCCCGACGCGATGGTCATGTCGAAGGCGATCGGCGGCAGCCTCCCGCTCGCGGTGCTCGTCTACCACGAGGACTACGACGGCTGGCTGCCCGGCGCCCACACCGGCACCTTCCGGGGCAACACCCTCGCCATGGCGGCCGGTACGGCGACCCTGGAGTACGTGACGGAGCAGGGCCTCGCCGAGCGTGCCGCCGTCGTCGGCGCGCGGATGACGGAGCGGCTGAACGCCCTGCGCTCCTCGCTGCCCGCGATCGGTGACGTGCGGGGCCGCGGGCTGATGATCGGTGTCGAACTGGTCGACCCGGACGCCGAGCCCGACGCCTGCGGCGCGCGTCCCGTCGACCCGCGGACGGCGGTCCAGGTGCGCACCGCGTGCCTGGAGCGCGGGCTCATCGTGGAGCTGGGGGGCCGGTTCGACTCGACGGTCCGGCTGCTGCCGCCGCTGATCATCTCCGACGAGCAGGTCGAGGCCGTCCTGGACCGGCTGACCGACGCCATCGCCACGGTGACCGCGCTGCGCACCTCCGGAGCCTCCTCATGACCCATGACCTCGGCCTCGCGACCGCGCCGGGCGGCGGTCTCACCACAGCCCTGCCGGACCCGCCCACCGCCTCGCACCAGGACGGCGGCCCCGACCCGGTCCCCGTGACCCCCCTGCGTCCCCTCGCCCCGCCGCCCGGGCGGACCAGCGCCACCGGCCCGGCCGCACCGGCCGCCGCGCCGCCGCCCGCGCTGTCCGGTGGGGCGGACGGCCCCGACGCCCTCGACCCGCTGATCCGTACCGTGCTCGACGCCCTCGCCCGGGGGGCCGCCCGCCGCGGCGGACCGCTGCCCGAGGGCACCCCGCGCGAGCTGGCGGCGGAGGTCGTACGGGCCTTCACCGCGGCCGACGGCGACGAGGCGCTGGGCCTGCTCACCGAGGTACTGGCGCACGGCAGCGCCGACCCGGCCGACCCGCTGTGCGCCGCGCATCTGCACTGCCCGCCGCTGGCCGTCGCGGTGGCCGCCGATCTCGCGGTGTCCGCGCTGAACCCCTCCCAGGACTCCTGGGACCAGGCGCCCGCGGCGACGACCCTGGAGACGCTGCTCCTCCAGGAGCTGGCCGCGCTCGTCGGCTACGATCCGGTCGCCGCGGCCGGGGTGCTCACCTCGGGGGGCACCGAGTCCAATCTGATGGGCCTGATGCTCGCCCGTGACCGGGTCCTCGGCCGCGCCGCCGGACGCCAGGTCGAGCTGGCCGGGGTGCCCGCCACCGGGGCCCGGCCCCGGATCTTCGCCTCCGCCGCCGCTCACTTCTCGGTGGCGCGTTCGGCGGCGCTGCTGGGCCTCGGCGAGGACGCGGTCGTGTCCGTCCCGGTCGACCATGAACTGCGCATGCTGCCCGACTCCCTCGCGGCGGCCTTGCGCGAGAGCGTCGACCGGGGGGAACTGCCCCTCGCCGTCGTCGCCACCGCCGGGACCACCGACACCGGAGCCGTCGACCCGCTGGGCCGCTGCGCGGAACTGGCCGCGGAGTACGGCGCCTGGCTGCACGTGGACGCCGCCTACGGGGGCGGCGCCCTGCTGTCCGACCGGCTCGCCCCGCTGCTCGACGGCATCGAACGGGCCGACTCCGTCTCCCTCGACTGGCACAAACTGGGCTGGCAGCCCGTCGCCGCGGGTGTCTTCCTCGCCCGCCGCGCCGAGACCTACGCCTCCCTCGCCCGGCGCGCGGTCTACCTCAACCCCCAGGACGACGAGGAGGCCGGGTACCCCAGTCTGCTCGGGCTGTCCCTGCGCACCACCCGCCGCGCGGACGCCTTCAAGATCGCCGTCACCCTGCGCACCCTGGGCCGCGCCGGTCTGGGCGCCCTGGTCGACACCTGCCACGAACTGGCCCGCCAGGGCGCGCTGACCGTCCGCGCGGAACCCCGGCTCGAACTGCACGCCGAACCCGTGCTCACCGCCTTCCTGTTCCGCTACGTACCCGAGGGCGCCGACCCCGCGTACACCGACGAGGTCAACGCGGCGCTGCGGCGCAGGCTGCTGTGCGAGGGCCGGGCGGTCGTCGGCCGGACCGAACTGCCGGGCGAGGGCCCGGGACGCGTCCGGCTCAAGCTGACACTCCTCAACCCCCGTACCTCCGCGCAGGACGTCGCACGGCTGGTGCGGACCGTCGTGGCGGCCGGCCTCGCCGAGGAGGAAGGCCGGTGACCCCCCACGACGCCCCCGCATCCGTCCCCACACCCACGGACACGGGCCCGCCGACGCAGGACCCCGCGCCGGGCACCGCGTCCACGCAGGACCCCGCGCACGACCGGACGGCGGCCGACCCCCGTACCCGTCCCGACCCGCTCGACGACCCCGACCCGCTGCGGGCGGGCGACGCGGCGGCCACGGAGACCCTGCTGCGCGCGTATGTACGGGAGACCGGCACCCCGGTGCCCGAGGCCGGGCAGGTACTGGTGCTGGATCTGCCCGCCAGCGGGATCACCCTGTCCGTGCCGGTACGCCACCGCTCGGCCACCGGCTGGCACCGCTTCGACGTGCCCCGGGTGTCCGCCGACGGCGGGCCTGACGCCGACGCCTCACTGGTCGCGGCGGCCCTGATCCGCGAGACGACACTGGGCCGCGGCGTGGGCCCCCATCTCGGGGGCGACGCCGCCGCCCGCGTCCTGAACTCCGCGCGGCGCACGGCCGCCCATCTCGCCCGCCGCCGGACGGAGGGCGACGGCGGACGGGGACCGACCCCGTTCCTCGACGCCGAACAGGCACTGCTCCTGGGGCATCCGTTCCATCCGGCGCCCAAGAGCCGTGAGGAGGCGTCCGACGCGGAACTGGAGTCCTACTCACCCGAGTTGCGCGGCTCCTTCCCGCTGCACTGGTTCGCCGCGCACCCGGACGTCGTCGTCGGTGACAGCGCGGACCCCCGCTCACCCCGGGACCTGCTGGCCCCGCTCGCCGCCGGACTCGACGTGCCCGACGGGTGGGCCGCCGTGCCCGCCCACCCCTGGCAGGCCCGGGACGTGCTCGCCCGCCCGGAGGTCGCCGCGCTCGTGGACGCCGGACTCCTGCGCCCGCTCGGCGCGGGCGGACCCGCCTGGTACCCCACGTCCTCCGTACGGACCGTCCACCGGCCCGACGCCGAGGTGATGCTGAAACTGTCCCTCGGTATGCGGATCACCAACTCCCGCCGCAACAACCTGCGTTCCGAGATGCGTCTCGGTGTGCGGGCCACCCAGCTGCTGGCCGCCGGGCCGGGGGACTGGCTGCGCGCCGAGCACCCCGAGTTCGGCATCCTGCGGGAGTTCGCCTGGATCTCGGTCGGCGCGGAAGGACCGGAGACAGGACTGGAGACCGCGTTCCGCGACAACCCCTTCCGGGGCACGGGCGAGCCCGAGGGCCTGTGCGTGGCCGGTCTGCTCGCCGAGCGCACCGGCCCCGGCGACGGCCGCCCGCCCCGGTACCGCGCCCAGCTCTGCCAGGCGGTCGAACACGCCGCCCGGACCGGCGGGACCACCGTCGCCGAGGCGTCGGAGCGCTGGGTCGAACGGTATCTGCGCGTGCTCGCCGTCCCCCTGATCCGGCTGCACGCCCGGTACGGCATCGCCCTGGAGCCCCACCACCAGAACGTCCTCGTGACGCTCGACGACCAGGGACTGCCGTCCGCGGGCTGGTACCGCGACAGCCAGGGCTACTATCTGGCCGCCTCCCGGGCCGACGACGTCGAACGGCTGCTGCCCGGCGCGAGTGACGGCGTGGAACTCGTCTTCGACGACGCCTTCGTCGACGAACGCGTCGCCTACTACCTCGGCGTCAACAACCTCCTCGGCCTCGTCGGCGCCTTCGGCGCGCTGGGGCTCGCCGACGAGGAACGCCTGCTGGGCGTCGTACGCGCCGTGCTGGAGCGGCTGCGCGCGGCCGAACCCGCCGCCAAGGGCCTGCTCGGACTGCTGCTCGACGCCCCCGTACTGCGCTGCAAGGGCAACTACCTGACCTGCGTGGACGGGCTGGACGAACTCGTCGGCGACGTCCACACCCAGTCCGTCTACATCGATCTCGCCAATCCCCTCACGGAGGCCCAGCGGTGACCGCCCCCACGCCCGCCGACCACGATTCCCCCTACGACCTCGTCGGGATCGGCATCGGCCCGTTCAATCTGTCGCTGGCGGCGCTGGCCGATCCGGTACCCGGCTTCCGGTCCCTGTTCCTCGACTCCCGGCCCGGGTTCTCCTGGCACCCCGGGATGCTGATGGAGGGCACCACCCTCCAGGTGCCGTTCCTCGCGGACCTCGTCACCATGGCCGACCCGACCAGCCGGTGGTCGTACCTCAACTATCTGCGCCACCACGACCGGATGTTCCGGTTCTTCTTCTCGGAGCGGTTCCACATACCGCGCCGCGAGTACGACGACTACTGCCGCTGGGTCGCCGAGGGCCTCGACTCCTGCCGCTTCGGCGCGGAGGTCGTCGCGCTGGAATGGGACGAACGGGCGGACGCCTTCGCGGTCGTCCACCGCTCCGAGGGCACCGAGACCCGGGTACTGGCCCGCCAGGTCGTCCTCGGGGTCGGCACCGACCCGGTGGTCCCCGCCGCGCTGCGCGGACTGATGACCGGGGCGCACGCCGACCGGGTCATGCACAGCGCCGACTACCGCACCCACCGCGCCCGGCTGGCCGCCGCCGACGACGTGACCGTGATCGGCTCCGGCCAGTCCGGTGCCGAGGTCGCCCTCGACCTGCTGCGCCACCAGGACGGCGAGGGACAGGGCGGCCCGTTCGTACGCTGGCTGGCCCGCACCACCGCGTTCGCGCCCATGGAGTACTCCAAGATCGGCCTCGAACACTTCACCCCGGACTACATCCACTACTTCCGCGGACTGCCGGAGGCCACCCGCGAGCGGCTCGTCCGCGAGCAGTGGCAGCTCTACAAGGGCGTCAGCGGCGACACCCTGGGCGAGATCTACGACGAGCTGTACGAGCGCACCATCGGCGGCGGCGACCCCCGGGCGGCCCTGCACCCCGGTGTGGAGCTCATCGGCGCCGTCGCGGACGGCGACGGCTATGTGCTCACCTGCCGTTCCCAGCAGCAGGACGAGCCGTTCGAGGTGCGCACCTCCGCCGTGGTCTCCGCGACCGGCTACTGCGCCTCCCGGCCCGCGTTCCTGAAGCCGCTGACCGACCTCGTCGACTGGGACGACAAGGGCCGCTACCAGGTGGACGGCGACTACCGCGTCGCCCTCGACCCGCGCGTCACCGGCACCCTCTACGTACAGAACGCCGAGATGCACACCCATGGTGTCGGCGCCCCCGACCTCACCCTCGGCGCCTGGCGCTCCGCGACGATCCTGAACGCCGCCACCGGCCGCGACGTGCTGCCCATGGCCGCCCGGCAGGCGTTCACGACCTTCGGCACCCCGCCCGACGCCGCCCGGCCCGACGCCTCCGGGGCCGCCGGTCCCGGGGCGGGCGCGCAGCTGCCCGCGGACCCGGCGGCGACATCCTCCGGCGGGCCGCGGTGACGGTCAAGGACCGCGCCGCCGGAACGGGACGGCAGGCCAGGTCGGTCCTCCTGTCCGTCATCGGGCTGCACCTCGTCGCCGAGACCGCGCTGACCCCCTTCCTGCCGCAGCTCTTCGACCGGCTGTACGACATCGAGGACCCGCAGGCCACGGGTGTCTACATCTGGATCTGCCGCATCGTCGGACTGGCCGCCCTGCCGCTCTGGGGTCTGGCGGCCCGCCGGTGGACCCTGCACCGGCTGGTGCTGGCCGGACTGTGCGGCTCCGCCGTGTTCGACCTGCTGCTCGGCATGGCACCCAGCTACGCCGCGTACACCGTGCTGTCGACGCTCGTCGTGGCGACCAACAGCGCCCTGCTGCTGGCGTACCCGGCGTTCATCGCCGAGCACGGCGACGAGTCCGAGGACGGGGAGGGCGGGCGGCTGGCCGGGGTGTGCACCCTGGTCGTCGTCTTCCATCTGTCCGTGGTGGTGTCCACCCTGGTCGGCGCCGGGGTGCTGGCGCTGCCCAACCCCAGGATCGGCATCTCCGCGTTCGCCGTCCTCGACATCCTGCTGGCCGTCCTCACCTACCGCATCCTCGGCAGGCGTTCCGGCGCCCGAGCGGCGGCACCCGCTCCCGTCCCGCTGGACGCGGAGGCGACAGCCACCGACACCGCCGCCACCGGTACCGCGCCCCGCACCGCCGCGGTGCCGGGCGTGGCCATGGACCGGCGGGCGTGGTTCACCGTGCTCGCCTTCGTCGCGATGATCGGGGTCGCGTTCGACTTCTCCGTGAACGTGGCACGGCCCTTCTTCACCGAGTTCTCCGAAGGACTCGGCAGCGGCTCCGTGGGCTCCGCGGTGCTGTTCTTCCTGCCGAGCCTCTCCGCCCTCGCGGTGCTCCCGCTGGTACGCCGCTGCCACGCCCGGCTCGGTGACCGGCTGCTGCCCGCCGCCCTCGCGGTGGGCACCGTCGGGCTCGCCTGGTCATGGCTCGCCGACTCCCTGCCCGCCCTCGTCGGCGGACGTCTGCTGTACGGGGTCGGCCTCGGCCTCGGCCAGGTCGCCGTCGAACTGTGGGTGTTCCGCGCGACCGGCACCGCCGGACCCGCGTACACGGCCGTGGAGACCGTCCGCAACGCCGGACTGCTCGCCGCCCCGCTCGCCGCCGCCGCGGCCGTCTCCCACGATCTGGCACTGCCCCTCGCGGTCGCCGCCGCAGTACAGTTCGGCGCCGTCCTGCTGGCCCTGCGGCGCTCACGCGCCACCGTCGCCGGGACGCCCCCGCCCCCGCACGACCCGCCTGCGAACGACCCGCCGACCGGGTCCGGCCGCACCACGATCGCGGGCCCCGTGCCCGCCCGCCGTGCCCCCGACCCCGCCCTCACGGCCCCCGCACGATCCAAGGAGAACACCGTATGAACAGCGCAGTCCGCGACGCCTGGGACGAGGCGGGCCGACGCTTGCTCACCAAGGCCGTGGAGGAACTCGCCTACGAGGAACTGCTCGTGCCCGTCCCGGACCCCTCCGCGGACACCCCCGACGCGTACCGGCTGGACCTCACCGAAGGCGTCCACTGGACCTTCCGCGCCACCCGCGGCACCTTCGCCACCTGGCGGCTGGTGCCCGGCACCCTCGCCCGCCACCCCGAACCCGCCGACGGCGGCGCGCCCGGACCCGAACACCTCCTGCTCGACGCCCGCCCCGGGCTCGGCTGGGACGGCCCCACCACCGCCGAGGTACTGCGCGAACTCACCGCCACCCGCCGCGCCGAGGCCCAGCTGATCTCCCGCGCCCTGCCCGCCGCGGCCCTCGCCGACCTCGACCAGCTGGACCTGGAGGCGCACCAGGACGGCCACCCCTGCATGCTCCTCAACAAGGGACGCCTCGGCTTCTCCGCGTCCGACGCCGCCGCCTACGCCCCCGAGTCCGCGGGCTCCGTCCAACTGCTGTGGGCGGCCGTCCACCACAGCATCGCCGCGTACGCCGGGGTGCCCGGCCTCGACGCGGACACCCTCCTCACGGAGGAACTGGCCGAGGCCACCCGGGAGACGTTCGCGGGCACCCTGCGCACCGCGTGCGGGTCGGGCGGGCTCGACCCGGCCGACTTCCACTGGCTGCCCGTGCACCCCTTCCACTGGGACGAGGCGGTCGCGACCCTGTTCGCCCCGTACCTCGCGGACGGCCGGATCGTCCTCCTCGGCGAAGGCCCCGACCGCTACCGGCCCCTCCAGTCCATCCGCACCCTGGCCAACCTCGACCATCCGCACCGCCGCAATGTGAAGGTGCCGCTGCTGATCCGCAACACCCTCGTCTGGCGCGGACTCTCGCCCCGGCCCACCGAGGCGGCCCCCGACGTCAGCGCCTGGCTGCACACCGTGCGCGACGCCGACCCGTACCTCCGCGACGAACTGCGCTTCCACCCGCTGGGCGAGGTCGCGGGCGTCGCCGTGGGCCACCCGCTGTACGACTCCGTCGAGGACGCCCCGTACCGCTACCACGAACTGCTGGGCGCCGTATGGCGGGAGCCCGTCACCGGGGTGCTGCGCGACGGTGAGCGGGCCCGCACCATGGCCGCCCTGCTCAAGGTCGGCTCCGACGGCCGCGCCCTGGTGGCCGAACTGGTGGACCGCTCCGGACTGCCGCCCCGCGCCTGGCTCGAACGGTTCTTCGCGGCCCTCCTCCCCGGGCTGCTCCACTACCTGTACCGCTACGGGGTGGCCTACTGCCCGCACGGCGAGAACACCGTGGTCCTCTACGACTCCACCGACCGGCCGATCGGCATCGCGGTCAAGGACTTCGCCGAGGACGTCAATCTGCTGCCCGGCAGCCACCCCGAGTACGAGGCCCTCTCCGCACGCGCGGACGCCCTGCTGCTGCGCTGGCCGCCCGGCGAGCTGGCGCACTCCCTGCTCAGCGCGGTGTTCGCCGGTCACTTCCGGTTCTTCGCCCCGCTGGCCGCCGACCAGCTCGGCGTACCCGAGGACGAGTTCTGGGCCCTGGTACGCGCCGAGATCGAGCGCTACCACGCCCGGTTCCCCGAACTGGCCGACCGCTTCGCGGACTTCGGACTGCTCGCCCCCGAGTTCGACCGGGTCGCGCTCAACCGCGAACAGCTGCTCGGCGGCGGCTTCCACGACCGCTCCGAGAAGGACGAGGGCTTCGACGTCGTCCACGGCACCCTCCACAACCCTCTCTTCCGACCGGCCGCCGCCCCCGGGCACACGGCCGCAGCGCCCCAGGAGCGGATATGACCGACTCACCGTACGAGCGGCTGCGGGCCGAGGCCGAAGCGGGACGCGCCCTGGAGGTCATCGTCGGTGTCCCCGACCTCCAGGGCCGCATCCAGGGCAGCCGGCTGTCCGTCCCCTACTTCCTCGACGAGGCGGCCCGTGACGGTGTCGGCGCCTGTGTCTACCTCCTGGCCTCCGACGTCGACATGGACACCGGCCCGGGATACGCCATCGACGCCTGGCGCAGCGGCTTCGGCGACTTCGTGCTGCGCCCCGACCCCGGGACCCTGCGCACCCTGCCCTGGGACGAGGGCACCGCGCTCGTCCTCGCGGACGCCGTGTGGCCGGACGGCGAACCGGTCGACGTCGCACCCCGGCACGTCCTGCGCACCCAGCTCGACCGGCTCGCCTCCCGCGGGCTGACCGCCTTCGCGGGCACCGAGCTGGAGTTCCTGGTCTTCGACGAGACGTACCGCCAGTCCTGGGACCGGAGTTACGCGGGACTGCGGCCCGCCACCGACTACAACGTCGACTACTCCCTCCAGGGGCTCGGCGCCCTCGAACCGGTGGTGCGCCGCATCCGCCGCGAGATGGTCCGCGCCGGGCTCACCATGGAGAGCGCCCGGGCCGAGTGCCACGCCGGACAGTACGAGATCGTCTTCCGCTACGACGAGGCGATGACCACCTGCGACAACCACGTCTTCTTCAAGTACGGCGCGAAGCAGATCGCGGAGCAGGAAGGCGTCGCCCTCACCTTCATGCCCAAGTACGACGCGGGCGAGGGCAACTCCTGCCACATCCATCTGTCGCTGCGCGGCACGGACGGCTCGGCGGTGCTGGCCGACCCGTCCGACCAGGACGGCATGTCGGACCTGATGCGGCACTTCGTCGCGGGACAGCTCGCCTGTCTGCCGGACTTCGCGCTGCTGATGGCACCGAACATCAACTCGTACAAGCGCCTTCAGCCCGGGGCCTTCGCGCCCACCGGGATCGCCTGGGGCCGGGACAACCGCACCTGCCCGATCCGGGTGGTCGGCTCCGGCCACTCGCTGCGTATCGAGCACCGGGTGCCCGGCGGCGACGCCAACCCGTACCTCGCGACGGCCGCGGCGGTCGCGGCAGGTCTGTACGGCATCGAGAACGAACTGACGCCCCCCGCACCGCACTCGGCCAACGCGCTCGGGGACGCGTCGGTGCCCCGGCTGCCGGCCACCCTCGGTGAGGCGGTCCACCGCTGGGAGAACAGCGAGATCGTCGCCAAGGTCTTCGGCGCGTCCGTCGTCCAGCACTACGCGCAGGCCGCGCGCACCGAACTGGCCGCGTTCGAGACGGCGGTCACCGACTGGGAGCGGGTCCGCGGCTTCGAACGCATGTGACCTGACAGCGGCAAAAGAGGTGGGCCCCGGTCACGGAACGTTCCGTGACCGGGGCCCACCGCCTTCTCGAGCCGCGTGCGGTACTACGAGAGCTGCTCACGCATCTGGTCGAGGATCTGACCGGCGCCGGTGTAGCCGATGCCCAGCATCCACAGGCTGTCGTCCACCTTGTACGTCTTGCCGCTCTTCACCGCGCCGAGCCGCTTCCACAGGGCGCCCCCGGTGATGGAGGTCTCCTTGGCCTTGGCGGGGTCGCCGTAGGTGGAGTAGAAGATGACGTCCGAGTCGGCCTCGTTGATCCGCTCGGGGCTGACGTCGAGGGAGAAGCCCGTCTTGTCGACGTTGGCGGGACGGCCGACCTTCAGATCCTTCAGGATGCTGCCGACGAACGTGTCGTTCATGTACAGCCGGGTGTCCGCGCCTTCCAGGAAGCGCACGAACCCGACCTTCGTCTTCGCGGCCTTGCCCGCGCCGCCGAGCGCGGTGGTGACCTCGCCGATCGCCTTCTCGTAGCCGGCGACGGCCTTGGCGGCCTCGTCCTTCTTTCCGAGCACATCGGCGTGCAGGGTGAAGTTCTTGCGCCAGTCGGGCCCGGTGGTCTCCGTGAAGACGGTCGGCGCGATCTTGGTCAGCTCGTCGTAGTTCTTCTCGTCACGGGCCTTGCTGCTGATGATCAGGTCCGGGTCGAGCCCGTGGATCGCCTCAAGGTTGGGCTCCGCGATGAGACCGACCTTCTTGACGCCCTTCAGCTTGTCCTCGGGGAGGTACGTGGACAGCGGCGCGCCTCCCTCGGAGGTGACCGCGCCGACCGGGGTGACCCCGAGGGTGACGGCCGAGTCGAGGGCGTCGGTGTCCAGGACCACGACCCGCTTGGGCTCGTTCGGCACCTTCACCTTGCCCATGACGGTCGTCACGGTACGCGTGTCGCCTCCGCCGTCCGACTTCTTGGCGTCATCCCCGTCGGAGCCGCAGGCGGACAGGGTGAGCGCGGCCACGGCGGCGACTGCTGCGGTGCGACGGGTACGAGTGGTCGACATGGGTGGAAATGCCTTTCCTGACAGGGCCCTTGACCCAACAAGACGTTAGTTAGGTAAACCTCACCTTAATACGACCGGTGGGGTGGTGAAGGCCGTTGTCCCGGTTCGTTACCTGACGGACCGACCGCCGCCGTGCCGGAGCGGCTGCCCGCCCCGGACGGCGCGAAACCACGGCCGCGCGGGCGCGCGCGCCCGTCGGGGTGCGAGGGGTTCAGGCCGTCCCGGGTCCGCGTGCGCGGCGGGCGAAGTGGGTTCGGGTGTGCGGCGCGGCGGGATACGGGCGTACGGCGAGCGGGTTACGGGCGGCGGCGCGGTTTGCCTTGCTTGGCCCCGGCCTTGCCGCCGCTCTTGCCTCCGGCCTTACCACCGGACTTACCGCCCTGCTGCGTCCGGCCCGCGGCACCGCCCCGGCGGCCACCGCCGCCCGCCGCGCCCCCGGCGGACCCCCGCCCGGCACCCGCACCGGGACGGCCGCGCTGCTTCTTGCCGGCCGGTGCCGCAGCCTGCGCCGCCGTACGGCCCCGTGTGCTGTTGACCGTCCGCCCGCGCACGATCCCGATGAACTCCTCCACCAGGTCCGTCGTCCGCTCCTCCGGCCACGACAGGGCGACCCGGGACTCCGGCGCGTCCACCACCGGACGGTAGGTGAGGTCCTTGCGGTGGTGCAGCCGGGCGATCGACTGGGGGACGACCAGTACGCCCACCCCCGCCGCCACCAGATCGACGGCGTCCGCCGTGGTGGCGGGCCGCTCGTTCGCGGCCACCCCCGGCGGACGCTCCCAGTCGAGCGTGTCGTCGAGGGGGCTCAGCACGATCTCGTCGGCGAGATCGGCGACGGACACCTCCTCCACCGCCGTCACCACATGGTCCTTCGGGACCAGGACCACCGTCGTCTCGGTGTACAGGGGGATCGCGCTCAGCTCCGCGCGGTCGACCGGGAGCCGGACGAGCCCCGCGTCGGCCTCCCCGCGGCGCAGCACCCCCTCCGCCTCGGCGGCGGACACCGGGAGCAGGGCCAGCGGTACCTGGGGAAGCCGCTCGTTCCAGACGCGCACCCATTTGGCGGGCGTCGCTCCCGGGACATAGGCGAGCCGGAACGAGGAGGGGGCTTCCGAGACTGTCACCTGGCCAGGTTACCGGCCGTGGTCGAAGACACCGCACCCGCTCGTTACCCTTGACACCATGACGTCGCACCAGACCGCCCAGACCATGAAGCCCGCGACCGCGGCGAAGAAGCTGGGTGTGTACCTAGAGGCCACCCCCGCAGAGTTCCAGGAGGGTGCCGTCTCGCGCGGTGAGCTGAACGCCCTCCAGACCGATCCGCCGGAGTGGCTGCGCAAGCTGCGCGCCGACGGCCCGCACCCGCGCCCCGTGGTCGCGGCGAAGCTGGGTGTCTCCATCGCCGGTCTCGCGCGCGGCGGGGTCACCGAGCCCCTCACCACCGAGCAGATCGACGCCCTGAAGCAGGAGCTCCCCGGATGGCTCCGCAAGGAGCGCGAGACCCAGGCCGGGGTCCGCAAGGAGACCGTCCGGATCAAGGAGATGCAGGCGGAGAAGGCGGAGAAGGACGCGGCGCGGGACGAGCGCTAGAGCCGTAAGGGCTGCTCCCCGCCCTCCGCCGCGGCCCCGCCCCCGGGGCCGCGTACCCGCCTCGTGACCGGGCCGCAGTCCGCCCGGGGCCCCCGAGCCTGCCGCGCCCCGGTCCCGTCCCGATCCCAGGGCCGCGCCCGCCGCGCCCCGTCCCGGTCACGCCCCGTAGTCGGCGAAGAACTCCCGGATGTCCTGGAGCAGCAGGTCCGGGGCCTCCATCGCCGCGAAGTGACCGCCGCGGTCGTGGTCGGTCCATCGGACCAGATTGTTCAGCTTCTCCTCGTCCCGGCGCAGCGCGATGTCCTGCACGGTGAACTGCGCGACGGCCAGCGGCACCTCCGAGCGCCGCTGCTCGCCCCAGCTCCGCGCGTCCTCGTAGTACAGCGCCGCCGACGACCCGGCGGTCGCGGTCAGCCAGTACAGGGTGGCGTGGGTCAGGAGCACATCGCGGTCGATCGCCTCGTGCGGCAGCTCCTTGGCCAGGTCGGTCATGTCCCGGAACTTGTCGATGATCCAGCCGAGCTGTCCGACGGGCGAGTCGGTGAGTCCGTAGGCGAGGGTCTGCGGACGGGTCGACTGGATGGCGAGGTATCCGCCCGCCTCACCCATGAACTCGTTCATCCGCCGGACCCGGGCCCGCTCACGTTCGGTGAGGGTCGGGTCGTCCTCGGTCGCGCTGGGATACGTGGTGCCGCCGTTGACGTGCAGGGCCACCACCTCGTCCGGCGCGATCAGCGCCAGCGCCCGCGAGATCCCGCTGCCGAAGTCGCCGCCCTGCGCCCCGTACCTCCGGTATCCGAGCCGTCGCATCAGCCGGGCCCACGCCCCGGCGACGCGTTCGGTGCCCCAGCCCGCCTCGTCCACCGGACCGGAGAAGCCGAAGCCGGGGATCGACGGAACGACCAGATGGAAGTCCCGCGACAGCGGCTCCACGAGGTCGAGGAACTCCACGACCGAGCCCGGCCAGCCATGGGTGAGGATCAGCGGCAGCGCGTCGGGCCTGGCCGACCGGATGTGCAGGAAATGGATGTTCTGCCCGTCGATGGTGGTCGTGAACTGCGGATACGCGTTCAGCCGCGCCTCCCACGCCCGCCAGTCGTAGGTGTTGGCCCAGTGGGCGGCCAGTTCCCGCAGATAGCCGACCGGCACCCCCCGGCTCCAGCCCTGGCCGGGGACCTCCCGGGGCCAGCGGGCCCGGTGGAGCCGCTCGCGCAGATCGTCCAGCTCGCCCTGCGGGACCGCGATCCGGAAGGGGGTGATCGCCTCGTCCGCCCGCGCCGTGGTGGTGGTGTCCGTCTGCTGCTCGCCCTGCGTGGCGTTGTCGCTGTTCATGAGGACCACGTTAGGCAGGGGCTAGGACAGGTTCGGTCCTAGGTGTGGGGCACAGTGGGAGACATGCTGGACACCTCCGCCCGTCTGCTCAGACTGCTCTCGCTCCTCCAGGCCCACCGGGAACAGTCGGGCACGGAACTCGCCGACCGCCTCGGTGTCACCACCCGTACCGTCCGCCGTGACGTGGACCGGCTGCGGGAACTCGGCTACCCCGTGCACGCCGACGCCGGGGTGTCCGGCTACCGGCTCGGGGCCGGGACGAAGCTGCCGCCGCTGCTGCTGGACGACGAGGAGGCGGTGGCGGTCGCCGTCGGGCTGCGTACCGCGGCGGGCGGCACGGTCGAGGGCATCGCCGAGAGCTCGGTACGGGCGCTCGCCAAGCTGGAACAGGTGCTTCCGCCCCGGCTGCGGCACCGCGTCCGGACGCTGGGAGCCATGACGGTGCCGCTCCCCGACGGCGGCCCGGTGGTCCCGCCGGACACCCTGACGGTGATCGCGGCGGCCTGCCGTGACCACGAGACCCTGCGGTTCGACTACCGCTCCCACGACGGCACCGAGTCCGGCGCGAGGCGCAGCCCCACCGGCTGGTGTCCTCGGGGCGCCGCTGGTACCTCGTCGCGTACGACCCGTCCCGCGCCGGCTGGCGGACGTTCCGCGTCGACCGGCTGACCCCGCGCACCCCCGGCGGACCGCGCTTCACCCCGCGTGAACCGCCCGCCGACGACCTCGCCGGGTACGCCTCGCACGGGTTGTCCACCGCCCCCTACCGCTATCAGGGCCGCTTCACCGTGCATGCCCCGGCCGCCCGGATCGCGGAACAGATGTCCCCCTCGGCGGCGACGGTCGAGCCGCTGGACGCGCGGAGCTGCTCGGTCACGGCGGGCTCGGACTCCCTGGACGAACTGGCCCTGTGGGTGGCCCTGCTGGACGCACCCTTCGAGGTGCACGGCCCACCGGAGCTGACCGAGCGTCTGCGCACACTGGCGGAGCGGCTGGCGGACGCCGCGAACGGTTCGACGCGGGGCAAGGACGCGGAGGGCGCGCGGGACATGGAGGGTGCGGGCGGTGTGCGGGAGTGACGCGGCCCGGGGGAGCCGTGTGATCCCGGCTCCCGGGGCGGTGCGGTCGGCCGGGCTTCCGGATGCGACGGGGCGTCCGGCGGCGGCGAAGGGCCCACCGGCGGTGTGCCGGTGGGCCCTCACGGTCGTACGGTCGTGCCGGGTCAGATACGGACCTGGCTCGCCGGGGCGCCCGCGCCGGACGCGATGGTGCCGAGTCCGGCCCAGCCTCCGGTGAGTACCCCGCCGTTGTTCAGCCAGGCGCGGACGGAGCCGTCCGGGGCGACCACCAGGTAGTCGGCCCGGCCGTCGCCGTTCGCCTCGGCGAGGAGGACCTGTCCGCCGGGCGCGCCGACGGCGGGGGCGTACGCGCCGAGGGCGGTCCAGTTGCCGTTGCCGTCCTTGTTGCGCCAGGCCCGGACGGATCCGTCGGCGGCGACCGCCAGATAGTCGGCGCGGCCGTCCGCGTCGATGTCGGCGAAGCGCACCTGGTCGCCCGTGGCACCGGTACCGGTGGCCAGCCGGAAGCCGGTTCCCCAGCCGCCGTTGCCGTCACCGCCGTTGTTGGACCAGGCGCGTACCGAGCCGTCGGCGGCGACCGCGAGATAGTCGGCGCGGCCGTCGGCGTCGATGTCGGCGAAGCGGACCTGGTCACCGGGTGTGCCGGTGCCGGACGCGTACGCGCCCAGCGGGGTCCAGCCGCCGTTGCCGTCGCCGCCGTTGTGCAGCCAGGCGCGTACCGAGCCGTCGGGGGCGACGGCGAGATAGTCGGCGCGGCCGTCCGCGTTGACGTCCGCGAGCCGCACCTGGTCACCGGGGGCGCCGACGCCCGCGGTGATCTGCCCGGCGGGTGTCCAGCCGCCGTTGCCGGTACCGCCGTTGTTGAGCCAGGCACGGACGGAGCCGTCGGCGGCGACGACGAGGTAGTCGTCGCGGCGGTCGGCGTTGATGTCCGCGAAGCGTGCCTGGGCCCCGGTGGCGCCGACGCTCAGGGCGAAGGTGCCCGCCGCGGTCCAGCCGCCGCCGACACCGGTTCCGTCGCCGCCGTTGTTGAGCCAGCCGCGGACCGCGCCGTTCGCGTCGACCACCAGGTAGTCGGCGCGCCGGTCGGCGTCGAGGTCGGCGAAGCGCACCGAGGAGCCCGGGGCGTTCGCACCCGAGGCGATCTGTCCGGCGGCCGTCCAGCCCGCGGTACCCGTGCCGGCCTTGTTGAGCCAGGCGCGGACCGCGCCGTTCGGGTCCACGGCCAGATAGTCCGCGAAGCCGTCCGCGTTGACGTCGGCGAAGCGGATCTGGTCCGCCGGGACGCCGACCCCTGAGGCGATCGGTCCGGCTTCCGTCCAGCCGCCGGTGCCCGTACCGCCCTTGTTCAGCCAGGCGCGGACCGCCCCGTTCGCGTCCACGGCCAGGTAGTCCGCGTAGCGGTCGGCGTTCAGGTCCGCGAAGCGGACGGTCGCCCCCGCGAGGTTCACCCCGGACGCCACCGTTCCGGCGTCGGTCCAGCCGCTGACGCCGGTGCCGCCCTTGTTGAGCCAGGCGCGTACGGCGCCGTTCGCGTCGACCGTCAGATAGTCGGCGTAGCGGTCGCCGTTGAGGTCGGCGAAGCGTACGGAGGAACCGGGCGCGCCCACCCCGGAGGCGATCCGTCCGGCGTCGGTCCAGCCGCCGCGTCCGTTGCCGCCCTTGTTGAGCCAGGCCCGGACGGCGCCGTTGTCCTCCACGACGAGGTAGTCGGCGCGGCCGTCGGCGTTCAGGTCCACCTGGTAGTCACCGAGTCCGGAGCGCGGCGGCGCGGGCCTGACGTCGACCTGCTCGCTGATCCAGCCCGCGCGGGCGACCTGGGCGATGCCGTCGGCGAAGACGCCCGCCATCTTGACGTAACCGGCGTCGTTCGGGTGCAGCCGGTCCCGGAGGTCGGCGGTGGTCAGGGAGCCCATACCGACATGCGCGATCTTGCGGCCCTGGGCCTGCCGGGCGGCGACGATCCCCGGGATCTCGGCGTTGTACGTGTTGATCCTCGACTGCACCCCCGCCGAGGTGGACGGGACGAGGGAGGCCACGACGATCGCGGTGTCCGGTGACGCGGTGGTGATCTGGTCGATCAGCGCGGCGAGCCGGGCGGGCGCGGTCGCCACCTGGTGGTCGCGGTCCATGTCGTTGGTGCCGATGTGCAGCAGGACGACATTGGGCCTGGCGGTCGCGAGCCAGCTGTCGATGTTCGCGGAGAGGCCCTCGATCAGCCAGCCGGAGTGGCCCTCGTGGTCGGTGTCGGCGAGCTGTCCGTGCTTCTGCGAGCCGACGAAGTCCAGCGCCGGGGTGCGGGGCTGGAGCCGGGGCCACAGCGCGGCGCGGTAGCTGGAGCGGGTGGAGCTGCCCGCGCCCTGGGTGATGGAGTCACCGAGCGGCATCACGGTCAGCCGCGGCACGGTCCAGTTCTCGCCCAGCTCGTCGGGCGTGCCGCCGAAACCGGGGGTGTCCTCGCTGTGGACGTAGGTGTTGAGGGTGTCGACGGCGCTCATCGGGTTGCCGCTCTGATAGCGGTCCACGGCCAGGAAGTTGGGCTTCTTGCGGGCGGCCGGTGAGCAGAACCGCTGGGTGCGGTTGAGGATCTTCTCGTTGTCGGTCCCGGCGGTGCCGTCGATGGCCGGGGTGCGGAAGTGGTTCATGACGAAGAGCCGGCGGAACTTCGGCTCCTCCTTGGCCAGCGGGATGCCGTCCCAGCGGCTGCGGCAGGTCCAGTCGGAGTTGCCGACGCCGCCGCCCATCCCCCAGTAGTTCTCGGCCGTCCAGTCCTGGCCGTGCATGAAGCCGAGGCCGGTCTTGTCCCCCCGGTCGGAGAAGAGCAGGAGGCGCTTGTTCTCCCTGACCATCTCGGAGACCCGGGGCCAGCCGTTCGCCTTGACGTTCCACGCCTTGGCGCCGGGAAGCTCGGCGGGCGCGGTGTCCGACGGGTTGAACAGCAGTCCGTCCAGCTGTCCGCCGGGCTTCAGGTCGTCACCGACCTCGGCGTTCAGCTCGTCGTACGTCGTGTAGTCCTCGACGAAGACCGTCACGACCTCGCCCGGGTTCGCCTTGAGGAAGTCGCCGATGACGGTGAACACGTCGGACATGGTCTGGCCGGTCGGCAGACAGAAGAAGTCGATATTGCCCGGCATATGGCACATCCGGACCCGGCCGTTGCGCGTATGGGCGTCCAGCATCAACGCCCGTACGCCGTTGTTGAGCTGGGTGGCGATGGAGTTGGGCTGGGCCGGGGTGGGCGCCCCGCCGTTCGCGTCGTCCTGGTTGTAGTACGCGTTGTGCGTGGTGAGGAAGGTGCGCTGGTCGAACGTGGGGTCGGCCGGCATGGCCCGGTGGGTGGGGGTCACCCGGGTGACGTACCAGAGCTGGGCGTCCACCGACTGGCTCTGGTCGGGGGCGAACGTCACGTCGCCGCCGTTCTCGCGCTTGTCGTGGTCGACGGTCAGCGGGGTCTGCAAGGACTCCTGGTACCCGACCGGACGGATCTTGTAGCGCTCGCCCTTCTCCCGCTGGAACACCCAGTCGGTCCCGGACCCGGCGCAGTCCCGGAACGCGAGACGGGCCGCGCCCTCGGCGTTGGAGTCGCGGCCCATGCAACGGTCCGCCTTGGTACGGCTCTTGACCTTGTAGGCGCCTGCCGTGGCGGACGCCTGGAGGTACCACCACTGGTCGGCCTCGTCGCCCTTGGGCGGCACGGCCCGGAACAGCAGCTCGGTACCGGAGATCTGGTAGCCGCCACCGCCCCGGCCGGCCCCGCCGCCGTCGGCGGCGACACTGTCGCCGACGCTCTGGATGACCACCGTCTCATCGGTGGGCGGTCCGCTCGCACCGGGCGGGGCGGCGGCGGCCGTCTGCACGGTCGCGGCCAGCAGGGCCGCGGTCAGCGACACGGCCAGCAGCCGCACCCCGTGGCGCGCGAGGCGCGCGAGGCGCGGTGCGGTGCGGGCGCCGCCGGGGGAGTGGCGGCCGGGTTCGGGCGGGATCGGGCGCGGCTGTCTGCGGAAGCCCGGTATGCGTGGCATGCGTGACCTTCAGGGGTGGGGAGGTGGTGAGGGACCCCCAAGGTCTAGTCCACACAGCGCATGTGATCAACTTTCACCTCCCGCGCACAGTTGCTCCGCGTCATGTCCGGAAGCCCCCGCCGTCCCGCCGCGGAACCGCCGCCCTGGGGGCGGAACCGGACGTTCCGGGGGTTCGGGGCCCGAACGGGAACATCGGACCCGGTCGACGGTCTTGACCGGAAACCGTCAAGGAGTATGGTCTAGACCAAGCACGCTCGCGGGTGCGCCATCAACTCAACGGCCGCTGGTCCCCCACCACCGGACGGCCGGACGGCGCCCCCGTACCGTCGGCCCACGCCGCCCAGGCGTGACCTCGCGTGCTGACGTGCAACCTCCCCCCACACCCAAGGAGTTGCCATGACGGGCAAGCACAGGAACGCTCTCGCCGCCGTCGCGGACACCGCCCCTCTCCTGGCCATGGACCCGCCGCCGCGGTCCTTCCGCGGCCACCAGGCGCGCCCCCGGCGCTCCCGGACCCGCCTGGAGACGAACACCCGCTGATCTGACGGCAGTTGCCGCCGCCGACGGGTCCCCCAAGGCCATGAAGCCGCCGAGGGGCACGTACGGCAGGCCCCGACACAGCCCGCCGCGCACTCGCGCGACGGGCTGACGTCCCCGCCGCCGGACCCGGCCCGACCGACCGCCCCACCGGAGCGCGCCCACGCGCGACCCCCGGTGCGGGCCGCCGAGCCGACCCCGCGGACGGATGCCGGAACTTCACGATGCCGAAGGGCAGGAGAGCGCGCATGACGGTAACCAACCCGCACCGACCCGGCGTCCCCACGTCGGTCGACACCGTCCTCGTACGGAGGACCCCGGGCGCCCACGCCCGCCCCGCCCCCGACCGGCCGCCGGTCAGCGGCGCCGTCCACGGCCTCGCCGTCCGGATTGCCCTGAGCGGCCCGGTGCTGCTGCGCGTCTCCGTGGGCCTGGTCTTCCTGTGGTTCGGGGTCCTCAAGCTGTTCCCCGCGGTCAGCCCGGCGGAGGAGGTCGCCGTCCGGGCCTCGGCGAAGCTGACGTTCGGGCTGCTGCCCTTGGACGCCATCCTCCCGCTGCTCGCCGTCCTGGAGACGGCGATCGGGATCGGGCTGGTCACCGGGTTCCTGCTGCGCCTCACCCTGACCGTGTTCTTCGCGCACATGGTCGGGGTGTTCTCGGCGCTCTTCGTCCTCCATGAGGAGATGTGGAAGACGGGCACCCCGATCCCGACGATGCTGGGTCAGTACATCATCAAGAACGTCGTCCTGGTGGCCGCGTGTCTCGTCGTCGCGGCCGACGCGTGGCTGCGCGCGCTGCCGCACTCGGGCAATCCGCCCCTGCCACCCGCCGGGCGGTGAGCGACCGGCCGGGCGGCCCCTGCTCGCGTACGCGCATGCCTGGTCGGCCGGGTGATCAGGTGCCGGGCTGACCGTAGGCCGGGTGAGACGCCACGTCCCGCCGCCGGGTGACCGGGGGCGGGACGTGGTGCTGGGTGCGGCGCGCGGTGAGGCGCGGCAGGATCAGGCGGCCGGACCGGGCAGCCGGATCAGGCGGCCGGGGCCGGGTAGGTCGGGTACTCGACGCCCGAGACGTACTGGACGACCCGGACGACCTGGCACGAGTAACCGAACTCGTTGTCGTACCAGAGGTAGAGGATCGCGTTGTCGCCCTCGACCTTGGTGGCGCCCGCGTCGACGATCGAGGCGTGGCGCGAGCCGATGAAGTCGCTGGAGACCGCGTCAGGGGCGGTGATGAAGTCGATCTGACGCTTCAGCGGCGAGGTCAGCGACACCTCACGCAGATGGTCGAGGACCTCCTCGCGGGTGGTCTCGCGTCCGAGCTGGAGGCTGAGGATCGCGATCGAGACATCCGGCACGGGGACCCGGATCGAGCTGCCGGTGATCCGCGCGTCGAGGTCGGGCAGCGCCTTGGCGACGGCGGAGGCGGCACCGGTCTCGGTGATCACCATGTTGAGCGGCGCCGAGCGCCCGCGGCGGTCCGACGAGTGGTAGTTGTCCAGCAGGTTCTGGTCGTTGGTGAACGAGTGGACCGTCTCCACATGACCGCGCAGCACCCCGTACTCGTCGGCCATCGCCTTCAGCGGCGGGACGATCGCGTTGGTGGTGCAGGACGCGCAGGACAGGATCTGCTCGTCCGGCTTGATCATGTCGTGGTTGACGCCGTGCACGACGTTCAGGACATCGCCCTTGCCCGGCGCGGTCAGGACGACCTTGTCGATACCGGGACGGAGGTGCTTCGACAGCCCCTCGCGGTCACGCCACTTGCCCGGGTTGTCGATCAGGATGGCGTCCTTGATGCCGTACGCCGTGTAGTCGACCGTCGTCGGGTCGTCGGAGTAGATCACGCTGATCTCGTTGCCGTTGGCGATGATCCTGCTGTTCTCCTCGTCCACGGTGATCGTGCCCTGGAACTGGCCGTGGATGGAGTCGCGGCGCAGCAGCGACGCCCGCTTGACGAGGTCCTGCCCGGCGCCCTTGCGGACGACGATGGCGCGCAGCCGCAGCCCGTTGCCGGAGCCGGCCTTCTCGATGAGCAGCCGGGCCACCAGCCGCCCGATCCGGCCGAAGCCGTAGAGGACGACGTCGCGCGGCTCGCGGCGCTCGATCTTGTCCTCACCGGTGGCTCCGGCGACGGCCTCCGCGGTGAACTCCCGCACGGTGAGTCCGCGGTCGTCGGCCCGGTAGGTCGCGGCCAGCATGCCGATGTCGATCTGGGACGGCCCGAGATCGAGTGTGGTGAGCGCCTGGAGGAACGGCAGCGTGTCGGTGACCGACAGCTCCTCGTCGGCGATCTGCCGGGCGAACCGGTGGGTCTTGAGGATGCTGACCACCGACTTGTTCACCAGGGAACGGCTGTGGAGCAGGATCGTGACGTCACGCTCCCGGTGCAGCTTCCCGATGACGGGGATCATCGACTCCGCGGTCTCCTCGCGGTTCTTCCAGTTGGTGAACGAATCCTCGTTGGCAGTCACAGATCCATCTTTCGAGCTAGGGGGCGCTCATATGCTAACCCGACCGATGATCTGATCGTCCAGGCGGTCCAACGGATGTGATATGCCGGGATTTGTGGCGTTTTATACGTGCGCGATCGCGGGATGTCGGGGGCCTGGCGTGCTGCGGGGCGCCCGGACACCGGAGGTGTGGCCGGATGCCCCGCCGGGAGTGGGGGATCAGCTGCCGAACCGCACCGACATGAACTCGCTGTGGCTGGTCCACTGGCCCGGTTCGAGCTCCTCGGTGACCACGAGCCGGCAGTTCTTGTCGGCGTACAGGACCGCGCGGCGGTCGGTGTTGTTGGCGACCTGGCCCTGGGCCTGGCGGCCCACCGGGTAGCAGTTGCCGTCCATCGGGTCGACCAGGGTGCGCGTCACGTTCCCGGGCTGGGTGTGGTAGACGAAGTTCCCCGTGGCGGCGTGAGCGCCCTGCGGGAAGGTGACACCCAGTGCGGCGACGGCGCCGAGAACGGCGAGCGCCCTTCCGGTTCTGCCTGTCATTGCGTCCCTCTTTCCGGTACGGGGCCGGGGCCCCGGGGTGCGCGGCCCCGGTCGCGCGGACGCGGCGCGGAACCGACGGCGGTGTCCCCAGTCTCGTCCGGCCCGACGGCGAAGTCACCGCTTCCGGCCGTGTCGGCGTGTGGCCGCAGGCGCTGTCGGCCCCGGTCGAGGCGGAGTTGGGTGCTCCGACGCTCGCCGGGCGCGGGGTGACGTGGGAGGGCGCCGGTCAGATGTCCTTACGGATGAGCAGGCCGGTCAGCAGGCTGTCCAGGGCCTCGGCCATCTCCGTACGGGCGGCCTCGGGGTCCTCGGCGTGGGCGGCC
Organism: Streptomyces uncialis; assembly: GCF_036250755.1. NCBI lineage: Bacteria > Bacillati > Actinomycetota > Actinomycetes > Kitasatosporales > Streptomycetaceae > Streptomyces > Streptomyces uncialis. Next base: position 1,389,681 of record NZ_CP109583.1, on the reverse strand, counting down.
TTGAGTGCCGCTTCGTCCAGGGCGCCGAGCAGAAGATGGGCCAGCGGCACCACGGGCTGGACGGTCATGACCCCGGCCGCCATCGCCGCCTCCAGCGCCGACGTGATCACCCCCAGGCCGTACTCCTGGCCGATCTCACGCCAGCGCCGCCAGCCCAGCACGCCCGGGGCGTCCAGCAGCAGGACGCGTTCCACGTCCGGCTCGGCGAAGGCGTCCAGGAACGCGCGGGCCCCGGTCCGCAGGGCCGCGACCGGGTCGGCGGCACCCGCCCGCATCCGGGCGGCGATCCGATCGGTGACCTCGGCCTCGACCGTCCGGACCGTGGCGTCGAACAGATCGGTCTTGTCCCGGAACTGGTGATAGAGCGCCCCGCGGGTCACGCCCGCGGCCCGGACGATCTCCTCGGTCCCGACGTTCGCGTAGCCCCGCTCGCCGAACAGCCGCCGGGCGGCGGCCACCAGGGCCGCCCGGGTCGCCTGGGAACGCTGGACGTGCTTGCTGCCGACGGATTCCATCCGACCCCCTTGAGTTCCGTCCATTCTGCATGCACTCTCTACATACATACAGTCTGTATGTGAATGCCGATGTGAGGGGTCACGCCATGCCGCAGATCACGCTTCCCCAGGGGACCGTCCACTATCAGGACACCGGGGAAGGCGAGCCGCTGGTCCTGCTGCACGGCTATCTGATGGGCGGCGGGCTGTGGGAACCGCTCGTCGACCGGCTCGCCCCGGGCCTGCGCTGCGTGGTGCCCGACCTGCCGTTCGGCTGCCACTCCGAGGCGCTGGCGCCGGACGCGGACCTCAGCCTCCCGGGGGTGGCCCGGCTCGTCGCGGACCTGATCGAAGGACTCGGTCTGCGCCGGGTGACCCTGGTCGGCAACGACCTGGGCACCGCCGTCGCCCAGCTCGTCGCCGCCGATCACCCCGAGCACATCGGCCGGCTGGTGCTCACCAGCGGCGAGAGCTTCGACAACTGCCCGGCGCCCGTGTTCAGGCCCCTCGTCCCGGCGGCCAGGGTGCCCGGGCTGCTCCCGCTGGCCTTCCAGTCCCTGCGGCTGCGCGCCCCGCGCGGATTGCCGTTCGCGTACGGGCCGCTGACCAGGCGGGCGCTGCCCCATGACCTCATCGACACCTGGATCCGCGCGTACTTCGCCGACCGGGGGGTGCGGCGCGACTGCGCGAAGGTCACCCGGGGACTCGGTCCGGTCGTCCTCACGGACGCCGCCGAACGGCTCGCGGCCTTCGGCGCGCCCGCCCTGGTCGCGTTCGCGCGCGAGGACCGGATCTTCCCGTTCCGGTACGGGGTGCGGCTGGCCGCGACCCTGCCCGACGCGCGGCTGGAGAGCATCCCCGACAGCCGCACCTGGATCATGCGCGATCAGCCCGAGCTACTGGCCGGTCTGATCCGGGAGTTCATCGCGACCGCTCCGCTGGGGACGGCTCCCGGGGGTGGGTTCCCCCTCTGACCACGGGGTGGCCGGTGGCGTCCGGCTGAGCCCGGCGGGGGTGGCCGCCGGGCCAGGCGGCCTCGCGGGACGCGGGCGTCGGGTCAGGGGGACGGGACGGGGAGCGTGTTCAGGTGGGTGGTGAGGTGGTGGGTGGGGTGCCAGCCCTGGGCTCCCGCCTTGGTGATGTCCAGGACGACCGTGTGGGCCAGTTGGTCGACGGCGTACCGGGTCAGCGGGGGTTCGGCGCCGGGGCGCCGTCGGGCCAGGGACTCGGCGGTCCGCGCGGCCGTACGGGCCAGCGGCAGCGGAACGTGACCGATCCGGGCCCGCACCCCGTGCGCGCGCAGGACCTCCCGGATCGCCGCGTCCCGCTGGTACGGCCGCGCGTCGGCGATGTTGTACGCGCCCGGCGGCCATCCCGCGGCGGCCAGGGCGGCGTCGGCGAGGTTCTCCACCGCGGTCAGGCTCAGCCGCACATCGGGTCCCGGGAGCAGCAGGACCCCGGCCCGCACCCGTGCCAGCAGCCGGGGCACCAGATGCGGGTCACCCTCCCCGTAGACCGCGCGCGGACGCAGCGCCACCGCCCCGGCGGCGAGCGCCAGGGCCTCGCCTTCGGCCTTGGTGCGGCCGTACGCGTTCAGCTGGTCGCGCACCGGGTGGTCCTCGGTGATCCGTGAGCGGTCGGCGCCCGGGGCGTAGACGCTGGCGCTGCTCACCCACACCACCGGGCGGCCGGCCGCGGCGCGCAGGAGCCGTTCCGTGCCGCCGACGTTCACCTCGCGCATGGTGGCCTCGGCCGGGGACCCGGGCACCGGGTCCCCGACCGCCGCCGCGCAGTGCACCACGACATCGGCGCCGCCGAGGTCCGGCACCCCGGTCGCGGCGTCCCACGGGACGTGCCGTCCGACGGGCCCCGGCCGCCGTCCCACGCACAGCACCCGGGCGCCCCGGGCGGCGGCGGTGACGGCCGTGTAGGAGCCGCAGAAGCCGGTGGCGCCGGTGACGGCGATCGTCAGCATGGGGAACCTCCGTGGGGTCCGGGCGCCAAGGCGGTGGCCCGGACGGTCAGGGTGCGCCAGCCGGGCAGCGCGGCCCGCCGGTCGGCCCGGGCCGCCACAACGGACGGTCGGAAGGGCGCGAGCGCGGCGAGCATGTCGTCCAGCTGCGCACGGGCGAGCCGGGCACCGGGGCAGGCGTGCGGGCCCGCGCCGAAGACGAGCTGGGCGACGGCGGGCGCCACGGGGCACCGGGCGTCGGGCGGGGTGTCGTCGGCGTGGACGGCGTGCCGGGCGACCAGGATCAGCCGGTCCCCGGCCCGTACCGGGCAGCCGTCGAGGTCGGCGTCGGCGGCGGCGACCCGGGGCAGCAGCGGCGAGGGCGCGACGACCCGCAGGAGTTCGTCCACCAGGGCGGCCCGCGACCGGCTGTCGGCGGCCTGCTCCCACAGCCCGGCGTCCGCGCACCAGGCGGCGGCCCGAGGCAGCGCCGCGACGGTGGTGTTCACCGCGGCGACGGCGAGCATCGCCCGCCGCGCCGCGTCACGCTCCGCGTCCCGTCCCGCGCGACCACCGGCGCTACCGCCCGCGCCCTGTCGAGCGTCACCGCCCGCGCCCTGTCGTGCCTCCCGTCCCGTGTCGCCAGCTGCCTCCCGTCCCGTGTCGGCACCCGCGCTCTGTCCGACGTGACCCGCCGCCTCGCCAACCGCCTCGCGTCCCACGCCACCGCTCCCGTCACGTCCCGGCTTCCCGTCCGGTTCGTGCTCGCCCGGAACGTGCGCCCCCGATACGTGCTCGCCCGATACGCGCTCGTCCCGAACGCGCTCGTCAAGGTCGTCCTGCCCGGCGGGCGTCAGCAGTGCGGCCAGCCGGGCGGCGGCCGGTCCGGCGGCGCGTGCCGCGCGGGACCGGCCGGGGCCCGGCAGATGGCCGCGTACGGCCACCGCCGCCACCTCGGCCGCCGCGTCGGACAGGGCGGCCGGATCGGCCGTGACGTCCAGCAGCGCGCGGACCGTCACCCCGGCCAACTCCCGCGCCAGTGGCACCAGATCGACGGCGTCACCGGTGGCGAGCGGGGCGAGCCGGCGGTTCAGCACCGCGCGCCACACCGGGCGCAGCCGTTCCACCCCGGCCGCGCCCAGGTCCAGGGCGACGGTCCGCCGGGCCGCGCGGTGACCGGCGCCCTCCTCGTCGAACAGGCTTCCCCCGCCGGACAGTTCACGGGCGGCGCCGCCCGTGGTGCCCTCCGCCGCCCGGTCCAGCGGAATCCGGGTCAGGGCGTGCCGGTACGGCTCGGTGCCGTTCACCAGGACCGTCCCGCCGAGGCGCAGCACCGGCCGCCGCCGGGCGGCGGCGAGCAGGGCGAACAGCAGTGGACGGGAGCGGGTGTAGACCCGGCGGTCGCGTCGGCGCGCGGCGCGCGCGCCGGTGTCCGGGGCGGCGTTCAACGGACGTGCACCTTCCGCTCGTCGGCGGGCCGGTAGCGCCGGTCCCAGCACCACAGCAGGGTCCGGCGCGGCCCCCACGCCCGCAGCCGCCGCAGACTCGCGCGGACGACCATCCCCTCGGCCCGCGCGATCCGGTCGCTGTGCTCACGGGCCCGGTTGAGCAGGACGACGTCCTCGGGCGGGCCCGCGAGCGGGGTCCGGGGCGCGCCGCCGCACCGCAGATACAGATCGGCGGTGAGGGCGATGTTGTGTCCGTGGCACAGCACGTACGGGGCGCGGTAGCGCGGGTGGCGGTGGGCGCGGCGGTAGCGCCCGTACAGCGCCGTCATCCGTACCACCGCCGGGAGCACCACGCGTTCGGCGAACGACGGTGACTCGTCGGGGCGGGGCACACTGCGTCCGCAGGCCAGTTCCGTGCCCCGCGCCAGTTCGTCCTTCGCGGCGGCGACCCAGTCGCGGGCGGGCAGGCAGTCGGCGTCGGTGCGGGCGAGCAGCGTGGCGCCGTGCCCGATCGCGTAGCGGAACCCGGTGTCGGCGGCGCATCCGGTGCCGCGCTGCGGCTCGTGCAGCAGCCGGACGGGGAACGGCGCCGTGGCGGCGAAGCGGCGGACCAGCCCGGCGGTCCCGTCGGTCGACGCGTTGTCCACGACGACCAGGGTGAACCCCGGATCGCTCTGCGCGGCGAGTGCGGCGAGCGTGCCGCCGATCGCGGACTCCTCGTCGAACGCGGGCACCACGACCCACAGCGACGGCGTGCCGGTCGCGTTCACCGGACCGCTCCGGCCAGCCGGGTCGCGGCGAGCTTGGCCGTGGCCGCCCGGTCGGGCTTCGAGGAGCGTCCGGACAGCGGTACGTCCGCCAGCAGCAGCGCGTCCGGCCGGGCCCCGCCCATCCGGTCCAGCGGTCCGCTCAGGGCGGCCCGTACCCGGTCCGGGGCCGCGCCCGGTTCGGGCTGGACGACGGCGACGAGCCGTTCGTCGCCGTCCCCGGCCGGGACGCCCACCAGTACGGCGAGCGCGACGCCCGGTATGTGCAACGCCGGTTCGTAGAGTCCCGGGTAGATGTTCTCCGCCCCTCTCAGGACCATGTCCTTCAACCGTCCCTCCAGTACGATCCGGCCGCCTTCCAGCCGGGCCCGGTCCCCGGTGGCGACCCAGGGGTCCGGCGCCGCGCCGAGATAGCGGTCGCGGGCCGCGGGACCGGACAGCAGCAGCTCACCGTCCGGACCGGAGCCGGTCACCACCCCGGGCAGTGGGGCGCCGACGAGATCGCCGTCCCCGGTGAACGCGGCCTTCTCGGCGGCCTCCACGGCCGCCGCCGGGAACAGCTCGGTCAGCGCGTACACCCCCCACGCCTCGTCGGCGCCCGCGGCCCGTACCCGGCCGAGCAGCGCGGCGCCCGCCGGGGCGGAACCGGTCCACACCCGCCCGGAGAACCGCGCGCCCATGTCGAGCGCCGCCCGGAGCTGAGGGGGTGTCAGATAGGTGGCCTGCGGAGCAAGTCGGCGCAGTTGCCGGGCCAGGGTCCGGGGGGAGCGGGCGGGCAGGGCGACCGGGGCGCCGCTCGCCAGCGACGGGACGAGGACGAAGAACGTCCCGCCCAGCACCGGACGGCCGGGCTCCGGACGCACCAGTTCCGCGACCGTCGCCATCCCGGCGGCCAGCGACGACCGGGTGTGGACCACCGCGCGGGGCAGGGCCGTGGTGCCGGACGTGAAGACGACGACCGCGTCCCCGTCCCCGTCCACCGGGCGCGGCAGCCCGTCCGTACGCGCGCCGGTGTCCAGCGCGGGGGCGCAGCCCGGCAGCCGGGGTCCGACGGTGGCCACCGGGCCCAGGTCCGCCAGGTCGGGCAGCGCGAGCCGGGCCCGGCGGGCGAGGGGGCGGGCCCACCCGGCGACGGCCTGGGCGGCGGCGTCCGCGAGCACGACGTCCGGCCGGGCCAGCGCGAGCCGGGCCCGCAGCACCTCGGGTCCCGCGCCGGGGTCGAGGACCGCCGCGCGCAGCCCGAGCCGGTGCGCGGCGAGCAGCACCGCCAGCGCGCGGGGACCGGGGCGGACCGCGACGCCGACCGTGCCGCCGGGCGTCAGGCCACGGGCGTGCAGGGCGGCGGCGTACCGGTCGGCGAGCTCGGCCAGGTCCCCGCGCGTGGCGAGCACCCGGGTCCGGCCGGTGCGGGTGGCCTTGAGGAGCGCCGGGCGGCCGGGCGCGGCGCGCAGCGCGTGGGTGAGGGCGTCGAGCATCAGCGGGGGTCCTCCCCATGACGGCCGGGTCCCCGGTCGAGGTACCAGCGGGCGGTGGCGACGATCCCGTAGGCGCGCAGCCGCCGGGTGGAGTTCTCCACGACCATGCCGCGGACATGGACGATGGCGGCACTGTGCCGGCGTACCCGGTTCAGGAACAGCCGGTCGGTGGGGGAGGGGCGCCGGGGCATGCCCCCGACGCGCTGGTACAGCTCGGCGGTGACGGCCATGTTGTTGCCCGCGTGCATCCGGTACGGGGTGAGATAGCCGTGCCGCCGGTGGTGCGCGGGCCGTATCCGCCCGAAGAACGCGGCGACCCGCACCAGGGCCCTGAACCCGGCCCGTCCCAGCGGCCCGTGCTCGTCGCGGCGCGCGTCGACCCGCCCGCACACCAGCTGCGCGCCCCGGTCCAGCGCCGTCCGCGCGGCGGCCGTCCAGCCCGGTCGGGGCAGACAGTCCGCGTCGGTCCGGGCGAGCAGCTCGGCACCGTGCCCGATGGCGTACCGGAACCCGGTGTCGACCGCGCAGCCCACCCCCTTCTCCGGTTCCTGGAGCACATGCACCGGGAACGGCGCCCGCCGCGCGAAGTCGCGGGCGATCGCCGCCGTGCCGTCCACGGACGCGTTGTCGACGACGACGAGCTGGAAGTCCCGGTCCCGCTGCGCGGCCAGCGCGGTCAGGGTGTCCCCGATCCGGCCGGCCTCCTGGTGTGCGGGCACCACCACCCACAGGGTGCTCATACGTGCTCCCAGACCAGCGTCATGATGCTGACCCCGCCGCCGAGCCCGACGAACAGCACCCGGTCCCCGGCGCGCAGCGTGCCGTGCACCCGGGCGAGCTGCACGCCCAGGCTGGCGCTCGCGACATTGCCCAGCTCCGCGACCGTGACCACCAGCCGGTCCTCGGGCACCCCGGTGAGTGCCACGAACCGCTCCAGGAACGGCACCGTCACCTGATGCGTCAGCACGTACCGGAAGTCCGTCCACTCCAGTCCGGTACGGGCCCGTGTCCGGTCCAGCACCGGGGGGCCGATCCGCTCGAACACCCCCCGCAGTTCGCTGCCGTCGCCCCGGAAGTAGGAGTGCTCGTCGCCGCGCGGATGGCGTGAGCCGCCGCCGGGTATCCCTCCCGCCCGCCAGTGCTCGGAGTACGTCTCGCCGTCCACGTCGAGGATGCCGCCACGCGTCACGCGCTCCAGTACGACGGCCGCGCCCGCGTCGCCGAACGTGTACCCGGCGAAGCCGTCGCGGAACTCCGCGAGGTCCGCCGGGGTGTCGCGCACCGCCCGGCTCGGGGTCTCCCCGGTGACGACCAGGGCCCGCCGGGCCCGCCCGGCCAGGATCATCGCCCGTGCCGTGTCGATACCGTTGACGAAGCTGTTGCAGGCGTTGGTGACGTCCAGGGCGTGCGCCCGGGAGCCCAGCGCGTCCTGCACGATGTGCGCGGTCGCCGGTTCCACCATGTCGCGGCTCGCGGAGGCGAAGACCAGCAGATCGATGTCCGCCGGACCGAGCCCGGCGCCGCGCAGCGCGTCCCGCGCGGCGGCCACCGCCAGGGTCGACGCGAACTCGTCCGGGCCCGCGGCCCGCCGGCTGACGATGCCCGTCGCCCGCTCGAAGATCCCGGCGGGCAGCGGCGGCCCGCCCGCCGGGGCGACCCGCCGCCGCAACCGCTCCGAATCCACGACACGCCCGGGAAGGAAGGCCCCCACACCGGTGATGCCGACACGCGCGCTGTCGTCGGCCACCGCCTTCTGTCTGTTCATGGCAGCAGACTAGGAACGGAATCCGGCCATGGCGTGAGTGCGGGTACTCAGGCCGTCCCTGGGTCCTCCCCGGGTACCGGACCGGGTGGCCGGGCATACGCACATGCGGTGCACACACCGCGTCAGGAAGCGCGCGGAGCGACTGACACCGTCCCGGATGGTCTGTCAGGATCTCCGGGACGGCGCGGCGGGGGCGGCGGTTCTTGAGGGGACGGCGGATGGAACGGCTGAGCGGCGAGGATCCGCGAACCGTGGGGTCCTACGCCCTGGTCGGCCGCCTCGGCGCGGGCGGTATGGGGCGGGTCTACCTGGGCCGGGACGCGCGCGGGCAGTGGGCGGCGGTGAAGATGATCCGCCCCGAACTGGCGGTCGACGGCGAGTTCCGCCGCCGGTTCGCCCGCGAGGTGGAGGCCGCCCGGACGGCGTCCAGCCCCTGGACGGTACGGGTGCTCGGCGCCGACACCCAGGCCGCCGTTCCCTGGGTGGCGACCGTGTACTTCCCCTCGATCTCGCTCCAGGACGCCACCGAGCGGTTCGGTCCGCTGCCCGGCGGTTCGGTACGGGCCCTGGCGTTCGGTCTGGCGCAGGCCCTCGACACCCTGCACCGGCGGTCACTGATCCACCGGGACGTCAAACCGTCGAACGTGCTGCTGGGCCTGGACGGTCCCGCGCTGATCGACTTCGGGATAGCGCGTGCCGTCGAGGGCGGACGGATGACGGGCACCGGCATCGTCGTCGGCTCCCCGGGCTTCATGTCCCCCGAGCAGCTGACCGGTGCCTCGATCACCGGGGCCAGCGACGTGTTCTGCCTCGGCCTGGTCCTCGCGTTCGCCGCGACGGGCCGCACCCCGTTTACCACCGCCGACGACTCCGGGGTCGCCGGACTGCTCGCCGTGCTGTCCCAGGCCCCCGACCTGTACGGGATCACCGGCGGGCTGCGGGACCTCGTCCGGTCCTGTCTGGACCCCGAACCGTCCCAGCGGCCCACCTCGGCGGACATCATGCACCGCACCCGGGACACCGCCACCCGCGGCTCCCGGTCCTATCTGCCCCCGGACATCGCCGGGCACGTGGACCGTCTCGCCTCCCGGCTGCACGACCCGGACCTCCTGTCGTACACCCTGGACACCGCGCCGACGGTCGTGCCCTACAGCCCGACCGCCCCCGCCTTCCCCGCCGGCGTCCCGCAGCCGCCGGGGCCTCCCGGGCGGCCCCCGCCGCCCCTCCCGCCGCTGCCGCCCGCCCCGGCGGCCGGGTACGGGCCGACAGCGGCGCCCGGACGGACCGCCGACCGCCAGCGGGTGGTGGTCCTCGGACTGACCACCGTGGTGCTGCTGCTCGCGGGCGCGCTCACCGGTGTCCTGCTGATGCGTCAGACGGACCCCGGCACCGGCCTGGACGGCGGCTCACCGCCGCGTCCCGCGCCCACCGCGGGCAGCTCCGCCCCGCCCGGGGACACCACACTCGGCGGCACCTGGCGCGGCACGGTGGAACAGGACAACGGCCTGTCGTACCCCGTCAAGGCCGTCTTCCCCGGCACGGAGCTGGAACTGGGCGAGCCGGTCGCCACCGTCGACTACCCCACCCTGGAATGCGGGGGCGAATGGGTCCTCGAATCACGCGACGGCGGCGAACTCGTCGTCCGGGAGCAGCTCGACAGCAACCGCGCCAACCGCTGCGACCACAACATCCCGATCGAGCTGACACTCACCCCGGCAGGCACCCTGCGCTATTTCTTCGAGATCCCGGCGGTCGGCCGGGCCGTGCTGCGCCGGGACTGACCGCGCCCCTGGGACACGACAGGGCGGCCACGGCGGGACCCGACGGGAACGACCGTGCGGACCAGCCGCCCAGGCGCCCGGTCCGCACGATCGTGAGGTGTCCTCCTCGCTCAGCCGGTCAGATCGGACCGTTCGGTGACGCGTACCGAATTCACCAGTGTCTTGCCGGAGTTGGTGACGAACCGCAGATTCAGCTGCCCGTCGGTGACCCGTACCGTGAACGCCCGGTCATGCGTGGCCCGTACGCCCGCCTCCCGCGCCGGATCGAGATCCGTGACGAACAGCTCGCCCTCGGCCATCACGTCGAAGACGCGCTGCGAAGGCCGCTGGTCGGCGAGTTCGGCGAACCCGAGCTCCACCCGGTAGGTGCCGTTCGGGACGGTGTCGAAGCGGTACTCGTACATCCCCTGGCGTGCCGTGCGGTACAGGGCGGGGTCGTGGAGCGGGCTCCCGGTGAGCGTCCGGGTCGTGGTCTGCCGGGTGCTCGTACCGAGGTAGCCGTGGCTTCCGGCGGTGTACGCGCGGTCCGGGGTCCAGGTGTCGCCGTGCGCGTCGGTGAGGGCGCCGGTGGCTCCCGCGTCGACAGCCGCCCGGTAGGCGGGCACGACCACCGTGACCGGGATGTCGATCACCGGCTTCCGTCCGCTCCAGGTGCTCAGCCGCAAGGTCCCGGTGAGCGTCGTACCCGGGGCCACCCCCGTGGTGTCGAACCGTACGCCGAGCGACTTGCGCGCCCCCGCCGCCAGTTCACCCGACGGCGGATCGACCGACACCCAGCGCTGGTCCCCGCGTTCCGCGATCTTGTACGGGGTTGCGGAGCCGGAGTTCGCCAGTTCCACGGTCCGCACCCGCCGCTCCCCGGGCGGGACGACGAGATGCAGCGACGCCGTGTCGGCGGTGACCCGCCCGGTGTCGAGGGCGAAATCGGTCACGGTCGTCCCGCCGGGCTCGACGGTCAGCCGCCGTTCGGTGGAGGTGTGGTCCGGGGCGCTCACCGTCACCTGATGCGCCTCCGGCGCCGGGACCTGGAACGCGTAGCGGCCGTCGGGTCCCGTGGTGTCGCTGCGTCCCCCGGCCGTCACGGTGGCCCCGGCGACCGGCTCGCCGTCGTTGCCGTCGGTGACCTTGCCCGCGACCACCGCGCTGTTCGTGCGGTAGTGGATGCTCATCCCGTCGCGCAGAAGACCCTCGTCGTTGGAGTAGTGCAGCGCGTCCGTGCCGGTCGCGTTCTCCACGCCGATCCCGGCGCTGGAACCGTTGGCCTTCGCCCCGGTCACATTCTTGTAGTGGGACGACGCGGTGCCGTCCTCCGAGACCACCACGGAGAACGAGACCCGCTCCTGCGGATTGCTCATGATGAGCCGCATGTTCCGCCACTCGACGGTGACGGTGCGGTGCGGCGCGGTGCCGCCCGCCGACCAGTACACCCCCGAATCGGCCTCCGCGGCCAGATCGTCCCAGAAGGCGTAGACCGCCCCGTCGGGCACGCTGATGTCCGGCAGCGGCGCGCTCCTGGCCCGGGTGCTCATCCGCCCGAAGCCGAGCACCCCGGCGAGCGACGCGGTGGCCTTGCGGTACGTACGGCCGTAGAACGGGACCGGGAACGGCAGATCGAAGGTGGACATGGAGAAACTGGGCATATGGAACGGCAGTTTCGTGTCCCCGGTCGGGAACGCCCTGCCGCTCTCCACGGTGCAGGTGGTGCCGAACACATCGGTCCGCCGGGTGAGACCGACATCCCGGACGGTGTCACCGGTGACCCCGACCTGGACGGTCGAGGTCTCGGCACAGCGGTGGTCGGCGGTCACCGTCAGGCCGTGCGTACCGTGCGGCACCCGCAGCGCCCAGGTGCCGTCCCGCGCGGTGCGCACGGACGCGGATGTCCCCGCGACGGCGACCAGCGCGTTCCCCTCGGGCTCGGACGCGGTGGTGACCCGTCCGGTGAGCCGCGCCATCGGCGCCTCGTCCAGCGCCACATCGTGGGTGACGTGCCCGCCCGCGCCGACGGTGATCGGCGCCGTACGGCTCAGATAGCCGAACAGCGTGGTGGTGACCGTGTAGTCGCCCGGCGCCAGGACCGGCGCGCGGTAGACGCCGGAGGCGTCGCTGCGCACCCGCGCCTTCGTCGGACCGGAGAAGGCCACGGCCGCCTCGGCCAGCGGTCCGCCGCCCGAGGTCACCGTGCCACCGGCGGAGCCGTGCAGCGCGGCGGGGATCGCCGCGGCGGCGGCACGGGCGTCGAGCTTGCCCTCACCCCAGACGTTGTTGTCGGCCGGCGTGCCGCCGCAGCTCGTGTCGTCCACATCGATCGCCGAGCCGTCGAGCACCCGCTCGGTCTCCGCCACCTTGCCCCGCAGGCCGGGCGCCAGCGACCAGAGCAGCGCCACCGTCCCGGCCGTGTGCGACGCGGCCATCCCCGGCCCGGTGACAAGGGCGTAGCCGCCGTCCCGTCCGGCGCTGCGGATGTTGACCCCGGGCGCCGCGATGTTGGGCTTCACCGCGCCGTTCTCGCCCGAGCCGCGCGCCGACTCGGCGTGCAGGGCGCCGTCGGCGCCGAAGGTCGTGGTGACATAGGCGTCCGCGTATCCGCTGACACCGATCGCCGACTCGCAGCGGGGGCCGCCCCCGTCGTTGGGGAACGAGGCGAAGATGCCCGCGTCCCGCCACGCCTGGAGGACCGGCTTGAACCAGGCGTTGGTGTTGTTCACCCACCAGGAGTTGTTCACCACGTGCGGCGCGAGGTCCGGGCGGGGGTTGGCGCCCCTCGCGTCGGTCGGCGCGATCATCCACTGCCCGGCCCGCAGGATCGAGTCCACGGCGCAGCCCATCGCCTGGCACGCCTTGGCGGCGATCCAGTCCGCGTCGGGAGCGACACCGATCCGATGCCCCGGACCGTTGTCACCGACCATGACGCCCACGGCCGAGGTGCCCACGAAGGAGGTGTCGCAGGGCGCGTTCCCGGGACAGTAGTTCATCGGGTCGTACCAGCTGTACGCGTGCTCGTAGCTGCCGTCGGCCGTCAGCCCCCGGTACCGGTCGCGCAGCGCCGGATGCTCCAGCCCGACCCCGGTGCCGATGTCCGCGACGACGATGCCCTCGCCCCGGACCCCGAACTCGGACCAGACCCGGGGGGCGTTGATCCGCTCGATGTTCCACACCGCTTCGTCGGCGGGCGCGGCGGCGGCCTTGCCCGCGGCGGCGTCACGGGACTCGGACGCCTTCCCCGCCCCGGACGCCCCGGATGCCTTGCTTGCCTCGCGGTTCTCGGATGCCGTGCCTGCCTCAGGCGTCCTGGGTGCCTTGCGGACCTCGGACGCCTTCGCAGGCGTGGCCGTCCTCACAGGGGCGGTCGCCTTGCCCGTGTCGGCGACGGAGACCGCCTCGTCCGGGTTCAGCGCGGTGACCTCCGGCCGGGCCGCGATCCGCCGGGCGAGGTCCCGGTCGGCGGTGACCTTGAGGGTGTTGGTGATCCAGAACGACTCGTACGTCGCCCCCGCGCCGTCCAGCAGGGCCTTCAGCGGAGCCTGGGCCTCGCGGGCGTGGGCCCGCTTCGCCGTGAACACGGTCCGCCCGCGTTCCGCCTTGGTCCGTGCCGCGACGCCGGACGGCAGGGTGGCCTCGTCGTCCAGGGTCACCCAGAAGGTCGCCCTGCCGGTGCGGTCGAGGTCCGCGCGGACCCCGCTGTCGGCCTTGGCCCGGTAGGCGGCGGCCGACGGCGACGGGCCGGGCTGCGCCGCGTGCGCCGGGGCGAGGCCCAGGACGAGGGAACCCGCCGTCACCACGGCGGTCAGGACGGCTTTCGTGCCGCGTCCCGGTTTTGTGCGTCTGGCCACGAACTCTCCTAGCTGTGAGTGTGTCCGTCCCCGCGGGCCCCCGTGCGGCGGGGCGGGATACCGCCCGGCAGCCGTCACCGGGGCACCGGGGTGTCGGGCCCCGGTGCCGTGGGCGGTGCCGTGCGGGCGATGAGGTGCCGGTGGGGCGTCAGCCGGTCAGATCGGGCCGGTGGGTCACCCGGATCGCGTTCACCAGGGCCCTGCCCACCGTGCGGTCGAACCGCAGGTCGAGCTGTCCGTCGGTGACCCGCACGGTGAACGCCCGGTCGTGCGCGGTCCGTACGCCCGCCTCCAGTGCCAGATCGAGGTTGGGGACGACCAGCTTGCCCTCGGCCGTCACATCGAAGACCCGCTGCGACGGCCGCTTGCCCGCGAGCTCCGCGAAGCCCAGTTCCACCCGGTAGGTACCGGTCGGCAGCCCGTCGAAGCGGTACTCCCGCATGTCCTGGCGCGCGGTGCGGTAGAGGGCGGGGTCGTGGAGCGGGCTCCCGGTCAGCGCCCGGTTGGTGGTCAGCCGGGTGCCGGCGCCGAGGTGGCCGTGGCTTCCGGCGGTGTACGCGCGGTCGGGGGTCCAGGTGTCGCCGTGCGCGTCGGTGAGGGCGCGGGCGGCTCCCGCGTCCACGGCCGTCCGGTAGGCGGGCACGACCACGGTGACCGGGATGTCGGTCACCGGCTTGCGCCCGCTGTCCGAGGCCAGCTTCAGCGTCGCGGTGAGGACGGTCCCCGGGGCGACCCCCGACGCGTCGGCCGTGACGGTGACGGCCGTCCGTCCCCCGGCGGCCAGTTCCCCGCCGGCGGGGGAGACGGTGAGCCAGGGCTCGTCCGTCGCCTCCGTCAGGGTGTACGCGCCGGCGGAGCCGGTGTTGGTGAGCGTGAGGTCACGGGCGCGCCGCTCCCCGGGCGGGACGACCAGGTGCGCCGAAGCGGCTTCGGAGGTGATCCGTGCGGTGCCGAGCGCCACATCGGTGACGGTGACCCCGCCGGCCTCCCCGCGGACCTGCCGGGTCGCCGCGGTGTAGTGCGGGGCGGCCACCGCGAGATCCTGGGCGGCGGACGGCGGCAGCTGGAAGAGATAGCCCCCGTCGGCCCTGGTGGTGTCGGTCCGGCCCCCGGCCGTCACGGTGGCCCCGGCGACCGGCTTGCCGTCGTTGGCGTCGGTGACCGTCCCCGAGAGCACGGCCGTGTCCCCGGTCCGGAAGTGGACGCTCGTCCCGCCCCGGACCACGGAGCTGTTGAACGAGTACATCAGCGCGTCGGTGCCCGTGGGGTTCTCGACGCCGATCGTCGCGCTCTCCCCGTTCGTGAGGCCGGCGCCCGGCCCGTTCTCGTAGTGGAACGACGCGGTGCCGTCCTCCCCGATCACCGCGGCGAAGGAGAACCGCACCTCGCGCGAGGACGCCAGCGCCACGTCCCGCCACTCGACGGTGACCTCGCGGTGCGGCGCGGTGCCCGAGGCAGCCCAGTGGACGCCCGAGCCCGCACCCAGGACGAGGTCGTCCCAGTACGGGAAGAGCGCGTTGTCGGGGGCGCCCGCCCGGGGCAGCAGGGTGTTGTTGCCCGAGTGGAGCAGATCCGAGAAGCCGAGCACCCCGTCGATGGACACGGCGGCGCCGCGATGGGTCCGGCCGTAGAAGGGCACCGGGAACGGCAGATCGATGGTGCTGACGGCCCGGTCCGTGTGCGGGAAGGTGATCGGCTTCGTCCCGCGCGGGAACGGCACGTCGGTGGCGACCGTGCAGCTGGTACCGAACCCGTCGGTGCGCGGCGGCGTCCTGAAGTCGTGGACGGTGTTCCCGCGGACCTCGATCCGTACGGTGGCGACCGCGGCGCACCGGTGGTCCGGTGACGCGGAGATGTCGTACGTGCCCTGCGGCAGATCCAGCGAGAACGTGCCGTCGGCGCCCGTGGTGGCGGTCGTGGCCGACGCGGGCGCGTCCACCACACCCACGACAGCCCGGCGCTCGGCCCCGGAAGCACCGGTGACCCGTCCGGTGAGGCGGGCCGCCGGGGCCCGCTCCAGGGAGAAGTCCCGGGTGACGGTGCCGTTCGCGGTGACCGTCGCCGTGCCGGTGACCGGGGTGAACCCGAATCCGCTCACCGTCACCGTGTACTCGCCCGCCGCCAGCCGCTTGGCGTGGTAACGGCCCTGGGCGTCACCGTGCGCCCGGGCTTTCACCGGACCCACGAAGTCCAGCACCGCGTCCGCGACGGGAGCGCCACCGGAGGTGACACCGCCGCTGACCGCGCCGACCGGACCCCGGGGCGCGGCGGACACGGCCGCGTGGGCGTCCAGCCTGCCCTCGCCCCAGACGTTGTTGCGCTCGGGGGTGCCGCCGCAGCTCAGATCCTCCGTGTCGATCGCCGTCCGGTTCAGGAGCCGCTCGGTCTCCGCGACATCACCGCGCAGACTCGGCGCCGCCGACCACATCAGCGCCACGGTCGCGGCGGTGTGCGGTGTGGCCATCGACGTCCCGGACAGCGGGCGGTACGTGCCGTCCGACCACGAGGAACGCACATCGACACCGGGGGCGGCGAGGTTCGGCTTGACGGCGCCTTCCTCGCCGCTGCCGCGCGCCGAGAACGAGGCGATGGCGTTGTTCGCGTCGAACGCGCCGCTGGAGTACGTGGTGGCGTAGCCGCCGGGCGACCCGGTGGCCTGGCACTGCGAGCCGCTGTTGCCGCTGGACATCGCGGGGAAGATGCCCGCGTCCCGCCACGCCTGGACGACGGGCTTGAACCACGGGTCGGACGAGCTGTTGCCCCACGAGCTGTTCACGATGTGCGGGGCGAGATCCGGCCGGGGGTTCAGACCGTTGGTGTCGGTCGGCGCGATCATCCACTCGCCGGACCGCAGCAGCGACTCACGGGTGCACCGGGTGTCCTCACAGCCCTTGGCGGCGATCCAGGTGGCGCCGGGCGCGACCCCGATGGTGTGGTCAGGCCCGCCGTCCCCGACCATCGTGCCCATCACATGGGTGCCGTGACCGGTGTTGTCGCACGGCTTGGTCGGGCCGCACACCCAGCCCGGGTCGTACCAGTTGTACGCGTGGTCGTAGCCGCCGTCCGCCTTCAGTCCGCGGTACCGGTCGTGCAGGGCGGGATGACCGAGCTGGACCCCGCTGTCGATGGTGGCGACGACGACGTTCTCCCCGCGCGCCCCGAACTCGGACCAGACGCGGGGGGCGTTGATCCGGTCGATGTTCCACTCGACGGCGTTCACCCGCGGCTTGCCGTCGCCCGGCAGCGGATCGGGCAGGACCACCGGATCGTCGGCGGCCAGGGACGCGACCTCGGGGCGGGCGGCGATCTTCCGGGCGAGGGCCTCGTCGGCGGTGACCTTGAGGGTGTTGGTGACCCAGAACGACTCGTGGCGGACCCCGGCACCGTCCAGCAGCGCCTTCAACGGGGCCTGGGTCGCACGGGCGTGGCTCTGCTTGGCCGCCAGCAGCGTACGGCCCTTGGCCGTCTTGTCCCGGGCGCGGCGGGCGGCCGAGGAGTCGGCCTCCTCGGCCAGGGTGACCCAGAAGGTCGCCCGTTCACGGGAGCCGAGCTGCGCCCGGAGCCCCGGTTCCGTCTTGTCCCGGAACGCCGGGGGCGCCGCCTCCGTCCCGCCGGGGTCCGGCGGCACCGCCGCCGGCGCTGCGCCGAGGAGAAGGGGGAGTGCCATGAACCCGGCCGTCAGGGCGGCGAACCTGCCGCGCCGCCCCGGTGTGCGTCTGGCCACGAACTCTCCTTGCTCTGGGTGTGTCCGTACCGGCAACGGAATGGTGATGCAGTGGTCATGGCCATGTAAAGAACGTCCCATGGGTGGCTTCAAGTCGATCTCATCCCACGGACCACACGGGTCCCGGGGGCCCGTCAGGCGGACCGCCCGGACCCCGGGAGGCGCGGCCGGACGCGGCGGCGCGGCCGGGACCGCCGGGCAAAGGGGACGCCTGCCCTCCACCGCTCCCCGACGGCCGCCCGGCCCGGCGTCCGGACGCTCCGACGGGCACCGGACGCCGAAAAGAACCAGAGCGCCCGGGGGAGCGGCGGTCGCCCGGGTGTTCTCGGTCATGTTCGGCCCGGCGGACGGCGGTTCCGGCCGCGCCGGCCGCGCACCGGGTCACCGTCCGCGCGGATGCGCCCGGACGGGCTCGCCGCTGGACAGGCCGTCGGGCCCGGCCCGCATCGCCGCCGACGGGCCCTGCGCGGGGCCGGGCCCGGGACGGGCGGCTTCGGCCACCCCCGGCCGGTGAGCGGAGTTCGGCCGGTCTGCGGCTGGGACGCCGGGTCCCGGGACGCTATGGCGGCGGTCCGTCGGGCGGAACGCGCCCATGCCCGACGGACACGCAGAGCGGCGCTCCGGGCACGCACGGAAACCGTTCCCGGCTCTGCGACGTTCATGGGGGCGGGACCGGCGGGCCGCCAGGAACTCCCCCGCCCCGCCGTTCCCGGCATTCCCGGCAAAGCGTTTGAAAGCGGTCTGCACGGGCAAAATGGCACGTGGACAAGGGAGTGCCAGCGCTTCGGCGTGGTGGTGTGTCCCCTGCGGCGCGACAC
Source organism: Streptomyces uncialis (assembly GCF_036250755.1). Classification (NCBI taxonomy): domain Bacteria; kingdom Bacillati; phylum Actinomycetota; class Actinomycetes; order Kitasatosporales; family Streptomycetaceae; genus Streptomyces; species Streptomyces uncialis. The sequence goes on along the minus strand of NZ_CP109583.1, from coordinate 1,371,625 downwards.
GTGCCGCCCGCGGTGCCGTCGGCGGTGCCGGGTGCCGTGCGTGGTGACGCTCCCGCCCAGGGCGCGGAGCGCGTCCGCGCAAGCCCCGCCGGAGAGGGAAGGCCCTGCCGCAGGACAAGCGCACCGGGGTGATCACCATGGCCGCCGACCGGCTCACCGACCGGGAACAGCAAGCCCTCAGGGGTATCGAGTCCGTGCTCGACCGCGACCGCGCGCTGCACCGCAGGCTCGGTCTGCTCGGCATGCGGTTCAGACTGCCGCAGCGGCCGGCGGGCGGGCGCATCCTCGCGCTGTGCGGGCTCGCCTCGCTCGGGCTGCTGATCCTCGGCGTCGTCACCGCCAGCCCGGCCGCGATCTGGGCCTTCGCCGTGTGCTGGCCGCTGACGGTCGGTATCGGCTTCCTGGCGCTGCGGCGCCACATGGGCGCGGGAAGCTCCCGCCCACCCCGGCCCTTCGTCTGAACCCGCCGCCTCGATGGCGGCGCGCTCGTCGTACGCGGTCGTGCCCACGTGGCCTCCGTATGACGGTGGTGGACGAGGCGTACCGGTCCTGCTCCGCGCCTCTCGGTGACGACGTCACGAGCGGACATCTGGGAACACCTGGGAGCAGCGCCCCCACGCGGGATAGGGAATCGGTGCCCCCGGGGCGGATGTGGAATCGTCGGGCCGTCGGAGCCCAACAGGCCGAGGAATCCGCCTCCTTCACCCGGTGAGGAACCACACCATGACCACCCCGCGCGCCTTCCCCCTGGAGCCCACCCCGATCCATGTGGCCGACGCGGTCCTCGACGATCTGCGCACCCGGCTCGCGCTGACCCGTCCGCCACTGGACGAGGGGAACGAGGACGGGTCCTACGGCGTCCCCGGCAGCCGTGTGCGTGAGCTGGTCGCCTACTGGCGGGACGGATACGACTGGCGCGAGGCCGAAGCCGCCATCAACGTCCATGAGCACTACCAGGTGGGCGTCGCCGGTGTCCCGGTGCACTTCATGCGCGAACCCGGGCGCGGACCCCGTCCGATCCCGCTGATCCTCACCCACGGCTGGCCGTGGACGTTCTGGCACTGGTCGAAGGTGATCGGCCCGCTCGCCGACCCGGCCGCGTTCGGCGGTGACCCCGCCGACGCGTTCGACGTCATCGTGCCGTCCCTGCCCGGCTTCGGTTTCCCCGGCCCGCTCACCGGCTTCCCGGACATCAACTTCTGGAAGGTCTCCGACCTCTGGCACACCCTGATGACCGAGACCCTGGGATACGGGAAGTACGCCGCCGGGGGCTGCGACATCGGCGGGATCGTCTCCAGCCAGCTGGGCCACAAGTACCCCGACGAGCTGTACGGCATCCACATCGGCTCCGGGCTGCCGCTCGACTTCTTCAACGGCCCCCGCGCGTGGGACTTCGCCCGGAACCGGCCCCTCACCGACGAACAGAGCGCCGATGTCCGCGCCCGTATCGTCGAACTGGACCACCGCTGGGCGCCCCACCTGGCCGTGCACATGCTCGACGGTGCCACCCTGGCCCACGGCCTCAGCGACTCGCCCGCCGGACTGCTCGCCTGGCTGCTGGAGCGCTGGGACGCCTGGAGTGACAACGGCGGTGACGTGGAGTCCGTCTTCACCAAGGACGATCTGCTCACCCACGCCACGATCTACTGGGTGAATAATTCCATCGCCACATCGATGCGTTATTACGCCAACGCCAACCGCTACTCCTGGACCCCCGCCCATGACCGGACCCCGGTCGTGCAGGCCCCGGTCGGCCTCACCTTCGTCACCTACGAGAACCCGCCCGGTGTCCGCACCGCCGACGAGCGCGTCCGGGCCTTCGGGTCCGGCCCGCAGGCGGGCTGGTTCAACCACGTCAACGTCAACGCCCATGACCATGGCGGCCACTTCATCCCCTGGGAGAACCCGGACGCCTGGGTGAGCGATCTGCGCCGCACCTTCCACGGCCGCAGGCCCTGAACGACCCGGCGGGGCGGACCTGTCGCGGACGACGGGATCGCGCCATCGGTCGGGAGTGTGACGGGAATGTGTCGAATGCGGCGGACGCGGCCTGACGAGCACGGTTTTCGGCCATCAGTTCGGGCGTCGAAGCCCTGACCGGACGCCGTCGGCCCCGGTGGATACTCCGGCGGCCCCCTGCGCACAAGTCCGGCTTTCGGTCAATCCCTTGCCGTCGCGGATTGTGAACAGTCTATTGCGGTGGGTTGCGTAGCCCTTGGAAGCAATGCAGGATCATCGCAGCTTGAATGACGGAAACGGCTGCGGACACCGAACGGAATCCCGGCCGGGGGGAAATGCGCACGGCCGGGGAAAGAATGGGCGGTTCTTTCCCCGGCTTCACAAGTGCGCGTCATTACCGCACACCCGGTCGGCGGCGGAATTCCGGGAGGGTCCGCGCCGGCCGGTCAATGGTGCGGAACACTTTGCGTACGGTGGCGTTGGAGGAGAAATCGTCGTGCCCGTGAAACAGATACATCTCGCAGCGCAACTCCCCGGGATACACAACACCACGGTCTGGTCGGACCCGCGCTCCGAGAGCCAGATCGACGTGGAATCCTTCATCAAGCTGGCGCGGACCGCGGAACGCGGGAAGTTCGACTTCTTCTTCCTCGCGGAAGGGCTCCGGCTGCGGGAGCACAAGGGCCGTGTCCACGACCTGGACGTGGTCGGCAGGCCCGAGGGACTGACCGTGCTCAGCGCACTGGCCGGGGTCACCACCCGCCTCGGCCTCGCGGCGACCGTCAACGCCACCTTCAACGAGCCCTACGAGGTGGCCCGCAGGCTGGCCACCCTGGACCATCTCAGCGAGGGCCGGGCCGCCTGGAACGTCGTCACCAGCTTCGACGCGTTCACCGGCGAGAACTTCCGGCGCGGCGGCTTCCTCGCCGAGGCCGACCGCTACACCCGCGCCGCCGAGTTCCTCGCCACCGCACGGGAACTGTGGGACAGCTGGGGTGCCGGGGACGTCCTCGCGGACCGGGCGGCGGGCGAGTTCATCCGCCCGGCCGCGGGGGAGTTCACCCACCAGGGACAGCACTTCGACATCTCCGGACGGTTCAGCACCCCCCGCGGCCCGCAGGGCCACCCGGTGGTCATCCAGGCGGGGGAGTCGGAGGAAGGCCGGGAGTTCGCCGCCGCCGAGGCCGACGTCATCTTCAGCAAGTACGACGACCTCGACCAGGCCCGCGCCTTCTACCGGGACGTGAAACGCCGCCTCGCCGCGTACGGGCGCGCCCCCGGCGATCTGCTGATCATCCCGTCCGCGACCTACGTCCTCGGGGACACCGAGGAGGAGGCCGCCGAACGCGCCGCCGCGATCACCCGGGCCCAGGTGGGCCCGCGGACCGCGCTCACCTTCGTCGAGGCCGTCTGGGGCCACGACCTGTCCGGCTACGACCCCGACGGTCCGCTGCCCGACATCGAACCGGCCCCCGACAACCTCGTCCTCAAGGGCCATTCGACCTTCCGCAAGGACCGCGCGGCCACCGCCCGCCGCTGGCGGGGGATCGCCGACGAGCGGAAGCTGAGCATCCGCGAGCTGGTCATCGAGGTCACCGGACGGCAGACCTTCGTGGGGACCCCGCGCACCGTCGCCGACGCGATCGACACCTTCGTGCGGACCGACGGCGCCGACGGCTTCGTCCTCGTCCCCCACCTGACCCCCGGCCTCGACGACTTCGTCGACAGCGTCGTCCCGCTGCTCCAGGAGAAGGGCGTCTTCCGCGCCGACTACACCGGCACCACCCTCCGCGACCACCTCGGACTCGCCCCGCGCACCGGTGCCCCCCGCACCGAGAAGGAGGCATCGTGACCTCGCTCCATCTCGCCGTCGCCCTCGACGGCGCCGGGTGGCACCCGGCGGCCTGGCGCGCCCCGGACGCCCGCCCCGCCGAACTGTTCACCGCCGGATACTGGGCCGACCTGGTCACCGAGGCCGAACGCGGACTGCTCGACTTCGTCACCATCGAGGACGAACTGGCCCTCCAGACCGCGTCGCTGCACCTCCCCGACCAGCGCACCGACCAGGTCCGGGGCCGTCTGGACGCCGTGCTCCTCGCCGCCCGGCTCGCGCCGCTCACCTCGCGGATCGGACTCGTCCCCACCGCCAACGTCACCCACACCGAGCCGTTCCACATCTCCACCGGTATCGCCACCCTCGACCACGCCAGCCACGGCCGCGCCGGCTGGCGCCCGCAGATCGCCTCCCGGGCCGCCGACGCCGCCCACTTCGGCCGCCGCGCCACCCCCCAGCTCACCTCCGAGGACGTCCAGGACTCCACTCTGATCGCGGCCCGGCTGCTCGAACTCTTCGGTGAGGCGTCGGACGTGGTCGAGACGGTCCGGCGGCTGTGGGACAGCTGGGAGGACGACGCCGAGATCCGGGACGCCGCCACCGGCCGCTTCATCGACCGGGACAAGCTGCACCACATCGACTTCGAAGGGGACCGCTTCCGCGTACGCGGCCCCTCGATCACCCCCCGCTCACCGCAGGGCCAGCCCGTCGTCACCTCGCTCGCCCACGCCGTGACGCCCTACGAGTTCGCCGCCCGGTCCGTGGACGTCGTCTACATCACCCCCCACACCCACGACGAGGTCGTCACCGTCACCGCCCAGGTCCAGGAAGCCCAGCGGACCGTCGGGCGGACGGGGGCGCCGCTCAAGGTCTTCGCCGACCTCGTCGTCCTGCTCGACGACGAGCCCGGCGCCGCCGCCGGCCGCACCGCGCGGCTCGACGAGCTGGCCGGGACCCCGCTCACCTCCGACGCGCGGATCTACACCGGCAGTGCCGCCGGGCTCGCCGATCTGCTGCTCGACTGGCGGGATGCCGGGCTGGACGGCTTCCGGCTGCGGCCCGGGGCACTGCCCCACGACCTGCGCGGCATCACCCGCCGACTGGTGCCCGAACTCCAGCGGCGCGGCGCGTTCCGCACCGCCTACACGGCCACCACCCTGCGCGGCCACCTCGGTCTGTCCCGTCCCGCAAGCCGCTACGCGGTCCCACGCTGAGCCGCCCGGCCGGTTCGGGCGGCTCACGCCCCGGACCGGCCGGGAACCGACCGAAGGAAGCCGACCACACACCATGGAACGCGTACTCGTCGTGCAGGAGGACCGCGCTCTCGCCGACGCCCTCCTGCGTGAACTGCGGCGGCGCGGGTACGCCGCCGTCAGCGTGGGCACCGGGGCGGCGGCCCTGAGCTCCTACCGCAGCGCCGACCTGGTGCTGCTGGACCTCGAACTGTCCGACATCGACGGCCTGGAGATCTGCCGCGCCGTCCGGGACGCCGGACCCACCCCCGTCATCGCCTTCACCGACCGCGACACCGAACTCGACCGGGTGCTCGCCCTCCAGGCCGGTGCCGACGACTGCGTGATCAAGTCCTGCGGCCCGCGCGAGCTGATCGCCCGGATCGAGGCCGTGCTGCGCCGCGCCTACCCCGGGCAGACCGTCGCCCAGACCATCTCGCTGGGACCGCTGCACCTGGACGAACGGACCCGCGAGGTCCGGCTGCACGACCGGACGGTCGAGGTCACCGGCAAGGAGTTCGACCTGCTGTTCACCCTGGCCGCCAGCCCCACGGCGGCCGTCTCCCGCAAGGACCTCATGTCCCGGGTGTGGGGCATCAACTGGGCCCAGTCCAGCCGCACCCTCGACACCCACGTCAGCAGCCTGCGCGGCAAACTCGGCGCGGGCGGCTGGATCATCACCGTACGAGGGGTCGGCTACCGCATCGGCCGGGGCTGACCCCCACCCCGCGTCGGCCGGGGCGCACCCCCGCCCTGTCCGCCCGGCAGTACCGTCCCGCCCGCCGCCCACCCCACCGGCGGCGCGGGCGGTTCAGGCGGCCTCCGGTACCTGGGCCAGCCGCGCCAGCAGCGGATGGGCCGCGGCGGTCCCCGGACCCCAGGCGCCCACCTCACGCAGCGCCCACCACGCCGACGCCAGATTGGACGTGAGCAGCAGCCGGTCCGTGTCCCGCGCCAGGGTCTCCAGCGCCGCCAGCGTGGCCATCCCCGTACCGGTGAACAGCAGCGCGCCGTCCCCCGGCAGCGGCCGGCCGTACAGCCGGTCCAGTATCTCGGCGCGGGTCACCGCGTACGGGTCGAAGCGGTCGCCCGCCGGGACGAGCACCACCTCGTCGACCCGCAGTCCCGCCCGCCGCCAGAAGTCCCGCGAGGTGTCCGTCAGCCACGGCTCGTACGGCGACACCAGCGTCAGCCCGTCCGCCCCGAACGCCTCGCACGCCGCGAGGATCGCCTGCGTCGAGGAACGCACCGGGAACCCGGCCCGCTCGCTCAGCCGCTCGCAGAACGCGCGGTCGCCCGCGGGCGCGAGCAGATAGTGCGACGCGCTGCACGCGACCACCGCCGCGTCCAGCCGCATCCCGCCGAAGCCCGCGAGGGTGTCCGCCAGCACGGCGTTGTACCGCTCCAGCATGTCCCGCAGGCCCAGCCCCGGCAGCACCGGGAAGCGGGAGGTGTAGACGTTCAGCGCCCCGCCCACGAGCCGGTGGAACTCCGGCTCGGCCGTGGGGTTCTCGGGTGGGACGACCACCCCGAGCCGAGGGAGGGAGAACAGATCCATGCGATGACCACCCTTCTGCCGTACCCACGCCGAACGGAACGCGGCCACCATAGCCGGGAATTCTCCGGCCACCGCCGTCCGGCGAAGTCAATTACCCGACTTCTGCCCCGGCCCGTCCTTTCCTTTCCTGACCTGAACTCCCGTGACAATCCCTGACAATCGTCTGAGGCGCGAAATCTTGACGGCGCGTACCCGCCCCCCGGAGGCTGGACACCGGTGATCGCGGCTCCCCCCTCCGGCCGCGATCGCCCTCCCCATTCCGACCGGACCCTTCCGGGTCCGCGGCATATTCCTGGCGCTGTTTCGAGGACGCCGCCCCCACAAGCGGCGCGATGAAGGAGTCGAACGCCATGGCAGTGACAGAAAAGGACGCCGGCCCTCCGAACGGAGCACGCCCACTCCCTCGTATCTCCGACGCCACCCTGCGTGACTCCGCCCATATGGCGGGGGTGGAATTCGGCCCGGCGGACGCCGGCCGGATCGCCGGGCTCCTGGTGCGGTCCGGGGTCGAACTGGTCGAGGTCGGCATGATCTCCGGACCGGCGTCCAAGGACGCCCCCCTCATCGACGCCACCCATGACGCGGTCGGCCCCGAACGCAGCCTCAGCCTGGTTGTGGTCCGCGACCGGCGCCAGAGCGCGCGCGCCCTGGACGAGGCCCTGCGCCTCGGGGTGCGGTCGGTGATGTTCTCCATCCCCACCTCGGAGCAGCACGCCGCGCTGAAACTCGGCTCCAGCAGCACCAAGTACCTCATCGCCGTCGCCCGCGCCGCCATCGAGCAGGCCAAGGAACGCGGCTTCCATGTCACCTTCAGCGGCGAGGACGGCGCCCGCACCCCACGGGAACGGCTCGTCCCCTACGTCACCGCCGGGTTCGCCGCCGGGGCCGACCGGTTCCGGCTCGCGGAGACCGTGGCCTGTCTGTCGCCCTGGCAGATGGAACGGGTGATCGGCGACCTCACCGCGATCGACGGCGCCGAGATCGAGATCCACTCCCACAACATGCTCGGTATGGCCGTCGCCAACTCGCTGGCCGCCTACCGCGCGGGTGCCCGCTGGATCTCCGCGACCGTCGGCGGCATCGGGGAACGCGGCGGCAACGCGCCCCTCGCCGAACTGCTCACCTCCCTGCGGGTGATCCACGGCGACACCCGCTTCGACCTGTCGCATCTCACCGAGCTGTCCGCCCTCGCCCTGAAGGGCTCCGGGCTCGGCACCGCCTTCCAGCCCGGACCCACCACCTCGCACGCCTTCGCCTACGAACTGCCCGGCCAGCTCACCCACCCCGAGGCGTACGAGACCCTGCCCGCCGAGACCGTCGGCAACTCCCGTGAACTGCGGGTCCGTTCCCGCCTCACCCCGCCGCTGGTGACCTGGGCGCTCGCCGACTCCGGCACCGACATCGACGTCCCCGGCTTCACCGAGTGGCTGGTGCGCCGGCAGACCGAGCGCGGCGCCCCGCTGCTGGACCGCGACGCCATCCGCAAGGCCGCCGTCGAGTTCCCCGGCACCTGACCCCCACCACCCGGCCCCGGCCCCGGTACCCCCACGTACCCGCCGCGCCCCCCGTACCCCCACGTACCCGCCGAACCCTCAGCGCCCTTCGTACCCCTACGTACCCCCGCTCCGACCCCCGCCCGGGGCCGGAGTCGCCACCCCTGCCAGGAGACACCCATGCCCACGCTCACCGGTGCCTGCCCCGAGTGCGAGACCGATCTGACGACACCTCCGCTGATCGAGGGCGAAACCCTGTCGTGCCCCGAATGCCTGCTCACCCTGCGGGTCGACGGCATCCAGGACGGCACCCTCTCGCTCCAGATGATCGAGGTCCAGCTCCGCGACTGGGGCCAGTAGCCGACGCGCTCACACGAAGGAGTCCATCCATGGGCGGCAAAGTGGCCATCGTCGCGGACCGGATCGGCTGGGAGGAACGCCAGCTCATCCGGACCGCGCCGGACCTCGGCCTGCACATCGACTGGGTGAACGACGAGTCCCTGTGCCTCGGGCACCCGGACGCACCGTCGATCACCGCGTACGACACCCTCCTCATCCGCAGCCGCAGCTACACCCGCGGCGGACTGCTCGCCGCCGCCGCACAGGCGTCCGGCATCCCCACCCTCAACACCACCCACGCGATCCAGAGCTGCGAGAACAAACTCGTGCTGCGCGCCCTGCTGCGCACCGCCGGGATACCGGTGCCCGACTTCCGGCTCGTCGTCTCCCGCAAGGACTTCGAGAAGGCACTCGACGAACTCCCCCTGCCCGTCGTCCTCAAGCCCGTCTTCGGCGGGATGGGCAAACGCGTCACCCTGCTGCGCACCCGGGACACCGCCCACTCCGTCTACGACTACGTCGAGGACCTCGGCCACGCCTTCGAGCAGGCGTGCCTCGTGGAGCCCTACCTCGGCGGGAGCTCGGTGCGCTGCCTGGTGGTGGGCGAGGAACTCGTCGCCGCGGCCCGCTTCGAGAGCGGCGGGACCGACTGGCGCAACAACGCCGCACTCGGCAACCGCAACGAGGCGGTGGCCCTCGACCACGAGGTCCGGGACATCGTCGGCCGGGTGGTCGACCTGCTGGGCGCCGGGATCTACGGTGTCGACCTCTTCGAGACGCCCGACGGCCACCTCGTCAACGAGGTCAACCACGCCCCCGGCTTCCGCGCGGTCGCCTCCGCCACCGGGGCCGACATCCCCGCCGCGATCGGCCGCCATGTCCGGGAGATCCTCGGATGACGGGCGGCGCACCGCCCGTCCGGGTGGGGATCATCGGCGCCTCCGGGCTCGCCGGCGGCGATCTGATCCGGCTCGTCGTCCAGCACCCCCGGCTCCGGCTCACCTTCCTCGGCGGCTCCTCCAGCGTCGGCCGCCGCCCCAGCGAACTCCACCCCGGACTGCGCCAGGACCTCGGCGTCAGCGTCGAAGCGGTCCCCGACGACCCGGACGCGCTCGCCGAACGCTGCGACGTGGTGTTCCTGTCCACCCCGGCACCGGCCTCCGCCGAACTCGCGGCCCGCCTCGCCGACCGCGTCCCCTGTGTCATCGACCTCAGCGGCGCCTTCCGTATCCGCACCCCCGCGCTCCACGACCGCTGGTACCCCAAGGTGTCCCGCAGCCCCGAACTCGCCGAACGGTTCGTGTACGGCGTCCCGGAGCTGATCGGCGAACGGCTCGCCGGCGCGCCCCTGATCTCGCTGCCCGGCTGCTACGCCACCGCCATCACCCTGGGCCTCGCCCCGCTCGTCCTCGGACTCGGCCTCGAACTGCGGACCGTCGTCGTGGACGGCAAGAGCGGCTCCAGCGGCGGCGGCCTCCAGCTGCGCACCCCCGATCTGCACCCCTTCCGCAGCGGGGCCATCGCCCCGTACGCCCCCACCGGGCACCGGCACGCCGCCGAGGTCGGGGACTTCCTGGAACGCGCCGAACCCGGCCGGATCGCCTCCCTGTCCATGTCCGCGTACGGCGTCTCCCATGTCCGCGGACTGCTCACCAGCTCCTACGTCTTCACCGACGGCGACACACCGGACGCCCGCACCCTGCACCGCGCCTATCTGCGCTTCTACAAGGGCCACCGCTTCGTCCGGGTGCGCCGGCACACCGAGACCCTGATCCCCGTCCCTGACCCCCAGGCGGTCCTCGGCTCCAACTACTGCGACATCGCGGTGGAGCACGACCCCGACGGCGACCGGATCGTCGTCCTCGCCGCCCTGGACAACCTCGTCAAGGGCGCCGCGGGACAGGCCGTCCAGGCCCTCAACATCCGCTTCGGCCTGCCGGAGGAGGAAGGACTGACCATGCAGCCCGTGATGCCCGCGTGAGCGCGGTCCCCACCGTCGTCAAACTCGGCGGCAGCGTCCTGGACGAGGTGTCCGCCCACTGGTGGGACGACCTCGCCCGGCACGGCCGCGCGCACCCGCTGATCCTGGTGCACGGCTGGTCCAAGCCGCTCAAACGCCTCAGCCCCCGCTACAGCGAGCCGTCCGCGGTGCTGCGCGACCGGTTCGGCAACCAGAGCCGCTGGACCACCCCGCAGGTGATCGAGGACATCAAGACCGTCAGCGCGGCTCTCGGACGGGACGTCGTCGCCCGGCTCGCCGAACGCGGCGTCACCACCGAACGGGTCATCGGCAGCGACGGTCTGATCGAGGCGGCCCAGGGTGAACGCTGGTGGTGGCACCGCAAACAGCTCGTGGAGATCGACAACCTGGTCGGACCCGTCGCCCGGATCGACCCGTCACGGCTGAAGAACCTCGCCCCCGGCCACTGTCTGCTCGTCACCCCGCTGGCCCTCGGGCCCGACGGGCGGGAGGTCAACACCGACGCCGACCGGGCCGCCGCCGCCCTCGCGGGCGCCACCGGCGCACCCGATCTCACCCTGGTCACCGACGTCACCCATCTCCTCGTCGACGGCCGGCCGGTGCACCGGATCACCGCGGAGGCCGCCGCCGCGTTCCGCGACAACGGCGCCACCGGCGGGATGCGCAAGAAGCTGCGGGCCGCGGGTGAGGCCCTCGACCGGGGCGTCGGCCGGGTCGTCATCGGCAGCGCCCCCGTGTCGGAACTCCTCGCCGAACGCACCGGAACGGTGATCACCCCCGGCTGATCGGACCCCCACGGCCGGACCCCCACGGCCGGTCACCCACGGCCGGCCCCTCCCGGCCGGACCGCCACGGCCGGTCACCCCCACGGCCGGTCACCCCCACGGCCGGTCACCCCTCCGGCCGGTCCCCGCCCCGGGACCGGCCACCGCGCCCCTGAAAGGAGTCCACGGCCCATGGCGACCTCCCGGGTCCTGGTCGTGAACAACGGGACCCTGTCCCTGAAACAGCTCCGTGACCGCTTCGCGGAACTCGGCTCGGCCACCGACACCGTCGAGGCCGCCCACGTCCCCGCGAAGGCCGGCGACCGCTACCAGGCGATCGTGCTGAGCGGCACCAAGGTCCGCGCCTACGACAGCGACCACTACCGGCCGCTGATCGATCTGGTGATGACCACCGACGTCCCCGTGTTCGGGATCTGCGGCGGTATGCAGATCATCGGTGTCGCCGCGGGCGGCGGTCTCGCGGAGGGACCCCAGCGGGTCGGCGGCCACCAGGCCCGTGTCGACCCGGGCGAAGCCCTGTTCGCCCATGTCGGACCGACCGTCACGGTGTTCCACCGCCACACCCTCTATCTGCGGCAGGCGCCCCCGGGCTTCCGCTCCATCGGACGCTCCGAGCACGCCCCCGTCGAGTTCCTGCGCTCCGACGACGGCCGTATCCACGGCTCGCAGGCCCACCTCGAATTCCGCCGGGACGGCAAGGAGATCCTCCGCGGGTTCACCGACCTGTGGAAGTGAACCGGTCCGACCGCCGGGTCCGCCTCGGCCCCGCTCCCGTCCCACCGGCCGCGCTCCCGCCCGCGCCGGTCCGGCGGCACTCCACCGCACCCCACGCGACACACCGCACCCCATCGCAACGACACCGAAGTGAGGTCCCGGACATGACCGCTCCGCACGCCCGCCTCCGTACCACCGACACCCAGGAACCCGCCTTCTCGGTGAAGCTCAACGGCAGCGGCGGCCCCCTGAAGGGCTGGGTCGTCGTCGACTCCCTGGTCGACTCGCTCGCCATGGGCGGCACCCGGATGACCGCCGCCGTCACCGAGGACGAGGTCGCCGGTCTCGCCCGGGGGATGACCGAGAAGCTCACCCTCGTGGGTCTGCGCGTCGGCGGCGCCAAAGCGGGCATCGTCTCCGACGGCCGCGACCGCGAGGAGACCTTTCGCACCTTCGGCCGTACCGTCGCCCCGCTGCTGCACGGCGGCATCCATCTCGGCATCGACCTCGGGGTCACCCCCGCCGACCGCGCCACCTTCTTCGCCGAGGCGGGCTACGACCCGCGCCGCAAGGCCCGCGCCGTGGACATGCCGTACGACTGGCGCACCTACTACGAACCACTGATCGACTGCACCGGACACGGCGTCGGGGTCGCCGCCGTCACCGCCCTGGAAGCCGCCCACCGCGACAAGGCCGCCCGGGTCGTCGTCCAGGGCTTCGGCGCGGTCGGCCGCGCCGTCGCCCGCTTCCTGGAGGAACGCGGCCACCGCGTCGTCGCCGTCGCCGACATCGACGGCACCATCACCGCCGACCGGCTGCCCGTGGACGACCTCGTCGCCATCACCGACGACCTCGGCCGGATCGACCGCACCCGGCTGCCGCAGGGCGTCACCGTCGACCCGGAGCGCGAGGCCTGGCTGGGGGTCGACGCCGACCTGCTCGTCCTCGCCGCGCAGAAGGACGCCGTCAACGCCGCCAACGTCCACCGGCTGCGCCCCCCGCTGATCGTGGAGGGCGGCAACCTCACCTCCAGCGCCGAGGCCAAGCAGAAGATCATCGCCTCCGGTGCCACCCTGGTCCCCGATGTCGTCGCCAATGTCGGCGGAGCCGCCGCCGCCGGACTCGCCCTCACCCGGACCGTGCCCTTCGAGCTCGCCGCCGGACCCCGCAAGGACTGGGTCTTCGACTGGGTGGCCACCCGGGTCCGCGACAACACCCGCGCCCTGCTGGAGATCGCCGCCGCCAGCGTCGGCGACCCGCTGCCCGAACTGCTCGCCGCGCGCCGCGCGGAGCGCCGGTGAGCGCCCCCGCGCCCGTCGATCCACGGCGGGTACGCGCCGACGAGTACCGGCGCCGGGGCTGGTGGCGGGACGAGACCTTCCTGGACGACCTCCGCCGCCAGGCCCGCCACCGGCCGCACCATCTCGCCATCGCGGGCCGCCGGGTCGCCGAGGCCCGCACCGACACCCTCGACTACGCCGAACTCCTCCAGCTCACCGAACGCTTCGCACGCGCCCTCGCCGGACTCGGTGTCCGGCGCGGCGACTTCGTCGCCGTCCAGCTCCCCAACCGCTGGGAGATGGTGCCGCTGATCTTCGCCTGTGCCCGCGTCGGCGCGGTGATCTGCCCCATCTCGCCGGTCTGCCCCGAGGACGAACTGCGCCACCGCCTCGCCCTCACCGAGGCCCGCGTCTGTGTCACGATCCCCGGCTGGGCGGGATCACCGCTCGCGTCGACCGTCACCGCGCTGAGCGGGGAACTCGCCACCCTGGAGAAGGTGTTCGTGGTCGGGGGCCCCGTACCGGACGGCGCCCGCGACTTCCACGACCACTTCGTCGACCCCGACCCCGACCGGGTGGGCCGCACCGGGGCGGTCCCCGAAGGCCGGGAACTCGGCCCCGACGACCCGTTCGTGGTGCTCTTCACCTCGGGCACCACCGGTGAGTCCAAGGGCGTGCTGCACAGCCAGAACACCGTCCACTCCGCCATCCGCGGCTACGTCGACACCTTCGGACTCGGACCCGGACTGGTGGCCGCCGTCTCCACCCCCCTGTGCCACTACTCCGGCTTCGCCCAGGGCATCCTCGCGGGCGTCCTGCTGGGCGGCACCGTCGCCTTCCAGGACGTCCGGCGCAACGAAGCCCTCCTCGACCTCGTCGAACGGTACGGGGCCACCCTTCTGTACGGCCCGCCCGCCACCCTCGCCGATGTCACCGCCTCGCAGCGCGCCGATCCCCGCGACACCAGCACCCTGCGGCACGCCGTCATCGGATCGGCGCCCGTCCTCGCGGACCTCGCGGCCGACATCCGCGACACCCTCGGAGCCCGCGCCCACTCGCTGTGGGGCATGTCCGAGAACGGCCCCGTCACCATCACCCGGCCCGGCCAGCCCGAGGACTGGGCCGCCCACAGCAACGGCGGCCCCATCGACGCGATGGAGGTCCGCATCGACCCCGCCGGGCCGGACGGCACCCTGGACGGGGTGGGCCGGCTGCGGGTGCGGGGCGCCTCGCTCGCCCTCGGCTACCACAAACGCGACGACGTCTACGCGGCCGAGTTCGGCGCCGACGGCTGGTTCGACACCGGGGACCTGGCCCGCGCCGACGGGGACGGCGGCATCCGGATCGTCGGCCGCGCCCGGGACGCCGTCGTCCGCGACGGCACCGTCGCCCCCATGACCGAACTGGAAGCCGTCATCGGCGGCCACCCCACCGTCACCGAGGCCGCGCTGGTCGGTCTGCCCGGCCCCGGCGGGGACACCCTGTGCGCCGTGGTCGTCCCCAGCGGCACCGGCCACCCCGCACTGGACGAACTGCGCGCCCACGTCGAACGCGCCGGACTGGACCGGCGGTTCCTCCCCGAGCGGCTGGAGGTGGTGACCGCCCTGCCCAAGACCCTCACCGGCAAGGTCCGCAAGGCCGAACTGCGCGCCCGCTGGACCGGGGCATGACCGCCGCCCCCCGCCCCGGACGCGGCCCACCACCGATCCCGGGCCACCGGCCCTGCCACACCGGCCCTGCCACACCGGCCCTGGCCCGCCGGTCCCGGTCCGCCGCGTCCCGCCGCCCCGGCCGACCGACGCGCACCCACCCACCACCACCGCCCCCGCTTCCCGTCCCCGCTTCCCGTGACCGCTGGAGTCCCTGATGCCCGAGCCCCCACCGGTGACCATGTCGGCGACCCTCGCGGCCGACGCGCTGCTGGCCCGCCGACAACAGGCCGGGGAACAGGTCCTCCCCCTCACCAGCGGGGAGATCGGCCTGCCCGTCCTGCCCGCGCTGCGCGAGCGGCTCGCCGCCGCCGCGGACCTCGGCGCCTACGGACCCGTCGCCGGTTCCACCGCCCTGCGCAACGCCGCGGCCGGGTACTGGGGCCGCCGGGGCCGGGCCACCGATCCTGACCTGGTGGTCGCCGGTCCCGGCAGCAAGTCCCTGCTCTACGCGCTGCTCCTGGCCATCGGCGGGGACGTCGTCATCCCCGTACCCGGCTGGGTCAGCTACGCGGCCCACGCGCGGCTCGCCGGGGTGCGCCCGATCACCGTGCCGACCGCGCCGGGCGAGGGCGGTGTGCCCGACCCCGACCGGCTGCGGGAGGCCGTCACCCTGGCCCGCGCCGCCGGACACGACCCGAGGGCCGTGGTCGTCACGGTCCCCGACAACCCGACCGGGACCGTCGCCGGACCGGACACCCTGCGCCGGTTCGCCGCGGCGGTCCGGGACCTCGACCTGATCGTCGTCTCCGACGAGATCTACGGCGACCTGGTGTACGACGCGGCGCGCCCCGCCGTGTCCCCGGCGGTCCTCGCCCCCGAGCGCACCGTGGTCACCACCGGCCTCACCAAGAGCCTCGCGCTCGGCGGCTGGCGCACGGGGGTCGCCCGGCTCCCCGACAGCCCGGCCGGACGGGAGCTGACCACCCGGCTGGTCTCCGTCGCCAGCCAGATCTGGTCCAGCCCCCCGGCCCCTGTCCAGGCGGCGGCAGCGTACGCCTTCGACGAGCCGCCCCAGGTGACCGCCCGGATCGCCGGCTCCCGGGCCCTGCACGAGGTGGTCGTCCGCGCGGTCGCCGCCCGGTTCGCCGCCACCGGCGCCGAACTCACCCCGATCCGGGCGACCTGCTACCTGTACCCGGACTTCGCCCCGCTGCGGGAGCGGCTGGAGCGCCGCCACGGGGTGGGCGACGGTGACGCCCTGACCCGGCTGCTGCTCGACCGGTACGGGGTGGGGGTCCTGCCGGGCAGCGCCTTCGGGGAACCCGCCGGGAGCCTGCGGATCAGGGTCGCGACCAGCCGTCTCTACGGTGACACGGCCGAACGGCGGGAGCGCGCGCTCACGGTGTCCGATCCGCTCCGACTGCCCTGGGTACGCGCCTCGCTGGACCGGATCGAGGAGGTCCTCACCCAGGTGACCGCCCCGCCCGGCTGAACCGCTCCGCCCGGCTGAAGCGCTCCGCCCGGCTGAACCGCTCCGCCCCGTTGAAGCGCCCCGCCCGGCTGAACCGCTCCGCCCCGTTGAAGCGCTCTGCCCTGTCCCGCCGGTGCCCCGGCCCCCACCCCGCTCACCCGCCTCCACCCCGCTCACCGCCCGCGCGCCACCGGGTCGGGCGTCCCGCCCGGCCCGTACGTCCGACCCTCCGAGGAGCCCGCACCATGTCCGTCGTCTTCGAGAGCGAGTACCAGGGCCGCCGCCACGCGGCTTTCGAACGTCCCGGCCCCGGTGAGCCGCTGACCCTGTACCCGGTGGGGGAGGGGCAGTTGCGGGAGGCCGTCGCCGGTGGCGGTGACCTCGCGCGGGCCGTCGCGGACATCCGCGCGGCCGGCGGGGCCGTCACCGTCGAACCCGGGGACCCGCAACTGCGCCCGCTGCCGCCGCTGCTGCCCACGGTGTCCGGCGACGCCCTGCTCAGCGGGTTCATGGGCACCCACAAGTCCAAGTTCGGCGGGGAGAGCGCCCCGGCGGGGGCGCCGTTCGTGCCGCCCAAGTGGTTCTTCAAGGGCTTCGGTTCCTGGCTGCGGCTGCCGGACGAGACGCTCACCGTCCCGGCCGAGCCGGTCGCGCTGATCGAGGAGCCCGAGGTGCTCCTGGTGTACGTCAACGACGCCCGGGGCGAGCCGCGTTACGCCGGGTACACCTTCGGCAACGACCTCTGCGACATCGGGCTGCACCGTCAGGACCCCGGCTACAACCCGTACTGCAAGCTCTGCGACACCGCGGTGTCCCCGTGGCTGTTCCTCGGGGAGCCGCCCGCGACGGTGACCGGCCGGGTCACCATCGAACGCGACGGCGCGGTCGCGTGGGAGGGGAACTTCGACTGCGGCGCGGACGCCCTGTACCACCCGGTGCGCGACATGGTGGACCATCTGTTCACCTTCCCCGCGGTACGGCGACCCGGACTGGTCAACTACGTCCTGCTCGGCGCCGACCAGGCCAGCTTCCACGACGGATTCCGTATCGCGGACGGCGACCGGGTGACCATCGACGTCAAGAGCCACGGCGTGGTCCTCAGCAACCCCATCGCGTACGGGACCCCGCCCGCGACCCCCTGACCCGGCCCGTCCCACCCGAGCACCGCCCCTGGGCAGGGCCCCGGTCACGAACACCGGGGCCCTGCCCAGGCGTGTCCGTGCGGGTCCCGGTGGACGCACTCCGCAGGCACTGGTCCCTCGCCGCCACCGAGGTCCCGCCCGGGGTCCGCGCACCGCCGACCGGGGCCCGGCCGTTCCCCTGTCCTCTGCGGGACGGGGAACGGGCCGGGCCCCGGCCGGTCACGCTCAGACGGTCGCGCCGGGGCGCTTCGCCGGGAAGCCGTGCACCCGCGCGGCCACCACCACCGCGAGCACCGGCAGCATCAGGAGCAGCACGCTCCAGGGGAAGGATTCGGAACCGACCCGGTCGAGCAGGACACCGCCCGCGACGCCGCCCGCGGCCATCGCCACGTTCCACAGCGTGACGAGCATGGCCTGCGCCGAGTCCGCCTGTTCGCCGCCCGCGTCGCCCACCGCGGTCTGGAGCAGGGTGGGGATACCGCCCCAGCCCAGCCCCCACAGCGTCACCGCGACGTACACCAGCGCGGTGCTGTCCGAGAGCAGCGCGAGCAGGGTCGCGGCGACGGCGACGAGCAGGGTGCTGGCGACGGTGAGTCCGCGCAGCCGCCGGTGGATCTGCGTCGCGACGATCCAGATACTGAGCAGCGACGCGCCGCCGAAGACGAGCAGCACCACATCGGTGGAGTCCTCCATCCCGAGCCGGTCGAGGAATGTGGCGATGTACGTGTAGAGGATCGTGTGCGCGAGGACGAAGACCAGGGTCACGAACAGCACCGGGGCGACCCCCGGCACCCGCAGCGCGCGCAGCATGGGCGTCCGGCTCCCGGCGCGCTGGCCGGGGTACTCGGGGACCACGGCGACGATCCAGCCGAGGAGGACGACGGTGAGCCCGGTCATGATGAGGAAGGCGACCCGCCAGCCGAGGGCGCCGCCGATGAAGGTCCCGGCGGGCACGCCCAGCGACAGGGCGACGGGGATACCGGCCATGGCGATGGCGATGGCCTTGCCCTGGAGGTGGACGGGCGCCATCCGGCGGGCGTATCCGGCGAGCAGGGCCCAGGCGAGGCCCGCGGCGACCCCCGCGAGGAAGCGGGCGACCATGGTGACCGGGTAGTCGGACGACACGGCCGTCACGGTGTTGGCGACGGCGAACCCGGCCATCGCGGTGAGCAGCAGCCGCTTGCGGTGCCAGGCGGCGGTGGCGGCGGTGAGCGGGATGGCGGTGAGCGCGGTGCCGATCGCGTAGATCGTCACCGACTGGCCCATCGCGGACTCGCTGACGCCCAGGTCGCCGCTCATGGAGGGCAGTACGCCGGCGGGCAGGGTCTCGGTGAGGCTGGTGATGAAGACGGCGGTGGCCAGCGCGAGCAGCGCCGCCAGGGGGAGTTTCTTGTCCTTGGCAGGTGACGGGGTGTCAACTGGGATCTCTGTATCGCGGATCGACATGATGGGTATGCTCAAACCCTCACACATATGTGAAGGTCAATCCGGCTCGATGTGAGGTGCATCACATGCGTATCGGAGAGCTGTCGGAGCGCACCGGCACCCCCCGCCGTCTGCTGCGCTACTACGAGGAGCAGGGGCTCATCGTGTCCCAGCGCACCCCGAACGGCTACCGCAAGTACGACGAACGTTTCGTGGACCGGATCCTCCAGATCCGCGGTCTGCTCGACGCGGGACTGCCCACCCGGATCATCAAACAGATCCTGCCCTGCCTCGACAAGCCCCGCACTATCTATTTCCCCGACGCCACCGCGGAGATGATCGCCACCCTGGAGCACGAGCGGGACCGGATGACGGAGCGCGTCACCTGTCTGATCCGCAACCGGGACGCCATCGCCGAGTACCTCGACGCGGTCCGCGGATACGACGGTTCCGGCCCGCCCGAGCCCGCCCGCGAACCCGTCGCCGACGGAGCACTCGCCCGCGAACCCCTCGCCCACGGAACCCCCGTCCGCGAACCCCTCGCCCACGGAGCACCCGCCCGCTGACCACGCCGGCTGCTCCACGGCCGGAGCCCGCCGCTCCCGCCGCCCCGTCCCGACGGCGTCGGGGGCGGGTCCGACCGCCCGGTAGGATCACCGCGCGCCGACGGCACCGCGACGGGGGCCGGGGCACCGACGGCACCGCGACCGGGGCCGCAGCACGGGAGGTCCACGTGTCGTTCCGCTACTACCTCTACATCAGCGACGCCAAGGTCGACATGCTGCTCTCGCAGACCGACCCGGGCTGGGCCCGCAAGCGGACCTCCGAGGTGGGCCTGGACCTCAAGGTCGTCACCGCCAGACGCAGCGTCGAGTCCGCCTCCGCCGACCGCGTCGCCCGCCTCGAACGGGTGGTCCGCTTCCTCCAGGACCACGGCGACATCGGCGATGTGGACGAACCCGGCCAGTACTTCGGGGGCCTGCTGCCGATGCAGTGGGGACTTGTCGGCGACGACGACACGGTGTACTTCGGCGGCCGCACCCGCCGCACGATCCTCGGCCTCGGCGGCGCCAGCGCCCATGTCCTCGGCGCCGCCACCCGGGCCGCCGCCGACGCGGGCGCCCCGCCGCCACCCGCCCCGGACCGGCTCAGCGCCTCCCTGCTCCCGGTGCTCCTGCACCGCATCGCGACCCCGGCCGACGACGACTTCGTCCTGCGCCCCGCCGCCCCCGGCCCCCAGGACGCCCTCGCCGCCGCCGACACCGACGCGCTGGCCACCGTCGCCCAGGCCAACTCCACGCTGCGCGGCCCCGCCCAGCACGTCGAGTTTCTCGCCAAGCGCCTCCTCAGCGGCCCCAGCCCCTACCCCGAACTGCACGGCGACCGGACGGTCCTGCTCGGCACCCCGCTGTACGTCGCCCTCGCGGACTGACAGCGGCAGACCGGACCCGCACTCGGCAGACCGGAACGGCACACGCGGACCGGGTCGGCGCGGGGCGGCGGACGCGGCCCGGACCGGCGCCCAACGGCCGCACCGGCAGCCGCAGTTCCGGAGCCGGTCACCGCCCCGGCGTGGCCGCAACCAGCGCCCGCGCCAGGCCCGCCGCCGTGGTGACCCGGATCGCGGGCGTGTCCACCAGCGCCTCGTCCAGGACCTCCGCGAGCCCCGGCGGCACCGACCGGTCCCGCTCCCGTACCGGCACCACCGGAGCCCGCAGGCTCACCGCCACCGGATCACGGTCCGGCGGATAGTCGCGGGGCGTCGTCCCGGTCAGCAGCCAGTACAGACACGCGGCCGTCGCCCACACATCGACCTCGGGGCCCGCGTACTTGTAGTCGACGAGCTGCGCGCGGGCCGTGAACGGCAGCGTGCCGCCGAGCGCCCCCGACCGGGTGTGACCGGACAGCCCGGCGTGCTCGAACGCCTTCGCCAGCCCGAAGTCCGCGAGCTTCACCACCGGTCCGGGGCCGCCCGCTTCACCCACGAGCAGCACATTGGCCGGTTTCACGTCCCGGTGCACCAGCCCCCGGGCCGTCACCACCGCACCGTCGGCCTGCCGGGGCGCCGGGACCTCCGCCCGGTGCGCGTGGTGCAGTCCGGCGAGCATGCCCAGGGTCAGCGGCACGGCCCGCGCCGCCGACAGGGGCCGCCCGCCCCGTCCGCCGAGCAGATCCACCAGACTGCCGCCGGGACAGTACTCGCACGCGAACCAGAACGCGCTGCCCCGGTCGTGACCACCCCGGAACGCCACGATGTTCGGATGCCGCAGCGCCCGCAGACTCCCGAACTCACGGCGGAACGCGAACCGCGCCGCACCGTCGACCTCCCCCGACGCCAGCACCCGCTTCAGGGCCACCAGCGCCCCGCTCGACCGGTCCCGGGCCAGATACACCACCCCCTGCGCCCCGCGCCCCAGCTCCCGCAGCAGCTCATACCCCGGCGGCGCCGCGGGCAGCGCGTCGCCGTGCTCCGGCGCGGCGGGCGGCGCGGCGGCCGGGGCCGCGCGCACCCCCACCCGCAGCACGACATCGCCCACCCGGATCTCGTCGCCGTCCACCAGGGGCCGCTCGGTGAGCCGGTCCAGCCGTACGCCGTTCACCTCCGTACCGAAGCTGCTCCCCAGGTCCGAGATCCGCAGCGGCGGGGGCGCGTTCTCGATCCGGCAGTGCCGCCGCGACACACCGCGGTGCCCCGCCCCGATCCGGATGCCGCACTCCGCGGCGCGGCCCACCACCACGCTGAACGGCTCCCCGTACACGTACTCCGCGGGCGGCGGGCCCGGCACCGTGAGGACGACCGTCACGCTCATGGGGCGGCCGCCGGACCGAAGTCGTGGTCCCAGTCGAACTCCCAGAGCCGGATGGCGGGCCGGGCGTCGGTGGACAGCGCGTTGCGTCCGTCGGCGGTGAACAGCACGTCCATGATGCGCCTCGGATGGCCGTCCAGCACATGCGCGCAGCGCCCCGTACGCACGTCCCACAGCCGCGGTGTGTGGTCGTACCCGGCGCTCAGCACGTACCCGCCGTCCGGGCTGATGTCGAACGCGACCGCCGGGTCCGGCAGTTCACGGATCGTCCGGCCCCGCACCGCGTCCCACACCACCAGACAGCCGACCCCGGACGTCACCCCGACCCGGCAGTCCGCGCTCATCGCCAGGGTGTCCCGGTACGACACCTCGACCGAGAACAGCCCGCGGCCGGTGGGCACCTCCCAGCAGGTCATCACGGGCTGGGCGTTGACGTACAGCCGTTCGCCGTCGGGGCTGAAGCGCATCCCGCGCGGCCCCACCGGCATCGTCCCGAGCGGGAACGAGAACAGCTCCTCGCCGGTCGCCGTCCGCCACACCCGCGCGATCCGGTCCTGATGGCCGGTCGACACCGCGTACCGGCCGTCCCGGCTCAGGGCGACCCGGGACACCGGCCCCGTATGGGCCGCAGTCACCCGCACCGCCGCGGCCGGCCGCAGCCGCCACAGGACCAGTGCCCCGCCCTCGTCCCCGACCAGTGCGTACCGGCCGTCGGCGGACATCGCGACGCACTTCACCCGGCCGTGCTTGCCGAGCAGCGCGTCCCGCCGGACCCCGCCCTCCAGGTCCCAGACGAACGCCGTACCGGACCAGTCGGCGGTGACGGCGGTGGGCTCGTCGTCGGCGATCAGCACGGTGTGCGGTTTCCCGGCGCGGTCGGGGAACACGAACATGCCCCGGCCGGACTGGAGTTCCCACACCCGCAGCGCTCCGTCGCCGCCCCCGGTGATCATCACATCGCCGTCCGACTCGACCGCGAGCGTCACCCGCGGGGTGAACGTCCAGGTGCCGCCCCGCATGTCGTACCGCCGCAGCACAGCGAGCACCCCGGTCCGCTCCCGGCCCCGGCCCAACGCGGCCCACGCGGCGCGCAGTTCCGGGTGCCGTTCGAAGCCCGGTAGGGACCGCGCCGTCCGGAGCAGACGTGCCGCGTCCGCCGTCCGGCCGTCCGCCACCCGCCGCTCGGCACCGTCCAGCAGCTCACGGAACTGGGACGCGGTGTCACCGAGATCGGCGGCCGACCGGGGGCGGGCGTAGCTCCACGCCGCACGGAACCCGGTCGGTGGCAGCCGGTGCACCCACAGACCGCCGTCCTGATCGGCCACCACCGCCGTGGAGGCGTCGCCGCTGACGGCCACCCGGCCGCGCGACACCATGCCCCCGGGAGTGCTCCCGCCGGACGGAAGGGCGAACGTCCGAAGACAGCGCCCGCTCCCGGTCTCCCAGACCCGTGCCGTGTGACCGCCCGTCCCGCCGGACACCGCGATCGTGCCGTCCGCGCTCAACGCGACGGCGACATGCGGGTCGATGGAGTCCGGCACCGTGTCGCGCACCCGGTCGTCATGGGCCGCCCAGATCCGGGCCTCGCTCCCGAAACGCCCGGTCAGCAGCGCGTACCCGCCGTCCGGGCTCAGCGCCACCCGGTCCAGGCCCGTCAAACGCAAATCCGCCGACCGCTCCAGCCGGTGCCGCACCCGCCCGAGCGCGGTGTCCCACACGTACACCGACGTCAGCCCGCCCCGCTCCGCCACGGACACCACGACCGCGCCGTCCTGTCCGGCCGCGACATGGGTGACCGCGCACGGGTCCGGCGCCGTCCCGGCCGCCACCGTACGGGTCCCGCCGTGCCGCCCCAGCTCCCGCACCGCCGGGCCCGCCCCCGGCTCCCACCGGCCCACCAGCCCCTGCTCGTCACCGAGGAAGCACACCCCCCGGGAGGTCACCGCCACCGCGGTGAACCGGGCCGGACGGTCCGTCAGCCGGTACCGCGGCGTCCCCGTCGCGAGATCCCACCACTCGACCGGCCCGTCCCGGCGTGCCACCACCCCGTACCGGCCGTCCGCGCTCACCGCGACCGACACGATCCGGCCGCCACGCGCCCCCGACAGCTCATGACGGCACCGCCCGCCCGGCAGGTCCCACACCCGGACGCAGCCCTCGGCACCACCGCTCAGCGCCACCGTCCCCGCGCCGTCCACCGCGAGCGCCGACACCCCGCCCCGGTGGCCGCTCACCCGCAGCGGCGCCACGGCCGCCGGCCGACGCGCCAACTCCCGCCGCCCGGCCTCGAACTCGGGCGTCCCGGGAGCGTCCGCCAGCAGCGCGCGGGCCTCGTCGTCCGCGCCGCGCTCCAGCTGCGCCAGGCCCAGCAGCGGGTCCCCGTCCCACCGGCCGCCCCGCACCGTCCGGGCCGCCCGCAGCGCCGACACCACCTCCGTGTCGCCGATCCGCCCCCGCCGCCAGCGGTACAGAGCCCAGTTGTGGACGGCCGACGGATGGTGCGGGTCGACACCGGCCGCCTCCCGCCACATCAGCTCCGCCTCCTCCTCGCGGCCCAGATCCAGCAGCGACAGCGCCCGGTTGGACAGCCCGTCCGCGAGCAGCCGCGTCCCGGCCGGACGGGCCCGCGGGTACGGTTCACCGACCGTGTCCGCGTGGATCGCGGCGACCTCGGCCGCGAGTCCGTCCAGGTCGTGCGGGCGGGCCGCCGGGTCGAGCGTGAAACACCGGCGCAGCAGGTCCACCAGCGCCCGGGGCATCGCGGCCACGCCCGACCCCCGCGACGCGGCCTCCACCAGCACCTCGAACACCTCCGGCGCGCTCTGCCCCAGCCGGCACGGCGGACCGCCCGTGAACATCTCCAGCACGCACAGCGCCCACGACCACACGTCCGTCGCCCGCGTCATCGCCAGCCGCGCCCCGGCCCGGGCCTCCGCCTGCTCCGGCGAGCAGTACGCGGGCGTCATCCCGCCGTACCCGGCGAACAGGCTCACCCCGGGCGGCGCGACAGCGCTCTCGCCCGCCGCCGCCCGCGCGTTCGCCAGCCCGAAGTCGGAGACCTTCGCGATCCCGTCCCCGGTCACCATCACATTGGCCGGTTTGATGTCCTGATGCACCACCCCGCCCCGGTGCGCGTGCGCGATCCCCCAGGCGATCTGCACCGCCAGATCCAGCAACCGGGCCGTCTCCCCGCCGCCTTGCGGACGGCGCCCCCGCACCCGCTCCGCGAGGTTCCCGCCGTCCACCCACTCCGCGAACACGCACGGCGAGCCGTCGATCCGCCGCACGTACACACAGTTCACGACATGCGGATGCGGGTCCAGCCCCGCCCAGGTGCCGGCCTCGGCGGCGAACGCGTCCCCGTCCGCCGGAACCCTCAGCAGCTCGGGACGGGGCACCTTCAGCGCCAGATCCGTCTGCCAGTCACGGTGCCGGACCCGGAACACCAGCCCCATGCCCCCGTTGTCGAGGACGTCCAGCACCTCGTACCGCCCCAGCACGATCTCACCGCGCCGCCAGTTCCCTACCGCCATGGCGACACATCCTGGACGCGGGCGGCACGATTGACAAAGCGGACGCGGGACGGTCGCCAGGGCGGACGCGGCACGATCGCCGTAAGTGGCATGGGACTTCACGCGCTGGTTCCGCGCGCCCGTTAACCGGGGCGCCCGGCCGGACGGCGCCCGTACGCCCCGACCGGTACCGTGCCGGACGACGGAACACCAGGTCGGGGCGGTCCTGCGTCCGGACGCGGGGGAGGGGGGCCGTATGAGCCCGGAGGAGAGGGCCCTATGACGCGGCGGTGCGTGGGCGAGAGGTTGACGCGGGCCGGAGCGGCGGCCTTTCCCGCGCTGACGCCCGCCGTCGTACAGATGTGCGTGACGGTCAGCGGCGGCCCCCCGGCGGGCCCGCCCGCCCTGGCGGCCACCGCGCTCGGCTGCGCGGCCCTCCTCGGCCGCCGCACCCGGCCGCTCGCCGCCCTCGCCGGGACGCTCGCGGCCGTCCTCGCCGCGGCCCTCGCCGCCGCCTTGGCCGGAGCACCCGCCGACACCGTAGGCCCGCCGGTCGCCGTGGCCCTCGCCCTGTACGCCCTCGCCGTCCACGGCACCGCCGGGACCGCCGTGTCCGGGGTGGCCGCCACGGCACTGGCAGCCGCCCTCGCCGCCGCGCTGACGGGAAGCCCGCCGCGGCACACCGCCGGGACGGCGGTCGTCGTCGCCGGATGCGGGGCGGTGCTCTGGGCGGCGGGCCGGTCCCGGCGCCGCCGCGCCGCCGACCGGGAAGCCGTCCGGGCGCACCGGGCCGCGTCCGGGGCGGCCGTACGGTACGAAGTCCTCGCCGAACGGGAGCGGTTCGCCGCCGAACTGCACGACGCCGCCGCCCACCGGCTGACCGGCGTCGTGGTGTCCTGCGCGGCGGCCCTGCGGCTCGACCGCCCCGACCTCACCCGGGACGCCCTGCGCCACGCCGCCGCCGCGGGCCGCGGCACGGTCGCCGAAATCGACCGGCTCACCGCGCCCGACACCCGCCCCGGCGGGATCAACCTCGCCGACATCGACACCCTCGCCGCCCGCCACGGCGCCGACCACACCCGCACCCTGGACACCGCCCCGCCCGCGACCGCGCACACCGCCCACCGCGTGGTCCGCGAAGCCCTCACCAACGCCCAGCGGTACGCGTCCGGCGCCCCGGTACGGGTGGCGGTCACGGCACGGGACACCGGCCGCCTCCTCGTCGTGACCGTCACGGACGGCGGCGGTGAGCGGTCCGCCCCCGGCCTCGGCGGCGGACTCGGCATCCCGGGCCTGCGGTCCGCCGTCGGCGCCGCCGGAGGCACCCTCACCGCCGGACCCTCCGGCCCCGGCTGGACCGTACGCGCCGAACTCCCGCTCACCGCCCCGCTGCCCACCCGCCGCTGGCCCGCCTGGCCCGGCCCCGCCGCCCGCGACTGGGCCCTCGTCGGCCTCGCGACCGCCCTGTCCCTCGGGGTCGCCCTCCTCGCCACCGGTGCGCCGGACTCCTTCGACGGTCCCGCGTCCGCGTCGGCTTTCGTCGCCCTGTCGGCGCTGCACGCCGCACCGCTCGCCGTGCGGCGCAGGGCACCGGAACGGGGCCTGGCCGCCGTCCTGCTGGCCCTGCTCCTGTGGCTCGGCTGCGACCTCGCCGACTGGGGCGGACCGCCCGCCGGTGACGTCCTGCTCGTCCACTGGTGGGTCGAACTCGCCTTCGTCCGCTCGGCGGGGGAGCGGCTGGACCGGGGACGCGGCCTCGCGGCCGTCACCGCGGTCGCCGCCGTCGGCGGCCTCGCCCTCGCCCGCGGTACGGGGGTCAGCGGTGACCGTGTGGCGGCCTGGGCCGTGCTGTCCGCGCTGCTCGCCGTCCCCGCGCTGCTCGTCTGGGCCGCAGGCCGCCGGGCGGCCCGGCGCCGCGCGGTCCGCCGCGCCGACGCCGACCGGCGACGGGAGCTGCGGGCACGGGAGACCGGCGCGGCCGTCCGCGCACAGCGCGAACGGTTCGCCGCCGGGCTGCGGG
This sequence comes from Streptomyces uncialis, assembly GCF_036250755.1. Classification (NCBI taxonomy): domain Bacteria; kingdom Bacillati; phylum Actinomycetota; class Actinomycetes; order Kitasatosporales; family Streptomycetaceae; genus Streptomyces; species Streptomyces uncialis. The sequence continues at coordinate 1,344,421 of NZ_CP109583.1, read as the reverse complement.
ACACCGCCCGGCGGCACGCCCACGCGGTCGCGGAGGCGGCGGACGCCGGGGACCTCGCAGCCGCCCGCAGCGAGGCCCGCGCCGCGCTGACGGCCCTGCGGGACCTGCTCGTGGAACTCCGGGCGGGGTCGGGGTCGGGGGCGGCGGCCGGATGGATGGCCGGGCCGGTGTCTGGCCCGGCGCCCGGGGGACTGCCTGAGCCGGTGTCCGGGCCGAGGTCCGGGGGGTCACCGGGAGCGGCGTTCACGGGGTGGCTTCCGGCACCGCTCGGGGAGCCGGTCGAGCCGCCTGCCGCGCCGCCGGACGGGCCGTCATCCGCGAGTCCGTCCGGGTCAGCGGCTGTGCCGACGCGGGTGCCCTCGTGCCCCGCACCACCACGTCCTGCGCCCACGCACTCCGAACGCCCGCACTCCGAGCGCTCGCACCCCGAGTCCCCGCATCTCGCACCCCCGTTCACCGCCCCCTCGTCGCCCGTCCCCCGGCCCGCGCCGGTGCCACCGAACCGAGTGCCCGACGGCCCCGGATGCGTGCACGGCCCCGGATGCGTGCACGGCCTCGGCAGCGCGTACGGCCCCGGGATCGCGGACCGTCCCGGCAACAGGTACGACCCCGGGGCCGCGGAAGGTCCCGGCAGCACGGACCGCCCCAGGGTCGCGGACGGCCCCGGGGTCGCGGACGGCCCCGGGTGTGCGGGCGGTTCAGGGACCACGGACCGCCCCGGCAGCACGCACGGCCTCGACCACGTGAACCGTCCCGGCGGCACGGAACGTCCCGCGAGCACGTACGGCCCCGGGGCCGCGGACCGTCCCGTGAGCGACGACACCCCGCCGCCCACGCTCGCCGGGATGGCCGCCCTCGCCGTCCGGTACGGGGTCACCCTCCGCCACCACGGACCCCGCCGACCCCTGCCCGTCGCCGTCGAGGTCGCCGCCTACCGGTGTGCCGCGATGCTGATGACCGGCGGGACGACCCTCACCCTCCGCTGTCTCGACAACGGTCTCGAACTGCACGCCCCCGCCCCGCCGCGTCGCACGGTGCGCGGACTGCGAACGGCCGCCGACCGCGCGGGCGGTACGCTCTGGGCGGCCGGCGACGGGTCGGTCCGGGTATGGCTGCCGGAGGTGTTCCCATCCCGATCCGAGTGATCGTCGCCGACGACCAGGCCGTCGTGCGCGCCGGGATCGCCGCGGTCCTCGACGCGGAACCGGGGCTCACCGTCGTCGGTGAGGCGGCGGACGGTGACGGCGCGGTGGACCTCACGCTGCGGCTGCGCCCCGATGTCGTCCTGATGGACGTCCGGATGCCCGGCCTGGACGGACTCGCCGCGACCGCCCGGCTCACCCGGCGGGCGCCCGCCAGCCGGGTCCTCGTCCTCACCACCTTCGACCTGGACGAATACGTGTACGCGGCGCTGCGCGCGGGCGCCGCCGGGTTCCTCCTCAAGGACGCGGAACCGGAACGGGTCGCCGACGCGATCCGGGTCATCGCGGGCGGAGCCGCCCTGCTCGACCCGGCTGTCACCCGCCGCCTCATCGACCGGTTCGCCGCCACCACGGAACCCGCCGACCCCACGCTCCTCGGCCGGCTCACCCCGCGTGAGACGGATGTCCTGCGGCAGCTCGCGCGTGGACTGTCCAACGCGGACATCGCCGGGCAGCTCGGCATCAGCCCCGCCACCGTCAAGGACCATGTCGGCGTGATCCTAGGCAAGTTGTCCGTCGCCAACCGGGTCCAGGCGACGATCGCGGCGTACGAGACGGGGCTGATCCGCCCGGGAGTGCGCTGACCTGCGGCTCCCTGCCCTGCGGGCCCACCCACCGGTTCCGGTACGGGGGCTGACGCTGCTCGCGACCCTGGGGCACCCCTGGACGTACTCGTCCGCGTGCGGGTCGCGCGCGGGTGCGTGGGTCCAGGTGCCGCTCGGCCGTCGCACGTGGCTGTCGGGTTCCCGTGCCGCTGGGCCGTCGCACGCGGCCATCGGGTTCCCGTGCCGCTCGGCCGTCGCACGTGGCTGTCGGTTTCCCCGTGCCGCATGGGCGAGGTCCACCCCCGCCGCGCGGCGGGGGCCCGCCGCCCCGGGGGCGGACATCCGGGGCCCGGGGAATCGTTCCCTCGTCCGACGGTCGCGCGCCGTTCCGTTCCTAGCCTCGAACGTATGGCAACCACCCTTCCCCGCAGGCTCTTCGGCGCCTTCCTGCTGGCCGCCGCCCTCGCGCTGGCCCCCGCCGCCGCTGTCGCCGCGTTCCTCGCGCTCGCCCTGGTCAGCGCGTGGATACCGCTGCTCGCGGGCGCGGCCCTCACCACCGCGCTCGCCGTCGGATCGCTGCTCGGCCGGGCGGCGTTCACGCTGTTCGGGGTGACCACGCGGCGCCGTCGCGCCACCGCGCTGTTCGCGGCCGGGCTCACCACGTGCGTCGCGGTCCTCGGGTCCGTCACGGTGTTCCGGCCCATGCCCGCGCCCGACGCGGGACCCGTCCCGCAGGGTGTCCAGTACTGGCGGACCCCGGCCGGGGACCGGCTCGCGTACGTCCACCAGCGCGCCGCGGGCACCCCCCGCCCCACGCCGGTGATCTTCCTGCACGGCGGGCCGGGCACCCCCGGTGAGGGCGTTCCCCGCGCCGGACAGGCCCTCGCGGCGGCCGGGTTCGACGTGTACGCCTACGACCAGACCGGCTCCGGACGCTCCACCCGGCTCCGCGACGTACGCGACTACACGGTCGCCCGGCACGTCGCCGACCTCGAAACGGTGCGCCGGGCGATCGGCGCGGAACGGGTGATCCTCGTGGGCCAGTCCTGGGGCGCCTCGCTGGCCGCCCAGTACCTCGCCGCGCACGGGAACCGGGTGGCCCGTGCCGTGTTCACCTCCCCGGGCGCGCTGTGGGGCCGCACCCGGCCCGGCAGCGAGGCGGGTGACCCCTGGAAGCGGCTCACCCCCGCGCAGCGCGAACGCCGCGAGGAACTGGCCGGTGAACCGCGCATCCTGGCGGCGAGCCTGCTGCTGCGCGTCAACCCCCGGGCCGCGCACGCCCTCGTCGGTGACCGCGAGGCCGACCACTGGATGCGGGAGACGGCCCTGACCGGCAAGGACGGCGGTTCCTGCCCCGGCGCCGCCCCCGCACCCGCGCACCACAACCCGCTCGGCTTCTACGCCAACCAGCTGACCTCCACCGACTTCGAGGAGATCCCCGACCCCCGGCCCGCGCTCCGCACCGCGCACGTACCGGCCCTGGTGCTGCGCGGCGACTGCGACTATCTGGCGCCGGAGGTGGCCCGTGAGTACGTGACGACCCTGCCGGACACCCGGTTCGTGGCCGTCGAGGGCGCGGGACACGCCCTCCCGAGGGACCGGCCCGCACGGTACCGGTCGCTGCTCCTGGACTTCGTCACCCGAGGCTGAGACCTCCGCACCCGTGGCCGAAGGCCTTCGCCGGGGGCGTGCCACACTTCCCCGATGACACCCGACCCCCTGCTGCTGCGAGCGCTGATCGACGCGTCGCCGCTGATCGACGGCCTCCCGGGCGGCGTTCCGGGGGAGTGGATCGCGGCGGCGGAGGCAACCCTGGGCCCGCTGCCCGCCTCGTACCGGTGGTGGCTGGGCACGTACCGGGCGGGCCGGGTCGGGGTGGGCGTCCTCGCGGATGTCGCGCCGCCCCCGCACCACGACGACACCGTGGAGGACATCACCGCCGGGTGGCGGCGCGCGGACCAGGACCGGTTGTGGTTCTGCGCGGAGTCCGACGGCGGCGGGGACCGGTACGGCTTCGCGCTGGACCGGCCGCGCGGCGCGGAGTACCAGATCGTGCGGCGTGATCCGTGGACGGGCGACGAGGAGCCGTTCGCGGACACCTTCGCGGGATTCCTCACGGTCTCCGCCGCACGGGAGTCGGGGTTCCGCGACGGTCCCGTCCCCGACCTCGCCCGGCTCTGGCGGAGCGTACCGGGCGTCCGCCTCGACAACGGCACCACCGTGTACGGCCCGCACCTCCTGACCGCGCGCAACACGGCCCACCGCGTCCGGGACCGCTCCCCGCACTGGACCCTCGTCGGGGACGACGGCGCCGGTCACGGCTATCTCACCCGGCACCACGGACGGGACCGGACATCCGTGTACCGCGCGGACCTCGGAGCGCTCGACGGCGATGTCGCGGCCACCGGTGAACGGGTCACCGGGGACCTGGTGGCGTGGCTTTCGGGGCTGTCGGAGTTGTCGGACCCGGCGTAGCTGTGGGGCCGGACGGGCCTGGCGCAGCTCTCGGACCTGGTGGGGCCGTCGGAACCGGCGTAGCCGACGGGACCGCCGTCCACCGCACGCCGGAGCCTGGGACACCCTCGCCGGGCCGCGCGCCCGGTCGGCGGATCGGCCGGGCACCCGCGACGGTCCGTCTACCCGAGCGGTCCGGACAGCTCCACCGGCTTCCCGGTCCGCGCCGACTCCGCCGCGGCCGTCGCGATCCGCACCGCGGCCACTCCGTCCCACGCGCTCACCCCGGGCGGCGGACCACCCGCGACGGCCGCCGCGAACTCCCGCAACTGCGTCAGATACGGACTCTCCGGCAACGCGCCCCCGGGAGCCTCCACGTCGGAACCGCCCGCCGGTGCCTCCACGTCCCGATCGCCCGCCGGTGCCCCTGCGGCGCCTGCCGCCGTCACGTCCCCGGGCGCGGAGCCCGTACGCCCGGCGCGCGCGCCGCCCGGACGCCCCACGGCGTTCGCTGCCCCTGCGGCACCCGCCGTCGAATCGTGCTCCAGCACCCCGTCCGGACCGCTCACCCGGAACGTCGTACGGAAGGGCAGAGCGGGCCGACCCCATACCCCCAGCAGACGGCTCACCGCTCCCGAGGCGTGGGTGAGCAGGGCCGTGCCGGACGCCGTCGGGTGCCCGAGGCGGTCCGGGCCGTCCCCGTCGGTGAATCGGCCGACGCGGACCCGCGCGTGGACGCGGACCACCTCGCCCGCCAGCAGCCGGGCGAAGTCCATGTCATGGATCATCTGGTCGACCAGGATGCCCCCGGACAGCGCCGGGTCCGCGAACCACGGCGCCCACACCGGGTACGCCCCGGCCCGGGTGAACCGCAGCGCCGACGGAGTCCCGATCCGTCCCGCGGCGACCGCCCGGGCCGCCGCCGCGTACGCCGGGAAGTACCGCACGACATGCGCCGGGAACAGCGGCACCCCCGCCGCCTCGGCGGTCCGCGCGACCAGAGCGGCGTCCTCGGTGGTCAGCGCCAGTGGCTTCTCGCACACCACCGGACGGCCCGCCGCGATCGCGGCGAGCGCCAGTTCCCGGTGGCTCGGTGTCGGGGTGCAGATGTCGACGACGTCGCAGCCGCCGAGCAGTTCGCCGAGGTCCCGGGCCACGGTGACACCCCGGTCCCGGTACGGGCGCGCCAGCTCCGCCGCCCGGCCGCTCGCGGACAGTACGGTGACCCGCGCGCCCAGCGCGAGCCAGGCGGGCAGATGCGCGCGCGCCATGGCGCCCGCGCCGAGCAGCCCCACGACGAGGTCGCGCGGCCCGGTGGGCCCCGCTGTCCCGCTCACCGGCTCTGTCACTGCGCTGCGCCCCTTCGTTCGGCATCATTCGGCGGCCTGTGCGGCCTGTGCGGCCTGTGCGGCCTGTGCGGCCTGTGCGGCCTGTGCGGCCTGTGCGGCCTGTGCGGCCTGTGCGGCCTGCGTGGCGCGTTCCGGTTCGTGTGGTGCGCCCCCGGCAGTCCGGGCGGCCCCGGCCCCCGGCAGGTCCCGTGGAGCCGTCCCACCCTTCGTACCCGTCGCACCCGACCGACCAGGACTCTCGCACATCCGGCCGCCGCTGAGAACCCGCCGGTCAGGTCGCCGCGCGGCCCGGTCGGCTGCCGGTGGCAGCCGACCGGTCAGCTGTCGGTCGAAAGCCGGTTACCGGTCCGCCGTACCGGGTACCGCGTCCTCGGGCGGTACCGCCCGCACCTCGTCGGCCGGGGGCGGCTCCGGTGTCCCGTACGAGTCGCGTGCCACGTACCACCAGACGGTCGCCAGCAGCAGGACCGTCAGCAGCGCCACCGACGCGTAGTTCATCGTCCCGACGGTGACCGGTGACGACTGCGGCAGCAGGAACAGCACCGTCACCACCGCGACCCACCCCACCGCGACCCATCCGACCGGACGGCTCCAGTGCCCCAGGTGCCACGGGCCGCGCCGGAACCGGTCGCCCGCGCGCAGTCGCAGATACACCGGGATCGCGTACGCCGGGGTGATCCCGATGACGTTGATCGCCGTCACCGCGCCGTACGCCGTCGCCGAGTACAGCGACGGCAGCGCGAGGAGACCCGCGACCCCCACCGACAGCCATACCGCCGGGACCGGGGTGCGCGTACGGGTACTGACCCGGCGCCAGAGCGCGGAACCCGGCAGGGCGTTGTCCCTGCTGAACGCGAACACCATCCGGCTGGCGGCGGCCACCTCGGCGTTGCCGCAGAACAACTGCGCCCCGATCACCACCAGGAGCAGCGCGCTCGCCCCGCCGGTCCCGAGCGCGTCGAGGAAGATCTGCGCGGGCGGCACACCCGTCGCGCTGTCCTGGGTGCCGCTGTAGTCCTGGATGGCGAAGGTGAGTCCGGTGAGCAGCGCGAACCCGGCGATCCACGACACCCAGATCGCCCGCACGATCCCCTTCGCCGCCGCGACCGAGGCGCGGGAGGTCTCCTCCGACAGATGCGCGGAGGCGTCGTACCCGGAGAACGTGTACTGGGCGAGCAGCAGCCCGACCGCCGCCACATAGAACGGATTGGCCCAGCCGGTGTCGTTGACGAACTCGGTGAACACGAACGACGGCGACCGGTGCTGGTCCGGCACGATCCACAGCGCGCCGACGATCAGCGCGACGCCCGCGAGGTGCCACCACACGCTGATCGTGTTGAGGACGCTCACCAGCCGGACGCCGAACAGGTTCAGGGTGGCGTGCAGCAGCAGGATCGCGACGAAGATCAGCATGGTGGAACCGGGGGTCGGCTCGAAGCCGAAGCGGAGGTTCAGGAACGCGCCGGTGAACAGGGCGGCGCCGTAGTCGATGCCCGCGATCGCCCCGAGCAGCCCCAGCAGGTTCAGCCAGCCCGTGTACCAGCCCCAGCGTCTGCCGCCCAGCTTGTCGGCCATGAAGTACAGCGCGCCCGAGGTGGGATACGCGCTGGTGACCTCCGCGAGCGCCATCCCCACGCACAGCACGAAGAACCCGACGCCCACCCACCCCCAGATCATCACGGCGGGACCGCCCGTGCCCATCCCGAATCCGTACAGGGTCATACAGCCGGACAGCACGGAGATCACGGAGAAGCTGATCGCGAAGTTGCCGAAGCCGCCCATCCGGCGGGCGAGTTCGGGGCGGTAGCCCAGCTCCCGCAGCCGTTGTTCCTCGTCGAGCGGCGGCGCTTCCTTCCGGTCCGCCCGGGGTGCGGGGACCGGGCGACGGTCATGGGACACGCGGGACCTCCGTGGGGTACGGGGGCGGACGCCGTCCGGGCGGCGTCCGCGCCTTCGGTGACGGGCGGTGCGGTGCGGCGGCCGTGGGGGAGCCGGTGATTCGGACAAGTCGCCTCCAGCGTAGGTGCGTTGAGCTGCGATGAGGCGGGCTTGACCGGCGCCGGTATGTGCTGGACGCTGGCGCGGTGATCACCCGCCGCCGGAGTGCCCGGCGCCGGACACCGGCGGACACGCCGCACGGCGCACCGGAGGAGGACACATGACGGCCGGTACCCGTTCCGCCGCCCGGCCCGTGCTCGCCGTCGACCAGGGCACCTCCGGCACCAAGGCCCTCGTCCTGTGCCCGCGGCGCGGGGTCATCGGCAGCGGCAGCGCCCCCGTGCACCCCCGCGAGGGCCCCGGCGGCCTGGTCGAGGTGGACCCCGCCGAGTTGTACGGGTCCGTGGTCCGCGCCGGGCGGCAGGCCCTCGCCGAAGCGGGGGAACCGGTGGCCGCCGTCGGCCTCGCCAACCAGGGGGAGACCGTACTCGCCTGGGACCGGGCGACGGGACGCCCCCTGACCCCGGCGCTGGTGTGGCAGGACCGGCGCGCCGCGTCCGTCTGCGCCGAACTCGCCCCGCACGCGGAAGCGTTACGCCAACTCACCGGACTTCCGCTCGACCCGTACTTCGCCGCCCCCAAGATGACCTGGCTGCGCCGCCACCTCACCCGCGAGGGCACCGTCACCACCAGCGACGTCTGGCTGGTGCACCGGCTCACCGGCGCCTATGTCACCGACGCGGCCACCGCCGGACGCACCCAGCTCCTCGATCTGGATCGGGTCGCGTGGTCCGGGACCGCCCTCGGGATCTTCGGGCTCGACGGCGAGGACCTGCCGGAGATCGTGGACTGCGACACCCCGGTCGGCACGACCACCGCGTTCGGCCCCGAACTCCCGCTCACCGGACTCCTGGTGGACCAGCAGGCGGCGCTGCTCGCCCAGCGGGTCACCGAACCGGGCACCGCCAAATGCACCTACGGCACCGGCGCGTTCCTCCTCGCCCAGACCGGCCCGCAGCCCCGCCGGGGGGACTCCGGGCTGGTGAGCTGTGTGGCCTGGCGGCTGTCCGGGGAGACGAGCTACTGCCTCGACGGGCAGGTGTACACGGCCGCGTCGGCGGTCCGCTGGCTCACCGGCCTCGGGGTCGTCTCCGGCGCGGCGGACCTCGATCCGGTCGGCGGGTCCGTCCCAGACAGCGGCGGGGTGACGTTCGTCCCCGCCCTCGCCGGTCTCGCCGCGCCCTGGTGGCGGGGCGAGGCGCGCGGTTCCCTCACCGGTCTCGGTCTCGGCACCCGGCCCGGACATCTGGTGCGCGCCCTGTGCGAGGGCCTCGCCGCGCAGGTCACCGCCCTCGCCGACGCCACCGCCCGGGACCTCGGACGGCCGTTGACCGTACTGCGCGTCGACGGCGGCCTCACCCGCTCCGCGCTGCTGATGCAGACCCAGGCGGATCTGCTCCAGCTGCCCGTCGAGGTGTCCGCGCTGCCCGATGCCACCGCGCTCGGCATCGGCGCGGTGGCGAGGCTGGGCCAGGAACCGGGCCTGACCATCGACGAGGCCGTGCCCCACTGGCGCCCGCGCACCGTCTACGAACCCCGGATCGACGCGGACGAGGCGGCCGAACGGCTCGCCGTCTTCCACGCGGCGGTCACCGCGGAACTCGAACGTACGGACCGGACGGAACACACCGCACGGGAAAGCGCCCCGCTCCCGGCGCCCCGTCCGGCGCGGACGGCAGCGGACACGGAAGCGGACACGGAAGCCGAAGCGGATACACACGCGGCAGCGGATACAGAGCGCGCGGCCGGGGCACGTCCGACCGGCGGTGCGGAACGGGCGGCGGGGACCGACCGGTGAACGCCCCGCACGCGCACACCTCCGCCCAGGTCCCGGCGGTACAGGACTCGCGGAACCGGCCCGCCCGGTCCGCCCACGTCCCGCCCCCCGACCGGCACGCCGTCCCAGCACATGGCGTACCGGCGCCCGCCGTACCGTCGGCCACGTACGGCGCCGTCACCCGCGGCGGTGACCTACCGGCGGCCGTCTACGACATCACGGTCGTCGGCGCCGGGGTCGTCGGCAGTGCCGTCGCCCGTGAGCTGGCCCGGTACCCGGCCCTGCGGACCGCGCTGGTCGACGCCCGCGACGACGTGGGGGACGGCACCTCCAAGGCCAACACCGCGATCCTGCACACCGGTTTCGACGCCGTCCCGGGCTCGCTGGAGTCCCGCCTCGTACGGGACGGATCACGGCTGCTCGCCGCGTACGCCGCCGACTGCGGCATCCCCCTCGAACGGGTGGGCGCGCTCCTCGTCGCCTGGGACGAGGAGCAACTCGCGGCCCTCCCGGCACTCGCCGCGAAGGCCCGGCGCAACGGATACGACGACACCGTCCTCCTCGACGCCGCCGAAGTACGCGCCCGCGAACCCCGTCTGGGGCCCGGCGCGCTGGGAGCCCTCGCCGTCCCCGGCGAAAGCGTCGTCTGCCCCTGGAGCACCACCCTCGCCTACGCCACCCAGGCCGTGCGCGCCGGAACCGACCTCCATCTGAACTGCCGGGTGGCCCGGGTGGACCAGGTGACCGGGGCCGCCGGGCACCATGTCCTGACCACGGACCGGGGCACCCTGCGTACCCGCTGGCTGGTGAACGCCGCCGGGCTGCGCGCCGACGAGTTCGATCTGCTGCTCGGTCACCGGGACTTCACGGTCCGCCCGCGCCGGGGCCAGCTCCTCGTTCTCGACACCCCGGCCCGCGATCTCGTCCGCCACATCCTGCTGCCGGTGCCCACCGCCCTCGGCAAGGGTGTCCTCGTCACCCCGACCGTGCACGGCAACGTCCTGGTCGGCCCCACCGCCGAGGATCTCGACGGGCCGGACGCCAAGGACGACACGGCGACGACCGCCGAAGGGCTGGAGGGGCTGCGGGCCCAGGGCGCCCGGATCGTGCCCGCGCTCCTCGGCGCGGAGGTCACCGCCGCGTACGCGGGGCTGCGCGCCGCCACCGGACACGAGGACTACCGGGTCCGCGCCCACCCCGCCCAGCGGTACGTCACCCTCGGCGGTGTCCGCTCCACCGGGCTCAGCGCCTCCCTGGCCCTCGCCGCCCACACCCTGGACCTGCTCACCGGCGCGGGACTCGATCCCGGCCCGTCCGCCGCGCTGCCGCCGATCCGGGTGCCGGACCTCGGCCGCACGGCCGAACGCCCCTGCGTCCGGGCCGACCTGATCGCGCGCGACCCCGCGTACGGCACGCTCGTCTGCCACTGCGAACGGGTGTCCCTGGGCGAGATCCGGGACGCGCTCGACTCCACCGTCCCGCCCGTCACCCCGGACGGTCTGCGCCGCCGCACCCGGGCCCGCGGCGGCCGATGTCAGGGCTCCCACTGCGGAGCCGCCGTCCGCGACCTGCTCCGGCGGGCGGGAGGAACCCCCACATGAACACATCCAGCACCAGCACCGACACGAACGACAGCACCAGTGACAGCCCCAGCGGCAGATCCGGCGGAACCGGCGGCACCCACCGTGACGTCGATGTCCTCGTCGTCGGAGCCGGGCCCGCCGGGCTCGCCGCAGCCGCGCGTCTCGCCGCGCTCGGCGCGGGCCGGGTCGAGATCCTGGAACGCGAACGCGAACCGGGCGGTGTACCGCGCCACTGCTTCCACCGGGGCTTCGGCACCGGCGCCGAGAGCGTCGACGGACCCGCCTACGTCGGGCGCTGGACCGCCGCCGCCGAACGCGCCGGAGTCCGGCTGCGCACCGGGGTCACCGCCCTCGGCTGGACGGGCCCGCTGACCCTCGCCACCACCGGACCCGACGGGCCCGCCGAGGTGAGCGCGCGGGCCGTCGTCCTCGCCACCGGCGCGCGTGAACGGCCGCGCGCCGCCCGGCTCGTGCCCGGGACACGGCCCGCCGGGGTGTTCACCACCGGCGAGTTGCAGCAGTCCGTGTACCTGTACCGGCAGGACGTGGGACGGCGGGCCGTCGTCGTGGGCGCCGAACAGGTCTCGTACCACGCCGTGGACACCCTGCGCCGCGCCGGCGTCGCACCCGTCGCCATGGTCACGGAGTACGAGCGCCACCAGGCGTCCCCGGCGCACGCCACGGCCGCCCGGCTGCGGTACGGGGTCCCGCTGCTGACCCGTACCACCGTCACCGCCCTCGTCGGCCACGGACGGCTCGCCGGCGTCCGGCTGCGGCACTCCGACGGCCGCACCACCACCCTCGCCTGCGACACCGCCGTCTTCACCGGTGACTTCGTCCCCGAACACGAACTCGCCCGCGACGGCGGCCTCGTACTGGACCCGGGCACCCTTGGACCCGCCGTCGACATGTCCTTCCGGACCACCCGCGACGGGGTCTTCGCCGTGGGAAGCCTGCTGCACGCCGCCGAACCCGCCGGGACCGCGGCCCGGGAGGGCGTGCTCGCCGCCGTACCGGTCCTCGCCCATCTCGCGGCCGTCCCCGGCACGCACCGGGCTGCCCCGGTGCCCGTCCGGGTCGACGCCCCGCTGCGCTGGATCGCCCCGAACCTCCTCGCCACCGCCACGGCACGGCAGCCGTTCGTGCTGCGCACGGCGCGGTTCCTCGACCGGCCGGTGCTCCAAGTGGCCCAGGACGGCCGCGTACTGCACCACGAGCGGCTGCGGGGGACCGCGGTGCCCAACCGCACCGTCGGGATGTCCGCCGCCTGGGTACGGGACGTCGACCCGGACGGCGGACCGGTCCGGATCACGGTGCTCGGCACGACCGGCGGGACCCCGACCCCGACCGAACCCCCCGCCGCGGACGGGGGAACGGACACTCCCTGACCGCCGACCCCTCTCCTACGGAGGGAACTTGGCGTCGAATTCCGGGCCAGGGCTTGACCTCAGCATTGCTTGAGGTTCTACCGTCAGGGCATGGACATGGAGACGACAGCGTGGAGCCAGCTCAACGGACTGCTCCACGCGCAGGACCGCCGCCCCTTCAACCGCGCCACCCTCGGCCGTATCGCCACCTTCGCCCGCCCCCACCGCACCCGGATCATCCGCTTCCTCCTGCTCAGCGTCGTCACCGCGTTCCTCGCCGTGGCCACCCCGCTGCTCGCCGGACGCGTCGTCGACGCGATCGTGTCGAACGGGCCGCCGGGCACCGTGGTCCGGCTCGCCCTGCTGATCGCCCTGATCGCCGTCGCCGAGGCGGGACTCGGACTGATGGAGCGGCGGCTGTCCTCGACCCTCGGCGAGAACCTGATCCTCGATCTGCGGCGGGCCGTCTTCGACCATGTCCAGCGGATGCCCGTCGCCTTCTTCACCCGCACCCGCACCGGCGCCCTCGTCAGCCGCCTCAACAACGACGTCATCGGCGCCCAGCGCGCCTTCAGCAGCACGCTGGCCGGGGTCGTCGGCCATGTCGTCACCCTGGTGCTCACCCTCGCCGTGATGATCACCCTGTCGTGGCAGATCACCCTCCTCGCGCTGCTGCTGCTCCCCGTGTTCGTCCTCCCCGCCCGCCGCATGGGCGCCCGGATGGCCGGACTCCAGCGCGAGGCGACCCAGCTCAACGCCGCCATGGCCACCCGGATGACCGAGCGCTTCTCGGCCCCCGGCGCCACCCTCGTCAAGCTCTTCGGACGGCCCGAGCAGGAGTCGGCCGAGTTCTCCGCCCGCGCCCAGCGGGTCCGCGACATCGGGGTGCGGACCGCGATGTCCCAGTACACCTTCATGACCGCGCTGACCCTGGTCTCCGCCCTCGCACTCGCCCTGGTCTACGGACTCGGCGGCTGGTTCGCGCTGAACGGCACCCTGGAGCCCGGCGCCGTCGTCGCCCTCGCCCTGCTGCTCACCCGGCTGTACGCCCCGCTCACCGCCCTGGCCGGCGCCCGGGTCGAGGTGATGAGCGCACTCGTCAGCTTCGAGCGGGTCTTCGAGGTCCTCGACCTGAAGCCGCTGATCGAGGAACGCCCCGACGCCGATGAGGTCCCCGAGGGGCCGGTCGCCGTCGAGTTCACCGATGTGCGCTTCGGCTACCCCGCCGCCGACAAGGTGTCCCTCGCCTCCCTGGAGGAGGTCGCCACCCTGGACAGCCGCGACAGCGGAGAGGTGCTGCGCGGGATGTCCTTCCGCGCCGAACCCGGCCAGACCGTCGCCCTCGTCGGCTCGTCCGGCGCCGGCAAGTCGACCGTCGCGTCCCTGCTGCCCCGCCTCTACGACGCCGACTCCGGAACGGTCCGCGTCGGCGGCACCGACGTACGGGACCTCTCCACCGAGTCGCTGCGCGCCACCGTCGGCATGGTCACCCAGGACGGCCATCTCTTCCACGAGTCTGTCCGCGCCAACCTCCTGCTCGCCCGGCCCGGCGCCACCGAGGACGAGCTGTGGGACGCCCTGCGCCGGGCCCGTCTCGACGAGCTGGTCCGGTCGCTGCCCGAGGAGCTCGACACCGTCGTCGGCGAGCGCGGCTACCGGCTGTCCGGCGGCGAGCGCCAGCGGATGACCATCGCCCGGTTGCTGCTGGCCCGCCAGCGCGTGGTGATCCTCGACGAGGCGACCGCCCACCTCGACAACACCTCCGAGGCGGCCGTCCAGGCGGCCCTCGACGAGGCCCTCGCCGACCGCACCGCCGTGGTCATCGCCCACCGGCTGTCCACGGTCCGCGGCGCCGACCAGATCCTCGTGGTGGAGGACGGCCGGATCGTCGAACGCGGCACCCACGAGACCCTGCTCGCCCTCGACGGCCGCTACGCGCAGCTCTACCGCACCCAGTTCGCCGACAGCCGCGAGGAGCGCGCCTACGACCGGGTGCTGCCCGCCGTACGGACCCTGGGCGGCGACCGGACGAAGGAGCTGACGTGACGGCTGCCCGCCGCACCGGTCCGACGGACCGCCCTCCGGATTCCTCCGGACGGCGGTCCGTCCGCCGTTGTGCGCCACTTCACCCGGCGGTACCGGCCGCGCCACCCGCACCGCCCCGCGTACGGGACCTCGCGGCGACCCGTACCGGCCTCGGACGGGGCCGACCAGCATGATCTATCGTGGGCGTGGCCTCCCGGCCGGCCCGCTGTCCACCCGGACGGCGACCGGGCGAAGGAACCGACGTGACGGCTGCCCGCGAACCGGTCGGACCCGGTGAACGCGCGGGGCAGGGCGAGCGGCGAACACAGCGGGCAGGACGCGCGCCACGGGCCGTCGGACGGGCGCGACCCACGGACAGGCCCCCTGACCGGTATGAACAGGCACGAACAGGTACACGTACGGCACGGACAGGTACACGTACAGGCGCGGACAAGCGCGGACGAACGGCGGCGGAGGAATCGGTATGGAGCGGGTGAGGACTCCGCGGGCCACGGTCGGCGCCGTGCTCGCGCTGCTCCTCCTGCTGACCACCTGGCTGTGCTCCCTCGCCCGCGCCGACGGCACGGTCACCATGCCGGTCCCGGCCCATGACACCGCGTCCCCGACCCGCGCCGCGGGCCTCGTCCCCGGACCGGCCCCGGCCCGTACCGCCCTTCCGTCCGGCCCCGTCGCCGTCGGCGCTCCCGCCACGGCGTCCGGCACGGTCTCCGACCTCACCCGCCCCTGCGGCAAGCAGTCCGTACCCGAACCGCCCTCGTCGACCCGTGTCCCGCTGCCGCCCCCGGCGCTCCCGTCCTCCCTGGCCCTTCCGGCGGACCTGGTACGGGTACCGCACCTCGGTACGGGCGGCGGCGACCGTTTCTCCGGACTCGCGCCACCGATACCGCTGTCGGTGCTCTCCGTGCTGAGGGTGTAGGCCGCGACCGACCGGGCCCGGCGGCCGTCCGCCGAGTACCGCCCCGGTGCGCGCCCGCCGCCGACCCCGTGTCAGCTCCCGTCGCCGCACGCCGTACCCCAGGGTCCTGACGCCCGCACGCGCGGTGCGGAACCCGGCGCACGCCGTTCCCGGACGCCCCGAGCGACGGCGCACGGTCCGGCGCGCCGCTCGCCCGCGTTCCCTTCGCGCACCCTGTGCGCCCCTCACGCCGTACGCACCGATCCAAGAGGTACCCATGCCGTCCCAGACCCCTGACCCGACCGGCCCGTCCCCCGAACCGACGGGCACGCCGACCGATCCCACAGCCCCGGCCGCCCAGGACAAGACTGATTCCACGGACAAGGCCGCCCCCGCCGACACCCCGGCCGACACCCCCGACGGCCCCCCGGCTCCGCCCGCCCCGCTCACCCCGGCCGGCCCCGCGCCCACCGACAAGGCGGCCTCCGGCAAGGCCACCCCCGAGCCGACAAGCCTCGACCCGGTAACCCCCGGTCAGGCCACCCCCGCTCAGACCACCCCCGACACGGCCTCCGGCACCGCCCCGCGCTCCTCTCTCCCCGTACCCCCGGACGCGACCCGGCGGCGCAAGGCCGCGGCCTTCCTCGTCCTGGCGCTGGGTCTCGGCACCGCCGCCTTCGCGCTCAGCCTCGGCGGTGAGGAGTCCGACCGGGACCGTAGCGGCGCCCGGTCCGCGCCCTCCGCCCCGGCCGCCGCCGGGTCCGTCGAACCGGTGGAACCGGACCCGCGGAACACCGAACTCCTCGGTCTCGCACGGCGGGACGCGGACGACCGGCTGGCGATCGGCCGGGTCGACGCGCCGGTCGTCATGATCGAGTACTCGGACTTCCAGTGCCCCTTCTGCCGCGAGTTCGCACGCGGCACCGAACCCGGACTCATCAGCCGGTACGTGGACAAGGGGCTGCTGCGCATCGAATGGCGCAACTTCCCGCTCTTCGGCGAGGAGTCCGAGCGCGCGGCCCGGGCCACCTGGGCCGCCGGACAGCAAGGGAAGTTCTGGGAGTTCCACGACACGGCCTTCGGCGAGGAACGCCCCCGCAACCAGGGCGCCTACGCCCGGGGCAAGGTGATCGCCATGGCGAAGGAGGCGGGCGTCCCCGACGCGGCCCGCTTCGCCAGGGACCTCGACTCGCCCGGGGCGAAGCGGGCCGTGGAGCGCGACAAGGAGGAGGGATACGCCCTCGGTGTCTCCAGCACACCCGCGTTCCTGGTCAACGACATCCCGGTACTGGGCGCCCAGCCCGCCGAGTCCTTCGAGCAGGCCGTCGAGAAGGCGCTCGACGCGGCACGCGCCGCCGCGGGGCCGACGCCCTCCGGCGCCACCACGGAGCGGGAGTCGACCGGGCGATGAACGGGATCACGCACACGGCCGCCTTCCTCGGCGGTCTTCTCGCCCTGCTGAGCCCGTGCAGCGCGCTGCTGCTCCCCGCCTTCTTCGCGTACTCCTTCACCACCCGCACCCGGCTCGTCGTCCGCACCGCGCTGTTCTACGCGGGGCTCTGCGCGACGCTCGTCCCGCTGGGCGTCGCCGGGTCCTTCGCGAGCAGACTGTTCTACGGACACCGCGACACGCTCGTCGCCGTCGGCGGCTGGACGGTCATCGCCCTCGGCGCCGCGCAGATCCTCGGGCTCGGCTTCGGCGCCCGCAGGCTCCAGCGGGTGGCGGGGGAGCAGCGTTCGGGCTCGGCGCTGTCGGTGGTGGTCCTGGGCGCGGTGTACGGGCTGGCCGGGTTCTGCGCGGGCCCGATCCTCGGCGGCATCCTGACCGTCGCGGCGATCGGCGGCAGCCCGCTGCACGGCGGTCTGCTGCTGGCCGTGTACGCCCTGGGCATGGCGCTGCCGCTGTTCGTCCTGGCGCTGCTGTGGGACCGCTTCGACCTCGGCCGCAAGCGCTGGCTGCGCGGTCGGCCCCTGGTGGCCGGTCCGTTCACCGTGCACTCGACGTCCCTGGCCGGCGGGGTGTTCTTCATCGCGCTGGGCACCCTCTTCCTGCTGTTCGACGGGACGTCGGCCCTGCCGTCGCTGCTGGGGACGGGGACCGAGGTCGCGCTGGAGGGCCAGGTCTCCCGGATCGGTGGCGCGGTGTCGGACCGGACCCTGCTGTTCGGGGTGTCGGCGGTGGCCGTGGTGACGGCGCTGATGCTGTTCCTCCGGCCGGGGGCGGGCGGCTCCCGTACCCGTTCCGGCGACCCGGGCGCGGCGGATGCCCCGGGGTCGGCGGGCGTCCCGGACCTCGCGGGTGTGCCGGTTCCGACGGATGCCCCGGACCCGGCGGGGGCGTCCGGCCCGGCCGGTACGCCGGGGACCGGCACGTCGTCGGAGCCTGTCGGACGGGCGGTGCCGTAGGGCGTCCGGTCGGCGCTCGGTCGGCGTCCGGCGACCCACTCGGCCCGGGGTCCGGACGGGTCGTGAGGGGACCTGACCCGGGTCGTCCTGGCCGTCTGCTTCAGGACCGGGACGACCCGGACGGCCAGGACCCCCATGACGGTTCACGCACGGGGAGCCGTACCGCCCACCCGCGCGAGAACCAACAGGTAGGGGACGTCCCACACCAGGCGGCCGTCGGTGGCCGTGTTGTGCTCGGCGAACAGGGACGACAGCGCGGCCCGTGCCGCCGTCCACCGGCCCGCCGCCTCCAGGGCGGCCCGGTGCGCGCGCAGCGGGCCGGGCTTGTTCTCGAAGACACGGACGGCCGCCGCGACGGAGGGGTAGGCGACCCGGACACCGCACACCCGGGTACGAACGGTCACCGACAGCGGGGCGAACCAGGGGCGGACGTGCTCGGGGTCGCCCCAGCGGGTGGGGACCGGACCGGACGGGGGCGCCGGGAGCCGGCGGGTGACGGTGGGCGCGATACGGCCCATCACACCGTCAGGGGTCCAGGACGCGACCGCCACCAGCCCGCCGGGACGGCAGACCCGGACCAGTTCGGCGGCGCAGCCGACCGGGTCCGGTGCGAACATCACCCCGAAGGTGGACACCACCACGTCGAAGCTGTCCGTCGCGAACGGCAACGCCGTCGCGTCCCCCGCCACGAAGCGGGTCCGGCCGCCGAGCCCGGTGTCCCGGGCCCGGTCCCCGGCGAGCCGCAGCAGCCCCGGTTCGCGGTCCAGCCCGACAGCGGTGGCGCCCGCGCGCGCGGCGGCCAGCGCGGCGGGGCCGGAGCCGGTGCCCACGTCGAGGACCCGCGACCCCGTCACCCCGGCTCCCGCTCGGTGCGCCCAGGCGTCGGCCGCCGACCCGGTGCCCGCGCCCGGCGGTCCGGCGTCGGCTGTCCCGCGACCCGTACCCGTTGCGCAGGCATCCGCTGTCCCCGTACCGGCGGCCTCTGTTCGCGCCGCCCTCGCACCGGCGGTACCCGTACCAGCGGTCCTCCTGCCGGCCGCCCCCGTTCCCACGGCCCCCGGTACGACCGACTCCGCGAGGGCCACCGCCATGACGTCGTCCGCCGCGTGTGCCCAGGCGTCGCCCGCGTCGGTGTACGCGCGCGGGCCGCCGTCCCGCCAGTGCGGATGCGTGGGTCCGGTACCTTGCCCGGTCCCGGTCCGAGGGCCGGTGCCGTCCCGGTGGTGCGCGGCCGTGCCGCGCGGGTCGGCGGTCAACGGATGTCCCCGGGCAGCAGCCGCCGGACGGTGAGCCCGGCACCGGTCAGCGCTTCGGGCAGCTTCGCGAACACCGGCAGTTCCTCGATGTGGTGGACGCCCGGGGGAACGGCGCCGCTGAGCACCTCCCGGGCCGCGTGGGCGGCCATCAGCGCGGTGAACCGGCTCTGTTCCCGGCCGGTGGCGGCCCACGCGGCATGTCTGCCGCCCCGGTGGGCGTCGGCGCGCACCACGAACCGGTCACCCCCCAGGCGCACCCGGCGGAATGCCTCCGTGAGCAGCCGTCGCGGTCCCGCCCGGCGGACGGCGCGCAGCGCCCCGGTGCGGCGCAGGGCGAACAGCAGCGCGGTGAGCGCCCGGGAATCGAGGGACAGCCGGGTGGTCACCTCCGCCACCCCGAGGGTCCGCGCCAGCGTGTGCTGGTCGGAGAACGGGAACGGGTACGCGGTCCTGGTCCCGTGGCCGGGCAGGTAGATCCGCAGGGGGCGGGCGGCGGTCGGCGCGGCGAGCCCGTCCACGGTCCAGCGCACGGCGTCGGCGCCGTGCCGTTCGCCCGACCCGAGCAGCACCGTGAGGTCGATCCGGTCCGCCCCGCCGACCTCCTCGTGGGCGCGGCGCGCGAGGAGGTTCGTCAGCCCCGGCGCGACCCCCACACTGAGGACGGCCGCCGCGCCCGAGCCGACCGCGATGTCCCGCAGCGCGGTGACACCGTCGAGGAGCCGCCGGGTGGCACCGATGTCGACCAGCCCCGCACCGCGTTCCAGACACACCCGCGCGATGCCCTGGTCCGGGGGCTCGACGCACAGCACCACCAGCGTCACATCGCCGAGTTCGTCCAGGACGGCGCCGAACCCCGCCGGGTCGCCCACGTCGACCCGGACCCCGCCGTGCCGCTCCGCCTTTGCCGCATCCCGTCCGCCGGGCACCACCCGGCCGGGGAACCAGTCGCGGAGCGTGCTGGTCACCGTCGCCCCGACCGCTCCGTAGCCGCCGGGAACCAGAATTCGCCCGGCCGGACCACCGGGATTCGCTGTAGTCATACTCCAGTGAAACACACTGTAGTGTCACTACAGCGAAAGGCGGGGTCCGGGCATCCATCCCGGCCCCCAGGGCCACCCACCCCGGCCCCGCAGGGCCACCCACTCCTGGCTCCGGGGCCACCCACCCCAGGTCACCGCACCGCGACCGGGCCCCGCCCCGTCCCGCGCCACCCGCCCGGCCCCGGGCGCACGCCGACGTGACCGCAGGCCCGAGGGAGACACCGATGACCGCACCGCTCACCCGCGCGGAGAAGACCCGCCGCACCCGGCGGCGCATGCTCGACGCCGCCGCCCGGCTCTTCGTCGAGCGCGGCTGGACGGGCGCCACCGTCGAGGA
The DNA here is from genome assembly GCF_036250755.1 of Streptomyces uncialis. Taxonomy (NCBI): domain Bacteria; kingdom Bacillati; phylum Actinomycetota; class Actinomycetes; order Kitasatosporales; family Streptomycetaceae; genus Streptomyces; species Streptomyces uncialis. The sequence goes on along the minus strand of NZ_CP109583.1, from coordinate 1,324,166 downwards.
CATCGCCCGCGCCGCCGAAGTGGGCGTGCAGACCGTGTACTTCACCTTCGGCACCAAACGCGCTCTGCTGGGGGAGGTGCTCGACACCGCGATCGCCGGGGACGCCGACCCGGCCGCCACCCTCGACCGCCCCTGGGCCCGCGAGGTCGTCGCCGAACCCGACCCGGCCGCTCAGCTCGCCCGGCAGGCCGCCGGGGCCCGCCGGGTGCTGGAACGGGCCGCGCCCGTCCTGGAGGTGGTCCGCACGGCGGCCACGGCCGAGCCGGAACTCGCCGCGCTGTGGCGGATCAATCTGGAGCAACGGCACACCGTACAGCTCCACTTCGCGCACGCCCTGACCGCCAAGGCGGCCGAGACGGCCCTGACCGCAGAGACGGCCAAGACGGCCGAGACCGGCAAGCCCACCGAGGCCGGTACGCCCGACGAGCCCGGCGGCCCGCTGCGCGACGGCCATGACGCCCGGTCCGCCGCCGACATCATGTTCACGGTCCTCGGCCCGGAGACCTACGGGCTGCTGGTCACCACCCAGGGCTGGTCCCCCGACCGCTGGGAGCACTGGGCCGCAGACCTCCTCACCCGCCAGCTCCTGCCCTGACCCGAGGACGGACCCTGACCCGAGGACGGACCCGGAGTCGGAGCTGGAGCCGGACCCGGGGGACGGGGCCGGGTGCCTACGCCGGGCCCCGGAGCGGTGGCCTCCGGCGGAACGCCCCGCGCCCGGCTACCCGTTCAGCTTCTCCTCGATCCACGAGACCCCGAAGTCCACCACCTCGGCGGCCTCGAACAAGAAGCTCCGCGCCGCGCCCACCCGCCCCTCGCGGCCGATCCCCGCGGCCAGCATGTCCCGCGCGATGACCTCGAACGGCTCCGCGTCCTCGGGAACCGCGGGGGAGTAGTCGAACGCGCCCTCCTCCGAGTCGATGTCGTGGAAGCGGCGCCACACACGCTCGCCGCCGGCCAGCACCGGCTGTTCGTACTCCACGAACCGCTTGCCCGGGGCCTTCGCCAGCGCCTCGGAGTGGTGCAGCAGTGTCATGGTGTCCAGGGGCGCGCCCAGCAGGAGCACCCGTCCGCCGTGCGCGGCGAGCCGGGCCAGCGGACTGCCCGGGCCGTGCGGGCCGTCCCACGGGTGGTCGGCCGTCAGCTCCGACGCCCGCGCGCCCAGCGCGGCGAAGCTCGCGTCGGGATGCCTGCTGCGGACGGCCCCCGGCCAGCGGCGCAACGCCTCCGGCAGCCGGCCGTTGTTGTGGTCGGCCTCGCTCAGCACGGGGTCGTAGGCGGGCTGTCCGGCGCGCAGGGCGTCCTGCCACTCCTGCGGCCAGGTCACGAAGTCGTAGGGCGGCGCGTCGTTCCAGCCGCAGGTCACCATCAGGGTGCCCCGGGCGCCCACCACGTCCAGCAGGGCACTGATCACGGTGGGCGGTCCACCGGCCACGTAGCCGATCGCCGACATCCTGGTATGGAACATCACGGTGTCCCCGGCACCGAGTCCGAGCGCGGTCAGGTCCTGGGCGATCCGCCGCCGGGTGACCGGACCGCCGGACCTTTCGAGCAGGGTGGTCTCATCCATGATCGTGAACCTATCGCCGGTCCCGGCCGCGGCGGCAAGCGGTTTTCGTCCCGGTGGCGGCACTCCCTGGCCGGAACCCGCCCGCGCCCCGGCCCGTGGCTCACCCGGCCTCCGGGCCCCGCTCACCCGGGCAGCGCGGCCAGCCAGTCGGTGAGCAGCCGGTTGACCTCGGCGGGCCGCTCCTGCTGGACCCAGTGGCCGCAGCCGTCGAGGACGGTGGACGAGAGCAGACCGGGCAGCGTCGTGGGGAACGCCGCGACCGCCTCGGCCGACCACACCAGGGAGGCGTCGAGGCCACCGCCGATGAAGAGGGACGGCTGGGTGACCGGGGCGCCGTCGAGGTCCGCGAGATCCTCCCAGTCCCGGTCCATGTTCCGGTACCGCGTGAGGGCCCCGCGCATCCCGGTCCGCTCGAACTCCGCCGCGTAGACGTCGAGTTCGGCGTCGCTGAGCCAGCCGGGCAGCGGCCCGGCGGGGAACCGCTCGCGCATCGTCCCGCCACGCCGCACGAAGTGCGGGTCGGGGGCGCCGGGCCCCGGCATCGTGCCGCCGGACAGCGCCGCGTAGAGACCGGCGAGCCAGCCGCGCACATCGGGCTCGATCTCGGCCTCGGCGCGGCCTGGCTCCTGGAAGTAGGAGACGTAGAACTCGTCCGCCCCGCCCATCCCCGCGAAGACCTCACTGGGCCGCGGACCGCCACGCGGTGTGTACGGGACGCCGAGCAGCCCCACCGCGCGGAACACGTCCGGCCTGAGCAGGGCGGAGTTCGCCGCGACGGCCGACCCCCAGTCGTGCCCGACGATCACCGCGGACTCCTCGCCCAGCGCGCGCACCACCGCCGCGCTGTCCGCGACCAGCTCCCGCATCCGGTACGCGTCGGTGGCGGCCGGCCGGGAGGACCGCCCGTAGCCCCGGACGTCCATGGCGACGGCACGGTAACCTGCCGCCGCCAGCGCCGGCAGCTGATGCCGCCAGGAGTACCAGGACTCCGGGAACCCGTGCACCAGCAGCACCATCGGCCCGCTGCCCTGCTCCACCAGATGCGTCCGCCCCGCCCCCGACGGGACCAGCCGGTGGGTGACGTCCATGGCCTGCCGCGACATGAATCCTCCAGGACCCTCGCTCCTCCGGACGCCCGTGCCGGACGCCCGCTCTCCCGATCATCGGCGGAACCCCGCCCCCCACGCGACAGTTGTTGCCGAACCGGCAACCCCGGTAGCCGACGCCTCACCCGCAAGGACGCATCCCGACCGCGCCAGGCCTGCCCGTCCCGTCCGGACCGTCCGACGGCAGCCGCCCACACCCCGGCCACCGCACCCGGACCCAGCTGGGAGAAACCCTGCGCGGTTCCGGGCCCACCGCGGGAACTGGGCACTCCCGGAACCCTCACCCCCAGGTGGCAGCCGTGCAGCCGTCCGCTCAGCCCCACCCCGCGTCCCGGGCGAGCAGCGCGACCTGTACCCGGTTCGACAGGCCCAACTTGGCCAGGGCGCTGCTCACATGGGCCTTCACCGTGCTCTCCCCCATGGCGAGTTCCCGCCCGATCCCGGCGTTGGGCAGACCCCGGGCGAGGGCCCGTACCACCTCCTCCTCACGGCCTGTCAGCACCGACAGCCGTTCCCGGGCGTGGACCGCGTCGGCGGACTCCAGCCCGGCGAACACGTCGATCAGCCGTTTGGTGACCCTGGGTGCGAGCATCGCGCTGCCCTCGGCGACGGTGCGGATCGCGGCGGCCAGATCACGCGGTGAGGTGTCCTTGAGGAGGAACCCGGCGGCGCCGTGGCGCAGCGCCGTGTGCACATGGTCGTCGAGGTCGAAGGTCGTCAGCATGACGACATGCGGCGGATGTGCCGCGCGACGCACCTCCTTGAGCGCGGTCAGCCCGTCCATCCCGGGCATCCGTACGTCCATCAGCACCACGTCCGGGCGGTGCCCGGCCACCGCGGCCACCGCCCCGCTCCCGTCGGCGGCCTCCCCGACCACCTCGATCCCCTCGGCCGGTCCGAGGATCATGCGCAGCCCGGCGCGTACCAGCGCCTCGTCGTCGACTATCAGGACCCGGATCATCCGTGTGTCTCCGACCGGGGCGGAGGGAGCGGCATCCGCGCGCGGACGACGAATCCGCCGTCCGCGCGGGCGCCCGCGGTGAACTCGCCGTCCAGCAGCTCGACACGCTCGCGCAGCGCGACGAGTCCCATGCCACTGCCCGGCAGCGGCTCGGCAGCGCTGTCGGCGCCGTTGCGGACCGCGATCTCCAGCCCGGTCCCGTGATAGCGGACCAGCACCTCGGTACGGGCCCCTGGGGCGTGCTTGTGCACATTGGTGAGCGCTTCGCGCACCACCCGGTAGGCCGCGTGCCCGACCAGCGGGGGCAACTGCCGCGGGGTGCCCTCGTCGCGCCGGGTGACCATGATCCCGGCGGCCCTCGACTCGTCGAGGAGTCGTGCGAGGTCCACCAGCGTCGGCGGCGGCCCGACCGCGGGCTCCTCGCCGTCCGAGCTCCGCAGCACCCCGAGCACGTCCCGGAGCTGGGCCAGTGCCTCACGGCCCGTGGTCCGGATGAGTTCCGCGCCGTCCGCCGTCGCCCGGTCCTTCGCGTTGACCTCCAGCGCCCCGGCGTGCAGCACCATCAGCGAGACCCGGTGGGCGACCACGTCGTGCATGTCCCGGGCGATCCGCGTGCGTTCGCGCACCCGGGCCCGCGCGGCGCGGGCCGCCTGCTCGCGCTCCAGCTGCGCGGCGCGTTCCCGCAGCCCCTCGACCACGTCCCGGCGGGCCAGGTTCCACAGCCCGAGTGCGAAGGGCAGCCCCACGAACAGGGCGGCCCCACCCAGCGCGGGCAGCAGATCCTCCCAGCTGACCTCCGCCCTCGCGAACGCGAGCCCGGCCGCCGTCGGCAGCAGGACGAGGACGACCGCCCCCGCCACGTACGCGATCCGGCGCGCAGGCTCCCGCACCGTGGCGGCCACGAGGTACGAGGCCGCGCACAGCGTCGTCCAGACCGACGCCACTACCCACCCCGCGCACCCCACGACCACCAGCGGCGTCACCGGCGCCGAGCGAAGCCTGGGCAGCGCCAGGACCGAGAGCGCCGAACCCGCCCCGACCGCTCCGGCCAGCACAAGCCCCCACGGGGTGGACATCCCCGGCCCCGCCCCGAGGACCGGACCGCCCTGGGCCGGGACGAACGCCCCGCCCATGAGTAGCACCGCCGACGGCCAAGGGCCGCAGCGGCCGAACCGCCCCCGTGAGCGCCCCCGGAGCGGGGTGCCCGGTCGGGGGCCGGCGGCGGTGCTGGATCGACTGGTCACCCGCCGAGCCTAAGGGCGTCGCGCGGCACAGGTCGTCCGCCGGAAGTCGCTCCCCACCCCCCACGCAAGGAGGAGACCGGCCCGCGCCCAAGTGCGGTCCCGCCATGGACTTCCCGCCGATGCGGCGGCCCGGTCCGCCCTTCCACACTCGCTGCCATGACACGGACGACAGCCATCGCGCACGACCCACGGACGGCGGTGACCACCGGTGCGTAGCCATCGACACCCGCCCCTGGCAACGCCTTTGAGCGGCCCGCTCCCGGCGGACCGGCGCCACGACGGGACGGCGACATGATCACCCTGCACGGACTCACCAAGACCTACGGCACGGTCCACGCCGTGCACGAACTGACCCTCGACGTCCACCCCGGCCGGGTGACCGGCTTCCTCGGCCCCAACGGCGCCGGGAAGTCGACCACCATGCGGATGATCCTCGGCCTCGACCGCCCGACCGCGGGCCGCGCCCTGGTCGCGGGACGCCGCTACGAGGATCTGCGCCGCCCCCTGCGGGAGGTCGGCGCCCTCCTGGACGCCAAGGCAATGCACCCGGGACGGACCGCCGCCAACCATCTGCTGGCCATGGCCCGCAGCAACGGCATCCCCCGGCGACGGGTGGACGAGGTGCTCGACGCGGTCGGACTGACGGCCGTCGCGGGACGGCGGGTCGGGCTGTTCTCCCTCGGGATGGGCCAGCGGCTGGGGGTCGCCGGGGCCCTGCTCGGCGACTCCGGAGTGCTGATCTTCGACGAACCCGTGAACGGCCTCGACCCCGACGGGGTGCGCTGGATACGCCGCACCTCCCGGTCCCTCGCCGACGAGGGCCGCACCGTTTTCCTCTCCAGCCATCTGATGAGCGAACTCCAGCAGACCGCCGACCAGGTCGTTGTCATCGGCCGGGGACGGCTGATCGCCGACACCCCGGTCCCGGAGCTGATCGGACGCAGCGCGCTGGGCACCGTCCGGGTCCGGGTCCCCGACGCGCGGGGCCGGGCGGATCTGGTGCCGATGATCACCACGGCGGGTTTCGCCGTGGAGAGCGCCGACGGCGACACGCTCGTGGTGCACGGCGCCACGGCCGGGCAGATAGGTGACCTCGCCCATCGGAGCGGGACCCGGCTGCACGAACTGCGCCTCCAGGAGCCCTCGCTCGAAGAGGCCTACATGGAACTGACCTCCGGCAGTGTCGAGTACGGCACCCCCCGGAACGCGGACGGGACTGACCGATGACACCCGAGCACGACACGACGACCACCACCACGAACGCCCGCAAGGCCCGCGAGGCGGGCCGGCGTACCGGCGGGACCGGGAGCCGCGGCGGGCTGACGGGAGCCGTCGCCGCCGAGTGGACCAAACTTTGGGGAGTGCGCTCCACCTGGGTGTGCCTGGCCGCCACGGCCGCCCTGCTGATCACCTACACGGTGATCGCGGGTGTCTCGGCCCGGTCCGCGCCGGACAGCGGCACCGCGCTGCCGACCGCGCCGCTGGACAATGTCGCCACCGGGGCGGTCTTCATGGGGCAGTTCGCGGTGCTGGCCCTCGCGGCCATGGTCATCGCGACCGAGTACGCGACCGGCGGCATCCGCACCACCCTCCAGTGGGTGCCGATCCGTCACCGCATGCTGCTGTCCAAGAGCCTGGTGCTCTTCCCGGTGCTGTTCGTGACCGGTCTGCTCCTCACCCCGCTCGCGCTGGCCGCGGCCGTCGCCTCGCTCGGCGCCGCCGCGGACCCAGTCACCGCCGGGGCGGTCGTGGGCCGGACCCTGGCGGTCGGCGGTTACCTCGGCGCGGTCGGGGTGATCGTCATCGGCATCGGCACGGCACTGCGCAGTGTCGCGGGCACGGTCACCGTGGGCTTCCTCGTGCTGCTGGTCCTGCCCATGACCCTCCAGACCCTGTCGGTGGAGTTCCTCGCGCGGACGGCCGACTATCTGCCCGGCCCGGCCGGTATGACCCTGATGGGCATCGCCGAGTCCGACGCGTACGGCACCACCGGCGCGGTCGCGCTGCTCTGCTTCTGGGCCCTGGCCGCCAACGCGGTCGGTTACGGGGTACTGCGCACCCGCGACGCCTGATCCGCCGTACGGGCCGTCCCGGGTCCCGCATCCCCCGCGGGGCCCGGGACCTCCCCCGCCGCCGGTCGGGCATACCCCCTGACCACCGACGACCGTGGGTAAGGGTAGCCTTCGCCCCCGCTGTTCGTCTCCCCTCGGCGGGCGTCGGCACAAGCGTTTTCCCTCCAGGGCCCGCCACCTCCCCGCGGCGGCCCGGAAACGTCGTCCGCCCCGCACGGAACGACACCCCGCCGAGCCCCGCCACGTACGACCTGTAGCCCCGCCACGTACGACCCGGCACCCCGCCACCTACGACCGGCGCCCCCTCCCCGTACGACCCGCGAGCCGCCGACGTCCGCGGCCCCGGCCACCGCTCACCCGTCGTACCGCCGCCCCCGGGGACCCGGTGATAGCGTCGTTCGCATGACCCCGGAAGAGCTCGCCGACCTCGCTTATCTGCGCCGTGCCCGGGATCTCATGGACCGCGAGTACGCGCGGCCGCTCGACGTGCCGACGATGGCCCGCCACGCGCTGATGTCGCCGTCGCACTTCTCGCGGCGGTTCCGGGCGGCGTACGGCGAGACCCCGTACAGCTATCTGATGACCCGCCGGATCGAGCGGGCGATGGCGCTGCTGCGCGGCGGTATGAGCGTGACCGACGCGTGCATGGCCGTCGGCTGTACCTCGCTCGGCTCGTTCAGCTCGCGGTTCACCGAGCTGGTGGGGCAGCCGCCGAGCGCGTACCGGGGGCAGGAGCACAGCGCGGTGGCGGCGATGCCCGCCTGCGTCGCGAAACTGCGCACCCGCCCGACGAAGAATCCGCCGAGCAGGATTCGAGAAGCGGGCGACGCCACCGCTGCCTAACGTGGTCGGCATGAACATCGCACTCCAGTACTGCCACATCACCGTGAACGACCCCGACGAGTCGCTCGCCTTCTACCGGGACGCGCTCGGCCTCGAAGCGCGCAACGACGTCGCCTCCGGCGGATTCCGCTGGGTCACCCTCGGCAGCCCGACCCAGCCGGATCTGGAGATCGTGCTCTCGGAACCCCACGCGGGCCGTTCCCAGGCCGACGGCGACGCCATGCAGGCCCTGCTCACCAAGGGTGTCCTGCCGAACATCGTCTTCAGCACCGACGATGTCGACGGGGCCTTCGAGCGGGTCCGGTCATCGGGCGCCGAGGTGCTCCAGGAGCCCATCGACCAGCCCTGGGGCCCGCGCGACTGCGCGTTCCGCGACCCCTCGGGCAACATGGTGCGCATCCAGCAGGCGGCCAAGGCGTAACGGGCCCGGTCCGACGGGCCGCACCGGACCCCGGTGCGGCGGGCCCGGGCGGCGCGTCCCGCGTCAGACGCTCTCCCAGGTCGTGGTGTCCCACAGTCCCGAACGGTTCAGGGACGCCGCGCAGTGCCGGTAGACCTCGTCGATCTCGATCAGGACGGCGAGGTCGGGACGCCGGCCGCGCGAGGCCATCGCGTCGAAGAACGGGGCGTCGGTCAGGACCCGGGCCCTGCCGTTGATCCGCAGGACGTCCTGGCTCCCGGGCACGAGGTAGAGCAGACCGGCGTGCGGATTGCCGAGGATGTTGTGGAGGCTGTCGCCCCGCCGGTTGCCCCGGCGCTCCGGCAGCGCCAGGGTCCCGGGGGCCACGACATGGGTGAAGCCGGGCACGTCGCCGCGCGGGGAGACATCGCAGGAGCCGTGTGCGTCGGAGGTGGCTATCAGGCAGAACGCGGAGCGGGCCAGGACATCCAGGTCGTCCGCGTCGAGCCGGGTGTGCACCTTGTCGATGACGATCGGATGCGGTTCGCCCAGGATCTCCCGCAGCTCCGCGGCCGAGCCCACCTCGGTGAACCCGGACCGGCAGTCGCTCCCGTCCGGTGAAGGGGCGCCGACGGGACACGCGGTCCCGCCCGCTCCGGCCGGGACACCGGCCGTCCCGGCGGACGGGGCCGCGTCGTGCTCGTCGGTCATGGCGGCGGTCCTGCTGGGCAAGTCGACTCCCGGTGGTGGGTGTGAGGGGTGCGCGGGCCGCGCGGGTGAGCTGGGTGGCCCCGGTGTCCGTGACCGGGGCGCCGTGGTGTGCGGCGCTCGGACCCCGGCGCCGCGTCAAGCCGTCAGGCCATCAGGCCGTCAAGCCGTCAGCCGGAGTTGTCCGCGGGCACCGGCCGATGGCCCTGCGCGGGTGCGGGTACCGGCTGATCGCCCTCGGCCGGACCGGGTACCGGCTGCTTGCCCTCGGCAGGACCGGGTACCGCCCGCTCCCGCTCCGCGCGAGCGGGCACCGGTCCCTCCCGCCCCTCCGGCCTGACGCCGTGCCGTCCGATGGGCAGCATCAGGGGCCGGCCGGAGACCGGGTCCTCGATGATGCGGCTGCGCAGACCGAACACCGCGCGGACGTTCTCCTCCGTCAGCACCTCGTCCGGTGTCCCGGCGGCGTGCAGCCGTCCCCCGGCGAGGGCGACGATGTGGTCCGCGTACCGGGCGGCGAGGTTGAGGTCGTGCAGGACCATCACGACGGTCGTGCCCCGGACGCGGTTCAGATCCGTCAGCAGGTCCAGCACCTCGACCTGGTGGCTCGCGTCGAGGAAGGTGGTGGGCTCGTCCAGCATCAGGATGTCCGTCTGCTGGGCGAGCGCCATCGCGATCCACACCCGCTGGCGCTGCCCGCCGGACAGTTCGTCCACGGAGCGGTCGGCGAGGGCCGTGGTGTCCGTCGCCTCCAGCGCCGCCGCCACGGCCGCGTCGTCCTCGGCGTTCCAGCGCGAGAACACCCGCTGATGCGGATGGCGTCCCCGGCCGACGAGGTCACCGACGGTGATCCCCTCCGGCGCGACCGGCGACTGGGGCAGCAGCCCGAGCGTGCGGGCGAGTGCCTTCGCGGGCAGCCGGTGCACCTCCTTCCCGTCCAGGACGACACGGCCCGCGCGGGGCGCCAGCAGCCGGGACATGGACCGCAGGAGCGTCGATTTGCCGCAGGCGTTCGCACCGACGATCGCCGTGATCCCGCCCGGCGGCACCGGCAGGTCCAGGGACTCCACGACGACGCGGTCGCCGTAGCCGAGGGTGAGCCCCTCGGCCGCCAGGGAGTGGGTCGTGGTCACAGGGAGCCTCCCGCGCGGTTGGTGCGGATGATCAGGTACACGAGATAGGGAGCGCCGAGCACACCGGTGACGACGCCGACCGGGAAGCGGGTGTCGAAGGCGAACTGACCGGTGAGATCGGCGACCAGCACCAGCAGCGCGCCGACCAGCGCGGCGGGCACCAGCGGCGAACCGCCGGGCCCGGTGATCCGCGCCGCGATGGGCCCGGACAGGAACGCGACGAAGGCGATCGGCCCGGCCGCCGCCGTGGCGAACGCGATCAGCCCGACCGCGGCGACGATCACCGTGATCCGGGTGCGTTCGACGCGGACCCCGAGGGCGGCGGCGGTGTCGTCCCCGAGCTGCATCGACGACAGATCGCGCGCCCGCGACAGCAGCACGGGGGCCAGCACCGCCAGCGCCGCGGCGGCGGGCACGGTCTCGTTCCACGTGGTGCCGTTGAGGCTGCCTGTCAGCCAGCGCATCGCCTCCTGGAGATCCCACTCGGCGGCCTGGGAGAGCACATACGCGATCAGGCTGTCGAGCATCGCGGCGATACCGATCCCGATGAGGATCAGCCGGGTGCCCACCACCCCGTCCTTGAAGGCCAGGGTGTAGACGAGCAGCGCCACGGCGAGGGCGGCGGCGATCGCCAGGCCCGACACCTGCGAACCCCCGAGGGACAGCGTGACGATCGCGACGGCCGCCGCCGCGCTCGCGCCCGAACTGATGCCGATGACATCGGGGCTGGCGAGCGGATTGCGGAGCATGGTCTGGAAGGTGACACCGGCCAGCCCGAAGCTCAGGCCCGCCACCACGGCGAGCACCGCCCGCGGCAGCCGCAGCCGGCCGACCGTGAACGACGCCCCCGGCACCCGCTCACCGAGCACCACCCGGATCACGTCGTCGAGCGGGTAGTACGTCCGCCCGACCATCAGGGTCACCGTGAACACGGCCGCCACGGACCCGGCCAGCACCAGGGTGACCGTGCGACGGCGAACCGCCCGGCGGGCCCGGCCGCGTGCCACGGCCGCGGTGGAGGACTGCGGTGGGGGGAGGACGACGGCGCTCACAGAGCACGCACTTTCTGCCGGCGGACGATCCAGATGAAGAACGGGGCGCCGATCAGCGCCGTCACGATGCCCACATCGACCTCGGCGGGCCGGGCGACCACCCGCCCGGCCACATCGGCCGCCGTGAGCAGTGCCGCGCCCAGCAGCGCGGAGAAGGGCAGCAGCCACCGGTGGTCCACCCCGGCGAGCAGCCGGCAGGCGTGCGGGACGACGAGACCGACGAAGGCGATCGGCCCGGCGACCGCGGTCGCCGCGCCGCACAGCACGACGGCGCCGAGCGCGGCCGTGCCCCGGGCCAGGGCGACCCGCTCGCCGAGGCCCGCCGCGAGTTCCTCACCGAGCGCCAGCGAGTTCAGCGCCTTGGCCGACACCAGACAGATCACGAACCCCACCACGAGGAACGGCAGCACCTGCCCGATACGGTCGAAGGAGGCGCCGCCCACCCCGCCGATCTGCCAGAGCCGGAAGCTCCCGGCGATGTCGTTGCGCGGCAGCACCACGGCGGTCACCAGCGAGGCGAACGCGGCCGAGGTCGCCGCCCCGGAGAGCGCCAGTTTCAGGGGGGTGGCGCCGCCCCTGCCCAGCGAACCGACGCCGTACACGAACGCGGCCGACAGCGCGGCCCCCGCCATCGCGACCCAGATGTACCCGACGGGGGAGGAGAGCCCGAAGAACGCGACCGCCGTGACCACGGCGAGCGACGCGCCCATGTTGACGCCCAGGATGCCCGGATCGGCCAGCGGATTGCGTGTCACCCCCTGCATCACGGCGCCCGCGAGACCCAGCGCCGCCCCGATCAGCACGGCGAGCACCGTGCGGGGTATCCGCTTGACGGCGGCGGCCTGCTCCAGGGTCGTGTCCGAACCGCCGAGCGCGGCCCAGACGTCGGACCAGCCGACGGCCCTGGAACCGAACGCGACGGAGGCCACCATCAGCGCGGCCAGCACGACGACCGCCGCGAGGAGCCACAGCGGCCGGGCACGCACCGGACGCCGCACCACGGCGGCGTCCGGTGTCCGACGGGCGGGGACGGTCGTCACTTGACCTTGTCCGCGGCCTTGGCGAGCGCGGCCACGTAGTCCTCCAGCACCCACGAGATCGACAGCGGCGTCGGGTTGGCCGCCGTCGCCAGCGGCGAGCTGCCGGGCAGCAGATACATCGAGCCGCGCTCGACCGCGGGGATCTTCGACAGCAGCGGGTCCTCGCGCAGCGTCTTCGTCAGCGCGCCCTTGCCGTCGCCGTAGCCGGTGATGATGTCGACGTCGTCGAACACGTCGACCTGCTCGGCGCTGCGCGTCAGCGCGAACTTGTCCGTGCCCTTCGACGCCTTGGCGACGCTGCCGGGGATCCTCAGCCCGAGGTCCTCGAAGAACAGCGTCCGGGTGTCGTGCGCGGTGTAGTAGCCGATCTTGCTGACGTCACCGGGGTCGACATGGGTCATGAACATCGCCGACTTGCCCTTGAGCTGCGGGTACTTGGCGACGGTCCGGCTGATGTCGCCCTCCAGCTCCCCGATCAGCTTCTCGCCCTCGTCGGCGAGCCCGATGGCCTTGCTGTTGCTCCGCACGATCTCCCGCCACGGGGTCGCCCACGGGGCGTCCGGGTACGCCACCACGGGGGCTATCTCGCTGAGGGTGGCGTAGTCCTGCTTCGTCAGACCGGAATAGGAGGCGAGGATGACGTCCGGGTCGGTGTCCGCGACGGCTTCGAAGTCGATGCCGTCGTTCTCGTCGAACAGGACGGGGGTCTTGGCGCCCAGCTCGTCCAGCTTCTTCTCCACCCAGGGCAGCACCCCGTCGCCGTCGTCGTCACCGAAGTCCGCCGAGGCCATGCCGACCGGGACGACGCCGAGGGCCAGCGGCACCTCGTGGTTGGCCCAGTTCACCGTGGCGACGCGCTTCGGCTTCTCCTTGAGGGTGGCCTTGCCCAGCGCGTGCTCGACCGTGAGCGGGAACGTGCCGGAGGACTTCCCGGACGACTCGGCGGACGAAGTGGAGTCCTTCTCCGCGCCGTCCTCGCCGTCGCCCCCGGCGTCGGTGGGACCGCCGCAGGCCGCGAGGGTCAGAAGTGCGGCGGCCGTGCTGAACAGCCGCAGACGGTATGAACGCATGATGGTGAGAACCCCCACTGTCCGGATGCCAGGTGCCGGTCCTCGCACGTACTGGGTCCCGGGATGCCGTCGTGGAGTGTGTGCACCGAACTGAACGCAAGCACTTAGGTAAGGCTTGCCTTTGAACTGTAGGAGAACGCCGCGCGGTGTCGCAACCAGCCCTTTTGGACAGCCGATGTAGCGATCGGGACGCCCGCCCGCGCGTACGGGGGCAAGGCACCCGCCCGTGGTCGGGGAACGCTCCTCAGAGCACCCGGAACGTGCCAGGGGTGAGCCCCGTCGTCCGCCGGAACGCCGCCCCGAAGGCGCTCGCCGACCGGTACCCGACCTCTTCGGCCACCGCCTCCACGTCCCAGCCCCGGCTCAGCAGGGCGACGGCGTGCTGAGCCCGGACCGAGGCGATCCAGCGCGCGAAGCTGGTCCCCGTCTCCGCGTTGAACGCACGGCTGATGGTCCGGCCGCTCACCCCCAGCTGTGTTGCCCAGTCCGCGAGGGTGCGCCGGTCGCCCGGATCTGCCCGCAGCGCCGCGGCGATCGGCCGCAGCAGCGCCGACGCGGGCGCCTGGACCAGCAGTTCGCGCGGCGACGGTTCGAGCACGTCGAGCACCATCGCCTCGGTGGTCGCCCGTGAGGCGGCGGAGAGCCCGGGAGCGCCGAGCCGCTCCAGCAGCAGCCGCAGCAGCGGGGTGATCTCCACGGCCACCGGCGCCGGGGAGATGGACGGTGTGGTGTGGAACCCGAAGAAGCTCGCCCGGAACCAGGTCCCCGCCACCGCCGAACCCGAGTGCAGGGTGCCCGCCGGCATCCACAGACCGAGCGCGGGAGTGATCGTCCAGACCCGCGCCCCGACCACCGCGGTCGACGCGCCGCGCCCGTTCCACAGCAGCTCGTGGAACGGATGGGAGTGCTCGCCCCAGGTGGTGTCGTGCGCGACGACCTCGTCGTACGACTGGACGGCGAACGGCATCACCACCGCCCCCGCGGCGACCACCGGCAGCGACCGCGTCTCCGGGCCCGCCACCGGGACGGCCCCGCCGGCTCCGCCACCCGCACGCGGCCCGCCACCCGCACGCGGCCCGGGAGCCACGGGCGGCTCGGGAGCCCCCGGGTCCGGCGAGCGGACCGCGTCGGCGGCCGGACAGGGCGTGGCCTCAGGACGGGGGAGCGGCATCCCCACACCCTAGGACGGCTCCCGCCCCGGCCGGACGGCGGCCCGCGGCCCGGACGGCGGCCCGCGGCCCGGACGGCGGCCCGCGGCCCGGTCACGTGACCCGCCACCCCGGAACGACCCGGACCGGAAGGCATGGCCGAGGGGGAGCGGGGCAGGCGGGGCGGAACGGAGAACGGCCGTTCGGGACCGGTCCCGCCCGCAGGGGCCGGGACGCCGTACATATCGGCACGGCGGTGCCCGTCGGCCGGGCCACAGGAAGGTGACCCACGCATGAGCGACCAGGAACGGACGAGCGACCGGGAAGAGCCGAGCGACCGGGCGGAGGGCGACAAGCCGAAGGTGCCGCTGCCCCGCGACCCCGAGGACCAGCAGGCGGACGGCGACCACGACGACGACCCGCTGGCGATCATCGCCCCCGACGGACCGGAGCAGGACGAGGACCCCCCCGGCACCGACGCAACCGGCCCGGAACCCGAGGACGACCCCCGGGACGGCCGCGTCCACCCCGAGCACCCCGTTCCCGACGAACCGACGGGCTGACCCGCCGGACCGCCGCCCGCGCCCGGCGGGCGGCACAGCGCCGGACGCTACGGCCGCACGCCGTCCGTCCGGCCGTCCGTCCGGCGCCGGGCGGAGTCCTCCGCCGCCGGTCCCGGGGCGGCCCCGGAGGACGCCGATGACGGCGGCCCGGCGGAGGCCGCACCGCTCGCTCTCCTGTGCAGGTCCTCCAGCGCGTCCAGAACGGTGGTGCGCCGGTACCAGGACAGCCACCGGCCCACCGCCGTACCCGTCTCCCGCAAGGCACCGATGCGCGCCGCGCTGAAATCGTTCAGCGGACGCTCGTGATGGGAGGAGATCATGCCCAGCGGGACCCCATGGGGGTCGACCAGCGGGACGCTGTGACAGGCGCGGCTCCCGGCCCGCAGGATGACCCGCCGCGATTCCTCGTCGAACAGGTCCGCGGTGCTCACATCGCGGACGGTGACCTGCCGCCGCTGCTCCGCCGCGTACCCGCAGGACGTCGCCGAGTTCGGACTGCCGACGAAGGCGAAGAAGTCGGTGAACTGCCGGTCCAGACCGGTGTGCCTCTCCAGTCTGAGGACGCCGTTCCCGGCCGCCAGCTGGACATTGCCCATGTCCGTCTCCGTGACGTCCAGGACCCGCCGCATCGCGGCCTTCAGCACCTCGGGCAGCCGCACGGGACGATCCTGGTCGATCCCCAGCAGCGGCAGAGGCGGCGGGGCGCTCCGGCCCCGGCCGGGGAACCACAGATCCGCCCCGGGACCGGGGCCGGGCACGCGCACCACCGCGTCGGCGAGGGTATGCATCTTGATGTTGAGGCGCTGCGAGGTCTCCCGCAGCAGGTCGAACGCCGTCTGCGCGGAGGCGAGACGGTAACGCTCCAGCAGGACGTCCTGCGCCGCCGATATCGCGTCGCGGGCCAGCAGACGGTTCCGTGACCCGGCGTCCGACTCTGCGGGCTGAACGGTCCCGTCCCGCTGATCCCGCTGTTCATCCGCGGGAACAGCGGCAACACCGGGAACAGCGGCAACTGCGGGTACACCGGGTACACCGGGAACAGCGGGGTGATTGTGCGGGCTCTCCCGCATTTCCATATGCATAGCTCGGTCGCTCCACGGGACGCAAGACAACTCTTCATCGCGGCCGGAGGCCAGTGCGCAGCCTGCCACGGTAATCCCCCGTTTCCCAAGCATGGGCCGGAACGTCCCGACCCAAACGCGCGCGGAGCGGGCCGAGATGCGTGCGAGGGCGTCCGCGGGGTCGCCGGGCACCCACGGGAGGATGGGTTTGCCGGGGTGGGACCCGGGCAGATTCGGAACACGTGCTTCGGAAAGCAGGCACACCTGCGGGGCCGGACCGGACGGTCCGCCCGGTGAACGGACGAGCCCTCGTACCGCGACAGGCGCTCCCCTTCACCCTGCCCCCGTAACGTGACCCTGTTCTGCCTGGAGCCGGCCCCATGAGAACTCCCCGCGCCGCGCTGTGCACCCGTCCCCGCCGCACCCGGGCGGACGCGTGATCCGGCGCCCGGTCTTCGCGCACCGGACGACATTCGCCCCGGGGCGGACGGCGGACGCGCAATGGGCCACCATCCGTCTGTCGGGAGAACTGGACCTCGAATCGGGTGCGGAGTTCGACACCGTGGTCGAGCTCAACCTGGCCTGCCGTCCGGCGGGTATCCGGGTCGACCTGACCGCCCTGCGGTTCATGGACTGCGCCGGGCTGCGGCACCTGGAGAGCGCGGCCGAAGCGGCGGCCCGGGCCGGCGTGCCCTTCTCCCTCTGCGGTACCCGACAGCCCCTCATCGACCGGCTCATGCGGCTGACGGGCTCCCCTCTGCTGTCCGCCACCGGAGGAGGCGACTGCGGCATCCGCGGGGGCCCGGCCCCGGCCGGGGCCCGGCTGAGCGAGGTGCTGCACGGCTACTGGGAACGCGTCCTGAGGATGTCCATGCTCACGGTCGCCGGTGGCACCATCCTCAGTTCGCTCCTCGTGGCCGCCCTGGTCCAGGCCGACTGAAGGACGGCCGCCGGAGCAGGCCGACCGGAGGACGGCGCAGGACGGCGGCCCCCGGGAGGCGCGCGCCCGTACGGCACACACCTGAGGGCCCGGCCGCGCCCCCGGGGGAAGGGGCGGGCCGAGCCCTCAGGACCGGGCGGGGACGCGGCGTTCACCGGTGTCCCCGCCGGGGTCAGGCGGTCAGGCGGTGCCGCGCCAGGCGCCGGTCTCGGTGCCGCGCGCCTCGATGAACTCCTTGAAGTTCTTCAGATCGCCCTTGGCCTGGCGGCGGACGAAGCCGAGCTTGTCGCCGACGGTGTCGGTGATGCCCTGCGGATCGTGGTCGAGCTGGAGCATGACCTTGGTCCGGGTGTCGTCGAGCCGGTGGAAGGTGACCACCCCGGCCTGACGGATCTCACCCGCCACCGTGGTCCAGGCGACCCGCTCGTCGGGCCGCTGCTCGGTGATCTCCGCGTCGAACTCCCGGCTCACCCCGTCCACCTTGGTGACCCAGTGCGTCAGCGTGGACGTGAGCTGCTCGATCCGTTCCACCGCGTCCATGAATCGCGGGAACTCCTCGAACTGCGTCCACTGGTTGTAGGCCGTGCTCACCGGGACGGCGACCTCGACGGATTCCTCGATCTTCGACATCATCGCTCCCTTTGCGTCGTCGTTCCGAACGTGTGACAGACGATCGGGTACCCGGCCGATCGCCTCCCACACCCCGGCCGACGCCGCCGGGTCAGGGAACCCGTCCCGCGACGATCTGGGGCACCGCCGTCAGGCCGGGACCCCTCGACCACGCGAGACCCGTAGCCCACGAGACCCGTAGCCCACGAGCCGCGACGACCACGAGCCGCGCCGCCCCGGTCGCCGCCGCTACGAGCGGCTGCCCGCGGTCGGCCTGCTGAAGGGGGCTCCGGCCTCGGCCATGGCGGCGTTGACGGCCCGGTGCGCCTCGCTGCCGACGCGCTCCGCCTCCGCCGCGCTCTCGGCGCACACGATGATGCCCAGCGAAGGCCGGTGCCGGGCCAGCGCGCGGACGGTCGTCGGATAGGCGCGGACGCCCTTCGCCCACAGTTCCTCGAACACCGGGCGGATGTGTTCCGTGTACGAGGCGATACCGGTGAGCCGCAGGGGCAGGGCGTCATGGCTGTAGACGGCCGGGCTGTCGTCGGCCCAGCGCTCCGCGAGCGCGATCCCGTGCATGGCACCCGTACGGCGGGCGTTGATCTCGGTGACGTAGAGCTCTCCGTCGGCACCGAGCAGGCAGTCGAGCGAGAACCAGCCCCGGTACCCGAGGGACCGGACGAACGCGTGGACGGTGGTGCTCAGCTCGGCGAGCCGTTTCTCCAGAGCGGGTTCGAGGACACCGGGGCCGAGGGTCAGACTGCGGTACCGCAGTCCGTCGACGCCGAGCATGCTGTACTCCAGCCGCGGCTCCTCGTCGTCATCGACGAGGATGTCCACCGCCGGACAGTCGGCCGCGTGCTCGACGTAGTCCTGCACGGTCAGCGGGAAGGTGCCGAAGAAGGGTTCGCGTCTCATCGTCTCCCAGAAGCGGGCCATCCCGTCGCCCTCGCTCCGCGCGAGGGCGGAACCGTAGCCGCCGACGCCGTACATGCTCTTCACCACGGCCCGCCCGCCGCCGCCCGCGATCGCCGTGACCGCGCCCTTGAGCTGGTCCCAACTGGCGACCGAGATACCCCGCGGCACCCGGAACCCCGGGATGTGCGTGGCGAGATCGGTGCAGCTCAGCTTGGATTCCAGGTACTCGCACGACCAGTAGTGCCGGGATTCTGCGATGTCCAGCAGGACTTCCCGCCCCTGGCTGCGGAGCACCGAGGCCAGCGCGTACAGCTCGGGTGCCGCCCCCCACGACACGAACCGCACCACGCGCGCTCCGCTGGTCGCCTCGTACAGCGCGGCGAGTGCCCGGTCGTCCTCCAGGAGGTCGTGGACCAGCCGTCCGGTGGTCGGCGCCGGTGAGACGACCGGGGGAACGGAGCCGCCGAGACCGGCGTGGACATCGGCGAGCCACTCCGGCGAGTAGCCGGCCGGGAGCACGAGCACACGGTTCTCGTCGCTCCAGAAGACGCACTGGTCGGCGAGGTTCGTACCGTGCTCCAGGAGGTCGCGTTCCACCCCCGGGTCGAGATCCAGGAGCGGGCGTTTCAGATTGAACTCGACGATGTTCGGGATGACCAGGTCAATGGTCTCGGGCATGCTCTTCCGCCTTCCCAGACGTACTGCGCGAGAGGGGTACGAGGACCGGGGGCCGGCCGAGGGGCGGCAGCGCCTGTTCCAGGGTCCTGGCGAGCGCGAGCGTGGTGCGGTCACCGAGATACGGCCCGGCGACCGCCACACCGACCGGCAGTCCGCGGCCGGTCCGCCCGGCGGGGACCACCGTCGAGGGCAGATGGCACACACCGGTCAGCCCGGCCCAGACGATCTGGTCCCAGTAGGGACGGCGACCGCCGTTCACCAGGATGTCCCGTTCGGCGAAGGGACGGTGGTCGTGCGGCTGCGCCGCGGTCGGGGCCACCGGAAGCAGGATCGCGTCGTACTCCTCGAAGAACCGCCCCCAGCGGAGCTGCATCCTGGCCCGGGCGGCATCGGCGTCCGCCCAGGCCCGATGGGTCTGCCCGACGTGCTCGGCACCGAGATCCGCGCCCGGGACCCCTTCGCCGCGGACGATCCCCTCGGCGTCGCGCACCGAGTAACGGCCGAACGCGACCGGCGCGAGCAGCGCGCGGAAGACCCGGTCGCTCGCGTCCAGCCGGATGCCCTTCGGGGTGGCCCGCTCCACCACGGCACCCGTGTCGGCCAACCGGTCCGCCACGTCTTCGAGCACCCGGCGGACCTCCGCGTCCACCGGGCAGTACGGGTCGTCGAACCAGACCGCCACCCTCCTGACCGGGCGGGCCGGCGGCAGTTCGAGCCGCCAGGCGGGCGCGTCATGGGAGTCGGGCCCCGCGACGGCGTCGAACACGGCGCTCAGATCGTCCGCGGTACGGGCGAGCGGACCCACGACGGTCAGATCGGGGACCGTATGGGCGAACGGCAGCGGCGGGACATGCCCGTACGTCGGCACCGTACGGAAACTCGGTTTGTGCCCGAAGACACCGCAGTGCGACGCGGGAACACGGATCGAACCGGCGACGTCGGAGCCCAGCTCGACCGGGGTGAACCCGGCGGCGACCGCCCCCGCCGACCCCCCTGAGGAACCTCCCGTGGAGAAGCCGGTCCCCCATGGGTTGCGCGCCGTGCCGAACAGCTCGTTGTACGCCTGCACATCGCCGGAGAACTCTGGCAGATTCGTCTTGCCGAAGACGACACATCCCGCCCGGCGCAGCGCCGCCACCGCGTCGGCGTCACGGACGGGCACATGGCCGGACAACGCGGCGGCGCCGCCGGTGGTACGCAGACCGGCGGTCGCGAAGCAGTCCTTGACCGTCATGGGGACACCGTGCAGGGGCGGCAGCAGATCACCGCGCGCGGTCGCCGCGTCCGCCTCCTTCGCGTCGGACATCGCCTGCTCGCTCAGGGTCACGACCAGCCCCAGCCCGGGGTTGTGCCGTTCGACCGCGGCGAGGAGCGCCGCAAGGTACTCCCGCGCCGAGACCTCCCGCGCGGCGATCGCCTTGGCGGCTCTGACCGCCGGCCACCAGCACAGCTCCTCGTCCACGCCCAACGCGCCACCACCTCTTGTCGTCGGGGCCCCGCCCCCGGGCCCTGGGACCGGCCGGTCCGCCCCCGACGGCTCCCGAGGGGGAGCCGGCCGGCTCCCGCTACGCATGGAGACGAGGTGAGCGCCAGGTGTCGTCCGCCACGGCCGCCCCGGCGACCGCGGCGCAGTCCGCGAGCGACATCTCGTCCGCGACGAGGGACACGAGCAGCCGTTCGACGGCCAGGAGGAAGGCCCGTACGTCGTCCGGGGACAGCACCTGGGGCTGCGCGCCGAGGACGAGCCGGACGCGGTCGGGCACGTCGTCGTGGACCACCAGGAAGAAGCGCTCCGCCTCGTGGAGGTCGTCGTCCTCGATCGTGCTCAAGGCCATGGCCGCACGGATCTCCGCCGGTGTCGCGGGACTCGCCCCCGGCCGGTCCTCCCGGACGGCCCGTGCGTCGTTGAAGCAGCACGACAGATCGATGTGCTCGCCGCGTGCGCGTTCGTGCCCTTGGACGACACGCTCGGCCTGGTCGGGGTCGTACAGACCGTTGGCGTACGCCCGCATCGCCGCGACACGCGCCGAGCGCACCACGTCGGCGACGGTCTCCCCGCTCAGGTCGACGGTCACGGGCACCTCCTGATGCAGATTGGCCACCGTGCCGCGCAGTACTCCCTCGGTGCGGTTGGCCGCGAGGAGCCGCAGCCCGCACCGCCGAAGACCGCCGTGCCGCCCCAGGAGCACCGACACCACGGCGAGCAGCACCGCCGAGCTGCCGGCCCGGTAGCGCTCGGCGAGCACCGGCAGCGCCAGCGCGACCGCCCGTGACTCCAGGACAGCGCTGTGGAAGGGCGGCAGAGCGGATTCCGGCACCGCGGCCGCACCGGGGAACATCGTCGCGGGCATCCCCGCCAGCTGTTCGTCCCAGTAGCGACCGGCACGTGCCAGCAGACGCAGGCCCCGCTCGGAGCCCTCGAACGCCGCCTGTTCCAGGGGCTGCCGGAACTCGGGCGGCGGATCGGCGGCGCGGCCCTCCGCGCGGGCGGCCGACAGCCGTGCGATCTCCGCTTCGAGGACCCGCAGCCCCATCAGGTCCGCCGCCATATGGGAGACACAGAGGGCGACCTGGACCGGTTCGCCGTCCCGGCACACGATCGCGGCCCGGAACGGCAGATCCACGGCGTGGTCGAACGCGACGCGACGGGTGTCCTCGCCCCACGCGTCGATGACACGCCACACATCCGCCTCGTCGGCGGCCTTCACGGTCCCGACCGTGAAGGACCCCGACCGGATCACCCGCTGGCGCAGCCCGCCGTCCCCGCCGACCTGGTAGACCGTACGCAACGACTCATGGCGGCCGACCAGTTCGCCCAGCACCTCGCGCACATCGGACAGCGTGCCGCCGGGCGGCAGAGCGGCCCAGTGGATCTGGTTGTAGAACGCGGAGTCCGGCATCCGCTGCTGGATCAGATTCCACATATGCCGTTGCGCGCATGTCGACGGACCGGCGGCGAACCGCCCGCCGGTGAAGGCCACTTCACACTGGATCGTTTCAGCCACGGCCGTCCCCTAGTAACTCGAATGCACACCGGGCGTGAGCAGGTGTGTCTCCGATCCGTGCAAGGCCGGCGAGAAGACGCACATCAGCGTCATACCGTGCTGCGAGCGCAGCACATGCGGTTCACCGACACCGGGGGCGTACAGCGTTCCGGGCTTTATCTCGAAAACGCCGTCCTCCGTCTCCACGGAACCGGAGCCGCTCACGCAATAGCAGACCTCTTGGTGGTTGTCGTACCGCAGATACGACTCGCTGCCGGGCTGTACATATGTCTCGGTCAGGCTGAACCCCAAATTATCCGCCTGAACGAGAAGTCGTCTGCTCGTCCCGTTACCCCAGTCCACGTCGCATTCGCTTCCCACGACTTCTTCAACCGAGCGCACCAGCAAGGTTCACCTGCCCAGGATTTGGATTTTCTGCGAGGGTCGGCGTCGAGTCTATGGAATGCGGTACGAGTAAATCCACGGACTCTACGGGCATGGCCACCTGGCTAGGCCTGCCGGGGCGGCCGTTTGAGCCTTCCCCCAACCGGGTCCCGCCTCTGAGGCTTGATCCCGCCGCGATGCCGATGGCGGCACAGGGAGGCTCTCGTGCGAGCGATCATCCTGACCGGAGGGAAGGGGACACGCCTCCGGCCATACACCGAAAACCGGCCCAAAGGTCTGCTCCAGCTGAGTCGGTACTCCATCCTCGAAGTCATCATCCGCAGGCTCCGAGGCGCCGGATTCAGCCATATCACCTTGTGTGTCTCCCACTTGGCGGACCAGATCAGGGCCGAGTTCGGCGACGGGGCGACGCTCGGCGTCCGCATCGACTACAGCACCGACCCGCGGCCCCTGGGGACCGCGGCGCCACTGGCCCAGGTCGCGGACTTCAACGAGCCGGCGCTGGTCATGAACGGCGACGTCCTGACCGCGCTCGACTTCGCCGAGCTCTACCGGGTGCACAAGGACAGCGGGGGAGTGCTGACCGTCGCGTCGTTCCGCCGCCCCATGCCGATAGGTTTCG
This sequence comes from Streptomyces uncialis, assembly GCF_036250755.1. NCBI lineage: Bacteria > Bacillati > Actinomycetota > Actinomycetes > Kitasatosporales > Streptomycetaceae > Streptomyces > Streptomyces uncialis. The sequence continues at coordinate 1,301,039 of NZ_CP109583.1, read as the reverse complement.
GCGTTCTCGACATCCGGGGCGACCAGGTGGCCGGGATATGGGAGAAGCCGACGCTGCATCTCGATATCTCCGCGGGAATCTATGTGGCGGATCCGGCCGTACTCGAAGCGATTACCCCGGGGAAAGTCGTCGACATGCCCGACCTGGTGGGATCGATGATGGAAAGCGGCCGCCGGGTCCACGCCTATTCCTTCAGTGACCGATGGCATGACATCGGAACGCCCGAAAGGTACGAAGAGGCGCAACGCTGCTTCGCGGAGAACCCGGACCTGTATCTGCGCAACACCAGGACCCCGGACCGGAGCACACCCGAGGACCGTCCCGAAGGGGCGAGGCCACCGGAGCTCCGCCTGTACCCCAGCGACACATCGAGAGAGGCGAACGGGTCTGTGACGAACGACGATCCCGCGACGAACGACCTGCCTTCGCAGATCGCCCAGGACATGGGAACGGTCCTGGAGTGCCGGCCCCTGGGCCCCGCGGACGACTTCTTCCTCCTCGGCGGTGACTCGCTGCGTGCCGTCGAGCTGATCGCGCGGCTCACCGAGCGCTTCGAACCCGACGACGCCGTGGCGGCCGACCGGCTCCACGCCGAACTGCTGCTCGCGGTCTTCGACGACGCCAGCCCGGACGCCCTGGCCGATGTCGTCCGGTCGCACCACGCGGCAAGCCGGTCGGGCCGATGACCGACGGCGAGTCACCCCGACCGGCCGGGGGTTCCTCCGCGGCCCCCACCCTGACCGGCTGTCTGCGCGCCGGGGCCGAACGCGCCCCGGACGCGGTGGCCATCAGCACCCGGGGCAGCGCCGCCTGGCAGGACATGACCTTCGCGGAACTCCACGATGCCGCCCTGACCGCGGCGACGAACGCGACCGCCTGGGAACGCCCGGCGGGACCGGTGGTCGTCCTGGTGGACAACACGCCGACCTGCGTCGCGACCATGCTGGGGCTGTTCCTCGCCGGGGCCGACACCCTGCTCGTGGAACGCGAGAACTCGCACCTGATGGAGGCCCGCTCGGTCATCCACCGGCTGCCGCCGGCGGGTCTCGTCGGCCCGTCCGACATCTCGCCCGTTCCCGGTATCGCGCACCGCACGTTCGACGAGCTGGTGAGCGTCCCCGCCCCGTCGGGCACCGTGGTGCGACGGGAGGACCCCGCGACGGCGGTTCTCCAGCTCACCTCCGGCAGCACGGGAGAACCCCGCATCACCCGGCAGACACTCGGCAACACGCTCACCGGCGGTGCCCTGTACCGGGACATCCACCGGATCACCGCCGCCGACACGGTGCTGGCCATGGTGCCGCTGGCGCATTCCTTCGGCCTGGTGGGCGCGTTGGCGACGGCGCTGGTCTCCGGCGCCGGACTGCGGACCATGACCCGGTTCCGGCCCGGTGTGGTGCTGGAGGCCCTCGACGCGGGCAGCACGGTACTCCTGGGCACACCGCTGGTGTATCAGCTGATGACCCCCGTGCTGCCACGGACCGGACCGCGCGGGAAGGTACGGGTCGCCCTGTCCTCCGGCGGCCCCTTGACGAGCGACTCGGCGAAGGCCGCCGCCGCCCGGCTCGGAGTCCCCGTGCACCAGGTGTACGGCAGCACGGAGACCGGCCTGATCGCCTGTCGGCACGACCGCGACGAACCGTGGCCGGAGGACAGCGCGGGGGTCATGGCCCCGGGCGTCGACTGGCGGGTGCGGACCGGCTGCTCCCGCACGGCCGCCCACGGACGCGGCCATCTGCTGGTGCGCACCTCGACGATGTTCGAGGGCTACGAGGACGGCGGCGGCCCACCGTCGATGGAGGACGGCTACCTGGCCTGCGGAGACCTCACCGAGGTGGACGAGGACGGTCATGTCTTCGTCGTCGGACGCAAGGACGCGTTCGTGAACGTCGGCGGACGCAAGGTCAGCCCACGGCGGGTCGAGAACGTGGTCGCCGAACATCCCGGCGTCAGCGAGGTGCTGGTGTTCGGAGCACCCAGCCGGACCGGGGAGGAGGAGGTCCACGCGGCCCTGGTGCTCCGTCCGGACAACGACGCCGCGGATGTCCTCACCTTCTGCCGGGCCCGCTTGATGCCCTACGAGGTGCCGCACCGGGTGCACGTCCTCACCGCGCTGCCACGCACCGGCATGGGCAAGATCGACCGGCACCGGCTCCGGGAGACCGTGACAGCCGGCAAGGGGACGGCCACCGGCTGACCACGACGGTCGTCGGCCGGCAGTCCTCCGGCCGACGACCCGCCGGAGGACACCCGGGACAACGGCCGGGGCCGCCCGCCCACGGGCGTTGCTCACGGGCGTTGTTCACGACGCGGGCCATATACGAAACCGCGCGCGCCGGGGAGAGCGGATATCGAGCGTCTGGAATCATCGGTGGCCGCCCACATGCGGATGACCGGCGGAACCGCATTCATCCGGCCGCCTGTCGCCGATCTCTGCCATGGGCAATACCCTTGCCGCGTGCGCGGGAGCTCACGTAAAGAGTTCGGGCGAGATCTACGCGTTCCCGATGGATCACCGAGGAATCGCAATCCCGGGCTCGTGTAGCACGCTTGGGCGTCGGCACCGACCCGACGTCTTTTTCACGGGTGACGCGAGAGTGATTCGTTGACGAATTTCCGCGTGCCGAATCCGCTGCGCCATGACGGCGAGGTGTGTCAACGCCCGCGAGCGACATCCGACGACGCCGCGTGCGAGCGTGCCCCGGGCGCGAAGTCCGCGACCTCAGGACCACCGAAGCGCCGGGCGTCGGGCCCAGGAGGAGTCGCCCCCTTGCGGGGGCTGTCTTGTTTCCGCTGGTCGATGCCTTGCCAAGGCAGTCCAGCCCGGCGGCCCTCACCACGAGCCGCCCGGTGGTCGCCCCGTCTTCGCGCCGCCCGTGCGTCCCGGATCGTGCGACCCGGGAAGCGGACCCTGGTGGAGCGCGACGCCAGGAATTCACCGGGAAGAGGCGCTGGTCCGAGCGCCGGGGGCCCGGCGGGCGGGCCGAAGGCGGATGGGGGGTGTTGTTTCAGTTTCGAAATCTGTAGTTTGCGAGTGAGGCCGAAACGCGGACGCGGTGTTCGGAGGACGATTTGACGGTGGGTACGGCGCAACGGAGCGCCGATGGGCGTTTCGTGAGGGAGGCCCGCGGACCGTCGAGCGGATTCCGCGATCGTGTCGCGATACGCGGCGTCGATTCCAGTGCGGGCGAACCGGATCTGTCCGGTCGGCCCGGGACGGGAAAGCGACGCATACGCGGATGCTGAGACGTCTCAGCCGCAAGGCCCCTTTTGGTCGTGACTGGAACGAGTGACGGGTGACCCGTTATGGACGAAGCCTTTGCCGTCGATCTCCCGCCGGGCAAGGGGCTTCGTGGACGACAGTCGCGCCAGATCCCTCTCCCGGGCGCCCCGATGACGCACCGGGCCCGCCCCGGCCGGTATCGCCGTCCGGGTCACCACGCTCGTGTCCTCCTGGCTGAGGACACGGCCTGAACCATGGCCTCCGCCATGCGCTGCCTCGACCCTCTTGGAGGTTCAGGAATGACGATCTCGCAGGAGAACGTCCACCCCGACCGGAACGATGTCTTCTCCTCCGCCGAACTGCGCGAACTGACCCGCCGCTCCAGCGCGCTGGCCCTGCGCCGCGCGTCGGTGCACGTCCTGCTGTACGCGATCGCCGTGACAGGTGCTTTCGTCATCGACACCTGGTGGGCCACCGGGCTCAGCTGGGTGCTGGCCGGCTTCGTGGTCGCGTCGCTGCACAATGTGCTGCACTGCGCCTCGCACGGCACGTTCATGAACACATTCCGCGGGAATCAGCTCGCCGGACGGGTCGCCGGCACGTTCCTCGGTATGAACAGCGCCTTGTACCGGGTGTTCCATATGCATCACCACCGCAATACCCACACCGTCGAGGACCCGGAACCCGACGGCACCATCACCACTCTGGGCCAGTACGTCATGGCCATGCTGAACCTGGAGTACTTCCTGGGGTTTCTCCGGATGTCGGCGGCCTCGCTGTGGCACCGGTATCCCTACTTCGTCACCAGCGACCGGGCCCGCTCCGCCATCCAGCGTGACACCTGGATTCTCCTGGTGTGGATTCTCTCGATGACCGTCCTGACGGTCTTGTGGCCCATGGTGATGCTCACCCTGTACATCATGCCGACAGCCGTCGCCTGGATCGTGAACAATTTCGCCATCATGCCCGAGCACTACTACGCGGAGCGGTCCGACAACCCCTGGCGCAACACCAATTCGGTCTACACGCGGAGCAAGTGGTTCGGCTTCCTCAACTGGAACACGAACTACCACGCCGAGCACCACCTCTATCCCGGGATTCCCGCCTGGAATCTGCACGAGATCTCGAAGCGGGTGCGTGAACACCTCGCCTGCACCGAGACCTCCTACATCCGCTTCCACATCCGCGTGCTGTCCGATGTGCTCAGCGGCCGGGCGAAAGCGGACGCCCCCGAGCTGACCGAGGGCCGGGCGACGAGCTTCTACTACCCGCTGGAGAAGGCCGCCAAGTGATTCCGGCGGTACGGACCGGCCCAGGTCCGGACGGAGGTCCGGCCGACCCGACGGGTCGGCCGGACCTCCATCCGCCTGCCGGGGGCGCTTAGGGCTGTCCCGTAATCCCCGGCGGGCGCGCGAGGACAGCTACGGCACCTCGCTGCGTTGTCGGACCACCCGAATACACCCAGTACGAGGACGATCCTCCGCCTTGCGATGCACCGCATCTGACGCCGCACGCTGATCCACCGGGGATTACGGGGACAGCCCTTAGTCGGCGGTGATGGCGTTCAGCCGCTCGCGCAGGAATTCGTGCGCGTCGACACCCCGCACGTCCGTCCCCATGTCGCAGTCGTAGAAGTAGGCCAGCGACATCAGCTCCTCGCTGGGCAGATCCACCGGCGGCGGCAGCACCCGGTGTCTGCCGGCCCGCCAGCGGTTGTCCACCCAGCGGGCCATCAGATCCCCGATGTTCATGGTCAACGCGTCGGGGTCGTAGGGCGCGTCCTCCCAGCCGCCCTCGTCGGTGTGGACCTGTAGACCGCCGACTCCCAGCTGGCGGTCCAGCAGGGTCACGGTCCCGAAGTCCGTGTGCGGGCCGATCCGGAACTGCCCCGGCGCCGCGGGTCCGACCCGGTCCACGCCCGGGTACCAGTTGATGTTGAAGCCCCAGGTCGCCCGCTGGGTATGGGCCGTGAAGTGGTCCACCCCTTCGCCCAGCGCCACCCCGAGCACTTCCAGCACCCTGTTGGACACCTCGCGCATCTGGTCGAGGTACTTCTCCACCAGAGGCTGCAACCCGGGTGCCTCGTCGGGCCACACGTTCGGCCCGAACCACTCGTCGTCGATCGCGGGGTCACCTGTCGGATCGTTCGAGGCGAACGAGTACGACTCCTTGAGGTCCGGCGGGCCGTCCCCGCCCTCCGCGTACGCGTTGGCCTCGGCCTCGGGCCCCAGCCACCCGCGTCCGCCCACCTGCACCGCGTACGCCTGCTTGGCCGCCCGCGGGAGGTGGAAGAACTTCCGTGCCGCCGCGCGGATCTCCGCTCGTGGCCCGGCTCCGATACCGTGGCCCGTCACCAGGAGGAATCCCGCTGTACGCAGGGCCTCGTCAACCGTCTCGCCGATCGCGCGGCGGGATTCAGCACCGCCGTCGGCCCATAATTCGAGGTCAATGGTGGGAATTCGCATGGACACACTGTATGACCCCGTTCACCGGCCGAACAAGTAGGCCGTCACGATGTTGAATTCGCCGCCGTGACGCAGCGCTGAAATCCCGGGTGAACGCCTGTCGGCCTGCCCGCTCCGGGGCCGCTGAACCCCTGCGCCGGTGTGGACTGTTGTTTCGGGTCTGAAATCTGTAGGTTGCCGGTGAGGCCCGCCGCACAGGTGCGGGATTTTTCGGAGGACAGCGTGATGAATAGCGGACCCATGGGCGGTGATGACCGGGCTGGTCGCACCCTGGTGCGGGCCCGGAACCTGGTGAAACGCTTCGGCGATTTCACCGCGGTCGACGGCATTGAATTCGACTTACACGGAGGGGAGACCTTTGGCCTGCTGGGGCCCAACGGTGCCGGGAAAACCACGACCATGCGGATGCTGAGCTGTGTCAGCGCGCCCTCCGGCGGCGAACTGCGAATCCTCGACCGCGATCCGGCGCGGGAGCAGACCCGTATCCGCGAACGGCTGGGAATCTGCCCCCAGGCGGACAATCTCGATCTCGATCTGACAGTCGTCGAGAACATCACGACATACGCGCGGTATTTCGGCATGTCCCGGGGACGGGCCCGCGCCAGGGCGGCGGAGCTGCTGGAGTTCGCTCGGCTGGAGGACCGGGCCGGGGACCGGGTGCAGTCCCTCTCCGGAGGGATGAAGCGGCGGCTCACCATCGCACGGTCGCTGGCGAACGAACCCGACATCGTCCTGCTGGACGAGCCCACGACCGGGCTGGACCCCCAGGCCCGGCACCTGCTGTGGGAACGGCTGTTCCGGCTCAAGCAACGCGGCACGACACTGGTGATCAGCACGCACTACATGGAAGAGGCGGAGCAGCTGTGCGACCGCCTCGTGATCATGGACGGCGGCCGGATCGCCGCCGAAGGGTCACCGCGCGCGTTGATCGAGACCCATTCGAGCCCCGAGGTGGTCGAGTTGCGCTTCGGCTACGACGCGGCCGACACCTACGCGGGAAAGCTCGACGGCATCGGCGACCGCGTCGACCCGCTGGCGGACCGTGTCCTGGTCTACGCGCGTGACGGCGACGCGGTGGTCAACGAGGTCCACCGCCGCGGTCTCCAGCCGGCGAGTGTGCTCGTGCGCCGGTCCACGCTCGAAGACGTCTTTCTCCGGCTCACCGGCCGAGCTCTGGTGGAGTAGTGATGGTTCAGCCTTCGGTCGCCGTACTCGAACGGCACATGCTTCTGTACCGCCGGCTCTGGAAAGCGTCGGTGTTCTCCTTCTTCGCCCTGCCCTATCTGTTCCTGGTGAGCATCGGCGCGGGGGTGGGCGGATACGTCGGCGAGGTCGACGGGTTCGCCTACCTGGACTGGATCGCGCCGGGCATCCTGGCCGCGACGGTCTACCAGATCGCGGCCAACGAATCGACGTACGGTGTCTACACCGACTTCGAGTGGGTCGGCGGCTTCCACACCATGCGCGGCACACGGGTGTCGATCCGGGACATGATCGCAGGTTGGCTCATGTACGTGCTGGTCATGGTGACGATGGCCGTCGTCGCCTTCCTGGCCATCGCGTGGATGTTCGGCACGCTGCATTCACCATGGGTGTGGACCGTGCCCCTGATCTGCGCCTTGCTCGCGCTGGGCGCCGCGGGACCGACCATGGCGTTCGCCGCGTGCATCCGCAACGACGGATACTTCGAACTGCTGACCCGCTTCGTCGTCATCCCCACCACACTGTTCGCCGGCGTCTTCTTCCCCGTCAGTGAACTCCCCGAGGGCTTCCGTCAGCTCGCCTACGCGTCACCGCTGTGGCACGGCGTCGAGCTGTCCCGCGGCGCCATGCTGGGGACATCACCCGCCTGGCCGGTGGCCTGGCACATCGGATACCTGCTGCTCTGGGCTGTGGCGGGCTGGATCTGTGCCGAGGTGGCATTCCGCCGTCGGCTCGCAAGCTGAGGGAGTCGCGATGCTCACGAACGCGATCGCCGGTCGCTTCTCCGCAACCCGGTCCGCCGCGGTGGTGAAACGCAACGCGCGGGCCATGCAGACCGGGCCCTCGGCCTGGCTTCTCGTCCTGGCCGGCCTGGTCGAGCCATTGTTCTATCTGCTGTCCATCGGTCTGGGGGTCGGCAGTCTGATCTCGAAGGACATCGTCTACCGGGGCCACGAGGTCTCCTACCCCGACTTCGTCGCTCCCGCGATGCTCGCCACCTCGGCGATGACGGCGGCGTTCTCGACCACGACCTTCGCCTTCTTCGCCAAACTGCGGCAGTCCAAGGTCTACGAGGCGGTCCTTGTCACGCCCGTCCGCCCCCGTGAGGTCGCCGTCGCCGAAGTGGTGTGGAGCGCCATTCGCGGGACGGTGTACTGCGGTCTCTTCCTGATCGCGATGGTGCTGCTGGACACCGTCTCGGTCGGCTGGGCGCTGCTCGCCTTCCCCGCGTCCGTCCTGGCAGTCGTCGCGTTCGCGGCGATCGGCCTGGCGGCCAGCACGCTGATGCGCGGATGGCACGACTTCGACGCCCTCACCACGGCCCAGATGGCGCTGTTCCTGTTCTCCGGCACCTTCTCGCCCGCCGAGGACTATCCGGTCCCGGCGCAGATCCTGGTGGAACTCACGCCGCTGTACCACGCGGTCGAACTGATCCGCCGTATCTGCATCGGTGACCTGGCACCACAGTTGCTCTGGAACGCGGGCTACTTGGTGGCCGCCACCGGCCTGTGTCTGGTGTTCGCCGCCCGTCGTATCCACACCATCGTGTACGACTGAGCCGGCCGCGGCGCACCACGGGTACGCCGACCGGTCACCGACACGGGACGTGCGTCCGCCCACCGGCGGACGCACGTGCTGTGTGCCGCGCCCTCACGAAGTCGGCCTGCTCGTCGGCCACTTGTCTCCGGCACCGCGGTGGCTTCCGTACGTGAGGCTCGCCGCCCGGAGGACGCTGGCGCAACCCCGTCACCCCACCTACGGGCGGTGCCGGGACCTGGTCCGGTTCGCATACTGAGAGCATGGCCACCTACGACTCATTCGGTGCGACGTACGCCCATACACGTCGGCCCGATCCACGAATCGCCGCACAGATCCACGCCGCGCTCGGGGACGTCACCGACGTGATCAACGTCGGCGCCGGCGCCGGGTCCTACGAACCATCACGCACCACGCTCGCGGTCGAACCGAGCCAGGTGATGATCGCCCAACGCCCGCCCGGACTCGCGCCCGCCGTCCAGGCCGTAGCGGAACGCCTGCCGCTGCGGGACGACGCCGCCGACGCCGTGATGGCCCTGCTCACCGTCCACCACTGGAGCGACCTGGCCGCCGGGATCAGCGAACTGCGCCGGGTCGCCCGTAGCCGTGTCGTCATCCTGACGTGGGACCAGCGCGTCTTCCGGGAGCGGTTCTGGCTGCTCTCCGACTATCTGCCCGAGGCCGCCGCGTTCGAGGACACCCGCGCCGCCCCGACCGACCGACTGGCCGACCTGCTCGGCGGAGCGCGTCAGGAACCCGTCCTCATCCCGCACGACTGCGTGGACGGATTCGCCGCCGCCTACTGGCGCCGCCCCCACGCCTACCTCGACCCGGGGGTACGCGCGGGAATCTCGCTGCTCACCCAAGCCGACGAGGACACCGTCGCACCCGGTCTGGCCCGCCTCGCGAACGACCTGGAGACAGGCACCTGGCACACACAGCACGGCGAGCTGCTCACGCTCGACACCATCGATGTCGGCTATCGCCTGATCATCGCCGACAACTGACCCCGAAGGCGTCCGCGCCGTAACAGTGGGCGCGATGCGGGGAGTTCGTCCGAGAGACGGCATACCCGGTCGGACTGCTGTCGCCTCGTCATGGCGGCAGCAGTCCATCCTCACGGCAGGGCACACCGGGCAGCGGCACGACCCGGCGGCTGACGTCGTCCGGCCGTGGGTGCTGTGTGCCGGAGGGGCCGCGACCGGTGCTTCCGGGATGTCAGGGGCGCCAGATGGCCAGGTCGTACCGCTGGGTGGCCGCGTTCAAGGAGCAGGTGTAGTGGGACGCGCCGCCCCACCGGACGAACCAGTCGCCCGCGATGTTGCACTCGCCCCGGGAGGCGTAGTCGCCTCGGGGCACCCAGCTCGTCGGGCCGACCGCCGACTGCGCCGCGGCGGTTTGAGGGGCGGCCTGGGCCGTCGAAGCGGTCATGAGTCCGGCACCGGCCACGGCCGCCACGATGGCCACACTGGCGAACACCTTGCGAACAGACATGAGGTTGAGCCCTCCGTTGTCGTCCTCGCCGCCGGGGTCCCTGCCCTGGTGGCGAGAAGAACACTGTCCCCGTGCACCGAACGAATCAACAGGAAGCGCATGTTCCATGCTTGATTGGCTGATATGCGGATGATCCGGCCGATAATGTGCGTGTGAGGTGAAGGGGTGGGGTGCTTCTCGGGTGTCCGGCCTTGCCCTAGTCATCACAGCCGTCATGACGGCAGGTCGGGTGCGTTCGGTTCCGGATAGGTCCGGACCAATTCGGGCGGCGCTTGGCCCGTGATCAGGCCGGCTTGCGCCATACGGAGATGTGCTTGGCCGAATCCTGGGTGAACGGCGCTCCGTCCCAGTCCGCGACACGGCGTTCCGGTTCGAGCCCGGCGATACGTGCCATCAGGTCCAGCTCCGCCGGCCAGGCGTACCGGTGGCGGGAGTTGTCGCGGCGGTAGTGGCCGTCCTCGCCTTCACGGGTGAAGTGGTGCGAGACCAGGATCTGCTCGACGAGGTCGAAGGTGTCGAAGCCGAGATGCCGCTCGGACACGTCGAACGGCACCGCTACCTGGCCGGGCGGCAGAGACCGTAGGGGCGGTACACCCAGCTCGATGACGAACCGGCCGCCGGGTTCCAGATGGCGCGCGGCGTTGCGGAAGCACTCGACCTGCTCGTCCTGTGTCAGCAGGTTCGTGATGGTGTTGTAGACGAGATAGACCAGGGTGAACCCACCCGGGACGACGGTGGTGGCCATGTCCCCGACGAACACGGGGAGGGTGTCCTCGTCCACCTTGCGCCGTAGCACCGCCGTCATGTGCTCGGAGAGTTCGATGCCCACCACCGGTACGCCGCGTTCCCGGAGGGGAACGCCCACGCGTCCCGTCCCGATCGCGAATTCCAGCGCTCGGCCGTCCCCGGCGAGCTCCGCCAGGAACGCGAGGGCGGGTTGAAGAGCGGCAGGCGAGGAGGTTTCGGCCTCGTCCGTGTCGTAGCGGTCGGCGGTCGCGCGGTTCCACAGTTCGCTGCTGGTCACGGGCGGCTACTTTGCCGTGTGCCGAGTGGCGCTGTCGAAGCATTTATCCGCGTCGGCCGTCATCGGTGGCCCAGTACGTTGACCACCCGTCCGCTGGGGTCGCGGACGAAGAACCGCCGTACTCCCCACTCCTCGTCCTGCAAGGGATGCACGATCTCCGCGCCGCTCGCCCGCATGACCGCGTACGCCGCGTCGACGTCGTCCACCTCGACGCTCATGTCCGGCGTGACGGGCGCGGTCTTGTCGTCCGTCATGACGCTGATCTGCGCCGCTGGGGCGGACGGGGACGCGAGCGTCATGATCCAGCCGTGGTTCATGACCTCCTCGAAGCCCAGCAGGCCGTAGAACTCCTTGCTCTCCCGCGCGGCCTCCGACCGGATGTTGGGCACGACACGACGAACGGCCATCGACGACTCCAGACCAAGAACGAACACGGCTCTGTTTCCCCCAGAAGTACTACGGCGCGTCCGCCGCCGCACGTGACTTCGCCGTACGCACAGCTCGTTCGATGCGGGAAGGCCGGTGTCCGGACCGTGCTCGCCCGTAAGGCGCGCGGTGGCGACGGAACGGCCCCGGTGGGTGCACCTACCATGTGCGGATGGAAATCTCCCGGCTCCCGGCAGAGGCTCGGCGGCGGCGCAGTTCGGAGATTCGCGCGTTCCTGCGCTCGCGGCGGTCCCGGCTGACTCCCGAGGAAGTCGGCATGCCCTCGGGCGGCGGGCGTCGCAGCCCCGGCTTGCGCCGCGAGGAAGTCGCCGTGCTCGCCGGGGTGGGCGTGTCCTGGTACACCTGGCTGGAGCAGGGACGGGCCATCAATGTGTCGGCAGGGGTCCTGGAGCTGTCGCACGCGTGCTGCGGCTCACTCCCGCCGAGCGGGAACATCTCTACCTGCTCGCCGGGCAGAACCCGCCGCAGGCACCCGTGGGGGCCGGGCCGGTGCCTCCCGCGCTGCGGCGGGTGATCGACAGCTGGCTGCCGCGCCCCGCCTATGTCATCGACCGGCACTGGAACCTGATCGCGGTCAACCGTGCCGCCCGTCTGGTCTTCGGGTACGGCGACGGCGACCACAATTGCCTGGTCAGCTTCTTCGTCAACGTCCGCCACCGTTCCACGCAAGCCTGTTGGGAGGACGCGGCGCGGGCGATGGCCGGCCAGTTCCGGGCGGACGCCGCCCGCTACCCCGACGATGCGGAGTTCGAGCGGATGGCGGCTGAACTGTGTTCCGTCAGCCCCGAGTTCGCGGACGTCTGGGCCGGACACGACATCGGCAGCGCCGCCCAGGGCGTCAAGGTCATCGAACACCCCGGAGCCGGTCAACTGGCCTTCGAGTACACCACCTTGCCACTGCCGGACCTCCCCGGTCACCGACTGCTCCTGTACGTCCCCGCACCGGGCACCGGAACGGAGTCCCGGCTGGCGTCGCTGCTGAGCGGGTCGCAGTCGGCCGCCGACTGAGACAGGTGGTGTCAGACCCAGGTTCGCCCGACACTCCCGGGCCCGCGGGACCCGACCGAGGATCGCCGGTGTGTTCGACGGCGGCCTGGAACGGCCCCGTCCCCCTCACGGCGAAGGGCCGGACGACCATGACCACAGGCACAGGCACAGGCACAGGCACAGGCACAGGCACAGGCATCAGCGGCGCGATGTGTGCGATCAGTCAGGATGTCCTCGGCGGTCCCGAAGTGCTGAAGGAAGTACGGCTGGACGTCCCGGAGCCGGGGCCGAACGAGTTGCTTGTCAGGGTGCACGCGGCGGGGCTCAACCCGACCGATTGGAAGCACCGGGCAAGCGGGGCGTTCCTCGGCACCCCACCCTTCGTCCTCGGGTGGGATGTCTCGGGAGTGGTCGAGACGGTCGGCACCGGGGTCACCCTGTTCAGGGCCGGTGACGATGTCTTCGGGATGCTTCCCCATCCGCACGGTGCGGGCGCCCACGCCGAGTATGTGACGGGGCCCGCGCGGGCCTTTGCCCACAAGCCTCCCGCGATCGACCACGTACAGGCGGCGGCTCTCCCTCTCGCCTCGCTGACCGCCTGGCAGGCCCTGGTCGACACCGCCCGTATACGGGCGGGGCAGCGTGTCCTGATCCACGCGGCGGCCGGCGGAGTGGGCCATCTCGCGGTGCAGATCGCCAAGGCGCGGGGAGCCTTTGTGATCGGCACGGCCAGCGCGGGCAAGCACGACTTCCTCCGCGACCTGGGCGCCGACGAGGTGATCGACTACCAGGAGTCCGACTTCGCCGAAGCCGTCAGTGACGTCGATGTCGTGCTGGACACCATCGGCGGCGACTACCGCACCCGCTCCCTGCGGACCCTCCGACGAGGCGGGGTCCTTGTCTCCCTCCAGCTCCACGCCAAGACGGAACTCGCCGAGGAAGCACGGCGGCTCGGGGTGCGGGCGGAGGTGATGATCGTCGAGGCCGATCACGCCGGGATGAACGCGATCGCCGACCTTGTCCGCACCGGCCGGCTACGCGCGGCGATCGCTCAGACGTTCCCGCTCGCGGAGGCCGCCAAGGCGCACGAGCTCGGTGAAACCGGCCGCACAGCCGGAAAGCTGGTACTCGTCGTGAGGTGACCGTGGCCGCCTGTGGCAGAACTGTCGCGTGGGCTGCGGACGCGCACGGCGCGACAGGGGGCACCCGACGCAGTCGTGCCGCGATGTTCGGAACGGGCCCCTGGGGAACGGCCGCCGCCGCGCTCCCCGCTGACGCCTTTGGAAGTCAAGTGACCCTTTTCCGTGTCGGGTTGTGGTCGACGGCCCCCACCGGTGCCCGACCGGCGACGCCCTATGAATTCGCGCCCCGGGAGCATGACCGAACGGAACCGACCCGGACCGCGAAGGACAAGCTCAAGGCCGGTAGACGTACTCCGCCAGCGTCGCGTGCTTCTTCCAGCCCAGAGTCTCGTACAGCGCACGCCCGTTGTCGGTCGCGCCGAGCACTCCGAGTACCGCGCCCTGCCTCAAGGCGCGGTCGGCGAGTTCGCGCATCACGAAGTCGCCCAGCCCGCGCCGCCGATAGGCCTCCGCCGTCACGACGCGGTCCATGACCACGGCTTCCCCGAGGGCCGCCATCTGCCCCGCCGCCATCCGCTCGCCCGCCGGGTCCAGGACCCGCACATGGGTAACGGCTCCGATGGTCTCCACGGCCGCCGTGCAGCCTTGGGGCACGACCGGAAGCGTGGCCATCAGGTCGACGGCCATCAGATGCCCGTCCTCCTCCCGCGTCCACCCCGGGGGAAGCCAGGAATCGAGCTCTTCGGGGCCCGCGGGCGTCTTCATCCACGTCTGCGGCGCTGTTACCGAGGCGGTGGCCCCACGCACCAACGCCTCCGCGGCCTGCGGCAGGACATGGCGTCCCACCTCATCGGGGCCGGCGGCAACCTCGATGTAGATTCCCCAGGGCGTCGTGAGCGCCGAGGGCGTCCGCCGGGACACCGCCCAGCCCGCTGCCCACGAGAGGTCGCAGGCCGGGCAGTACGCCAGGCGTGTGCGACGGCTTCGAGAGCGTCGGCAGCGCCAAGTCGGTTGAGCAGCGGCCTTCAGGTCATCTGATCGTCGGTTGATGTGTGTCGTTGGCCGACGCCCAGTGGGCGAGGATCGGGCCGCTGCTGCCGGACCGGACTCCGAAGCGGGGCGGCCGTTGGCGTGATCCGGCAGGTGATCGACGCGATCGCGTTCAAGTACCGCACCGGGACCCCGTGGATGGACCTGCCCGAGCACTTCGGCTCGTGGAAGGGCGCCCACATCCGGCTGCGGAAGCGGGCCGCCGACGCACTTGGGAGCGCGTGTTCACCGCCCTGCTCGCCCAGGCCGACACCGACGGTGGTCCTGACTGGGTCGTCGCGGTCGACTCCACCATCGTCCGTGCCCATCAGCATGCCGCCGGGGCCCGCCAAAAAGGGCCCCGGACGGTGCTGGGGCGGCGGCGTACGCATTCCGGCCTTGGATCAGGCTGATCGACCGGAGGCGTAGCGGGCGAGCGTGGTCTCGACCGCCTGCTCGACGGCGTAGCGGATGTCAGAGGCGGCGGGGTTCCAGTCGGTCAGTAGCATGCGGGGCCACAGGACGTAGTTGGCGATCATCCCGAGGAACTGGTTGGCAGCGCTCTCGGCGTCGGGAACGTCGGCGTTACCGGCCTCGTGCTCCGACTCCAGGTAGTACTGGACCGAGGTGAAGTAGGGCAGTTTGCCGAACTGGAACTGCATCCGCCCCAGTTCGGGGAAGCGGGGCAGTTCGGCGATGACGATGCGGAACAGGGCTGTCATACCGGGCCGGCCGATCAGGTCGGCGTAGCGGTGACCGATGGAGGTCAGGCCGGAACGCAGGTCCCCGGCCTGAGGTCGCGCGACGGTGTCTGTGGCATCACGCTGCCAGGACTCGGTGACGATGGCCTCGAAGAGGGCTGCCTTGGTGGGGAACTGCTTGAACAGGGTGGACTTCGAGACTGCCGCCCCTTCGGCGATGCGGGCGAGGGACGTGCCGTCATAACCGTGGTTCAGGAAGAGGTCCGTGGCCGCGGAGATGATCGCCTCACGCTTCTGCTGGGCGAGACGGCGGTGATGTGCGGAGAGCTCTGCTGCCATGCGTGCAGTATGCCCCAGATCCGAGGCGAGTCACTTGACTCGCCTCTTTTGGCGTGCCTACGCTGCAATGAAAAGGCGAGTCGAGTGACTCGCATCTGATGGCGGTGCCCGATGTCTCTCTGGTGCCGTGTGATGAGGGAGCAGCTGATGACAGCCGACAGGATCGCTTTGGTGACCGGTGCGAACCGTGGTCTGGGCCGGAGTACGGCTATCGCGCTGGCGGCGCGCGGGGTGCGGGTCGTGGTCACTCATCGCGGTGATGTGGCCGGGGCCGAGGAGACGGCGCAGCACGTGCACGCTGCGGGTGGGACGGCCGCTGTCGTGCGTCTCGATATCAGCGACATCTCCTCCTTCGAGGCCTTCACTTCCGAGGTGAGCGCACTGCTGGGGCGCTGGGGGGCTTCGCGGCTCGATATCGTGGTCAACAACGCGGGGGTTGGTGTCTTCGGTCCGCTGGAAGCTGTCACGGCCGACGACTTCGACACGGTGTTCGGAACGAACGTGCGGGGCACGTTCTTCCTCATCCAGTCGCTTGTGCCGATGCTGGCGCCGGGCGCCCGGGTCATCAACGTTTCCTCGTCATTGACTCGCCACACCAGTCCCGCGACCTCGGTCTACTCCGCCTCGAAGGCCGCCGTCGAGGCTCTGAGCCGCACTCTGGCCGCAGAACTCGGCCCCCGAGGTATCCGGGTCAACTCCATTGCCCCGGGGCCGACCGCCACCGACTTCAACGGCGGTGCCATGCGGGATGACGCCGGTGTGCGCCAGGGTCTGGCCGGGCAGACCGCGCTCGGCCGCGTCGGCGAACCCGGGGAGATCGGCGACGCCGTCGCCATGCTGGCGTCCGAGGGCCTGCGCTGGATGACCGCCCAGCGCATCGAGGTCTCCGGCGGCGCCCTCCTCTGACCGACCGGGCGAGCCTGTCCCGCCACAGGCAACGGCGCGCCGGATTCATTTCGCGCCGGTCTCGTCCTTCATCCAGCTCGGTCGCGTCCGGGTCGCGCAGCGGGCGGAGGACACCGACGGCCGGGACACCGACGGTGAAGCTGTAGCGGCCGAGCAGGTTCAGGTTGCGGTGCTTGAGCGGGGAGAGCCGGGGCGATGTCCTCGTCCCGCAGCTCGTGGCCCTCGGCGCGGAGCTGGACGACGGCGGCGTCGACGTAGCGGGTGGTCCAGAGCACGATGGCGTTGAGGACCAGGCCGAGCGCGCCGAGCTGGTCCGCCATCCCGTCGCGGTACGCCTGGTGGATGGTGCCGCGTTTGCCGTGGCACACGTCGCGGGCGAGCTTGGGGCGGGATTCCTGCACGGTGAGCTGCCCTCGACACCGCGTACCTGGCTTCTGAGGTCGCGGTGTTCCTGGTGGCGGCCGGGATGACGGACGCGACGGTGTCGCCGGGGAGGAGGTACCGCTCCGTCTTGAGGAGTCCGTGCTCGCATGCGAACCGCAGGCCGTCCTCGTGGGAGGACAGGACGACGGTCTCGATGATCTCGGCGCCCAGCTCCCGTGCCCGGTTGAGCCCGCGCGTAGAGCGCCGCGCCGAATCGCTGCCCGGTGAGTGCCGAGCACCCGAGCGATCACCGTCGCGGTCCGCATGGGGCGGGCATTGGGGGCGGGTTCCGCGGACGGCGTGGGTCATTTCTTGTCGGTGCAAGCCTCCGCCTCTGCCAGGTACCGTGCCACCGGCCCCAGAGTCAGCATGCCGCTCGCGCCGCCCGCGTCTTCGGTGCGGGTGGCGCGCAGGGCTGTTGCCGCGCGGTCGGCGACCGGCCGCTCGCCGAGGCGGGCCGCGGCGAGGGCGGTCAGGCACCAGAGTGCCTCCTGCATGTGATCAAGGGGTGGCTCTGGCGTCATGGCCAGGGCGGCACGGGCCTCCTCGTCCTGGTTGCGGGCGAGCAGCACCAAGGGGAGCGTCCAGGGGTGGTACGGGCCCCAGTCGAGGGCGGGATCGGTGGGCGCGGGACGGTCGTGCAGGAGGCGTAGGCCCAGGAGGGCGAGGGCGAACAGGCCGCGGTGCAGCCCCGGCATGCCCGCTGTCTCGGCGAGGGCGTGTTCGGCGGCGCGGTACCGCGCCGCGGCTGTGGCGGCGGTCGGCCCGCCCGGTTCGGTGCTGCGGGCGGCCGTGACCCGGGCCCGGAACCAGCTGGTGAGTACGGGGACGAGAGAGGCCTCGGTGCTGACGGCGAGGTGCTCGGCGGCCTCGGCGTGTGCGGAAGCGGTGTCGAGGTCGCCGAGAGCGGAGGCGGACTGCATGCGGATGAGGCGGCCGAGCACGACGAAGGCCGGCAGCTCGTGCCGGGTGGCCAGGTCGAGGATCTCGGTGCCGATCAGGTCCCGTGCCGTCGCGAGGCCGGGCCGGGTGAAGGACTGGAGGAACACGCCGTTGAGGGCGAACACCAGCAGGGCGGGATCGCCCAGTTCCCGGGCCAGCGCCTCGGCCTCGCGCGCCGCCTGCCCGGCACGTCCGCGTTCGGTGGCGGGCAGATCGGCGCTGCGGCTCTCGACCGCGACGGTGGCCAGCAGGCGGGCGCGGAGTCCGGCGGGGCCGTCGGTGCCGAGCGCGGTGAGCGTACGCTCGGCCGCCGTGACGACGGCGCGGGACTGCTCGGGGTCGTCGGCCCGGCTCCAGAGGGCGGGCACGTCGTAGGCGCCGATGACGCGGGCGGTCAGAGCGGTGTCTCCGGTGCGCTCCGCCGCCTGGACGGCGGCCAGGCGGTCGCGCCGCGAGTGGACGAGGGCGTCACCACCCGCCAGGGCCAGGGTCCGGGCCAGTTCGACGGTGGTACGCGGGCCGAGTCGTACGCCTGCGGTCCACACAGTGTGTGAAGGCTGGAGGGTCGCAGCTCCGCGGAGAATGTCGGTCTCCAAACGCTGGAGGTCGGCACCGGGATCGAGCCCGAGTTGGTCCGCGAGCATTTCGCGGGCGCGGCGCAGGGTGGCCAGTGCGTCTGCCTGACGGCCTGCCCGGTGCAGTGCGCGGGCCAGCAGCCCCCAGGCCGGCTCACGCCAGGGGTGCTCGGTGACGTGGGCCCCCAGTTCGGCGACCAATTCGGCTCCTGAACCGGAGTCGAGGAGGAGGCGGGCCCGCAGTTCCACCCCCTCCAGCCTCAGCTCCTCCAGCCGGGTTCGCTCGCGCTGAGCCCACACGGAACCGGTCACGTCGGCGTAGGCAAGGCCGCGCCAGGCCGCGAGGGCCGCGTCCAGGCCGGTCAGCCCGGCGGGGGTACGCCGGGCGCGGACCAGGGCGTCCTCGAACCGGTGGACGTCCACGCTGTCGCGCGGCAGGCGCAGCGCGTAGCCGGAGCCTTCCGTGACGAGCACGCGCGGCGGGGTGCGGGGCGGCCGGCCGGGTTCGATGGCACGGCGCAGCGCGGCGACGAACGTACGCAGCGCACCCACGGCCCGCACCGGGGGCTCGGTCCACAGGTCGTTCACGAGGGTGTCGGTGGCGACCATCCGTCCCCCGGCGGCGACAAGCCGGGCGAGTACCTCGCGGTGGCGGGGTCCGCCCAGGTCGACCGGGGTGCCGTCGTCGTGGAGGGCACGCACGGCACCGAGTACGTCGATTCGCATGCTCTCCATCTTGCGGGCCGCGGGTCGGCGGCGTCGCAGCGTACTGATCGGCTGCTGATCGCCGTCACCCACGCTGATTCCGTCACCCCCCGGACCAACGCGTTCGCCGGTCCACCGACCCCAGGAAGGGGCCTTTCATGACTCTCACCATCCCCGGTTTCGACCACGTCCGTCTGCCTGGCGCCGACGGAGTGGAGCTGGCCGCAGCCGTCGGCGGCCATGGCAGCCCGGTCGTGCTGCTGCACGGCTTCCCCCAGACCCACCTGATGTGGCGGCACGTCGCCGAGCGGCTCGCCGGCGAGCACACGGTGATCTGTCCCGACCTGCGCGGCTACGGCGCCAGCGACAAGCCGGTGAGCACCGGCCCTGAGGTGTACTCCAAGCGCACCATGGCCGCCGATGTCGTCGCCCTGGCGGCGGCGCTCGGCCATGAGCGCTTCGCCCTGGTCGGCCACGACCGAGGCGCTCTGGTCGCCTTCCGGGCGGGACTGGACCATCCCGAGGTCCTCTCGCACCTGGGCATCCTCGACGTCGTGCCGACCCTGGACATGTGGAACGTCCTGCACGGTGTCCCGGCGGCGGTCGGGTACCACCTGTTCCTCATGGCGCAGCCACCGGGCCTGCCGGAGACGATGATCGCCAACAGTGCCGACGCCTTCTTCGGCTCCTTCCTCGACGCCTGGGCCAGGGACCCGGCCGCCATGCCGGAACCGGTCAGGTCCACGTACCTGCGGGCGAGCGCCGAGGCCGTGCCGTCGATCGTCGCGGACTACCGGGCCTCGGCGGGCATCGACGTCACACACGACCAGGCGGACCAGGACGCAGGTTCCCAGCTGGCCATGCCGGTGACGGTCGTCCAGCAGGACTGGGGCGCGCGACTGGGCTACGACGCCGCCACGGTCTGGCGCGCGTGGGCGCCGGACCTCGACCACCGACTGACCGGCGCGGGACACTTCATGGCCGAGGAAGCGCCCGACGAGATCACCGAAGCGATCCGCGACCTGCTGCTCCGCTGAGCCCTTCATCCGGGCCACGGGAGGCGGCGGGCGAGCCCCACGTTCCCGGCCACCGGACGGCCCAGCGACCCGGTGGCCGGTGAACCGCCCGCCTGCCTGCGGCCCTGGGCGCTGCCCGGCAGCACCCGGCGCCGCTCACCGGGGCGGAGGCCGCCCGCGACGTCCTGCTCCAGCGCGGCGACCACCACGCCACGGCGGTCGACGGCTGGCTGGCCCAAGCCCTCGCCGACCGCTCCGGCCACAACGCCGACCCGACCGCCCGCGAGGCCGCGGTCGCCCGCCTGCCGGAGACCGTCACGGCGCGCGCCGAGCTCCTGGCCGCGCTCGCCGCGACCGGCGCCCCGGTCCGCGACGACGAGGTGCCGTTCGCCGGGCTCCTGGCGGGGGCAGACCCGGACGCGGTAATCCGTTCCTCCCAGGGTGAGCTGAGAGGTCCCCCCTGTTTTGCCTGCTCAAAGCGCTTCCCGGAACCTGGCAGTTGGGAGCGACCGGGGCCGGGGTGCCTCTCCGGTTGTCGCGCTGACGCAGAGTTGTCCTCTGAGCTCGACCGGTCGACCGGTCGACAAGTGATCTTGACGACCATCGGGGTTTCTGTCACTTGATCTTGACCGGGTGGTGGGGGAGGCCCGCGGCTGTTGCCGCGATGGCCTACGGCGACGCGGGCTGGGGAGGGCGGGACTGGCCGAGATTGCGTGAAACGAGGGCACGTAGAGTGATCACCCTGATACTTTCCGATCATGTCAGACTTCAACAGCATCGCCAGCGCGTTCGCTGGTCACTACTACACAACCTTCGACAACTACGAAGCGAGGGACGGCCTCGCGAGTCTCTACCGGCCGGAGTCGATGCTCACCTGGGAAGGCAGCCAGCTTCAGGGGGCGAGCAGCATCGTCGAGCAGCTCAAGAAGCCTGAACTGAAGGTCGTCAAGCACCAGATCGCCTCGCAGGACTCGCAGCCGGCACCGGGCAACGGTGTCCTGGTCGCCGTGACCGGCAGCCTCGCCATCGACAACGCCTTCGACAAACCCATGCTCTTCACCGAGACGTTCAACCTGGCCCCGATCCCCGGGCAGCCCGGCGGCTTCTTCATCTACAACCAGATCTTCCGCCTCGTCTTCGGCTGAGCCGACCGGGCCCGGGTGCCGACCGCAACGAGCCGGGGCACCCGGCCCCGCTCCACATGGTGTGCAGGATCAATCCGCGTCGGTCGGCGCAGGCTTGAGCAGCATTCGACGGGTCAGTGGCGTCGGCGTGGGGGCTTGGCTGCGTTCACGAGGACTCGTCCCGCTTGCAAGTCTCGGCAAGCGCGACCACAGTCAGCACCTGGTCGAGCACATGTCTGCTCGCGGCGGTCCGGGCTGGCGGGGTCTCCAGGATCTGCGGCATGGCAACTCGACTCGTGCAGGTCAACATGAAGGCCCAGGGCGACTCCGCGCTCGGCCGGTTCTGGGCGGAGGCACTCGGTTGGGGTGCCGACAGCGAGGGACCCGGCGTGACCAACCTCGAACCCGTGGGCTTCACCTACCCCGACCCCGCGGCCGTCTGCATCGACATCATCGCCCGCCCGGAACTCAAAACAGTGAAGAACCGGGTGCACCTTGATCTGGCCAGCACCTCGACCGCCCATCAAGCGCAGCTGGTCGCGCGCTTGCAGGATCTCGGCGCGACACTCGCCGACGTTGGACAGGGCGACGTCCCCTGGGCGGTCATGGCCGACCCGGAGGGCAACGAGTTCTGCGTCCTGGAGCCCCGTCCGATCTACCAGGACACCGGGCCAATCGCCGCGGTGGTGGTCGACTGCACCGACCCACGACGGATGGCCCGCTTCTGGGGCGAGGCGATGGACTGGAGACTGCACAAGGTCACCGACGACCAGGCGACCATGCGCTCCGCCGAAGGCGTCGGACCCTACCTGGAGTTCCTCCGTACCCCCGACACCAAGAGCGTGTGGAACCGCGTCCACCTCGACGTCCGCCCCTACCCGGGAGACGACCTGGCCGCGGAAGCGGCCCGACTGCGCGCCCTGGGCGCCACCAACCCTGATCTCGATCAGTCCGCAATCTCCTGGACGGTGCTGGCCGACCCGGAAGGCAACGAGTTCTGCCTCCTCACGCCTCGCTGACGTTGGTCGGCCCCGCTACGCGGAGATGGTCCCCCCTGCCTCCGCATCGTGGAGGGCCTGGAGGCGGTCGGCCCCGCTACGCGGAGATGGTCCGCTGACGGCCGCCAACTACCCGGTGCTCGCCTCGTCGGCCCCGCTGTGCGGGGATTCTCAGCACTCTCCTGGCAGTCCCTGGCCGCTCGGCTCGCCGCCGCCGCTGGGTCTCCGCCGCCGGGCGGTGCGGCGGACACAGGCCTCGGCTCCCGCCCTTGCGCTCGCCTGCGGGGGCGGTGCGGCGTGGCTGGAGGTGCTGTCGGGGGTGTCTGCGGCAGCATGGCCGGGATGCTGTCGTCGCGTACGGAGGAGGACGTCATGCTGATGGCTCACCGCGAGACGCTCACCGGACTGGTCCGCGAGTACGAGGAACTGTCCCGCACCGCCGTGGCATGCCGCACTCCGGACGTGATGCGGCGGCTGGACGACGTCGCCTACACCCTGTGTGTGTCCACCGGCACCCGCGATGCCGACGACGCGCTCCTGGCCGCCCGTCACCAACTCCGCGACGCCCACCCCGGGGGCGGTTCCACGCGCGTCGGCTGAGGGGAAATTGCACAGGCCGGGACCGTCGAATCGGTCACGGCCCTGGTGGGCGCATGCGGCAACATGCACCCGAACGTCCCCTATGCCGTGAGTGGAGTCAGTAGCAGTCCAAGGGGTCCGTGCCTTTGCCAACCCATTCCGGTTGCTGGCTTCGGGATCGTCGCAATCGCCTCCAACGTGTCCTTCGGTAAAGCGCACATGTTCCGGTGAACCTGTGCCAGGCGGCGCCGAAACCATCCAGGTTCGGCGAGGCTCAGGTGTTCTCCAGTCGGCGGCTCTTGTGCCAGGCCTCTCTGAGGGCTTCGAGTTCGGAGCGGGGAAAGTGCTCGCCCCACTTGCCGCGATATCCGCTCTCGCCGCATTTTCGCGCGAGCTCGTCGAAGCAGCGGACGACAGCGCGAGCCACGGTGCCGACGCTTTGTTGGCTTGACCAGATTTCCGTGCCAGCGTTGTCGTGCTTGCTGCCGTCGGCCAGCTCCAGGACACGAATCCACACGTCGGTGCCCTCGCGGTAGAGGATCCAGCGGAACGCGGTTGGTTCCGCCTCGAACTGCACGCGTGCCTCTGCTTCACCGGTGACGAGGCGGGCCACCGCCGTCAGTAGGTCCTCGGGGGCTGTGGAGATGTATGAGGCCGTGACCTCGGCTTCCACCTGATGATCGGAGATGGTGCAGTCGGCCCATCCCCGCCCGCTGAGGGTCCAAACGAGCTGCATGTCAGCCGCGATGACCAGCCTCCCGGACCTTGGCCGGACTTCGTCTGACGTAGTGTCGTCCCCGCCCACGCGGGGGTTGTCCAACGGCTGAGTCGGAGGCCCTGGAGCAGCGGCGGACGGTCTGTGGCCTATACGTGGGTAAATGCTGCCGGGGCCCTCCAGGTGCAAGTGCGAGGGCAATACGCTGCGGTGAACCCCAGCCCGCATGCCAACAGGCTGGGGTGCCACCTCGAAGCATGTAAAGCAAAATCCATGATCACGCAACAAACCCACAGGTCAAGAAGTGTCGTTCCCGCCTGCGCGGGGGTAGCGCTACGGCTGGCTGGCGGATACCGGGGCGTACGGGTGGATCAGCGGCAGCTCCACCTCCGTCGCGTGCAGGGCGGGCAGCCCGTCGTACCCGGAATACGGGCCTGCAGCGCTGCGGCGCTCTCTCGTCATCAGGTCCTCGACTCCTGTCCTCGGCCTACGTGAGTTCGCGCTCCTAGGTCGTCATCGTGGTGGTCGTCGGCGGGCCGGACATCGAACGTGCCGGGAGCGCCCGGACATCAGCACATCGTCATCGACGCCCGCGCCCGCTCGGGCTGGACCGCGCCGATCGGATCGACGGACCAGGGCCGCATCCGGCAGCTGCCGGTCGGCGTGCCGCTCCAGTAAGCGGTCTGCCTCAGCCGCCGCTTGCCGAACAGTTCGCGAGCCCCGGACCGTCAACAGTCCGGGGCTGGCTCGTGTGGCCGGGGGTCGGATCTCATCCGCGTGATGCCGTGCTCAGTGGCGGCGCCGGCCGCCTGTCACTCCGCGCTCGTGGTGGTGAGCAGCCCCTGTGCCACCGCGTCGTCCCTGACCATCCGGTACATGGCGGTGAGAGTCCCGCTCACCTCGAGTCGGGGCAGTTGGAGGTTGTCCAGGGCCTCTGCGTCTGCATTCACGTCACGCCATCCCTGGCCGGTCAGGTAGCGCATGAGAGCGGGGTTGAGCCGATCCACTGCCCGTACGATCCGGGCCTCGGGTGTCGTCCCTGCTTCGTGTTCGTGCCACAGGCCGAGGAACTCGGAGCCGAGTTCGCCGGGGAGCGGTGAGAACCGGCGCTGGGCGACCTCTTCCTCGATGAGTGCCTTGGTCTGCCGGAGCTGCGGGCTGTGCTGAGTGCTCCATGCCGATGGATCGCCGGCCTCGATCTCTACAAGATCGTGCATCAGGCACATCTTGAGCATTTTCTCCAGGTCGAGCGTGTGCCCGAGTTCCCGTTCGAATT